>JAMLIC010000071.1 GCA_023954375.1 Planctomycetota bacterium
TGGGGGGGGGGGGGGGGGGGCGCGCGGGGGGGGGGGGGGGCCGGGGGGGCCCCCCCCCCCCCCGGCCCCGCCTCGCCTCCCCCTCCGCGCCCTCGCCTCGCTCGTGGCTGCGTCCCACGCGTCCAGGTGTGATCGGTGGCGTTGGCGCCCCGAACGAGGTCGCCCCGGAGCGGCGAGCTCCGGGGCGACCTGGTGGGTGCTGGCGGGGACCAGTCGAAATCGAATCGACCGACGCGGTTGTTCGCCGCGCCCACCGGTTTTGAAGACCGGGAGGGACACCAGCCCCTATTGGCCCCCGGGACGCCCTCACCTTACCAGAGCCTCCGTGCGACGATGGGGCCGTGAAGTTCTGCTCGACCTGCGGCGCCCCGGTCGAGGTCCGCGTCCCGCCCGGAGACGACCGCCCGCGGCACGTCTGCTCGGGCTGCGGCGAGGTCCACTACGTCAACCCGCGGGTGGTCGTCGGGTCGGTCTGCGCGTGGGAGGAGCGGCTCCTCCTCTGCCGGCGCGCGATCGAGCCGCGGCGGGGCCTGTGGACGCTGCCCGCCGGCTTCCTCGAGCAGGGCGAGACCACGGCGGAGGGCGCCCGGCGCGAGGCGTGGGAGGAGGCCCGGGCGCGGATCGACGTGCGCGACGTGCTCGCCGTCTACGACCTGCCGCACATCAGCCAGGTGCAGGTGTTCTTCCGGGCCCCGCTGCTCGCGCCCGACGTCGAGGCCGGCCCGGAGAGCCTGGAGGTGGGTCTGTTCGCGTGGGACGCCGTCCCCTGGGACGACCTGGCCTTCCCGACGGTGCGCTGGGCCCTGCGCCACTACCACGCCACGCGCGACCAGCCGCGGCTGACCCCCGACGTGCGGACGGCGCCGCGTCCGTGAAGGCGGCGCAAAGGCGCGGTCCGCCCGCGGCGGCCAGCATGCGCCCGTGGCGCCCGACGTCGACCTCCTCCTGCGCGCGGTCCTCGCGGCGGACACGCCGGCGGCGACCGCCGCCGCCCTCCGCGCCCTGGCCGAGGCCGGCCCGAGCGCCCGCGACGCGGCGACGCCCACGCTCGTCAAGCTGCTCTCCGGCGCCCGCGACCCCGCCGTCCGGGCGGCCGCCGCCGACGCCCTCCAGCGCGTCGGCGCCGCCGCGCCCGACGCCGTCCTGCGCCTCGCGAGGGCGCACGGGGACCCGGCGCGCGAGGTCCGGCTGCGCGCGGCCCTGGCGCTGCGCGCGCTCCCGCCGGCGGCCGTGGTCCCCGCGGTCCCGGCGCTCGTCCGCCTGGCCGGCGACCGCCGCGACGACGTGCTCGACGAGGTGGTCCGCGCCCTGGTGCACGTCGGCCGCGCCCACGCGTCAGACGTCGCGGCGGCGCTGGCGGCCGCGCGTCGGGGCCGCGGCCGGCGGACGCGCGCCGTCGCGGCGCGGGTGCTCGCGGCGATCGGCGGGCCGGCGGCGGTCGCCGACGTGGAGGAGGCCCCGGCGTGGCTCGCCGACGGCGACCCGTGGCTGCGCGCCTGCGGCGCCGACGTCCTCGCCCGCCAGGCCCTCACGCCCACCGCGCGCGTCGACCGGGTCCTCGCCGCCCTGGCCGGCGCCCGCCGCGAGGTCGCCGCGCGCGCCGGCGAGGTGCGCTCGAGCCTGCCGCTCGACCCGGCGGCGCTCCGGGCCCGCGTCGACCGCGGGCCCGCGCGCGAGCGCGCCCTGGCGCTCCTGCTGCTCGTCGGCCCGGGCGCGCCCCCACCGGGCGGCGCGCTCGACGGCCTGCGCCGCCGCCTCGTCCGGCGCGGGACCTGCGTCGGAGCCGCTGACGCCCTGGTGGACCTGGCCCGGCGTGGGGTCTGCACGGCGGGGGAGGCCGCGGCCGTCGTGTGCGAGGGCCTCTGGGCCCGCGACCCCGAGGTCCAGGCCGCCGCGGCGCGCGCGCTCGAGGCCTTGCCGAGGCCTTGATCGGGCCGTCTTTTCTTCGGCACGACCTCCTCTTGCATCGGCTTTGACGCCCCCCGGTGAAGCTCTCGCGCCAGGGAGGGAGCCATGCAGGACAGGACCGCGCCGTTTCGCCTCACGACCTTGCTCGGAGACCTCGGACGGCGGCTGGGGCCGCTCGCGCCCGCGCTCGAGCGCGCGCTGGGCCTCGACCGCCTCGACGCGCTCCACGCGCGCGCGGCCGCAGACGGGGCCGACCCGCGCGCCTTCGCGGCGCGCGCCCTCGGCGCCCTCGGCGTGGCGCCGATCGTCGCCGCCGCCGACCGGGCCCGGGTCCCGGCGCGCGGCCCCGCGCTCGTGGTCGCCAACCACCCGCGCGGGCTCCTCGACGGGCTCCTCTTGCTCGACCTGCTCCTCGGCGTGCGCCCCGACGTGAAGCTCCTCGGCAACCAGCTCCTCGCGGGCGTGCCCGCGCTGGCGCCCGTCCTCCTGCCGGTCGACACGTTCGCGCCGGCCGGCGCGACGGACAACGTGCGCGCGCTCCGGGCGGCGCACGACTGGCTCGCCGCCGGGCACCTCGTCGCGCTCTTCCCGGCCGGCACGGTGTCGCACCTGCACCTGCGCCGCCTGCGCGTGGCCGACCCGGCCTGGAGCGAGGCCGCGACGTGGCTGGCGCGGCGCACCGGCGCGCCGGTCGTCCCGGCGCACCTCCCCGGGCGCAACGGCGCGCTGTTCCAGGCGGCAGGGCTCGTCCACCCCCGCCTGCGCACGGCGCTCCTGCCGCGCGCGCTCCTGGGCACGCCGCGCCGCCCGGCGCGCCTGGCCGTGGGCGCGCCGCTCCCGGCCGAGCGCGCCACCACCCCGGAGCTGAGGACCCGCGTGGAGGTGCTGGGCCTCCGGACCGCGCCCCGGCCCGCGCCCGCCGTGGGCGAGCCGGTCGCGCCGCCCGTCGACCCGGCGCGCCTGGCGGCCGAGGCGCGCGCCCTCGGCGCCGGGGCGACGCTCGCCGCGTCGGGCGACCTCTCCGTCCTCCTCACCCGCCGCGAGCGCGCCCCGGCGCTGCTCGAGGAGGTCGGCCGCCTCCGCGAGGTGACCTTCCGCGCGATCGGCGCGGGCACCGGCCGGGCGCTGGACCTCGACGCCTACGACGACGACTACGACCACCTCGTCCTGTGGGACCGCGCCGGCCGGGCCGTCCTCGGGGCCTATCGCGTGGCGCGGGTCCACGAGACCCTCGCGCGCCGCGGCGTCGACGGGCTCTACACGAGCACGCTCTTCCGCTACGCGCCCGCCTTCTTCGACGAGCTCGGCCCCGCCCTCGAGCTCGGGCGCTCCTTCGTGCGCCGCGAGGCCCAGCGCGCGCACGCGCCCCTGCAGCTCCTCTGGCGCGGCCTCCTGGCGCTCCTGCGCGCGGAGGAGCGCTCGCACCTGCTCGGGTCGGTGACGGTGAGCGCCCGCTTCCAGCCCGCGTCCATGGCGCTGATCGCGCGGCACCTCGAGGCGCGGCGCGACCCCGCCCTCGCCGGCCACGTCGCCCCGCGGCGCGCGCCGGCCCTCCCGGCGCTCGACCCGGCGCTCGACGTGCGGTCGCTCGAGCGCCTGGACGAGCGGGTGCGCGACCTCGAGCTCGACGGCGCGGGGACGCCCGTCCTCCTGCGCCGCTACCTCGAGCTCGGGGCCACCCACCTGGCGCTGAACGTCGACCCGGCCTTCGGCGACGCGCTCGACGCGCTCCTGCTCCTCGACGCGCGGCGCGCCGACGCGCCCGCGCTGGCGCGCCTCGTCCGCCGCCTCGAGCGCCCGGCCCGCGCGGGGCTGCGCTCGCGGGGCGCCGACCGCCGCCAGGTGGAGGGCGGTGCGTGCGTCGCCTGAGCTGGGCCCGGGTCGCCCTGCGCACCGGGGCCGTGAGCCGCGAGGACCTGCGCCGGGCGCGCGCCCGGCGCGCGCGTCAGGGGGGGACGCTCGAGGCGCTGCTCCTCGAGGACGGCGCGCTCGACCCCGACCTGGCCACGTTCGTCCGGGCCGCGTGGCGCCGGGCGCTGACGGCCTGCCCGCGCTGCGGCCGGCCGGCGCCGGAGCTGGCGCCGCCCGGGGAGCCGCCGTGCCCCTGCCCCGGGGTCAGGCGTCCTCGGCCTCGAGGAGCCGGCGCATCTCGGCGAGCTGCTCCCGGTCCTTCGGCGAGAGGGCCGGGTACTCGAGGCCGAGCGAGCGCAGCGTCTCCGTGATCACGTGCGCCACCTGGAGGCGCATGAAGGCCTTGTCGTCGGCCGGGATCGCGTACCACGGCGCCCAGGGGCGCGAGGTGGCGGCGAGCGCGTCCTCGTAGGCCTTCATGTAGTCCTTCCAGCGGCCCCGCTCCTTGATGTCGCCGCTGCTGAACTTCCAGTTCTTCGCGCCCTCGTCGATCCGGGCCAGGAAGCGGCGCTTCTGCTCGTCGCGCCCGACGTGCAGCCAGAACTTGATGATCACCGTCCCCTGGCGGGCGAGGTGCAGCTCGAAGTTGCGGATCGACTCGTAGCGCTGCTCCCACAGGTCCTCGAGGCGCTCCGGGCGCCAGGGGAGCTTCTGCGCCCGGAGGAACT
Organism: Planctomycetota bacterium; assembly: GCA_023954375.1. GTDB lineage: Bacteria > Planctomycetota > J058 > J058 > J058 > JAMLIC01. Next base: position 4,488 of record JAMLIC010000071.1, read on the forward strand.
CCGGGTGCACGCGGACGACGAGCACCTCCTCGTAGTAGCTGCGGTTGAAGATCCCGATCCTCCCGCGCTCGGGGAGGCGCAGGGCGCAGCGCCAGAGGAAGTCGTGGTCGAGCTCCTCGGCGGAGGGCTGCTTGAACGAGTAGACCTGGCAGCCGGCGGGGTTCACGCCGGTCATCACGGCGCGGATCGTCCCGTCCTTGCCGGCCGCGTCCATGGCCTGGAAGACGAGCAGGATCGCGTGGTCGTCGCTCGCGTAGAGCCGGTCCTGCAGCTTGCGCATCTGCTTGACCAGCGCGTCGAGCTCCTGCTCGGCCCGCTTCTTGCCCGGCGCGTCCTTCGGCGGGGCGGTGGGGGCGCGCTTGACCTTGAAGGCGCCGTCGTAGCCGACCCGGTAGGGGCTCTCGGGGTAGTCCTGGAACACGCGCCACCTCGCCGTCGCGACCTTAACGGACGCGCGGGGCCGGCGCACGCCGCCGCGCCGTGATTCGACTCAGCTCGGAGAGGGCGGCGCGCGCCGGGCGCGCTCGGCCTCGAGCAGCGCGGCGAGGGCCTCGGCCTCGAGCCCGACGGACTCGGCGCGGAGCCCCACCGGCGGGTCGCCGGCGGCCACGTAGCTGCGCACCAGCCAGCGCTGCAGGAGCGACAGCCGGTCGAGGAACCGCTCGAGGTCGACGAGGTCGAGGCCGACGAGCGCTGGCTGCCCGTTCTGCGGCACGACGCGCACGGCCGCGACCTCGTCCCAGCGCACCCGCCCGGGGGCCGCGCCGCTGGTGCCGTCGATCAGCCCCTCGTCGTCGATCACGAGGCCGGGGCGGCCGCGCAGGAGGAGCCGCGCGATCGCGAGGGCGCACAGGCCGAAGAAGCCCGCCGCCGCGAGGCCGATCGCGCGGAGCGCCTCGTCGCGGAGCGTGTTGCGCGCCGGGTCGAGCGACGGCGGCCCCACCTGCCACGCGAACCAGGCGCCGCCGGCGACGAACAGGAGCGCCAGAGCGAGCAGCCCCAGGAGCCGCCCGCGCCGCAGGGGGAAGACGAGCGGCGCGCTCACGAGGCGGGCGGCTCCGCGCGGGGCCGGGGGGAGAGCACCAGCAGGGCCACCCCGGTCATCGCCGCTCCGCCGAACATGGCCGCCGCCGCGGCGAGCACCCGCTCCTCCTCGCGCAGGCGGTCGAGGAGGAGCGGCGAGTGGAAGGTGCCCAGCGCGGCGGCCACCCCGACCGCCGCGACGGCGACCGCGCGCCCGGCGCCGCGCCAGCCGCCGAGCACGAGCCACCCGGAGACCCCGACCGTGACCACCCCGGTCGTCACCCCGACCCCGACGCTCGCCCACTCCGGCAGCCCCGGCCGGTGGGCGAACACGCTGACCGCCACGGCCACGGCGCCGCCCAGGGCCGCGCCCTGCACGGCGATCAGGACCATGAGCCCGCTCTGCAGGGCGGTCCACGCCGCGCGCCGCCACGTCGCGGGTCGCAGGAGGGTGGCGCGGTCGTCTCCGTCCGGGGGCACCCGCCCAGCCTACCTGCGCCCGACCGCCTGACCCCGCCGGCGTAAGTCTCTCCGCCGACCCGCCCCGGGCCGGGTTGCACTCCGGGGCCCCGGCCGGCGTATGAAGGGGCGCGCGGACGAAGGAGCGCCATGGGAGCCGAGCCCACCCCAACCGACGACGACCTCGTCGCGCGCTGCCGCGAGGCGCGGCGGACCGGGTCGCAGGCCTTCGCCGAGCTCTACCGGCGCCACGCCGGCGCGGTGCTCGGCTTCCTCTTCGGCCTGCACGGCGGCGACGAGGAGGGGGCGCGCGACGCCCTGCAGGAGACGTTCGTGCGCTTCCACGGCGCGCTCGACGCGCTGGAGCGCGGCCGCCCGCTGCGCCCGTGGCTCTACCGGATCGCGCGCAACGTGTCGCTCGACCAGTGGAAGCGGAAGGGGCGCCGGCCCGAGGAGCGGCTCGAGCCCGCGGCGCTCGCCGCGGCCGCGCGCGCCGACGGCGAGGCCGACCCGGCGCGGATCGCCGCCGCGCGCGAGGAGCACGGGCTCCTGCGCCGGGCGCTCGACGCGCTGGGCGAGGGCGAACGGGCCGTGTTCCTGCTCCGCCACGACCAGGGGCACACCTACGAGGAGATCGCCGATGCGCTGGGCTGCTCGGTGCGCACGGCCAAGTACCGCATGAAGGCCGCCGTCGAGCGCCTGGGGCGCGAGGCGGAGCGGCAGGGGGTGGTGCGATGAGCTGCCCGGGTCCCGACCTGCTCCTGCTCCTCCGCGAGGGGCTCCTCGACGGCGACGACGGCGACGGGGCCGTGGCCGAGCACGTCGGCGGCTGCGACCGCTGCCAGGCGGCGCAGGCCGCGCTCGCGCGCGCCCTCGAGGCGCCGCCGCTGCCGTTCGACCCCGAGGCCGAGCTGCCGGCGGTGCTCGAGCGGATCGAGGCGCTCGAGGCGGCGGCCGCCTCGGCCGCGCCCGCGCCGGCCGTGCGCCTCCGCTGCACGTTCTGCCACGACGCGCTGGAGGTCGAGCGCGCGCTCTACTGCGCGGCCTGCCTCGCCGCGCACCACGGGGACTGCTTCGCCGAGCACGGCCGCTGCGCGGCGCCCGGCTGCGAGGGGCGGCGCGTGGTGCGCACGAGCGAGCCGCCGCCGCCCGCGCGCCGGGGCGGCCTCGGGGCGCTGCTCGTGCTCGCGGTCGCGTTCGGCGGCGGCGCCGTCGCCGCCCTCGCGCCGCGGGACGCGGCCCGTCCGCCTGCCCTCGAGGCGCACGCGCAGCCGGCGCCGCCTGCCGGCCAGGCGCCCGCGCTCGGCGCCGCCCGCCCCGGCCGAGGCGTCCGCGCCGCCGGCGCCGCCCGCCCCGGTCGCGCCGGACGGCCGCACGACCGTGCGGCGCCACGAGGTGGGGCCGCTCCTCCTCGTCCCGCTGCCCGCGGACCACGAGGCCGAGGAGGCCGCCCGCGCGGCGCGGGAGCGGGAGGCACGGGCGGCCCTGGCGCGCCCGCTGTCGCTTCACCTCCACGAGTCACCCCTCGACCAGGCGGCGAGCTTCCTGAGCAGCCTCGCGGCGGTGGAGGTGCGGCTGACGCCGGCCGTCGACCCCGACGTCCAGGTCACGCTGCGGGTGAGCGACGTCCCGGCCTCGGCCGCGCTCGACCTGCTGGTCGCGCAGGCCGGCCTGGCCTGGACGCTCGAGGACGGGGTCGTCGTCGTCGGCCACCGGGACGAGCGCCACCCCGCGGCGCGCCGCTTCCCGGCGCACGAGGACCGGCTGTTCGCGCCCGTGCGCCCCGACCACCACCCGGTTCGCCTGGCCCCGGCCGCGCTCGTGGCCGAGGTCCGCGCCGCCGTCGTCGACGCGCTCGGCGCCGCCGACGCCTGGGCGGGGCCGGCCACCCTCGCGCTCGACGGCACGACGCTCGTCGTCCGGCAGACCCCCGCGGGGCACGACGCCGTGGAGCGCCACCTCGCGCGGCGCGAGGGCGGGCCGCTCCCCTCCGGCCTGGAGAGCGCCTGGTTCGCGCCCGGACCGGCGCGCGACCCCGCGTTCGACCGCGCGCGGGCGGCCTGGGAGCGGCTGCACGCGCGCCGGGTGACGCTGAGCTTCGATCGGACCCCGCTCGCCGACGCGCTCTCCTTCTTCTCCGACCTCGGCCTCCCGACTCGCCTCGAGGCCGAGACCGCGCGCCGCCTCGCGGCGAACGGCGTCACGGTGAGCCTGCGCCTGAACGGGATCGCCGCGCACAGCGCGCTCGCGCTGGTCCTCGCCGCGGACGACGACCTGGTCTTCGACGTCGACCGCGACGGCGTGCTCGTGCGCGACGCCGCGCGCCCGTCGCCCGAGCGGCTGCTGGCGACGGGCGCCGAGAGCGCGCTCGACCCCACCTCGGCGGAGGTCCGCCGCCAGCTCGCCGCCCGCCGCGCGTCGCTGCGGCTCGAGGCGCGCCCGCTCGCCGAGGCGCTGCGGGCGCTCCAGGCGCAGACCGGCGTGAACCTCGTCCTCGACCCGGCGCTGGAGCGCCGCGAGCTCCCCGCGGTGACGATCGCCTCGCCCGAGGCCTCCGTGGGCGCGCTCCTCGACGCGCTCCTCGGGCCCCTGGAGCTCGGGCTGCGCGTCGAGCAGGGCGTCGTGCGGGTGGTCGAGCGGGCGCTCGCGACCGAGGCGCCGGTCGAGGCCCACGCCCGGCGGCTCCTCGCGCTGCCCCTGGGCGGCGAGGCGCCCGTCGGCCTGCCGCTGGGCGACCTGCTGGAGCGCCTCGAGGGGGCCACGGGGGCGCCGGTCGTCGCCTTGAAGCCGCTGCGCGCGTCGCGCGCCCGTCTGGCGCTCCCGGCCGGTCTGACGGTCGAGGCGGCGCTGCGGCTGGCGGCGCGCCAGACGGGCCTGCGGCACGCCTGGTTCGTCTCCGGCGGGCAGCCCGCCCTCGCGCTGACGATCGACGACGAGGAGGTCGGCCTGCTCGAGGCGGCGCAGGCGCTCGGGTGGCCGTCGCCCTCGCGCGTGGCGCCGGCCCCGGTGGTGACGGAGTGGGCGGCCGCGCAGGCGCGGCTCTCGGAGGCGCTGCGCGCGCTGGCCCTGGCGCGCCCGGGCGAGCTCACCGACGCCACGGAGCTCGAGGCGCACCTCGGCCGCGTCGAGCGCGCGCACGCCGGCTTGAAGGCGTTGCGGGCGCTGGTGCTGGACCTGCTCTCCGACGGCCTCCCCGGCCGCGATCTCCCGGCCGACGACCTCGTGCTGCGCCTCTGCCAGGCCGCCCGCGAGGGGCGCGACACGGGCGAGCTCCGGCGGCGGCTGCGCGAGGTCGCGGCCGCGCGCCGGGTGTTCGACGGCGAGGGCCTCGACGCCGCGTTCCCGCGATCGGCCCAGGGCGCCCGGGCGGCGGCGCCCGTCCCGGCGCTCGAGCGCGGCCTCGATCGCCTGACCGCGCTCGCCCGCGCGGCGCTCGGCCCCGACGACGCGCCGGTGTCGGTCGACGGCGCCGCGGCGGCGGGGTGGTTCGACGTCGCCCTGCGCCTCGGGGCGGCCGGCGAGCGCGCCCTGCTCCGCGTCCGCGACCCCGAGGGCCTCGAGCGCGAGCTCGTCTGGCCGCTCGAGGACCCCGCCTCGCCGCCGGCCGGCACGTGGCAGGACCAGCGGCGCGCGCGGGCGCGCCTGCGGGCCGAGGGCGGGTCGGCGGCGACCGAGCGCGCGGTCGACGCGGCGCTGGGCTGGCTCGCGCGTCACCAGCACCCCGACGGCGGCTGGCGCGCGGGCGACTGGACGCGGCGGTGCGTGGCCGACGGGCCGTGCAGCGGCCCTGGCCACGACCGGGGCGACGTGCGTCACGACGTCGGCCTGACGGCGCTGGCGACGCTGGCCCTCCTGGGCCACGGCCGACCCGGGCCGCACGACGCGGCGGTCGACCGGGCGCTCGCCTGGCTGGCCGCGCGCCAGGACGAGGGCGGCGCGGTCGGCTTCGACGGAGGCAGCGGCGAGACGATCTACGGCCACGCCCTGGCCACGGAGGCGCTGTGCGAGGCCGTCGCGCTGGGCGCCGCCCCGGCGCTGCGCGCCCACGCCGAGCAGGCGGTGGCCTTCTGCCTGACCGCGCGGAACCCGGGCATGGGGTGGAAGTACGGCGTGCGGCCGGGGCGCAACGACACGAGCGTCACGGGCGCCATGGTGCGCGCCCTGGTGGCGGCGCGGCGCGCCGGCCTGCCCGTGCCGCCGGAGGCGTTCGACGGCGCGCTCGCCTGGTTCGCGCGGGCCACCGACGCGCAGGGGGAGACGGGCTACGAGTCGCCCGGCGGCGGGTCGTCGTTCCTCCCCGTCGACGACGGGCGCTACGACCCGCTCCCGGTGATGACCGCCGTGGCGCTCGAGGGCCGGCTGCTGCTCGGCGACGGGCAGGCGGCGCGCGGCCCCGCGCTCGAGCGCGCGGCGGGGCGCCTCCTCATGGCGCCGCCGGTCGCCCGCGACCCGCGCCGGCGCAGCTACGAGTACTGGCGCCACGGCACCGCCGCCGCCTTCCAGCGCGGCGGCGAGGCCTGGGCCCGGTGGCGCCCCGCCGTCGTCGACGCGCTCCTGCCGCTCCAGCGCGAAGGCGGCTGCGACGCCGGGTCGTTCGCGGCGACGGCCGAGTGGTGCGTCGTCGGCGGCCGGATCTACGCGACGGCGTCGGCGGCGCTCACCCTGCAGACGTTCTACCGCCACCCGCGGGGGGCCGTGCGCTGATCGTCAGATCAGATCGCCTGCTTCTGGAGCATGAGCAACAGCTCGGCGTTGCTCGAGGTCGTCTTCACCCGCGACACCAGCCCCTCCATGGACCGCTGGGCGCCGAAGCGCAGCATGCCGCGGCGGAGGAGGTTGATCAGCTGCAGCTCCTGCGGGTCGCGGAGCTTCTCCTCCTTGCGCGTGCCGGAGTCCTTCACGTTGATCGCCGGGAAGACGCGCAGGTCGGCGAGCTCGCGGTTGAGCACCAGCTCGCAGTTGCCGGTGCCCTTGAACTCCTCGAAGATCACCTGGTCCATCTTCGAGCCGGTGTCGACGAGCACGGTGGCGATGTTCGTGATCGAGCCGCCGCCCTCGAACGCGCGCGCCGAGCCGAAGAACTCGCGCGGCTTCTGCATGGCGGTCGAGTCCATGCCGCCCGTGAGCGTGCGGCCGCTGCGGCCGCGCTCGGTGTTGAACGCGCGCGACATGCGCGTGAGCGAGTCCATGAGGCAGACCACGTCCTTGCCCGCCTCGGCCAGGCGCCGCACGCGGTCCATGACGACCTCGACCACCGCCACGTGCGCCGAGGGGTCCATGTCGAGCGACGAGGCGATCACCTCGGCGTGCGTGCAGGTGCGGCGGAAGTCGGTGACCTCCTCGGGCCGCTCGTCGACGAGGAGCACGATCACGTGCGCGTCGGGGTGGTTCTGGCCGATCGCGTTGGCGATCTTGTGCAGGATCACCGTCTTGCCGACGCGCGGCGGCGCCACGATCAGCATGCGCTGCCCGAAGCCGATCGGCGTCACGAGGTCGATCACGCGCAGCGTGGGGTCGTTGTCGCGCCCCTCGAGGTTGATCCGGCGCGTCGGGTCGACCGACGTCAGGCTCTTGAAGCCGGGCCGCCGCGACGCCACCTCGGGCGGGTCGCCGTCGACGCGGTCCACGACCTCGAGCGGGCGACGCTTCTTGCCGCGCTTGCCGCGCCCCAGGCGCCCCTCGATGAACTGGCCGCTGCGCAGGCGGTAGCGCTGGATCACCCCGGCGGGCACGAACACGTCCCCGGGGCCGGACAGGTAGTTGAGCCGCGCCTGCCGCAGGAAGCCGAAGCCGTCCTTCACCACGAACAGGCAGCCCGAGACGGCCTCCTCCTCCTCGACGGCGGGGGACGCGCCGTTGCGGCCCCCATCGTGACGAGGGGCGAGGCGAGGGTCGTGGCGAAACGCCTCACGGTCCTGGCCATCGTCGCCGTCCGCGTCGCGGTCGCTTCGCCCGTCCTGGGCCCCGTCGCCCAGGGGCCTCCTGCGCCGGCGGTGTCCCCGGCGGCGGCGGCGGCCGGGCTCCCGGCCCGTGACGGTGGCGGGGTCGTGGCCGTCCCCGCGCGCCGTGCGCGGGTAGAAGGCGTCGTCACTCATGTGTCTTTGCCGATCGATCGTGCACGGAGACCCGCGTCGTGGCGGGCAGGGGTCACGGTCAGCGGTCACGTGGGCCCGCTTCGCGGCGGGCCGCCCAGGGAAACGATCTCGCCCGGGCGGCCCCGCCAGGAGGGGCGGGCCACCAGGCCAAGTCTTCGGGTGGCCCGGGTCTCAGCGGGCCACGAGGAGCGGTGCGCCGTCACTCCCTTCGGAGAGGTCGGGGAGGCCGACGGCGTGTTCGGGCGGAGGCGGGGACCCGCCTCGACGTCAGCCTGGATTCTAGCCACGACCTCCGACACTCCGCAAGGCTAGGGTTTGTCTGAAAACGCGCCCAGCGCCGAGACCCTGGAACTCGGCAGTTGGCCCCGGGGTCGTGGCGGAGCCCACGCGATTGGTTCTTCACCGCGCCGTCCTGCAGCCTGCCGGCGATCGAGCGGGTCTCCTGCCTCGGGGTTCTCGTCGGGAGCGCCACCGCGGGTCGGATTCCGGAACGGGGCGTGTCCACTGGGGGCACGAGCCGCCGGCACCTGCGCTCCGTCGCGGGGCGTGTCCGTCTTCACCTCCTCGCGGGCAGCAGCCTCACGCCGCTGCTGCCACTTCTCCTTGGTCGCTTGACCGCGCCGCTTGGCCGCTTCGGCGCGGCGCTCGCGCTTCCGTTGCTCCTCTTCGCGCTCGTGACGCCGGGCCACGAGCGCTTGGTCGAGCAGAGCTTCGCCGTGCCTCTTGGCGGCGAGCGCTCCGACATGGTCCGCATCGCCCTGGTGGCCGCACTGCACGCACGAGAACAGGCAGCCCTGACGGTTCTTGCGGCTCCGGTGGTGGCACTGTGGGCACGTCGTCGAGTTGCCGCGCGCGGGGACCGGGATGGCGAGGACCCCCTGCTCGACCGCGAGGCAGGTGAGGCGCTTCTCGGCCAGGGCGCCTGCGTCCGCCCCGGCCACGGCATACAATCCCTGCACGCGGAGGGGGCGCCATGGCCGCAGGAGATCGGGAGGAACGCCCGGCGCGGCTGGGCGCGCACGCGCGCTTCGTGGGCGCGTGGGGGCACCTGTGCGGCGCCGGCGTGGCGGAGCCCGTCGCCCTGGCGGCGCTCGCCGAGGCGACCGTCGAGCCGGCCCTGCGGGAGCTGGCCCTGGCCTCTGCCCGGGCGTCGGGCGGGCTCGGCCCCGCGCTCGACGCCCACGGCGGCTGCCTCGACGGGTGGCTGGTCGCCCTGCTCGCCGGCGCGCGACGCTCGCCCGAGCACCTCGTCGCCGCCGCGGGCCTGCTCGAGCGCGAGGCCGCCGGCGCGCCGCCGCGCGCCCTCCTCTGGGCGCGCCTGCGCCTGGTGGCCGCCGCGCACGGCCCGCTCGGCGACGCGCTCTCGTCGCTCGCCCGCGCCGCGCGCGACGCCGAGCAGGCCGCCCTCGCGGAGGGCCTCCTCGCCGCCGCGAAGCGCGCGCGCGGCGGCGCCGGGCTGATCGACGCCCTGCGCGGCGCCGCCGGCCTGGGGCCGCTCGAGCGCGCCGCGCTCGAGGGCGCGCGCGAGGACGACGTCGACGCGCGGCTGCGCGCGCTCGAGGCCCTCGCGCTCCTTCCGCGCGACGACGCCGACGCGCCCGCGGCCGGGGCGTCGTCGCTGAGCAACCTCGCGCAGGCGGCCACGGCCGGCGCGGCGCCGCTGCGGCGCGGGCTCGAGCGCGTGCTCTCGGGGATCGAGGAGGCGCTGGGGATCGGCCCGCCCGACCCGGCGCCCGCGGCGCAGCTGGCGCGCGAGGCGGTGCAGGCCCGGGCGGCGGCGCGCCAGGAGTCGCCGCCGAGCCCCCCGGCCGCCGCCGCCGCGCCGCCGGAGCCCGGGGGAGGGAAGAAGAAGACGATCGGCATGGACTCGGGGCCGGTGCCGCAGCCGGGGTTCGACCCGGAGAAGCGCGCCGCCGGCGACGGGGCGCGCGTCGACGCCCGCGTGGCCGCGGCCACCGCGGCGCCGGCGGACCCCGTCGAGGCGTGGACCCGCGCGCTCGAGCGGGCGCGCAGCAAGCTCGTCGCGGCCGAGCTGACGCCGACCGCGGAGGGCCCGGGCCTCGCGCGCGAGGTCGAGGCGGAGCTGGCCCGCCTGCGCGCCGCGATCCCGGGGGGGAGCCGGCGGCTCACGACGCAGCTCGACGACCTCGAGCTGCGGCTCCTGGCCTGGAAGGAGCGCCACGGGTGATCGACGGCGGGTCACCCGCCAGAACGCCAGGTCGATCGCCTTCCCCACGACGTCCTTCACCAGCGCCGCCTCGAGCTGTCGGCGGACCTCCTCGCTCACGTCGACCGTCCAGAGCCACCCGGCCGCCTTCGCGTCGTCGAGGGCGAGGGTGTCCCCGGGTCGCTGCCACCGCTGTCTCACCGGTCGCGTCCCCGCGCGCCGCCGAGACCCGGCCCTCGGCTTGCGCGATGTCGCGGCGAGGTGGGAGCGGAGGGCGTCATGGAGAGGACCACGCTCGCGGCGGGCGCGTGCGCGACGGCCGCGCTGACCGGCGCGACGCTGGCGAGCAACGCGGTCGGGCTGACGCGGCTCGACCTCCCACGGATGCTCGGGACGAGCCTCACGGGCGACGGCCGGCTCGCGCGCGCCCTCGGCTGGGGGCTGCACGCGTTCAACGGCGTCAGCATCGCGAGCGCGTACCGGACGGCGTGGCGGCGGGCCGGGGTCGCGCCGGGCGCGCGCCAGGGCGCCCTCCTGGGCCTCGTCCACGGCCTCGTGTCGCTCGGCTACATGGCCGCCGCGCCGCGCGTCCACCCGCGCCCTGCCGCCGCCGGGCTCCGACCCTTCGCGCCCGCCGCCTACGGCCCGGCCTGGATCCCGGCCATGGTCCTCGGGCACGTCCTCTACGGCGCCGTGCTGGGCGGCCTGCTGGCGGGCGGGCGGCGTCGCGTCGACGCGGCGCCGGCGGCGAGCGGCGCGATCGTCGTCGCCGGCGAGGGGCACGTGACCGCGCCCGCGCGCCAGCCGCACGAGGGCGTCGGCCACCCCGGGATCGTGGTCAGGCCGAGCGCCCGGGTGCGCTAGCGATCCAGCAGCGCGGGGATCCCGGCGAGCGCCGCCTCGTAGGGGTGGTCGACCGGGTGGTGGCCCGAGCCGTCGTAGCGGAGCACGAAGTCGCGGTCGATCACCTGGAAGCCCGGGACCAGGGCGTAGCTGGCGGGGTTCACGTAGCGCTCGTCGCCCACGAGGACGAGCGCGTTGTCCGCGCGGTCGAGCCCGAAGTGCTCGGCCCACGCGCGCGCGTCGGCGACCGTGGGCGCCCGCTCCGCCGGGAGGTCGAAGAGGAGGAGGTGCACGAGGACCAGGTCGGGCTCGCGCTCCCAGTCGACCCCCGCGTAGCGCCGCAGGAGCTCGCCGAACGACGGCAGGCCCTCCTGCGCGAACGCCCCGCGGAAGGTGCCCCTCCGATGGGCGCCCGCGTAGGCCTGGCAGGCGGGGCAGCCCATGCCGATCGGCTCGACGACGATCACCTTGCCCTCGAGGCGGGAGAGCCGCGTGGGCTGCCCGCGGTGGTCGAGGAGCTCGAGGTCCGGGTAGCGCTCGCCCCGGACCGGCGGCCAGGCGTGCGGCAGCGGCTTCACGCTCGCGCCCGAGCGCGCCCCCGCCTCCCCGCCCCGCAGGCGCCAGGCCCACGCGCCCGCGGCCCCGAGGACGAGCACGACCAGCAGCAGCGCCCTCGCGTCCCTCACGCGCACCTCCCGAGGGGAGCATAGAGGGGGCGCGCTCGCCTGGCAACCAGATCACCAGGGTGACGTCACTGGCGCGCGCCGGCGGCGGCCTCGAGCCGCTCCAGGCGGCGGGTGTACTCGAGGAGCGGGTCGCCCTGCGCGCCCGCCCGGCGGGCGAGGAGCGCCGCGCGGCGCTGGAACGCCAGGGCGTCGCCCGGACGGCCGAGCTGCGCCAGCGCCTCGGCCAGCGTGTCGAGCGCCGCCGCGAGCTGGGCGTCGTCGCGGCGCAGCGCGCGGAGCGGCGCCTCGAGCGCGTCGACCGCCCGCCGCGACAGGGCCTCGGCGCGGGCCGGGTCGCGCAGGGCGGGGTCGTGTCGGGTGAGGAGGAGCCAGGCCAGCGCGTTGAGGACGAGGGGGTCCTCGTCCGCGGCCGCGGGCTCGAGCAGGGCGAGCGCCTCCTCCTCGGCGGCGCGGGCGGCGTCGGCGTCGCCCGCCAGGGCGTGGAGCTCGGCCGTCGTCAGGCGCAGGTGCGCGCGCTCGAGCGGCGGCAGGTCGAGGTCGGCGCGCCCGGCGCGCTCCGCCATGCCGCGCACCGCCCCGAGCACGTCGGGAGGGACGTCGCCGTGGAGGCGGAAGCTCGCCGCGAGGCGCGCCATGGCCTCGACGTCGTCGGGCGCCGCGGCGAGCCGCCGCAGGAGCACCGCGCGCGCGTCGTCGTGCCGCCCCGCCTGCGAGAGGGCCCCGGCCAGCGCCGCCGTGAGGTCCCGCGCGTGCGGGTGGGCCGGGGCCTCCCGCTGGAGGCGCGCGTGGACCTTCAGCAGGTCGTCGACCTGGTCGACCGGACGCCCGGCCAGGGCCATCCACGCGAACGCCGCCAGGCACAAGCTCCCCGCCCCCCAGGCGAGGGCCCGCGCGGGCCGCCCCGCGGGCGCCTCCGGCTCGCGCAGGAGGGCGCTCGCGCCGAGGCCGACCAGGAGCCCGCCCAGGTGGCCGTAGTTGTCGACGATCGGCAGCCAGAACACCTGGAGCGACACGCCGAGGACGAAGGTCAGGACGACGGCGAAGAGCAGCCGCTGCCCGAGCACCATGCGCAGTCGCGAGCGGAACGGCTCCCGCGCGACCCACGTCGCCCCGAGGAGCAGGCCCGCGAGGCCCAGGATCGCCCCCGAGGCGCCGACGGACGGGAGCGGCTGGAACACGGCCGACAGGACCGTGCCGCCGACCGCGCTGAGCAGGTAGACCGCCAGCATGCGGTGCGTCCCCCAGAGCATCTCGACGAGCGGGGCGAGCTGGATCAGCGCCAGGCCGTTGAGGGTGAGGTGGAGGAGGCCGCCGTGCAGGAAGGCGGCGCAGAAGAAGCGGTAGTACTCGCCCTCCTCGAGCGCCAGGTCGTGGCGCACGGCGCCGAGGCGGCGCAGCGACGGCTCGTCGGGGCCGCCCAGCACGACCGTCAGCAGGTAGAAGACGAGCACGGCGAGCACGATCGCCGCCGACCCGGGGAACATGACGTGCAGCGGCGGGCGCGGCAGCGGCGGGGGCCCGGCCCCGGCGCCGTGCCCCGCCGCCGGCCCGCCGGGGCCCGGCGGGCTCGACGAGGCGATCGGGGGCTGGCCGGCGGCGTCGGGCACCGCGACCATCATATCGCCCTCCGGCGGGCCCCGGCGGCCGGGGCCCCGGGCCGAGGCCCGCGCTACACTCGGCGTGTGCCCGCCGGGATCGAGTTCGAGTGCCCCCACTGCGGCCGGCTCACCCGCGTCCCCATGACGCTGGCCGGCAAGCAGGGCCGCTGCAGCGGCTGCCGCAGGGTCATCGAGGTCCCGTCCGGGGTGCCCCCCTCGGGCCGCACGCCGGACCCGGAGGACGGGTTGCTCGAGGTCCTCGACGCGCGCCGCGCCTCCGAGCGCGTGGCGCGCCGGACGTCGGAGCGGCGCGAGCAGGCCCGCCGCCCCTCCGAGGCGGCCGGGGAGGTCGAGGCCGACGACGCCCGGCGCCGGGCGTCGGCGCGGCGCGAGCAGGCGCGGCGGCCGTCCGAGGCGGCCGGGCAGGTCCAGGCCGAAGACGTCCTGGGCCCGGCGTCGGAGCGGCGCGAGCAGGTCCGGCGGCCGTCCGAGGTGGCGGGTCGGGTCGTCGCGGACGGCGACGTCGGCGACGACGACGAGGGCTCGACGGCCCGGATCGACCTGCGGGCGGCGCCGCAGGGGCCCGTGCCGTTCCGGGTGTGGTCGCGGCAGGTGCCGGTCAAGGTGTGGATCGGCTTGCCCGCGGCCGTGATCGTCCCGGCGCTGGGGATCGTGCTCTGCGTGCTCGGCCTGCGGCAGGCGCGCGCGGGCGGCATGGGCGTCCGCCTCGCCTGGGCGGGGATCTCGATCGGCAGCGTGATCATGGCCTACAACCTGGCCCTCGCGGCGTGGATCGTGCTCCGGCGTTGAGCGGCGGCCGCACGCGTTCGAATCTCGTCGCCGTCAGGGCGGCCGGTCGGGTTATTCTCGTGGTGTCCTCGGCACTTGCCGCGCTGAGCCGCGTTGGTCTCGCGTTTGTTGCGACGGGTCGTGTGCCGGACGGGGGATCCACATGCGGGTGAGCAGGTACGGCGCGGCGACGTGCGCCCTCCAGGTCGGCACGCTCTTGGCGCTCGGCGCGGCCGCCGCCGGCGCGGCGGTGGCCCTGGGGCATCCGGCGCTCGCGTGGAGCGGGGTGGTGCCCGTGGCCCTCGGCCTGTTCGTGCTCAGCTTCTACCGCGACCCCGAGCGCCAGGGCCCGACCGACCCCGACCTCTGGGTCTCGCCGGCCGACGGCGTGGTCACGGACATCGCGACGGTCGACGAGCCGCACTTCATCGGCGGCAAGGCGCTGCGCGTGGGGATCTTCCTCTCGCCGCTGAACGTCCACGTCAACCGGAGCCCCGTCGCCGGCGTCGTCGAGGCGGTCGTGCCCCGGCCCGGGCTGTGCCTGCCGGCCACCGGCCCCGCGTGCATCGACCAGAACGAGTCGACGCTCCTCGGCCTGCGCACCGATGCCGGCCTGCGCGTCGGTGTCCGGCAGGTCACCGGCGCGCTGGCGCGCACGATCGTGTGCGCGGCGACCCCGGGCCAGCGCCTCGCCCGCGGCGAGCGCTACGGCATGATCAAGCTGGGCTCGCGCACCGAGGTCCTCGTGCCCGCCGACGCCGGCTTCGCGCCGGCCGTGGCGCTCGGGCAGGCGGTCCGCGGGGGCGAGACGGTGATCGGGCGCCTCGGGGTTGCCGCCGGCGCGGCGGGCGCCGAGCGTGACGAGCAGGGGAGGGCGGGATGACGAGCGGGCGAAACCGTCGGCGGCGTCGGATCCGGGAGCGCGCGCGCGAGGGGCTGGCGATCCTCCCCAGCCTGCTCACGCTGGGCAACATGCTCTGCGGCTTCTACGCGATCGTCCACGTGGCCAGCGTGCAGTGGAACGCGCAGGGCGTCCCGCACCCCGAGCGGGCCTTCTTCCACGCGTCGGTGGCGATCCTCCTGGCCATGGTCTTCGACATGCTCGACGGCCGCGTGGCCCGCATGACGCGCACGACGAGCGACTTCGGCGGCCAGCTCGACTCGCTCGCCGACGCGATCAGCTTCGGCGTCGCGCCCGCCGTCATGGTGGCCATGCTCAACTCGTGGGCGCGGTGGGGCTGGGCGGAGGACGCGCAGTTCTGGGCGAAGATGTCCTGGGTGTTCGGCGCCGCCTACGCCGCGGGCGCCGTGATCCGCCTGGCGCGCTTCAACACCGAGACCTCGTCGCACAGCGAGGAGGCCCACCGATACTTCAAGGGCCTGCCGTCGCCGGCGGCCGCCGGCGTGATCGCCTCGCTCGTGCTCCTGCAGTACTACCTGCAGAGCCCGCGCTCGCGCCTCTCGTGGGTGAACCCCGAGATCGTCAACATCACCGCCCTGCTCCCCTTCGTCGCGCTCGCCGTGGGCTACCTGATGGTCTCGCAGTTCCGCTACGTGCACGTCGCCAACGTGCTCCTGCGCGGGCGGAAGCCCTTCGAGTACCTGACCGCCGTGGTGTTCGGCGGTGTGCTCTTCGCCCTGTTCCCGGAGCCGGCGCTGGCGCTCCTCTTCTGCGGCTTCGCCAGCACCGGGCCGGTGCTCGCGTTCTATCGCTGGATGCACCCGCAGCCCACGCCGCTGGCGCTGGGCCTCCCCGCGCCGGGCCTCCCCGCCGACCGCGACGCGCCGCCCGAGCAGCCGGCGGCGCCGCAGGCCTGAGATGGCCCGGGCGCTCGTGGCGCTGGGGAGCAACCAGGGCGACCGGGTCGCGCTCCTCGAGCGGGCCCTGGTCGAGCTCGCCGGGCTGCGGGGGACGCAGGTCGTCGCCGCCGCCGACCCCGTGGAGACCGCCGCCGAGCGGCGCGAGGACGGCGGGCCGTTCCTCAACTCGGCGGCGCTGCTCGAGACCTCGCTCCCGCCGCGCGCGCTGCTCGAGCACCTGCACGAGGTCGAGCGGCGGCTCGGCCGCGAGCGGGCCACGCCCGGGCGCGGCCCGCGCCTGATCGACCTCGACCTGATCCTCTACGAGCGCGTCGTCGTCCGGCGCGGGGCGGGGTTCGAGCTCCCGCATCCGCGCTTCCGCTCGCGGCGCTTCGTCCTCGAGCCCGCGGCGCAGATCGCGCCGCAGATGATCGACCCGGTCACGCGCCGGACGGTCGCCGACCTGCTGCGGCTCGCCCCCCGCGGGCTTTGACGACCTGGGCCCGCCGGGTCCAGGTCGTCTGATCCCGAAGTGGCGCCGTGACTTCGACGCTGCGCCCGTCGTGCGCACCCGCGGTGCGACGCGCGCGGGTAGCGCGTCCGCCGCAAGCACTTACCCGCCGGTCGGGCCTTTGCGTCTCCTCCTTCGGGAGGTGCGCCGTGAGAGGATCGCCGCTGGGCCAGGTCGCCGCGCTGCTGCTCGCGGCGGCGGCGCTCGTGAGCGGCTGCGGCGGCGGCGGCGGCCGCGCCGGCCGGGTCGTCGCGGCGGCGACGCCGGCGACGCCGGCGCCGCCGACCACCCAGACCCACGTCTTCGGCAAGGCCACCTGGCCGCACCCGGCCGCCCTGCAGGAGGTCGAGCTGGGCCGCTACGCCACCTCGCCCCTGTGCGCTCGCTGCCACAGCGCCTCGCCCCAGGCCACGGCCATGCGCGACGGCGCGGGCGAGGCGATCGGCGCGCACGACCTGTGGCAGGCGACGATGATGGCCAACGCCTCGCGCGACCCGCTCTGGCGGGCCGAGGTCTCGGTCGAGGTGCAGGCCACCCCGGCGGCGCGCGCCGCGATCGAGGCCAAGTGCATGAGCTGCCACACGCCCATGGCCAGCGTCCACGCGCGGAGCCTGAGCCAGCCGCTGCGGCTGGCGCTCCTCGGCCAGGACACGCCCGAGGCGCAGCTCGCGCTCGACGGCGTGTCGTGCACCCACTGCCACCAGATCGAGGCCGACCCGGCGAACGTCGCCGCGACCTTCAACGGCAACGAGCGCCTCACCGCCAACAAGGACCTCCTCGGTCCCCACGACCAGCCGCAGGGCACGCCCATGTTCCTGCGCACCGGCTACCTGCCGCGCAAGGGCGACCACGTCCGCTCGTCGGCGCAGTGCGCCAGCTGCCACACGCTCTACACGACGACGCTCGCGCCGGACGGGACGCCGACGGGCGGGACCCACCCGGAGCAGACGGCCTACCTCGAGTGGCAGAACTCGGTCTTCGACGAGACGCGGCCGCTCCCGGCGGCCGAGGCCCGGAGCTGCCAGGCGTGCCACATGCCGTCGCAGGACCGGGGCGCGCCGCTCGCCACGAAGATCGCCCGTGACAACGGCGGCCAGGACTACCCCAACCTCTCGGACCGCGCGCCCGTCGGCAGGCACCTGTTCGTGGGCGGCAACACGCTCGTGCTCTCGATCCTGCGCGACAACGCCGCGGACCTGCGGCCCGCGGCGCCGGCGGCGGCGTTCGACGCCGTGATCGCCGCCACGCGCGAGCAGCTCCGGACGCGCACGGCGACCGTGTCGATCGCGCCGGCCGTGCGCTCGGGCGACGCGCTGACCCTGGCGGTGCGCGTCGAGAACCTGACCGGGCACAAGCTGCCCACCGGGCATCCGACGCGGCGGCTCTGGCTGCGGCTGCGGGTGCTCGACGCGCAGGGCCGGGTGGTCTTCGCCTCCGGCGAGCACGACGCGGCCGGGCGCCTCGTCGACGCCACGGGGCGGCCCCTGCCGGGCGAGGCGGCCGGGGGGCCGACCTACCCGCACCGGGACCGGGTCACGGCGCCCGACGAGGTCCAGGTGTGGGAGGCCGTCATGCGCGACCGGAGCGGCGCGCCCACGTGGCTGCTCATGCGCGCCGAGGGCTACTGGAAGGACGACCGGCTCCTGCCGCGGGGCTGGGACCCCTCGCACCCGGCCGCGGCCGACACGGCGCCGGCTGGCGTCGCGGGGGACGTCGACTTCGGGCCCGGGGGTGACACGGTGCGCTACGAGGTCGTGGCGCCGCTCGCGAGCGGCCCCTACGAGGTCGAGGCGACGGTCCTCTACCAGCCGCTGTCGGCCAGGTTCGCGGCCGAGCTGTTCCGTTACGCCACCCCCGAGGTCGAGGCGTTCCGCGCTTACTACGAGGCGGCGGACCGCACGCCCGAGTCCGTCGCCCGGGCCGTCACCTCGGCGCCGTGACCCGGCCCCCTCCGGGGGAGGGCCGGGCGGTCGGCGCGCCCGCTGGCTAGGATGGATCGGCGGGGGGGGACCGCGGAGCCGCCCATGACCCCGCACCCCGAGCTCGAGAGCACCGACGTCGTCGTGGTCGGCGGCGGGATCGCCGGCCTGACCGCCGCCCTGGCCCTGCGCGAGGCCGGCCTCGAGGTCACCCTCGTCGAGCGCGGCGAGCACCTCGGCGGGCGCGCCGCCAGCTGGACGTGCCCGACGACCGGCGACCCGGTGGCGATCGGGCCGCACGTGTTCCTCTCCTACTACCCGAACCTGATGCAGCTCCTCGACCGGCTCGGCACGCGCGACCGGATCGTGTGGCACAAGCGCGAGTTCATCACCCTCGTCGAGGGCCGCCGGAGCTACGTGCTGCGCATGGCGCCGCTGCCCGCCCCGCTCCACTTCATGCCCAGCTTCAACGCCGACCCGGCGATCGGCGCGCGCGACGTGCTCTCGAACCTGTCGGTCTCGCTGCTCGCGCTGCAGCTGACCGAGGCGGACGTGCTGCGCCTCGACGCGCTCAACGCCTCGGCGTTCCTGCGCGGCATGGGCGTGTCGGAGGCGACGATCCGCCGCTTCTGGGCGTTCGCGGCCCTGTCGATCCTCAACCTGCCGCTCGAGCTCTGCTCGGCCGGGGCGCTCATGCGCTTCTACCGGCACCTGATCGGCACGAGCGGCTACTGCTTCGGCTTCCCCGACGGCGGGCTCGGCGACGTGTTCGCGCCGGCCGCCCGCGAGCGCCTCGAGGCGCTGGGGGGCCGCGTCCTCCTGCGGACGGCCGTCACCGGCTTCACGGGGGGCGCGCGGCGGGCGACCGGGGTGGTCCTCGAGGGCGGCCGCCGGCTCGAGGCGCGCCACGCGGTGATCGCGGCCCTGGACCCCGGCGCCCTGCGGCAGGTGGCCCGGCGCGAGTGGCTCGACCAGCACCGCTGCTTCCAGGACCTCGTCCACTTCCAGCCCTGCCCCTACGTGAGCACGCAGCTGTGGTTCGACGAGAAGCTGACCACCCTGCCCTTCTGGGCGCGCGTCCACGCCCCCAACGACCTCAACTGCGACTACTACGACCTGTCGAACATCAACCGCGGCTGGTCGGACCGCCCGTCGGTGATCGCCACGAACTGCATCTACAGCCACCGCGCCGAGCACATGAGCGACGAGGAGGTCGTGCGGGAGACGGTCCGCGAGCTGGCCGAGTTCCTCCCGCGGGCGGCCCAGGCGAGGGTGGTCAACGCGTGCGTCAACCGGGTGCCCATGGCGATCCACTGCCCCTTCCCCGGGATGGAGCGCCGGCGCCCGCCGCAGCGCTCGCCCGTGCACGGCCTGCTGCTCGCCGGCGACTGGACGCGCACCGAGATGCCCTCGTGCATGGAGAGCGCCGCCCGCTCGGGCTGGCTGGCCGCCGAGGAGGTCCTGCGCGACGCCGGCATCGAGCGCCGCCTGGCCGTCGACCCGCCCGCGGTCGACGGCCTGGCCGGGCTCCTGCACCGCGCGCGGCGGCTCCTGCCGTTCGACGCGCTGCCCCGGCACGTGCGGCGTCTCGCTGGTTGACCGCGGCTGCGGCGGAGGATGGCGGGCGCTGCCGTTCGCCGGTGTGTGGGGGGTGGCGCGGCACCCCCCTCAGGCTCGCCCGCGCGCCCCTCGCCTTCGCGCGGCAACGCCTCGCCCTCCTCCGCCTCGCCTGGGGCTCTCGCTGCGGAGGCGCGGCGAAGTGTGCTCGGAGGCGGTCCGGCGCTCGTCCGCTCGCGGCCGGCGCCGCCGGAGGCCCGTCCGAGCTCAGCGCACCTGCGTCCCGCCCCGGGGGAACGCCACCACCACGCGCTCGCCCTGCGCGCCGAAGCGCGCCAGCGTGTGGTCGACCGCGGCCTGGTAGTCCTCGCGGCAGCGCGTGATCGACGAGACGAACGCCCGGCCGAACTCGGTGACGCGCGGCGCGTGGGCGCGGATGTCGAAGCCGGGCGGGAGCCGGTGGTTCCTGAACACGAGGCGGCGGCGCCCGAGCAGGCCGCGCTCGACCCGCGGGGCGCGCACCGCGCGAACGTTGCCGACGAGCCGGTCGAGCCACGTCGGGTGCGGCCGCGGCGGCCCCTGCCGCGGCGCCCCGAGGTGATGCGTGAACACGGCCTGCTCGCGGCGGAAGTGCTCGAGCGTGAGCGCGGCGAGCGCCTCGTAGCGGCGCGCGCCGTCCTCGATGCCGAACGCGTCGGTCAGGCGCCGCGCCAGCCCGCGGCACTCCTCGTCCATGAGCGGCGGCAGGGGACCCTCGAGGAGCGCGGTCGCCAGGTCGCCGCGGCCATCGCGCCTGAGCGAGTGGCAGCGGAGCGCCAGGAGCGTCAGCGGCACGGAGTCGGCGAAGATCGCGCGGTTCGTGCGGCGCAGGGCGTCGTCGATCCGCTCGCTCGCGCGCTCGACGTGGGGCAGCCCGAGGCGCGCGGTGGCCCGGCCGAGCAGGCCGTAGACGCGCATGCGCGCCATGCCGTCGAGCACGGTCGAGATCCCCAGGACGGCCACGGTCGGCCACGGGTACTCGAAGCCGAAGCGCCGCCCGAGGTCGAGGTAGCCGGCGATCCGCGCGTGGAGGCAGTGGTTGTGCCGCCGCAGGAGCGCGTGCGCCTCGCGGAGGAGCGCGCGCTGCTCGGCCTCGAAGGCGGCGCGCAGGGCGTCGGGCACCGCGCGCGTGAGGTGCTCGTCGTAGGCCGCCGCCGCGGCGCGGAGGTCGGGCCCGGTGAGGAGGGCGAGGTCGTCGCCCATGAGCTGGAAGCTGCTCGCGCTCGCGTCGGCCAGGTGCGCGCGCAGCCGCTCCACCAGCCCCGTGCCCTGCTCGGTGATCATGGAAGCCACCACTCCCGCCCCAGCCCGGTTGTGGCACCGCCGGGCGGGGGCGTGAAGGGGCGTGGCCCGCTCGACACGGGGTATGCTCCGCCGGCGATCGGAGGCGGCGGTGGACGAGGGAGACCCGGAGCGCATCCTCCAGGGCTTCGAGGCCGAGCGCGCCGCGCTGCTCGACGCGGCGCGCGGGCGCGAGGCGGGGCTGCCGGCGCGCTGGCTGCACCAGCCGTCGCACTACACCGTCCCGGCCAGCGACCCCGACCGGATCCGCAAGGCGGCGGGCGGGATGGCGCCCTGCCGGCGGCTCCTCGACCGGCTGGGCCTCGCGCCCGCCGAGGTCGCGGCGGCGGTCGACGTCGACGCGGCCCTGCTCGAGGACGCGCTGGCCCGCGGGGCGCCGCCGCCCGTGGTGATCGTCGACGGCGAGGACGCCACCGCCCTCGACCCGGACGTGCAGGCGCGCGCGCGGACGGCCGCCGTGGAGGCGCTGTGCGCCGTCGACTGGGGGCGCACGCTGGCGCTCTACATGCCGAGCGGCCTCGAGCTGGCGGCGTGCGCGCGGGACCTGGTCGACGTCGTCGGCGCGACGCTCCGGCGCGGCGGCCGCCTCGACGGGGTGGTGTGGCCCAAGGCGCGCCACGAGGACGAGCTGCGCCTCCTCGACCGCGCGCTGGCCGCGCTCGAGCCCGAGCGCGGGCAGGTGCGGGTGGTGCTGATGGTCGAGTCGGCGGCGGCGCTGACGCGCCTCCCGGCCCTGACGGACGCGCTGCGGCCGCGCCTCGCGGCGCTGGTCCTCGGGCTCGTCGACCTCGCCTCCGACCTGGGCCTGCCGGAGGCGCGCCAGGACCACCCGGCGCTCGACGCCGCGCGCGTGCAGCTCGTGCAGGCCGCGGCGGCCGTGGGCGTGCCCGCGATCGACGCCATGACCTTCGACTACCCGGTCCGGGACCCCTCGCTCGACGACGCCGCGAACCGGACCCGGGCCCTCGCCGCCCTGGCCACGTGCGCGCGCGACGCCCGCCGCGGCGCGGCGCTCGGGCTGGCGGGCAAGTGGGTCGGCCACCCGCTCCAGCTCCTCGTCAACGAGGTCGTGCGCCGCGCCGCCCTGGGCGGTCCGGAGCGCCTCGCCCGCGACGTGGCCGAGGCGCGCGCCTACGCCGCGGCGGTCCGCGCCGGCCGGGGCGCGATCGCCCGGGAGGGGCGCATGCTCGACCGGGCGACCGACCGCCACGTGCGCGTGCGCCTGCGCGCGGCGCTCGCGCACGGGCTGGAGGCAGCGTCGCCACGAGCTGGGGCTGTGAAAGGCTCAATGAGCGGGCGCACCGTGGCGCCCACGGCGAACCACCGGGAACGGCCTGCTCACGAGCCTCGCGCGAGCGTGGCCGCGAACGGCTGGCGCGACCGAAGGTCCAAGCGAAGAGAGCTGCCGGCGCCGGCGCGCAGCCGAGCGAGCGAAGCTGCTCAGGCGAGCGCAACAGGCGCACCCGAGTCGTCGATGGCGGTTCGACCCCCCCCCCCCCCCCACTCCGAATCGTGCTCCTCGATCTAGCAGGCCGTCCGCGCGACCCGCGCCCGCAGCCCGGGCCCGGCCAGGTCGCGCGCGAGGCGCTCGGCGTCGTCGCGCGAGGCGGCGAGCGCCCAGAGCGTGCTCCCGCTGCCGGAGAGGCGCGCCGTGAGGACGCCGGGCGCACGGGCCAGCCGCTCGCGCAGCTCGCGGAGGGCAGGGAAGCACGCCTCCGCGGCCAGCTCCAGGCGGTTCCAGGCGTGCTCTGCGACCCCCGGCAGGTCACCCCGCGCGAGCGCCGCCAGGAGCGGGCCGGCGTCACGCGCCGGCGGGCCGCCGCGGCCCGGCAGGAACGGGGCCAGGGCGCCGTAGACCTGGCCGGTCGGGCACGAGAAGCCGGGGAGGACCAGCACCAGGTCGAGCGGCCGCGCCGGCGCCGGCAGGGGCTCGAGCCGCTCGCCGCGGCCGAGGCCGCGCTGGAGCCCGCCGCGGAGGAAGAAGGGCACGTCGGAGCCCAGCCCTGCGGCCAGCGCGTGGAGCCGCTCGTCGCCGAGGTCCAGCCCCCACAGGCGGTCGAGGCCGAGCAGCGCGGCGGCGGCGTCGGACGAGCCGCCGCCCAGGCCGCCGCCGGCCGGCACGCGCTTCTCCACCCGGAGCCGCGCCCCGAGCTCCGGTCGGCCCGCGGCCGCGCGCAGGGCCTCGGCCGCGCGCCACACCAGGTTGCTGGCGTCGGCGGGCACCGTGGGGTCGCCCTCGACGACCAGCTCGAGGCGCCCGCCGGGCAGCGGCTCGAGCTCGAGCGCGTCCTCGAGGTCGAGCGCCGTGAACACGGTGTCGAGCTCGTGGAAGCCGTCCGCCCGGCGGGCGAGGACCTCCAGGAACAGGTTCGTCTTGCAGGGCGCGGCGAGCCTCATGGGACGGGGAAGGGGTCGCCGAGCCGGTGGTTGTCGATCAGCCGCGTCGCGCCGACGAGCGCCGCGACCGCGACCAGCGTGTCGTCGTCCGCCTCCGTGACCGGCTTCATGGTCGAGAGGTCGACGACCTCGACGTAGTCGACCCGCGCCCCCGCCGCCTCGAGCTCCCCGCGCACGACGCGCTCGAGCTCGCCCGCCCGGCGCTCCCCGTCCTCGTAGGCGGCGCGCGCGCGGCGGAGCCCGCGCGAGAGCGCCGTCGCGCGCGCCCGGTCGTCGGGGGACAGGTAGAGGTTGCGGCTCGACAGGGCCAGCCCGTCCGGCTCGCGCACCGTCGGGCAGCCGTGGACGCGCACGGGCAGGTCGAGGTCGCGCGTCATGCGCCGGAGCACCTGCAGCTGCTGGCGGTCCTTCTCGCCGAAGAAGGCGTCGTCGGGCTGCACGAGGTTGAACAGCTTGGCCACGATCGTGGTCACGCCGCGGAAGTGGCCCGGGCGCGAGCGGCCGCACAGCCCGTCGGTCAGCCCCTCGACCGTGACCCACGTGGCGAACCCCTCGGGGTACATCTCCTCGGTCGTGGTCGTGAACAGCGCGTGGCAGCCCGCCTGCTCGAGCTTGAGCATGTCGCCCTGCAGGTCGCGCGGGTACTTCGACAGGTCCTCGTTCGGCCCGAACTGGGCCGGGTTCACGAACACGCTGGCGAGCACGCGGTGGCAGGCGCGCCGCGCCGCCTCGACGAGCGACGTGTGCCCGGCGTGCAGGGCGCCCATGGTGGGCACGAAGCCGACCGAGTGCCCCTCGCGCCGCCACAGGCGCACGCGCTCGCGCACGGCCGAGATCGAGGTCAGGTGCTCCATGACGCGCTCCGGGCGCGAGCATACCCGCGCGCCAGGCGGCGCTGGGCCCCGGGCCGGCGCGTTCGTGGTATCCAGTACCCATGGACCTGTTCGGGCACGAGGACCAGGAGGACGAGCGGCCCGCGCCGCCGGCCCCCGGCGCGCCCGACCGGAGCCGCCCGCCGCTCGCCGAACGCATGCGGCCGACGACGCTCGAGGAGTTCGCCGGCCAGCCGCAGCTCACGGGCCCCAACGGGCTCCTCGCGCTGGTCGCGCAGCGCAAGGTCCTCCCGTCGACGGTGCTCTGGGGGCCGCCGGGGTGCGGCAAGACGACCCTCGCGCGCCTGCTCGCGCGCGCGGTCGGCCTGCCGTTCGTGCCCTTCTCCGCCGTGACCGGCGGCGTCAAGGAGGTGCGCGAGCTCGTGGCCGAGGCGCGCACGCGCCGGCGGCTCGACGCCGTGCCCACGGTCCTCTTCGTCGACGAGATCCACCGCTTCAACCGGGCCCAGCAGGACGCCTTCCTCCCGCACGTCGAGGACGGGACGATCATCCTCCTCGGCGCGACCACCGAGAACCCGTCGTTCGAGCTGAACGCCGCCCTCCTCTCGCGCGCGCAGGTGGAGGTGCTCGAGCCGATCGAGGCCGAGGCCGTCGTCGGGCTCCTGCGCCGCGCGCTCGCCGACCGGGGGCGCGGCCTCGGCCACCTGGAGCTCCAGGCGGACGACGACGCGCTGGCGCGGATCGCCGACCTCGCCCGCGGCGACGCGCGCACCGCCTACAACCTGCTCGAGACGACGGCCGCGCTCGTGGGCGAGCGCGGGCGGCTGACGCGCGACGTCGTCGACGAGGCGATCCGCGCCAGCACGCTGCGCTACGACAAGACGGGCGAGCAGCACTTCGACACGGTGAGCGCGTTCATCAAGAGCCTGCGCGGCTCGGACCCGGACGCCGGGCTCTACTACCTGGCGCGCATGCTCGAGGGGGGCGAGGACCCGCGGTTCATCGCCCGGCGCATGGTGGTCTTCGCCTCCGAGGACGTCGGCAACGCCGACCCCGGGGCGCTCGCCGTCGCGGTCGACGTGGCCCAGGCGGTCGAGCTCGTGGGGCTCCCGGAGGCCCGGATCAACATGGCGCAGGCGGTCACCTACCTGGCGCTCGCCCCCAAGAGCAACGCCAGCTACATGGGCGTGAACGCGGCCCTCGAGGCCGTCCGCCGCCATGGGCCCCTGCCGATCCCGCTCCACGTGCGCAACGCCCCGACCGGCCTCATGAAGCGGCTGGGCTACGGGGCGGGCTACGAGTACGCTCACGACCAGGGGGGCGGTGTGTCGGCCCAGCGCCACCTGCCCGACGCGCTCGCGGGGGCGCGGTTCTACGAGCCGACCGACCGGGGCCTCGAGGCCGAGCTGGGCCGACGGCTGGAGCGGCTGCGGGCCCTGCGCGCGGGCAGGCGGGAGCGGACGTGAGCGGCGGGATCAAGCTGTGGCTCGACGACTGCCGCCCGGCGCCGGCGGGCTGGACGCTGGCGACGACGATCGCCGAGGCCGTCGCGCTCCTGCGCACGGGGCGCGTCACGCACGCGTCGCTCGACTACCACCTCACGGGCCGCGAGAAGGGCCACGAGGTGGCGAGCTTCATCAAGGAGGAGGCCCACGCCGGGCGGCTGCCGCGGCTCGCCTGGGCCACGCACACGTCCGACGGGCTGGGCGCGGCGCACATGCGCTCGATCCTGGAGGACGCGGACCTGTTCTGGTCCATGCGCGAGGGGGCCGACTGATGGGCATGTACCTGGAGCGGACGGCGCCGGCCTGGGCGGGCGAAGGGGCGCTGGACGGGCTCGCCGAGGCGCTGCTCGAGGCGCTCCCGGACCCCGCGTGGCGCGACCTGGTCGACGTCGAGCGCGACGGCGCGACGCTGGCGGTCGCCCTGCACCCGGCGGAGGAGGCGCTGCGCTGCGAGGTCAAGGGGGACCGCCTCCACGTCGGAGGGCGCACGAACTCCGCCGGGCCCGGCTACCACGCCTTCCTGATCGACCTCCTCGACCGCGCCGGCGAGGCGTGCGGGCTGGTGTGGGACCCGCCCGAGGACCTGACGGCGAGCGAGGACCTCTCCGCCCTGCAGGCCGGGGCGGCCGACTGGCTGCGCGAGGTGGCCCGCCGGATCGCCGAGCTCGCCCGCGAGGGGCACGGCTCGCTCGGCGTCTCCTTGCCGGAGGGGACGGTCCTCGTCGACGAGCGCCGCGTGGCCTCGCCGCTCGGCCTGTGGGAGCCGGCGTGGTTCGAGGAGACGGCCGCCCTGGAGGGCGACGCGCTGCTGGCCCGCGCGGCGGCGTTCTTCCCCTGGTTCGGCGGCGGCCTCGACGCCGCGGCCTGGGCGCGCGCCGGGCTGGTGATCGCCTGGGTCGAGCTCCCGTGGCGCGCGCCGCGCGACGACGCCGAGGCGCGCCGCTACCAGCAGGCGCGCCTGTGCTTCGCCCGCGCCCGCTCGCTCGACCCCGAGGTGGCGCTCCCGCCGGGGGTCGAGGACGAGGTCCGCCGCCTCCTCGACGCGCGCGGCCGCCAGCTCGAGGCGCCGGCGGCCGACGGGGTCGGCTTCCGGCGGCGCGTGCTCCGCTGGGCGCTCGCCGGCGGCTGGTCGATCGAGCTGCCCGGCTACTACACGTCGACGCTCGAGCGCGGCGGCGAGACGAAGCTGATCTGGTTCCCGGGGCGCACCGTGCGCGTGAGCACGTTCTCCATGCGCGTCCCCGACGGCAGCGCGCCGCCCGTCGAGCACCTCCTGCGCGACGTCCCGGCCGACCAGGGGCCGGTGGCCACGTTCGAGCGCGGGCACCTCCGCGGTCAGGCCGTGTTCCTGGAGGAGGAGGAGGAGGGGAAGCGCTTCTTCACCCTCCAGGGCGAGGTCGCGGCGCCGGGCGAGGTGTGCGTGGTGACCGTCTCGTTCACGGACGCCGCCGACCGCGACTGGGCGATCGCCACCTGGGCGAGCGCCTTCCACCCCGGGGGCGAGGCGTGAGCCACCGAGACCAGGTGGCGCTCGTCACGGGCGCCGCCTCCGGGATCGGGCGCGCGCTCGCGGGCGAGCTGGCCCGCGGCGGCGCCGTGGTCGTCCTCACCGACGTCGACGGCGAGGGCGCGGCCCGCGCCGCCGCCGACCTGACCGCGGCCGGCGGGCGCGCCGAGGCGCTGGCCCTCGACGTGACCGACGCGGCCGCCTTCGCCGCCGCCGTGAGCGACGTCCGCGCCCGGCACGGTCGCGTCGACCTCCTGTTGAACGTGGCGGGCGTCGGGCTGGTCGCGGTCGCGCACGACCTCACGGCGGCCGACTGGGCGCGCGTCCTCGACGTGAACCTGCGCGGGGTCGTCCACGGCGTCGCCGCCGCCTACCCGCTCATGGTGGCGCAGGGGCGCGGCCAGATCGTCAACGTCGCCTCGCTCGCCGGCCTCGTCCCGACGCCGGGGCTCGTCCCCTACTCGGCCAGCAAGCACGCGGTCGTCGGCCTCTCGGCCTCGCTGCGCGAGGAGGCCCGGTCGCTGGGCGTGCGCGTGACCTGCGCCTGCCCGGGCATGGTCGAGACGCCCATGCTCTCGCGGCCGGCCAGCTTCGTGAACCTCGACGGGGCCAAGCTGCGCGAGCGGCTGCTCTTCGGGGCCATGACGCCGGAGGCCTGCGCCCGCGCGATCCTCCGCGCGGCGCGGCGCGACCGCGCGCTCGTCACGGTCGGCGGCGGCGCGTGGTTCACCTACCTGCTGTGGCGGGTCGCCCCGTGGCTCGTGCGCTGGATCGCCCGGGCGCTGGCGCGGCGCCTGCACGAGGACCGGCGGCGGGCGGGGGGGTGAGTCCGCCGGTCCGCGTGCAGGCAAGAGGCCAACCACGGAGGACACGGAGGACACGGAGGAAGAGGGACACCGCGGACGATGTCCACGAAGGTCCTCCTCCGTGTCCTCCGTGTCCTCCGTGGTGAGTCCTTGGTCTTGTTCGCGGCCGGAGGTCGCGCTGGCCGCGAGCGGCGCCAGCCCTCCCCTCCCCTCCCCGCCCCCCGCGTGCTCTCATGCCGCCGGGCAGGAGGAAGGCGTGGAAGGCGCGGAGGGCTTCACCGCGGCGGTCGGGGTCGAGGTCGTCGCGGAGCTGCTGGTGATCGCCACGGCCGTGGCGCTCGTCGTGCGGCGCGTGCGGATCCCCTACACGGTCGCGCTGGTGCTCGTGGGCCTGGGCGTGGGCTTCTCGCACCTGCTCCACCCGGTCGGCCTGTCGACCGACGTGATCCTCCTCGTGTTCCTGCCGCCGCTCCTGTTCGAGGGCACGGCGGCCATGGACCTGGCGACGCTGCGCGCCAGGTGGCTCGAGGTGCTCGTCCTGGCCCTGCCCGTGACGCTCCTCTGCGCCGGCGCGGTCGCGGCGACCCTCCACTGGGGCTTCGGCTACCCCTGGCTCGTGGCCCTGCTCATGGGCGCGATCCTCTCGCCGACCGACCCGGTGAGCGTGCTGGCGATCCTGCGCGAGACCGGCGTCTCGAAGCGGCTGGCGCACGTCGTCGACGGCGAGTCGTGCTTCAACGACGGCGTGGGCGTCGTGCTGTTCCTGATCCTCACCCGCGCGCTCGGCGGCGACGAGGTCACGGCCGGCGGCGCGGTGAAGCTCTTCACGGTCGAGGTCGCGGGCGGCCTGGCCGTGGGCGCGGTCCTGGGCGTCGCCGCCTCGCTCCTGCTCAAGCAGCTCGACGACCACCTGCTCGAGGTCATGATCTCGGTCGCGCTGGCCTACGGCACCTACGTGCTGGCCGAGCGTCTGCACGTGTCGGGCGTGATCGCCGTCGTCGCCGCCGGCCTGATCGTCGGCAGCTGGGGGCGCGAGGTGGCCATGTCGCCCACGACGCGCCTGGCGCTCTCGCACTTCTGGGAGGTCGCGGCGTTCATCGCCAACTCGCTCCTGTTCCTGCTCGTCGGGATCGCCGTCGAGAGCGCCCGCCTGGGCGAGTTCGCGCTGACGATCGCCGCCGTCTTCGCGGCCCTGACCGGCGCCAGGTTCGTCCTCGTCCACCTGGTCGGCCTCGTCCTGGCCCGCGCGGGCCGCGAGTTCCCGCCGGCCTGGCGCCACGTGATCGCCTGGGCCGGGCTGCGCGGCTCGATCCCGATCGCCCTGGCGCTCGGCGTCGTCCTGCCGGCCGGCGTGGGCGGGCCGACGCAGGCTGAGCTGCTCACGGTCGTCTTCGGCGTCGTGCTCGTGTCGCTCCTCGCGCAGGGGCTGACCGTCAAGCCGCTGATCGTGCGCCTCGGCCTGGCGGCGCACGACCCGCGCGAGCGCGAGCTCGAGCGCCTGGCCGGGCAGCGCCTGGCGCTCGTCGCGGCCGGCGACCGGCTCGACGAGCTCTCGAAGACGGGCCAGCTCCCGCCCGCCCTCGAGCAGGAGCTCCGCACCGAGATCGACGCGCGCGCGGGCGAGCTCCAGGCCGCGATCGAGGCCTTCCTCCAGGCCCACCCCGAGCTCTCGCGCAGCCGGCGCGACGACACGGTCCGCGCCCTGCTCCTCGCCGAGCGCGCGGCGCTGGACACGGCCTGCGCGCGCGGGCTCCTCTCGCAGGAGACGCTCGAGGCGCTGCACGCGCAGGTGGACGTGGCGCTCGAGCGCGCCGACATGGTCGCCTTCTCGGGGCCGGCGCCGACCGACGTCGGCGGCCTCACGCCTCCTGGATGAGCAGGAGGCGCCGCTGCTCGCCCCAGAGGCGCGACTCGTCGAACCGGCCCATGACGAGCGCGCCATCCCCGGCGTGGAGGACCGACCAGCGGAGCTCCAGGTCGTCGACCGCCTCGCCCGCCACGGGCAGGCGCCAGCGCTCGGCGCCGCTGGCGAGGTCGAGGGCCTGGAGGCCGGGCGCCGAGTCGTCGAAGAGGACGAGGGCGTCGCCCACCACCCACGCCTCGACCGCGGCGGGGCGCCGGCCGAGCGGGCGCTCCCACAGGAGGCGCCCGTCGTCCCGTGCGCGCACCTCGACGAGGTCGTGGAGCGCCACGATGTGCGCCGGCGCCAGGCGCAGCCGCACGTCGTCGGCCGCGAGGTCGAGCGCCCAGCGCGCCGCCCCGGTCCCGAGGTCGCGCACGATCAGCCGTCGACCTGCGACGTGCTGCGTGACGACGTCCTGGGTGACGACCCCCGCCTCGTCGGCGCACACGACGTGCTCGTCGGGCGCCGTCCAGGCCGCGGTCGCCGTCGTCACCGGGCAGACCTGGACGCAGGGGCGTGGCCCGGGCGCCTGGCCGACGACGCGCCCGGCGGCGACCTCGGCCTGCTCCTCGGCGCTCCAGCCGTGCCCCTCGAGCGGCAGGTGCGCCAGGACCTCGCCCCAGCGCTCGCCCGCGTCGACGACCGTGCGCGCCCCCTCGCCCGCGCCCGTCCAGTGCCACACGACCGCGCGGTCGGCCGAGACCTCTACGCGCCGCGTGTAGCCGGGTGGGCGTCCCGGGCGCGCGCCCGCGCGCAGCGGCGCGTCGGCCACCACGTCGCCCGAGGCGCCGTCGAGGAGCACGAGGCGCTCTCGCGTGTGCGCGAGGACGTCGGGGCCGCAGACGACGGCGCCCCCGCCGTCGAGGCCGCAGCGCCAGCGCTCGGCGCCGTCGAGGCCCACGAGGCGCAGCCCTTCGGCCCCGCCGAGGACGAGCAGGCCGCCGCGGTGCAGGGCGACCACCATCTCGGACGCGGGCAGGTCGCGCACGACGTCCGGCGCGCGCGGCGCCCGCGCCGGCGGGGCGAGGGCGTGCCAGTCGGTCAAGGCGTCCGTCACGCGCGCCAGCGCCGCGCGCGCGCGCCAGGCGCCCCGCGCGTCGCCCGCCCGCTCGCGCCAGGCGGCCAGGGCCCGCAGCGCCTCGGGCGCCTCGCCGCGGGCGCGCTGCTCGAGGGCGCGGAGCGCCTCGTCCACTCAGCGCCCCGCGGCCCAGCGCCCCGCCTCGATCAGCAGGGCCACGACCCCCGTGTAGACCCCGGCGAACAGCGCGCCGCGCGCGACGCACGCCAGCAGCCGGCCGCGGTAGGCGTCGCCCGCGTGGACGGCGAGGGCCAGGGCGGCGTAGAGCAGGTTGTAGATCGCCAGGGCGACGATCGGGAAGACGAGCTCGACGGCCAGCCAGGCGGCGAGGGGCGCGAGGGCCAGGACGACCACGAGGAGGACGCCGACGACGGCGAGCACCGCCAGGGCCTCGCCCCCGCCGGCGCAGCCGTGGCAGCCTGCCTCCAGGCAGCCGCCCTCCGCCCCGCCGCCCCGCTCGCCCGTGAGCCCGCCCCAGAGGCGCCGGTAGTAGGACCCGACGTCCGCCGCCGCGACCTGCACGTCCAGGTCGTCGTGGAGCCGGTCGCCGCGGTAGAGGAGCGTCGCGATCCACGCGAACAGCGCCGCGAACACCGACCCCAGCGCCACCGGGAGCCCGGCCCCGGGCGCCGGGACGAGCGCCCGCGCGGCGAGGCCGGTGCCGAGGCCCGCGGCGCCGACGGAGAGCAGGAGGAGCGCGACCGTGGTCTTGCCGCCGAGCCGCCCGCGCGCCTCGGCCAGGACCTCGCGGACCGCGTGGCGGCCGGCGCCGACGACGATCCGCGCGGCCGAGCGGCGCGTGAACGGGCGCCGCTCGGTCCCGCCGCAGCCGTGGACCGAGCAGCTCCCCCGGTGCTCCGTCCAGCACTCCGCGTGGTGCGGCGTGGCGCAGCGGGCGCAGCGCACGCCGTCGGCGCGCGCGGCGATCGCGTCCTTGCAGTAGGGGCAGCGGACGTCCACGCGACGATCAGCGGCCCTGCCCGGCCGCCTCCGCCGCGCGCTCCTTCGCCTGGGCCACGACCGCGCGCACCTGCTTGCTCGGCAGGACGAACGACCGGAACGCCTGGGCCATGGGGCTCTCGCCGCCCATGGCCTGCATGATCCCGCCGCCCTCCGGGCGCACGCCCGAGGCCACCACCGTCAGCACGCCCAGCACCTCGCCGGTGGGCGCGAACACGGGCAGGCCGACGGCCGACGTCTGGCCGGAGACGACGAAGGCCGGCTGGGGCGTCCTGATCTCGCCCGCGACGACGGCCGTCTCGAAGTAGGGCGCGTAGTCGTAGCCCTCGTGGAGGCGCGAGACGAGGACGATCGTCTGGCCGACGCGCGGGGCGCCCTCCTCGGGGAACTCGACGGGCGCGAGCTTCAGGTCGCCGAGCTCCTGCACCTGCACGAACGCCAGGTCGAGCCGCGCGTCCGACGCGGCCAGGAACGCCGGGTGCTCGGTGTCCTCCTCGCCGAAGACGACCTTGATGTCCGACGGCGTCGTCTTGATCTCGAACCCGCCCGGCTGCCCCTCGTCGTCCATCATCTCGCTCAGCGCCTCCTGCAGCTGCGCCGCCGAGATCGCCGAGTTCGAGAGCATGACGAGGCCGCCGGCGTCGACCACCGCGCCCTGGACCTGGATGCGCTCCTCGCGCTCCTGCGTCTGCCCCATGACCTTGACCTCGGTCTTGAGGACGATCTTCACCGTCACGATCGACGGGGCGCGCCGCTGCAGGACCTGCGCGGCCTGCGCGCCGGGGTCCTGGGCGTGGGCCGCGGCGGCCGTGAGCAGCACGCCGAGGAGCGTCGGGAGGGAGCGGGTCATCTGGCTCATGTCGAGGAGGTCTCCTGGTGGTCGGGCGTCAGCGCGGCGCGGCGGCGTCCCAGTCGGGCTCCATGAGCACGAAGGTCGTCCGCGGGCCGCGGCGCACGAAGAAGCGCACGACGCGCGGGCGCGCCTCGAGCGCCGCCGCGAGGACCTGCTCCAGCGTGGCGGCGTCCGGCGTCGGGCGGTCCTCGACCGAGACGATCAGGTCGCCCGCGCGCAGGCCCGCCATGGCGGCCCAGCCGCCCGACGTGGCCTCCGTCACGAGCACGCCCGCGACCGACTCGGGCCAGCGCTGCTCGACGCGGTCGACGAAGGTCAGCTCGCGCGCCTTGAGCTCGATCGCCGCGACCTCGACCCCCTTCGCCTCGGTGGCCGTCCCCGGGGACTCCTGCATGACGACCTGCAGCGCCACGCGCTCGGCGCCGCGCAAGACGGTCACCTCGACCGCCGCGCCGAGCCGCTGCCGCTCGACCGTGAGCTTCAGCTCCTGCGCGTCCCGCGGCCGGTAGGCCTCGAGCGCCTGCCCGCCGATCGCCGTGATCACGTCGCCCACCTGCAGCCCGCCGCGCGCCGCCTCGGTCCAGGGGAAGACCTCGGTGACGCGGAAGCCGCGCGTGCCGGCGAGGCCGAGCGCCTGCGCCAGGTCGCTCGTCAGCACCTGCGCCTTCACGCCCAGCCACGCCCTGCGCAGCTCGCCCCCCTGGGCGGCGGGCCTCTTCCTGTTCGGCTTCACCAGCGTGAGGAGGCTCTCCTGCCCGCGGCGGTAGCCGAGGAGGAGCTGCTCCTTGCCCGAGAGCTCCGCCCACAGGGCCTGGAACGCGGCCAGGTCGACCACCGGGCGGCCGTCGAGCGAGACGATCACGTCGCCGGCGCGCACGTCGGGCTTGGCCTCCTCGAAGGGGAAGCCGGGCCGGAGGCCCGTGATCAGGACGCCGTCGGCGTCCGGCCAGCGCCGCGCCATGGCCATGGGGC
Organism: Planctomycetota bacterium; assembly: GCA_023954375.1. GTDB lineage: Bacteria > Planctomycetota > J058 > J058 > J058 > JAMLIC01. The sequence goes on from JAMLIC010000071.1 coordinate 38,090, forward strand.
CCGTCACGTCGCGCAGCGTCATACCGACCTGCGGCACCTCGGCCTGCTCCCCGAGCGCCGGCTCCATGCGCCCGAGCGTCACGTCGAGCGCGAGCCCGTCGCCCTTTCGCCGGAGCCCCAGCCGCACGACCCGCCCCGGGGCGAGCGCCGCGATCCGCTGGTAGAGCTCCGGCACCTGCTCGAAGAAGCGCGCGACGACCGGCTGGTCGTCGATCGCCAGCAGGAGGTCGCCCGCGCGCAGGCCGGCCCGGTCCGCCGGGGAGCCGGCGACGACGTTGGCGACGAGCGCCCCCTGCTCGAGGCCGAGCCTTTGCACCGGCGTGAACGACGCGCCGAGCCAGCCGCGGCGGACCTCGCCGTGGGTGAGGGCCTCGTTGAGCACGTGCGCGGCCAGGTCCGACGGGATCGCGAAGCCGACGCCGCTGCCGCCCAGCTCGTTGATCCCGACCACCTCGCCGCGCAGGTTCACGAGCGGCCCGCCCGAGTTGCCGGGCAGGATCAGCGCGTCGTGCTGGATCCAGCGGGTGAAGAGCCCCGTGACCTCGCCCTCGCCGAGGTCGAGCTCCTCGAGGTCGGTGCCGGTGAAGTTGGTGAACACGCGGCCCGTGTTGGAGACGACGCCCAGCGTCAGCGACGACGACAGCGAGAGCGGGTTGCCCATGGCGAGCACGTACTCGCCCACCTGCAGGGCGGCCGAGTCGCCGAGCGTGGCGAACGGCAGCGGCCGCGAGGGCTGCTTGCGGGCGTGCAGCTTGAGCTTGAGGACGCTCAGGTCGGTGAGCGGGTCGTGCCACACGACGTCGGCGTCGATCGCCTCGCCGTCGGGCAGCGTGCAGGTGATCCGCGTCGTGTGCCCGGCCACGTGGAAGTTCGTGAGCACGTGGCCGGCCGGGCTGACGATCACGCCGCTGCCCGCGGCCGGCCCCCGCACCGCGCGCCCGTCGGAGAACGAGCGCACGACGACCGAGATGTTCACCAGCGCCGGGTAGACCTTGCGCCGGCAGAGGTCGATGTCCTGGCGGAGGTCCTGGGCGCGGGCGGCGCCGGACAGCGCGAGGGCGAGGAGCGACGCGGCGAGGAGGCGGTTCACGGGGACCCTCCGCAAGCACGTGGAAGGTCGGCGCCCGAAGGACGCAGGGGCGCACCGGGTGCGCCCCTCCGCCGCGCCGGAGCGACCGACGCCTGGCTCCTACCGCGGGTAGTCGAACTGCGGCGTCGCGTCGTCGCCCTGGGCCAGGAGCTTCATCCCGACGCCCGACATGCGCGTCTGGAGCATGACCTGGTTGAGGTAGGGCCGGTCCAGCGCCATGACCATCTCGTTGCCCGAGGTGTAGACCAGGCGGCGCGCCTCGAAGCTCCGGCCCTTCGCCTCGAAGATCGTCTCGCCCATCTCCTTCAGCTCGTCGGTCCCCTGGGGCGTGACGTTCTTCAGCATGACCCCCTCCGCCTCGGTGCCCTCGCGGCCCACCCAGGTGCTGATGGTCGAGCCGGCCACGTCCATGTCCACGCGCCGGGCGGCGAACGTGCCGGCGGGGACGCTCACGTCCTCGTCGGTGTAGGGCGGCTCCTCGCCCGCCTGGCCCTCCGGCGGGGCGGGCACGTCCTTCTCCTTGCCCTCCTTGCCGCGGTTACCCACGTAGGCCCGCCGCACGGCGCCGGTGTCCTTGTCGACGAACACGGCCAGGAGGAGGTCCTTCTGGTTCATTTGGTTGTCGATCTCGAGGATCCAGGCGTCGCCCGCGTCGCCGACGACCGCCGTGCGCGTGACGGACGTGTTGCCCATGGCGTCCGTCTCCATCTCCACCCATTGCCCCACGGCGAGGTCCTCGGCGAGGAGGTGCTTGTAGGTGGGCATGGGCGTGACGTACGCCGACATGTCCATGGCCGGCATGGGCGGCGGCGTGTAGGCGGCCGGCGCGGACGGCTCGAAGGCGTAGGTCTGCTCGTCGGTCGAGCGCCCGCCGACCTCGCCCGCCTCGTCGATCTCGAGCATCTGGGCCTTCACGAGGATCGTCGTCCCCTCGACCTTCGCCTCCCAGTCCGTCTCGTAGGTCTTGCCGACCAGGTCCGCGAGCTCGAACTTCGCCTTGCCCTGGAGCTTGCCGCCCTTGCGCGCCAGGTCGAACGTGTAGCTGGTGAAGCCGTGCTCGGCCGCGCCGCGCAGCTCGCCGTGGACGGTGCGGCCGTCGTCGGTGACGTCGAACACGCGGGCGCCCTCGCCCTGCCGCGTCCACGTGCCGGCGTACGAGGGCCCCTCGTCCTGCGGCGCCGGCTCGTCCTGCTCCTGCCCCGGGACGCTGGGCGGGCTGATCAGCGCGCACCCGGCGTTGAGCGCCACGAGCAGCGCACAGGCCCCGATGGTCATCCCCTTCATGTGCCCCTCCCGGCGAGGCTCCCCCTCGCCGCAGGCGCCGGGTATAGCATGCGGCGGGCCGGAGCGCCCGGGGCAAGGAGCCGCGGCCGCGATCGTTCAGTTCAGGCCCGCTCGGCCGTCTTCGCTGCCGGCCGAACCGCCACCGAGCACACCTCACCGCGCTTCCGCAGCGAGAGCCCCCGGCGAGGCGGAGGAGGGCGGAGCGATGCCGCGCGAAGGCGAGGGAAGGCGGCCTCCTGGCCGCCGACCGAGCCTGAGCGGCCGGGGGGGGGGGCGCCC
>JAMLIC010000072.1 GCA_023954375.1 Planctomycetota bacterium
GCGCCCGCCCCCCCCCCCCCCCCCCACCGCTCAGGCTCGGTCGGCGGCCAGGAGGCCGCCTTCCCTCGCCTTCGCGCGGACACGCCGGGCCCTCCTCCGCCTCGCCTGAGGCTCTCGCTGCGGAGGCGCCGGGAGGTGTGCTCGGAGGCGGTTCGGCCGCCCTGGAGAAGACGGCCGATCGCGCGCCGCCAGAGGAGAGGCCGTGAGGGCGACGGCGGGCGACCGAGGTCGGGGCGAGGTCGGGGCGAGCGAGGTCGAAGGACAGGCCTACTCGCTCGGCGAGAGGGCGGCCCCGAGGCCGGGGGATACCCCGGCCAGCGGGGCAGGCTCCCCGCCGGCCGCGCCGTGCGCGGGCCACTTGCGACGCGCCGCGCCGGGCCCGCGGCTTGCGCCACCGCCGCCCGCGCGCATGACCGCGCGATCGTGAAGGAGACCATGAGCGAAGCTCGTCGAGGCGCCTACCGCGCCTCCGGGTCCTGGGACGACCTCTCGCCGCCCCGGTCGCGGGCCGACGAGCCCGCGCCGCCGCGCGGGCTGTTCGACGCCCTGCCGCCGGCGACCGCCGCGGCGGACGAGGACTACCTGTGCGTGGCGTGCTGGGAGTGGCACGCCGACGCCGGATGCCGCGCGCGGGCGGCCGGTTGACGGGGGCGAGCGCCGGTGGGACGGTCGAGGCGTGGACCTCGACCGCGCCGCCGACCTCGCCCGCGTCCTCCTGCGCCAGGGCCTCGTGGCCGAGGCGCTCGACGCGCTCGAGGCCCTCGCCGAGGCCAGCGCCGTCGGCGGGCTGACGGTCGACCTCGACGACGAGGGGCGGATCACCGTCGACGCCGAGTTCGACGCCGGGCTCGTCGACGCGCTCCGGCGCGTGGCGACGCGCGACCGCGCCGCGGGCGTGTGGCGGGTCGGCCCGGCGAGGCGCGCGGGCCTCGTCGACCTGCTCGAGCGGCTGGCCCGCCCGCCGTGCGCGCCGGACGTCGGCTGCACGCTCGGCGACGACGCGCCGCCGTCGACCGTCCACCGGGTCGCGCACGAGCGGACCTGCGAGGGCTGACGGGCTATCCTGCCGCCGTGACGACCACCGACCCGCCCGCCTCGTCGCCCTGGCGCAAGGTCCGCATCGCGCTCCTGCTCGTCGTCCTCGCCGGCGCCGGGCTGAAGTACCTCCAGGTGCGCCGGGCGGAGCGCTGGGTGCCCGACTGGCGCGCGACCCAGCAGGTCCTGCTGGTCCTCCTCGCGCCGGCGTCGGCGACGCCCGACGAGCAGGCCGAGCTCGAGCGCCTCACGCGCTTCGCCCGCCTCGGCGACGACAAGGCCACGCTGAGCGCCCTCGAGCACTGGTTCGAGGTCGAGCTCGGCCGCTACGTGGACCGGCCCGGCTTCAAGCCCGTCCAGCTGCGCGTGACGGGGCCGCACGCCTACTCGGGCGCGCCGCCCCCGCCGCCGCGGGTCGGCGAGGGGCTGTCGTTCAGGGACCGCTACCGACGCACGCGCGACTTCCTCGGCTGGTACGAGGAGCGGCTGAAGGACGTCCCGGGGCGCTTCCCGAACATCGTCTTCGTGACCTTCTACGGGGCCGACGCCGCGCACGTGTTCCGCGGCGTGCACTCGGTCGCCAGCCGGCGGGAGCGGCGCGGTTTCGTGTTCGCGCCGCTCACCGACCAGGGCCGCGACGCGGCCCTGATCAACGTGGCGCACGAGCTCCTGCACCTGTTCGGCGCGACCGACAAGTACGAGGGCGAGCGGTGCGCTTACCCGCAGGGCTGGGTGGAGCCCTTCAAGGAGCCGCGCCTGCCGCAGCGCTTCGCCGAGGTCATGGCGCAGGGGATCCCGGTGGCCGACGGGCGCGCCGAGGCCTCGCTCGACCTGTTCGAGGCCATGCGCGTCGGCGTCGAGACCGCGCGCGAGATCGGCTGGATCGACGAGGCGCGGCGCGACCGCTACTACGCCGGGGACGTCTCCGCGGGACCTCGGCTCGACTGACAGGACGTCAGTCGGCGCCGAGCCGAACCAGGTGCAGGCGGCCGGACCTCCAGGCCGCCAGGACGACCCCTCCCGGACACGGCCACGCGGAGAGCCCGCGCAGCGGGGCCTCCCCGACGAGGTCGTCCGGGTGCGGGAGCTCGCGCCGCCAGAGGGGACGACCGTCGCGCGCGTCGATCGCCTGCACCGTGGTCGCGTGCTCACGCCAGGTCGACAGGTAGACGACGTCCGCGCTCGCCGCGAGCGCGGCGGCCTCCCCCGGGGGCGGCGGCAGCGTCCACCGGCGGAGGCCCGTCCGGCGGCTCCGCCCCACCACCGCGGCGCCGGCCTCGAGCAGCACGACGCTGTCCGCCGTCAGCGCGGCCGCGTCGATCCGGTCGACGCCGGCGGCGCTGACCCAGCGCTCGTGGCGGGTGACGGCGTCGACGAGGCGCAGGTCGCTGCCCGCATCTCGGCCGCAGGCGAGGAGCTCGCCGCCCTGGTCGTCGAGCCAGCGCCACCCGGCGAGGGGCGCGTGGACCGGCCGGTCCGAGACCAGATCCCGCGCCTCCAGCGCGTCGTCGTCGGCGTGGACGAGCCGGACGCCCCGCACGACGCCGACGGTGGGCGGGGGCTCGGGGTGCCGCGCGAGGACCGCGCCCACGGCCGCCGCGATGTCGACGACCAGCGTGACCCCCTCGACGGGCGGCTGGCCCGGGGCGGGTTCGCGCTCGCAGCGGACCGCCGCGCGGCCGCCCGCCGCGGCGATCGTCACGGGCACCAGGTCGCGCTCGAGCGGGGCGCGGCCCAGCGCGCGGCCGTCGCGCGCGTCCCTGACGACGACGGCCCGCTCGCGCTCGTCGGCGTGGATCACCACGGGGCCGTGCGCGAGGGCGCGCCCGCCGCTGGCGACCCAGCGGGTGGAGAGGTCGCCCGCGTCCAGGACGAGAAGCTCGCCTCGCTGCGCCAGGAGCAGCGTCCGGCCGTCGAGGCTGAGCTGGCGCGGATCGACGTCGATCGTGCGCTGCCGCACGTCGCCGGCCTCCCGCGCGCCCGACGGCATGGCCTCGAGTTCCTCCCACGCGCGGGCGTCGCCGCCGGCGGCCAGGCGGCACTGCTCGCGCCAGGCGCCGAAAGGGTCGCCCGCCTGCTCGAGCGCGCGCGCGAGCGCCCGGCCGGCCGCGCCGTCGCTGGGGTCGGCGCGGGCGGCGCGCGCGAGGCCCCGCAGGCGGTCGTCCATGCGGGACGGTGGCGCGCGCGCGGCGGGCGCGCCACCTGGCCCGCTTGGCTCCGCCGCCCCGTTTTGCGACAACGTCTGCCATGAGCAAGCCAGGCGAGTCGAGGCGCGGGCACGGGCCCGCGGACGACCAGGGCGAGGGCGAGGCGCCGGTTCCCCAGGCCGCGCGGTCGCCCATGCCGGCGCTCCTGGGCCTCGCCGCGGCCGCCGGGCTCCTCGCCGGCGGCGTCCCGGTCCTGATCCTGGCCCTGCGCAAGGCGCCGCCGCCGCCGGCCCCGCCCGCCGTCGTGGAGACGCGGAGCGACGAGGAGGTCCTGCGCGAGCGCGCCGAGCGGGGCGACGCGCGGGCGATGGTCGCGCTGGGGCGGGGCCTGTTCCAGGGCACCTGGGGGGCGCGCGACCTGAAGGCGGCCGAGGCCTGGCTCGGCGAGGCCATGAACTCGAGCGACGCGGCCGCCGCCGACGAGGGGGCGCGGGTGCTCGACGAGATGCGCCGCTTCGTGCGCACGACGCGCTTCGAGCGCGAGGCCGAGGCCGCCTCGGGCCGTGACGAGCGTCCGCCGGCGCCACCTGCCCCGCCGCCGGCCCCCGCGCCGGCGGCGACCCCGCCGACGCCCCAGGACCGGTCGTCGCTGCCCCCGACCCCCGACGAACGCGTCGCCGGCGCGCCGGCGGACGAGCCGGCGCCGGCGTCGGCGCCCACCCCGAAGGCGGGCGACACGGCGGTGGCTGGCGCGGCGACCCCGAGCCCTGCCCCGACCCGGGACGAGGACGAGCCGGACGCGGCTCCGGATGACGAGCCGTCGGCCGCGGACGCGGGGCCGGCGCGGGACCCGGCGCAGGTGGCCGCGCTCGAGCGGGAGGTGCAGCGCCGCGCGGCGGCCTGGTACAAGGCCCGCGACGCCGACCTGCTCACCTGCCGCGACTGCCAGGGCAAGAAGGAGCTGGGCTGCAAGCGCTGCGGCGGCGCGGCGCGCGTGGCCTGCCCGCAGTGCGGCGGGCAGGGCTCGATCCAGGTCACCGAGGCCGTCCCTGGCCGCTCCATGACCGGCGTGCGCACCGTGCGCCGCAAGGTCGACTGCCCCGGCTGCGAGCGGGGGAGCGTCGCCTGCCGCTGCGGCGACGGCCTGGCAACGTGCGACTGCGCGCGCGACCACGACGGCGCGCTCGGCGGCTACCGCGAGCTCACCTGCCGGCGCGCCTTCTGGGACCACGTCAGCCCGACGGCGCGCCGGGGCCGAAAGCCCGACCTCTACCTCCTGGCGCTCGTGCGCGGCGAGGTGCTCCAGGAGCACGTCGGCCCGGCCATGCGGGTCGCCGAGGCGACGATCGAGCAGGTGACGATCGAGGCCGACCGGGCGCTCGTCGTGGCGCGGGTCACCTACGTGAAGCCCGACGGCGAGCAGGTCCGGGAGGTCACGACGAGCGAGTGGGTCCGCGAGCGCGGGCGCTTCTACCTGCGCACGCCGGCCGACGCGTCGCCCGAGCGGCTGCTGGACCGCGGATGACGCCGGTCGAGGTCGGGCGCGCGCTCTGGGCCGCGATCGAGCGGCGCGACTGGGCCGGCGTCGAGGCGCTCCTCGACCCGGACCTGCGCGTCCACTGGCCCCAGAGCGGCGAGTCGTTCGACCGCGCCGGCTACCTGCGCGTGAACCGCGACTATCCGGGCGACTGGCACGTCCGCGTCGTGCAGGCGCTCGACGCGGGCGACCAGGTCGTCACCGAGGTCGAGGTCGACCTCGACGGGCGCACGGACCGCGCCGTGAGCTTCATGCGCCTTCGCGCCGGGCGGGTGGTCGCCCTGCGGGAGCTGTGGGCAGAGCCGTTCCCGGTCCCGGCGTGGCGCCGGCCGCAGGCGTAGCGGGGGGGCCTTCCCCGCCGGCGCATCGCGGCGACGATGGCGCCCATGCTCGCCCCCTCCCTCGCCGCCCTGCCGCTCGAGCAGCGCTACGCCCGGCTCCCGGCCCCGCTCTGGACCCGCGAGCGCGTCACGCCGCTCGACGCGCCATGGCTCGTGGGCTGGAGCGACGACGCGGCGCGGGCCCTCGGCCTCGACCCGGCGGCGAAGGACGACCCGGCCACCCTCGAGGCGTTCAACGGCCAGCGCGCGCTCGCGGTCGAGCCGGTCGCCATGGCCTACGCCGGGCACCAGTTCGGCGTGTGGGTGCCGCGCCTGGGCGACGGGCGCGCCGTGCTGCTCGGCGAGGCGCGGACGCCCGGCGGCGAGACGTGGGACGTGCAGGTCAAGGGCTCGGGCCGGACCGCCTTCTCGCGCGTGTTCGACGGGCGCTCGGTCCTGCGCTCGGCCGTGCGAGAGCTGCTCGCCAGCGAGGCGCTCGACGCGCTGGGGATCCCCACGACGCGCGCCCTGTGCGTCGTCGGCAGCCGCACGCCCGTGCGCCGCGAGGAGGAGGAGACGGGCGCGCTCCTGGTGCGGCTGGCGCCGACGCACGTGCGCCTGGGGACGTTCGAGTGGGTCGCGCGCAGCCATCCGGAGCACCTCGCGGCGCTCGCCGACCACGTGATCGCCGAGGACCTGGCGGGGGTCGTCGACCCGACCGCGGCCGACCGGCACCGCCGCCTCCTCGACGAGGTCGTCCACCGCACGGCGCGCCTGGTGGCCGCCTGGCAGGCGCACGGGTTCGTCCACGGCGTCCTCAACACCGACAACCTCTCGATCGTCGGCGTGACGCTCGACTACGGCCCCTTCGCCTTCGTCGAGGCGTTCGACCCCGGGCTCGTCGTCAACCACTCGGACCCCGGCGGCCGCTACGCCTTCGACCGCCAGCCCGAGGTCTGCCTGTGGAACCTCGGCCGCCTCGCCGTGGCCCTCGCGCCGCTCGTCCCGCGCGAGGCGGCCGAGGAGGCGCTCGCCGCCTACGGGCCCGAGTTCGGGCGCGCCTACCGCGAGCTGATGAGGAAGAAGCTCGGCCTCGCCGGATGGCGCGGCGACGAGGACGACGACCTGCTCCTGGCCCTCCTCCAGACGATGTCCGAGGGCCAGGCCGACCTCGCGCTCACCCTCCGCGCGCTGGGCCGCGTGGACCCCGCCGACGCCTCGTCCGACGCCCCCGTCCGCGCCGCCTTCCGCGACCCGCGGCCGTGGGCAGGTGTCGCCGCGCGCTACGCGGCGCGTCTGCGCCAGGACGGCCTCGACCCGGCGGCGCGGCGCGCGGCGATGGACGCGGTCAACCCGCGCTACGTGCTCCGCACTCATCTCGCGCAGCGGGCGATCGAGCGCGCGCAGGCGGGCGACGGCGACGAGGTCGCGCGCCTCCTGCGCGTGCTCCGCCGGCCGTTCGACGAGCAGCCGGGCGAGGAGGCCTACGCCCTGCCGCCGCCAGCGGACGCGCCGCCGGTGGCGCTCTCGTGCTCGAGCTGACGGCGCGGCCGCGGCTGGCGCGCACGAGCGGTCGCCGCCCACATACCTGGCAATTTCCTTTGAAACCAGCTACGGTTCCGTCCCCCCGGATCGGAGCCCGCGATGACGTCGCTCGAGCGCAGGATCGCCCCGTTGCTGCTGGTGCTCGTCGGCTGTGACGGAGGGAGGGTGGAGCCGCCCCCCTTGCCGCCCGCCGCGGAGGCCCCCAGGGACGCGGAGGGGCAGGAGACGCCGCCCGCCGCCGCTGCGCCCTCGGCCGAGGAGGAGGCGGAGCCCCCCGCGCCGGGGCCCGCGCCGGAGGTCCTGCAGGAGCTCCGCGCCCTGGCCCAGCGCCTCCACGACGAGGAGGACCTCTCGGCGCGCGCCGAGCTGCACGCGAGGCTGCAGACGCACGCGGCGCTGTTCCCGCGGCTCGAGGTCGGCACGCAGCAGCGACGGCCGGCCTGGCACCGGATCAGGTTCAATCAGCGCCTGGTGGGGTTCGACGCCTTTCGCTTCACGACGCCCCCGGGCGAGCCGCGTGACTTCGTGTGGGCGCTGTCCGTGCCCTACCTGCGGAGCTGGTTCATCACGCCCGTCAAGCCGAGCCTCACCATGCGCGGCTTCAGACGCTTCTCCATGACGGAGCACGGCGGCCATCGCTTCGTCCTCCAGTTCCTCGACGCGTCGGACCTGACCCCGGGGGAGGACTACGTCATCTGGCTGCTCCTGAAGGAGCCGGCGTCGGTGAGCCCGGCGCTGCTCGGGTTGGCGTGCTTGCCCCCGGGCCAGGCGACCCAGAACGCTCGAGATCTGCTCCGGGCCATGGGCGACCTCCCCGACCCGGGCGACTGACCAAGGCTCGCGCGCGCGGACCTCAAACGGCCAGCGGGCATCGACCCGCGGTGAGCTCGCCCACGGCTCGGCCATGACGCCCGGGCGATCTGCGTGGCCGCCGCGGTGCGCGGACGGCGCTGGGTGGCGCGGGTCTCTCCCCCGGGTACAACGTTCGGCCCACCCGGAGGCGCCATGGAGACGACCGACCTGCGGCCCGCGCGCGACGAGCGGACCGTGCGCGCCTGGCTGGGCGAGCACGTCCGCGACCACCTGCGCGCCTGGACGGCGACCGTGGGCGAGCCGTGGGACGACGCGCGGATCGCCGCGCACGTGGCCTCCCACGACCTCGTCGAGCGCGAGTGGCGGGACGTCGTCTGGGCGGCCGCCCACGCGCCCCGCGGCCACGTGCAGGTGGCGCGCGCGCGCGGGCGGGCGGTCGGCCTCCTGTGGGCCGAGGAGCGGCTCGACCGCTTCCTGTGCCGCCCCGTCGCCGCCCTGTGCTGGGTCTTCGTCGCCCCGGCCTGGCGCGGGCGCGGCGTCGCCGGGCGCCTCGTCGACGGCTACGACGCCTGGGCGGCCACCCGCCCGGTCGTCGCCCGCGAGGTCTACGTGACGGCGACGAACGAGCCGGCCGTGCGCCTCTACCGCTCGAGAGGCCTGGCCGTGAGCGACCACCGGATGTTCGCCCCGGGGGCCGCCGCGCTCGCGGCCGCCCGCGGCGCGGGCGAGGAGGCCAGCGCGTGATCCCCCTCGGCGCCCTCGTGCGCGACCTGTCGCTCCCCGCGCTCGGCTACGGCCGGGTGATCGACCGCCGCGGCCGCGGGTCGGTGGCCGTGCTCTTCCAGGTCGAGACCACGCCGCGCGAGGTGCGGCCCGACGAGCAGAAGGAGTTCGTGCGCGCCCGCCTGCACGCCGGGCAGCGCGTGGAGGTCACGCCCCCGCCGGGCGGCGGCGCGCCGCGCGACGGCACCGTCGTGCGCGCCCTCGAGCCGCCGCCCCAGCCGCGGCGCCGCCCCGAGGACGACGTCGACGAGACGCTCCTGCTCCACCGCTACGAGGTCGACACGGGCGGGCACCTCGAGGTCGTGCGCGAGGACGCGCTCCTGCCCCGCCAGGCGGCCAGCGACGACCCGCTCGACCGGCTCGAGGCCCTCTCGTGGGACCCGCCGGCGGCGTTCTTCGCCCGCGCGGGCATGCACAAGGTCGTCTCGCGCTGGTTCGAGGAGTCCTTCGGGATCCCGGCCCTGCTCGGGGCGCGGATCGAGTTCCTCCCCCACCAGGTGCACGCCGCGCGCCGCGTCCTCTGCGACCGCGCCCCGCGCTTCGTGCTCGCCGACGAGGTGGGGCTCGGCAAGACGATCGAGGCCGGCCTGGTGGCGCAGGCGCTCGCCGCCGCGCGGCCGGAGCTGCGCGTGCTCGTCGTGGCGCCGGGCTCCATGAGCCGGCAGTGGCTGTGCGAGCTGTTCCTGCGCTTCGGCGAGCAGGTGTTCGTGCACCTCGACCTGACGCGCCTGTCGACCGGGGTCCCCGCCGACCTGCTGGCGGAGCTGCCGGCGCGGCCGCGCGTGATCGTCTCGACGACGGCGCTCGAGGCCTTCCCCGAGCTGCAGAAGGCCCTGCGCGCGCAGCGCTGGGACCTCCTCGTCGTGGACGAGGCCCACCAGGTCCCGCCCGACCGGCCGCTCTACGGCTTCCTGCGCGCGGTCGCCGAGCAGGCGCCCGGCGTGCTCCTCCTCTCGGCCACGCCGGGCAAGCGCGACGAGGAGGGGCTGCGCGGCCTCCTGGCCCTCGTCGCGCCGGAGGCCTACGCGCAGGGGCGCGAGACGCTCGCCCGGCGGCTCGCCGCGCAGGAGGCGATCGCCGGCCCGCTGGCCGAGGCGGCGGCGCTGCTCGACGGCGTCGCGCGCGGCGCCGAGCTGAGCCCGGACGACCTGCGGCAGGTGGCGGCGCGCTGGAAGGGCGCCGTCCCGCACGACCCGGTGGTCGAGGACCTGCGGGCGCGGCTGCTCGAGGGCGACGAGGAGGCGCTGGGCGAGCTCGTCGCCTACGCGCAGGAGTTCCACCGCGTCGACCGCCGGATCGTGCGCACGCGCCGGGCCACGGTCCGCGCGCTCGGCACGGCGCTGTGCGAGCGGCGCCTCGAGCTGGTGAAGTACCGCGCCGGCGAGGCCGAGGCGGCGTTCGTCGCCCACGTCGAGGCGGTGCCCGACGCCCCCGACCTCGACCCCGTGCAGCGCGGGCTCCGCGGCCTCCTCCTGCGGCTGGCGTCGACGACGCCGCTCGCCGCCCTCTCGCTCCTCGAGGCGCGCCGCAAGGCGCTCGACGTCAAGCGCAAGAAGAAGGCGGCGCCGTTCGACCTGCTGGCCGCGCTCACGAGCGACCCGGGTCCCGCCGACGAGGAGCGCCTGCGCGACCGCGCCGTCGCCGAGGCGCGCGCGCTCCCGGGCGAGGAGGCGTGGCTGACGCGGGCGCTGGCGCTCGTGCGCGAGTGGATGGTCGAGGGCGGCGGCGCGTGCGCCCGCTTCCGCGCGGCGAGCCGCTGGGTCCGCCAGCACCTCGCCGACGGCGGGAGCAAGGTGCTCGTCTTCAGCCAGGAGCGCGAGGTCGTCGACGAGCTCGCCGCGGCGCTGACCGACGAGCTGGGGGAGGGGGCCGTCGAGCGCTTCCACCACGGGCTCGAGGACGGGGCGCTCTCGGAGGCGGCGCTCAAGTTCCAGCAGCCGGGCGACTGCAAGGTGCTCGTCTCGGACGAGCTGGGCGGCGAGGGGCGCAACTTCCAGGTCGCCTCGGCCGTCGTCCACCTCGACCAGCCGTGGTCGCCGGCGCGCGTCGAGCAGCGCGTCGGCCGCCTCGACCGGATCGGCCGCGACCCGACGCGGCCCGTGCTCTCGGTCGTCCTCTCGGGCCCGTCGAAGGTCGAGCGCGCCCTGGTCAAGCTGCACGGCGAGGTGCTCCGGGTCTACGAGCGCTCGCTCGGCGGGCTCGAGCTCCTCATGCCGCGCGTGCAGCAGCAGGTGGCCGACGCCGCCTGCCGCGGCGGCCCGGCGCTCGAGGCGCTCGGGCGGCCGATCGCCGCGGCGATCGAGGAGGAGCGGGCGCGGCAGGACGAGGCCTGGGAGCGGGCGCTCGACGCCTCGCGCCGGAGCCTCGACGAGGCGGCCGAGCACGCCGAGGTGCTCGCCGAGACCGACGGCGAGCGCGACGCGCAGGCGCTCGCCGCCTGGGCGCGGCGCGTGGGGATCGGCGTCAAGCCGCTCGGCGACGAGGTGTGGAGCATCGGCTGGAGCTGGGAGCACCTCAAGCGCGTGCCCGAGGGGCTGGCGCCGCCGGGCGCCGTGCCGACCGAGGGCCGCGCGCGGCGGAGAGGGACCTTCTCGCGGCGCCGGGCGCTCCAGGACGAGGCGCTCGAGCTGTTCGCCCCGGGCCACCCGCTCATCGACGCCCTGGCGCGCGACGCCCTCGGCCCGACCGACGGGCGCGCGGCCGTGTTCGCGAGGCGGCTGGGCGAGGCGGCGCGCGGGCGCGCGTTCGCGCTCGTCCTCGGCCGCACCGACCTCGACCGCGGCGCCTGGCAGGGCCTCGAGATGCCGGCCGGCCTCGTCTACCGGGCGCAGGCGCGCCTGTGGCCGCAGACGCGCCCGGTCGTCGTCGAGCTCCACCCGGGCCGCGCGCCGCAGGAGGCGACGGTCCTCGCGGACCGTGCCCTCCAGATGCGGCTGCTCGAGCCGCCGGGCGACCCGAACGACCCCGACGTCGACCCCGAGCAGCGCGACGTGGTCACGCCGCTCGACCGCGACGCGCTCGCCGGCCGCGTCCACCTGCCGCACCTGCTGACGTCGCTGCGCGCCGGCGTGGAGCTGGCGCTCGACACGCTGCGCCAGGGGCGGCGCCGCGAGGCCGAGGGCGCGGCGCAGGCGCTCATGGACGACCTGCGCGACGACCTGGGCTACCTGCGCGGCGTGGCCGCGCGCGAGCCGTCGCCCATGCGCGAGGAGGCGATCCGCGAGGCGGCCCTGCGCGAGCGGCTGGTCGAGAGCGTGCGGCGCGAACAGGTGCTGCTGGACGCGGTGGCGGTGGTGCTGGGCGCCTGACGGGCCGGATGAAGTGACCAGGCGTCCCCCTGGAAAAACCCGGATGCCCGGAGGAGGCGGGGCGGTTACCCTCCGCGGCAGGCGGAGCCGAAGGGGGTGGTGATGCGCACGAGTCGGGTGGTGGCAGGCGTCCTGGTGGTGGCCTCCTGGGGGGTCGTCCTGGCGCAGGACGCCGAGCAGGCCAAGGCGGACCGCGAGTGGCTGGTCCAGACCTGGGAGGAGCACTACAAGACGCTCAACTACGTGAGCAAGGACCACAACTTCAACACGGCCCGCAACGCGCTACGCCCCGGCCGGCCGATCGGCAAGGACGTGCAGGACAAGCTCGGCAAGCTCGAGGCGCTGGAGCAGGGCGCGCTGCCCGCGATCACCGAGCGCCTGGACCAGATCATGTCGGGCCGCTACGGGAGCTCCGACTTCAACCAGGTGGCGCAGAAGATCGAGGGGCTCACGGGTGGCCGGGGGCCCGCGCGCGGGTCCGGCGGCTCCCGCGCCACGACGGTCCCCGAGGCGCTGAGCGGGCTCGGCAAGGGAGTCATGGGGATCCAGGACCTGCGCAAGGAGACCGCCGACGTCATCATGCGTGCGGTCGACGCCGAGCTCGCCAGCACGCAGCGCCTCCGACCGGACTACGACGCGGTCCGCGCCTTCATGGAGTACGCCGCCCGCTGGAACCCCGCCGACGCCGCCATCAAGGGCCGCCTGGCGGGCTGGGACGAGGAGGTGAAGGCGCACCGGGCCAAGGGCGACCCGCTCCTCGACGCCGCGACCGGGCCCGAGCCTTACGCCCTGTTCGCCGGGCCCGGTGACGCCGGCGAGCTGAGCAAGAGCGCGCTGGAGTGGCTGAACCACCACGAGGGCGACGCCCAGTTCTCCGACCCGGACGAGTACGGCGAGCGGCGCGAGTTCCTTCACGTGATCGTCCGCGGCGACTGGAGGAGCCTGGACAAGGACGCGCTGGGCCAGACGACCCAGTGGTTCCTCCCGCTCCACTGCGCCTACACGACCGAGCGCCTGAAGAAGGACGGGGTCTGCGTGTGGCGTGAATGGTCGATCATGACGATGAAGGAGTCGGGGGTGCAGAAGGCGCCGCCCTGGAAGTACGCCAACCCGCAGGGCCCGGTCCAGCAGATGCGTATCGCCAACCTGCCGGCCGGAGCGGCCAAGCCGAGCGGCGGCGGCGGCGGCGGCGGCGGCGTGCTCGTCTGGGTGTGCGCGCTCCTCGTCGTGCTGCTCGTGCTGGGGGGCGCGGGCGCCGCGGCGGTCTACGTCCTCGTGCTCAAGAAGCCCGCCGAGGGCGCGGCTCCGCCCGCCGCCCCTGCCTGACGCGCTCGCCGGTCGGTCCGAGCGCGCGCGTCACCCCGCCGTCTGCAGGCCGGCGGCGATCCCGTTGATCGTCGTGAACAGCACCTCGCGCAGGCGCGCGCGCTCGGCGTCGTCGCCGGCCGCGCGCAGCCGCGCGAGCAGCTCGACCTGGGCGTGGCTGAGCGCGTCCACGTACGGGTTCCTGAGCGCGACCGTGCGGGCGATCGTCGGCTGGTCGGCGAGCAGGGCCGCGGCGCCGGTCACCTGGAGGACGGCGGCGACCGTCCTCGCGTGCTCGGCCGCGATCGCCTCGAACACCGGCCGGCCGTCGTCGCCCGCGAGCCGGGCGTAGCGCGCGGCGACGTCGATGTCGGCGCGGGCCAGGGCGAGCTGGGCGTTGTCGACGAGCGCCCGGAAGAAGGGCCACTCGCCGTAGAGCGCGCGCGCCCGCTCGAGCCCCTCGTCCTGCGCGACCGCCTCGAGCGCGCTCCCGAGCCCGAACCAGCCGGGGAGGCCGTGGCGGCTCTGGTTCCAGGAGAAGACCCAGGGGATCGCCCGCAGCTCCTCGAAGACGAGCCCCTTCGCCCGCGACGCGGGGCGCGAGGCGATCGGCAGCTGGGCCACCTCCTGGAGCGGCGTGGCGGCGACGGCGTAGCGCGCGAGGCGCTCGCGGTCGGCGAGGAGGCCCGCGTAGGCGGCGTGCGCCGCGCGCGCCGCGCGCTGGAGCGTGGCCTCGCGGTCGGGGCGCTCGCCCTCGGTCCGGTGCGAGGCCGCGAGCACGGCCCCGAGCATCTGCTCGAGGTCGCGGCGGGCGATCTCCGGGCGCGCGTAGCGGGCGGCGATCGTCTCGCCCTGCTCGGTGACGCGCAGCCGGCCGCGCAGGGCCTCGGGGGGCTGGGCGGCGATCGCGCGGCTCGCCGGGCCGCCGCCGCGCCCGATCGCGCCGCCGCGGCCGTGGAACACGGTGAGGAGGAGGTCCGGCTCGTCCTGCGCGACGCGGGCCAGCGCGCGCTGCGCGTCGCGCAGGGCGACGGCGCTGGCGACGTAGCCCACCTGCTTGCCGCTGTCCGAGTAGCCGATCATGACCTCGAGCTCGCCCCGCAGGGCCACGCGCAGGGGGGGCAGGTCGAGGACGCGCCGGGCGAACGGCCCGGCCTGCGCGAGGTCCTCGAGCTGCTCGAGGAGCGGCACCGGCCGGAGCTCGTCGAGGGCCAGGCCGGCGGTCCGGGCGAGGAACAGCACCTCGAGCAGGTCGCTCGGCGCGCTGGTGAAGCTGACCACGTAGCGCTCGCAGGCGAGCGGGCCGGCGTCGCGCCGCCCGCGGGCGACCGCGTCCAGGGTGGCGAGCAGCTCGCGCGTGGCCGGCGAGAGGCCGGCGCGGTCGCGGGCGCGGGGGAGGTGGGCGCGGTCGAGGAGCCCGGCGAGGCGGGCCACGCGCTCGTCCTCGGCGAGCCGCGCGTAGCCGGGCGCCCCCCCGCGGGCGAGGAGCTCGTCCGTGGCGGCCTCGTGCACGGCCGAGTGCTGGCGAAGGTCGAGGCTCGCGAGGTGGAAGCCGAACACCTCGGCCCGGCGGATCGCGTCGCGCAGCCGGCCGCGCGCCAGCCGGCCGAGCCCGGCGTCGACGAGGGTCCGCTCGAGGAGGCGCAGGTCGTCGAGGTAGGCGGTCGGGTCGGCGTAGCCGCCGTCGGCGCGGACGCGGGTGGCCTGGAGGCGCGCGCGCACGTAGCGCAGCTTCTCGCGCAGGGGCTCGCGCGCGACCTCGCGCCGGGCGCGGACGGCCACCTCGGGGAGGCGCTCGCGGTCCTGGGCGAGCGAGGCCTCGAGGGCGGCCAGGGCCTGCGGCGGCAGGCGGCGGCCGGACGCGGAGAGCGCCCGGCCGAGGACGCCGGCCTCGGCCTCGTGGCTGGCCAGGGCCACGGCGCGCTGACGCGCCAGGGCGGCCGCCGTGACCTCGGCCGTGACGTTCGGGTTGCCGTCGCGGTCGCCGCCGATCCACGTGCCCCAGCGGAGGACCGCCCCGACCTCGAGGGGCTCGCCCGGGAAGGCGGCCGCGAGCCCGTCCTCGAGCTCGCGGTAGATCGCCGGCGTGACGTCGACGAGCGTGCGCTCGAAGACGTCGAGCCCGGCGCGCACCTCCTCGAGCGGCGTCGGCCGCTCGGGCAGCGCGTCCTCGGTCACGTGCAGGGCCAGGACGACCTCCCGCAGGGCCTCGAGCGTGCGCCGGCGCTCGCGCCAGCCCCTGCGCGCGTCGTCGAGCCGCTCGAGCGCGAGGCCGACCTGCTCGAGGTGGTCGAGGACGGTGCGCCGGCGGGCCTCGGTCGGGTGCGCGGTGAGCACCGGCATGACGAACATGCGCCCGAGCAGGGCGCGGACGTCGTCCGGGGTCGCGCCGGCGCGGGCCAGGTCGGCGCACGCGGCGCGGATCGACCCCGGCGGCGCCGCGTCGGGCCGGTCGCGCCGGCGGAGGGCGCGCACGCGGTGCTGCTCCTCGGCCGCGTTGATCAGGTGGAAGTAGCGGGTGAACGTCCGCGACACCTGCTCGAGGGCGTCGAGATCGAGCGCCGCGAGCTTGCCCGCGAACGCGTCGCGCCCGCCCGCGAGCGCCCCCTGGCGCAGGGCGATCGCGGCGTGGCGCACGTCCTCGATCAGGGCCAGGGCGGCCGGGCCGCGCTGCTCGGCCAGCGTCTCGCCCAGGAGGTCGCCCAGGAGGCGGACGTCGTGGCCCAGCTCCTCGGCGGGCGCGTGGCGGGGCGGCGTCGGGTCGGGCTTCGAAGGGGTCATGGGGCGGGATCATAGGCCCCGGGGCGCCCGCTGACCCCCGGGCGTGGCGCGCCTTCCACCTTGGGTCGATGGGCGACGCGGGCGCCCGCGCTACCGCGGCCTCGGCTCCCGTTGGTGGCGGGGCCAGCCGCGCCGCGACCTGACGCTCCGCAGCTCGCCGTCGCGGATCCACAGGTAGAAGGTCACGTCGCCGTCGCGGTAGCGGACCTCCTTGCCGACGAAGCGCGAGCCGGTGGTGATCATGCCGCCGCCCGCCTGCGTCGGCTGGTGCTGCTCCTCGACCCAGCCCTCGCCGAGCGCCGCGACGACCTCCTCCTCGGTCGAGCCGGCGCGGACGAGGACGGCGTCGCCCCGCGTGAGCGCCGCGCCGCTGACCTCGACCACGACGTCGTCGCGCGTGGTCACCCCCGTACCGCGCGCGAACCGCGCGAACCGCCGGTCGGGCTGCCCCATCTCCTCCGTCGGCGCGCCGAGGGCGCTGCGCACGTCGGCGATCGACGCGCCCAGGACGACGCCGTCCACGCCGTAGGGCGCCTCGGACGCCGGCAAGTAGGTGTCCGCGCCGACCGTGATCGAGTTGCCGCGCGGGCAGCCGGCGAGCGCGAACGCGGCGAGGATCGACGTGACCGGGAGCAGGCGAGCGCGCATGCCACCAGCGTGGCACTCGCGACGCGAGAGCGCCAACGGGCGCTCTCGATCGCGCGTCGTCCTGCTCCGACGATCGCCCACGACCAGCCGCAGTCAGGTCTCGGCGCAGCCCGGAGCGCGGAGGCCCGGCCTGCGGCCCCTTCGGGCGCCGTCGACCGACCCCTGGCACACTGGGCCGCATGCGGCTCCCGATCGACCCCGAGGTCTACCGCACGCTCGAGCAGGCGACGCCCGCGCTGGTCGCCTGGCTGGCGCTGTTCACCGCGCTCACGGTCGTGAAGGTCGCGCGCCGCGCCCTCGGCCGGCCGGTCGAGGTCCGCGAGGGGATGATCGCCAGCGAGCTGCCGGGGCTGCCGCTCATGCTCCTGCACTCGGCCGGCTTCGGCCTGGCGCTCTGGCGCGGCGACCTGCTCTCGGCGGCGCTGTTCGCCTGGTGGGGGTGAATCGAACGACGACATCCCCAGGGGGGTGATCGGCGACGAGGACGACCCGAGCGGCTTCGATGCGGACGGGCCCCCGAGATGCCAGGGCGGGGGCTGGACGCTATCCTGACAGGACCATGATCGAGCGCACCAAGGAGCTCCTGGACGAGATCCTCAAGCTCCCGCTCTCGGAGCGGGCGGCGCTGATCGCCGAGCTCGCCGCCAACCTGGAGGCGGAGGAAGGGCCCTTCGACCCCGAGTGGCTCACAGAGATCGAGCGGCGGGCCCACGAGGCCCGCCGCGACCGGAGCGGGACGACGCTCGACGAGGTCGAGGCCCGGCTCGCCGAGCGCTTTCCACGCCCGTGAGCCTCCCGGTGTGATCGACGGCTGCGGCCGCGGATGCCGGGCGACGCGGCGCGGGGCCGGGGGGGGGGGGCCGGGCCGGGGAACCCCCCCCCCGCGCGCCGCCTCGCCTCGGCCTCCGCGCCCTCGCCTCGCTCGCAGCTCCATTCCGCTCGTGATCATGGCGTGATGAGGTCACCGGCCTCTTGCTTCGAGGGCAAGCAGTGCCCAGGTCGCTCTCCTCCACGAGCCTGACGAGGTCGTCGTCCTCGCGGTCGCCCACGATCGGCGCAAGCCGAGGTACTGGGCGTGTGAGCCCCGCCTTCAGAACAGCTTGCCGCGCGGCCGCGGGTCCTCGTCGGTGTGGCGGCGCTCGGCGCCGAGGAACGGCGCGACGAGGTGGGCGAGGTCGGTGAGCGCCTCTCTCAGGCCGGCCGTCGCGCCCGGGAGGACCTTGAGGCGGCCGTGCGCGCCGCCGGCCGTGAGCGACAGCTCGGCCGCGGGGTCGGCGGCAGGGTCGAG
The DNA here is from genome assembly GCA_023954375.1 of Planctomycetota bacterium. Classification (GTDB taxonomy): domain Bacteria; phylum Planctomycetota; class J058; order J058; family J058; genus JAMLIC01. The sequence continues at coordinate 17,511 of JAMLIC010000072.1, forward strand.
CTCGCCCACGACCACCAGCAGCGGGCGGCCGAGGGCGGCGTAGTCGGGGGTGCCCGGCGGCGGACCCTGACGCCGGGGCGGCGCCACGAGGAGGACGCGGTCGATCCTCGGATCGGCGACCGCGGCGGCCAGGGCGGCCCAGCAGCCGGTGGACACCCCGGCGATCGCCGCGCGCGGCGCGCCGGTCGACTCGAGGAGGAAGTCGAGCCCGAGGCGCAGGTCGGCCACAGCGGCGTCGAGGTCGTCCGAGGGCTGGCCCTCGCTCCCGGCGACGCCGCGGTAGTCCATGCGCAGGCTGGCGCGGCCGGCGTGCGCGGCGGCGTAGGCCAGCTCGTTGGTGAGCGGGTTCGCCATGCTCCCGCCGCTGCCCGGCAAGGGCGACGCGAGGAGGAGGCCCGGGGCCTGGCCGCGCAGGTAGATCCCGTCGAGGCACCACTCGCCGCCTGGGATCACCACCGGCCGCTCGAGGAGCTGTCCCTTCGTGACCATGTGGCCCATTGCGCCACGCCGGGCCGCCGGCGACAAGTCGGCGCGCCGGGCCGGGATCGGGGTTGAACGGGGGGCCCCGGGGCGGCATGCTGGTGGGGCGCATCCCCAGCCTCGCCCGCGGGCGAGACCGGAGCCGACCGTGAGCCGAACCTGCTGGTCCGTCGCCGCCCTCCTGGCCCTCCTGGCCGGGACGGCCCGCGCCGACATCGTGACCCTCGCCGACGGGCGCGTGCTCGAGGGGTCCGTGACCGTCAGCGGCACGACCGTGATCATCCGCCATCGCCTGGGCGAGGTGCGCGTCGAGCGCAGCCAGATCGTCAAGATCGAGGAGACCGACGACGTCTGGGACCAGCTCGATCGGCTGCGCGCGGAGCTGGCGCAGGGCACGGCCGACGAGCGCTACCGCTTCGCCGTGTTCTGCCGCGAGAACGGCTTCGCCGACGACGCGAGGAAGGCGTTCCTCTCCGTCCTGCGCGTCGACACCGACCACCTCGGCGCCCGCGCGGCCCTGGGCTACGTGAAGGTCGACGGCCGCTGGATCACGGTCGAGGACCGGAACCGCGCCCTCGGCCTCGTCCAGCACGACGGCGAGTGGATGACCCCCGAGGCCCGCGCGGCGCGCGTCGAGCAGGCGCGCCAGGCCGCCGAGGCGCGCAAGGCGGAGCGCGAGGCCGAGCAGGCGCGGGCCCGGGCGCGCCGCGAGGCGGAGCGCGAGGCCGTCGCGCAGGCGCGGCGCGAGCGCGCCGAGCTCTACGCGCAGGAGCTCGCCCGCGAGCGGGCACGCCAGCGCGCGCTCGACTCCTACGAGCGGCCGGGCGGGATCTACAGCGGCTACAACCTCCTGAACCCCTGGGGCGGCGTGCGGGTGATCGGCGGCTGGGGGGCGGCTGGGGCTGGGGCGGCGGCATCTACCGCCCGCCGTGCCCTGTGGTCGTCCCGCGCGGCGGCGTGGGCTACGGCTTCGGCAGCCAGGTGCGCGGGTCGTACGACGGCGGGCGCTGGCAGCTCAACTGGCGCTTCGGCTTCTGACCGCGGTGCGCGCGCTGGCCGCCGCGGCCGTCGCGCTGGCGCTCGCCCTCGCCCCCGCGCGGGCGGGCGAGGACGAGGTCATCCTCCGCGACGGCACGTCGATCCACGGCGAGGTGGTCGAGGAGCGGCCCGACCTCGTGCGGGTCGCCGTCGCGCGCGGCCTCGACCGCGTGGTGATCGACCTGCCCCGCGCCCAGGTCCACTGGGTGCGCCGGCTGGCCGCGGCGGACGCGCGCCTCCAGCGCGACGCCGAGGCCGCGCTCGTGCGCGGCGACGTGGCCGCGGCGATCTCCGCCCTGCGGCGCCTCGTCGAGGCCCGCCCCGACGACCCGCGGGCGCGGCGCGAGCTCGGCTTCGCCCTCCTCCTGCAGGGCGACCACGCGGGCGCCGCCGCCGCGCTCGAGCGCGCCTGCGCCCTCGACGGGCTCGACTTCGAGGCGCACCTGCAGCTCGCGCAGGCGCTCGAGGCGCTCGGGCGCACCGACGACGCGATCGAGCGCTTCCGCCGCGCCACGCGCCTGGGTCCGCGCCACGTCGTCGCCTGGCGCGGGCTGTCCCGGCTGCTCCTGGCCCGCGGCGCGCGGCGCGACCGCGAGGAGGCGCTCGACGCCCTGGCGCGCGCCTCTCGCGAGGCGCCCGACGACGAGGGCCTCGCCCTGGCGCGCGCGGCGGCGCTCGCGGCGCCGGGCCCGGACGGCGACCTCGACCCGACCGGCCTGGCGCAGGCGCGCGCCGTCCTAGAGGCGCTCGTCGCGCGGCGGCCCGACGCGGCCGCCGCGACGCGCTCGCTCGGGCGCCTGCTCGCGGCCGCGGGCGAGGCGGGCCGCGCCAAGGAGCGCCTCGCCGCCCTCGCCGCCCGCGAGGACGCGCCCCCCGAGGTGCGCGATGGCGCCGCCGCCGAGGCGGCCCTCTACGGGTGGCTCGCCGCCGGCCTGCGCGGGCCCGCCCCCGGCGACCTCGACGCGGGCCACGACGACGTCGACCTGGCCCGGGCCGCGCGCGCGCTCGACCTGCTGCTGGACGACCTCCCGCACCCGGCCCTCGCGCCGCGCCTCCTCCTGGCGCGGGCGCGCGTGGCCCTGCGCGGGCAGGACCTCGACGAGGCGGGCGAGTGGCTCGAGCACGCCGCCCTGGCGGCCGCGGCCGCGGGTCCGGACGCGGGGTCCGTCCTCGCCGACGCCCTGCTCCTGCAGGAGGTGGTCGTCGCCCTGCGCCGCGCCGGCCCGCTCCTCGGCCCCGAGGTCGCGATCGCCAAGGCGCGCCAGGCGGCGCGCCTGCTGCCGTGGCTCCCCGCCGCCCACGAGGCGCTGGCCCGCGCGCTCGAGCGCGACGGCGCCTACGAGGACGCCGCGCTGGCGTTCACGCGCGCGGCCGCCCGCGCCGCGGAGCGCGACGAGCGCGACCGGCTCGAGGCGGCCGCGGCGGCCGCGCGCGACGCGGCGGCGCGCCGCGAGCGGAACCGGGGGCTGTGACTACCTGAGCGACTCCAGGAACGCGTCCACCGCGGCCTGGTCGAAGATGTCCTCCTTGCCCATGAACATGAGGAGGACCTGCTGGCTCGAGCCCGGCTTCTGCGGCACGATCACCAGGAGCTGCTTCATCTTCACGCCGTTGTCGGCGACGCCCACGTGCTCCTGCAGCGTGACCTCCACACCGCGCGCCGTGATCGTCCGCTGCTCCTCGGCCTCGACCTTCATGTTGCCGCCGGCGCGGCCGGTCTGCTGCTGCATCGCCTGCTGCATCTGGCCCTTCACCTCGTCGGCCGAGGAGCCGGGCGGGATCGTGCAGGCCATGATCATCAGCGGGAGCGTGTTCTGGTTCGCCTGCTGCTGCATGCCCTCCGGGGCGATGAGCGCGAACTCCATCAGGCCGCCGGGGAAACGCATGGCGAACATCCCCGAGTAGCCGTCGGGGACCTTGGCGCCCGGGAGGATCTCGGCCTCGACCTTCGCCGTGACCCGGACCGGGTCCATGACGAACATGTCCTTGAGCTGCCAGTACATGACGCCGGCGCCGGCGCCCATGAGGAGGAGGAGGAGGCAGCCGCAGATGAGGCAGAACTTGAGGAAGCCGCTGCTCCCGGCCCGATCCGCCTGCTGCTCGTCGAAGTCCGTGTAGTCGCCCATGGGCCCCTCCCGCCGCGACCCTCCCCGGAGCGCCGCGCGGGCAAGAGGATAGCACGCGGCGTCATCCCGTCGCGCCGGCTTCTCCCCTTAACCGACCGCGCGGGCGCCGCTACGCTGCATGTGGAGGTGCGCGGTGCTCCCCCCGCCGCTGTTCCTGGTGCAGCTCTCCCCTGACGGCCCGCCGCCGCGCGTCGGCCAGCGCGTCCGCTGGCCGGGCGACGACCGGGTGTGGGTGTGGGACGGCGAGGCGTGGGTCGGCGAGCGCACCCTCTTCGACGGCGGCGACCTGTGGGAGGACGAGGAGGAGCGCCCCGCTGCGTGAGACCCGTCAGCAGTTAGCAGTTAGCAGTTAGCAGTTAGCAGTTAGCAGTTAGCAGTTAGCAGTTAGCAGTTAGCAGTTAGCAGTTAGCAGTTAGCAGTTAGCAGTTAGCAGTTAGCAGTTAGCAGCTGGCTCTTGGCCGCCGCATGAAGGCTGTTGAGGGATCCGCACATGCGGATGGATGGCCGCGCGCCATGGCACCTCCTCGGCGAGGCTGACCGTCAACAGCCAAAGGCCCAGAGCTAAAAGCTAAAAGCTAAAAGCTAAAAGCTAAAAGCTAAAAGCTAAAAGCTAAAAGCTAAAAGCTAAAAGCTAAAAGCTCCTGGCAGGCGCTCACCCTCTGGCATCTGCCGCTACGGACGATCCCGGCGCCCCTGCTCGATGAAGCGCACCAGCTCCTCGCGGCGCACGCGGAACACGCTCGCGCAGCGCGGGCACTCGATCGTCAGCTGGTCACGGTCGCCGTAGAGGCTCTCGACGTCGCCGCCCGTCGCGCCGCGCAGCATGCGCAGGATCATCGTCATGTCGCAGCCGCAGCCGAAGTGGTAGGCGCGGCGCTCGATCGGCCCCAGCTCCTCGTCGCGCTCGATGTGGCGGACGGTGGCCACCTCGAGGCGCTCGAACCACGCCGCGTCGTAGTCGGGGTGCGCGACGACCATGGCGAACTCGTCGTCGCCGAGCGGGAAGAAGCGCACCGGCAGCTGCTCGCTCTTGCGGTAGTACTGCTCGATCACCGCCAGGGCGCTCGTGCCCTCCACCTCGGCCACGCTCTGCCGCGCCGGGAGCTGCGGGCGGCTGATCTGGGCGAAGATCCGGTTGCCGCCGCCGATCGCGATGTCCTTGGTGAAGACCCGCCCGCACACGTTGCCGCGCTTGCTGTCGCCCGTGACGAACACGTTCAGCGGCGGCGCGCGGAAGTTCATCGTGAAGGCGGTCATCTCGTCGCGCGGGCGCGAGCAGAGGTGCAGCATGACCCCCGCCAGGGCGTCGGTCAGCATGGCCCGCTGCTGCGCGTCGATGCGCTGCTCGTTCTGCAGCAGGTGCAGGTCGAGGTCCTGGAACAAGGGCTCGAGGTCGGCGCGCACGAGCAGCACGTCGCGGCTGCGGACGTAGTCGCTCGTGACCTCGACCTGGGTCGGCTTCCCCTTCGGCTCGTCCACCCCGCCACCGTAACACGGGCCAGGCCGGGGGCGGGCGAGGGGGCCGGGCTCTGGTCTGCGGATCAGCGAGCGCCGAACGCCGTCGCCCGGGCGCCTGCGCCGGTCGCGGCTGCTCGCGAGCGCATCACTCGGCGCAGGCCCTCACGCGCGCAGCAGATGCTCGGCGAGGAAGGCCACGAGCCGCTGGCGCGCCTCGCCGGCGACGCGGCCGAAGCCGAGGTGCTCCTGAGGGGCGCCCGTCTCGAGCCAGGTGGCGAGCTCGACCGGGCCCGCGCCGCGCGCGCGCAGCGCCTCGATGAAGCCGCGGATCGCGGCGACGGGGACGACGGCGTCGGCCTCGCTGTGCATGGCCAGGAGCGGGAGCGGCCGCCAGCCGTCGAGGTGCTCGAGCGGGTCGAGCCCGCGCCGGCGCGCCTCCTCGAAGCGACCCTCGCCGGCGCGGGCGAAGTCGCCGGCCGTGGCCTCGACGACGGCGCAGCGGAAGGGGTGCGGGTCACACAGCCGGCGCAGCGTCACCATGCCGCCGGCCGACATGCCGCCGATCGCCAGCCGCTCGGGGTCCACCCAGCCGACGCGGCGCAGGTCGTCGACCACGCCGTCGAGCTCGCCGAGCGCCGCGGCGAGGAGGTCGGGGAGGGCGTCGGACGCCTGCAGGGCGGGGTCCTCGCGCTCGCCGTGGCCGGGCAGGTCGAGCGCGCACACGCCCACGCCCGCGCGCATGAGCCGCGTGTAGCGGGCGCTGTCGAGCTCCTTGCTCACGGTGCGCCCGTGCAGCCACAGGAGGACGGGGGCGGGCGCGCCCGCCTCGGGCTCGATCAGCAACGCCGGCACGTCGGGCCCCAGGCGTCGCAGCGCGGCGCGCTCGCGCAGCGAGGTGGGGTAGTGGGCGATCCGCGCGGGCGAGGTCATCGCGCCCAACCTCCCACGGGGCTCCTCGCCCTTCAATCCGTGTCCCGTCACCCCGCAGGCCCTCACGCCCGGTCCCGGCAGGTCCTCGCGCCGGGTCCGACGCGCCGCTCCCCGTGACCCGACAGGGGTCACGAAGCGCCGCTCCCCCGTCACCCGACAGGGGTCACGACGCGCCGCTCCCCCTCGAGCACACCATGCGGCGCCTCCGCAGCCGCGATCACACCGGTGAAGACGACCCACGCGCCCGCGAGCGCCGGCGGGGCGAGCGGCGTCGCGAGCGACAGCGCCGCCGCGAGGACGAGGCCCCACGACGCGGCCGCGGCGAACCGCGGGAGGGGCCCGCTCGCCGCCGGCGCCGCCGGGGCCGCCGCGCGCCGGCAGCCTCGCGAGGTGCAGCGACCCACCGCCAGGCGGCAGGCGCGGTGGTAGTCGGCGCCGCAGCCGACGCAGGTCAACTGGAGGCCGGCCGGCACCACCCCGCCGCAGATCCCGCAGGCGCACGAGAGCGCCGTCACCACCGCCGAACGGGTCATCAAGCGCGTTCCCCCTTTCGTTCCGAGGCGCCGACCGAGCGCGGCCCATGCCGTGACCTAACCGACCGCTCCCCATGGGATTCGGCTCGCGCTCGGTCCAGACCCGGACCCGTGCGTCGCACGCCCGCAACCGCCTCGCGGCAGGGCCGGCTTGAAACCTACTCACGAGTAGGCTAATCTACTCGTGAGTAGGGAGCCTCATGGCCCGTCCTCCCGCCGCGCTGACCGCCGCGCTCGTCCCCACGGCCGAGCGGCTCCTCGAGGCCGCCGAGCCGGTGTTCGGCGCGAGCGGGTTCGCCGCCGCGCGCCTCGAGGACATCGCGGCGGCCGCCGGGATCCGCCGCCCCTCGCTCCTGCACCACTTCCCCTCGAAGGAGGCGCTCTACGCCGCGGTGGTCGCCCGCGCGTTCGCCCACCTCGGCGAGGCGCTCCAGCGGGCGATGGCCTCGGGCGGCGGCTTCGCCGCGCAGCTCGACGCGATGATCGCCGGCTACCTGGACTTCCTCGCCGGCCGGCCGGCGTTCGCCGCGCTGGTCCTGCGCGACGTGATCGACGGGCGCGGGCCCGGGCGCGAGCTGCTCCTGGGCGAGGTCGCGCCGCTGCTCGACCGGGTCGAGGCGTTCGTGCGCGCCGGGCGGCCCGACGTGCCCGTGCGCGCCGCGATCCTGCAGGTCGCCTGCGCGCCGCTCGTGCGCGCCGCGGCCGGCCCGGCGGGGGCGCGGCTGTGGGGCGAGGGCCCCGACGCCACCGCGGCCCTGGCGCGGGCGCTCCTGCTCCCCGGACCCACCACCACGACGGACCGCGGGGCCGCCCCGCGCCGCGACGGATGACGAGGAAGCGATGATGGACCTGCTCGACCGCGTGACCGGCTGCGCCCGGGCCCTCGCCCGCAACGCCGGGACGTTCCAGGAGGCCGCGCGCGTGGGCAACCCGCGCCTGGCCCTGACCCTCCTCGGGCCGGCCGTGCGCGGGCTGGTGCTCCAGCAGGGCAAGGCCGGGCCCACGACCGAGGTGCCCTCGGCCCACCGCGCCTGCTTCGCCTGGGACTACCCGCGCACGCGCCCCGACGTGGCCCGCCTCACGCAGCACGCGCGCCGCGGCCAGTGGGACCCCGACCGCGACCTCGACTGGGGCCAGGCCGTCGACCCGCACGACCCCGCGCGCGAGCTGCTCGTCGAGCGCGACCTGCCGCTCGTCGACCTCCCCGGCTACCGCGCGCTGCCGGCGCGCGAGCGGGAGCGGCAGCGCGCGGCCCTCCTCGCCTGGATGCTCTCGCAGTCGCTCCACGGCGAGCAGGGGGCCCTGTTCGTCGCCTGCCAGCTGACGGAGGCGCTCACCTGGCTCGACGGCAAGCTCTACGGCTCGACCCAGGTGGTCGACGAGGGGCGCCACGTCGAGGTGTTCGACCGCTACCTGACCGAGAAGCTCGAGCGCCGCTACCCGGTCAACGACAACCTGTTCGTCGTCCTCGACGCGCTCATGCGCGACGGGCGCTGGGACGTGAAGTTCCTCGGCATGCAGCTCCTGGTCGAGGGGCTGGCGCTGGGCGCGTTCGGGACGCTCCGCGAGTCGACGCGCGAGCCGCTCCTGCGCGAGCTCCTGCGCTACGTGATCACCGACGAGGCGCGGCACGTCCACTTCGGCGTCGTGGCCCTCCAGGACCACTACGCCCACGACCTCTCGCCCGCGGCGCGGCGCGAGCGCGAGGACCTGGCGTTCGAGCTCTGCGTCCTGCTCCGGAACCGCTTCCTCGCGCACGAGTTCTACGACGAGTTCTGGGGCCACGCGATGAGCCAGCGCGCCTGGGACCAGGCCATGCTGGGCTCGGGCTTCATGGCCCGCTTCCGGCGGACGCTCTTCCGGCGGGTCGTGCCGAACCTGAAGCGCATCCACCTGCTGCCCGACCGCCTGCGCCCGCACTACGCGGCGCTGGGGCTGCTCGAGTACGAGCACGAGAAGGCGGCCCCGGAGCTGACGGCCGAGGACCTGGTCGGCAAGGAATGAGAGCGGAGGGCCTCCTGGCTGGTCATTGGACACGGAGGCAACGGAGGAGAACGGAGGTCAGGGAGCCCTCCGTGGTCTCCGTTCTCCTCCGTTGCCTCCGTGTCCTGCCCTTGGCCTCGGGCCAGCGAGCCGGCGCTCAGAACACCAGGAAGATCGCGCCCACGTACGTCCGCGACGACTGGTTCGCGCGCAGCGCCGCCGCGCTCCGCCGCAGGCCGACCATGCGGTCCTCGACGTCGGCCAGCCCGTCGGCGAGCGCGCGCCGGGCGTCGGGGCGGCGCACGAGCGGCGAGCGGGAGAACGCCTCCATGGCCTCCGGCGTGCGCCGCAGGGCGTCGCGCGTGCTGTCGGTGTAGAGGGGCGACGAGAGGACGCCCAGGACCCCCTCGCCGGCGAGGGCGTCCGTCGTGGCGTCCGCCCACCGGCCGACGGTCCCCTCGAGCGCCTCGTCCAGGCCCGAGCCGGGGTGGCTCAGGCGGCCGAGGGTGCCGCGCCCGTCGCGGACGTCGCGGGTCTGCTCCGCCAGGCCGAGCAGCGCCTCGCGCGACGACGCGGCCTGCGTCGGGTCGGCGAGCACGCGCCCGGCGCCCCCCTCGCCGCGGCGCACGTCGCGCAGGCTGCGGGCGACGCCGCCGAGCGTCTGGCGCAGGCCGTCGACGGTGTTCGCCACCGCGTCGAGGCTGGCCGGGTCGAGCCCGGCGCCGAACCCCTGGCCGGCCTCGACCTGCGCCAGGCCGGCGTCGATCCCGGCCCACGTGTCGGCGAGCTGGCCCAGGCCCTCGTGCAGCGACGTCGCGCGCCCGGCGTCGAACAGGAGCTGCCCGGCCGTGCCCGACTCGGGGTCGCGGATCGCCTCGGTGGCCTTGGCGACGTCGCGCAGCCCCTCCGCGATGAGGCGGCGGCGGCCCGGGATCGTGGCGCCCTGGGCCAGGCCCCGGGCGACGCGCCCCTCGATGCGCTCGCCCGGCGCGAGCGGCGGGTCGTCGAGCGGGCCCGGGTCGAGGCGCACCTCGACGAAGCCGAGCGCGCTCGTGGCCACGACCTCGGCCACCGCCCCGCGGCGCAGCGGCACCTCGGGGAAGACCTGCAGGGTGACGAGCTGCTGGTCCTGGATCAGCGCGATCTCGTAGACGCGCCCGACCCGGGTCCCCCCGAGGACGACGTCGTCGTCCTTCCGCAGGCCGCCGACCTCCTGGAACAGGGCCTGGACCTCGCGCCAGTCGCGGAGCTCCTCGCGGTAGAGGAGCGCCGTGTAGTAGAGGAGCACCGCCAGCCCGGCGGCGATGGAGAGGGCGACGCCGGCGCGGCGCGGCCAGCTGACGAGCGGCGTGGCCACGTCAGAACGCCGCGAACACGGCGCCGATGAAGGCGTTGACGGGGGCCTGCTCGCGGGCGTCCTCGAGCGAGTCGCGGAACTCGACCACCAGCCGCTCCATCTCCTCGACGATCCGGGAGATCCGGCCGCGGAGGACGTCGTCGTGGATCAGGAGGCCCAGCGCCCCGGCCTCCGGATCGTCGATGGCCCCCGCGATCGAGGCGCCGTGGCGCAGGATCGCGCGCACGTCCTCGCCGGCCTGGTCGTCCGAGAGGACGCCCAGGACCCCCTGCCCGTTCTGCATGCGCTCGGTGATCGTCGACAGGTTCTCGGCCGTCGAGGCCGCCCCCTCGTAGAGGCGGTCGTCGTGGACCAGCTTGCCGATCGTGCCCCGCCCCTCGGCCACGCGGCCCGTGATCTCCTTCACGTCGGTGACGATCCCGCGCGTGGCCTCGGTCACGTCCGGCCGGTCGCTCACGAGGACGCCGACCGCGCTCCGCCCCTCGTCGGCGCGGGCCAGGATCGTCGACGCGCTGTCGAACGCCGACCGCGCGGACGACACCGCGCCCTCCACGTCGTCGCCCAGCCGCGAGCCGGGCGTCATGAGGCCGCCGATCACGCCCTGCCCCTCCTCGACCCGGCCGAGGATCCGGTCGAGCCGCTCGGCGGAGGAGCTCATGCCGTCTACCACGGCCTCGAGCCGCTGCTGCCCCGCCTGCGAGTTGATCAGGTAGCCGAGGATGTTGTCGGTCCGCGTCAGCTGCGCGGACACGCGCTCGAGGTTGCCCACGATCCGGCCCACGCTCTCGCGGTTCTCGTCGACGAGCCGGTTGAGCGTCTGCAGGAGCTCGCCCACGGCGTGCCCCTGGATGACGTCGGCCTCCTCGCGCGACACGGCGCCCTCGGCGTCGCCGAAGTAGCGGTACGCCTCGACGACCCCCGCCTTGCCGCGCTTCACCTCGACCACGCGCCCGCCGAGCGGCGAGAAGGGGACCACGCTCACCTCGGAGCCGGAGCCCGGGCCGTAGATCTCGACCTCCCCGCGCACCTCGATCACGGCCAGGATCTGGCTGTCCTCGAGCGGGCGCAGCTCGCGCACCTGGCCCACCTCGTAGCCCTCGATGCGCACGGCGTCGCCCTCGCGCAGGCCGAAGACCTCGCCGAAGACGACCTGGTAGAGCTTGGGCCGGCCGAGCCCCACGCCCGTGATGACGATCGTGTACACCCCGAGGAGCGACACGGCCGCGACGAACACCAGGCCGACGATGATCTCGGCCACCTGCGCCTTCTTCATCGGGCTCCCCCTCCTCGCCCCGGCGGCGGGGCGGTCAGTCCGGCGACGAACTGCTGCACGTACGGGTGCGTCGACTCCTGGATCTCCCTCGGCGTGCCGTACTGGGCCACCTTGCCCTCGTGGAGGACGGCGACCCGGTCGGCGATCCGGTAGGCCGAGACCATGTCGTGCGTGACGACGATCTGCGTCAGGCCCAGGCGCGCCTTCAGCTCGATGATCATCTCGTCGACCATGGCCGTGGAGATCGGGTCGAGGCCCGACGTCGGCTCGTCGTAGAGGATGACCTTGACCGACTCCTCCATGACGACGGCGCGCGCCAGGCCGGCGCGCTTGCGCATGCCGCCCGAGATCTGGTCCGGATACTGGTCGCGCGCGTGCGGGATGTTCAGGAGCTCGAGCTTGGCCATCACCCGGCGCTCGATCTCCGGCGCCTTCATGGCCGTGTTCTCGCGCAGCGGGAGGGCCACGTTCTCGAACACGGTCAGCCAGTTGAGGAGCGCGCCGAACTGGAAGTTCACGCCGAGCTTGCTCCGGGCCCGCTCGAGCGCGTCGCCCGTGACCTCGGTGATGTCCTGGCCGTCGAGCCAGATCCGGCCGCGGTCGGGGTCGACGAGCCGCATGATGTGCTTGAGCGTGACGCTCTTGCCGGTGCCCGACCCGCCGATGATGCAGATCGTCTCCCCCTCGAGGACCTCGAGGTCGAGCCCGCGGATGACGTGGCGCTGCCCGAACGCCTTGTGCACCCCCTCGAGGATCACCATGGCCCGGCGCTCGCCCGGCGCGGCGGCGGCCGCGGCCTCGGGCGCCGGGGCGGGGGGCGCCGCCGGCCCGGCCGGGGCCGCCGGCGCGAGCGCCGGGTCGGCGGCGGCGGCCGCGTCGGGGGTGGGCAGGCGCTCCTGGCTCACATGGCCCGCCCGTAGAAGATCACGGTGCCGAAGTAGCCGAAGACGAGGATGAGCACGTAGCAGCGGATCACCGAGGTCCGCGTCGCCCGGCCCACGCCGACGGCGCCGCCCTCGGTGCGCAGCCCCTCGGCGCAGCTGACGACCGCGATGATGAGCCCGAACACGACCGCCTTCGTCAGGCCGGTGTAGATCGCCTTGACCGTGAGGCCCTCGAGCACGTTCTGGTAGTACTTGCCCCAGGTGAGCTGGAGCTGCGTCTGGGCGATGATCCCGCCGCCCACGATCGCCACCGCGTCGTTGAACACGGTCAGCACCGGCGTCATGACGGCCATGGCGATCGTCCGCGGCAGGACGAGGAAGCGCGCCGGGTCGATCGACATGACCTCGAGGGCGTCGATCTCCTCCGAGACCTTCATCGTCCCCAGCTCGGCCGCCATGGAGCTGCCGACGTTGGCGGCGAGGATCAGCCCGGTCATGAACGGGCCGAACTCGCGCACGACGGCGGCGGCGACGAGCTGACCGACGACGGCCTGTTGGCCGTAGCGGGCCAGCTCGATGCCGGCCGAGTAGGCGAGGAGGAAGCCGATGAACAGGCCGACGACGAGCGTCACCGGCAGGCTCTGCACCCCGGCGACGAACATCTGCCGGAGGATCATGTGCCGGCGCTTCCACAGCTGCCCCGGGCTGCGGAGCCAGCGCAGGGCGCGCCAGCCGAGGATGAGCGCGTAGCCGGAGTGCAGGGTCCGGTCGATCAGGTAGCCGCCGACGGCGGAGAGCGCCGCGCGGGCCCTCACGGCGAGCATGCTCACGGCCCCCCCCTGACCACCGGCCCCGCCGCGCCGCCCCGCTCGCCCCAGGTGAGCTCGGGCAGCCAGAAGAGGCGCAGGCCGCGCTCGCCCCCGAGCGAGCGCAGGTGGAACATGCCGAACAGGAGCGACAGGCGCCAGTACGGCGGGCGGTCGACGCGCTCGAGCGCCGGCAGGTCGCGCCACGAGAACAGCCCGAGCAGCGCCTGGTGCTCGACGCCGCCGTCCGGGTCGCGGTGGTAGTGGTAGAGGCGGAAGAAGGCGCCGAACGTGCGCTCGAAGCCGACGTCGTCCCACCACCAGGGGGAGAGCGCGGCGATGTCGACCGTCCCGCCCGGGAGGGCGCGGTAGTGGAGGAAGGGGAAGGCGCGCACCCGCCGCTGCTCGAGCCCGGTCTCGTGGTAGCGCCAGCGCGTGCTCCAGAAGAGCGGGAGCGCCCACAGCCCGTCGAAGGTCGCGCGGTCGTACTCCAGCGCCTCGCGCCGGAAGAGCGGCCAGAGCGCGAACTGCCGGTCGAAGCCCGGGCGGTGCTTCCAGCCGAAGATGGGCCAGAAGTCCGCCCGGAAGCGGTCCGGCCCGCCGCCGATCATGACGAACGGGAACGGCGCGCGCAGCTCCCACAGCTCGGGGAACTTGCGCTCCTCGTAGCGGAAGAAGGGGAAGAGCACCGAGACCGAGTCGACGGTCGGGCCGCGGATGTGGCCGTAGAGCGGGGTGAAGAAGGTGTGCGTGGGGCGCTCGCCCGGGTACTGCTCCTTCTGCCAGGTGACGAGCGGCCACATGAGCCAGGTGCGCTCGTAGATCGGGTCGCCGCGGAACCCCTTGCGCTCGTAGTGCGCGTAGAAGGGCAGCACGCGGAAGCCCGAGTTGCGCGGCCCGTCGAGCCAGTTGATGAGGGGCCAGAGCACGTGGTGCGACGTGTAGGCCCGGTCCTCGACCCGCGCGTAGAAGGGGTAGGGGAACCCGAACCAGGTGATCTTGTCCTTCCCGAGGAGCCCGCGGGTCGTGCCGCCGAACGGGGCCAGGGCGAAGTAGTCGTGGTGATCGCCGCTCCCCCGGCCGGTGACGAACAGCGGCAGGATCCCGGTGTCCACGTCCTCGTCGGTCGTCGGGACGTCGGGGATGTCGTCGTGGTCGATGCGCGTGTGGAAGAAGGTGAACGGCAAGGAGCCGATGCCCCCGCGCGCCGCGTCGGCGGCGCCGACCGCGATCGGCTGGGCGCGCACGGCCGCCTCGGTCGACAGGCGCCGCCCCACCGGGCCGGGCGAGCCCAGCCGCTCGGCGCCGAAGAACGCCGTGAGCATGTAGGAGCGGCGCTCGCCGTCCCGCACCCAGGCGCCGAACGGCCAGGGGAAGCGGAGGATGCTGAAGTCCTCGTCCGGCGGCGGCTTGCCGTCGGGGACGACGTAGGAGACCACCGGCGCGATCGCGTCCGCCTCGAAGGCGTCGTAGGAGAGGAACGCCAGGGGGACGTCGATCCGGGTGACGCCGGGCGTCGTCCGGTCCTCCCGGTAGAAGGGCAGGGCCTCGAGGTCGGTGCCGGGGGCCGCGCAGCCGGCCAGCAGGGCCGCGATCCAGGCGCACGCCGCTCGCCCCCCGCGCGGCCCCGTCACCTGAGGCGCAGAGGACCGTCTTCGGAGTCCTCGTCCCGGAACGGGGCGGCGCCGCCGGCCGGGCCGCCGGGCAGGGGCATGCCGAACACCTCGCCGTAGCCGCCGTCGTCGTCGTCGGTGACCGCCATGGGGTCGACGTCGCCCGCGGCGCCCATGTCGCTCTCGTCCGAGATGACGAAGATCTGCCCGCCCTCCTTGAACTTGCCCATGGTGATCGCGGCGCCGCGCCCCTCGAACTGCAGCCGGTCGATGCAGTTGAGGATGATCCGCAGCCCGAGGCCGGGGCCGAGGGCGGGGCGGTTGCGGATGGCCTCCATGGCGTCGACCTCGGTCGCCCCGGCGAGGCGCTGCTCGAAGTCGTAGCCCGGCCCCTCGTCCTTCACCTGCATGAGGAACTCGTCGGGGTCCTCGCTGAAGGTGACGACGATCGTGCGGGCGCGGTCGTTCTTCGACCCGTGCACGCGCGCGTTGTCGAGCGCCTCCTTGAGGGCGATCTGCAGCTTGAAGCGGGTGGCCTCGTCGAACTCGAGCCGCTCGATCCGCGCGCGGGCGATCGTCTGCTGGAAGGTGGCGACCTGCCCGGCGTCGGCGCGGATGAGGAAGGAGGCCTGGGCCATGAGGGCGCGCGGCAGGTCCTCGCGGGCGGGCGGGCGGTCGCGGAAGTCGAGCGCGTCGGCGGCGACCTCGAGGCGGCTCGCCGCGCGGAAGACCATCGACACGTCGCCGACGACGAGCACGTCGCCCTCGCCGATGACCGCGGCGCCCTGGATCCGCTGCCCGTTGAGCTTGATCCCGTTCTTCGTCCCGAGGTCGGAGATGATCGCCTCGCCCTGGTCGCCGAACTCGACGCGCGCGTGGCGGCGCGACACGGCGCGCGAGAGCAGCTGGATCTGGCACTGCGGGCCGCGGCCGATGACGGTGTCGGGGACGATGTCGTAGACCCGCTGGAGCTTCGGCGTGAGCTGGATCTCGAAGTAGGGCATCGGCTCGGGTCGTCGCATTGTGTCCGCCCGCCCGCGCAACGCAAGCACCTGCGATGCAATGATGCGCTCGCGCGGGGCTGGCGATCGGCGTGAGTCCCGGGCCGGCGCGAGACCGGGTAAGACGGTCCTCCAGTCACCGGGGCAGCCGGGGAGGGGTGATCGATGAGGGGCTCCACGCTCGTGCTCGCGGCGGTCCTCGCCCTCGCCGGCTGCGACCGCCCGCCGGACGCCGGGCCGCCGCCCGGCGGGGTCGTCGTCCACCTGGTGCGCCACGCGGAGGCGTGGAAGAACGTCGCCGCCCCACCGCCCGACGCCGACCCCGACGCGCTCACGCCGGCGGGCGCGGCGCAGGCGGAGGCCCTCGCCCGCTGGGTCGTCGCGCAGGGGGGCGCAGACGTCGTCGTGTGCTCGGACACGGGGCGCACGCGCGCGACGGCGGCGGCGATCGCCCGCGCCTGCGGGGTCGAGGTGGTCGTCTCGGACGCCTTCGCCATGCTCCGCGGCGACGTCGGCTGGGACGCCCGGACCGCCGCCTGGGCGGCGGGCGAGGACCTGCGCCCGCCGGGCGGCGAGGCGCTCGAGGACGGCTGCGCCCGCGCGCTGGCGGCGCTCGAGGCGCTCGCCCGCGGGCGCGGGCGGGTCGTCGTGGTCACGCACGGCGACATCGTGGCGGGCCTGCTCGGCGCCTGCGCCGGGACGCCCCCGCCGGAGCGCTGGGCGCGGCACGAGGTGCCGGCGGGCTCGGTGAGCGAGGCGCGGCTGGAGGCGGGGCGGCTCGTGGGGGTGAGCCAGGGGGTGGTGCCGGGGCGGTGAGGCGGTCAGCGCCTCGTTCGTGCCGCCCTCGACAGACCCCCGCCGCCGTTTACCTTGAGGCGCTGGTCTCAGGAGCTCGCCATGGCCGACCGACCCGTCCGCACCCGCATCGCCCCCAGCCCGACCGGCGACCCGCACGTCGGCACGGCCTACATGGGCCTCGTGAACATGGTCGTCGCGCGCCAGGCGGGCGGGCAGTTCATCCTGCGGATCGACGACACCGACCGCGCCCGCTACCGCGCGGGCTCCGAGGAGGCGATCTTCGCCGCCCTGCGCTGGCTGGGCCTCGAGTGGGACGAGGGGCCGGACAAGGGCGGCCCCGCCGGGCCCTACCGGCAGAGCGAGCGCTCGGCGACCTACCGCGAGCACGCCGACCGGCTGGTCGCGGCGGGCAAGGCCTACCGCTGCTTCTGCAGCGAGCAGCGGCTGGCCGAGGTCCGCAAGGCGCAGGAGGCGCGCAAGGAGACGACCCGCTACGACCGCGCCTGCCGCGAGCTGCCGGCCGCCGAGGTCACCGCCCGGGTCGAGCGCGGCGAGCCGCACGTCGTGCGCCTCGCCATGCCGACCACGGGCGAGACGGTCGTCCACGACCTCCTGCGCGGGCCGATCACCACGCCCAACGCCGACCTGCAGGACCAGGTCCTCCTCAAGCAGGACGGCTTCCCCACCTACCACCTGGCGTCGTGCGTCGACGACCACCTCATGGGGATCACCCACATCATCCGCGCCGAGGAGTGGATCTCGTCGGCGCCGATCCACAAGGTCCTCTTCGACGCGCTGGGCTACGAGGTCCCCGTCCTCTGCCACATGCCGCTCCTGCGCAACGACGACAAGAACAAGACGAAGATCAGCAAGCGCAAGAACCCGACCTCGATCCTCTACTACCGCGAGGCCGGCTTCCTGCCGCAGGGCCTGCTCAACTTCCTCGGCCTCATGGGCTGGGGCGGCCCGCGCGCCGAGGACGGGTCGCAGCAGGAGGTCTTCGGGCTCGAGGCGATGGCGGCGAGCTTCCGGCTCGAGGACATCCGCCTGGGCGGGCCCGTGTTCGACCTCGAGAAGCTGAAGTACATCAACGCCCACCACCAGCGCCTGCTCTCGTCCGACGACTACCTCGCGCAGGTCAAGGCCTACCTGTTCGGCGACGAGCGGCGCCTGAGGGCGATCACCGACCTCGTGCACAAGCGGACCGAGACGCTCGGCGGGTTCCTGGCCATGGCCGACTTCTTCTTCGGCGACGTGGTCCAGCGCCCCGACCTGCTCGTCCCGGCGCGCAAGCCGGAGGGGACGGAGTCGCCCGCCGACGCGGCGAAGGCGGCGGCGGAGGAGGCCTGGCTGGTGCTGGCCGACGTCCTCGACGCCCTCGACAAGGTCGAGCCCTGGACGGCCGCGGCGCTCGAGGAGGCCGGCCGGGCGCTCGCCACGCCGCGCGAGACCGGCTGGAAGAGCCGCGACCTGTTCGCGCTCCTCCGGGCCGCGGTCACCGGCAAGACGGCCACCCCGCCGCTGTTCGAGAGCATGGAGGTGCTCGGCAAGCCGCGCTGCCTCGGGCGCATGGGCGAGGCCCTGCGGGCGCTCGCCGCGCAGCACGGCGAGCCGTCGAAGAAGGCCCGGGAGCGATGGGAGAAGCAGAGGCGGGAGCGCCGCAAGGGCGAGGACGGCGGGGGCGGGGAGGCGGCGGCCTGACGATGGTGCGGCATCAGGGAATCCCCTATGCCCCTCGGGCGCTGCGGTGGCGCCCGGGTCGGCCTGACAGTAGGCTGTCCCCGCAGCGAGGTGCCCGCCGGTGAGCTTCGTCCCGGACGTCTCGGCCCACGCAGGCGACGCGGCGCGCGTGGCCAACGACCTGCGCGCCGCCCTCAAGGAGCTCAAGGTCCCCTTCAAGGAGGACGGGCGGCGCGACCTCTGGGTCGAGTACACCCCGAGCCCCTCCTACGAGGCGATCGGGGTGCGGTTCTTCTTCCTCGACAGGCAGGGGATCTGCTGCGCCGAGGGGCTCCTCGCCGAGCTGTCGGACGAGGTCCACGAGGAGCTGCGGACGGCGATCAACTACCTGGCGCTGGAGCTCTCGACCTTCCGCTTCTACGTGGGCGACCTGGCCCAGGGCCGCGGCCGGGGCATCCACGTCCGCCACGACCTGCTCCCGAGCCTCGGCGGCGGCCCGACGATCCACCCCCGCGAGCTGCGCCAGGCGCTCACGGGGCTCTGCGCGCAGAAGGCGGTGTTCGCCGATCCCTTGCGCCGCGCGCAGGAGGGCGCCTCGTGGCGCAACGTCAAGGACGCCCTGCGGGCGCTGAAGTGAGGCCGACCGGGTGAGCGCGCTCAGGGCCGTGGTGACCAGTGGGCTCGAGGCGCTCGGGCTGACCGTGGAGGGCGACCGCGCCGGGCTCGTCGTGAGCGACGGCGTCGACGGCCAGAAGATGGTCGTGCGCATCGACGAGAACGAGCGCGTCGTGCGCCTCGAGCGCACGATCTGCTACCCGGTGGACGACTTCTCGCCCGACCTGTCGCGGGCGATGGACTGGCTGAACCAGCGCCGCGCCGGGGTGTGCTTCGCCTACCACGAGGCGCAGCGCGCCCTGATCGTCTCGACGACGTGGACGTCGCCCAGCCGCGACCCGGGGCCGAACCAGCTGCACCTGCTCCTGGCGCTGGCGCTCGAGGCGGCGGGGCGCGACGGGCCGCAGCTCGAGCGCGTCGCGGAGGGCGAGACCTCGTGGGAGGCGCTCGTCGACGGCGACGTCGGCGAGGAGCCGGGGCGGTCCGAGGCGCTCGACCCGCCGACGCGCGCGTTCGCCGGCCGGCTGGACGCGAGCGACCCGAGCACGCGCGCCCTGAACGTCGCGCACGTGCGGACGACGACGCGGTTCATGGACCACGCCGACGGCGACGTCGGCGAGGAGGCCGACCCGCTCCCGCCGCCGCGCAAGGTCACGGGCCTCCAGCCGACGCGCCGGTTCGAGGAGCTCGATCAGTTCGCCGTCCGGTCGACCGAGCCCGAGGCCGAGGAGGGCGACCGACCCGCGCCCGCCGGGGCCGAGCTGACGCCGCGCGGCGGCATGTCCCGGACGGCCCTGCAGATGGCCGTGTACCGCGTCGACAACGCGAAGGCGGACCGCGTCGACATGACCGCGGGCCGGCGCAGCCTCGGCTACCGGGCCTTCCGCGGCGGGCTCACCCTCGCCCTCCTCGGCGGGGCGGCCTATCTGGTCTACACGGCGTTCATCGACCCGTTCCTCGGCGGGCGCGGGCTGTACGAGCAGCTCAAGGGGCTCACGAGCGGCCTCTTCTCGCAGCCGCCGACCGACCAGCTCGACCCGCGGATCGCCGTGCGGCAGGCCCTCGAGGGCAAGGAGCTCCTCCTGTCGGAGCTCGAGGACCCCATGCCCGACGTGGAGCTCCACGGGGCCTACGTCAGCCGCGCGCTGAACGGCGTCGGCGACAAGGTCGAGGCGCTCGTGGAGCTCGCGGCCGCCCACCGCGCGCCCGACGTGCGCGCCCGGGCCTACGGGGTGTGGGTCGAGCAGGGGCTCAACAACGACGACGGCGCCCGCATGCGCCTCCTCCGCGCCCTGGTCGAGCGCGAGCGGCACGACGACCGGCTGGACCGGGTGGTCCCCGACCTCCTCAACAGCCTGCGCACGCGGGAGCCCGACGACGAGGCCCTGATCCCCGCCCTGCGCTGGGCGACGGGCGGCGTGTTCTTCGCGCTGGTCGAGCTGATCGGCCGGCCGGCGAGCGGCGACGAGGTCGCCGCGCGCCGCCGCTCGGACGCCCTCGCCGCGTGCCTGGACCGCGACACGGCCGAGTTCCCGATCCTGCGCGCCATGCTCCGCACCGGCTTCGCCCCGCAGGATGCCGCCGCGCGGCTCGTGCAGGGGCGCGGCGTCGAGTGGGCCCGCGGCGAGGGTCGCCAGCAGCTCGTCGACTTCGTCGTCGAGAACCCGGACAGCGTCGCCCCCCTCCTGCGGCACGAGGACGAGGAGCTGCGCCTGCTCGCCATCGAGCTCCTCGTCGCCGCGGCCACCCCGGCCTCGGTCGAGCGGATCGGGCGCCTGGGGCTGCGTGACCCGGCGCTGCGCGTGCGCCTGCGCGCGGCGCGCGGGCTGGCGCAGGTGGGCAACGCCGACGCGGCGTGGCCGCTGGCGCTCGCCCTCAGCCGCCGCGAGCCCGCGCCCGAGCCGGCCTTCGTCGACGAGGTCCGCCGCGCGATCGGCCGCCTGCCGGTCGCGGAGTGCGTCGCCCGGCTGCGCGAGCACCTCGCGCCGGCGCTGCCGGTGGGCGAGCGCTACTACGCCGTCGTGGCGCTCGGCGCGGTCCAGAACGCCGGGGGCCTGCCCGCGCTCCTCGACGCCCTCAAGGACCCCGACGCGCAGGTCCGGCGCAAGGCGATCGACACCTGCGCGGAGCTCCAGGGCGGCGGCGCCAACCTGGGCTCGGGCGTGGCGGCGTTCCGGGAGGTCGCGCGGGGCGACGCCGACGCCGGCGTCCGGCAGGTGGCGGCGCGGGTCTACAAGGCCATCGTCGGCCGGGATCCTTGAGGAAGCCCCGCACCCTCCTGCCCTCCCGGTCAGGAATCAACCACGGAGGACACGGAGGACACGGAGGAGAGCCCCTGGAGCGCCAACTCCATGTTCTTCCTCCGTGTCCTCCGTGTCCTCCGTGGTGAGCTAGGGCCCGACCGGCCGCGCGTCGCCGGGCAGCTCGCAGCCGATCACGTCGAGCGGGAACGGGCGCGAGGTGCGCACGTGCACGGCGCCCGCGTGGTTCACGGCGAAGAAGCGGTCGCCGGTGCGCCCGGGCGTGAGGGGGCTCGCCACGGCGATCCACCGCAGCCGGGGCTCGGTCCGCGAGGCCGCCACCTCGAGCTGGTAGCCCTCGTGGATCCCCGTGACGAGCCCGGGGTCGAGCAGGTGCGCCGCGCCGAGCTGCGCGAGGTCGCCGAAGTCGGCGACCCCGTTGCGGTCCGGGTCGGACGACCGGAACGCCTCCTGGGCGGCGACGACCGCCCGCAGGGCGGCGACGGCGGCGGCCTCGTTGCGCGCCGTCTCGGCGCGCTGGAGCCCCGGCGCGGCGGCGGTGGCCACGATCGAGCCCACGACGCACAGGAGCGCCAGGAGCACGACCCCCAGGAACACGCCGAGGGCCAGGTGCGGCAACGCCTCCCGCGCGTCCGGCGCCGCGGCCGGGTCGATGAACTCGCCGCAGTGCCGGCACTTGCGGGCGATGCTCGGGATGTCCTCGCCGCAGTAGGGGCAGGCGACCCGGTCGTCCATGGGGGAGCATTCACCCGGACGCCGGGCCCCGCGTCAAGGCCCGGTGGTGTGATCGCGGCTGCGGCCGAGGATGGCGGGCGCTGCGGTGCGTCGGGGGGGGCGGGGGGGGGGCCCCCCCCGCCCC
>JAMLIC010000073.1 GCA_023954375.1 Planctomycetota bacterium
CCCCAGCCGCCGCCGCGGCGATGGGCTCGTACCACGCCACGAGCGCCCCGTCGACGACGCCGACCACGGCGTGCGCCACCCCGGGCTCCGCCGCCAGGGCCGCCTCGACCGCGCCGACCTCGACGCGGTGCCCGCGCACCTTCACCTGCCCGTCCTCGCGCCCGAGGAAGGTGAGCGCGCCGTCCGCCGCGCGCTCGACGAGGTCCCCCGTCCTGAACCAGCGGCGCCCCTCCGCGTCGGTGACGAACCGCCCCGCCTCGTCCGCGACGAGGTAGCCGGGCGACACCCCCGGCCCGCCGATCACGAGCTCTCCCCGGTCCGCCTCGGTCCCCGCCGCGTCGACGACCCGCAGGAGCGCCCCGGCCGCCGCGCGGCCGATCGGCACCGTCGCGGCGTCGTCGGCGGGCCGCCCCCCGAGCGCGTGGAAGCAGGCGTTGACGGTCGTCTCGCTCGGCCCGTAGAGGTTCACGAGCCGCGGGCCGTCGGCGCCGCCCAGCAGGTCCCAGGCGCGGCGGGCGAGCGCCCCGGGCAGCGCCTCGCCGCCGACGAGGACGAAGCGCAGGGCGCCCAGCCACGCGCGCGGCGCGGGGTGGCGCTCCAGCTCGCGCAGGGCGTGGACCAGGAACGACGGCACGCTCGTCCAGTGCGTCACGCCCTCGCGCGCGATGAGGTCGAGGAGCGCCCGCGGGTCGCGGGCGGTCGCCTCGTCCGCGGGGACGACGGCGGCCCCGGCGAGCAGCGGCGAGAGGAGCTGCCGCACCGACGCGTCGAAGACCAGCGGGCTCGTGTGCAGGACGCGGTCGCGCGGCCCGAGCTCGAACGTCGTCCGCGCCCAGTCGAGGTAGTTCACGAGCGCCGCGGCCGTGATCGGCACGCCGCGCGGCGTCCCCGTGCTCCCCGAGGTGAACACGACGTAGGCCGTCGCGTCGGGCGCGAGCCGCACCCCGTCCGGGGCGGGCGCGCCCTCGTCGCCCTCGAGCGGGAGCGGCACGGTCGTGACGTCGCCCTCCACCGCCGGCGCGCCCTCCCCCGTCACGACCACGCGCGCCCGCGCCTGCGCCACCTGCGCCGCGCGCCAGGGGCCGGGCGCGTCGGGGTCGAGCGCCAGCCAGCCCGCCCCGGCGCGCAGGGCGCCGAGCACACCCACGGCCGCCTCGGCGCCGCGCCGGACGAGGAGGCCCACCACCTGCCCCGGCCCGACGCCGGCGGCGCGCAGGCGCGCCGCCAGCGCCCCGCTCCGCGCCGCCAGCGCGCCGTAGGTCAGCGGCGCCGCCCCGACGACGGCCGCCGCCGCCGGGGCGCGGCGCGCGTGCGCCAGGACCCTGGCCACGAGGTCGAGGTCGCCGGCCGGCTCCGCGTCGGGGCTCGCCTCGCGGGCCGCCGCGCGCAGCCCCGCCGCGACGGCCCCGAGCAGGGCGCGCGCGGTCTCCTCGCGCAGGAGGTCCCGCGGGTGGCAGAGCGACAGGTGCAGGGCGCCCTCGCACGTCCAGGCGAGGAGGGTCAGCCGCGTCAGCGGCGTGCCGGTGCCCGCCGCCGTCCCGCCGAGCCGCAGGGCGCCCCGGGGGGCGCGGTCGTCGAAGTTCACGAAGCTCAGGACCGGCAGCGGGCCGGCGCCCAGGTCGCGCAGGAGCGGGCCCAGCTCCAGCGTGGACGGCGAGCCGCGGGCGCTCGCCGCGCGCCAGGCCTCGCGCGCCCCGCGGGCGTCCTCCAGCAGCGGCGCGCCGGGGCCCGCCACGAGCGGCACGGGGATGGTGTCGGCGAACGCGCCCACGACGGCCTCGAAGCCCGCGGGCCGCCGCGCGCGCGCCACGGCCACGGCCAGCTCCGCCGCCCCGGTCCAGGCCGCGAGCGCCCGGGCCCACACCGCCAGGAGGACGTGGAACGGCCGCAGCCCCGCGGCCTCGGCCCAAGCGTCGAGCGCCCGCCGCTCGGGCGCCGCGAGCGCCGCCTGCCAGGCGACGACGGGCCCCTCCGCCGGCCCGTCCCAGGGGTAGGCGGCGCGGAGGTGCGCCGCCTGCTCCGCCAGCGAGCCCCGCCACCAGGCAAGGTCGTCCGGGGTGGCCGGCGGGTCGGGCGCCTCGGCCAGCGAGGGGAGCGCGGGGAGGCGCGGCGGCCGCCCGTGCGCGAGCGCGTCGTAGGCCGCCAGCAGCTCGCGCGCGAGGAGGTGCAGGCTGGCCCCGTCGGCGAGGACGTGGTTCACGGCGAGGACCAGGCGCGCGCCGACGAGGCGGGCGCGCAGGGGCGGCTCGCCCGGCCCCCAGGGCCGGTTCGCGAGCGTCGCCGCGACGTCGAGCGCGTCGCCCTCGGCCCGCTCGAGCGCGAGCCCGTCCTCGCCGACGCCCTCGCCGCCGTGCTCGTCGACGACGAGGTCGTCGTCCTCGACGCGCGCGCGCAGGAGCGGGTGGCGCCGCACGAGCGCCCCGAGCGCGTCGCGCAGGAGCCCGGGGTGCAGGGCCCCCTCGAGCTCGAGCACGAGCCAGGCCTGCGCCGGGACGCCGGGGTGCAGGCGGCAGGCGCGCGCCAGCGCCTGCTGGGCGCGCCGCAGCGGCCAGCGCGCGCCCGGGGCGGACGGCGCCGGCGACCGCGCCGCGTCGAGCGCGCGGAGGGCCCGGGCGAGCTCGCGCAGGTCCCGGTGCTCGAAGAACAGCGTGGGCGGGAGCGCGGCGCCGCGCTCCGCCTCGAGCGCGCGGAGGAGCGCCACCGCGCGCACCGAGTCCACGCCGAGGCTCACGAACGGGCGCTCGCACGAGACCTGCTCCGGCGCGACTCCGAGCGCGCCGGCGACGAGCTGCTGCAGCCGCCGCTCGACCGGGTCGCGCGACAGCGCGCCCGGGCCGCGCTCCGCGAGCGCCGGCGCGGGCGTCGCGTCCGGCGGCGCCGGCGCGGCCGACGCCGGCGCGTCTCCGCCCGGGGCGACGAGGAGATGGCCCTCGCCCGAGGCCACGGCCGCGTCGAACGCGGCCAGCGCGCGGGCCGTGTCGAGGGCCTCGACGCCGCGCGCGGCGAGCGCGCGCAGGAGCCCCTCGCGCGCGACCTGCCCCACCTCGGCCCAGGCCGGCCAGGCGATCGACAGCCAGGGGCGGCCGCGCGCGCGCTCCGCCGCGGCGAGGGCGTCGAGCGCCGCGTTGGCCGCGGCGTAGTCCACGACGCCGCCGCCGAGCCGCTCGGGGTGGGCGGCGCTGACCGACGAGCAGAGCACGACGACGTCGGGCCGCAGCTGGCGGCGCTCGAGCTCCCGCGCGAGCAGCAGGGCGCCCGTGACCTTGGGCCGCAGGACCGCCGCCACCTCGCCCGGGTCGCGGGCGGCGAGCGGGCCCGGGCGCACGACGCCGGCCGCGTGCACCACGCCGCGCAGGGCGCCGTGCTCGGCGAGCACCGCGTCGAGGAGGGCCGCGAGCGCCGCCGGGTCGGCGACGTCGGCCGCGCGGTAAGAGGCGCCCGGCAGGCCGCGCACCGCCTCGCGCGCCGTGGCCGGGTCCTCGCGGCGACCGACGAGGACCACGGCGCCCGCCCGCGCCCGAGGAGCGCGCCGGCGAGCGCCCGGCCGACGCCGCCCGCCCGCCGGTCACCAGCCAGGCGCCCTCGGGCGCACGGGCGCGCCGCCGCGCGGCGGGTCCGAGCGGCTGGAACGCGCGCCGGCGCCAGCCGCCGTCACGCCAGGCGAGGAGCGCGGGCCGCGGCGGGCGCCCGAGCGCCGCCGCCGCTGCGCCGAGGGCCCCGGGCGGCAGGTCGGCCGGCAGGTCGAGGGCCCCGACGCGCAGGTCGGCGCGCTCGGCGCCGAGCGCCAGGGCCAGGGCCCCGAGCGCCGCCCGCTCGGGCCAGGGCGCCGGCCCGCCGCCGGGGGCGGTGAAGGCGCCCCGGGTCAGCACCCACAGCGTCGCGCCGGGCGGGAGCTCCTGGCCGACGCGCAGCAGGTCGGCGCAGGCGGCCTCGACGTCGGTCGCGTCCTCGAGCCCCCGCAGGTCGACGACGGCCGGGGCGCCGGCGTCGGCGACGAGGCCCGCGAAGGCGGCCGCCGCCGCGCCGCCGCCGACGACGCGCGCGCGGAGGGGCGCCGGCGCCGCGCCGTCCTCCTCCTCCTCCTCCTCGCGCCAGGCGGGCGCCTGCAGCCACGCGGCGGCCTCGTCGGCGACGGCCACGAGCTCGAGCCCGGAGAGCGAGGCCCGCACGCGCCCCTCGGCGTCGAGGAGCGTCACCTCGCAGCGCAGGGCCCCGCCGGGCGCGTCCGCCCAGCGCAGGTGCGCCAGGGCCGGGGCGTCGGCGCCCTCGTGCAGGACGAGGGCCCCCAGCGCCCGGGGGGCCAGGCCGCCGCCCGGCGCGCGCGCGGCGGCGACCACGCGCAGGGCCGCCGCGAGCGGCTCGGGGTGGAGCACGTAGGGCCCGCCCGCCGGCGGCGGCTCGAGCCGCGCCAGCGCGCCCGAGGCGTCGTGCCACCAGGCGGCGACGCCCGGGAGGCGCCCCGCCGGCCGGCCTGCCCAGCGCCGCAGGAGGCCGTCCGTCTCCCAGGGCACGGGCGGGCCGTCGCGGCCGCGCCGGACCACGCCCTCGGCGAGGGTCGCGTCGCCCGCGCGCGCGACGAAGGCCAGCGCGCCGTCGGCGCGGCGCGAGAGGGCGACGTCGAGCGCGGCGGGCTCGCCGGGCAGGTCGCGCGCGAGGGTCACCTGCGCCAGCCCGCCCGGCGGCTCGCCGAGGGCCTGCTCGGCCGCGCCGAGGGCCGCCTCCAGCGCGGCCAGGCCGACGAGGGCCGGCCGCGCCGCCGCCGGGCGCCCGCGCAGGAGCGGGTGGTCGGGCCCGAGCCGCGCCTCGAAGCGGGCGTGGTCGAGGCGCAGGGCCACGCGCCGCACGAGCAGGCCGTGCGGCGCGAGCGCCTCCGCGGTGGGGCTGGCGCGGTCGATCCACAGCGGGCGGCGCTCGAAGGGGTACGTCGGCGGGGCGACGCGGCGCGCCCCGGGGTCGAGGCGGCCGAGGTCGAGCGCGGCGCCGGCCGCCCACAGGCGCCCGACGGCGTCGAGCAGGTGCGCGGCGGCGGGCTCGCCGCGGCGCTGGAGCGGCAAGGCGAGCCCCTGGCCCCCGAGGGCGGCGGCGACCGAGCGGCTGAGCACGCGGTCGGGCGCCACCTCGAGGAACGTGTCGTGGCCCTCGGCCGCGAGGCGGCGCACGGCGTCGAGGAAGCGCACCGGGCGGCGCGCGTGCTCGAGCCAGTGCGCGGCGTCGAAGCGCTCCACCCACGCCGCGGTGCAGGTGCTCAGGACCGGCCGGCGCGGCGCGCGCGCGGGCAGGCCGCCCAGCGCCTGCGCGAAGGCCGGGAGCATGGGCTCGACGAGCGGGCTGTGGAAGCCCCTGGCCAGCGGCAGCGGCGTCGCCTCGACCCCGCGCGCGGCCAGCGCGGCGGCCACGGCGGCGACGGCGTCGCGGCGGCCGGAGACGACCACCTGCTCGGGGGCGTTCGTGGCCGCGATCCACGCACCGTCGACAGGGGCGCCGTCGATCAGGGCGGCCTCGACCTCGGCGGGCGGCGCGAAGACGGCCAGCATGGCCCCGTCCAGCGCGAGGTCGGTCGCCAGCCGGCCGCGAGACGCCGCGAGGCGCACCGCCTCCTCGAGCGTCAGCGCCTCGGCGACGCAGGCCGCCGCGAGCTCGCCCAGGCTGTGGCCGACGAGCGCCGCCGGCTCGAGCCCCCAGCCGAGCAGCAGCCGCGCGAGCGCCACCTGGTAGGCGACCGTCACCGGCTGCGCGACCGCGGCGTCGAGCAGCGCCTCGGCGGGGGCCGCGGGGTCGACGCACCAGTCGAGGACGGGGCGGCCGGCGACCTCGCCCGCCGCGCGCAGGGTCGCCGCGACCTCGGGGAAGGCCTCGCACAGCCCGGCCGCCATGCCGGGGCGCTGCGCCCCCTGCCCGCAGAACACGAGGACCACCGCGCGCGGCCCGGGCCGGGCCACGCTGGCGCGCTCGTCCTCGCCGGCGCCGGCCAGCGCCAGGAGCCCGGCGCGGTCGACGCCGGCGCCGCGCCAGGCCAGGTCCGGCCGGGCGGCGCTGGCGCTGTGGGCGAGGTCGCGCGGGTCCTCGCCCGCGTCGACGCGCGCGAGGAGCCGCCGGGCGGTCTCGCGCAGGGCCGCCGGCGTCTGCGCCTGCAGCGCCCACAGGGCCGCGCCCGGCCGCGGCGCCCGCGGCGCCGGTGGCGGGGGCGCCTCCTCGAGGACGATGTGGCCGTTGGTGCCGCCGAAGCCGAAGCTGCTGATCCCCGCCCGGCGCGGCCCGTCCTCGGCGGGCCAGGGGAGGGCCGCCGTGCACACCTCGAGCCCCGCCTCGTCGAGCCCCAGGTCGGCGCGCGGCTCCGCGTGGCCCACCGTGGGCACGAGCGTCCGGCGCTCGAGCATGAGCACGACCTTCACCAGCGAGGCCATGCCGGAGGCCGCCAGGAGGTGGCCGACGCTCCCCTTCACCGAGCCGAGGAAGCGGCGCCGCCCGGGGGGCAGGACCGCGGCCAGCGCGCGCGCCTCGACGGCGTCGCCCACGCGCGTCCCCGTGCCGTGCGCCTCGACGTAGCTGGCCGCGCCGGGCTCGAGCCCGGCGTCGGCCCAGGCGGCGCGCATGACCGCCTCCTGGCCGCCGGGCCGCGGCGCGGTCGCGCTCAGCGCCCGGCCGTCGTTGTTGACCGCGCTGCCGCGCACGAGCGCCAGGACCGGGTCGCCGCGCGCGCGCGCCTCGTCGGCGCGCGCGAGGAGCAGCGCCGCGCCGCCCTCGCCCAGGACGAAGCCGTCCGCGCGCCGGTCGAAGGGCAGGCAGCGGCCGGTCGGCGACAGGGCCCAGGCGCGCGACATGGTCACGAAGGGCGTCTCGGAGAGGTTCAGGTTCACGCCGCCGACGAGCGCCAGGTCGCACTCGCCCGCGAGCAGGCTGCGCCGGGCCAGGTGCAGGGCCACGAGCGACGACGAGCAGGCGGTGTCGATCGCCAGGGCCGGCCCGCGGAGGTCGAACGTCTGGGCGACGTTCGCCGCGATCATGTTCTTGAGCGCGCCGGTGGAGACGCTGCCCGGCAGGTCGTGGCCGGCCGCGATCGCCGCCAGCACCTGCTCGTGGTAGTTGGCCTGCGTCACGGCCACGAACACGCCCACCGACCGCCCGCGGGCCCGCGCGCCGGCGTAGCCGGCCCGCTCCAGGCACTCGAGGGCCAGCTCGAGGAACAGCCGCTGCTGCGGGTCCATCCACGCCGCCTGCCGCTCGCCCAGGCCGAACACGGCGGGGTCGAAGCCGCGCACGTCGTCGAGGAAGGCCCCCCAGCGCGAGACCGAGCGCGCGCGCGACTCGCCGCGCGGGTCGTAGAAGCGCTCGAGCGGCCAGCGGTCGGGCGGCACCTCGCGCACGCGCGGCGCGCCGGCCGCGAGGTCCGCCCAGAACGCCTCGGGGTCGGGGGCGCCCGGCAGCCGGCACGAGACGCCGATCACCGCCAGGTCGCGCGTCACGCCGCCCCGCCCACGAGGGCCCGCACGCGCCGCCCGAGCCAGCGCCAGAGGACGCGCGGCCCGAGCCGCAGGGCCAGGTCGCGCGCCAGCGGCCGCCGGGTGACCGCCGTCGTGCGCAGCCCCGTCCACACGCGCGCCCACTCGTGCGCGACGAGGTCGGGGCCGCCGAGCGCGGCCACCGCCTCGAGGTGGCGCTTCACCGCCCAGGCCGCCAGCGCGGTGTGGCCGGTGTCGGGGTTGTCGACGGTGTTGTGCAGCTCGATCAGGTAGGGGTCGATCCCGTGGTGGCGCAGGAGGTCGATCGCCTGCATGTAGGTGGCGCCGAGCCCGGTGAGCTCGATCGCCAGGTTCAGCCCGAGGAGCTCGGGCAGGTAGCGCCGCGGGTGCTGCCCGATCGCCAGCCAGAAGGCGGCCGGCGCGAAGGCGCCCTCGACGAACCCCGGCCAGCGGGCGAACTCGGGCGACTCGAACGGCGGCAGGCTGACCCCCAGGTCGGCCAGGAGCCGGCGCAGGAGGTTCGGGTGGTTGCGCGCCGGGTCGCCGCCGCCCACCTCGTCGGCGTAGATGACGTGGAGCACGGCGCCGACGTGGGTGTGCGCCGTCGTGGCGCGCGCGGCGTACTGCAGCCAGGCGCCGTCGACGAGCACGGTGGGCGCCATCTGCGTGAGCACCCACACGGTGTCCGCGCGGTCGAGGAGCGGCGGCCCCGTGGGCGGGCGGTAGGCCTCGACCTGCGCCCGGTGACGCCGGTCGATCCAGGCGTCGAGGGCGGCCGGGCTCCACGGGAAGGGCCGCAGGTGCGCGGCGCGCACCCGGCGCGCGCGGCGCAGGACCCGCCGCACGAGCGCGTCGGCCGCGGGGAGGAGGTCGGGCCGCTCCTCGACGTTCAGGAGCCCGTGGTAGAGGTCGCGGTCGCCGACGCGCGCCGGCGCGGCCGGGGCGCGCGCCGGCAGGAGCGGCGGCGGGGGGGCGGGCTGGCGCGCGGAGCGCGGCTGGCGCGCCGACGGGCGGGGGCCGGGCGCGTCGGCCGCGCCCCCGGGCAGGGCCGCGATCCAGGCGCGCAGGACCTCCTGCTCGGCCGCGTCGAAGACGCCGAACATGGGGCCGCCGAACGCGAGCAGGGCCAGGAGGCGGCTCTCGTGGGGGCGCCCCGGGACGACGAGCGGCGAGGCGGCGAGCGCCTCGAGGAACCCCTCGGCGTCGACCGGCCGGGCCGAGAACCACGCGTCGATCGGCCGGCCGCCGACCGTGTGCTGGCGGTGGTAGCCGGCCCCGTGCGGCGCCTTGCGGCGCACGAGCGCGAGCATGCGCGCCCGCGGGTCGCCCTCGTCGCGCGCGCGCAGGGCCGCGGCCCAGCGCTCGAGGGCGGCGTGCCAGGCGCGGGCGGCGCGCCAGGCGCGCGCCCAGTGGGCCAGGGCCGCGGCGCCCGCGTCGTCGAGGTGCTGGCGCAGGGCCACCAGGGCGCGGGCGGCCGCCGGGCCGCGGCGGGCCTCGTCGGTGTGGCGCTCGCGCCAGGCGCCGGGCGGGGCGGCGGCCAGGGCCAGCGGCGAGGGGCCGGCGGTGAAGTGCAGGAGGCTCAGGCCGAGCGCCTCCGGCAGGAGCGCGCGCGGGGAGGGCGCGAGCGCCAGCGGCAGGGCGGCCAGGGCGAAGGCCTCCGCGCGCAGGTCGGGGTCCTCGACGAAGGTGCGGTCGCCCGGCGGCGGCAGGTCGACGCCGAGGGCGCGGAGGAGGCCGCGGTACTCGTTGCCGGCGTTCCTCGTCGGGTCGCCCTTGCCGATCGCGTGGCCGTGGAGCCAGAGCAGGTGCCCGCCCAGCGGCGTGTGGGCGCGCGAGGCGTCGGCGCCGCGCTCGAGCCACACGCCCTCGAGCAGCGCGCAGGGGGCGTACTGGCGCAGGGCGTCGACCCGCCAGGCGGCGGGCCGGGCGGCGACCTCGGCGGCCGCGGCCTCGCGCCGGGCGACGCCCCACGCCGCGAGCGCCTCGGCGCGCGCGGGCAGGTCGTCGGGGCCGCCGTGGTCGCCGAGCACCTCCGGCCCGTCCTGGGCGGAGACCGGGGCGGCGGCCAGCGCGGCGGCCGCCAGGCCGCGGGCCACCGGCAGCAGATGCGGGTGCTCGTCGACGTGGAGGAGGGGCCAGTAGAGCGCCCTGGGCTCGGCTTCGGCGGTCGCGCCCTGCATCGCCCGACACTCTAGCCGCGCGAGACCGCGCGCGCCGTTGCCCCCGGGGAGCGCGGCGGGGAGAGTACCGGGGTGGCGGGGCCCGACGACGAGCGCTGGAGCGACCGCCTCGTGCGGCGCCGTGGGGCGGCGGCCGCGGCGGGCGTCGCCGCCGTCCTGGCGCTGGCCGGCGGCCTCCCGCGCCTGCGCCTCGACGTGAGCAACGAGTCGCTGTTCGTGGCCGGCGACCCGGCGCTCGAGGCCTACGCGCGCTTCACGCGCGACTTCGGCGGCGACGACGCGGTCTACGTGCTCGTCGACGCGGCCGACCCCTTCGTCGACCCGGACCGGGGGCGCCTCCTGGCCCTGGGCGACGCCCTGCGGGGGCTGCCCTACGTCGTCGAGGTGACCTCGCCCCTGCACGGCCGCGTGCTCTTCGCCGAGGACGGCGCCCTGGTCGGGCGCGCGCTCGCCGAGGCCCGGGACGACGACCCCGCGGCGTGGCGCGCGCGCGTCCTCGGCTACCCGCCGTTCCTCGGCCAGGCGATCTCGCCCGACGGGCGCCACGTCGGCTTCCTGGTCCGGCTGGACCCGTCGGTGCGGACGCCGCGGGGGCGCGCCGAGGTGAGCGACGCCGTCGACGCGCTCCTGGCCGCGGGCCCGTGGCGCGACCTCCCGCACGCGGCCGTGGGGACGCCGCTGATCACGACGCGCGCCTCGCGCCTCCTCCTGCGCGAGGTGGCGCGGGCGCTGGCGCTCGGCCTCGGGGTCGCGGCGCTCGCGCTGTGGCTCCTCTTCGGCAGCGCGCGGGCGCTGGCGCTGCCGCTCGGGGTCACGGCGGGCGCGCTGGTCGCCGCCCTGGGCGCCATGGGCTGGCTCGGCCTGCCCCTGAGCACCGTCAGCGCGATCCTCGTGACGCTCCTCGTGTGCGTCGGCGTGGCCGACGCCATGCACCTCCTCACGGCGCACGAGCGCCTGGCGCGCGGCGGCCTGCCGCCCCGGGTCGCGCTCGCGCGCGCGCTCGACGAGGTGCTGGCGCCGTGCCTGATGACGACCCTGACCACGGCCGCCGGCTTCGCGGCGCTCGCCACCTCGCAGGTGGCGCCGGTGCGGAACCTGGGGCTGGCGGCCAGCCTCGGCGCCGTGGCGGCGTTCGGCCTGCTCCTGGCCCTGGCGCCGCTCGCCCTGGGCGGCTGGGCGCCGGCCCCGCGCCCGGCGCCCGGCGCCCGGCCCGTCGAGCGGCTCCTCGCCGCGCTCGGGCGCGCAGGGGCCCGCCGCCCCCGGGCCGTGGTCGCGGCGGCGGCCGTCCTCACGGCGGCGGCGCTCCCCGGGCTCGGGCGGCTCGAGGCCAACCAGAACCTGGTGAAGAACCTGCGGCCGGACGAGCCGCTGCGGCGCGCGCTCGAGTTCGTCCACGCGCGCATGGGCGGGACGACCTCGGCCGAGGTCGTGCTCGACCCGCTCGCGCCCACCCCCTCGGGCGACCCGCCGGCCGAGCTCCTGCGCCGCCTCGAGGGGCTCGAGGGCTGGCTCGCGGGGCTCCACCCGGCCGTGCGCCACGTGCAGAGCGTGGACCTCGGCCTGCGCGAGGCGCACCACCTTTTCGACGGCCCGCGCGAGGTCCCGCGCGACGACGCGGCGGCCGCGCAGCTCCTCCTCGCCCTGCAGCTGGCCGACTCGGCCTTCGTCGAGCGCTTCGTGCGGGGGCCGCGCCTGCGCCTCTCGCTGCGGCTCGACCTCGTCGACACGCGCGAGCTCAAGGCGCTCCTGCGCCGGCTCGAGGAGGAGCTCCCCCGGCGGCTGGGCGACGTCGCCCGCTGGGAGCTCACCGGGGGCGCCTACCTGCTCAACCGCTCGGACGACTACCTGCTGCGGACGCAGGCCGAGAGCCTCGCCTGGGCCCTGGCGGTCGTGGTCGCGCTCGTGGCCGCCTGGGCCCGCCGCCCGCGGCTGGCGCTGCTCTCGCTCGTGCCCAACGTCCTGCCGGTCGTGTGGGTCCTGGGGCTCATGGGCTGGGCGGGGCTCGGCGTGACCGCGGCCAACTGCCTCGTCGGCGCCGTGGCGCTGGGCGTCGTCGTGGACGACTCGGTGCACCTCCTGCACGGCCTGCGCGAGGGGGGCGTCGAGCAGGCGCTGGCCCGCGCCGGCCGCCCGATCCTGTTCACCACGCTCGTGCTCGTCGGCTGCTTCGCCAGCTACCTCGCGGCGGACCTGGGCCACCTGCGCCAGTTCGGCGCGATCACCGCCACGGCCTTCCTCCTGGCGCTGGCCGCGGACCTGCTCCTCCTGCCGGCCCTCCTCGTCGCGTGGGACAGGACGACGAGAGGTCACTTCGGGACCTAAGTCCCTGTGCCATGGTGGGAGGCCGGCGGAGGGGTGCGGTGGTTTCCCGAAACCTGGTGTCAATCACACCTGCCCGCGCGGATCGTGCACACCCCTGTGTTCACAGGGTTTGCAGGACAACTTTGACAGAAAAGTGGTGAAGCCAGGCGCCTGGCGATGGCACGATCCGCCCCTCGCCCACGGAGGCGCCCATGCGCTCCCTCGCCCTCCTCGCCCCCGTCCTGCTCGCGCTCGCGCTCGCCGCCCCGGCGCTCGCGCAGGACGACCACTCCAACGTGCGCAGCAGCGCGGCCACCTTGATCGACGTCGACGGCGCGCTCGTGCCGGGCGAGATCGAGGTGCGCGACGACCGCGACTGGTTCCGCTTCCGGGTCACGGCCGGTGTGATCTACACCGTGTTCACGGTCGCCCAGCCCGGCATGGACGTCGAGCTCGACGTCTACTCGCCCCAGGGCGCGCACAACGGCAACGGCGACAAGGCCGGCGACGGGAGCGCCTTCCTCGAGTTCACCGCCTGGACCACCGGCACGTGGTACGCGCGCGTGACCCACGGCCGGCGCGGGACGGGGCGGTACGCGATCGGCGTGGCGGGGCACCGGCTGGCGCGGCCGCCCCGCGACCTGGCCGCGCAGGCGACCGGCGCGACGCGCGTCGTCCTCACGTGGACGGACTGGTCGGCGCCCGGGAGCAACGAGGACGGCTTCGAGGTCGAGCGCTGCGTCGTGGGCGACGCGGCCTACACGACGGTCGTCCGGCTGGCGGCGAACACGACCACCTACACGGACCTGTCGGCGGTCGAGGGCGCCGCGGCGGACTACCGCGTGGTGTCGACGACCGGGACCGGCCGGATCGCGTCGAACCTGGCGCGCGTCACGACGCCGCCCGCCGCGCCGACGAACCTGCGCGGGACGGCCGCGACGACCACGCAGGTGGACCTCACCTGGACCGACGTGTCGACGCGCGAGACCGGCTACCGGCTCGAGCGGCAGTCGTCGGGGACCTTCAGCTACACGACGATCGCGCACCTCCCGGCCGACGCCACCTCGTACTCCGACGCGACGGCGCCGGCGAACACCCAGCACCACTACCGGCTCTACGCGGTGGGGCCAGGCGGCGAGAGCGCCCCGGCCACCCTGTCGACCACGTCGATCGTCGTCCCGGCGCCGATCGAGCTCTACACCCGCCACGTCGCGCCCGCGCACGTCGAGCTGCGCTGGCTCGACCGCTCGACGAACGAGGACGGCTTCCGGATCGAGCGCCGCCTCCACGGGACCGTCGACTTCAGCGCCGTCGGGACGACGCCCGCCGACCTGACCAGGTTCGTCGACACGACGACCCAGCCCGACACGCGCTACGACTACCGCGTCGTGGCCTTCGCCGGCCCGCACGACTCGCCGCCGACCTGGACGAGCACCGTCCAGGTCGGGCTGCCCGGGCCGACCGACCTCCTGGCCGCCGCCGCCGGGCCGGCGCGGGTGCTCCTCGCCTGGGTCGACCACGCCGCCGACGAGGGCGGCTTCCGGATCGAGCGCCGGATCCCGCCGACGTGGAGCTGGGCGGGGATCGGCGCCACGGCGGCGGACGTGACCGTGTTCGAGGACACGACGGCGCAGCCCGGCACGACCTACGAGTACCGCGTGCGCGCCTTCCGCGGCGCGGGCCACTCGCCGTACTGCGAGGGCGTGATCCTGACGATCCCCGCGACGACGCCGCCGGCGACGCCGCGCGCGCCCGACGGGCTGCGCGCCGTCGCGGGCGGCCCCTCGCTCGTGGGCCTCACCTGGCGCGACCGCGCGAGCGACGAGACCGGCTACCGCGTCGAGCGCCGCCCGGCGGGCGGCGGGGCCTTCGCGCAGGTCGCGCTGCTGCCGGCCGATGCCGCCGCGCACACGGACGACACGGCGTCACCCGGCGCGACCTACGACTACCGGGTCGTGGCCCTGTGCCCCGGCGGGGACGCCGCGAGCGGCGTCGTGAGCGTGACGACCCCGCGCGGCGGGCTGCTCGTCAACGGCGACTTCGAGGCGGGCGACCTGCGCGGCTGGACGACGTTCGGCGTGACCCCGCCGGCCGAGGCGCGCGTCGCGCCGTTCGCGACGGTCAACGGTGTGGTCTCGAGCGCGCTCGAGCTCTCGGGCGTCGGCGGCGGCGCGGCGGCCGGCGTGCGGCAGACGGTCGTGCTCGCCGCGGGCGACGTGACGGTCGAGGCGCGGATCGCCCTGCACGCGCCGCAGCCCAACCCGACGGGCGGCGTCGCCACGCTGCTCTTCGACGGCGCGGTCGTCGCCTCGCGCACCTTCAACGGCCCGCTCAACGGCCAGCTGATCCGCTGGACCCTGCGGCGGGCCCTCACGGGCGTCGCGGCCGGCGCGCACGAGGTCGCCGTCCGCTGGGAGCGGCAGGGGTCCGTCGACGCGACCACGCCGCGGCTCCACGTGGACGACGTGCGCCTCCTGGGCTCCGCCGTCCCGGTCGCGCCGGGCGCGCCGACGGGCCTGCGCGTGGTGAGCAGCGGGCCGACCGGGGTGGAGCTGGCCTGGACCGACGCGTCGAGCGACGAGGCCGGCTTCCGGATCGAGCGCAGCCCGGCGGGCGGCGTGGGCTTCGCGGAGGTCGGGCAGGTCGCGGCGAACGTCACCCGCTTCACCGACGCGACCCCCGTGGCGCCCGGCCACGTGCGGGAGTACCGCGTCGTGGCCGTCGGCGTCGGCCCCGACTCGGCGCCGAGCAACGTCGCCGCGACGCCCGCGCCGGCGGCGCCCGCCGCGCCGACGGACCTGCAGGCGACGACCGCCTGGCTCGAGGTGCGCCTCGGCTGGACCGACGCGTCGCTGGCCGAGACCGGGTTCCGGATCGAGCGCCGCTCGCCCGGCGGGAGCTTCGCGGACGTGGGCCTCGTGGCGGCCGACACGACGAGCTTCACCGACGCGGTCCCGCCCGGCGTCGACCTCGAGTACCGCGTCGTCGCCGTGAACGACGGCGGCGAGGGCGCCTCGAGCGTCGTCGCCGTGACGACGGTCGCGACGCCGCCCGTGCCCGTCGCCCCCGACGGGCTCGTGGCCACCGTCGTCGGCCCGAACCGCGTGGACCTGGCCTGGAACGACCGCTCGACCGACGAGGTCGGCTTCCGGATCGAGCGGCGGCTCCTCCTGCCGGCGCTCTTCCCCCAGTCGTTCGAGGCGCTGGCCACCGTGGCGGCCGACGTGACGACCTACAGCGACCCCACCGCGCAGGCGGGGAGCGAGTACGACTACCGCGTCGTCGCCCTGGGCGCGGCCGGGGGGTCCTTGCCCAGCGACCTCGCGCGCGTGCGCACGACGACGCTCCTGCACCCGATCGAGCTGCAGGCGCCGGTCGTCGCGCCGGGCTGGGTCGAGGTCACCTGGCGGGACCGGACGACGACCGAGACCGGGTTCCGGATCGAGCGCCGCCTGGGGCACCACGGCCCGTTCACGGCGATCGGGGCGGTCGGCGCCGACGTGACGCGCTTCGTCGACCGGACCGCGCCGGCGGCCACGGACGTCTTCTACCAGGTGGTCGCCGAGACGCTGGGCGGCGAGTCCGCGCCATCGAGCTTCGTGCGCGTGGGGACCCCGGCCCCGCCCCCGCCGCCGCCGGCGCGGAGCCTGCGCGCGGTCGCCACGGCGCCCTTCACGGTCGAGCTGGCCTGGACCGACCACGCGACCGACGAGGCGGGCTACCGGGTCGAGCGGCGCCGCGCCGACGACGGCTTCCAGGTCGTGGCCACGCTCCCGCCCGACGCGACCGGCTACACCGACGGCGGGCTGACCCCGGACCGGACCTACGAGTACCGCGTGCGGCCGTTCACGGCGGGCGGGCCGGCGCCGGCGGTGGAGACGGTCGCGGTCACCACGCCGCGGGCCGGCGTGCTCGTCAACGGCGACTTCGAGGCGGGCGACCTGCGCGGCTGGACGGTCACGGCCGGCGCCCGGCTCGAGGTGCGGCCGCACGACGTCGACGGGGACGGGACGGCGACGCAGGCGCTCGTCGTCAGCGAGCCGCCCGTGTCGCTCGCGCAGACGGTCGAGCTCGTCCAGGGCGACGTCGACCTCGAGCTGCAGGCGGCGAGCTCGAGTCGCAAGGGGATCGTCACGCTGCTCCTCGACGGCCGGGTCGTCGACCGGGTCGAGCTCGACAAGCTCCCCGGCCAGGACACGCGGGCGACGCTGCGCGGGCGCGTCGCCGTGGCGGCGGGCCTGCACGAGGTGCGGATCTCCGTGCACGACCTGCGCCAGTGGGACACCGTCTACCTCGACGACCTCGTGCTCACCGGCAGCGCCGTGCCGGCGCCCCCGCCGGCGCCGACGGCGCTCGGGATCACGGCCGGGACGGCCACGCGGATCGACCTGGCCTGGGGCGCCGCCGCCGGCGCGACCGGCTACCGGGTGCAGCGGAGCATCCTCGGCGACGGCTTCGTCGAATTGGGGCGCACGGCGGCCGGCGTGACGCGCTTCTCCGACCCGACCGTGCAGCCCGGGCGCGTCTACCAGTACCGCGTGCTCGCGACGAGCGGCGCGGGCCACTCGCCGCCGAGCAACGTGGTCCAGCGCTCGTCGCTCTCGCGCCCGGCGGCGCCGGCGAACCTGGCCGCCTCGACGACCGGGGCGGCGCTCGTGACGCTCACCTGGACCGACCGGTCGACGAGCGAGGTCGGCTTCGTGATCGAGCGCCGGTCGTCGGCCGGCGGCGCGTTCGCGCTGCTGGGCGTCGTCGGCCCGAACGTCACCTCGTTCCTCGACGCGGCGGCCCTGCCCCTCAGCGACTACGACTACCGCGTGCTCGCCTTCAACGACTCGGGCGAGTCGGCCGCCGCGACCGTGAGCGTGACGACCGGGACGCCGCCCCCTGCGCCCGCGCCGCCCATGAGCTTCAACGCGACCTCGGCCGGCGCGGCGGGCGTCCTGCTCACCTGGACGCCGGGCACGGACCCGGACACGGGCTACCGGATCGTGCGCGACTTCGAGGTCCTGGGCGTGGCGCCCGCCGGCGCGGCGAGCTTCGTCGACGCCACGGCCGAGGCCGGGCGCGACTACGGCTACCTGCTCTACCGCGTGAGCGCGGGCGGCGAGGTCCGGCGCGGCGAGGTCCGTCTGCGGGTGGGCAGCCGCGCGCCGGGGCCGATGACCGACCTGCGGGCCGACGCCCTCGCCCCCGACCGCGTGCTCCTGCGCTGGGCCGACGCCGAGCGCGAGGGCGGCTACCTGGTCGAGCGGCGGACGGGCGGCGGGGCGTTCGAGCAGGTCGTCGCCCTGGGGCCTGATGCGACCGCCTGGCTCGACGCGATGGCCGCGCCGGGGACGACGCACGAGTGGCGGGTGACGGCCACGAGCCCGCACGGCGACGGCGCGCAGGCGGCGGTGTCGGCGACGACGCCGCCGGCCGGGGTCCTGTTCAACGGCGACTTCGAGGCGGGCGACCTGCGCGGCTGGACCCGCTTCGGGCCCCCCGGCGCCCGCGTGGAGACGACCTTCTTCGACGTGGACGGCGACGGCCGGAGCTCCTGGGCCCTCGTGGTGAAGGAGGCGGGCCACGGCCACCAGGTGGGCGTCGCCCAGGAGGTGCGGCTGGCCGACGGCGCGCTCGAGCTCGAGGTGTGGGTCGACGTGACCTCGGGCGTGAACACCGACGGCGGGGAGGTGTCGCTCGTGTTCGACGGCCTCGTCGTCGGCCGCCACCACTTCGTCTCGACCTCCGTCCACGCGCCGCCCCAGCCGACGCGCCTGCGCGCGACCCTCCCGCACGTGACGGCGGGGACGCACGAGGTGCGGCTCATGGTCCAGCGTGGCCCGGGGACGGCGTCGTACACGCCCTGGCTGTACTTCGACGACCTGCGCCTGTGGGGCAGCGCCGTGCCGTCACGCCCGGCGGCGCCCGACGCGCTCGCGGCCGCGCGCGCGTCGACCGGCGTGCGGCTGACCTGGGTCGACCGGGCGAGCGACGAGGTCGAGTTCCGGATCGAGCGCAGCCCGCCGGGCGGCGGCGCCTTCGTCGAGGTCGGCCGGGCGCCGCGCGACGCGACGTCGTTCGTCGACGTGACGGCCGCGGCCGGCACGCCCTACGAGTACCGCGTCTTCGCCACGAACGAGGGCGGCGACTCGGCGACGGCGGCCGTCGTCACCGCGCCGTAGTAGGCCACGCGATCCGCTCGAACAGCGCGCGCAGGCGCGCGCCGCGCGCGGGGTCGGTGTGCTCGAACCAGGCCACGCGCCCGCGCAGGTGGGCGCGGAGGTCGGGGTGCCCCTCGCGGTTCTCCGCCGCGGGGCCCCGGCGGGCGCAGTTCCACAGCGTCGCCTTGAGGCGGTCGAACTCGGCCCGCGACGGCCGGGGCCGCGCGTTCACCACGAGCCCCGTGAGGCGCTGGCGCACGGACGGCGTCATCCAGCGGGTCTTCTCCGGGCGCAGGTCGAAGCCCTCGTCGAGGACGATCCGGTGCACGAGCACCCGGAAGCGGGCCGAGCCCCGCCGGAAGGCCTCGTCGCCCGAGAACGCCAGGTCGTCGGCGTAGCGGGTGTAGTCGGCGCCGACCTTCGCGGCGGCGGCGCTCAGGCGGACGTCGAGGCCGAGCGCGCACAGGTTGGCCAGCCAGGGCGAGGTCGGCGCGCCCTGAGGCAGGTGCGGGCGGCGCAGGGCGTCCTCGGCAGCGCGGTCGAGGTCCACGCCCTCGAGCGCGGCGAGCGGCGTCCTCGTCGTCACGAGGCCGGTGAGCAGGCCGGCCACCGAGCGCGGGTAGCCCAGGCTCCGGAACAGCGCCGCGACGCGCCCGGCCGGCACGGAGGGGAAGAAGTCGCGCAGGTCGAGGCGCAGGACCAGCGCCTTGCCGGCGTGCGGCGCGGCGTGGGTCACGACCGAGCGCCCCGGCCGGAACCCGTGCGCGGCGTCGTGCGGCGGCACGTGCGCGAGGAGGCCGTGGAGGATCCGCCGCTGCAGGGCCTTGAGCGTGGCCTTGGGCGCCTCGAGCAGGCGCAGGCCGCCGCCGCGCTTCCGGATCCAGGTCCGGTGGTAGTGCTGGAGCGGGCCCTGGGGCGCGTGGACGAGCCAGGCCTTGCGGTCGGCGAACCAGTCGAGGTCCGTGAGCGCGAGCCCGAGCCAGCGCGCCAGGTCCGCGTCGGTGTCGAGCGACGGGACGGCGAAGCGGCGCTCGGCCCGCATGGCCGTGCGGTGGAGGAACAGGCGCCGCACCTCGAGCGGCCGGAGGCCCCGCGCGGCGCGGCGGTCGAGCGCCGCCCGGAGGCGCGCGTCGGCGGCGACGAAGGCCTCGAGCGCCTCCGGGTCGTGGTGCGGCGGGTCGAGGAACGCCTCGCGCGCGCGCCGCGCCAGGCCGGGCAGCCAGCCGAAGCGCTCGCCGAGCGCCTCGCGGGCCCGCGCGACCATCCTCTCCTGCAGCCAGTCGCCGGCGAGGAACGCCGCCGCCAGCCCGCGCGCGACCGCCTCGTGGCTCATGAGGGCGCGGCGCTACGCCCCAACCTGTCCCGTCCGGCGTGGCCGGCCGTGCGACCCGTCGCACAGGGAGCCATGCGTCGACACGTGTTCGTCATGGTCAGGCCCCGGGGTGACCCCGGAGCGTCCGTCGTCCGAGGACCACGGACCGTCTTGGGGCGTAGCCACCGCGCGCTGAGTGTAACCTTGCGCTCAGGAGCGCGAGGCCCATCGACACATGCACTCGATGTTCTCGCGGATGACCTTCGACGCCGCGACCTCGGCGCCGGCCGTCATGGCCTTCCACTTGATGAACCCGACGTCGTCGCGGCGCGGGCATGAGCTCAACGCGTAGCCGACGAGCCCGGGGGCCACGAGCCAGGCGCCGTCGCTGTACTGGCTGCGCATGCCGACCTTGGGCGAGAGCGCGTTCGTCTCCGGCTCGAGCATCTCCCAGGCGGCCACCTCGAAGCCGCCGGGGGTGCCCGGGAGGCGGCGCATGACGAGGTCGTGGTGCAGCTCGCCGAGCACCGGGATCTTGATCCGCTGGTAGAAGCGCACCTCGCCGGGCGGCGTGAAGCGGGCGTCGGGGATCGCGCGCGACTCGAGCACGTGGTCGACGTTGCCCACGTAGTTGCCCACGTCCATGACGCGCCCCAGGACCTTGGCCGGGTCGACGCCCGGCATGGGGAGGAGCACGACCGCCTCCTCCGTGACCTTGCCCGGCACCGACCAGTGCCGGAAGGTGTAATCGCGCGCGCTGCTCGACACGTGCTTGACGACGCGGTCGACGAAGTCGCTGGCTCGGCTCACGACTGCCCCCCTCACCCGGACCCACGAGGACGATACGCGTCCGGGCGCCCGCTGCCCAGCGTGGTCCGTCCCTGTCGGTGGTGTTCGGTATGTTTTCGGCATGGACCACGCCGCGCCGGGACTCGGGCCGTCGCGGGGAGTATGCTCGAAGTCGGAGGCGCTCATGATCCGGTCGCGCGACGGCGTGCTGCACCTCGGGCCCCAGGACGAGGGGCTCGAGCTCGACCACGACGCGTTCGCCACGGCGGCCTGGGAGCCCGGCTACCGGTACGAGCTCGTGGCCGGGAGGTTGGCCGTGACCCCTGCCCCGAACCTGCCCAACGCGCGCGTCGAGCGGTGGTTCGACAAGCTGTTCCTGCGGTACGCCTTTGCTCATCCAGACCGCGTCGCCGAGGTGTTCGCCAAGGCTCGGGTGATCACGCGCGCGCTGGGCGCGGTCACCGACGTCGAGCCGGACGTGACGCTCTACCGGACCTTCCCCGCCGACCCGCGCCAGGCGAAGTGGCAGGACACGGCGCCGTTCCTCGTCGTCGAGGTCCTCTCGGAGTCGGATCCGGCGAAGGACCTCGTGCGCAACCGGCAGGTCTACGGCCTGCTGCCCTCGATCGAGGAGTACTGGATCGTCGACCCGCGCGCGGAGCCGGCGCCGTCCATGCTCGTCCTCGCGCGCGCGCCGGACGGCGGCTGGCTCGAGCGGCCGGTCCCGCCGGGCGGGACCTACCGGACCGACCTGCTCCCCGACCTCGAGGTGGACCTGAGCCGGATCTTCCCGGGCGCAGCTCAGTAGATGCGGTAACCGACCAGGCGCCGCGCGTCGTCCTCCTCTCCAGGAACGCCGTCGCCTCGGCCTCGAAGCCGGCGAGCGTCCCTTGATCTTGAAGAAGAGCGCCCCGCCGGTCAGCGCCAGCGCCATGGCAGCCGCAGCACGCGACCACGATTTACTTCGCGGCCCCGCCGAGCGGCGGGGCCGCCTGCTCATCACCCAGCTGCTTCACGGTCGTCCTCCCCCGAGCGGAGGCGCCGTCAGGAGCCGCCGGCCGCCGCCGCGAGCTCGACCTCGACCGTGCGCCGCGCGCCCGCGCGCTCGACCTGGAGCGCGGCGCGCTCGCCCGGCTGCTTCTGGCGGAGCAGCCGGAGCCACGCGCGGACCGTCGGCACCTCCGCGCCGTCGAGGTCCACGAGCAGGTCGCCCGGCGCCAGGCCCGCCTTCGCCGCCGGCGAGTCGGCGTCGACGAGGCGGATCACCACGCCGCCGGCGGCCTGGTCGACGGCCACGCCCAGGTAGGGCGCGCCCTCGCGCAGGGGGCCGATCGGGCCGCGCGGCCGGGGGCCCAGGGTCAGCCGCAGGCGCAGGGGCTGCTCCCCGCGCAGGAGGTCGACCTCGACCTCGTGGCCGACCGCCCGCAGGGCGAGCACCTCGTGCAGGTCGGCCTCGCTCCTCACGGGCGCGCCGTCGACGGCCGTGACGACGTCCCCCTCCATGACCCCGGCGCGGGCGGCGCCGCTCTCCGTCTGGACGTAGGTGGCCCGCAGGCCGCGCGGCGTCGCGGCCGTGGCCAGGCCCGTGAACGGCAACGCGGGCGCCGCCTGGTCGGCGAGCCACGCGCGCCAGGCCGGCTCGGCGTCCGGGCCGACGACCTCGGCGAGCGCGGTCTCGAGCGGCGCGCCGGCGCCGACGCGCTCGTAGAAGGAGCCGAGCGCGCCGCGCGCGGTGAGGAAGTGGAGCAGGGTCCGGGCGGCGAGGCCGCGGCGGCGCGCGTCGGTCAGGAGCTCCGGGAGCGGCGGGGCGTCCTTCAGCGACTCGACGCGCGCGGCGAGCCGGGGCGCGAGGCGCTCGCCCTCGACCGTCGCCGCGGAGAGGAGGTCCGCGAGCCCCTCCTCCAGCCAGGCCGGGTGGGCGGCCTGCTGGCGCGCCTGCCGGTCGGCGGCGTGCAGCGCGCGAGACAGCTCGCGGCGGGCCTGCGGCGCGCGGGCGAAGGCGCCGAACGGCAGCGGGCCGAGCGTGAGCGCGTGCGTG
The DNA here is from genome assembly GCA_023954375.1 of Planctomycetota bacterium. GTDB lineage: Bacteria > Planctomycetota > J058 > J058 > J058 > JAMLIC01. The sequence goes on from JAMLIC010000073.1 coordinate 22,230, forward strand.
GCCGGGTCGTAGGAGGTGTCCGCCGCGCCGCGGTCCTGCTCGGGCAGGAGGACGACGACGAGCGGCCCCTCGGGCGCCTTCGTGAACGGCTCGCGCCGGGCGGCGTCGACGAACGCCTCGACCTCGGCGCGGACCGCGGCGAACCCGGCGTCGTCGAGCGCGTGCAGCCACACGACCTGCCGCGCCTCGTCGCGGACCTCGCGGTAGTCGGCCGTGGCGCCGCGGGCGCGCAGGAGCCGCGCCTGCCGCGCCGGCGCCTTGCGCGCGGCGAGGCGCAGGAGGCCCGTGCGCTGGGCGAGGAGCTGCTTGAAGCCGGGCGCCTCGTGCACGGCCTTCAGCCGCTCGTCGGCCTTCAGGCGCTCGAGGTCGGCGAAGCCGGAGAGCACCGCCCGGCGCAGGGACGCGACCGCCTGGACCAGGTCGCCCTGGCGCGCGCGCAGGGCGCCGACCTCGACGTGGGCGAGCGGGTCGTCCGGGTCGACCTCGAGGAGCTCGGCGTAGGCGGCCAGGGCCTGGTCGCCCACGCCGCGCTGGGCCAGGCGCCGGGCCTTGAGGTGGAGGACGCGCACGCGCGCGAGGTCGAGCGGCGGCGCCTCCGGCGCGCGGGCCGCGGGCTGCGCCGCGCCCTCGATCGCCTCGATCGCGGCGCGCGGAACGACGAGGACGCCGTAGCGGGTGCGCAGGACGACCTCGTCGAGGGTCTCCTCGACGACCTCGCCCTCGAGGCGCTGGCCGTCCTTCGTGCGGATCGTGTCGGCGCGCGCGGCGGCGCCGAGCGTGAGGAGGAGGGCCAGGGCGGCGACGATCGGCTTCATCAGCGGCGCTCCCCCAGGGTCACCTTGACGCTCAGGGGCTCGCCCCCGCGCACGACCTCGAACTCGACCACGTCGCCCACGTCGTGCGCGCTCAGGACCTCGAGCACGTCGTCGGGGTCGCGCAGCGGCGTGCCGCCGGCGGCCGTGAGCACGTCGCCCACGCGCAGGCCGGCCTTCTCCGCCCCCGAGCCCGCGACGACGACCTCGACGCGGCAGCCGTCCTCGGCCTTCTCGGTGCGCACGCCGATGAACGGGATCGGCGGCTCCTGCTGGCGCAGGACCCAGGCGCGCCAGTCGCGCTCGACCTCGTCGAGCGGCCGGCCGAACGCCACCTCGAACGACTCCAGCGCCGTGCGGTCGCCCTGGAACGACGACGCCTGCGTGTACTCGTCGTAGAAGCGCTTCAGGAGCCCGTGCTCCCACATGTAGAAGAGCATGTAGCGCGCCTGGGCGTAGGCCAGCCCCGCGTCCTGCATGAAGCTCGACTGGCTCATCTGCATGATCCGGCGCCAGGGCACCGTCTGGCCGCGCCGGGCGGCCGCCTGCACCGTCGAGAGGCGCGCGCTGTGGCGCGGGACGAGGCGGTCGTCGACGAGGGTCGCCGACTCGAAGAGCGAGGCCAGCCCCTCGACCAGCCAGATCGGGTGCGGCTGGCCGCGCGCCGCCTGGTCGGCGAAGTGGAGGGCGTGGGTGAACTCGTGCACGACGACGTTCGAGCGGTTGAGGGTCATGCCGGGGAGGTCACCGCACACGAGCACGTTCGTCCCCGGGTTGAAGTAGCCGCCCACGCCGCGGTCGAGCATGGCGTTGTTGTCCTCGCGCGTCAGGAGCACGATGTGCAAGGGCTGGCGGAGCTGGTTCCTGAACAGGTCCCGCCACTGCACGCGCGCGTACTCGTCGAGCTGCTGGCGGGCGACGGCCAGCCGCTCGGCCGTCTTCGTGTGGACGTAGATGATGTTCCGCTGCTCGTCGACGAAGACCTGGTAGTCCGCCTTGCAGCCGCGCCGGCGCATGTCGGCCATCAGCCGGGTCGTCGCCTGCGCCGCGGCGCGGCGCACCCAGGTCGCCTCCTCGGCGAGGAGGCGCAGGTAGCCCGGCTCGGCGCGCAGGGGGTCCAGGTCGGTGTCGCTGCGGATGTGGGCGAAGTCGGTGAAGCCCGCGGCCACGGCGCGCTCGAGGAACACCACGGCCTCCGGCCGCGAGCCCAGGAGCGAGTAGGCGCAGGCGGCGTTGTAGAGCGCCGTGGCGTCGTCGGGGGCGAAGGTCAGGAGCTCGAGGTAGAGCCCGAGGGCGCCCTGGTAGTCCTTCGCCTGGTGCTTGCGGCTGGCCTCGCGGTGGAGCGTCCGCACGCGCGCCGGGTCGGCCGCGACGGCCGGCGCGGCGGCCGTCGGCGCGCCGTCGAGGGCGTGGACGTCGCCCGCGGGGATCACGAGCACGCCGTGGGCGGTGCGCAGGATCACCTCGTCGTCGGTGCGGCGTACGACCTGCCCGGTGACGACCGAGCCGTCGGCCAGGCGCAGGGTCCTCGCCGCCCGCTCGCGGCGGACGATGTCCTTCTTGTCGATCGTCAACGCCCCGTAGCGGCCGCGGAGCGTCAGGTGCGCGTCGGTCTCCGAGATGACGTCGCCGTCGAAGCGCTGGCCGTCGCGGGTCTCGACCGTGTCCGCGCGCGCGGGCAGGAGCGCCGCGAGCAGCGCGAGCCCGGCGAGCAGAAGGTGACGCATGGGGTCCTCCCTCCAGCAGGGCGGACGAGTCTACCCGCCGCTCGCCCGCTCCGCAGGCCGGTCTGGCGTCACCTCATTCGAGCCACTCGACGACCGCCGCCGCGCAGCTCGCGGCGTCGAGGCGGTCCAGGCGCCGGGCGGGCTCCAGCCGTTCGCAACGGTGCGCGGCGTCGGCGTAGGAGCCGTCGAGGCCTTCGAGCAGGTCGGCGCGGTCCTCGTGCGGCTCTCGGGATCGGCTGACGGCCACCGCTCGATCGCCCTGCTGCGCGACGTGGCGGAACCACTCGCCGATCTGGACCTTCGCGACACGTGACCGGGCGCCGCGGGCAGCGAGCGCGGCGTTGACCTCCTCCTGGAGCACGTCCTCGAGCGAGCCCTGGAAGCTGCGGCCGACCCCTGGCAGCAGGATCGCGTCGAGACGGTCGGCGACCGTCGCCGGGTCGCCCGTGAGGACCTCGCGGCCGTCGACGGTCACGGCGTAGCGCTCGCCTCGGTCCCACGTCGTCGGCGACACGACGGGGAGTCCGCGCGTGTCGAAGGGATAGGCCGAGCTCCGCGAGAAGCACAGGTGCGTGAGGCTCGTGAACACGTAGAAACCGCGCGGGCCCTCGCGCTCGGCCAGCAGGGGAACGAGCGACCCGTGGAAGCGCCCGAGCGTGGACTCCAGATCCTGCGCCCGCCGGCCGAGCAGCGCCCACGTCCAGTCCAGGAAGCGGCCCTCCTCGTAGGCCCGGGCGCACTCCGCGAGCGACAGGAAGGGGAAGTCCCCGGTGAGCGCCGTCGCCCGGGCCTGTCGATCGAGCCACTCGATGACGAGGCGCGCGAGGTCGTCCGGAGACGGGGCGACGCCGCTCGCCAGGTCGGTCGAGCGCCAGCGGAGCGCGAAGGGAATGCCTCCCTGGTCCGGGCCCATGCGGCACGAGCGATCCGGGGCGTACAGCCAGAGCTCGTGGAACGGGTCATCGCCGCCGTGCCGGGGCAGGAGCTGGCTCCGCCTAGAAGATCCCTGGGCCACGAGCGCGCGGTTCAACGTAGCAGCGAGCGCGGACAGCGCCCGCTTCCGCTCGTCGACGAAGGGCGCGACCCGCCAGACATCGGCGAGCGCCCGCGACTCGAGCACCCATGCCCGCACGGCCTCCAGCACCGCGCGCTGTTCGCGCGTCCTGCCGCTCCCGACCCTCGCCGCGCCGGCGTGAAACTCGTGCGCATACTCGAAGCCGTCGCGGCCGTAGTCGAAGACGTGGAGCCGGACGCGGCGGCCTCCCCGCTGCGCGTCGATGTGCCAGTGGACTCCTTCCCCCGTTGCGACGACCTCGACCTCCGGGCCCAGGCTCGCGGCCAGGACGTCACGGAGACGCCGTGCTTCGTGCTCCTCGGGGAAGCCGCGCCCGATCGACGAGCTCACGTCACCCATCGTGCCGGGGCACGCCCCGCTCGTCGAGGAGCCGGAGCAGCGCGGTGCGCTGCTGCTCGTCGTGCGTCGGGACGCGCAGGGCGGGCAGCAGCCGCGCGCCGGTCCGGTAGAGCGAGACGTGCCCCTCGTGGTCGCGGAAGCTCCCCACGTACCCCCAGCCGACCCCCGCGAGCGGCGCCCCGCCCGTGATCAGGCCCAGCAGGTCCGGGACGGCCGCGACGACGCCCTCGGTGAACACGGCCGCACGGGCGCGCCGCAGGCGCAGGGGCGCCGTGAGCCAGCGCAGGGCGTGGACGCCGAGCACGGCGCCGAGGATCACGAGGGCCGCGCCGTGGTCGAGGATCCGTCTCGCGATCGGCGGGAGGCCCCAGGCGCGCGCGAGGACGTCCGCGCCGATCACCGACGTGCCGGCGAGGAAGATCGCGAGGCCGACCTCGACCGCGTGCCGGTTGGTGGCACGGCTCCAGAAGCGCGCCGGTCGCCGGGTCCAGCAGGGGGTCAGGCCCTCGCCGCCCGGGAGACCGGTGGCGAGGAGCAGGCGGACCGGCGTGTCGCTCGCGCCGGCGCTCATCGCCGGGGCTCCACGACGCGGTGGAGCCCGGGGCCGACCGCGACCTCCGACGTGACGCCCGACGGCCAGCGCACGGTGACCGAGAACGGCCCGGTCGCCTCGCCCACGCCGAAGTGCACGATCGGCTCGTCCTGGCAGCCCGTGCCCGACCCGAGGCTGATCTGGCGCACGAGCCGCCGACCGCGGCCGTCGATCAGCGTGCAGGTCGCGCCCGCGCCCCACGTGTCCGAGCGCGTGCCGATGAGGCGCAGGCGCACGCTCCGGTGGCGGCGGCCCTCGAGGCCGTCGTTGCGGAAGACCCGGGCGCGCCCGTCCGCCATCACGACGAGGTCGAGGTCGCCGTCGCCGTCGAGGTCGGCGACGGCGGCGCCCCAGCCGTTGTAGACCCGCACGCCGGCGGTCCAGGCGACGTCGTCGAGGCGCAGGCGCGGGTCGTCGTCGTCGCCCAGGCGGTTGAGCCAGAGCGAGGACGGGCGCCCGGGGTAGATCGCCGTGAGAAACAGGTCGAGGTCGCCGTCGTCGTCGGCGTCGAAGAGCGTCGGGTTCGAGTGGGTCTCCTCGAAGTGCAGGCCGACCGCCGCGCGCGCGTCGCGGAAGCGACCGTCCTCCTGCAGGTAGACCTTCGTCTTGTCGGAGAAGTGAATGAACCGCGGGTGGGCCAGGCTGGCCACCACCAGGTCGAGCTGCCCGTCGAGGTCGAGGTCGCCGAAGGCGGCGCCGATCGAGTGGCCCCAGGCGTTGTCCACCTTGACCCCGGCCACGCCCCTCGCGTGGGCCTCCTCGGTCAGCCGGCCGCGCCCGTCGTTGACCCACAGGAGGTCCGGATCGAGGCGGTAGTTGGCGACGAGGACGTCGACGTCGCCGTCCTGGTCGAAGTCGGCGATCACGACGCCGCGTCCGCAGCGGGGCGGGGTCGTGCGCACGCGCTCCGACGCGTCGACGAAGCCGCCCTTCCCGTCGCTGAGGTAGAGGCGGTCCGCAGTGCCGCGCCGCAGCGGCTCGCCCGGCAGCTCGTAGTTGGCCACGTAGAGGTCGGGGTAGCCGTCGCCGTTCAGGTCCCCCCACGCCGCGCCCTCGGTCGGCAGGTCGTCGGTCATGCCGCCGGGGACGCCGACCCGATCCGTGACGTCGACGAACCGCGGCGCCCCAGGGGTGCTCCGGTTCTCGAGCAGGCGGTCGCCCCTGGGCGCGTGCGAGATCACGTAGAGGTCCAGGTCGCCGTCGCGGTCGAAGTCCGCCAGCACCCCGCCCGCGCCCTTGAGGCCGGCGAGGCCGGCCTCGGCCGTGACGTCGCGGAACCTGCCCGCCCCGTCGTTGAGGAGGAGCCGACAGCCGTTGATCAGCAGGTCCGGGAAGCCGTCGCCGTCGACGTCGACCAGGGCCACGCGCCTCCCGCGGGCGCCCGACGGCAGCGCCTGGTCGGTGACGTCGGTGAAGCGCGGCACGCGTCTCTGCCCGAGCACCTCGGCCGCGAGCGCGTGGCGCAGGGTCGGCCACTCCTCCTGGCGGCCGAGCGCCGCGGCGTGGCCGCGGATCCGGGCGTCGAGCGCGTCGCCCGTCGTCCGCGCGGCCGCGGCGCGGACGAGCGCCGCCATCGCGCGCTGCCGCTCGCCCTTCGCCTCCCAGGCCTCGGCCTCGAGCAGGTGGAGGCGCGCCGCGGCGTCGGTGGCCCAGAGCGGGGCGTCCGGCGTCATGGCCCGCACGGCGGCGGCGACCGTCGCGCTCAGGCGCGCCGGGTCGCCGGCGGCGCGCCAGGCGCGCGCGGCCTCGCGGCGCAGGTCGAAGTCCAGCGGGGCCTCCTCGACGGCGCGGTCGAGCGCCGCGGCGGCCTCGGCCTTGCGGCCGAGCGCGAGCAGGAGGGCGCCGCGCCGGCGCGACAGGCCCGGCTCGGTCGAGCCCGCGCCGAGCGCCAGGGCCCGCGTCACGGCGGCGAGGGCCTCCTCCTTGCGCCCGAGCGCCTCGAGGGCCCGGCCGAGGGCGACGTGCGACCTCGCGTGCTCCGGCGCGAGGGTCACGGCGGCCCGGAGCGACGCGACCGCCCCGCGGAGCAGCTCCGCCCGCGCCTCGCCCTTGGCGCCCTGGGCCTGCGTGAGCCGGCCGAGGCCCAGGAGCCAGCGCAGCTCCGCCTCCTGCGCCCCCTCGCCCGGCGTGGCCAGCGCGTGGAGCGCGAAGCGTTCGAGCTGCTCGCCGTAGAACGCCTGCCCGGGGTCGAGCTCCACCGCGCGGCGCTGGAGGCGCGCGGCCTCGAGGTGCAGGCCGTTCTGGTCGTGGGCCGTGGCCAGCGTGTCGAGGAACGCGTGCCGCCCCGGCGCGAGGGCCACCGCCTTCTCGGCCAGGGCCAGCGCCTCGACCGGCGCCCGGAACGCCTCGTCCTCGGTCGTGAGGAGGAGCCACGCCAGGTCGTTGAGGGCGGTCGCGTTGTCGGGCCAATGCGCGAGCGCCTCGCGGAAGGCGCTCACCGCGTCGGCGTAGCGCTTCGCCTGGAAGTGCTCGGAGCCCGCGCGCACGGCGGCGCGGCTGGCCGCGAGGTCGGGCTCCTGGGCGAACCCGACGCCGACGAGCGCGCCGACGACGAGCACGGGCGCGAGCCACCAGCGGGTCTTCATGGGGCGGCATCCCACCAGCCCGGGGGCGCCCCCGCCACCTATCGCGCGTCGACCGTCACCTCGGTCGTCTCGTCGTCGCCGACGAACGCCTCGGCGACGAGGACCTCGCGCCCGGCCGTCGAGACCCGGACGGTCACCCGGCCGGCGGCGAGCCCCTCGATGAGCGCCGGGTGGTCGGGGACGGCCGGGGGGAAGACCACCTGCTCGAACGACAGCCCGGTCGCGGCCTCGGCGACGTGCACGCGCAGGGGCGAGGCAGGGCCGTCCGGCCAGCGCACGCGCAGGCGCAGCGCGCCGCCGCCGGGCACGTGGCGCGGCGGCTGCAGGTCGAGCGTCGCGCCCGGCAGCACCTCGACCCAGCGCACGTCGGGGCGCGCGCCGGGCCGCCGGGCGACGATCGCGTGCCGGCCCGCGGGGAGGGTGAACGACCAGGTCCCGTCCGCGGCTCCCCGGGCCGTCGACGTGTCGTGGCCGCTGGCGTCGTGGCCGGCGAGCGTCCAGCCCCTCGCGACCCCCCGGACGAAGACCTGGCCGCGCGCGGGCCCCTCGTCCAGCACGAGCACGATCCCGCGCGCGCCGGCGGCGACGCGCAGGGGCGGCGACTCCCCGGAGCGGAGCTCGACCGAGGTGCCGGGGTCGAAGGGCCCCACGCGGAAGCTCCCGTCGGCGGCGGCGTGGGCCTCGATCGTGCGCGGGCCTACCTGACGCACGCCGGGGAGGTCGAGGGTGGGGCCGGCGGGGGCGGCGCGGCCGCGTCCGGCGCGCCGCCGCCGATCGCAGCCGGTGCGGCATCGCGACGCATGCCCTCGGGCCCAGCGCGGCGGTCGTCGTCGCTCACGAGGACGCTCAGCAGGGCGACGGCGAGGACCGGGACGAGGCAGAGGACCGCTCGGCGCACTCCCACAGCGTCGTCAGCCGGGCGCCAACCGACAAGGGCTCCGCCCGGGTCAGGCCTCGAACCCGAGCCGCGCGCGCATGGTCCGGCACCAGTCGTCGCCCGGCTCCACCCGGCGGCACGCGTCCGGCCGCGCCGCGTAGATCGCGCAGCGCACGCGCCCGGCCGGCGGCCGCGGGTCGCCCTCGAGCGCGGCGCAGCAGGTCACGTCGCCGGCCGACCGCGTCGCCAGGGCCCCGCCCGTGCCGGTGCGGTCGTCGGGGACGACGAGATCCGCGTGCACGCCGAGACGCGCGAGGTCCTCGGGCGTCACGGCCACGAAGGGCTCGCCCGGGAGCCAGCCGGCACAGCACGCGCCGCAGGCCTGGCAGTCAAGCGCTCCGGCCTCGTCCACGACGCTCAGCCTACCCGCCGTACGCGCCGCGGGCCGGACCCGCACGCGGCTCCGGCCCGCACCGTCAGGCTCGCGCGCCCGTCAGTTCGCGGGCGCCTTCGCCTTCGGGTCGAGGCGCACCTCGAGCACGCTCTCCAGGCCCTTGCCGTCCGCGTCGAGCACGCCGTAGCTCACCAGGCCGCCGAGCATGGCCGCCAGCTCGCGCACGGGGCCCGCCAGCTTCTTGGCGTTCTCCGCCGCGTGCTCCTGGCGCCAGGCGTGGGCCTTCGGCGCGTGCTCGATCTGGGCCCGCTCCCACGCCTCGGTCTCCGCCTGGAAGGTCTGGAACACCGCGTCCATGTCCTCGTCGCCCTTCAGGTCGGGGAACTGCGGGCGCGGCTTCGGGCGCAGCTCGCTCGGCAGCGGCGCGAGCTCGCGCGCCAGCCGCTCGCCGTTGTGGAGCGCCTGCTCGGCCAGGCCCGACCAGCTCAGGTGCGAGAAGGTCAGCGCCTTCGTCGGGTGCCCGGCGATCAGCGCCTTGAACGACGGCGACGCGGCCAGGCTGCCCTGCTCGGCCTTCGCCGCCAGCGCCCGGGCGAGCGCGTGCTCGGACGTGGCGACGAGCAGCCAGTTGCCCGCGATCGCGAAGCAGGGCGAGATCCCCTTGCCGACGTCCCGCTCCATGCGCTCGCGCTCGCGGACCGGCAGCTCGAGGCGCGTCGCCTCGACGCCCCCGACCTGCGCCTTCGCCAGCCGCGCCAGGCGCGGGTCGTCCGCGGCCGGCTCGGCCGGGGCCTCGCGCGGCAGCGTGCCGAACGGGACCGCGTCCTCGGGCAGCTCGAAGCTCGACGACCGCGGCAGCCGGCCGGCGACCTCCATCACCTGGCCCGTGTGGTTGGCGACGAGCGTCAGGTCGCCCGGCGCCGCGTCGACCTGCCGCGCCGTGCACAGCCACGCGTCCTCCGAGGCGCGCAGCTCGAACTGCCAGCCGCGGGTCACGCCCATGCCCAGCTCGAAGTCGATCAGCCCGTGCTCGGCCAGGTCGCTGAGCGTGCCGAAGGCCTCGACCCCGTCGCCGTCCATGTCGCCGTCGCGGAACAGCCCCTGCGCCGCCGCGATCTGCCGCAGCATCGTGCGCGCGGCCGCGTCGTCGGCCTTCGCGCCGCCCGCGCTGGCGTTGAGCGCCTTCAGCCCGACCGAGAGCAGCCCCTCGAGCGTCTGCGCGAACCCGGCGGCGCCGTCGGCCTTCAGCTCGAGCGCGAGCACGCCCGCCGGCACGGCGACGACCTCGGGGTCGTCCGAGCCCAGGCGCGGCTGCGACACGAGGCCGAGGCCCACGCCGCCGCCCAGCGGGGCGACCAGCGCCGCGTGGACGTCCTTGCCGTCGAGGAGCGAGGAGCTCAGCCCCTCGAGGGCCTCGTTGACCTGCTCGGGGCCGAGCGCGGCCGTGGCCAGCCGGTGCCCGTAGCTCCACACCGCCTGCGCGTCGAGCTCGCCCACGAACGAGAGGAACGTCTCCTCGGGCAGCCGCGCCCAGGCCGAGGGCGCGTCCTTCGCCGCGCCGTACGCCTTTCGCAGGTCCTGGTCGAGCCCCTCGCCCAGCTGCTGCCACGTGCGCAGCGTGTAGGCCCGGCACTCGCGGTCGACGTAGGCCGCCCACGCCTGCGACTCGACCCCGTCCATGAAGCCCGAGAGCCTCTTCACCTGCTCGGCCTCGGGGCCGCCCAGGCCGCTCACGAGCCGCTGGTAGGCGCGCGGGTCGAAGTAGGCGAAGACCGCGTAGCCCTCGGGCAGGCGCTGGACCGCGCGCTGGAACTCGCCCGGCGCCGCGCCCTTCTGCCCCGCCTTGTCGAGGACGCGCTCGATCAGCTCCTTGCGCGTGCTGATCGCCAGCTCGGCGCCGACCTGCGCCCAGTAGACGTCGGTCGGCCCGCGGACGCAGAAGACCTGCCGCCCGGCGTGCGTCGTGACCTCGGCCTTGCGCGGGTTGGTCTTCGCCTCCTTGGCGACGATCCCCGACGCGACCGCCACGGCCATGCGGGCGAGCGGGCGGGCGCGCACGAAGGCCAGCGGGCGCAGGGCCTCCTCCGGCTTGCGGCCCTCGTGGGCCTCGATCGCCAGGGCCACGTCGCTGCCCAGGAGCTCGCGCAGCGGGAACGCCGCCGCGTTCATGACCAGGCGACCCTCGAAGGTCGGGTCCCCGTCGAGCTTCTGCACGCCGATCTCGCGCCGCAGCGACGGGGGCAGGGCGTCAGGGTCCTCGAGCAGCTCGCGCAGGGCGCGCGCGGCCTGCGTCCCCTGCAGGGCGGCGACGGTCTCGCTGCCGGCGACCCGGAGGGCCAGGTCGTAGAGCCCGCGCGCCTCGACGTAGAGGAACGTGTGCTCGTCGAGGAGCCCGCGCAGGTCGTGGCGCGTCACGTCGCGGAACAGCGCCGCCTCGGCGCGCGAGGCGACGACGCTGGCCTGGTAGAGGTCGCCCTCCGGGACCTGGAGGCCGAAGGCCAGCCCGTCGACCGGGGCCAGGTCGGCCAGCAGGACGGACAGCTCCTCGCCGTCGAACGCCCTGGCGTCGAACTCCTCGCCCAGGCGCTCGACCGTTCGCTTGACGGCCGCGACCAGGCGCTCGCGGTCACGGACGAGCTGCATGTCGACCCAGGCGTAGCCGGCGACGTCGCGCGGCAGGGCGTTGAGCTCGCTGCGGAACGCCGGCTGGTCGGCCAGGCCGGTCTTCACGCCGGCGCGCACGTCGAGGACGGCCTTGACCGTGTCCTTGTCGAGGCTCGCCACGAGGACGTCGCGCGCCATGCTGAAGTGGACCTCGGTGCGGCCGCTCTTGCGCGTCACGAGGTCGAAGCCGTGGTAGGGCTCGACCGTGGCGTCGGCGCCGGCGAGCGTGCCCTTGAGGCGCTCCCACACCTTCGTCCACTCGCCCTCGACCGCGACCGTCTTGGCCAGCCCGACGAGGTCGATGCGCGTCGCGACGAAGGCGCTGGGCTCGGGCCCGGCCAGGAGGCCCAGGCCGACGTTCTGTCCGAGCGCGAGGAGGAGGTTCTTCTCGGAGAGCGGCAGGCCGAGCGCCTTCAGGTCGGCCATCGCGGGCGAGTCGTTGAGCGAGAGGAGCTGCTCCCAGGCCTCGTCGACCTTCTTGCGCGTGGCCGAGCGCTCGTAGTCGCCGCGCACCGGCCCCGCCCGGAACGCCTCGAGCGTCCCCTCGAGGTCGCGCACCTCCAGCCACACCGTCGTGTGCGCCGGGGCGGCCTCCGCGAGCCGGTAGGGGCGGCTCGCGAACGCCTGCATGATCCCGAAGCCGACGCCGCCCAACGCCAGGACCGCCACCGCGGTCGCGACACCCTTGTTCATTGCTGCCCTCTTCCCTCGGAGGGGCGCACCCTCGCAAGAGGGGGGCCGCAGTTCAAGTCCCTGCGCCGTCGGGCTCGTCCGCCCCCTGGTCACCCACTTTCGGGAATCACGCTGACAAGGGCGATGGCAGCGGCGGGAGCGGCGGAAACCTGCGCAGCGGTTCGACCGCCTCGAGCGCGTGCGCGAGGCGCACCTCGGCGGGCCCGCCGAGGGCGACCCACGGGATCCCGCGCCGGGTCAGGGCCTCCTCGAACCACGCGTGCATGTCGCGCCGGAGGTGCTCGCTCTCCCTCGTCCCGTCCTGCACGAACGGGAAGTCGGGCTCGGTGAGCAGGTAGAGGTCGCACCGGCGCGACGCGGCCAGGCGCTCGAGCGCCTCGCACGCGCCGCCCACGTAGCGCCGGTGCCACACGGTCGTCGCCAGCGGGTCGGTGTCGCACACGAGCACGCGGTCCGCGCGCGCGGCGAGCGCGTCCTCGAGCGTGGCCTGGCCGCGGGCGATCGCCAGCAGGTCGTCGCTCGTCCAGCGGTCGCCGTCGGGCGCCCAGCGCCGCCCCTCCCAGTAGCTCCGCCCGACCTCGGGCACCCACGCCGTGCCGAGGCGCTCGGCGAGCGCCCGCGCCAGGGTCGTCGTGCCGCTCGACTCGACGCCGAGCACGACGACGCGGCGGGCGAAGTGCGCCCGCGCCGGCCCGGTGAGCAGGCTCCAGCGCGCGCCCAGGTCGGCGCGCAGGGCCGTCCCGGAGATCGGGACGGTCGCGCGGTCCGGGTCGACGGCCACGTGGCGCGCGCCCATCGCCCGCGCCCACGGCTCGCCGTAGGCCTCCGACGTGAACGCCAGGTCGGGGCGCCGCCCGCCCAGCACCTCGAGGGCGCGCGCCCCCCAGGCCTCGGGGGTCTCCGGAATGTCCTCGGGCACGACCGCGACCTCGACGTCGGGGTGCAGCGCCCGGACCCACCCGGCGCGGACGTCGGCCGGCGGCGCCTGCCCGGGCGCGTCGCCGACGAGGACGACGAGGCGCTCGACCTGCGCCTTCGCCACGCGGAGCAGGTGGTCGTGGCCCAGGTGGAAGGGATGGAACTTGCCGACCGTGATCCCGAGGGTCGTCACGGGGCCGCGCGCTCGGCCAGGAGGCGGCGGAAGGTGAGGAGCCCGCCGAGCGCCAGGACCCAGAAGCCCACGTAGAGCGCGCTCGTCAGGTAGAGCCCGCGCGAGGCGTAGAGCGGCACGTAGATCGTGTCGACGAGGAGCCACACGTACCAGCTCTGGACGAAGCGGCCCATCAGGTAGGCGTGCGCCACCAGGCTCAGGACGGTCGTGAGCGCGTCCCAGAAGGGCACCTCGCCGCGGAGGTGCACCAGGACCTCGTACAGCCCCCAGGTGGCCCCTGCGACGACGAGCAGCGTCGGTGCCCACCACCACGCGGGCAGGCACGACACCGGCCGCTCCGTGCGCGCGGGGCCACCCTTCAGCCAGAGCCAGATCGCCTGCAGGCTGGTGACGAAGTAGACCGCCTGCAGGCCGACCTCGGCGAACAGGCGCGCCTCGAAGAACACGACGGCGTAGGCCGAGACGCCGACGAGCCCCACCCACCAGCCGAGCGGGTGGTTGCGCGCCAGGAGCCACACGCTCCAGGCATAGGCGACCGAGGCGACCGCCTCGAGCGGGGCGAGGAGGGTCGTCGCCAGCGGGAGCGCCAGGAGCACGGCGCTCAGCGCCGCGCCCAGGGCGGCCTGCGCGCGCGGGCTCACGCGGGGGCCTGCGGGACGAACACGGGCCGGGCGAAGACCCCGGGCTCGTGGCGCACCCAGCGCGAGGTCGTCCCCTTGCCCACGTCGAAGCTCCCACCGGGGCTGGCCGCCTCCCGGAAGGTGGCGAACAGGGGCGCCGGGAGGTTCGTGGCAGCGCCGCGGACCACGCGCAGGTCGCCCGCCTCAGGGCCCGTGGGGTCTCTGCGCGCCCCGCCGGCGTAGGCGGCGGGGTCGTAGCGGTCCTGTGTCCACTCCGCCCCGCACGCCCGCGCGCCGTACGGGCTCGCGCCGTCCGGACGCCAGTGACCCGCCCGGAACACCCGCTCCCACTGCGCCTCGCTGATCAGCGCCCACCGACCGGCGAGGCCGACGTCGAAGGCGCCGCGAGCGAGGTGCTCGACGCCCCTCATGGCCTCGTCGTGCGTCACGACGTGATCCTGGGCGAGGATCTCCTGCCGGTAGCGCTCGTCGACGCGCGACAGCCACTCCTCGCCGTACCACACGGACACGCCCGACCCGCGCAGCGCCCCGAGCGTCAGCGGCCCCGCCGCCACGTAGAACGGCGACAGGTGCACGAGGTGCGCGGGCGCGGCGTCCTCGTCCTGGTCGTCGGCGCCCATGACGAACGGCCCGCCGGGGACGTAGCAGAGCGTGATCGGCCCGACCTGCCGCCGCCGCGCGGCGAGCTCCGCCTCGAGCTCCGGCCAGAGCTCGTCTGCGCCGAGGCGCCAGGCGAGGTCGAGCGCGGCGACGGCGCGCTCGTCCTCGCCCGCGCGGCGCAGGAGCGCCACGTGGCGCCGGCGGAGGTCCACGTCGGCCGGACGGCCGAGGACCTCGCGCTCGAGCTCGCGCAGGGCGGCGTCGCTCACGGCAGCACCACGGCGGCGTCCTCGCGCGGCGCCCACGAGCACCACGCGTCGGGCGCCTCGAGGTCGCCCGTGGCCGCCAGCGCCCGCGCCCGGCAGCCGCCGCCGCAGTGGTCGTAGTGGCGGCAGCTCGAGCACTGCTGGTTGCCGTCGAGCGCGCGCAGCCGCCGGAAGGGCGCCCCGCCGGCCCACAGGTCGTGGAGCGTGTGGTCGCGGAGCGACCCGGCGTCGAACGTCGGCCCGAGCAGGGCGCACGGGTTGACCTCGCCCGTCGGCGTCACGCTGCACACGAGGTTGCCGGCGACGCAGCCGAACCGCTCGAGGAGCAGCGCCGAGGTCGCCTCGTGCGGGACGTCGGGCGGGTGGAAGAGCGGGATCGACGCCGCCTCCTGCAGGCGGTCGAGCTCGCGCGTCGCCGCCTGGAAGTCGGCCTGCGAGGGGAGGAGGTCCGGCCGGCCGAGCGCGCGGCCGGCGGGCAGCGCCGGGCGGAGCGTCAGCGACGCCGCGCCCGCCGCCTCGCAGCGGCGGACGAGGTCGCCCAGGCGGCCGCGGAGCGCGGGCGTGTAGGTGGCGGTCACGCCGACCGGCCGGCGGGCGGCCAGGCGCGTCAGCCCGGCGAGGGCGCGGCCGAACGCGCCCGGGCCGCGCACGAGGTCGTGCGACGCCGTGTCCGGACCGTCGAGGCTCACCGACAGGCAGCGGAACGGGCGCGCCGCGAGCGCGTCGGCCAGCGCGTCGTCGACCAGCGTGCCGTTGGTCGTCAGGAGCACGTTCAGCCCGAGCGCGAACGCGTCGTCGAGCGCCTCGAGCAGCGCCGGGTGGAGGAGCGGCTCGCCGCCCGACACGTGCACCTGCATGCAGCCGAGGTCGACGAGCTCGCGGAAGAGGCGCCGCATGAGCGCGGCGTCGAGCGCGCCGAGCGGCCCCGGGCCCGAGTCGGACGAGCAGTGGGTGCAGGCGAGGTTGCAGCCCTGCGTCGCGCCCAGGTAGACGGTCAGCGGCGCCGAGAGGCGGCCCGGCGCGCTCCGGTCCTCGACCACTCGCGCCGCGAGGCGGCCGCCGTCGACGAGCCCCTCGGCCTCGAGCGCGCCGAGGAAGGCGCGCTCCGCCTCGTCGCGGGCCTCGAGCGGCGCGCGCAGGAGGAGCGCGGCGGCGTCGGCGTCGTAGGGCACGTACTGGCACGTCTCGCGGTCGTAGACGAGCGCGCCGAAGTGCTCGCGGCGCAGCACGTGGCGGGCGCCGGTCGCCGCCGCGTGGTCCCAGGCCGGCACGATCGCGCGCGACGGCGCCGTCACTCCTTCCGCCTCTTCAGCAGGCGCCACTGGATCGCCTCGCCGAAGCAGCCGGCGCTGACCCACGTGCGCTCGACCACCTGGCTGACCTTGCGCAGGCCCTTCGTCTTGCGCGGGCGCGGACCGAGGGGGGGCCTCGCGGCCTCCTCCAGCGCCCGCGCGAGCAGGGCGCGCTCGCGGGCGGTCAGCTCCTCGGGGATCCTCGCCACGTGCGCCCAGCATGTCAGCCGGCGAGCGCCGGAGCCAGCCAGCTGATCTACGGCGACTCGGGCGGGTGGCGCTCGGCGGCGCGCTGGACCTGCTCGAGCGAGCGCTCGAGGTCGTCGCGCAGGTCGCGCCAGGCGCGCGTCGGGGCGTCCTCCGGCTCGGCGGGGCGCGGGGTCGGCCGCGCGCGGCCGCGGATCGCGACGCCGAGCCCGAGCAGGTCGATCCCGACGCCCGCGAAGCTCTCGCCGCGCTCCACCCCGCCCGGCGGCAGCATCGGCGACAGCGCCGGGAAGGTGAAGACGACGTCCCCCAGGCGCAGCTCGAACGCCTCGTCGCGCGGCAGGGGCGGCGTCTCCCACGAGCGGGCGCCCCGCGGCGGCGGCGGGCGGTCCGGGGGCGGCGCGACGACGCAGCCGCCACCGCCGACGAGACAGGCCGAGACCAGCGTGAGGAGCGCGCGGGCCATGCGTGCACTGTGGACGACGCCGGGGGGGCGCTTCAAGCCGGTCACCGGGCGGGAACACGGCGGGCGGCGGTCGGCGACAATGACCGGCGGAGGTGAGCGTGGGCAAGAGCCAGACCGCCGCGGCGAAGCAGGAGATCCTGAGGCTCCTGGGCCGGGCCCGGGGCGCCGTGCTGGGGGTGAACGAGCTCGCCCGGCAGCTCCGCATGGAGCCGCAGCAGGTGCTCACGCTCCTCGGCCAGCTCAAGGGGCAGGTCGAGTGCGTGTCGAAGGCGACGATGGAGTCGCGCGCGAGCATGAAGTGGGAGGACGTCGACAGCAAGTGGCGGCTGGTGCCGCAGTAGTGTGATCGCGGCTGCGGCCGAGGATGGCGGGCGATGCGTGCGTCGGGGGGGCCGGAGGGGGGCCCCCCCCCCCCCCCCGGGGGGGGGGGGCGGGGGGGGGCGCCCCCC
>JAMLIC010000074.1 GCA_023954375.1 Planctomycetota bacterium
CCCCCTCCACATCGCGCACCACCCCCAACCCCCCCCGGGGGGCGGGGCCCCCCCCCCGGCCCGGGGGGCCCTCCCCCCGCGTCCGAGCGCCAAGAGCGAGAGGAGGCAGGAGCTGTCGCTCCCGGGCGTGGCTCTGGGCGCGCGCCAGGGGGCTTGCTCGGCTCGAGTCGTGTCTCGCGGCTCTTCTTCTCTCTTCTTCTCGTTCTTGGCGCTCGCGCTCGGCGGGGCCCGCGCAGCGGGTCCCGCCGGGCGCGAGTGGCGTCTTGGCGGTTCATTCTTCTCGGCCTCGGGGTCGAGAGCGAGGCTTCCGCCTCGTGCGCGAAGGCGAAGACGAGGACGACGCCCATGAGCAACGACGCGAGCTTGGCGGTCGTCCACCGCACCGACCTCGGCGCGCTCCATCACGGCTGCGGCGTGGCCTGGCTGGAGGCGTGCGCGCCGGGGTCGGTCGACCTGGTCGTGACCGATCCGCCCTACGGGATCGGCAAGGACACGTGGGACCGGTTCGGCTCACGGGCGGAGTACGTGGCCTGGTGCCGGCGCTGGGTGGTGGCGGCCCATCGGGCGCTGGCGCCGACGGGCACCCTCTACGTCATGGGCTTCAGCGAGAACCTCGCCCGGGTGCAGGTCGCGGTCGAGGACGACTGGGCGTCGGCGCGCTGGCTGATCTGGTACTACCGCAACAAGGCGAACCTGAAGGACGACTGGGGGCGCTCGCACGAGGGGGTGCTCGTCCTGCGCAAGGGGCGGCGGTTCACGTTCAACACCGACGCGGTGCGCACCCCCTACAACGCCCACACGGTCCGCTACCCCGAGCGGACGCAGGCCGAGACGTCGCAGTACGGCGGGGCGAGCGACGGGCGGTGGCGGCCGCATCCCCTCGGCGCGCGGCCCCGCGACGTGCTCGAGATCCCGGTGCTCTGCAACGGGACGGCGGAGAAGACGGCGCACCCGACGCAGAAGCCGGTGCAGCTCGTCCGGCGCCTGGTGCTGGCGTCGTCGAACCCGGGCGACCTGGTCGTCGACCCGTTCGCCGGCAGCGGCACGACGGCGCTCGTCGCGCAGACCTCGGGCCGGCGCTGGGCTGCGTGCGAGCTGGACGCCGGCTACGCGGCGATCGCGGCCCGGCGGCTGGCCGACCCGGCGGCCTTCGCCGGGGCGCAGACCGAGGAGAGCGAGGCCGCCCTGGCGGCCCGGCGCCGCCGTCTGGTGTGATCGCGCCTGCGGCGAACGATGCCGGGCGCTGCCGTTCGTCAGGGTGTCGCGCGGAGCGCGACACCTGACCGCTCAGGCTCCCTCGGCGGCCAGGAGGCCGCCATCGGTCGCCTTCGCGCGGCATCGCCTCGGCCTCGTTCGCCTCGGCTGAGGCTCCGGCTGCGAACGCCCGGCCTGGTGTGATCGCGCCTGCGGCGAACGATGCCGAGGCGCTGCCGTTCGTCAGGGCGTCGCGCGGCGCGCGACGCCCTGACCGCTCAGGCTCCCTCGGCGGCCAGGAGGCCGCCATCGGTCGCCTTCGCGCGGCATCGCCTCGGCCTCGTTCGCCTCGGCTGAGGCTCCGGCTGCGAACGCCCGGCCTGGTGTGATCGCGCCTGCGGCGAACGATGCCGGGCGCTGCCGTTCGTCAGGGCGTCGCGCGGAGCGCGACGCCCTGACCGCTCAGGCTCCCTCGGCGGCCAGGAGGCCGCCATCGGTCGCCTTCGCGCGGCATCGCCTCGGCCTCGTTCGCCTCGGCTGAGGCTCCGGCTGCGAACGCCCCGCCTGGTGTGTTCGCGCGGGGTCGGCCACCACGCGCTGAGCGGCGAACCGAGCCAGGCACGGCCCGATCACCGAGCCAGGCACGGCCCGATCACGTGGGCCTTGCCAGCGGCGGCTCGAGCTACCGCAGGGCGGCGACGTCGGTCCCGGCGGGCGTGGGCTCGGCGTCGACCGAGACCACGTAGACCGGGGTGCCGAGCGTCCGCGGGTGGCGGGGGAGGACCTCGATCCCGCCCTCGTAGAGCTCGTTGATCGCCGAGAACAGGAGCAGCACCGTGTCGCCCGCGAGCGAGAAGGGGATGTCGAGGCAGTAGAAGATCTTGTCCCCGAGATGCGACTGCTCGTGGCTGAACTGCGCGATGTCCTGACGGATCCCGCCGAAGAGCGCGGGGCCCTTGGGCTGGGTGCCCTGGAAGATCGTCCCGCAGCCCGAAAGGCCCGCGACGGCCGTGAGCAGGACGGCGGCCAGCAGCTTCTTCACGTTCCCCCTCCACGTTCGGGTCCACGCCGGGACCGATTCCCCACGGAGAAGGCATACCACCGGATGGGGGCGGCGTGCCAGCGCCCCGGGCCCGGTCGGTCCGGAGGTTGCGCGCCGGGGCGGGCACGACCCGTCGCGCGGCGCTATGGTACCTCTAGAAGAGGGGGCGACCGCCCGGCCGACGCGGCCGGGGCGAGCGGAGCCGGTCATGCCCCGAGCGCGGAAACCACCCGAGGCGCGCCTCGACGCGGTCCGACAGCACCTGTCGACCATGCGGGATCCGGACACGTCCGAGCTCCCGCCGGTGCTGGCCTTGCGGCGCCTCGCCGAGGAGGTGAACGCCCCGGGCGGCCCGATCGCCTGGCTGGCCGCCTACGACCCGGCGCGCCCGATGCGCGAGGCGGCGGGCATGGCGCTGTTCCTCGCCGCGCGCGACCCGGGCGTCCCGGCGCCGCTCCGGCGTCGGATCGGCCGCTCGGCGGCGCCGTGGCTGCTCCGCGCCCTGCACGACCCCGACGTGCCCGACGATCGGAAGTACCCGCTGGCCCCGCTCCTGAGCCTCTTCGGCGTGCCGCTGCCGGAGGAGGCCTTCCGCTCCTGCTTCCACGACCTCGACGCGGTCCGCGCGGCGAAGGCGCGGGAGGCCATGCGGCAGATCCTCGACCGCCCGGACCACCTCGAGCGGGTCCTCGACGGGCTGGAGCAGGCCGAGGACGACCCGAGCGACGGTCCGGGGCTGGAGGCGGCGCTCGAGGTGGCGGTCGCGATCTGCGAGCAGAACCCGACCGTCGGCGCGCTGCTGGCGGGGGTGCTCGTGGCGACCGCGTGCGAGCGCGGCCTGGCGCTCGACCTGGCGCCGCGCGCGCTGGAGCTGATCGCGGCGACCCGCTGCGGGCGGGCCGCCTGGGTGCTGGGGGAGCTCGGGCGCTGGCCGGCCCTCGGCGAGGTGGGGGAGCGGGCGCTCGAGCTGGCCATGGGGCTCAACGAGCTGGGGGTGGCCTCCAACGGGCCGCGCCCGGGCGCCTTCTCGCACAGCTTCCTGGGTCCGGTCGACGGGCTCGGGACCAGGCGGCTGGCCCTGTTCCACCGCACCGACGAGGGCACGCTCCACGGGCTGCTCCTGCGCCTCAACGACCAGACCGGCGTCGAGGACGTGGGCTGCGTCTATCACGAGGCCGCGGCGCTCGACGAGGGGCTGCGGCAGGGCGAGCCGACGCTGGCCCCGTGCGACCTGCTGCTCGCCCGCCAGCTCCTGGGCGACGCCCTGGCCGTGCACGAGGAGCTCGACCGGCCGCCGCCGGCGCGGCTCCTGCTGTTCCGCAGCTTCTTCGGCGCCGAGCCGATCGCCGTGGACCGCCGCGCGCCGCGGCTCGGCGCCTACCTGCTCGAGACGCTCATCCCCAGCCCCGACCTGGCCGCCGAGTCGGAGCTGATCCTCGAGCAGCCGGCGTTCGGCGGGCTGTGGTCGGCGTCGGAGGCGACCGCCGCGGCGGTGATCGAGCACGCGCGCGAGCGCCGCTCGCTCGCGCGCGGCCTCGCGCGGGCGGTCGCCGGGCGCCGCCGGTCGATCGGCCGCGCGCTCGCCCTCGCGCTCACGGAGGAGGAGCGCGCCATCCTCCTCGCGCGCATGGCCGTGAACCTCGAGCTCGAGGCGCGGGCGGGGCGCGCCCGCCTCCCCCACAACCGCGTCGCCGCGCGGACCTGGTGGGCGCTGCGCGAGGGGCTCGTCGCCTTCGAGGACGTCCCGTACGTCCGCGCCCTGTGCGCCCGCGCGGCGGTGGCCGTGGCCCGCGAGCTCGACGCGCGCGCCTGGGGCGGCGCCCGGCGCCGGCGGATGGCGTGATCGCGGCTGCGGCGGAGGATGGCGGGCGCTGCCGTCCGCCGGGGTGTCGCGCTTCGCGCGCCACCCCGGCCGCTCAGGCTCCCTCGGCGGCCAGGAGGCCGCCTTCGGTCGCCTTCGCGCGGCATCGCCTCGCCCTCCTCCGCCTCGCCTGGGGCTCTCGCTGCGGAGGCGCGGCGAGGTGTGCTCGGAGGCGGCTCGGCTGTCCGTCAAAGACGGCCGAGCGCGCGCCGGGGTGGCGCGCGCAGCGCGGCAACCCGACGAACGGCATCCGCGGCCGCGGCCGTCGACCCACGACGGCGGTGCGCCGACCCGCTACGAAGGGGGCGCATCGACCCGCTACGAAGGCGGGTGCGTCCCCGCTACGAAGGCGGGGCGAGGGCGGCCTCGGCCGCGGCGAGCAGCTTCGAGAGGGGGAACGGCTTGCCGAGGAAGGCCGCCGTCGGCTCGTTCAGGGCGGCGGTGGTCGGTCGCGGCAGGCCCGAGACGAGGATCGCGGGCAGGCCGGGCTGGAGGACGCGGGCGCGCGCGAGGACGGCGAGGCCGTCGAGGTCGGGGAGTCCGACGTCGACGATGAGCAGGTCCCAGGGCGCCGCCTCGAGCCGGGCCAGGGCCTCGGCCCCCGAGTCGACGGCGACGGCGCGCGCGCCGAAGTGCTCCAGGAGGCGGGCCGTCGAACGGGCGACGGCGGGGACGTCATCGACCACGAGCACGCGCGCGCCGCGCAGAGGCGGGCGCCCCACGGGCTCGTCCGGGTCGGGCCGGGGGCCCGTGGGCTCGAGCGCCGCGCGCGAGCGCGGCTCGGTCACGCGCCGCCCTCGCCGCCCGCGGCGGCGGCGAGGCGCGGGACGACGGCCGCGACCAGGCGGGTGAAGTCCTCCGCCACGCGCTGGGCCGTCTCGATCACCTCGGCGTGCGTGAGCGGGTGGCGGGCGATCCCGGCGGCCAGGTTCGAGATCAGCGAGATCCCCAGGACCCGCACGCCCATCTGCCGGCAGGCGACGACCTCGGGGATCGTCGACATGCCGCAGGCGTCCGCCCCGAGCCGCTGGAGCATGCGCACCTCGGCCGGCGTCTCGTAGGACGGTCCGGAGAGGACGCAGTAGACGCCCTCCTGCAGGCGCAGCCCCAGCTCGCCGGCGCTGGCGCGCAGGAGCCCGCGCAGCTCGGCGTCGTAGGCGTCCGACATGTCGGGGAAGCGCGGCCCCAGCCGGTCGTCGTGCGAGCCCATGAGCGGGTTCTGGCCGGTGAGGTTGAGGTGGTCGCTGATCACCATGAGGTCGCCCGGCTGGAAGCCGGGGTTGATCCCGCCGGCCGCGTTGGTGATCACGAACGCGCGGACGCCGAGGCGCCCGAGGCACCTGATCGGGAAGACCACCTGGTGCGCCGGGTAGCCCTCGTAGAGGTGGAAGCGCCCCTGGAAGGCGACGATCGGGGTCCGCTCGCCGCCGGGGCCCGGGAGGTCGCCCACGACGAGCCGCCCGGCGTGCCCCTCGACCGTGGACACGGGGAAGTGCGGCACCTCGTGGTACGGGATCGCCACGGGGTCCTGGATCAGGTCGGCGAGCTTGCCCAGCCCGGAGCCGAGGACGACCGCGAGCCGCGGCAGGGGCCGGTCGCCGAGGCGCAGGCGGATGAACTCGCCCGCGAGGTCGAGCCGCTCGATCAGGTTCGGGTCCCGTCCGCCGCCGCCCATGTCGCCTCCGGGTGGGCGATCTTAGCGGGGCCCGGGCGCGCGATGCCACTGAAACCGGCCCCCCGCCCGCTCTTCGTGTCGCTTCTCGCTCGTGGCCCGTGCCCGCGCCTCGGAGCGACGGGGCCGGATGTCGTCTCTCTCGTGCCCGTGCCCGTGCCCGTGAACGTGCCCGCGCTGCAGGTGCGCGGCCTCCCTCGTGTGGGCGGGCACGGGCACGGGCACGGGCACGGGCACGTGGGAGCGGGAGACCGGCCCGTTCGCTCCGCCGGGGCGGGCACGGGCACGTAGGAACGGGAGACCGGCCCGTTCGCTCCGCCGGGGCGGGCGGCTGTGGCGCTGGCCGCCGGGGCGCCCGGGACGCTACTGGACGCTACTCCAGCTTCTTCTCCACCCACTTGGCCTCGGGCGTGATCTTCATGCGGATCTGCACGAGGTTCAGGGCCGCGTTGCCCCACTCGATCCCGAGGGTGGTCTTGCCGAACTCGTCGACGGCGAGCGTGCCGACGACGGTGTTGTCGAACTTCGAGATGAACTGGTTGCCGTCGCGGATGAGCTCGAGCGTGTGGCGGGTCCGCGGGCGGACGTTCGACCCCTGGCCCTCGCCGGCGACCTGCCGGCGGCCGCGGCGCTGGTGCAGGAGCTGGCCGAGCGCCGTCTCGACGTGCTGCCCCTCCGTGTCGGCCGTGACCGCGAGCCGGGCGTCCTTGCCGAACAGCTGGGAGGTGAACTCGAGCAGGACCTCGAAGTTGCCCTCCACCGGGATCGTCAGCTCGGCGCGCCCGTCGCGCCCCTCCAGGACGAGGCCGTAGCGCTCGACCTGGCCGGGCGGGGTGGGGTAGCTGTTGCCGCGGAGGCGCTTCCAGTCCTGGCCGGAGAAGTTCCGGTTCCCCTGGTAGTAGTTGTAGTGGAGGATCGCCTGGCCGTTGAGGAAGCCCGTCTCCTCGGACTCCGTGAACAGGCGGTGGCGGTTCTCGTAGATGCGCCGCTCGCGCTCGTAGCGCGCGCGCTCGGCCTCGGCCTCGCGCAGGCGCCGCTCCTCGTCGGCCCGGGGGTCCGGCGTCGTCGGGCGGGCGTCGCCCACGACCGCGACGGGGCCGGCCGCCTCGGCCGCCGCCGCGGCGCGCGCCGCCCGGAGCTCCTCGCGCAGCGCCGACAGGTCCACCCCCGCCTCCGCCGCCCGCCCGAGGGCCGCGTCGGCATCGGCGTCACCGCGGTAGAGCTTCAGCGCCGCCAGCCCGTGCAGGTAGGGCGGGTGCGTGGCCCCGAAGGTCCGGCGCACGAGGCGCAGGAGCTCGTCGTCGCTCAGGTCGGCCGGGTCGACCAGCACCTCGGCCTTCGAGCTGATCGCCACGCTCAGGCGGCCGCCCTCGTGGCGCGCCACCTTGCCCTCGACGCGCCGGCCCTGCCGCCGCTCGAGCGACACGTCCGTCCCCACCTCCAGCCGCTCGAACGCCCGCGAGGCGAGCTCCTCCAGGCCGACGACCCTCGCCAGGGCGTCCCTGTGCAGGGCGGCCCGCTCGCGCGCGCCCGGGCCGACGGCGGCGGCGGCCTCGTCGGCGAGGCGCGCGGCGTCGCGGACCTTGCCCGACTCGACCAGCTCGATGAGCTGCCGGGCGAGGCGGTCGAGCCGGCGCTCGTCCCCCTCGCGCTGCGTCGCGTCCTCGCGCTCGGTGCGCGCGCGGTCGACCGCCTCGCGCGCGAGCGCCTTGCCCTCGAGCTCGTCGACCCGCGCCTGCAGCTCCCCGCGCCGCTCCTCGGCGAGCAGCGGCAGGGCCCGGCGCAGGGCCGCGGCCGCCTCGCGCTCGCGCCCGGCGCGGGCCAGCCCCTCGGCCTCCCCGCGCAGCTGCTCGAGGCGCTCGTAGACCTGCTTCTGGGCGGCGGCCCGCTGGACGTCGGCCTCCGCCTTGAGGTAGGGGTCCTCGAGGGCCCGGATGAGCTGCTCCCACCCGACGAGCGCCTCGCGCAGCTTGCCCTGGGCGGCGAGCGCGTCGAGCTCGCGGCGCCGGTCGTCGAGCCGCTGGCGCTCGTCGGTCTCGAGCCGCTCGAGGAGCCGTCGCGCCTCCTGGCGCGCGCGCTTGCCGGCGTCGGTCTCGGGGAAGCGCTCCGCGACCCCCATGAGCTGGTCGGCCTGCGCCCTGCTGGCGCGCGGGTCGTCCTCCTGGGCGGGCGCGGCCTTCTGCACCTCGGAGAGGAGCGAGCGCGCCGCGACCTCCCGCTCCGAGGGGCCCGTGTCGACCGGGCCGTCGAACGTCACCGGGTCGTCGGGCGGCGGCGGGCGGTCGCTCCCGGCGTGGGCCAGGAGGCCGAGCCCCAGGAGCAGGCAGGCCGCGGCCGCGCCGCCGACGAGCAGGAGCCCGGGCGAGCCGCCGCTCTGCGCCGCGCGCTGCGGGCGCGAGCGGGTCGGCGTCGGCGAGGCCCCCTGCGCGCGCGAGATGAAGTCGACCCCCTCCGGCGGGCGCCCGCCGTCGAGCTCGGGCATGAGCCCCTCGAGGACGGCCTCGAGGTCGCGCATGAGCGCGTCGTGGTCCTGGTAGCGGTCCGCCGGCCGCTTGGCGAGCATCTTCTTGATGATCTTCGCCAGCCCCTCGGAGACCTTCGGGTTCGCCTGGTGGGCGTCGGGGATCGGCGCCTTCAGGTGCATGTTCATCACGGCCACCGGCGTGCCCGCGACGTAGGGCTTGTCGCCCGTGACCATGTTGTAGAAGGTCGCGCCGAGCGAGTAGATGTCCGCCCGGTAGTCGGCGCCCTTGTCGAGCGCCTGCTCGGGCGCCATGAAGTACGGCGTGCCGATCGCGCGCCCCTCGCCGGTCAGCCCGCTCTCGATGTCGGTGCGGCGCGCCAGGCCGAGGTCCAGGACCTTCGCCTGGCCGTCGCGCGTGATCATGATGTTCGCCGGCTTGATGTCGCGGTGGATCAGCGAGCGCGAGTGCGCGTGCTTCAGCGCGTCGAGCACCTGCAGCACGATCTCGATCGCCGCCTGCTCGTCGAGGTGCCCGCGCCGCTCGATGAGCTCCTTGACGGTCTTGCCGTCGACGAACTCCATGGCGATGTAGTGCACGTCGCCGGCCTGGCCGACGTCGTAGGCCTGGACGATGTTCGGGTGGTTCAGCGCCGCCGCGACCCGCGCCTCCTGGAGGAACCGCGCCACGTAGCGCTCGTCCTCGGCGAAGTCGGGGTTGAGCAGCTTGAGGCCGACCGTCTTGTTCAGCCCCAGGTGGCGCGCCTTGAACACGACGCCCATGGCCCCGGCGCCCAGGCGCTCGAGGAGCTCGAACCCGGCGATCCGGCGCTCCGAGCGCGAGTCGACCTCGACCTCCCGCTCCTTCCGCTCCAGGGCCGCGCGGACCTCCTGCTTGAGCGCCCGCGCCGCCGCCTCGTCGATGAAGCCCAGCTCGAGGCACAGGAGGCGGGCCTTGCTCGGCGTGCCCTCGTCCTCGAGGCGCTCCAGCTCCGCCACGATGTCCTCGGCGTCCTCCGCGGCGAGGAAGCCCCGCTGGGTGGCCAGCTTGAGGAAGATGTGGTCGGCGGTCCGAGGCACGCCCTAGTCCCTCCGGCGCGGCCCCCGGCCGCCCGTCCCAGCGCCTGCCGTGCAAGCGACGCTCCATCGCCATCAGCTCAGGTCGAGCGCCTCCGCGGCCTGGCTCCCCAGAAGGTACACGACCGCCCCGGCATCGACGAACAGGGTGAGCGCCAGCCGCGCGCGCCCCCAGTCGCTCATGTAAAGCCACACGATCGAGTCGCTTACCACGAGGACGTGGGCCAGGTAGAAGGCGTGCAGGGCGAAGATCCCGGCCGTGAACAGGCGCCCGGCGCGGGTGCGCATGACGAGCAGGAAGACGAGGAGGACGTTGACCGCCACCCACAGGCCCAGCACCGGAAAGTTCGGCGTGGTCGAGGTCCGCGGCACGCCCAGGGAGGAGCGGAAGGCCTGGATCCATGACACCAGCTCGACGGCGCGCTCCAGCGCGTCCACGACCAGGAAGGCGACCACCACCTGCACCACGAAAGGGAGCTGGCCGGGGGTCGTGAAACCCTGGGACGTATCTGGGTCGATGGTGTGCTCCACGGGCGTCACCTGGGCCGGCGTCGGCGGGGCCGTGCCCCAGCCTAACGCGCTCAGCGCGCCCTGACGATCGTCAGGCGGTCGCCCTGCCGGTCCCACGAGTAGTAGCGCAGGATCACGGCGTCGCGCCCCTGCCCGTCGAGGTCGGCGACGATCGGCATGACGAAGCGGAACGGGTCGACGCTCGGGATCTTCACCTCGCCGCTCGGGTCGCGCGCGAGGCCGCGGCCCTGGCCGCGGTAGACGGCGAGCGTGTCGTGCGAGGTGCGCTGCACGAGGTCCTTCTTGCCGTCGCCGTCGAGGTCGCCCTCGATCGTGGCCACGATCGTCGTGCCGAAGCGGATCCCCTCGCCGCCGCCCATCTGGATGCCGAGCGGGACCTCCATCGAGCGCACCGCGTCGGGCTCGTCGGGGAACATGGGGCCGTCGCGCCGCTGGTGGAAGATCAGCACGTCGATCGGCACGGAGCGCGTGACGAGCACCTTGAGCACGCTCCACACGCCCACGCGGTCCATGCGCGGCAGGACGAGGTCGTCGAGGCCGTCGCCGTCGAGGTCCACGAAGAAGGTCAGGAACGTGATCCCCTTGGCGCGCACGACGTGCGCCGGCGCCTCGAACGCCTTCGCCGGGTCGGGGCCGTTCTTGAACACGCGCGTGACGCCCTGGCCGACGTGCGTCGAGGCCACGTCCACGCGGCCGTCGCGGTCGAGGTCGCGCAGGACGAGCGGCGAGGTGAAGTCGAGCTCGAACGGGTTCTCGACGGCCATGCTGAACTGCTTCTGGCCGGGGATCGGGAAGGTGCCGGCGGGCTGGAGCGGCAGGGCGCCGGGGGCGGGCGCGCGCAGGACGACCAGGCGGGTGTCGTCGGCGAGGACCACGTCGGGGACGTCGTCCGCGTCCCAGGAGGTCACGTTGGGGTTCGGGAACCAGTAGGACCCGAAGAGCTGGCTGGAGAGCCGGTCGCGCCCGGGGTTGAGGATCGCCGTGGGCGGCGCCGGCAGCGTCTGCGGCGCGGCGAACTCGCCCTGGCCGCGGCTGGCGAGCACCGAGAACCCGTCGCGCTGCGGGACGAGGATGTCGAGCTTGCCGTCGCCGTCGAGGTCCTTGAGCAGCTCCTTGCGCCTCACCTCGTCCTCCGGCGGGCGGTCGAGGAACGAGGCGACCTCGGCGACCCGCTCGGGCCGGAGGCCGTAGAGCAGCCGCCCGCCCGGCCGCTCCTGGAGGCGGTAGGCGTAGACGCCGTCGGGCTGGAGCAAGACGACCTCCGCCCGGCCGTCGCCCGTGATGTCGCCCACGTCGAAGAGCACGGTGCGGGGATGGAAGCGGAAGCGCTGCGCGGGCTCGCGCCCGAAGCCGCCGTCCTTGCCCTGGAAGTAGAGGAGCGCCTCGCGCCCGCGCACGACGAGCAGGTCCTTCTTGCCGTCGCCGTCGACGTCGACCGGGACGACCTCCGTGACCTTGCCGCCGACCTCGATGTCGACGCGCGCGAGCGGCAGCCCGCGGGCCTGGCTGCGGACGTGCCCGGGCGCCGCGACGCCGGCGGCGAGCAGGGGGAGCCACACGAGCGCGCGCCTCATCGCTCCACCCCCACGACGCGCACGACGCGCGCCGCCTCGTCCTCGCCGCCGAACGGCTCGAGGATCAGCTCGTCCTTGCCGTCGCCGTCGAGGTCCACGACGCGCGGCGGCTCGCTCCGCGGCACCTGCACCTGCACGGTCCGGTCGCGGAAGCCCGGCCGCTTGCGGCCGAAGAGGCCCGAGACCTGCCCGCCGAACGAGATCACGAGCGCCCCGTCGGGCGAGCGTCGGACCATGTCGCGCACCCCGTCGCCGTCGATGTCCGCCGTGAGGTCGACCGGGACGGCGCCGCCGCGCCGCTCGAGCGCCTCGAGCGGGACGTCGACCTCGAACGACAGGTCCGGCTCGTCGCCGAACCAGGGCTCGCCCTCGCGGCGCAGGTAGACCATGTAGGTGATCCCCAGCGACTCGACGAGCGCCCGCTTCACGTTCGTGAACAGGTCCATGCGGTAGCTGGAGACGATCAGGTCCTTCTTGCCGTCGCCGTCCCAGTCGATGAACACCGGGTCGGCGGAGACGCCCTTGATGTTGAGGAGCACGTCCGGCTTCGCCTCGTCGAAGCCGCCGGGGCGGCCGCGGAAGACGAGCTGCTGCGTGCGCAGCGTCTCGAACAGGCCGATCTCCCCCAGGGTGCGCGTGGCGATCAGGTCGGCGCGCCCGTCGCCGTCGACGTCCTCGAGGTCCAGGCGCACGTTGGCGAAGGCCTCGCTCCCCTCGCGCGCCTCCTGGCCCGGGGCCTCGGCCTTGCGCACGAGCTCGAGCGGCTCCTCCGCGTCCGGGCGGAGCGGGAACGTGCCGTCGGGCCGCTGGAGGTAGCGGGCCAGCCCCTTGTCGCGGTAGGCCACCAGGTCCTCGCGCCCGTCGCCGTCGAGGTCGGCGACGACGAGGCGCCGCAGGCGCGAGCTGGCCGTGAGGAAGCGGTTGAGGAGCGTCGACTCGAACACCGGGCCGAAGCGCGTCTCCGAGGGGACGGCGAGCTTGCAGCGCGGCGCCAGCGGACCCTTGCCGCCCTGGCGGGCGAGGAGCTCGTAGCCGTCCTTGGTCGGGACGAGGACCTCCAGGACCCCGTCGCCGTCGAGGTCGCGCGCGAGGTCCCACACGGGGAGGCCGCCGTCCTCCGGGTAGTCGTAGAAGCCGGCGACCTTGCACACCTCGACCAGCTCGCCCGTGCGCCGGAGCATGACGACGCGGGTGGGGCAGAGGAGCAGGACCTCGCCCCCCGGGGCCGGGTCGAAGTCGCCGGCGAGGAAGGCGCAGGCGTCGGCCGGCACGGTCACCCGCCAGCTCGGCTCGCTCGAGAAGCGCGGGCCGCCGGCCGGGCCGTGCTCGAACACGGAGATCGAGCGGCCGAGCCCCTTGGGCCCGGTCATGTGGGCGACGACGAGGTCCTTGAGGCCGTCGCCGTTCATGTCGACGACGTCGAGCCCCAGCTCCGTGCCGGGCAGGCGGAAGGTCCACACCCGCAGCGGCACCGCCGGGTCCTGGGCCCTGAGGCCCTGCCAGCCGAGGGCGACGACGGCCACGAGGGCGAGGGCCGGGGCGGCGAGCAGGCGGCGGCGCATGGCGGGAGATCCTACGCGAGGGGGGACGAAGCGGAAGGCGAGGGTCGTGGGCGACACGGGGCGTCGTCCTCGGCCTCGAGAGGCGGCGACGCGGCTCGCTTGACACCGAGGAGCGCCCTCGACGACCCTGGACCGCCGACCTACAGGCCGCCGGGCGACGCGAGGAGGGCGAGGTGCAGCGACGAGAGCTCGGGGCCGCTCGCGCCCTCTGCCTGGCGCCGCTCCTCTGGCTCACCGGCTGCCTGGCCGGCTACGCGACGCCGCGCTTCTCCGGGCCCGAGCGCGTCCTCGAGGCCGAGAACCTGCGGGTCCACACCGACCTGCAAGAACCCGACCCCGAGCAGACCGTCCAGCGCATGGAGGCGGCGCTGCGGCAGGTGGTCGCGCTCCTCGGCGGCCCGCCGCTGCCGCCCGAGGAGCGCGCGGTCGTGTTCGTGTTCCAGGAGTACGAGGACTTCATCCGCCACTCGGAGCGCGCCGGCGGGACGGCCGCGCCGAACCTGCGGGGCTGCTACCTGTACCGGTTCGGCGACAGGAGCGGCCGCCTGGCGCTGTTTCACCCCACCCGCCCGCGCGCGCTGGTGGTCGAGGGGGACGTGCGCCGCGAGGAGCCGCGCAGGGCCCTCGAGCAGCACGTCACGGCCTTCACGCACACGTTCGCGCACGAGGTGGGCCACTGGCTCCTGGACACCTCGTCCTTCAGCGACCTGCCGCGCTGGCTGGAGGAGGGGGTGTGCGAGTGGCTGGCCGAGGAGGTCACGAACGCCGACTGGCGCGAGGCGCTCGCGCGCGGCGACGGCGCCTGGCAGGTGTTCCAGGACACCCTGCACGGGGGGCGGATCTGGAGCGCGGCGCGGCGGGCGGCGCCGCTCGACCTGACGAGCGTCGACGTCGGCGACGCCTGGGGCGGGCAGCAGCCGGGCCTGCTCGTCATGGCGGCCCTGAGCGCCGAGCCGGCGCTGCTCGCCCGGCTGCAGGCGGCCGTCCGCGCCGCCCTGCAGGGCCAGCGCTTCGCGCTCGACCTGAGCGACCGCTTCCCCACCTGCGCGAGCTTCGACGACTTCTGCGTCGCCCGCTGGCAGGCCGCCGCCCTGGGGGGCCTCGAGGAGCGGATACGCCACGCCCGGCGCCACGAGGAGCGGTTCGGGACGAACCCGCTCCTGGTGCGCCCGGCGTCGCCGAACGACCGCCGCGTGTTCGAGCGCGACGCCCCCTTCTGCCGCGCCCTCATGCGCGACGAGCCCGGCGCGCCGGTGGGAGCCCTGCTGGAGCGGGTGCGCGCGGCGCGGACCGCGCTCCTCGCGGGCGGCCCGCCGCTGTCGATCTGGACGCTGCTCGGCGGGGACGAGGTCGCCGCGCGCCCGTCGGCGGAGCGGCGCCGGGTGCTCGCGGCGCGCCTCGAGGAGGTCGCGCCGCCCCCGGACGACGAGACGGGCGAGCGCCCGCCGTGGTGGCAGAAGCTCCGCCTGGAGCCCCCGGAGGACG
The DNA here is from genome assembly GCA_023954375.1 of Planctomycetota bacterium. GTDB lineage: Bacteria > Planctomycetota > J058 > J058 > J058 > JAMLIC01. The sequence continues at coordinate 14,460 of JAMLIC010000074.1, forward strand.
GGTGAGGGAGGAGGCCGCCGTCCGCGGCTACCCGCCGATGTCCCGCCGCCCGAGCAGCCACGCCGCGCCGCCGAAGCCGGCGGCCGCCCAGGCGAGGCTCACCCCGACGGCCTGGACGACGGCCGGCAGCGCCAGCCGCTCGCGCTCGCCCGCGAACTGGTTGGCGAGGGCGTCGACCACCTCGAACGGCATGGCCGAGTAGGTGACGAACATGGCGTCGCGGAGGGCCTCGCCGCTGGCCACGCCGGCGAGCCCCGAGAGGAAGAACAGGGCGCCGATCGCGCCGCCGGTGGCGTGGCCCGGGTGGTCGGAGAGGCACGAGGCCAGGAGGCCGAGCCCGGTGAGGGCGGCCAGCGGGGCCAGCGTCACGGCCGTGGCCAGGGCCGTGTAGCCGAGCATGGTGCCGAAGGTGTGCTTCGTGACGCCGAAGGTCGGGTCGGCCACGTCGTAGAGGCCCTTGGTCGCCTCGGCGCCGACCAGCGCCGCCAGCACGGCCACGACCAGGAGGAGCGCCCCCCAGCCCCACGTGGCCAGGGCCTTGGCGAGGAGGAGCTCCACGCGCCGGACCGGGCGCACGAGGAGCGTCTTGAGCGTGCCGTGCGAGGCCTCCTCGGCCACGGCGCTCCCGGCGAGCACGACGACGACGATGAACACGAACAGCCGCGCGGTGGACACGGCGCTGGCCATCGCGGTCCAGCCGTTCTTCCACCCGTCGGCCTGCTGGAGCCCCTTGCCGCTCATGAGCGACGAGGCCGTGTCCACGGCCCGGCCCACGCCGGGCGCGAGGAGGGCGATCGCGACGACGAGCACGAGGGCGATGACCGGCAGCCGCCGCGCGGCCAGCTTGCGCAGCTCGAAGCGCGCCAGGCGGAGCACGCGGCCGGTCATGACTTCAGCTCCGCGGCCTCGACCCGGGCCGTCCCCGCCAGCTCGTGGAACAGCTCCTCGAGCGTGCGCTTGCGCGGCACGAGCGCGCGCACCTCGACCCCCGCCTCGACGAGGCGGCGGTTGAGGGTCGCGGGCTGCTGCCCGTCGAGGCCCACCGCGATCCCCTCGGGCCGCGCCTCCACCGCGCGCACCCCCTCGACGGCGCGGGCCACCTCGGCCGCGCGCGCCGGCTCGGGCGTGCTCACGTCCACCCACGCCTGGTCCGGGTTCAGGAGCGCCTTCACCTCGCCCGCCGCGACGACGCGCCCCTGATCGAGCACCGCCACGCGGTCGCAGGAGACCTCGACCTCGTGCAGGAGGTGGCTCGAGACGACGACGGTCTTCCCCTCGCGCTCGACGAGGTCACGGATCAGGCGCCGGACCACGAGCACCGCCGGCGGGTCGAGGCCCGACACCGGCTCGTCGAGGATCACCAGCTCCGGGTCGAGGAGCAGCGCCGCGGCGATCCCGAGGCGCTGGCGCATGCCGGTCGAGAAGCCGCGGTAGAGGTCGTCGCCGCGGTCGAGCAGGCCCACGCGCGCCAGGCACGCGTCCACCCGCTCGCCCGCGACCCCGCCGGCGATGTCGCCCAGCCAGGCGAGGTTGCGCCGCGCCGAGAGGTAGGGGTAGAAGGCCGGCCCCTCGACCATGCAGCCGATCCGCGGCAGCAGCGCCAGCCGCTCGGCGGCCATGGAGCGGCCGAAGACGAGCACCTCGCCCGCCGTCGGCCGCACGAGGCCCAGGAGCAGGCGGATCGTCGTCGTCTTGCCGGCGCCGTTCTGGCCGAGCAGGCCGAACGCGCAGCCGCGGGGGACCTCGAGGTCGAGGCCGCGCACGGCGAAGCGCGCCCCGTAGGCCTTGGCCAGGCCGCGCGTGCGGATGACGAGGTCGCCGTCGCCCATGGGGCGGGCATGGTACCTGGTCGCGGCGGGGTGGCCAGTGGCCCGTCACTGGCCGCGATCGGACGCAGAGATCGCGGAGGAGGCGCAGAGGTCGCAGGCGCCCTCTGCGTCGAATCAGGAGCTCAGGCCGTGGTGCTCGGCCCCTAGTTCGTGAGCACCTTGAAGACCCGCTGCACCGACCGGGTCTGCAGCGACTTGGCGTCCTTGATGCGCAGCGTCACGCGGATCGCGGGCGGCAGCCACGAGCAGTCCCAGAGGGTCTCGAACGGCTGGGACGGCGGGAGGGCCTGCGGCCAGTCCGGCGGCGGCTCCTTGAACTTGATGCGCATGGACTCCGGCGGGTCGGTCGGGAGCCACGGCGTCCCGTCGGGCCTGCGGAAGCTGTCGATCGTGTACTCCCGCGGGATCGGCATGTGGCCGCCCCACATGTAGATCCTGTCGCCCTCGCGGAGCATGGGGAAGGAGAAGTACAGCTTCGTGCGGAAGAGGCGGTTCTCGCTCGGGTCGAAGATGCCCATGTCCGGCTCGAAGCTCGTCTGCTCGTGCCGGTGGTCGTAGTAGGTCTGGATCATGAAGTCCGGCGGCAGCCAGTCGTTGCGGATCGCCTCGAAGGGCGGGCGGTTGGTCGGCGCCAGGCGCGGCGGCGTGACGAGCTGCCGCGTGTCGTAGAACTGGCCGACCTGGTTCAGGCGCCGGTTGCGCACGAACAGCTCGAAGCGCGCGTCGAGCGTGTAGAGGCACAGGTCCTGGATGATCGGCTGCGCCTGGTTCCCGGGCGAGCCGTTGATCTCGAACTTCGGCCGCGTGGGCGTGGTCGCGTCGACGCCGGTCACGCGCCACACGCGCTTGACCAGCCTCGGGCGCTCGCGGTCGGTGTCGGCGAGCGAGTACTCGATCAGCGCGGCCGAGGTCTGCCCGCCGGCGACGGTCACGCTCTTGAAGTAGAGGGAGTCGTGGCGGTAGCGCCCGCCGTCGACGCCGGTGTACTCCTCCGGCCGGCGCATGGTGAGCGAGTGGTTGTAGATGCTCGGGTTGTCCCGCGCGCCCGTGATCGGGATCTCCTCGCCCGGGTCGTAGCGCCCCACCCTGCCGCCCGGCGGCGGCTGGTCGTTGTAGAACTCCATGTCGCTCGTGCGGACGACGTTGGCGAGGTCGCGCTCCATCTGGTCGAACGCGTAGCGCGCGTACTGGTAGACCTCGACCCGGGCGCTGACCGTCGTGAAGATGTTCTGCGCCTGGATGAAGATGAAGACGACGCTCCCCGTGAGGATCATCATCAGCGCCATGGCGACCATGAGCTCGATGAGCGTGAAGCCCACGCGCCGGTGGGTGCGGGTCATGCGCGTTGCCTCGGTGGGCGGGCGCGGCGCGGGGTCACCGCGCCGGCCGTCGTGGGTGGGTGGGTCCTGGCCCGCCGCCCGTCAGAGGGCGAGGAGCGTCACGAACTCGCGGATGGGGATGTTCGTGCGGGGGATGGAGACGTCGCTGCCGGTCGGGCCCGGCCGCGCCTCGTGCGCCGCCTGGGGGTCGAAGTTCTTGAAGATCATCACGCGGAGCGTGTAGAGCGAGTCCGAGAAGTTGTCCGTGTTGGGGTCGAGCCGCCCGTCGCCGTTGGTGTCGATCCGCGCCCGCTGCAGCGTGAACGCGAACGAGTAGGTGGGGTAGGGGTCGATCGCGATCGTCGCCTCGGTGGTCGCGCCGGAGATGATCGCGTCGCCGCGATAGTCCAGGCGGATGTCGCCCTTCCGCATGCGGACCCCGCCGGGGCCCATGGGCAGCTCCTCCACCATCAGCGGGTCGTTGGAGGCCGGGGGCTCGCGGTAGCGGCCGAGCTGGAAGGTGCGGCTGATCCAGGGCGTCCGCGCGCCGCCGCTCGCCGCCGGACGGAAGTAGGTGAGCGCCAGGTTGTCGATCCCGCCGCCCGCGAGCCGGGTCGGGTCGCGCTGGTTCACACCGGTGGGGTCCGACTCGCCCGAGAGCTTGACCTCGTCGTGCTGGTCCTGGGGCGGCAGCAGCGTCGGGACGGGGTGGAGGAAGTTCGGCTCGAGCTGGACGTTCGGGTTGCTGGCCGGCCCCATGGGGAGGATCACGCAGAAGTCGCGCCGCCAGATCGCCCCCTGCCGCTGCCCGGCGCCCGTGGCCGCGAGCGTGAACTCCTGCGGCTGGAGCGGCGCCTGGTCGAGCACGCCGTCGTGGTTGAAGACGAAGTAGGTGTACTGGCGGCCCGGGAGGGTCCGCGTCATGTAGCGGCTCTCGCGCACGCCCACCGTCAGCGCGTCGACGACCGACTGCGTGATCGCGGCGGCGTAGCTGTCCTCGACGGTCTTGTTCCCCGACTCGATCGCGGTCGGGAACAGGGCGATGATCCCGGTGATGCCCAGGACGAGCACGACGATCGCGATGAGGATCTCGAGGATCGTGAAGCCGGCGCGACGCGCGCTCCGCAGGACCACGGGGCCTCCCTCCGCACGGGTGTGATCGACGAGCATGACTCACTCACCTCACGGGCTGGACGACGCGGATCGACAGCCGGCCCGTGTTCGGGTCGAGGTCGACGAAGCAGCGCTTGTCGACCCGGTCCGAGTCGCTCGTGTCGCGCAGGTTCATGTCGATGGCATCGGGGAGATCGTCGAACGTGTTCTGGTCCATCGACTCGAGCGGCGTGTTGAGGTCGAACAGCGTCGGCGACGGCGGCGGCTGGGTCGTCGGCTCGCCGTTCGCCATCACGCTGACGGTCCCGTCCTTGCGGAACTCGAGCCACAGGAAGGAGCCCGAGACGATCGGCCGCTTGTCGCCGCCGAACAGGGCGCCCGTGTTCTCGTCGGGCAGCGGCTGGAACACGGGCAGGGCCATGTGGCCGCGCATGCGCGCGACCGCCCCGGGGGGCAGCGCCGGCGACGTGGTGCCGGTCCTGAGGTCGAACTGCACGCCCGGGAGCAGGTAGTGCGCGTCGCCCTCGTAGCCGAACCTCTCGCGGTACCGGCGGATCCCGTAGCGCAGCTCGCCCGAGGTCGGGTGCGGCTCGCGGAAGAACACCAGGTACTGCTTCGTGCGCTGGGTGATCGCCGCCCGCCGCGCGTCGTTGAACGCGCTCTGCAGGATCCGCCCGCTCTGGTGCAGCGACTGCCCGTCGAGGAACTTCGAGATCGCCGGGAGCGACATGGCGGTGAGGACGAGGATGATCCCCATCACCACCAGCAGCTCCATGAGCGTGAAGGCTCGATGCCGCGCGCGCATGCTCACTCTCCCCAGCTGGTGATGTCGTCCCGGGGGTTCGTGTAGGACTGCCCGAACGACCACAGGTCGTAGCCGCCCACGTTCCGGGGCGCGTGCGAGGTGTTCGACCCCGCCGAGAGGCTCAGCGGGCTGCAGCCGTCCGGGGAGAAGCCCGGGCGGAAGCGCGGGTCGCAGTGGAACTGGTGCGGGTTCGACAGCGGCAGCGGGCGGTTGTGCTCGTCCGTCGGGCAGATGCTCTCCTCCGAGTCGATGATCGGCATCTCGTTGAGCAGGTAGTCCTGGTCGGGGTGCACCCGCATGCCCTTGCCGGCGGCCGACGCCCCCCAGTTGTGGAAGCGGTCCGGCTGAAAGTACTTGCTGCCGGCCGTCTTCACCTTGTCGTAGCAGAGCGGGCGGTAGTAGCCGTCGATCAGCTCGCACAGGCGCCCGTTCCCGGGGGGGTCCCAGAACTGGTTGGCGTTCGCGCCCCCGGTCCACACGAACCCGGGGTCGAACGGGCGGTCGTTGGCGCCGCTGCCGATCCGCGGCCGCGTGTAGTTGGAGGCCCCGCTCATGAGCAGGAACGGCCCGACGGGCGTGAAGACCATGTTGCGCGGGTCGGGCGTCTCGTTGGGCAGGGGCGGCGGCCCCATGTTGGTGACCTTCACCAGCGGGCGGCACAGGTAGTACATCAGGAGGGCGGAGCCCTTCATGTGGCGCGGCGGGTAGCCCACGGCCACGCCCTGACCCTCGACGAAGTTCAGCCCGTCCTCGGCGTCGTAGCCGTCTGGCGGGTAGTCGCGGAACTCGCTGAAGTAGTTCTCGAGCGCCGTCTTGACCTTCCCGATCAGCGCGCGCGTGGCCTTGTCCTTGGCCTTCGTCTTGGCGCTGTTGAGCCCCGCCGCCAGCAGCGCCACCAGGATGCCGATGATCGCGATGACGCAGAGGACCTCGATCAGCGTGAAGCCCCGCGCCCGGGCGCGCCGCGCCGCGCCCGCCAGTCCGGCCGTCGCCATCACTGGCTCCAGCTCGTGACGTCGTCGGAGTCCCGGTCGCCGAACTCGTTGATGCCGTTCGGTCCGTTGCTCCAGATGTCGAAGGCGTCGGGGGAGTGGATCCCGTCGCGCGCCTGCTGGAGGGGGACCTGCCCGGTCACCTCCGCCGGGACGAACTGGATGCTCCGGGTGATCTGCGTCCCGGCCATGGTCCGGTCCTTCGCGCTCTGCCGGATCGAGGCCCACTCGCGGTAGTGGTAGGGGTTGCCCCAGGGGTCGAGCAGGACGAGGAACTCTCCGCCCGTGAGGTTCGGCCTCGGCGCGTACTGCTGCTGGAACGCCGCCACGCTCAGGCGATCGTAGTTGACGGGCTCGAGCTGGCGCACCCCGGTGCGGGTCATGTTCGCCCCGCCCCCGGTGTGGTTCGTCAGCATGGTGACCTGCAGGTAGTTCGCGGCGAGGTAGCCCACGTTCTCGGGCTTCCAGTCGAGGTAGGGCGACCCCTGGCCGCCGCCCAGCGCGATCGAGGGCCGGTTGCGCAGCGCCGCGTACAGGGCGTGGCAGTCGTCGTTCCACGCCGCGTCGTTACCGGCAATGGGGGTGTTGTTGGCCGTCGGCCGCGGGGAGAGGCGCGGGAAGCGCCCCTGGTCGCCGCGGTACATGGAGAGCGCCGCCTCGATGGCGCGGATCTCGCTCTTGGCCACGCCGACCCGGGCCTTGGCCTTGGCGCCGAAGATCGCCGAGAGGAGGAGGGTCGCGAGGACGCCGATGATGGCGATCACGACGAGCAGCTCGATCAGCGTGAAGCCACGGCGTTGACGGGTGCTTCGCAAAGGACGATCTCCGAACGGGTTGAGGCGAGCAGGTCGAAGGTCGGGCCGGATCCTAGCCGCAGGCGTCGGACGATGTCAACCACAGGCGGGCGCCGAGCGAGGGTCTCGTGCCCCCGGCACGCTGGGATAGACGACCGGGCCGCCCGGCTTCTTGCACGGCCTTCAGGAACCCGGCGGCCGGACGCAACTCCTGCGTCCTCGGGCTCGTGTCGCGGCGACGCCGAGGGGGCGCCGCGTCCGGTTCCGGGAGGGTCAGTGGAGATAGCGGAACTTGTACCGGTCGAACGGCTGCTCCCACGAGAACAGCGCGGGGTCGGTCCAGTCCAGGAACGGATGCAGGTCCGAGAGGAGGGCCGCCTCGTCGTCGATGACGAAGTCCGCCACGAGGTCGTCGAGGGGCCAGCGCGGGGCCAGCTCGGCGCACCGTCGCCGGACGGCCTCCTCGAGCTCCGCGGCCCTCGCGACGAGCTCGGGCTGGACCCCGTCGACCTGCCGCTGGGAGAGGCCCACCAGCTCCCGCCCCCGGATGAAGGCGCGCAGCTCGGTCCCCGGCGCCAGGTCGAGCCAGGGCCGGACCACGAGCGCCGGCACGTAGCCGCACTCCTGCATCAGGCACAGGTCGTCGAAGACCCGCTCGCTCTGGAGGAGCACCTCCAGGGCCTCGCTCCCGGAGTCGACCTGGAGCGAGCCCTCGATGAGCAGCGGGCTGTCGAGCGGCGCGCGGGAGCCCAGGCGGACGAAGGCGGCGCCGACGGCGCCGGCCTCGGTGGAGGCCTCCTGGGCCTCGACGACGTCCTTCTCCAGGGCCTCGACGATCGACTCGAACTCCTCCGGCGCGTGGCCGGGGCGCTCGGTGACGCGCCGCCAGTGCTCGTCGACGAGGAGGTCGCGCTCGGCCGCCGAGAGCGGGTGCACCCAGGTGGGCACCGACGCCCCCACGAGCGCCTGGATCCACTGCTCGACGCACGTGGCCCGGAGCTCCGGAAAGTGGCGCATCCAGCGGCGCACGTAGTCGTTCGTGCGGCTGTCCACCAGCTCGCGCCAGAGCATCGCGGACGGCGTCGAGGCGATCATCATCTCCGACAGGCATAGCACAACGGCCCGACGGAGAGGAGTCGGAGCGAGGGATGAGGCCCGGCTGGCGCGTGTCCGACCCCCTGCCCATAATTCCGCCACGGGGAGGGCCGCGTGGACGAGCTCGTCGAGGGGCGCTGGCGCGTCGGCGCGGCGCTGGCGAGCGGCGGGTGGGGCGAGGTCCTCGAGGCGCGCGACGAGGTGTCCGGCGCCGAGGCGGCGCTCCTGCTCCTCGACCGCGAGCGCCCGGATGCGGCGCTCGGCGACCCCGCCCTGCTGGCCGGCCTCGAGCACCCGAACATCGCGCGCGTGCGCGCCTGGGGGCGCGTGGCCCGCGGCCCGGGCCCGCTGGTCGGGCGGCCGTACGTGGCGCTCGAGCCCCTGCGCGGCCAGACGCTGCGCGCCGCGCTCGCCGCCGGGCGGCTCGACCCCGCCCGCCTGGGCCGCCTCGCCCTCGACCTCCTGGCCGCGCTCGAGGCCGCGCACGCGCTGGGGCTCCGGCAGCGCCGGCTCGCCCCCGAGCAGGTCCTCCTCGACCCGGGCGGGGCCAAGCTCCTCGGGGTCGGCGCCCCGGCCGACCGCGGCGACGCGCAGGTCGCGCCCGAGGTGGCGCGCGGCGGCGACGGGGACGTGAGGGCCGATCTCTACGCGCTGGGCGCGTGCCTCTACGAGGCGGCGACGGGCCGCCCGCCCGACCGGCTCGTGTTCGTGCCGGCGCGCGACCTGCGCCCCGACCTGCCGCCGGCGCTCGAGCGCGCGATCGCCGCCCTGCTCGAGGACGACCCGCGCGCGCGCCCGGCGAGCGCGGGCGCGGCGCGGGCGCTGTTCGCGCAGGCGCTGGGCCAGCCGCCGGGCGAGGCCGGCGGGGACGCCTCGCTCGAGCCGCGCTTCGTCGGCCGCGAGGAGGCGGTCGAGGCGATCGCCGGCGCGGTCGACGAGGCGGAGGCCCTCGCCGCCGCCGGGCGCGCCGCGCGCGAGGCGGCCCCGGCCGGGCCGCCGCCGTTCGTCGTGCTCGCCGCCGCGCCGGGGCTCGGGCGGACGCGCCTCCTGGCCGAGGCCGCCGCGCAGCTCGCGCGCCGCGGCGTGCTCGTGCTCCGGGCGCAGGCCTTCGGCGGCGGCGACCCGTTCGAGCCCTGGCGCGCCGTGCTCGAGGCCGCCCGCCGCCAGGCGCAGGACGAGGCGGCCGACGCCGTGGCCCAGGCGGCCGAGGCGCTCGCAGGGCCGGCGCAGGGCGGCGCCCTCGCCGGCTGGGAGCGGGTCGCGCGCGGCCTCCTCGCCCTGGCGGCGCGGCGGCCCGCGGCGCTGCTGCTCGACGACGCCCACCTCCTCGGCGAGCCCGCCGTCGCGCTCCTCCTGCACGTCGCCCGCGCGGCCCAGGCCCCGGGCGCGGGCGGCGCCCTGGCCGTCGTCGCCGCCGCGGCGAGCGACGAGCAGCAGGGCGAGCCGCCCCTCCTGCGCGCGCTCGCCGCGCCGCTCGCCCCGGCGCACCGGCTCGCGCGGCTCGGGCCGCTCGCCCCGGCGCAGGCCGCCGCCCTCGTGCGCTCGCTCGTGCCCGACGAGGCCGCCGTCGAGCGGCTCGTCGGGCTCGGGGCGGGCGACCCGTCGCTCCTCGTCGAGCTGGCCCGCGCCCGGCGCCGCGGCGGCGGGCCGCCCGGATCGCTCGAGGAGGCGGCGCGGGCGCGCCTCGCCCGCGCCGCGCCCGCGGCCCGCCCGCTGCTCGAGGCGCTGGCCGTCGTCGGGCGGCCGGTGCAGGCGGCCGCCCTCGCCGACCTCGCCGCGCCGGGGGTCGACGCGGTCGAGGTCCTGCGCGTCCTGCTCGCGGCGGGGCTCGTCCGCCGCCACGACGGGCCCGCCTACGACCTGCGGCGACGGGCTCACCCGGGCCACGCTCAAGGACGAGCTCGGCCCGCGCGCCGCGGCCACGTGCGCCCGCGCGCTGGCCGCGCTCGAAGCGCGCGGGCGCCCTCTCCGCGGGCGAGCGCGCGCCTCATGCTGCAGGCGCGCCTCGACGGCGCGGCCGAGGCCGCCCTGGCGGCGGCGCCCGGCGACCCGGCGCCGGAGGAAGTGCTCGCCGGCGCGGCGGACCTGATGCCGCCGGGCCTCGCGCGGGCGCGGGTCCGCCGCGAGCTGGCGGCGCGCCTGCGCGCGCGCGGCGCGTTCGCGGCGGCGCGCGCGGCGCTCGAGGCCGCCCTCGCCGACGCCGGCGAGCAGGACGCGCTCGAGGCGGCGCGCGCCCACCTCGAGCTGGGCGAGGTCGCCATGGCCGAGGGGCGCACGCGCGAGGCGCTCGAGCGCTCGACCCGCGGGGCGCGCGGCCTCGACGGCCAGGGCGGCCCCGAGGCGGGGGCGACGCTGGCGCGGCTCCTGGCGCTCGAGGCGCGGGCCGTCACCCAGCTCTCCGACCACGCCGGGGCGGCGCGCCTCCTCGCGCGCGCCAAGGCCGCGCTCGAGCGCGACCGCGACCCGGCGCTCTACGCGCGGCTCGAGGTCGACGAGGCCAACGCCTGGGTCCTCTCGCTCGACCGCACCCGCTACGACGCCGCCCGCGCGCGGCTCGAGGCGCTCCTGCCGCGGCTCGACGCGGCGGGCGACCAGGACGGCGCCGTCCACTGCCTGCGCGCGCTCGGCAACCTCGCCTACTACGTGGGCGACATGGGCGCCGCCGAGGAGCGCTTCCGCGACGCGCTCGGCCGCTGCGAGCGCCAGGGCGACCTGCCGGTCCTCGCCGGGCTGTGGAACAACCTGGGCCTGGTCGCCCGCATGCAGGGGGAGCTGCGCCGGGCCGAGGCGGCGCTCGAGCGCGCCCTCGACATCGCCGAGCGGCTGGGGCAGGGCGCCGTGATCTGCCGGGCGCTGACCAACGTCGGCCGCGTGCGGCGCGCCCTGGGCGACCTGCGCGGCGCGGCGCGCAGCCTGCGCCAGGCGGCCGAGGTCGCGCGCGCCGTGGGCGACGTCATGATCGAGAGCGCCGCCTGGTCGGAGCTGGGCACGACGCGCCTGGCCGAGGGGCGGACGCGCGCGGCGCTGGGGGCGCTCCTGCGCGCGCGCCGGCTGCGCCGGGCGCTGGGCGACCCCGGCCGCGTCGGCGAGTCGGAGCTCGACCTCGCCGAGCTCTGGCGCAAGACGGGCGACGTGCGCGCGGCGCTGGCGGCGACCGCCCGGTCGATGGCGCTGCAGGCGAGCCTCGGCAACGGCGACGCCGCGGCGCTGGCGGTCGAGGCGCTCGAGTTCGCCACGGCCGCCCGGGCGGCCCGGCGGCGCTCCTCGAGACGGCGCGCCAGGGGCCGCGCCCGGGGGCCGCCGCCCTGCCCGAGGCGGTCCGGCGCGGCGAGCCGCTGGCGCGGCTCGCGCGCGCCACGCTGGCCACGGCGCTCGCGGCCCGCGCCGGCGACCCCCAGCAGGCGCGCGTCCACGCGGCGCGCGCCCGGCGCCTCCTCGGGCGCGTGCGCGCGCAGGCGCCGGCGCCGCCGGTGCTGGCCCTCGCCCGCGCCCTGCGCCTCGAGGCGCGCGCGGTGCTCCAGGCGGTCCGCGCCCGCCCGGGCACGCGCGCGCCCTCGACCGGGCGATCGACGACCCGCACCTCCTGCCGGTGCGCCGCGGCGCCCTGCGCCTCAAGCGCGTTCCTCGACCTGGCCCTCGGCGACGCCGACGCGGCGCGCGCCGACGCGGCGCGCGCCGGCGACGCCGGCCTGTCGGAACCGCTGGCCGAGCGGCGCGCGGTCGGCCGCGCGCTCGTCGCCGCCGGCGCCCAGCGCCTCGACCCGCGCGGCGACGAGCCGGAGTGGCCGGCCGACGCGCCGACCCCGGCGCTGGCGACGCCCAGGACACGGCGCGGCGCCTGGGCGACGTGGCCCTCCTCGCGCTCGCGTCGACCGCCCACGCCGACGCCCTCGCCGCCGAGCACCGCGCCGACGAGGGCCGGGGCCGAGCGCGCCGCCGCCGCCGCCGCCGCCGCGCGGCTGGCGCTCGGGCTGCCCGCCTCGCTCCGCGCCGGGATCGAGCGGGCGCACGCGCCCGTCGAGGCGGGGCGCGCGCGGGCGGCGCGGGCGGCCACGCGCCCGCCGCGGCCGCCCGAGCCGGCCGCGGCCGCGCGCGGGGAGCCCGACGAGGACGGCGCGCGCGCGGCGGACGCCGAGCAGGCGGAGGGGCGGCCAGGGGAGGGGAGGCCGTCGCGCGAGGGCGAGCGCGCGCGGCGGACGCACCCCGCCGACGGCGAGATCATCGGCGACAGCCCGCCCATGCGCGCGGTCCACCGGCTGATCGAGCGCTACGGCCGCACGACCGCCCCCGTGACGATCCACGGCGAGAGCGGCACGGGCAAGGAGCTCGTGGCGCGCGCGCTCCACCAGGCCAGCCCGCGGCGCGACGGCCCGTTCGTGGCGTTCAACTGCTCGGCCGTGACCGACACGCTCCTCGAGAGCGAGCTCTTCGGCGCGCTCAAGGGCTCCTACACGGGCGCCGACCGCGACCGGCAGGGCCTGTTCGAGCTGGCGCACGGCGGGACGCTGTTCATGGACGAGGTCGGGGACATGAGCCTCGACATGCAGGCCAAGCTCCTGCGCGTCCTCGAGACGGGCGAGCTGCGCCCGGTCGGCGGCCGGCAGGTGATCAAGGTCGACGTGCGGATCATCTCGGCCAGCCACTTCGACCTGCGGGCGCTGAGCCAGCAGGGCAAGATGCGCGAGGACCTGTTCTACCGGCTCAACGTCCTCAGGATCGAGCTGCCGCCGCTGCGCGAGCGGCGCGAGGACCTGGCGCGGCTCGCCGAGCACTTCCTCGAGCGCGTGGCGAAGGAGCGCGGCGAGCCGCGCCGGCGCCTCTCGCCCGAGGCGCTGGAGGTGCTCCTGCGCCACCCGTTCCCGGGCAACGTGCGCGAGCTGCGCAACGTGATCGAGCGCGCCTGCGTGCTCGAGGCCGGCGAGGTGATCGGCGGCTCGCGCCTGCTCGTCGACGCCCCGGCGGCCGCGCCCGCCGCGGCCGCGCAGGCCCGGCTGCCCGCCTACCAGCGGACCTACGCCTTCCAGGGCGTGGCGCTGAACCGCCGCCAGCGGCAGGTGCTCGAGCACCTGTCGGGCGCCGACCGGGCGCTCGCGGTCACCAACCGCGAGTTCTGCGCCATGGTCGGCGTCTCGGAGCGCACGGGCCTGCGCGACCTCGCCGAGCTCGTCGACCAGGGGATCCTCGTCCGGCTGGGCAAGCGCAAGGGGGCGAGGTATCAGCTCGCGCCGGGCCGCGCGCCGTGAGCGGCACCCAGCTCCACGCAACGGCTGAGCATGGGACACGAAGGCAACGAAGGACCACGGAGGTCACGAAGGTCTCTTTCGAGCGCCTTCCGTGACCTCCGTTGATCTTCGTTGCCTTCGCGTCCGATCAAGTGTGAGGACGGCCGCCTCGGCCGTCGAAGTCGCCCGCAGCCGAGCGGCTTGCTCCGTCCGCCGCGCGCTGCTAAGGTCCAACAGTGCAAGGGTCTCGGACCTGGAGCAGCGCCCGCCCGGGCGCGATCCGGGCGCGTGGGTGACGCCGCGTCGATGAGCGAGTCCGCCCGGTGAGGAGCCTGGGGAGTCCATGAGCGAGACGGCTCCCATCATCGAGCTCCCCGACATCATCCAGTCGCTCCAGAACAAGCGCTGGCTGGGGACGCTCGAGGTCGTCTCGGGGACGAGCCGCCGCTGCTTCCTGTTCTTCCGCGAGGGGCTGGTCCAGCACCGCAAGATGGACCACTCCCAGGTGATCCTGGGCCGCGCGCTCTACGAGCTGGGGCTCATCGACGAGGCCGACTACGTCATGACGCTCGTCGACCACGAGCGGACCGGGCGGCGCCTGGGCGAGGTGCTCGTCGAGCTGGGGCTCGTCGACCGCGACTCGATCCAGAAGGCGCTCCACTTCCAGGCGCGCGAGGACATCTTCGACCTGTTCACCTGGAAGAACCTCGACGTGCGCTTCCACCCGGGCGACCCGCCGCTGCCGGCCGTGTTCGCGCCGGAGGACACGGAGCTCCGGCTCAACATCTCGGGCATGAGCATCCTCATGGAGGCGGCGCGGCGGGCCGACGAGTGGGAGCTCGTCCGCAGCGTCATCCCGTCGGAGCACGACGTGCTCGCCCCGCCGCCCGGGGGGCTGCCCGAGGGGCTGGTCGACCGGCGGGTGGCCCTGCTCATCGACGGCTACCGGTCGGCCTACGAGATCGCCAAGCAGTCGCCGCTGAACACGATCGAGGCCCTGCGCGCCCTCGCCGACCTCGTCAAGGCGGGCCACCTGACGATCCTCGAGCCGGCCGAGCTGGCGAAGGTGGGCGTCGAGGCGGAGCGCGACGAGGACTACGAGAAGGCCCTGCACGTCTACGAGCTCGCCGCCGACCGCGGGCTCGAGCACCTCGACCTCTACCGGCGCATCGCCCTGGCCTACCATCGGCTGGGGCGCAACAAGGAGGCGCTCGACCGGTGGATCGCCGTCGCCGACCGCTGCGTGCGGCTCGACCGCCGCGACCTGGCGATCACCGCCCTGCGCGACGCCCTGCAGCTCGCGCCCGAGGACCTGGAGCTCCGGCGCCGGCTGGCGCGGCTGCTCATCGAGTGCGGCCTCGAGCGCGACGCGGCGATCGAGTACCGCACCCTCGTGGCGACCGCCGAGGGGCTGGGGCAGAAGGCCGACGCGCTGGTGCCGCTCCTCCAGGACCTGCTCGAGCTGGCGCCGAGCGACAAGCCGGCGCTCGAGCGGCTCGCGCAGCTGCACATCGAGCAGGACGACACGATCCAGGCCATGGGGCGGCTCGACGACCTGGCGTCGGTCCTCCTCGGCGAGGACCGCCCCGACGAGGCGGTCGCCATCTACTACCGGATCCTGGACCTCGACGCCGAGAACCTCGACGCCCACCTGCGGCTGGCGCAGACCCTGGCCAAGATGGGCTCGACCGACGACGCCGTGCGCGAGTACCGGCGCCTCGCCGACACGCTCTACCGCTCGGGGCTGATCGCCAACTCGATCAACTGGTCGTTCCTGATCCAGGTCTACGAGTCGATCGTCGAGCTCGAGCCGTCCTCGACGCCGGCCTGGGAGTGGCTGGCCAAGGCCTACGTCGAGAACGGGCAGCTCGACCTCGCCGTCTCCCGCTACGAGGGCATGGCGCAGAGCCTCGAGCCGGCGCAGGGCGAGGCGCCGCCGCACGAGATGCTCCAGCCGCTGCGGCGGATCGTCGAGCTCGACCCCGACCGGCTCGACGTGCGGCGGCGGCTGGCCGAGACGCACCTGGGGCTCAACCAGACCGACCGCGCCGTGCGCACGCTGCGCGAGCTGGCCGAGCGGGCCCTGGCCCACGGGCGGCTCCCCGACGCGCGCGAGGCCTACGAGGACGCGCTGGCCGTGGCGCCGTTCGACATGGACTCGCGGCGCGGGCTGGCGGCCATGGCCGAGCGGGCCGGCAACGTCGACGAGGCGCAGCTGGGCTGGAAGCTCATCGGCGCCATGTGCCTGCGGGCCGGCCTCTACGAGGACGCCGCGCGCGACCTGCGCCGGGCCGTGCAGCTCCGCCAGGACGACGTCGAGGCGCTCTACGACCTGGCGCGGGCCGAGGACCAGCGCAGCGCCTTCCGCTCGGCGGCGGCGATCTACGCCCGCTACGCCGAGCTCATGCTGGCCCAGGGCAACCAGGGTCTGGCGCGCGAGGCGCTCGAGCGGGCGCGGGCGCTGGAGCCGAGCCACTCGCAGGCGAACCAGCTGCTCGCGCGCCTGGGGACGTGAAGCCCGGGCCGGACCGCGGGCCTCGCTTCGGCCGAGAATGGGACACGGAGGCAACGAAGATCCACGGAGGCCACGGAGGCTCTCCCTGACCTCCGTGGACCTTCGTTGCCTCCGTGTCCAATCGAGTCCGGGCGCCTTGAACCTCGTCGGCCCGTTCAGCACCCCCCGCGCGACCGTGGTAGCCTCGCGCCTCCCCCCCCGGAGGTGCCGCCGTGACCGACCGCTACGCCGTCCTCGAGCAGCTGGGTATCGCCGCGTCGAACCCCGGCGCCGCCACGGTCAAGGAGTTCCTCGACACGCGCGGGCCGGAGATGCCCTCGATCGACCCGGCGCGGGGCGAGCCCATGGCCGTCGTCCGCGGCGCCGGCGCGGCGGAGTACGACCACGTCATGCAGGCGGCCGTCGACGCGTTCCCCGTGTGGCGCGAGTGGCCGGCCCCGCGGCGCGGCGAGGTCGTGCGGCAGGTGGGCGAGGCGCTGCGCCGCCACAAGGACGCGCTCGGGCGGCTGGTGAGCCTGGAGTCGGGCAAGATCCTGCAGGAAGGCCTGGGCGAGGTGCAGGAGATGATCGACATCGCCGACTTCGCGGTCGGCCTGTCGCGCCAGCTCTACGGCCTCTCGATGCACTCCGAGCGCCCGGGCCACCGGATGTACGAGCAGTGGCACCCGCTCGGGCCGGTGGGCATCATCACCGCGTTCAACTTCCCCGTCGCGGTCTGGGCGTGGAACGCCATGATCGCGCTCGTGTGCGGCGACACCTGCGTGTGGAAGCCGTCGGAGCTGACGCCGCTCACGGGGCTGGCCGTGCACCGGATCGTGCAGGGCGTGCTGCAGCAGAGCGGCGCGCCCGAGGGGACGTGCGGGCTGCTCGTCGGCCCCGTCGACGCGGTGGGCAGCCGCCTCGTCGCCGACCGGCGCGTGCCGCTGATCTCGGCCACCGGCTCGTGCGCCATGGGCCGCAAGGTGGCCGGCGTCGTCGCCCAGCGCATGGGCCGCAGCCTCCTCGAGCTCGGCGGCAACAACGCCATCGCCGTGCTCGACGACGCCGACCTCGACCTGGCGCTCCGCGGCGTGCTCTTCGCCGCCGTCGGCACGGCCGGGCAGCGCTGCACGACGGCGCGCCGCCTCCTGCTGCAGAAGGGGGTGGCCGGCGCGTTCCTCGAGCGGCTCGTCGCCGCCTACAAGCAGGTGAAGATCGGCGACCCGCTGGCCGAGGGCACGCTCTGCGGCCCGCTCGTGCGGCACGCGGCCGTGGAGAACATGATGCGCGCCCTCGAGCTGGCCAAGCAGCAGGGCGGCCAGATCCTCGTGGGCGGGGGCCGCTACACGCAGGGCGCCTGCGCGAAGGGCTACTTCGTCGAGCCGACGATCGTCCGCGCGCACCGCGACATGCCGATCGTGGCGGAGGAGACCTTCGCGCCCGTGCTCTACGCGATCGAGGTGGAGTCGGTCGACGAGGCGGTCGCCGTCAACAACGCCGTGCCGCAGGGCCTCTCGAGCGCCGTGTTCACGCGCGACCTGCGCGCGGCCGAGCGCTTCCTCTCGGCGGCCGGCAGCGACTGCGGGATCGCCAACGTGAACATCGGCACGAGCGGCGCCGAGATCGGCGGCGCCTTCGGCGGCGAGAAGGAGACCGGCGGCGGCCGCGAGGCCGGCAGCGACGCCTGGAAGGCCTACATGCGCCGGCAGACCTGCACGATCAACTACTCGACCTCCCTGCCGCTCGCGCAGGGGATCCAGTTCGGCTAGGTAGCAGCGGAGGACACGACCGGATGAACGCGCGCGCCCTCGTCGCCTGGCCGCTCTTCGTGGCGCTCGGCGCCGTGCTCCTGCTCCTCGTCGGGCGCCCCGCGGGCGCGCAGGGCGCGCCGCGCGGGTGGGAGCACCGCGTCTTCCGCATGGACCCCGCGGACTACCGCGACAAGGCGGACTACCTCGAGATCGTCCGCGCCAACAACAACGACCACCTGCGCGCGGAGCCCGACTTCTACCAGCACGTCCTGCAGGTGCTCGGGCGCGACGGCTGGGAGCTCGTGCAGGTGGAGCGCCCGCGGGCGAGCCTCGTCTACTTCTACCTGAAGCGCCCTGTTCGCTAAGTCGTTGCTCCGCAACGTCGCTTGACACGACCGGTCGGCGCGGCCATACAGGAGATGGGGACGCGTGGTCCCCAGGTTTGTCGCGGTGCTCGGTGACCGCCGCAGGCGGGCCACCGGCAGGAGGTGCGTAACGAAGCACGTCCGTCCGTCGCGAAGCGTCCGGGAGCCGACCTGCCTCTCTCCCGGTGCGGGCGCGTCCGATCCGGGGTCTCCGACCCCTGCCGCTGCGGCCCTCGCCCCTCTCTGAGCCCCTCTCTGAGCGGTGAGCGGTGAACGCGGGCGTCGACCTGGGACCGCCCTTCACCATCGTCGTCGTGGCTCTGCGTGCAGGCCGGGCGGCGCTTCGCCAACGCTCTCGCTCCGAGGGGCCGTCGTCCCCCTCGGTCGGGGGCCAGGCTGAGGAGGTGGATCTGAACCACACCTTGGTGATGCTGGTCGAGTGAGCCGCAGGCTCTGATCTCTGAATCAAGAAGGTCCCGTGGCCCGCCGTCGCGCGCGCGCAGCGCGTTCGCGGGGGGCTACGGGCGAAGGCCGGTCGCGTCCGATCCGGGGTCTCCGACCTCTGCCTCACCGGCGCCCTCCATGTCAGGAGGGGCCGCGGGCACCGAACGGGACGATCCCCGCGCCTTCGAGGCCGTCTCTGCGGTCGCCGGCGCTCACTCTCTCCGGCACGAAGTCGAGTCCGGGCCCCGCGCGGCGTCGCCGCCCGGGGCCCGGTTTGTTTCGGGCCTGCGGTCGGGCGACCGTCCTCGCAGGCGATGGTATGGTGCTCCGCTCGAGGGGGTGGCATGACGAAGCGGGAGATCGTCAAGTCGATCGCCGAGCGGACGGCCCTCACCCAGTCGCAGGCCAGCGACGTGGTCCAGCTGCTCCTCGAGGCGATCGTCGAGACGGTCGTCGAGGAGCGTCGGGTGGAGCTGCGGAACTTCGGCGTGTTCGAGCTGAAGAGCCGGCGCCCGCGCAAGGCGCGTAACCCCAGGACTGGCGAGGTCTTGATCGTCCCGGAGCGGCTCGCGGTCGTGTTCCGGCCGGGGCGCGCCTTCGAGGAGCAGCTCGCCGCGCTCGAGCCGCGCTGAACCCGCGCCCCTGCCCGGGCGTCCTGGGGCCGGGCGCGAGAGACCACGGGGGGTAGGACGCGAGTGACCCAGCCGGACCCGGACACCGGCGCGGACCTGCGCGAGCGCGGCGACGCGCTCGCGCTCGCCTTCCAGGACGGCGACCCGCAGGCGTTCGCCGACCTCGTCGACCTGTTCCAGGAGCGCTTCTACCGGGTCGCCTACCGCATCCTGGGCGACCCCGACGAGGCGCTCGACGTCGTCCAGGACGCGTTCGTGAAGGTCCACGGCGCGATCGCCTCGTGGGACCGCGAGGCGCGCTTCGCCTCGTGGGCCTTCCGCATCGTCACCAACCTGGCGATCGACGGCCTCCGGCGGCGCGGGCGCGAGCGCAAGGCGTTCGAGGGGCGCGCGCAGGAGCAGGCGGACCTCCAGGAGGACCGGGCGGGCGAGGGCCTCGCCGCCGAGGAGCAGACGGCGCTCGTCGGCCAGATCAAGGCGGCGATCGACGGGCTGCCGCCCGGGCAGCGGGCGATCGTCGCCCTGCGCCACTACGAGGGGTTCAGCCTGAAGGAGATCGCGGAGGTCCGCGGGTGCGCGCTGGGCACGGTGAAGTCGACGCTGCACCAGGCCTTCAGGAACCTGCGGACGAGCCTCGGGGCCGAGGTGCTCGAGGCGGTCGGCGCGCGCGCCGGGGGAGGAGACCGTTGAACCACTGCGAGTGGACCGAGGAGCGCCTGCCGCTCCTGGCCTACGGCGAGCTCGACGCCGACGAGCGCGACCGCGCGCTCGCGCACCTCGAGGGCTGCGACGGCTGCCGCGGGGCGCGGGCCGCGCTCGAGGGCGCGGCCGCGGCCCTGGCGGCGGTGCCGCTGCGTCATCCCGACCCGGACCGGCTCCAGGGGCTCAAGGCCCGGGTCCTGGCGGCGGTCGGCGCCGACGCCTGCCCGCGCGAGGCGGACCTGCTCGACCCCGACGCGGTCGATCTGGCCGCGCACCTCGAGGGCTGCGCGCCGTGCCGCGGGGCCGGGGCGGCGTTCGGCCACGTGGCGCGCGCCCTCGACCTCGTCCCCTTGCGGCGGCCGGGCGAGGCGGCGTGGGCGGCCGCGCGCGACGCGGTCCGCGCGCGCGCCGGCGATGCCCGCGCGGCCCGGCGTGCCCGCCAGGGCGGCTGCTCCGGTTCCCGGGCCGCGCCCGGGCGGCCGCGGCCGCCGCAGCCCGTCCTCCCTGGCCGCCGGCGCGTTCGCGCTCGGCCGCGCCACCGCGCCCCGGGACCCCCTGCAGCAGGCGCTGGCGCTCAGGACCAGCGCCGACCTGCTCGTGCGCTCGCAGCACCCGCAGCAGCGTGGGTGGGTGGCGCCGGCGATCACGGCCTACGCCCAGGTGATCGAGGCCGTGGGCCCGGGCGCCGACGCCGCGCGCCGGGCCGACCGCGAGCTCGCCGCGCTGCAGGCGCTCGAGCGGCTCCAGCGCCGCACCGACTCGCCCACGCCGGACGACCTCGCGCAGCTCATGGTCGAGTTCCCCGACGCCCCGGCGACGTTCGCCTGCGTGTTCCAGGGCTACGCCGGCCGGACGGCCGCGCCCCTGGCCGACGACGGCGCGGCGCCCCCGCCCGGCGGGCTGGTCGGCGGCTGGCGCGGCGCGAGCGGGACGATCCCGTACGCCGAGATGGAGGGCTTCAACGAGGCCCTGAAGCGGATCCAGGAGCCGCGGCTGCGGCAGGCGCTCCGCCTGCAGCGCGCGCTGCAGCTCGAGGACATGGGCGACCTCGCCCAGGCCCGGGAGTGCTACGAGCAGGTGCTCGGCGAGGCGCACGACGACACCCCGGCCGCGCGCGTGGCGCGGGCGCGGCTGGCGCGGCTGCGGGGCTGACGACTCGCGCGCGCTCGATGCCCGTGTCCGAAGATGCAGGATTGCACGCGACACGCTCGAGCCACGGGGGGAATGCAACCGCGAGCGAGGCGAGGCCGCGGAGGCCGAGGCGAGGGTGCGCGCGCGGGTCGTATCGATCGCGGATCCCCCCCCCCCGCCCCCCCTCGCCCGGCATCCGCGGCCGCAGCCGTCGATCACACTACAACGCGAAGTCGGCGCCGACGCGGTACTCGAGCCGCGCCAGGTCCAGCCGGTCGCGGTACTGCTTGCGGGTGCGCTCGTCGGTGCCGCGCAGGAACGAGAGCGTGTAGGCGCCCTTGTCCTCGTAGATCCGCAGCACCTCGCCCACGGCGACGCCCTTCTTCCCCGGCTCGACCTTGCTCAGGTCCTTCAGGAACACCGTCGAGCCGAGCGCGCGCTTGAGCTCCTCCACGTCAACCTCCTCGGGGTCGTCCGGCGAACGATAGCGCGCGCCCCTGGCCGAGGCAATCGGGCCGCCGCCCCGCCGGTGTGTCCCTGGGGGCCGGCCGGTGCTAGGATCCGCCCGCGGAGGCAGGCGCGAGCGGATGACCGAGCTCGACCCGGAGACGACGGCGCGCTACGTCTATCACTCCAACCGCCTCGACGGGCTGGCGCTCTCCGAGGAGCAGACGCGCGGGGTGCTCGCCGGCGGCGGCGCGCCGACCGACGTGCTCACGGGCGAGGACGGCAAGGAGTACGAGGCGGAGGTGGCCCTCGGCCACGCCCGCGCGCTCAAGGGCATGGTCCTCATGGCCCGGAGCGACGCGCCCGTCACGCACGACTCGATCCGCGCCCTGCACCAGGCCCTCATGGGCGAGCTGCTCCTGTCGGCCGGCGAGTACCGCGAGTGCACGCTCCGCTACAAGGGCCTCCTGATCGCCTCCCCGCCGGAGCGGCTGCAGGAGCGCATGGAGTGGTTCGTCGGGCTCGTGAACTCGGGGCTGAAGAAGTCGACCGACCCCCACAAGCTCAGCTGGCGGATCCACCACGAGTTCATCACGCTGCACCCGTTCATCGAGGGCAACGGGCGCATGGCGCGCCTCCTGCTGAACATGGTGCGCCTGCGCCGCGGGCTCGACCTGACGATCGTGCCCTTCGAGAACCGCGACAAGTACAGCCGCGCGATCATCGAGTTCCAGCAGCAGAAGATCCAGCGCGACCGCGAGCGCCTGGCGTCGGCCGAGGGTCCCATTCCGGAGGCGTGAGCCCGGGCGATGGGCCCCCGCCGCCTGGTAAGGTAGGCGCCCCAGCCCGCCCAGCCGAGGAGGCCCCATGAAGCTCGCCACCGCCGACCGTCACGCGGACCTCTACCCCGACCGGCACCTCAACGTCTTCGTCCCCTACCGCAGCCACGCGCTCGACTACAACGTCACGCGCGCGCTGGTCTCGACCCTGCGCTGGTCGCGGCCCGAGGTCACGCGCGACTTCGTCACGCAGCTGGCCGGCGTGGAGCTCCCGGCGGGCTCCGGGGCCGCGTTCCACCACGACCTCCACGCCTGCGACTACGAGGACTTCGACCCGGCGAAGAGCGCGCAGCAGGTGGTGCTGGGGATCTCGCTCGGCGGGGCGATCGCGCCCAACCTGCCGTCGCTCGACGGGGTGAACCGCGAGGCGCTGCTGACGCTCCTGCGCTCGCCTCACCCGCCCGAGCGGATCCTCGAGAACCTGCGCCTGATCCTCGGCCGGCCCGAGCTGGGCTGGGACGACGCGGCGACGCTCGTCCACACGCTCGAGGAGCTCGAGGACGGCTGCACCCCCGACGGCTGGGTCTTCTCGGCCGACGCCGGGGTGTGCGTGCTGATCGAGGCCAAGCTCACCCGCTACCTCGACCAGTACCAGCTCGAGCGCTACGCGGAGGTCTACTACGAGCGGCGCCCGGAGCCCGGCCAGCTCGTCGTGCGCCGGTGGGACCAGGTGGCGGCCTTCTTCGCCGCGCGCCGCGACGACCCCGACGCCCTGACGGCGTTCCTCTGCCGGCAGCTCCACGACTACCTCGACGTCCTCGGGCTCGTCGGGTTCGAGGGCTTCAAGCCCTACGACTTCGACGTGGACGCGGCGCAGGAGGCCCTGCCGAAGTTCTTCAGCTTCGCCGGCGCCGCCCGCGCGCGCGCGCAGGAGGGCGGGCTGCCGCTGGGCGAGGTGCGGCCGAGCCCCACCGGGGCGCGGATCGCGTTCGCCGACGGCAACGTGCCGGGCGAGCTGTCGCTCGACCTGCTCGACAAGGGCGTCCGCGTGGAGCTGCGCGCCGGCGACGCGCCGGCGGGCCGGTTCGCCGGGGCCGCGGCCGTCGACGCCCTCCTGGCGGCGAGCGAGGACGGGGCGAAGAACCCGCTGGCCGGGCTGGAGCTCAAGGACCTCCACGCGCGCGTCCATCGCCTCAGCGCCGACTCGCCCGACGGCGAGGCGTTCCCCGACCTCGAGACGTTCCACGGGCCGGTCGAGGCCGAGGCCTTCGGCGAGGTCCTGGCCGAGCTGCGCCGGCAGCATCCGGCCGACCACGGCCGCGACGCCGCCGGCCACTACCGCCGCGGCGTCCTGTCGGTCGGTCGCGTCGTCGAGCGCGACGAGCTCCTGGGCGCGGGCGAGCGGGCGCTCGAGCGCGTCGGGGCGGCGATCGCCGACGTGGTCAAGGTCGCCCGCCGGCTCGGGCCCGTCTCGCCGACCTGATGAGCGTCGCCCTCCCCGACGCCCCCGACCCGGCGGACGGCCTCGCCGCGCCCGCGGCGGGTCCCCCCGTCGGCCTCGAGCTCCGCTTCGAGCGCGGCCGCCGCCGCGGCGAGGCGCTGGCGCTCGTGGCCGGCGCCCTGCGCGTGGGGACGGCGCGCACCAACGAGCTGCAGGTGCGCGAGGCCGGGGTGAGCTTCCGCCACGCCGTGCTCCACGTGGCCCCCGACGGCGCGGTGACGCTGGAGGAGCTCGGCGCGCGCGGCGGGACCTTCGTCAACGGGGCGCCCGTCCAGGGCCGCCGCGACCTCGTCGCCGGCGACCGCGTGCGCCTGGGCGACGAGGTGGAGCTCGTCCTGGCGGAGGCCGCGGCGCGCGACCCGCGCGAGGCGCTCGCGGTGCTCGTCCCTCACGCCGTCGCCCGCGAGCTGCCGGAGGTCGACGACCTGCGCCTGGCCGCCGCCACCTCCGACGCGCTCGACGAGGCCCTCGCGGCCGCGCACGACCCCGGCGCGCGCGAGGCGATCGAGGCCGACGCCCGCCGCTTCGCCGACGACGTGCGCGGGCTCCTCCGCCCCGCCCTCGTCCCCGCCGCCCCCGACGCCTGGCTCCGCTGGGCGGCGCCCGACCCGCTCGGCTGCCTGGCCGCGCCGGGCGACGTCTACGTGCTCGTCCGGCGCTGGGAGCTCCTGGCCCTCCTCCCCGACGTCGCCGTCGGCGACGGGCCGACGCGCGTCGGCGGCGCGCTCGGCTGGCTGCTCCAGGGCGCCGCGCGCCTCACACCCCGCCGCGTGGACGACCTCGGCGGCGGCGTCTGGGCCTGCGAGTACGAGGCCGAGCGGCCCATGCTCGGCCGCTTCTCGCGCCTCCGCGCCGTCGGCGACGGCCGCGCCCTGGCGCTCGCCGGCACGCCCGCCGTCGTCCCGGCCCTCCCGCCGCCGCGCGCCGCCGAGGACCCCGTCGAGGAGGCCCTGCGCCGCGCGCACGACACGAACCGCTGGCGCCCGCCCCCCCGCGGCGCCGGGCCCGCCGCCCCGCCCCTGCCCCCGGGCGGCCGCTACGGGCGCCTCAGGCACCGGCCCGAGCGGGCGAAGTAGCTCAGGTGTGATCGCGGCTGCGGCCGGGGATGGCGGGCGCTGCGGGGCGTCGGGGGGGGGGGGG
>JAMLIC010000075.1 GCA_023954375.1 Planctomycetota bacterium
CCCCGGGCCGCACGGCAGCGCCCGCCATCCTCCGCCGCAGCCGCGATCAAGGAGCGGCTGCGGTCGCGGTCGCCTGCTGCGGGTTCAGCTGGGCGTGGGCCGGGCAGTCCTTCGCCTTGAGGGCGAGATGGATCCGGTAGCCCACGCGCCGGCTGAAGACCTGCCCGCACACGGGGCAGGCCATCCGCTTCGGCACCTGTGACGGCTCCTCGAACAACATGCGCGGGTCGATGCCCAGGAGCTCGGTGAGCTCCAGGAGGCGCCGCACCGTGGGGCTCCGCCGCCCCACGCACCACGACTTCACCGTCGCGGGCTTGAGCCCGAGCCGGTCCGCGAGCTCGGCCCGCGAGAGTCCGCTGTCCTTGATGGCGGATGACAGCTGCCAGCAGAAGATCTCGAACGTGTCCATCAAATGCCCCCGACCTCTTCTTCCCCGGAGGCGGCTCCCCCTCGCCTCCACCGGGGCCCCACCCCGGTATGACACCTGGCGACACCGATTGCCATCGGGTGCTGGGCCGAGAGTGACGGTGAGTTCGCTTGCCGTCAGGACGGCGACGGGGTAATGCGCCGGCGCGCCGCGCCGGTGACGAGCGCCGCGCCGAGCACGAGCGACGCGACGGGCCCGAAGAGCCACCCGCCGACGACGTGGACGGGGGTGACGCCGCGGGCGCGCGGGAGGTCGACGACGCGCAGGGCCGAGGCGCCGGCGGGCGCCTCGGCCGCGCGCGCGCCGTCGGGGAGGGCGACGAAGGAGAGGCCCGTCGTCGTGGCGCGCACGAGCGGGCGGCGGGCCTCGACCGCGCGGAGCGACGCGGCGAGGGCGTGGAGGTGCTGCCCCTGCGGGGGGAACCAGACGTCGTTGGTCGCGTTCACCAGCAGGTCGACGTCGCCCTGCGCGAGGGCCGCGCGGGTCGGGCCGCCGGGGACGGCCTCGTAGCAGATCAGGGGGGCGACCTCGAGCGACCCGGCGGACAGCCGCCGGGGCCCGGGCCCGGGGGTGAACCGGCCGGCGAGGGGGACGAGACGGCGCAGCCAGGGGAGCGCGCCCTCGAGGGGCAGGCGCTCGGCGAGCGGCAGGAGGGCGTGCTTGTCGTAGCGGTCGACGATCGCGCCGTCGGCGCCGAGGAGGACCAGGGCGTTGCGCCGCTCGACGATCCGCGACGCCTCGACCGTGTCGCCGGGCGTCACCCGAAGGGCCGTGACGCCGATGAGCGTCGGACAGCCGCACAGGCGCGCCAGGCGGGCCAGCTCCTCGCGGCCGAGCGTCGCCTCGGCCTCGAGGCGCGGCCGCGCCGCGGCGTCGGTCGCGTCGACCTCGAGGAGCGGCCGCGCGGCGGCCGACTCGGGGAAGACGGCCAGCGCCGCGCCGGATGCGCCGACCTCGGCCGCGAGGCGCTCGAGCGCCGCCTGCACCTCCTCCGGGGCGCGTGGCGTGAGCCGGTTGCTCACGACGCCCGGCTGCACGATCGCCACGCGGACCGGCTCGCCCGCGGGCAGCGTGCCCGGCCGCACGAGCCCGAAGACCAGGGCCGCGCCGACGACCGCCGCCGCCCAGGCCGCGTCCGCCCGCGCCGGTCCGGGTCGACGCGCGGCGACGAGCGCCTCGAGGCCGACGGCGCCCGTGACGACGACGAAGGTGACGAGCGGGGCGCCGCCCAGCTCCGCCACCTGCGCCAGCGGCGTGCCCGCCTGCGCGATCCCGACGGACCACGGCGTGACCTGCGGCCACAGGAGGTCGGCCGCGACGAACGCGCAGGGGAGGAGCAGGCGCCGCGCGCGCGGCGCCAGGGCCCGCACGCCCGCGTCGAGCCCGGCGACCAGGGCGAACTGGAGCGAGGCGAACGTCGCCCACACGGCGAAGAGGGCCGCGGCCGCGGGCGCCCCGAGGTCGCCCAGCCGCGCGGCCGCGATCCCCAGCCAGGTGAAGAGCGACAGGTTGATCCCCAGCCCGGCGCAGGCGCCGACGAGGAGCGCGCGGCGAAGGGGCAGGCCGTCGAGCGCGCGCGCGAGGAGGGCGAGCGCGGGCCACTGCAGCCACGCGAGGCCGACGGGCGGGGTCGCGAGGCCGGTCGCCGCGGCGCCGGCCAGGGCGGCCACCACGCAGCGGAGCCCCGGCCGCGCGGGGGCGGTCGGGGCTCCGGAGGTCGTCTCGTCGTCGCTCGCCGTCACGCGGGACGGCAGTGGACCACGTGGATGATCCAGCGTCAGCTGATGAGGGCGAGGAGGGCGGCGCCCGCGCCGCCGGCGGCCAGCGGCACGACGAAGTTGTCGTCGACGCCCTTGATCGGCAACCACTCGGCGAAGGCGGCCACGAGGCCGGTCACGGCGGCGAGCAGCACGATCCCGCCCGCGCTCAGGCCCAGCCCGGGCATGAACGCCAGCAGGGCCGCGCCGGCGATGGCCGACACGACGAAGAACGTGATCGAGCCCTCGAGCGACTTGCCGCCGGGCAGGCGCGTCCGGCCCCAGCGCAGCCCCACCCACGAGGCGAGGGGGTCGCCGAGGGCCAGGGCCAGGACGCCCAGCGAGACGGCCACCTTGGGGAAGAGCGCGATCGCCAGGAGGCCGGAGAAGAAGAACCAGGTGGACCCGGAGAGGCTGTTGAGCTCGTAGTCGCGCATGAACGGCCCGAAGTCCTCGCGGACCTTCTTGTTGAGGCTGGGCACGTAGAAGCGCAGGAGGTCGAGGCTCGAGAAGATGAACGCCACGACGCCGAGGATGGCGAGGGCCTCCAGACGGGTGACCTGCGTCAGGGCGTAGGTCAGGGCGACGGTGCTGATGCCGATCACGTGGAAGACCTTGCGCTTCCAGTGGATCGACTCCCGCTTCACCCGCGCGATCGGGTCGACGAACGGCTGCGGGGTGACGTGGGTGAGGGCCGGGGCGGCGCGGCGGTTGGACCGGCGGCGCGCGCTGCTCTGGTACGGCCCATCCCGGGTGGTCGACGACGACTCGACCGCGTTCTGCTGCTGCTGCATGGACTTGCAATCCCCCTGGGACCTACACGTCTGCGTGGGCCGGCCGCTCGTGGGCCGGCGCCGACGCGTGTGCGCATGGCGCTCCGCGTCGGGGGCAGAGTCTCGCACGACGCGGGCCGTCAAGGAATCATGAAAGTGTATAAGGGGGCGGGCGTTAGGAGCGTTGAAGGCCTGACGGCCCGGCTGACGCTCCGTCGAGGAGCACGTGTCAACGCGCCGTCGCGAGGCATCATCCCCGAGGGTTACGACGTCAGGGGCGCGGCGCCGGCGGCTTGACGAAGGGCACGAAGCGCACGGGCATGAGGGTCCGGCGCTTGAAGCCGCCGTCGGCGTCCTTCTCCAGGACGAGGAGGTCCATGACGTCACCTGCCGGGCCCACGGGGATGACGAGCCGGCGCCCCGGGGCGAGCTGCCGCAGGAGCTCGGGCGGCACCTCGGGGGCGCCGCAGGCGACGAGGACGCCGTCGAACGGCGCCTCCTCGGGCCAGCCCGCCGCGCCGTCGCCCTGGCGGACGTGGACGTTCGTGTAGCAGAGCGCGCGCAGCCGCCGGGCGGCGGCGTCGGCGAGGGCCGGGACGACCTCCACCGTGTAGACCTCGGACGCGACCTCGGCCAGGACGGCCGCCTGGTAACCAGACCCCGTGCCGACCTCGAGCACGCGGTCCCCCGCGCGCACCCCGAGCGCCTCGGTCATCGCGGCGACCACGTAAGGCTGGGAGATCGTCTGCCCGTCCCCGATCGGCAGCGGCTTGTCGTCGTACGCCTGCGCCCGCAGGTCCTCGGGGACGAACAGGTGCCGCGGCACCGTGCGCAGGGCGGAGAGCACGGCCTCGTCGCTGACGCCGCGCCGCTCGAGCTGCTCGGCGACCATGGCCCGGCGGCGGGCCCACTCGGGGTCGGTGAGGGTCACGGGGTCCATGGTAGCGCGGCGCGGCGCCGGCGCCCCCGCCCGTGCTCCGCGGAGCGACGGGGCCGACGTCGGTTCGCACCCCGGCGGAGCGACGGGGCCGACGTCGTGTTTTCGTGCCCGTGCCCGTGCCCGTGCCCGCCCTCGCCGACACGAAGCACGCGCCGTCCGACGCGTGAAACCGCTCCTGACGAACGGGCACGGGCACGGGCACGTCGGAGCTCGACAGTCGCCCCGCTCGCTCCGCCGGAGCACGGGCAGGTTGGAAGTCGGCCCCGGCAGTCACAGCCCACCCTCCACCTCCCGCGCCTCCTCCCGCGCCGCCGCGCCCTCCCCCGGCCCCACGGGCGCCGGGTCCCATCTCGCCCGCCCGAAGCGCTCGGCCAGGCGGTCCGCCGCGGCGCCGGCCTCGCGCGCCTGCAGCCTCGCCCGCAGGGCCCGGGCGAGCGCGGCCGGCGTCGTGCCGGGCTCGCGGAGGCGCGCGCGCGCGTCGACGGCGCTCACGTGCCCGAGGTAGGCCTCGACCACGTCGCGCCGCTCGCCGGGCGGCCAGGCGGCGACGGCGCGCGCGACCTCGTCGGGGTCGAGCGGCCGCGCCTGCCCGGCCTCCATCGGCATCACGAGCGCCACCTGGCGCCGCCGCCCCGCGCGCGAGGCATGGGCGTTCCAGGCCGCGAGCGTGAGCGCCGCGGCCAGGAGGAGGCCCAGGAGCTTCCCCACGGGGAGGTCCGGCGGCGGCGCGGGCGGCGCCGCGCGCGCGCGCGGGCCGAGCATGGCGCGCGGCGTCCAGGAGCGCGTCGAGGCGGGCGTCACGAGCGTCGTCGCGACGAACAGCCCGGCGCCCGCGGCGAGGACGACGGCGGCCGCCGCGAGGGGCGGCCCCAGGCGCGCGCGGGGACGCGGCTCGAGCGCGCCGCGGACGGCGGCGGCGCGGTCGAGGGCCGGGATGAGCGCCCAGGCCGCGGCGACGGGCAGGAGGCAGGGGGCGGCCGCGTCGTCGGGCACGATGACGACGGCGCCGAGGGCGGCGACGCTCGCCACGACGAGCGACACGGCCCGGACGGACGGGACGTGCCAGAAGGCGACGAGCGGCAGGTCGACGAAGAACAGGAGCACGAGGAGCGCGCCGCCGCCGTGCCGCCACGGGTGCTCGAAGTAGGGGAACACGGCCAGCCCGACGAGCAGGAGCCCGACCGCCAGCGGCGCGAAGCGCCGGGCGCGCCGCGCCGGCGGCGAGTCGAGCTCCTCCGGCGACGCCTCGGCGCGCACGCTCTGGAGCGCCGCGAGCAGGAGGAGGACGACCCCGAACAGCGCGTCGCGCGCGCCGGTCGCCGGGTGCGGCCCCGTGACGCCGCGCACGGCGAGCGGCGAGAAGGCCGCGCACGTGGCGACGAGCAGCGCGGCCGTGCGCAGGAGGCGCTCGGGCATCACGCGAGCATCTCCCGGGTCAGGCGCAGGTAGCGGCGGCCGGCGTAGGGCGCCGCGAGCCGCTCCGCCAGCGCGTCGCCGGCGCGGAGGTCGTAGACCGTCGCCCCCTCGGCCATGAACGCGTCGGCCGCCGCCGCCAGGCTCGCCGGGGCGCGCGGCGCGCCCCACAGGCGCGGGAACGACGCCGGGTCGAGGAGCACGGCGACGGCGCGGCAGCCGCGGGCGCGCAGGGCCGCGACGACGTCCACGCACGGCGGGCCGTCGCGCTCGAGGTCGGCCACGACGAGCCACACGAGCTGCCCCGCCTCGACCTCGCCCAGCCGCGCGCGCACGACCTCCGCCAGCGGGACGTCGCCGTCGGGGCGCACGCGCGCGAGGGCGTCGAGCGCCCGCGAGAGCTGGGCGCGCCCGGCGCCGGCGGGGAGGTGCAGGGGCTCGGCGCCCTGGCCGTGCAGGGCCACCCGGTCGCCCTGCGCCAGGTAGGCCGCCGTGACGGCTGACGCCAGGCGGACGGCGACCTCGAGCGTCGACTGGCGGCCGAGCCCGCGGAGCGTCTCGCGCGAGAGGTCGAGGAACAGCGCCACGCCCCGCGCCACCTGCCGCTCGTGCTCGATGATCGACAGCCGCCCGCGGCGCGCGGTGGTCGGCCAGTGGACGCGCCGCAGGGCGTCGCCGGGGCGGTACTCGCGCACGCCGAGGACGAGCCCGCCCTCCCCCGCCTCGCGCAGGCAGCCGCCGGTCGCGCTCGGCGCGCGGCTCACGCCGCTGCGGGGCAGGGTCGGCGGCAGCGCCTCGATCGCCGGGTAGACGACGAGCGGCGCCGGCGCGCTCGCCGCGCGCTCCGCCGCGAACAGCCCCAGCGGGCAGCGCAGGCGCAGGGTCTCGGGGCCGATCAGGTAGTCGCCGCGGCGCGTGAAGCAGCGCCCCTCGTAGCGCACCTCGACCTGGCGCCGCCCCGGGAGCCACGGGAACACGCGCGCGTGGCGCAGGGGGACCTTGTCGGGGACGAAGCGGTCGACGACCTCGGGGCAGGCGAGCGGGAGGGCGCCCGCGTTGGCCACGCGGAAGGCGACGCGCACCACGTCGTCCTCGCAGGCCGAGGCGGGCATGTCGCGGCGCACCTCGACGAAGGCGAGCGCCAGGCGCGGGTAGAGCCAGAGCGCCAGGAGCAGGCCGAGCTGCGCCACGCCGTAGGCCAGGACCGGCCGCACGCCGAGGCCCGCCCCCCAGGCGACCGCCAGGACGCCGACGGCGACGGCGCCGACGACGAGCCCGCGCCCCTCGCCGTCGCGCACGTCAGGCGCCCGGCGCCGGAGCCGGGTCGGCGGGGACGAGCGGGACGGCCACGCGGCCGAGGACGTCGTCGACGACGGTGGCGCTCGTGCGGCCGGCGAGCCGCGCGCGGGGGTCGAGGATCAGGCGATGGTCGAGGACCGCGTGCGCGACCGTCTGCACGTCGTCGGGGAGGACGAAGCGCCGCGCGGCCATGAAGGCGTGGGCCCGCGCCGCCTGCGCCAGCCACAGGGCCGCGCGCGGGCTCGCGCCGAGGACGACGCCGGGGGCGCCGCGGGTCGCCTCGACCAGCTGGGCCACGTAGCGGCGGAGGCTCGCGTCGAGCGCCACCTCGCGCACGGCCGCCTGCACCCCCTCGAGCCCGGCGCGGTCGGCGACCGGCGCCAGGTCGTCGATCGGGTGGCGCCCGCGCTGGGCGTCGAGGATCGCGGCCAGCTGCTCGGCCGTGGGGTAGCCGAGCCGCACCTGCAAGGCGAAGCGGTCGAGCTGCGCCTCCGGCAGCGGGAAGGTCCCCTCGAGCTCCACCGGGTTCTGCGTGGCGACGACGAAGAACAGCGGCGGCAGCGGGTAGGTGACGCCGTCGCTCGTGACCTGCCGCTCCTCCATGCACTCGAGGAGCGCGCTCTGGGCCCGCGGGGTCGCGCGGTTGACCTCGTCGGCCAGGAGGACCTCGGTGAACACCGGGCCCTCGCGGAAGACGAACGTCTGGTCGCGCGGGTCGAACACCGACACGCCCGTCATGTCCGACGGCAGGAGGTCCTGCGTGCACTGGATGCGGCGGAACGTCAGGTCGAGCGACCGGGCGACGGCCCGGGCGAGCATGGTCTTGCCCGTGCCGGGCACGTCCTCGATCAGCAGGTGCCCGCGCGCGAACAGCGCCAGCAGGGCGAGCCGCACCGGCCCGTCCTTGCCGTGGATGACGCGGCGGACGTTGTCCTCGATGGCGCGGGCGAGGTCGAGGGGGGTCACTCGCCCGCCGTGACCGCCGCGATCCGCTCGAGCCGCTTGAGCAGCTGCGCCCGCTGCAGGAGCTCCTCGACGTTCACGCGGCCGCGGGCGCGGGCGTCCCCGAGGAGCCGGGTGAGGCGCTGGTTGTCCTTGTCGAGCCGCTCGAGCATGGGCCTCGCCTCGGTGAGGACGGCGCGCTGCTCCTTGAGGAGCTTCGCCTGGTCGTCCACCTTCTGCTTCACGGCGCCGACCTCGGCCTCGAGCTCCTCGATCTTCGAGACCAGGAGCTGCCGGCGGCCCTCGGCGGCGCTGAAGCGGCTGGTGCTCGTCTCGAGCTGGTCGCGCAGGTCGTCGGCCTGGGCCCGCGTCTCGTCGGCCCGGGCCTCGAGGGCCCGCGCCCGCTCCTCGGCGGCGGCCGCCCGCGCCTCCGCCGCCTCGGCGCGCGCCTCGGCCTCGCTGTGCCGCTCGAGCGCCCGCGCCAGCTGCGGCTCGAGCTCCTCGGCGCGGGCCTCGAGGGCGGCCACGCGCGCCTTCTCCGCCTCCGCCGACTGGCTGGCCCGCTCGCCCAGCGCGACCGCCTCCTCGAGCGCCTTGACGGCCCGCTCGGCCTCGGCGCGCTGGACCTCGACCGCCTGCACGAGCGCGTCGACCTCGCCCTTCAGGCGGTCGCGCTCTTCGGCGGCCGCCTGCGCCGCGGCCTCGAGCTCCTGGCCGCGCGCCTCGAGCTGCGAGACCCGCTCCAGGTACTCGCCGCGCTCGCGCGCGTGGTCGGCGAAGCGCGCGCGGAGCTCCTGCGCCTCGGCGCGGACGGCCTCCAGCTCCTCCACCTGGCCCGCGGCGGCCTGGGCCGTGGCCTGCGCCTCCGACAGCCCGTCCTCGACCTCGAGGATGCGCTC
The DNA here is from genome assembly GCA_023954375.1 of Planctomycetota bacterium. Classification (GTDB taxonomy): domain Bacteria; phylum Planctomycetota; class J058; order J058; family J058; genus JAMLIC01. Next base: position 8,451 of record JAMLIC010000075.1, read on the forward strand.
CTGCAGCTTGACCCGCTCGCGCTCGAGCCAGCCGACCCGCTCGCGCAGGCTGTCACGCTCGGCGCGCAGGCCGGCGGCCTGCTCCGACAGGTCCGAGGCGCGCTGCTCGAGCTCCTCGCGCTCGCGCACGCGGGCCGCGCGCTCGGCCTCGAGCTCGCTCTCGAGCAGCTCGCGCCCGTGCGCGATCCGCCGCGCGTCGCCGACCATCTCGCGGATCGAGTTCAGCGCCGCGCCCAGCTCGCCCGGCGCGTCGAGCGTCTCGCACAGCCGCCCCAGCTCCTCGAGCTTGCCCTTGAGGGTCTCGAGCACCACCTCGAGGGCGTACTTGCGCCCGGCGATCGAGGTGCGCTCCGTGCGAAGGATCTGGTTGCGCGAGCGGAGGCTCTTCACCTCGCCCAGGAGGAGCGAGACCGAGTGCTCGCCCTCCTCGCTGAGCGCGGCGAGCGGGACCCCGCCCGGCGGCGTGGGGTCGTCGACCACCACCATGGGCGTCGGGTCGTCGGGGGCCCCGCGCTCGACGCGCGTGCTCGCCGCATCGAGCCCCTGGATCTCCCGGCCGCCCTCCGCCGGAGCGGACGGGTCGGGCGGCGCGTCGGGGCGCAGGGCCTCGAGCTTCGTGTTCGACGCCTTGAGCGGCTTGATCTCGCGCCGGTGGCGCTTGCTCGGCGTCTCGTCCGTCGTGCTCATCGACCCCTCCCCCCGGGCCCGCGCGAGGGCGGGTGATCGTACATGGTCGGGCTGCCCTCGAACCAGCCCAGGCTCACCCGAGCAGGCGCCGCGCGGCGGCGTGGGCGAGGTCGACCTCCAGGCGGTCCATGCAGGGCGAGATCCGCATCGGCCCTGCGGCGCCCTCGACGGTGACCACGTCGTCGCGCGGGCAGCGGCGGTGGCGGCACGGGCTGCAGTCCAGGCCGGCGCGGGCCACCTCCGAGGGCGTCCAGTAGGGGCCGTAGGTCCCGGGGTGCTTGGGGCCGTAGAGGCCCAGCACCGGCGCGCCGACCGCGGCGGCCAGGTGGAGCGGCCCCGAGTCGACGCCGACGACGAGGTCGGCGCGGCGCAGCAGGGCGGCGAGCTCGAGGATCCCCGAGGTCCGGGGGGTCAGCTCGGCGCCGGGCGCCTGCGCCGCGAGGGCCCGGGCGACCGCCTCCTCGGCGGCGCCGCCGTATGCGAAGAGCACGCGGGCCCCGTCGGCGACGAGGCGGCGGGCCAGGTCGGCGAAGCGGTCCTCGCGCCAGGCCTTGAGCGCCCCGAAGGCCGAGACGCCCGGGTGGATGATGACCCGCGGCCCGCCGGCGGCCACGAAGGCCTCGCCCAGCGCCGTCGCGGCCGGCGGCTCGGGGACGACCGGCCGCGGCGGCGGGCCGGGCGGCAGCCCGAGCGGGCCGAGGAGGGCCAGGTTGCGCTCGATCTTGTGGACGTCGCGGGCGACGGGCGCCGGGGCGCAGGTCGAGAGCGCGCGGCTCCCCTCCTTGGCGAAGGGGCGCGGCTGGCCGACGCGGCGGGGCGCGCCCGAGGCCCAGGCGAGCGCGCTCGAGCGCAGGTTCGACTGGAAGTCGAGCGAGACCTCGTAGCGCGCCGCGCGCAGGTCTCGCAGGGTCCGGCGCAGCCCGCGCAGGACCCAGGCCGGGTCCTTCCGCAGCGCCTTCGACCAGGCGGCGCGCGGCACGACGTGGAGCCGGTCGAGATGCGGGTGCCCCTCGAGCAGGCTGGCCGCCCGGTCCTCGACGGCCCAGCCGATGAGGGCGCGGGGGAGCGCGGCGCGCAGGGCGGCCAGCGCCGGCAGGACGTGGACGACGTCGCCGAGGGCGGAGAGGCGGACGATGAGGATGCGGGGGCGGTCGGTCAGGGCGGACACGCGCGCCGGTCCTGCCGGTCGAGGGGAGGCAGAGAGGGTCGACCACGGAGGACACGGAGGACGAGCCCATGGAGAACGACCTCCACGGAGGTCCTCCTCCGTGTCCTCCGTGGTGCGTCCTGGGTTTCGTCCGCGCTCATCGCGCCGTGAAGCTGAACGCCTGGAACGTCGGCAAGGCGTTCACCAGCGTGCACTGCCACACGTAGAGCTGCGCGCCGTCGACCGAGGCCGTCACGAAGGTCGTCCCGGTGCGCAGCTGCGTCTCCACCGGCCGGTTCTGCGCGTGCGCGGCGGGCAGGAGCGCGGGCGCGGCCGCCGGCGCGCCGGGGCGCGCCCACAGCAGGTTGGCGAGCAGGAGCGCCGCGATGGCGATGAGCAGCGCGTTCGTCGTCGTCGGTCCCGAGCGCATGACCCCCTCCTCGCCGCCCGCCATCAGGTCCCCCGCGCGATGGCCACGGGAGCCCGGCAGGTGGGGCGGCGTGGCCGCGATCCTACTCCGCTCCGCGGCCTGCGGACCGGGTGGGGAGAGGTTCCCGCAACCCCCAAAATGTAGTGGTCAGGATGGTTCCGGACCACTATAACGCGTGGACTGGCCCAGGGTAGGGGGGGCTGCGATCCGGGCGTGAAGGTGCGCCAGAGAATTTTTCCGGGGGGCTCTAGATCCTGCGGGGTCCTTCCGAAATAGCACTAGACCTTGCGTCGAGGAGCGCAGCCATGGCGTCGGACACCGACCTCGCCGGGACCCTGGCCGGGATCACCCGGTCGATCACGCTGAAGGACCTCAAGCGCCGGAAGGTCGACGCGGTCCGGGTCGTCGAGCGCAGCAAGCTGGCGCAGGCGCTCGAGCAGCTCGCGAGCGACGGCGCGGCCGAGCGGGCCGACGCCGAGAAGAAGCGCGTCGCCATGCTGCTGCAGGAGGTCGAGCGGCTCACGCAGGCCAAGTCGCAGCTCGAGCACGACAAGGGCCTCGTCGAGGCGGAGAAGAACCGGCTCCAGGCGGACCTCGACCAGGTGGCGGGCGAGCTGTCGAAGGAGGCCGGGCAGAAGTTCCGCCTGCAGGAGGTGCGGCAGCTCGTGGGCGAGCTCAGGCACCTGCGCGAGGAGCGCGAGAAGACGCGGCAGGCGCTCGACCGCCTGCAGGCGCAGGCCCAGGCGCGCCTCGACGAGGAGCTGAGCCGCACGCAGCGGCTGTCGGTCGAGCGCGACACGCTGCGGCTGACCCTCGAGGAGGGCGCGACCGAGCGGGCGCGGCTGGAGGCGGAGCTCTCGTCGGCCCGCGCCGAGCGCGACCGCCTGGCCCGGGAGCGGGCCGACCTCGCCGCCGAGCGCGAGCGGCTGCGCCAGGACCAGGAGGACCTCGTCGTCGAGATCGACACGCTGCGCGAGGAGCGCGCGGCGCTGACCGCCGAGGCGCGGGAGGCGCGCGAGGCGCTGGCGACCATGCGCGAGCTGCAGGCGCGCCAGGGCGAGCAGTTCGACCTGCTCGAGGCCGAGGCGCGCCGGCTGAAGGCCGAGCTGGACGCGATCCAGGCGGCGCAGGCCCCGGCCGCGCCGGAGCCGGAGCCGGAGCCCGCGGCGGCCGCCGCCGAGCCGGCGCCGGAGCCCGACCCCGAGCCCGCGCGCGCGCCGCGGCGCGGCGGCGCGGCGGCGCCCCAGGCGCCCTTCGCCTTCGGGTTCGGGTTCGGGGCGCCGAAGAAGGGCGGGCGCTAGGCGGTGGCCGCGCTGTTCGGGATGTCGCTCGGTCGCCGCGAGGCCGCGCCGCCGCAGGCGGAGGTCGCGCAGGCGGTGCGCCCCGCGGTGGAGCTGATCGCCCGGCTCTCGGCCGAGCGGACGCGCCTCCGCGACGACCTGCAGCGGCTGCGCGGCGACCTCGGGCGCGACGCGGCGCCGCTCGCCGACGCGGGGCTCGCGGCCGAGCTCGAGCGGGTGCGGGCCGAGCGCGACGCCTTGCGCCGGGAGCGCGACGAGCTCCGGGGGGAGCTGGCGCGCCTGAAGGCCGAGCGCGAGGGGGACCCGCTGGGCGGGATCCTCGCCCGCCTCGAGCGCGTGGCGGGCCGGCTCGAACTGGCCGATCAGGCGCGCGACGCCGCCGGCAGCTCGTCGCGAGCGCGGCGCCGGCCGGCGTCCAGGCGCGTCGCGCGCCCCGCCCGACCGCGCGGCGCCGGGCGCCGGAGCCACCGGGCGGCGGCGGCTTCCTCGGCGCGCTGGTGAAGCAGAACATGGCGCTGCGGCTGGGCTCCGGCCGCAGCGCGCGCGGCCAGCCGCGGCCACGCCCGCGCCGCCGGCGCGGCGCGGCGCCGGCGCCCGCGCCGGCACTGAGGGGCGGCGGGCTCCTGGGCGCGCTCGTCGCCCAGAACCTGGCGGTGCGCACCACGCGCACGCCGCCGGCGCAGGGCCGCGCGCGCGCGGCCTGAGGCACACAGGGCGGAGGCCGGCGCGGGCCGGCGTCCATTTCCAGGGGGACAGGGCGGGGTCGGCCGAGGCCGGCCCGCCGGACCGACCGAGACGAAGAAGGGGAGAGCCATGAACCGGGAGACCGTGAACCAGTCCGCCGAGGGGAAGCGGCGTGACTTCCGCCGCGACGAGTCGATCCTCTACGTGGGCATCGACTTCGGCACCTCGCACACCTGCATCTCCGCGAGCAACGGGGTGCGGGAGACCGTGAAGAGCATCGTCGGCTACCCGCGCGACGTCGTGTCGCGCAAGCTGCTGCAGCGCGACGTGCTCTTCGGCGACGACGCGCTCAAGAACCGCCTGGCGCTGAACGTGTACCGCCCGCTGGAGAAGGGCGTGATCAAGTACTCGGAGGCGGCCGGCGCCAGCAGCGAGGAGATCATCGGCCACATGGACTCGGCCAAGGCGCTGATCCGCCACGCGGTCGAGCTCGCCAGGCCGAAGCCGGGCCAGCTCGTCTACGGCGTCGTCGGCTGCCCGGCGCAGGCGTCGATCCACAACAAGCAGTCGATCCTCGAGGCGGCGCGCGAGTCGCTCGACTCGGTCGTGATCTGCAGCGAGCCGTTCGCCGTGGCCTACGGCCTCGAGCGCCTGCACGACTGCCTGGTGATCGACATCGGCGCCGGCACGACCGACCTGTGCCGCATGAAGGGCTCCATGCCCGACGAGGAGGACCAGGTCACGCTGACCCACGCCGGCGACTTCCTCGACCGCGAGCTGTTCGAGCTGTTCAAGGGGCGCTGCCCCGAGGCGCAGTTCACGCTCAACATGGTGCGCGAGGTGAAGGAGAAGCACGCCTTCGTCACCGAGGCGGCCGAGCCGGTCCTCGTCGAGTTCCCGGTGCGCGGCAAGCCGCAGCAGTTCGACGTCACCGCCGAGGTGCGCAAGGGCTGCCGGCGGATCATCGGCCCGATCGTCGAGGCGGTCGACCGGCTGGTCTCGACCTTCGACCCCGAGTTCCAGGAGCGGCTGCGCGCCAACGTCCTGCTGGCCGGCGGCGGCAGCCGGATCCACGGCCTCGACAAGGCCGTCGAGGAGGCGCTCGAGCCGTTCGGCGGCGGTCGGGTCCGGTCGGTCGAGGAGCCGGTCTTCGCGGGGGCCAACGGCGCCCTGAAGATCGCCTACGACATGCCGACCGAGGCCTGGGAGCAGCTGCGTTAGTCCGTGAAGGTCGTCGGTTACGCGAGGACCTCCTGGCAGGAGCAGGCCCAGGGGGGGTACCCGTCCGTGGCCGCCCAGGAGCAGGCGATCCGCGCCTTCGCGGCGCGGGTCGGCCTGGCCCTGGAGGCCGTGCAGTGCGACACGGGGCTCGGCCCCACGCAGGGCACGGTCAGCGGCCTGGTGACGATCCTGGACGAGATGGAGGACGATTGGGAGGCGGTGCTCGTCACCACGCCGTGCCGCCTCGACGTCCCGACCGTGAGCTTCTGCGCCCGCGAGGAGCTGGAGCTCAACGGCAAGAAGGTGCTGGTCGTCAGCGAGGCGGCCGCGCGGCTGGTCGAGGCCGCCCGCGCCGCCGCGCCGCCGGCGCCGCCGCCGAGGCGGCGTGACGGGGCCGAGGCGTCGCGCCGGCGCGTGATCGCCGAGCGGCTCCTGCGGGGCCGCGAGGCGGGGGCGCGCGCCGGCAAGCACCAGAGCGGGCCGGCGCCCTACGGCTACCGGCGCGACTACTCGCAGCGGTCCACGCACGGCGTCCTCCTCGTCCCCGACGAGGAGGAGGGGCAGGTGGTGCAGCTGATCTTCCGCGAGTACCTGCGCCTCCGCAGCATGAAGCGGCTCATCAAGCTGCTCGACGAGCGGGGGCTGCGCACCCGCCGGGGCAAGCGGTGGTCGCGGGCCGGCGTGTCGTGGATCCTCAAGAACGACACGTACGTCGGCCGGGTCCACTTCGGCGAGATCCGCGCCAAGGGGCGCCACGACTCGCTCGTGCCGCCGATCCTCTTCAACAAGGTCCAGAAGCTGATCCGGCTGAACAACAAGCGCAACCGGAGCGGCGAGGACGAGGAGGGCGACGACGAGGAGGCGCTCGTCGCGGTCGCCGCGGTCGAGCCGGAGGAGGCGGACGCCTTCGACCTCGACCTCGACCTCGACCCGGACGGGAGCGAGGAGCGGCTCAGCCTCTCCCGGGCCTGACCCGGCGAGGGGCCGATCCTCGCCCGATGACTGGACGCAGGGCGGCCCGGGCAGGTGCGCCGATCGCGCCCCCCTCGCAGGCCGACGCGTGGGGCTGCGCTCCTCGCGGACCTGTCGAAGACCTCAGGCTGGCATGCGTTCGCGGTGGTCGATACCGTGCGCGCGTGCGCGCGCTCCTGTTCCTCTGCGCCCTGATCCTTTCGGGTTGCCGCTTCAGCGGCGTCGCCCCGCCGCCGCCATGGCCGGCGGGCCCGGCCGCGGCGCCGCTGCCGTACCGCGTCGCGGTCGCGCCGGTCCTGGTGGACGACGGGATCGCGGCGCGCCACGCGCGCGTGGCCGCCGTGAGCGGGTCGGCGCCGGACCCGGAGCTCCTGCGGCGCGAGGCGATCGAGGCCCTGCGCGCCGCCGGCGCCTTCGCCCGCGTCGAGGCTCGGGGGCGGCCGGGCGCCGCCCCCGAGCGCGTCGACGCCGCGGCGTGGGACGAGGGCGACGACCTCGTGCTCGAGCTCGAGGTCGTCGACCACTTCCAGGAGTACCTGGGCCACTCGAACTACGTGGGCTGGTTCGTCGTCTACGCGACCTTCGTCTGGCCGGCCTGGTGGGTGCCCGTCGACCACTACGGCGGCGGGCTGACCGTGCGGGCGCGGCTGCGCGGCGTCCAGGCGCGGGCGGAGCCGCTGCTCGAGCGCACCTACCAGGTGCGCCCCGACGAGGTGGCACAGGAGCTCACCCCGAGCGACCGCGAGCTGGCGGGCTTCCTCGACTGGGGCGCGCTCTGGAACGTCGAGGCGTCGCTCGGGCCGGCGAACTGGCGCGCGATCGAGCGCGCGGTGGCCCCGCACGCCCGCCGCCGGCTCTGGGAGCTGCTCCTCGCCGACGTGCGGCAGCGCGTGGTCGCCCCGCTCCGGTCCGAGCGCCCCGACGAGCGCGAGGACGCGCTGCGGCGGGTGCGGAAGCGGCTGGCGGTGGTCGCGGGCGCGTCGACCTATCACGACGACGCGCTGGGCGGCGGGGCGCACGCGGCCGACGACGCCCGCGCCCTGGCCGCGCTGTTCGAGCGGCCCGAGGCGGGGGGGCTGGTCGAGGGGCGCGACCTCCACGTGCTCGCCGACGAGCAGGCCACCCGCGCGGCCGTGCTCGATGCGATCGCCGCGGTCGGGTCCCGCGCCTCGCCGAGCGACGAGGTGGTCGTCTACCTCGCGGGCCTCGGGACCGCCGTGCGCGTCGACGACGAGGACGAGGCCGCGCTCCTCCTCCACGACGCGCGCCACGACGACCTGCCGGGGACGGCGCTCCTCCTCCGGGACCTGGGCCAGGCGCTCGCGCGGCTCCCGGCCGAGCGGCTGCTCGTCGTCCTCGACACCTCGTTCGGCCCCGGCCCGGGCCCCACGCGCACGCTCGCCGGCCCGGCGGCGGCGCTCGCCGAGGACGGCGTCGCACGGGCCCTGGCCCTGCGCCCCGGCGGCGCGGCGCTCCTGGCGGCCCGGCCCGACCAGCCGGCGCGCGTCCTCCCCGGGGCGCAGGTCGGCCTGTTCGGCGAGGTCCTCCGGGCCGCGATCGGAGGGGCCGCCGACCGCGACGGCGACGGGCGGGTCACGCTGGGCGAGGTCGTCGAGTACACGCGCGGGGCCGTGGCCGGGCGCGCGGCGCTCGAGGGCTTCGAGCAGGACCCCGTGGTCCTGGGGCTCGAGGCGGGCGCCGCCGGCCTGGGGTGGCCGCGATGAGCGCCGGGGCGGAGCCGGCCGCCGGGGGGGCCGAGGGCGAGGAGGCGACCACGCCGGAGCTCCCGCGCCCGGACGCCGCCGCTGACGACGCGACCTCGCCGCTCCCCCGGCCCGGCGACCCCATCATCCCGCTGCCGGCCGAAACCGGCGCGACGGCCCGGGTCGAGCTCCCCGACGCGGCGACGACCTCCGACGCGCCCACGCGGCCGGCGCCCGCCGCCCCGCCCGACGACCCGATGGAGTCGCAGCGCTGGCTCGCGGAGGCGGCCTTCGCCCTCTGGGCGCTCCGGCGCGGCGGGCTGACCCCCGAGCGTCTGGCGGCGGCCCAGGACGAGGCGGGGGCGGCGGTGCCGCTGTTCGAGGCGCTCGTGCTCCAGGGCGACCTCGCCCTCGACCAGGCGATGGACGCCCTCGAGCCGGAGGTCGACGTCACGTGCGGGGGGTGCGACAGCCGCTTCCGCTTCGGGGCCGGCGTGGCGGAGTTCGCCGCGGAGCTCCCCTGCCCGCGCTGCCGCGGCGTCCTCGGCGCCGCGGCCGCCCGGGTCGAGGAGGCGGGGCCGCGTCGCATCGGCCCCTACGAGGTCCTCCGCCAGCTGGGCGAGGGCGGCATGGGCGCCGTCTACCTCTGCAAGGACGAGGCGGGGGCGCTCCTGGCGGTGAAGGTGCTCTCCGGGCTCCAGCACGACGAGGTCGCCCGCCGGCGCTTCCAGCGCGAGGGGCGGGCGCTCGAGCAGCTCGACCACCCGAACCTGGTCCGGGCGATGGCGCGGGGCTACGACGAGCGCACGCGGGCCCCGTTCCTCGCCCTCGAGTTCGTCCAGGGCGGCGACCTCGCGGCGCTCCTCGACCGCCGCCTGGACGGCCGCCTCGCCGTGGACGAGGCCTGCTACGTGCTCGCCGCCTGCGTCCGCGGGCTGCGGCACGCCCACGAGCGGGGGATCATCCACCGCGACCTCAAGCCGGCGAACATCCTCGTCACCGCCGAGGGCGACGTGAAGCTCACCGACATGGGCATCGCGCTCACGTCGGACGTGTCGCAGCGGCTGACGGCGCAGGACGAGGTCGTCGGCACCCCGCAGTACGTGCCCCCCGACGTGCTCCGCGGCGCGGACTGGGCGACGTCGTCCGACGTCTACGCGCTCGGGGCGTGCGCCTTCCGCGTGCTCACGGGCGACCCCCCGTTCCCCGGGCAGGGGGTGCTCGAGGTGCTGCAGGCGCAGCTGGAGGTGGTGCCGCCGCCGGTGGTCATGCGCCGCGGGGAGGTGCCGGCCGCCCTGTCCGACCTCGTGGCCCGCATGCTCGCGAAGGCGGCGGGCGCCCGGCCGTCGCTCGACGAGGTCGAGGCGGCCCTCGCGGCGGTCGGGGTGCCCACGCGCGAGGAGATGGCCCGCCGCTGGTCCGAGGAGGTGCAGCGGATCACCGTGCGCCCCGACGCGTCGCCCATGCGCTCGGCCGAGCGGACGCTGAGCAAGGGCCAGCGCTTCCAGGCCTACCGCCTCGAGCAGGAGCTCGGCCGCGGCGGCATGGGCGTGGTCTACCGCGCCTACCACGAGAAGCTGAAGAAGCAGGTCGCGCTCAAGGTCATGCTCGCGGGGACGCTGGCGAGCGACGCCGACCGCCGCCGCTTCCTCCGCGAGGCCGAGGCCGCGGCCGCGCTGCAGCACCCCTACATCGTGCCGGTCCTCGACGCGGGCGAGCACGAGGGCACGTACTACCTGACGATGGAGTACGTCAAGGGCGAGCCGCTCACGCGCTGCGCCGGCCGCCTCGAGGACGACCTGCCGGCGCTCCTGCGCCTGTTCTGCAAGGTGTGCGAGGGCGTCCACCACGCCCACTCGCGCGGCGTCGTCCACCGCGACCTCAAGCCCGACAACGTGATGATCGACGCCGCGCTCGACCCGCACATCCTCGACTTCGGGATCGCGAAGCGGCTCGACTCCCAGGAGGGCGCGGAGCAGGCCGCGGCCCTGACCACCGAGGGCGACGTCATCGGCACGCTGCGCTACATGCCGCCCGAGCAGGCGGCGGGCAAGACGCAGCTCGTCGACGTGCGCAGCGACGTCTACGCGCTGGGCACGATCCTCTACGAGCTCGTGTGCGGGACGACCCCCTTCCGCGGCGGTGTGCACGAGCTCCTCCAGCAGATCCTGTTCGAGGACCCCCGCCCGCCGGGGCTCAACCGCCGGGACCTCCCCTGGGAGCTCGACGCGATCTGCCTCAAGGCGCTGGAGAAGGACCGCGACGACCGCTACCAGTCGGCGCTCGAGCTCAAGCGCGACGTCGAGCGCTTCCTGGAGGGCGTGCCGATCGCCGCCCGGCAGGCCTCGGCGGCCTACCGGGCGAAGAAGTGGCTGGCGCGCAACCGGCGCCAGGTCGCGGCCGCGGCGGCCGCGGCCGCGCTCCTGTCGGCGCTGGTCGGCGGGTGGGCGTGGGAGCGCGCCGCCGTCGAGCGGGCGCGCCGCGGGCAGCTCTTCGAGGCGGCGGCCGAGGGCTGGCGCCGCTTCGGCGAGCGGCGCTTCGACCTGGCGACCGCCGCGTTCCGCACGGCCGGCGGCGTCGTCACCCGCGACGACGTCCTGCCCGCGCCCGACCTCGCCGGGCTCCTGCCCGAGGAGGTGCGCGCGCGGCTGCCGGAGGACGAGCGGGGGGCGCCGCGCCTGACGCGCGACCGGCTGCGCGACTGGGCCGCGCTGGCGGAGGCGCGGATCAGGTTCCAGCAGGCCAACGAGCACCTCGCGGCCGTGCGCGAGGTGCTCACGGACGACGCCGACCCCGCGCGGCTCGAGCAGGCGTTCAAGGCCATCCAGGCGGCGCGCCTCCTCACGCCCGAGGACGCGGAGGTGCGCGCGCTGAACCGTCGGGTCGCGGCCTCGTTCGCCGCCGTCGGGAGCGCGGCGCTCGGGGCGTACGCGGCGCGGCCGCTCGACGCCTTCGACGCCCGCGCCGACGACCTCGAGGCGGCCCTGGGCAGCTTCCAGCAGGCGCGCGCCCTCGAGCCCGACCTGCCCGAGGCGCTGGCCGGCGTGGTCGACGTCCGCGAGGCCCGCGGCCGCCTGGAGCTCGAGCGGGCGCAGGCCGGCGCGATCGCCCGCGCGCGCGGCCACCTCGCGGAGGGCGAGGCGCTGGAGGCCTCGGCGCGAGCGGCGAGCGACCCCGCGGCGGCCGCCGCCCTCCTCGAGCGCGCCCGGTTCGAGCACCTGGCCGCGTTCGCCGCCTGGTCGGAGCTCGAGGCCGCCAAGGACGCGTTCACGCGGGTGTCGCTGGCCATGGCCGCCCTGGCGCTCGACCACGACGACCTCTCGGGCGCCGAGGGGCAGCTCCGGCAGGCGCGGCTGTTCGGCCTCCGGGCGGGCGAGGTCGCCGCTCTGGAGGAGCGCCTCGGCGGGCGTGACCGGCGCCTGCGGGCCGCCGCCGAGCATCGGGCGACCGGCGACGCCGCCTACGCCCGGGGCGACCACGCCGCGGCGCGCGCCGCCTACGACCTCGCCCTCGCCGAGCGCGACGACCCGGCCGTGCGCCGGCGCCGCGACCTGAGCACGCACCTGCTCGCGGCCGAGGAGGCCCGCCGCCGGGGCGCGCTCGAGGACGAGCGGGCGGCGCTCCTCCTGGCGGCCGACGTGCACGACGACCCCGGGCGGCTGGCGGTCGACATCCAGCGGCTCGGCGACGAGCTCTACGGGCAGGCGCTCGCCGAGGCCGACCAGGCCTACCAGGCGGCCCAGGCGCGGGGCGGGGGCTGGCAGGAGGTCGCCCGCCGCTACGAGCGCGCCCTGCGCTTCCGGCCCGACGGAGCCGAGGCCTGGGTGGGGCGGGCGGACGCGTACGCCGAGCGCGACCGGCCGGCCGACATGGTCCTCGTGAGCGTGCCCCTGCGGCTCCTCGCGCGCGGCGCCGCGGCCGCCCGCGTCGGCGCGCAGGAGGTCGCGCGCTTCTACGTCGAGCGCACGGAGGTCACCAACGAGGCCTTCGCGCGCTTCGTCGACGAGGGCGGCCTCGAGCGCCCCGAGCTCTGGTCCGAGGCCGGCTGGGCCGAGCGGCGGGCGCCCTGGGCCGGGGGGCGGCCGCCGGCCGGGGCCGAGCAGCAGCCCGTGACCGGCGTGTCGGCCCACGACGCGGCCGCCTACGCGCGGTGGCGCGGGCGTCGGCTGCCGAGCGAGCGGGAGTGGGCGCTGGCCGCCTGCTTCGACGTGCGCACCGGCCGCGAGCGGCGCTTCCCGTGGGGCGACGAGCTGACCGACGAGCAGGCGCGCGCGTTCCAGCAGGTCCGGCCGGTCGCCGCCAGCCGCCTCGACGCGAGCCCCTGGCAGGCGCTCGACATGGCCTTCAACGCGTCGGAGTGGGCGCTGGCGGGCGACGTCCCCGTCGTGCGCGGCCTCTCGTGGCGCTTCTTCCCGCACGACCTCGAGGCCGGGGTGCTCGGCTGGCGCAAGACGCCGCCGCCGACGCTGCGCCACCCGACGATCGGCTTCCGCTGCGCGCTGGACGTGCCCCCGCCGCCCGCGGTGGCGGGCGGAGAGGATCACTGACTCTCACAGCGGCCGTCGCTTCTCCTGATGTCCACGTCCGGGCGCGCGGCTCGATGCTCCGATCCGCAGTGAGGCACCTGTCGCCCTCTCTCCGGCCGCTCCGCGGCCTCCGCTCGGGGATGCGCGCCACCGCTCGATCTGCTCGCTTCGCTCGCAGATCAAGCGGAGAGCGCGGTCACACCTCTTTGGACCGGTCAGCCGCCCCACTCGGCCAGCGCGCGCTGCGCGTCGGCCGCCGCGACGAAGGTCATGCGCACCCCCTGCCCGAGGCGCACCACGTCGCCCGTGCGGAGCGGCGCCCGCTCCACGCGCGGCTTCAGCGGCCGCCCGGCGACCTCCGTCCCGTACGAGGAGCCGGCGTCGGTGAGCGTGTGCCCGTCGCCGTCGGCCCGCACGTAGGCGTGGAACTTGGACACGCCGGTGGCGTTCAGGGAGATGTCGTTGTTCGAGGCCCGCCCGAGGGTGATCATCATCGTGAACGCGTTCGCGTCGGGCCGCTTCTTGATCGGGGCGACGGCGAGGCCGGGGCGGCGCGCGGACTCGACCCGGCCCTGCATGGTGCGGAAGCTCGTGTCCTCGGCCTCCTCGAACGGCTCGACCACGAACACCGGGTGCGGGCAGAAGGCGTGGAACTCGCCGGGGGAGAGCGCCAGCGCCTTCTCCTGGTAGAGCGACAGCGGCTCCAGCACTTCCCCGACCTCCCCGCCGCCGGATTGTAGCCAGCACGCCCGGCGGGGGGCGCCGCCGGGCGCGAGAAGGCGCTCGCTACCCTTCGTGACGCACGATGACCCTCCCTCCCGCGGCGCCGCATCTGCTACCACGTGTGCCAGGAGCGGGGGCGCATGCGCAGGAGGCTCACGCGCGCGGCCGCGGCCGCGGCCGCGCTCGCGCTGACCGGATGCGGCTACCTGCTGCCGACCGCCGCGCTGGCGCTCCTCGGCCAGAGCAAGAGCGGCGGCGGGGTGATCGTCCTCAGGGCGGACGACGCCGACCTGGTGATCTCGCGCGGGCCCCAGGACGTCGGCGACACGACCGAGGGCAAGGCCGCCACGGTCGTCGTGGGCCAGCTCCGCCTGACGGCCACGAAGCCGACCACCCTCCGGACGCTCCACTTCAAGGCCCGGGGCACCGGCGATGACCGGGCGATCCCCCTCGTCCGCCTGGTGCACGACCGGAACGGCGACGGCCTGGTCGATGCGGGCGACGCGCAGCTGGGCGACACGACGACCTTCTCGGGCGACGACGGCGTGGCCTCCTTCCGCGACCTCGGCCACGCCTTCGTCGGGGGCGACTCGATCGACGTGCTGGTCGTGATCACGACCCCGCCGGACGCGGGCGAGCAGGACACCTTCGGCGTCGAGCTGGCCAGCATCGACGCGGTGGAGGCGGTCACGCTCGTCGACGGCGCCGAGCGGCCGGTCGGGGTGTTCGGCCTGCCGCTGCAGAGCGGCATGAAGACGATCAGCTCGATCGGCTCGGTCCGCGTGCTCCTCGGCCCGAACTCGCCGCCGAACGCGGCCGCCTTCCCCAACAGCCAGGACCTGGGGCTCCTGCAGCTCGAGCTGCGGACGTCCTCGGCCGAGCCGGTGCGCGTCAGCCAGCTCCGGCTGCGGGCCTCGGGCAGCGGGAACGACGCGGTCGACGTGGCCCGGGCCGACCTGTGGCTCGACGTCGACTCGGACGGCAAGCTCGACCTCGCGGTCGACCAGCCGATCGTCTTCTCCGCCGTGCCCCAGGCCGACGACGGCGTGCTCGTCTTCGACGGCGTCGCCCAGACGCTCCAGCCGGCGTCGATCGTGCGCTGGCTCGTCGTCTACGACCTGGCCGGGACCGCGGTGGATGGCGCCACCTTCCGCGTCGACCTCCTGCAGGGCGGCGACCTCGTCGCTCAGGGCGTCGTCTCGAACACCGCCGTGACGCCCACCGGCGCCCCGATCGCGGGCGGCGCGACGATCACCGTCAACCGGGCGTCGCTCTCGGTGGAGGCGGGGCCGTTCAATCCGGACCGCACGACCACGCCGGGCGCGACGAACGTGCCCGCCCTGCAGCTCCGCCTCACGGCCGGCTCGGCCGAGCCGGTGGTCGTCTCCACGCTCGGCGTGCGCGGGGCGGCCGGCGGGGGCCACGAGGTCACGGACCTGTCCTCGGTGAGCCTGTGGGCCGACCTCAACGGCAACGGCATCGTCGACGCGGGCGAGCCCCGGCTCGCCGGCCCGGGCGCCTACGACGCCGACGGGGGCACGGTCGTCTTCGGCGGCTTCACGCGGCAGCTCGCCGCCGCCGCGACCGAGTTCTGGCTGGTGACCTACGACATCGCCCCGGCCGCCGAGGGCGCGGACACGTTCTCGGCGCGCCCGTCCGGCGCGGCCGACGTGACGGTCTCGGGCGCGAGCTCCGCGCTGAGCGTCACCCCGACGGTCTCGACCGCGCCGGGCGGCACGATCACCGTCACGGGCAGCCTGGCCTGCGACGTCGGCACCGCGCCGCCGCCGGCGCAGCTCCCCCTCAGCAACGCGGCCGACGTGCCGATGGTCCAGGTCCAGCTCGCCGCCGGGCCGGGCGAGGCGGTGCGCGTCACGTCGATCACGGTCGAGCCGTCCGGCACGGCGCACGACGGGCTGGCCGTGCAGGCGGTCCAGCTCTGGCGCGACGTCAACGCGGACGGCGTCGTCGACGGCGGCGACGTGCTCCTGGCGACCGGCGCCTTCCCCGGCGACGACCAGCCGCTGTCGTTCTCGGACCCGGCGGGGCTGCTCACCGTGCCGGCGAGCACGGCCGGCGTCCACCTGCTCGTGCGCTACGTCCTGCCGCCGGCCGGCCAGGCCCTCCAGGGGCAGACGCTCAGGGCGCGCGTCGACAACGCGACGATCGCCGCCGTCGGCGCGCTCTCGGGCCGGCCGATCGTCGTCGGCGGCGCGCCGACCCTCGGCAACGCGGCCACGGTGCGCCGCGGCCGGCTCACGCTCACGGCGGGGCTCGACAACCCGGGCCCCGCCGACGTGCTCAACGGCCAGACGGCCGTCCCCGTCCTGCAGCTCGACGCGGTCGCCGGCCCCGGCGAGCACGTGGACCTCGGCGCGCTCACGCTCCGCTCGAGCGGCTCGGCGAACGAGCCGGCGGTCGTGCTCGAGGCCCGCCTCTACCGCGAGGGCGCCGGCCCCAAGGGCGTCCACGACGCGTCCGACGTGCTCCTGGGCGCCGGGCAGGTGTTCTCGGGCGACGACGGGTTCGTGACGTTCACCCTGAGCCCGCCCGCGCGGTTCGACGCCGGCACGACCTCGCAGCTGCTCCTCGTCTACGACATCGCGCCCGCCGCCCCTGCCCCGGGCACGTTCACGGCGCGCCTCGCCGCGCCCGACGACGTCGTCGCCGCCGGCGCCGCCTCCGGGATCTCGGCGCAGGTCCTCGGCCCCCCGGCCGTCGGCGGCCAGCGCACGATCCGCAACGGGACGCTGACGGCGCTGGCCGGCCCGAAGGACCCGCCGGTCGGGACGACCTTCCCCAACGCCGTCGGCCGGACCATGCTCCAGGTCGAGCTGGCGGCGGGCTTCGCCGAGGCCGTCCGGGTCACGCAGGTGCGGCTGACGGCGGCAGGCACCGCCGACGAGGCGCAGGCGGTGTCGGCCCTGCGGCTCTACCTCGACGCCAACGCCGACGGCCTGGTGACGCCAGGCGTCGACGCCCTCCTGGCGTCGACCGCGACCGTGCCCGACGACGGGCAGGTGACGTTCGGCGGCCTGAGCCTCGACATCCCGGCGGGCGAGCGGCGGCAGCTGCTCGCCGTCTACGACGTGAGCGTGGCGGCCGTGCCCACGACGACGCTGCGGCTGCGCGTCGCCGACCCGGCGCTCGACGTGCTGGCCGGGGGCCTCTCCAGCGGCGTGGCGATCGTCACGGCGGGCGGCGCCGTCGAGGGCAACGACCAGACGGTCGTCCTCGGCGCGCTCCAGCTCTCGACGCACGCCACGAACCCGGTCGACGCGGTGACGCTCGCCAACGCGCAGGGCGTGCCCATGCTGCAGGTGCGCCTGACGGCCGGGCCGACCGAGAGCGTGTCGGTCCGCGAGGTGAGGGTCACGCACGAGGGCACGGGCGACCCGGACGCCCCCGGCGGCGCGCTCACGCGCACGCGGCTCTACCGCGACCTCAACGGCAACGGCCTGCTCGACGCCGACGTCCTCCTCGGGACGACCGACTTCGTGGGCGGCGTGGCGACGTTCGCCCTCGCGCCGGGCGTGCTCGACGTGGCGGAGTCGGCGACGCTCGACCTCCTCGTCGTGCACGAGTTCAACGGCACGGCGGTCGACGGGCAGACGTTCCGCGTCCGCGTGGCGGACCCGGCCGCGCACATGGTGGCGCGCGGCAACTCGTCCGACGTGCTGATCACCCCCACGGCCGTGGGCCCGATCCAGGGCGGCCTGAAGACGGTCGAGCGGGCGACGCTCGCGGCGACGGTCGGCGGCAACGACGCCGGGATGGCCGCGACGTTCTTCCGCAACGAGGCGGACGTCGAGGCGCTGCAGGTGCGGCTCGCGGCAGGCGCGGCGGAGGCCGTGCGCGTCACCCAGCTCACGCTTCAGGCCGCGGGCGGCGGCGGCTTCGACCCGGCCGCCCACGTGAGCAAGGCGCGCGTCTACCGCGAGGGGACGCCGCCCGACGGCGTCCTGAACCAGGACGCGCTCGTGGGCGAGGGGACGTTCGACGGGGCGGGGGCGCTCGTGGTGCCGGTCGCGGCGGGCGACCTCGACGTGGCCGCGGGCGGCGTCCAGCACCTCCTCGTGGTGCTCGACATCGCCGCCCCCGCCGGCTCGGCAGGTCGGACGATCGCGGTGACCCTCCAGGGCCTCGTCGCCACGGGCGTCGTGTCGACGCTGCCGGTCACGCCGACGGGCGTCCCCGTCGCCGGGCAGGCCCGCGCGGTGAAGGAGGCGGCGCTCGCCTTGTCGGCCGGGCCCTTCCCGCCGCCCGGCGGCGACGTGCCGATCGTCAAGAACGGGGTCGAGGTGCTCCAGGTCCGGCTCGGCGCCGGCGCCGCCGAGGCGGTGCGCATCGAGCGCCTGACCTTCACCTTCAACCCGTCGCCGAACCCGGCCGGGCCGCCGTCGACTCCGGTCGACCCGGCCACGGCCGTGCTCGAGGCGCGGCTCTACCGCGACGACGACCGCAACGGACGCGTGGACGGCGACCTCCTCCTGGGCACGGCCACGGTCTCCGGCGGCCAGGTCGAGTTCACCCCGGCGGCCGGCGACCTCGACGTGCCCGCCGGCAGCCTGGCGGCGCCGTCGCCCGGGGTCGTCGTGCTGCTGGCCGTCGACGTCGGCGGCTCGACGGTCCACGGGCAGCAGCTCCGCTTCGACCTCGCCGCCGCGCCCGACGTGCAGGCGCGCGGGCTGAGCTCGACCCTGGCCGTGCCCGCGACGGGCGCGCCCGTGAACGGCCTCACCAAGACCGCGCGCGACGTCGTCCTCGGCGTGGCCCAGACGCTCGCCCTGCCGACCGCCGTCGAGTTCGACGACGCCACGGGCGTGCGGGCGCTGCAGCTCGCGCTCACGGCCGGGCCGCTCGACGGCGTGGACGTGCAGACGATCACGCTCACGGCCTCGGGGACGGCCGACGACACGGGGGTGGTCGCGCGCCTCTACCTGGACAAGAACGGCAACGGGACGCTCGACGCGGACGAGGTGCCGCACCTGGCCCAGGCCACCTTCGCCGCGGACGACGGGACGATCGCCTTCGGCCTGGCGACCGGCGCGCTCGAGGTGCCGGCCACCGAGACGCGCCGCGTGCTCGTGCTCGTCGACCTCCCGGGCACGGCCCTCGATGACCAGACCTACGCCCTGCGCCTGGCGGCCGCGGGTGACCTCGTGGCCACGGGCCTGAGCACGGCCGCGCCGATCACGGTCCAGGGGACGTTCCCCGTCCAGGGGCGCACGATCGAGGTCAAGTCGACCACCCTCGACCTGGCCGCCCCGGCCCAGGCGCCCGACGGGTCGGTCCTCCCGAACGTCCAGGGGTTGCCCGTGCTCCGCGCGACGGCGACGGCCGGCGCGCTCGAGGGCGTGCGGGTGCAGGAGGTCGTGGTCCGGCCGGTCGCGGGCAGCCACACGCTGGCCGGGGCGACGCTCCACCTCTACCGCGACGACGGCGACGGCCTCGTGGACCTGGGCGTGGACGTCCTCGCGGACACACGACCAGGTGACGACGCCGGGGTGACGTTCGTGATCCCCGGCGGGCGCCTCGACGCGGCGGCCGGCCAGACGGTCCACCTGCTCGTGGTCGCGGACCTCCCGGGCACGGCGCCGGCCGGCGCGACGCTCCGGCTGACGCTCGACGCCGGCGAGGTGGTCGCCCGGGGCCTCGGCTCGGGCGCGCCGGTGAACGGGATCGGCGGCGGCGTGCTCACGGGCGCCCTGAAGACGGTCCACCACGGGCAGCTCGAGCTCGCGGCCGGCTCGCGCAACCACCTGCTCGGCGGCCCGGTGTTCCGCGGCCAGACGCGCGTCGCGCAGCACGTGCGGCTCACGGCGCAGGTCGAGCCGGTGCTCGTCGAGCGCCTGCGCCTCCAGGACGGCGGCACGGCCGACCCCGCCGCGGACGTGCTCGAGGTGCAGGTCTACCGCGACGACAACGGCAACGGCATCCTCGACGGCGACACCCTGCTGGGGGCGGCGACGTTCACGGGGACCCAGGCGGAGGTCGCGCCATCGGGCGGGCTCGTCACCGTGTCGCCGGGCGCGCCCGTCGACCTGCTCGTCGTCTACGCGCTGCGGGCCACCGCCGGGCACGACGAGACGTTCGCCCTCGACGCGCTCGACCCGTCCGACCTCGACGTCGTCGGGACGGCGTCGAACGTGGCCGTCACGCCCGCGGGCGCCGGCCCGGCGCCGCCGGCCATGGTCTTCAAGGTGGGGGCGCTGGCGGTCGCCGCCGGCCCGGCCCTGCCCGACCGCGAGGTCGTGCGCGGCCAGCAGAACGTCGTCGCCGCGGCGCTCCGGCTCACGGCCAGCCACGAGGAGGGGCGCGTCACGCGCCTCGAGCTCGGCCTGGTGGGCGCGTCGTCGCACCTGGCGCAGGCCGAGCTCTACCACGACCAGGACGGCAACGGGGCGCTCTCGGCCGGCGACGTCCTGATCGACGCCGGGGTCATCGAGCCCGGGCAGGTCCGCTTCCAGCGCCCCGCGGGGCTGTTCGTGGCGCCGACGACGGGCCCCATGGACCTGCTCGTCGTCGTGCGCCTGAGCCTCACGGGGGACGACCTCGACACCGTCCGCCTCACGGGGCCCGCGACGACGGGCGTCGACGTGGTCGGCCTGCCGTCCGGGCTGGCCGTGACGCCCGGCGGCGGCGCCGGGCCCAACCCGCTCCTCACGATCCGGGTCGGGGCGCTCACGGTCGACGACCCGGCGCCCCAGCCGGCCGCGGCCGACGTGTTCCGCGGCCAGACCGGGGTCGTCCTGCGGCGCCTGCGGGTGGTCGCGGCGGGCGAGCCCGTGACGATCGAGTCGCTGCGCGTCGACGTGGACGGCGACGTGGGCGGCCTGGCGACGCTCGCGCTGTACGACGACAGGAACGCCGACGGGGTCCTCGACCCGGGCGACGTGCTCCTCCAGAGCCTGCCGGGCGGCGCCAGCGCGACCTTCGCGCCCGCCGGCGGGCTCGTCACGGTCCAGCCGGGCGCGCCCCTGCGGCTGCTCGTCGTGGGGTCGATCCACGCCTCGGCCGGCGCCGCCGACGACGCCTTCCACGTGCAGGCGCTCGGGGCGGGCGCCGTCGCCGCGCGCGGCGCCACCTCGGGCCTGACGGTCGCGCCGGCGACGACGACGAGCGACGGCGCGGTGTTCACGCTCCGGGAGGCCCGCCTGGCCCTCGCGGCCGGCGCCAACCCGCCGGCCGCGCGCACGGTCTACGCGGGGCAGGAGGGGGTGCCCGTCCTGCAGGTCCGGCTCACCGCCCAGGACGAGCCGGTGCGCGTCGAGTCGCTGCGCGTGGGCTTCGCCGGCTCGGGGAGCGCGAGCCAGGTCGTGCGCGCGAGGCTGTTCGTGGACCACAACGCCAACGGCGTCCTCGACGCCGACACGCTCCTCGCCACGCGCGACTTCGCCGGCGGGGCCGAGGTCGTCTTCGACCCGCCGGGCGGGCTGGTCACGGTCCCGACGAGCGGGCCCACGCACCTGCTCGTGGTCTACGACCTCGGGACGGGCGGCAGCACGGGGCACACCTTCGGCGCGGCGGCGGTCGCGCCCGCCGACGTCGTCGCGCGGGGGGACATCGGCGGGGCGGCGCTGACCCCGACCGGGTCCACGCCGGCGGGGGCCCTCATGACCCTCGGGGTCGGCGAGCTGACGCTCTCGACCGGTCCGAGCCAGCCGCCGGCGCGCAACGTCGGCGACGGCGACGCGCAGGTCGCGGTGCGGCAGGTCGAGCTCACGGCGCAGGGCGAGCCCGTCCGCGTGGACGCCTTGACCGTGCGCCTGGCCGGGACCGGCGGGGCGGGCGACGTGGCGCTCGTCCGCCTGTTCCTCGACGCCAATGGCAACGGCCTCGTCGACGCGGACACCCTCCTGGCCACCGGCACGTTCGACGCCGGCACGGGCGCCGTCACGTTCGCCGACCCGCTCGGCCTGGTGACCGTGGGCACGGCGACGCCCGTGCGGCTGCTCGTGGCCTTCGACCTCGGGACCACCGCGCCGTCGGGGGCCACGTTCGGCCTGCAGGGGGTCGCCGCCGCGGACCTCACGGCGACCGGCGCCGCGTCGGGCCAGCCGGTCACGCCGACCGGCGCGGCCGCCGGCGCCGTGCCGTTGACCTACTTCCCGCGGCCGGCCGTCACGGTGGCGGCGACCGGCCCGGCGGCCGGCGCGACGTCGCCCCGCGAGCAGGACGTCGTCATGCTCCGGCTCCGGCTGGACGAGACGACCGGGCGCGACGACGGCGTGCTCACGTCGTTGACCGTCCGGGCCGAGGGCACGGCCGACGACGCGCGCGACGTGCGGCAGGTCGAGCTGTGGGCCGACCTGAACGGGGACGGGGTGCTCGACCCGGGCGAGCCGCGGCTGGGCCTGTCCGCCTTCTTCGGCGACGACGGGCTGGCGACGTTCGGCGGCCTGTCGCGGACGATCCCGGCCAGCGGCGCGCTGCACCTGCTCGTGACCTACGACCTGGGTGAGCCGGAGAGCGCGCTCGGCGCGGGCGACGGCCTGGCGCAGGGCGACACCCTGCGCGCGCTCGTCGACGCGGGCGGCGTCACCGTCCGCAGCGCCGCCGCCGCGCTCCCGGTCACCCCGACCGGCGCCTTCCCGCTCGCCGGCGGAGAGCGCACCGTCGTCGGGGCGACGGACCCACGGATCACGGTCGCGCAGACGCTCGCCTCGGGCGGGCCGATCTTCGGCAACGAGCAGCGCCGGGCGGTGCTCGCCCTGACGCTGACGCAGACCTCGGGCGACGGCGCGGCGCGGCTCACGTCGCTCCGGGTCGAGGGCGTGAACCCCGCGCCGGCGGGGAACGACGCGACGGACGTCGTCTTCGTGCGCCTGTTCCGCGACGTCGGCTCGACGCCGGGCGCCTGGGACGCGGGCGACGTGCCGATCGGGATCACGGCCTACTTCACCGACCCCGGCGTGGCCGTCTTCGCCGGGCTCGACGAGGCGATCTCCGCCGGGTCGCCGCTGCACCTGATCGTCACCTACGACATGGCCGACGCGACGCAGGTGCTCGACGGCGAGCGCTACCGGGCGCGCGTCCCGACCGGCGGCGTGACCCTGCGGGCCCACCCGAGCGGGGCGCCGCTGAGCGACGCCCTCCTCACCGGGCTCCCGCTCACCGGCCCCGAGTTCCAGGCCGTCGGCCCGCGCCTGACCGTCTCCGCCCTGGCCTTCCCGCCCGGCGCCGACCAGGACCCGCTGTTCGTCCGCAACGGGAGCACGAACAACCCCGTCCTGCGCCTGCGGCTCACGGCCAACCAGGTCCAGCCGATCGTCGTCGAGTCGATCACGATCACGGGCGGCGGCGCGGGCCACGACGCGCTGGAGCTCGCCGGCGCGGCCCTGTTCCCCGACCTCGACGGCAACGGGCTGCTCGACGAGGACGAGGAGGAGCTCCAGCGCCTCAGCCCGGCGTTCGCGGCGGACGGGGGGACCGCCACGTTCAGCGGGCTCGCGCTCGCCGTGCCGGCCAGCGGCAGCGTGGACCTGCTGGTCGCCTACGACCTGGGCCAGTGCGACTCGCCGCTCGACACCTTCACCGCCACGGTCGCCGACCAGGCCCAGGTGACCGTCGCGGCGCCGGCGACGGTGCAGCCCTTCGGCGCGCTCACCGGTCGCACGCTCCAGGCGCGCACGGGCGTGACCGTCGCGGCCGGCCCGTTCGAGCCGGCCGACCAGGTGATGACCCCGGCGCCGGCCGAGACGCCGACGCTGTTCCTCGAGCTCACGGCCGACCTCGTGGCGCCCGTCACGGTGACCGCGCTCCGCCTGAGCGCCAGCGGCTCGGCCAACGACGCCACGGACCTGCAGAACGCGCGGCTGTACCTCGACGACGGCGACCTCGCCTTCACGCCCGGGCCGGACACGATGCTCCTGGCGGCCGCGGTGGACCCCCCGTTCGCCGCGAACGACGGCCAGGTCGTCCTGACCCTGCAGAGCGCGCTGACGATCCCGGCGGGCGAGAGCCGGCGGCTGTGGTTCAGCCTCCAGCCGAAGGTCCTGAACGGCCGCTCGTTCCGGGCCAGCTTCGCCGACAACGCCCACCTCACGACGACCCAGACCGTGTTCGTGTCCGGCGCGGACGTGACGGGGCCGACGTTCTTCACCAGCACGCCCACGCAGGTGTTCGAGGACCCGGAGGCGGTCCCGCTGGTGGGGACCTCGCCCGTGCTCCACCTGGCCGCCGGCGACATGGACCGCGACGGGGACCTGGACCTGGTCGTCCTCCGGGCCGACGGGGCGCTCGAGGTCTACCGCTGGAACGCGGCCGGCAACGCCTTCGACGCCGCCCCCGTCGCCGGCCCGACCACGGCGGGGCTCGTCCGCTTCGCGCTGGGCGACGTGGACCAGGACGGCGACCTCGACGTCGTGGCGATCAGCGCCACCCACGTGCACGTGTTCAAGAACGACGGCGCCGCGGGGCTCACGCTGTCCTCGAGCCACGAGGGGCCGCCCGGCCCGCCGGCGACGCAGAACCACGACCTGGCGCTCCTCGACTACGACCGCGACGGCCACCTCGACGTGGTCGTGACGGACCGGGGCCGCGGCGGGCTGCAGGCGTGGCGCGGGACGGCGAGCGGGGCGCTCACGCAGGCGACCTTCCTCGCGGTGGGCGGCACCTCGCCGCGCCGGATCGTGGCGGTCGACGTCGACCGCGACGCACGGCGGGACCTCGTCTGGACGTCCGACGACGGCGTCCTGCGCCTGGCGCGGAACAACGGCGGCGCGGTCTCGGGCTGGCCCGTCGAGGCGGACACCCTGGGCGCCGGCGGCCGGCGCCTGGCCACGGGCGACCTCGACCGCGACGCCTACCCCGACGTGGTCGTCGTGAACGAGGCGACGGCGCAGCTCGACGTCGTCGAGAGCCTCGGGCCGGCGGGGCAGGCTCCCAACGGCCTCCTCCGGGCGGCGAGCGCGTCGTCGACGGCCGCGGGGTTCAGCCGGGTCGAGCCGAGGTCGGTCGTCGTGGGCGACTGGAACGGCGACGGGCGCCTCGACGTGGCGATCGTCCACGCGCACGCGACGGCCGGGCCCCCGGCGGCCGGCGCCGGGGCCGTGGTCGTGCGCCTGGGTGACGGGGACCTCGACTTCGACGCGCCGCCGCCGCCCGCGACGAGCATCACCCAGTACCCCCTCGAGCTCCCGGGGCCCGACGCGCTCGTGGCGCCGGACCTGATGATCGCGGCCGACTTCGACCGCGACGGCGACGCGGACCTGGTCGTGGCGTCGACCACGGACACGAGCGGGCGCGTGTTCCTGCTCCGCGGCGACGGGGACACGAAGGGCGGCGTCGTCGTCCCGGCGGCGCCGAGCCCGATGGTCGTGTGGGGGCGCAAGGACCCGGTCGGGATCGACGCGGGCGACGTCACGCGGAGCGGCCGGCCGGACTTCGCGATCGTCTCGGCGGGCGACAAGCGGGTCGCGGTCTACCGCAACGACGGCGTCGACGCGCAGGGCCACGTCCAGTTCACCCTGCGGTCCGAGCTGACGCTCGCCGACCAGGGCAACCAGGTGCGCCTCGTCGACCTGAACGCCGACGGCAAGCTCGACCTGGTCGTGACGATCACGGGCGGCGGCAACGACCGGATCAGCTCCTTCCTCGGCAACGGTGACGGCACCTTCCAGGCCGCGACCCACGCCATCCGGGGCGCCGACAGCGACCCGATCGCGCTGGCGATCGGGGACCTGAACCGCGACGGGTTCCCCGACGCCGCGGCGGCCGAGTCGAAGACCCGGAGCTTCCAGGTGTGCATCAACACCGGCAGCGGCTTCTCGGGGCCGCCCGGGATCGTGCGCAGCCTCGCCGCCAACACGGGCACGCCGGTGGACATCGCGCTCGCCGACCTCGACCGCGACGGCGTGCTCGACGTCGTCCTCCTCACGCACACGCCGGCCACGATCCAGTTCTGGCGGGGGACGCTGCTCGGGAGCGTCTACTCGCTGCCGGCGACCCCGACCCTGACGTCGACGCTCCACGGCAACCTGGGGACGCCGGGCGGGTTCGCCCTGGGCGACATCGACCGGGACGGGGTCCTGGACGTGGTCGTCGTCAGCGCGAACCAGGACCGCATGCATGCGCTGCGGGGGCAGGTCACGGGCGCCTTCGCCCCGCACCCCTCCCAGCCGATCCCCTTCGCGTCCGGCCGGGCCGTCGACGTGCGCCTGGTGGACCTGGACAAGGACGGCAAGCTCGACATCGTGGCCGTGCGCAGCGGCCCCAACGGCACCGAGGCGGTGCTCACGCACCGCCTCCTGAACCCGGAGACCTTCGGCTTCCAGGCCCTCGTCGCGCGGAGCACGGGGGGCGACCACGACCCGGTGCGCCTGGCCGTGGCCGACTTCGACCTGGACGGCGACCTCGACGTGATCGCCGCGATCAAGAACCGGAAGGCCGCCATGGTCTTCCTGGGGCAGTGAGATGAAGCCGCTCCGGGTCTCTCGCCGCCGCGCCTGGCTGCCCCTCGTCGCCGCCGCCCCGCTCGCGCTCGGGCTGGGATGGCCGCTCCTGGTGGCCCTCGACGGCCACGAGGCGCCGGCGCCGCCGGTCGCTGCGCGGGTCGCTCCGCCGCCCGTCGAGCCGCCGGCGCCCGCCGCCCCTGCGGCCCCCCGCGAGGACCCGGCCGCGCTCTCCCGCGCCGTGGTCGACCCCGCGCGCGGCGAGGAGGAGCGCACGGACGCCCTGCGGCGCCTCGCCCGGGCCGCCGACGACGCCCACCCCGTCCTGGAGGTCCTCCGCGGCGCGCCGGGGGCCGAGGACCCCTTCGCCGCGCAGGTGCGGGCCATGGCCCTCACGGCGCTCGCCCGCCACCCCGACGACCCGGCCGCGCGCGAGGCCGTGCTCGAGGCGCTCGCGCCGACGAGGCCCCGTGAGGAGCGCCTCCTGGCGCTGTCCGTCGTGCGGAGCATGCTGCGCGCGAGCGCGGACCCCGGCTGGGCCCGGCCCGCGCTGGAGTCGCTCGGAGCCGATCCCGATGGGCAGCTCAACGCGGCGGCCCGGGCCGCCCTCGGGGATCGCCCGTGACCGGCCTCAGGGCGACTGGTTAGACTCGCTCGCACGGGGGATTTGATTGGCCGAGAGCATCCGGCTCTACGTCTTCGCGGCGAAGGGGCTCACGCGCGAGGAGTTCTGTCGCGCCTACCCCGACCCGGTCCTGGTCCTCTCGCCGTTCTCGTCCGTCGAGGGCACCGGCGCGATCACGCGCATCGCCCACGGCGGCGGCAAGGTCAGCGTCGTCCCCTTCCAGGCGGTCCGGGTGAAGAAGCGGCACGGCGCCAACCCGTTCCGCAACATGGTCACGATCGGGCGGGCCAGCAACAACGACATCGAGCTCAAGGCCAGCGAGGTGTCGAAGTTCCACGGCTACCTGACCACGGACGCGACCGGCGCCGTCTGCTACGCCGACGCGGGCTCGACCAACGGCTCGTCGGTCAACGGGGTGCCGATCCCGGCGAAGTCGACCCAGCGCCTCGCGCCGGGTGACGAGCTCTCGCTGGGCGGGATCCTCGTCACCTTCCACGACCCGCACAGCTTCTATGGCTTCCTCCGCGCGGTCGTGGGGGACGGTGAGGTCGAGGAGGTCTAGACCTTTAGACCTGCAAGAGCTCCCACGCCCGCTCGAGCACCGGGCGCAGGTTCTTGAACGCCACCTGCGCGATCGCGCGCGGCCCGGGCCACCACTCGACCGACACGATCCCCTCCTCCCGGCGCGGGTTGAACCGCGGCGCGCCGTCGGGGCAGCGGAGGAGGAAGTAGTGGACGGTCTTGAAGATCATCCGCCCCTCGGGGGTGCGGAACACGTAGTGGTTCGTGGCCAGCGCCGCGTCGACGATGAGGTCCTCGGCGATCCCCAGCTCCTCGCGCACCTCGCGCACGGCCGCCTGCTCGGGGGTCTCGCCCGGCTCGAGCTTGCCCTTGGGGAGCTCGAGGCGCCCCTCGGCGCCCCAGCGGCCGCTCCGCCGGCGGCGGCGCGTGCGGCGCGGACCGCGCCGGCGCTCGACGCCGTCGGGCGGCGCCCCCTCGCGCTGGCGCCGGTCGGGCCCGCGCCGGTCGGCGCCGGCCCGGGCGTCCTCGAACTCGCCCGGCAGGTCGTCGTCGTCCTCCGCCTCGACCGCCTCGACCGCCTCGGCAGGCTCGGCCGCGCCGTCCGGCGCCGGCCCCCCGAGCGCCTGGGCGCGCGGCATCGTGCGGATCAGCGCGAACTCGACCTCGGCCCCGCGGCCGCGCGCGAGCACGCCGCCGGCCGACACCTGGCGCTCGAAGCCCTGGCGCTGCGAGAGGAGGAAGCGCAGCGGCACGCGGGCGGCGAGGTGCGTGCCGGTCTCGCCGACGGCGAAGACCGTCCCCTGCCGGCTCGCCCGCTCGGCGTCGACGATCACCACCTCGCGCCCCGGCCCGACGCCCAGGGCGGCGGCCTCGTCGTCGTGGAGCGTGAGCAGCGTCCCGTCGTGGCCCTCGAGGTAGCCCTGGCCCTCGGCCTGCTCGAGGTCGGCCGCCTCGACGCCGACGAAGAGGAAGCCGGGAGTGGCCGCGGGGGCCTCCAGCTCGTCGCTCGCGTCGACGCCGGCGACGGTGTGTCCGCCGCGGGCGCGGATCCGCCCGCCGCGCAGCTCGAAGCGGCCGTGTCCCTCACCGAGCGCCAGGCGCTCGAGGTCGCTGCGCTCGACGGGCGCCGGGAAGCGCCGGTGCGCGTTCACCTGCGCGACGACCTCGTCGAGGTCCACCCAGCCCTCGGGGTCGAGCGTGAGGCCGAGGGCGTCCGGGCGGTGGCGGAGCGCGAAGGCCAGGAGCTTGCTCAGCCGGACCGGGTCGAGGCTCTCGGCGTGATCATGAGGATCCACGGAGTTTCCTCCGTGACTATAGCAGCGTCACCGACGCCCGTGCGGCGCGAGCGCCGGGCGTCCGTCAGCGCGACCCCTTGGGGGCCGGGGGCGGGAGGTCGTCCTCCTCGTCCTCGGTGGCCTCCTGCGCCTCGAACTCCGCGAACTCCTCCCACGCCGCGGCCATGGCCTCGTTGAAGCGGCGCTGCTGCTCCTCCTCTTCGCGCCGCCGCTCGAGCGGGGCGGCGGGGTTGAAGCCCACCCGGAACGAGACCGGCGCCAGGGCCAGCCCCAGCTCCAGCGCGATCGGCCCCGGGGGCGGGCCGTCGCCGAAGAGCGCCGGCAGCAGGCCGAAGCAGTCGTGCTCGTCCTCCCCGTCCGGATACCGGGTCGTGCAGGCGTGGAACGGGCCGAGGACGGTGTAGTCGCCCTCGCTCGGGCCGCGCCCGTAGTTCGGGCCGAACTCGTCGTAGCGGCCCAGGAGCAGCCCCGCGTGCGCGAGCCCGAAGACCTGCACGTCGGCCCCGAGGCCGAAGCCCAGGCCGACCTGCGCGCGGAACATGGAGCAGCCGGAGAGGAGGAGCGCGAGGAGGAGGAGCAGGCGGGTCATCGCATGTGACCCTACGGAATGGCCGGCCGCCGGGCCACGCCGAGCGCGGGGGAAGCCGTCAGACGAGCCCCACGGGCTCGACCACCCGCTCGCGAGGGTCGCCGTAGTGGACGAAGGCCGCCGCGTGCAGCGGGTCGTCCGGCGCGAGCGCGGCGCGCGCCTCGGCCAGCGCCTCGCCGAGCGTGCGGCCGAGGGCGAGCGCCTCGTAGAGGTGCAGGGCGAAGCGCTCGGCGGCCGCGTCCTCGACCTCCCACAGCGCCGTGACGACGTTGCGGGCGCCGCCGAGGAGCAGGGCGCGGGCGAGGGGCAGGTCGTCGCCGTGGCCGCAGGAGCTCGTGACCACGAGCCGTGCGGTGAGCCGCGCGGCGAGGAGGTCGTCGGCCGTGACGACCTCGCCCGAGGGGAGCGCCCAGCGCGCGCCGTCCGGCCCCGCGCGGGTGTGGCCGCACCAGTGGACGAGGCCGGCCCGCGGCAGCGCCTCGAGGACGTCGCGCCGCGTGGCCCGCGGGCCGGCGAGGAGGCGCAGGCCGAGGCGGTCGCCGGCCCGGCGCCAGAGCAGGTCGAGGAGCCGCGCCGCCTCGCGGCCGGCGTGCGGCAGGTCGGGGCCGCCCGGGAGGAGGAGGCCCTCGAGGCGGCCGGCCGGGCGGGCCGCGCCGGCCTCGCCGGCCGGCCCCGGACGCGAGACGATCAGGCGGCGCGACACGGCCGTGCGCTCGGCGAGCGCCCCGCCCTCGTCGCGGGCCAGCTCGAACGGCAGCCCGGCCAGGTCCTCGTCGAGGGCCAGGACGAGCGGGCGCGGCGCCTCGCGCGCGGCGCGGGCCAGGACCTCCCCGGGCACGAGCCGACCGAGCCGCGCCCCGAGCGCGTCGAGCGCGGCGCGCGCGTCGAGCAGGCGCCGCGCGCCGGCGCCGCGGAGGCGCGCGACGAGGTCGCGCACCTCGGCCTCGTCGTCGGCCGTCATCGGCCGCGCGGCGGTGTGGGCCAGCGGCGCCGCGTCGTCGAAGGTCCACGTGAGCTCGCCCGCGCGGCGCTGGACGCGCAGGCGCAGCGGCTCGCTCGCGGCGGCCGCGCGGGCGGCCGCGACCTCGAAGAAGGCGAGGAACGCCTCGGGGTCGAGGAGGGCCACGACGACGCGCCGCAGGGGCGTCCGCTCCCTGAGGCCGGCGACGATCTCCTCGACCATGGCCCGGCTGGCCGCCTCGCGGGGCACGGCCGCGGCGCGCACGCCGAAGGCGGGGAAGGCGAGCGAGCGGAGGCCCAGCCCGGCGGCCAGGCGCATGGCCGAGCGCACCGCCTCGCGCAGCACCTCGAGCGAGCTCTCGTGGCCGGCCTCGGTGCGCACCACGGTGGCCGCGTGGATCACCCAGCGGCAGGGCAGGCGCCGCGCCGGCGTGACCACCGCCCGCCCCGGGTCGATCGGCCCCAGCCGCGCCAGGTCGCGGGCGAGGTCCTCGCCCTCGAGCCGCCGGATCGCCGCCGAGACGCTCGGGCCGTCGGGGCGGTCCATGACGAGGTCGCTGTTCTCGCTGCTGACGATCGCGTCCACCGCCAGGCGCGTGATGTCGGCGCGGGCGAGCTCGAGCGTGCGGCCGAGGACGTCGTAGGCGCGCTGCACGCGCCCGAGTCTAACTGGCCGCCGACCGAGCCACCCTGCGTCAAGCCCCCCGGTCCTCGACGGTCCACCTGGCGTGTTGCGACGCGACCGGCAGTCCTGGCAGACGGCA
>JAMLIC010000076.1 GCA_023954375.1 Planctomycetota bacterium
GTCGACCTGGCCGCCCTCGCGGGCACGGGCGCGAGCGGGGCGATCCGGGTCGAGGACGTCGAGGCGGCCGCGCGCGCCCCCCGCGCGGAGCGGGCGCCGGACCGGGCCGAGGCCATGCGCGAGGGCATGGCGCGGGCCATGGCCCGGAGCAAGCGCGAGATCCCGCACTACTACCTCACGGCCGACGTCGACCTCACCCCCGCCCTCGAGTGGCTCCAGGGCGTGAACGCCGCCCGGGCGCTCGCCGAGCGGATCCTGCCCGCGGCGCTGGTCCTCAAGGCGGTCGCGGCGGCGACGTCGGAGGTGCCGGAGGTCAACGGCTTCTTCGTCGACGGGGCGTTCCGCCCGAGCGCCGCCGTCCACCTGGGGGTGGCGATCTCGCTGCGCGGCGGCGGGCTCATCGCCCCGGCGCTCCTCGACGTGGGCGCGAAGCCGCTGGCGACGGTCATGGACGAGCTGCGCGACCTCGTGGAGCGCGCGCGGCAGGGGCGCCTCCGCGGGCGTGAGGTCACGGACCCGACGCTCACCGTGACCAACCTGGGCGACCAGGGGGTCACGTCGGTGCTCGGGGTGATCTACCCGCCGCAGGTGGCGCTCGTCGGCCTGGGGCGGATCGAGCGGCGCCCGCGCGTGGTCGGCGACGCCGTCGCCCCGCGCTCGGTGGTCACGCTCTCGCTGGCCGCCGACCACCGCGTCAGCGACGGGCACCGCGGCGGCCGCTTCCTGGCCGCGGTGGCCAGGCGCCTCGCGCATCCGGAGGACCCATGACGACGGACGAGATCCGCGGCCAGGTCGTGCAGGCCCTGGGGCAGGTCGCCCCCGAGGCGGACCTCACGCGCCTGCGCGGCGACGTGCCCTTCCGCGACCAGCTCGACATCGACTCCATGGACTTCCTCAACTTCCTCATCGGCGTCGACCGGCGCCTCGGCGTGGCGATCCCCGAGGCGGACTACCCGCGCCTCGAGACCCTCGACGACCTGGTCGCCTACCTCGCCCGCGCCCTCGCCGGACGCTGACGCGCGGGGCGGCCGCGCGCCCGGGATGCGCGGGCCGCGGGGCGGGTCCACAATGGGCGCCCATGGACCCCTTCAGGCTGCCGCGCGGCTCGCCTCCCTGGATCGCCCTGGCCCTGGCGCTCGCCCTCACCGGCGCGGCCAGCACCCTCGTGGCGCGCTCTGCCGGGGCGCGCGACGCGGCGCGCTTCGAGAACGCCGCGCTCGCGGCCGAGGGGCAGATCGCCCAGCGCCTCGAGGCCTACGTCGCCCTGCTCCGCGCCGGGGCGGGCCTGTTCGCCGCGTCGGACGGGCCGACGCGCGAGCAGTTCCGGGCCTTCGTGGAGCGCCTCGACCTCCCGAGCTCCTACCCCGGGATCCAGGGCGTGGGGTTCACCCGGCGCCTCGCGCCGGACGAGTGGGCGGCGCTGCCGGCCCGCCTGCGCGCGGACGGGCTCGACGGCGTCTCCGTGCGCCCCCTGCAGCCGCGCGACGAGCACCACGCGATCGTCTACCTCGAGCCGCTCGACCGCCGGAACCTCGCCGCGATCGGCTACGACATGTACACGGAGCCGGTCCGGCGCCGCGCCATGGCGCGGGCGCGCGACGAGGGCACGGCCGCCCTCTCGGGCGCGGTCACGCTCGTGCAGGAGATCGACGAGCGCAAGCAGCCGGGGTTCCTCATCTACGTCCCCGTCTTCGCCGGCGGCGCCGTCCCGCCCACCGTCGAGGAGCGCCGGGCCGCGCTGATCGGGTTCTGCTACAGCCCGTTCCGGGCCGACGACCTGTTCCTGGGGATCTTCGGCGCGGAGCGCCCGCGGGTCGCCTTCCGCGTCCACGACGGCGAGACCGACGCGCTGATCCATGACTCGCGCGTGCACGGCCGCACCCCCTCGGGCCACGCGCCCGCCCACCGGACCACGCGGTCGACGGTCGTGGCCGGCCACCCGTGGACGCTCGTGTTCGAGTCGGTGCCGGAGTTCGAGGCCGCCTCGGGCGGCGGCGTCGCGCCCATGCTGCTCGCGCTCGGGACCGTCCTGAGCGCGGCGCTCTTCGCGATCACGAGGCGCGTCGTCAGCGCGCGCGCCGAGGCGGAGCAGCGGGCCGCGGCGGCCCGGCAGGAGGCGGAGGAGCGCCGGCGGGCGCAGGGCCGCACGCGGGCGATCGTCGACGCCGCGCCCGACGCGGTCGTGGCCATGGACCGCCGCGGCCTGATCACCGAGTTCAACCCGGCCGCCGAGCGGACCTTCGGCTGGCGGCGCGACGAGGCCGTCGGCCAGGCGCTCGCGGACCTGCTGATCCCGCCGCGCTGGCGCGCCGAGCACGAGGCGGCCGTGGCGCGGCATCTGCGCGGGCAGGTGGGCGCCCCGGCGGGGCGACGCCTCGAGCTCGCGGCGCTCCGGAACGACGGCGCCGAGGTCCCGGTCGAGGTCACGATCGTGCACCTCCCGGCCGACGAGACGGGCCCGTCGTTCACCGCGTTCCTGCGCGACATCACCGAGCGCACGCGCACCGAGCAGGAGCGGCGGGACCTCCTCGCGCGCGAGCAGGCGGCCCGTCACGAGGCCGAGGCCGCCAGCCGCGGCAAGGACGAGTTCCTCGCCGTCCTCTCTCACGAGCTCCGGACGCCGCTGAGCGCGATCCTGGCCTGGGCGCAGCTCCTCGAGCGCGACCCGTCCGACCGCGAGCGGGTGCGCCGCGCCGCCGAGGTCGTCGCGCGCAACGCCCGGGCCCAGGCGCGGCTCGTCGACGACATCCTCGACGTGTCCCGGATCATCAGCGGCAAGCTCCAGCTCGACCGCCGCCGGCTCGACGACGTCTCGCCGGTCGTCGCGGCCGCCATCGAGGCGCTGCGCCCGCAGGCCGAGGCCCGCGGCGTGGCGCTCGAGGCGCGGCTCGACCCCGGCGCCGGTCCGGCGACGTGCGACCCCGGGCGCCTGGAGCAGGTCGCGTGGAACCTGCTGTCGAACGCGATCAAGTTCACCCCGGCGGGCGGCCGCGTGGAGGTGCGCTGCGAGCGCGACGGCGAGCGCGTGCGCCTCGTCGTCCGGGACACGGGCAAGGGGATCGCCCTCGAGTTCCTGCCGCACGCGTTCGAGCCCTTCCGCCAGGAGGACGCGTCGTCGCGGCGCGCCCACGGCGGCCTCGGCCTCGGCCTCGCGCTC
The DNA here is from genome assembly GCA_023954375.1 of Planctomycetota bacterium. Classification (GTDB taxonomy): domain Bacteria; phylum Planctomycetota; class J058; order J058; family J058; genus JAMLIC01. The sequence goes on from JAMLIC010000076.1 coordinate 3,158, forward strand.
GTCCGGCACCTGACCGAGCTGCACGGCGGCGAGGTCCAGGTCGAGAGCCCGGGCCCGGGGCAGGGGAGCACGTTCACCGTCCTCCTGCCGCTCGCGCCGACCGACGACGGAGCCGCGCCCGCGGCGCCGGAGGGCGGCGCGGCGCCGTCGCTCGCGGGCGCGGCGATCCTGCTCGTCGAGGACGACGCGGACACGCGCGAGGTCCTCGTCGAGGTGCTCGCCGGCGCGGGAGGCTGCGTCCGCTCGGTGGGCACCGCCGCCGAGGCGCTGGCCGCCCTGGACGAGGCCGCGCCGGACCTCCTCATCAGCGACGTCGGCCTGCCGGGCGAGGACGGGCACGCCCTGCTCCGGCGGGTCCGGGCCCTGCCGCGGGGCGGCGACGTCCCGGCGATCGCCCTCACGGCGTTCGCCGGCCCCGACGACAAGCGACGCGCCCGCGAGGCCGGCTTCGACGCGCACCTGGCCAAGCCCGTGACGCCGCACGACCTGCTCGCCGCGGCCGCGCAGGCGCGACGCATCGGCGCGAGCGGGCGCCTGCCGCCCCGGTCCGCGTGACGACCCGGCGCGGCGCGCGCGGGCGAGGCACGAGCGGCTCGCGCGCAGGGGCGGCTCGATGCCGAGGTGGACGCCGGTAACCTGGCAGCAGGTGGACGATGAACGAGCGCGCCCGGCGTCTTCTCCTCCTCACCGGCGCCTTGGTCCTCGGGGCGCTCTCCCCGCCCGCGGGCGGGCAGGACCCCGGGCGCTTCGCCTGGCCGCTCCCGGTCGAGCTCGTGGTCGAGGAGCGCAGCGAGAAGGACGGCAAGGTGGTGGTGCAGCGCCACCAGCTGCGCGCCTGGCGCGCGGGCCCCGACGACGTGCGCGCGCACGTGCACGCCTCGGCGCTCGTCGAGGTGTTCGGCGTGGCCGTCACGCCGGCGGACGCGCAGCGCCCCGAGCTGGCGCAGCTGACCTTCCCCTTTCCGGTGTGGCGCCTCGGGCCGGACGGGACGGTGCGCGAGACCCTCGACCTCGCGCCCACCATGGAGCGCTGGGTCGAGCGGCTCCTGGCGGTGGCGCCCGAGGACCGGCGCGCGCCCCTCGAGCAGCTCAAGGGGCGGGTGACCTCGCCCGGGTGGCTGGCCACCTACGAGGACCGCCTCCGCGACTTCTGGGACGCGTGGGTGGGCGCCTGGGCGCCCGCGACGGACCTCCGCGTGGGGGAGCGGCGGGAGCTGCGCCGCCGCACGCCGCACTTCGACCGCGCCGTCGAGGTCGTGGAGACGCTCGAGCGGTTGTCGCCTCCAGGCGACGCGCCGCCTCATGGGGCGCGCTTCCGGCGGACGAGCGTCATCGACGGCGAGGCCGCGCGCGCGGGCTACGAGGCGATGCTCTCGCAGCTGGCCCCGCCCGGACAGCGCATCGACGTCCGCGCCTACCGGCTCGAGACGACGCTCGAGGTGGAGACGGACCCGACGACGCTGCTCCCCGTCCGCGCCAGCCTCGAGCGGCGCGAGCGCACGCAGGTGTCCGATCGACCGCCCCGCGAGGTCCACGAGCGCAGGGTGTGGACGTTCGCGAGGGAGGGCGCGCGCTGAACGCGCTCGCGCATGGACCCCTCGCGAGCGCCGTCACCTCGCCCGGCGAGCGTGGTCACGGCGGCCGTCGCGCGTGGGGATGTCCCCGTCGAGGAGGGCGGCCCGATGCTCCGATCCGCGGTGACGGACCTGTCGCCCTCGCTCCCGCCGCGCCGCGGCCTCCGCTCGGGTCGTGGAGCTGAAGCCGCTGCTCACCGTGAAGGGGTGAGCAGCCGCGCGCGCGGTCACTCGTCGGGCGCGAAGACCTGCACCAGCCCGCTCTGGTAGCCCACGGCCATCCGCCCGTCGGGGGCCACCTCCACCCACAGCGGCACGGCGGGGAGGGCGCGGCGCCGGTCGACGAGCTCGAGGGCGCCCTCGACGTCCCACGCGCGCAGGTCGTTGTCGGAGTCCCGGACGGTCCCGCGCTCGCCGCCGACCGAGACGAGGCGCCCGTCGGGCGTGAAGGCGGCGCCGCGCACGGCGCCGCGGTGCGCCGTGGGCGAGCCGAGGCCGAGCGTCATCTGCTCGGTCCCGACGCCGTGGAGCTCGAGCGGCGGCGCGTCGGGCGCCTCGACGTCGAACAGGTAGAGCCGATAGCCGCTGATCCCCACGGCGAAGCGGCGCCGATCGGGGGCGAAGCGCGCGAAGTAGGGGACGCCGCCGAGGACCACGCGCGCCACATGCTCGAGCGTCGCCGCCTCCCACACGCCGAGCGCGTTCTCGGCGGCGCGGCGCGAGTCGGCCCAGTCGCCCGCGCCGCTCACGAGCCGCCGACCGTCGGGGCTGAACGCGAGGCACCACACGGGCGCCCCGTGGCCGGCGACGCGCGGCGCGACGTCGTGGCCGGTGGCCGCCTCGACCACGCGCACGCCGCCGGCCTGGTCGCCGAGCGCCAGGCGGGCGCCGTCCGGGCTGACGGCGACGGCGTGCAGCGGCGCGTCCGCGGCGGGGGGCGGGTCGAGCGCCGGACCCGGGCGGACCTCGCCGCGGCCCAGGTCGAGGAGCCGGAGGGGGGCGCCGCCGTCCCGGACGACGACCACCGCCGCCCGCCCGTCGGGCGTCAAGGCGAGCGCCTGGACCGCGGCGCCCAGGCGCCAGTGCTGTTCGTCGTCGGTCCTCCGCGCGCGGTCGCCGGCCCCCCCGGACGGTCCTCCGTCCGGGCGACCCTGCACGTCGTCCCCGCCGTCGGCGGTCCACACCTGCACGAGGTCGTGAGCTCGCCCCCACACCAGGAGCCGCGCGCCGCCGTCGAGCCACAGCGGCCGGGCCTCGCGCCCGTCGGCGAGGACGCGCGACACGAGCGGCACCTCGCGGCGGGCCGCGCGCCGCAGGGCGGCGAGCTCCTCGTGGTCGGGCGCGCTCAGCTCGCCGTAGCGCGCCAGCCACTCGTCGCAGCGGCGCAAGCGCTCCGCCGCGGAGAGGTCCTGCTCGCGCGCCAGGCGCGCCGCGCGGCGCGCGTCCTCGAGCGTCCGCGCGTCGACACCCAGCGCCGGGGCGTCGGCCGGCGCCGTCGTCGACGGCGCGGAGGGCTCCGGCGACGCCGGCGCAGGCCGCGCCACCGACAGGGCCAGGGGGGCGAGCGCCCCCAGGCACGCCGCGGCGCCGATGCCGGTGAGCAGGCGCCGCCGGCGTCGCCCGACGCGGACGGCCGGGCCCGGGTCGGCCGCGGCGGCCTCGAGCAGGTCGGCGAAGGCCCCCGCGTCGGACGGGCGCCGGGCGGGGTCGCGCGCGCACGCGGCCGCGATCGTCGCGTCCAGGTGCGCGCCCAGCGACGGGTCGACGTGGCCCACGCGCGGGCGCTCCTCGGTGATGATCCGCGCCACGAGCTCCGAGGCCGACCCGCCCTGGTCGAGGGCCGGGCGGCCGGTGACCAGCTCGAACGTGATCAGCCCGAGCGCGTAGACGTCGGTCCGCGCCGTCGCCTGCCCCGAGAGCTGCTCGGGCGCCATGTAGCGCACCGTGCCGACGACCGCCCCCGTGCGCGTGAGCCGCTCGTCGCGCGCCGGGTCGACCGCGAGGCCGAGGTCGATCACGACGGGCCGGTCGTCGGCGGCGAGGATCACGTTCTGCGGCTTCAGGTCGCGGTGGACGATCCCGAGGTCGTGGAGCGCCTGGACCCCGCGGGCGATCCCTCCGGCGATCGTGAGGGCGCGCGCCAGCGGGAGCCGCCCGCGCCGGAGGACCTCGTCGAGCGGCTCACCGGCGACGAGGTCCATGGCGAACCAGCAGGTCGCGCCGTCGGTGTCGGCCTCGTGGATGCCGCAGACGTTCGCGTGCCGCGCCCGCGCGAGCGACTGGACCTCGCGCAGGAAGCGGGCCCGCCGCGACGCGTCGCCGCCGGAGGAGAGGACCTTCAGGGCGCGCTCGACCCCGAGCGTCCGGTGCCGCGCGCGGAACACGGTCCCCATGCCGCCCTGACCGAGGAGCGCCAGCACCTCGTAGGGGCCCACGACCGACCCCGGGCGGACGGCCGTGCCCGGCTGCGCGAGCAAGGGCCGGCCGGCGCCCGACGACGCGGGGCGCGCCGGGGTCGACGACGGGGCCGGGCGCGCCGCGCCCGGGCCGCGCGCGGCGTCCGCGGCGTCGCACGCGGTGACGAGCGCGTGGAGTCCGTCGGCGACCTCGCCGGCGGAGGCGGGGCGCTCCCCGGGGCGCTTGGCCAGCGCGCGGCGGCAGAGCGCCGCCAGCGCCCCGGGGACGGCGGGGTTCCTGGCCCGCGGGTCGGGGGGCGGCTCCTCCACGACCCGGTTCAGCAGGGCGGGCAGGGCGCCCGCGGCGAACGGCGGGGCGCCGGTGAGCAGGACGTGCAGGGTGGCCCCGAGGGCGTGGACGTCGGTCCACGGCCCGACCGGTCCGAAGCGGTCGGGCGCGACCTGCTCGGGGGCCATGAAGGCGGGCGTCCCCTTCAGCTCGCCCGTGAGCGACAGGCGCGAGCGCTCGTCGATCGACAGCGCGCCGAAGACCTCGGCGTCGCGGGCGAGGATGCCGAAGTCGACGAGCACCGGGCGGCCGGTCCCGCGCTCGATCAGCACGTTGTCCGGCTTGAGGTCGCGGTGGACGACCCCCTGCTGGTGGCAGCGGTCGAGCGCCCGGGCCAGGGCCTCCACGGTGCGCGCCGTGAAGCCGAGCGGCGGCGGCCCGCGCTCGTCGACCAGCGCGCGCAGGCTCTGCCCCTCGACCAGCTCCATGGCGAGCCAGGGGACGCCGTCCTCCTCGCCGTGGCCGAGGACGCGGACGATCGACGGGTGGTCGAGCCGCTCGAGGACCTGCGCCTCCTGGCGGAAGCGGCGGATCGACCGCGGGTCGGCCCGCAGCAGCAGCTTGAGCGCCACCGGGGCCCCGTCCGGCAGGCGCCGCGCGCGGAGCACGGCCCCCTGGCCGCCCCCGGCGATCTGCCCCAGGACCTCGAACGGCCCGAAGCGCTGCGGCTCACAGCGGCCGTCGCTTGTCCTGTTGTCCACGTCCGGGCGCACGGCTCGATGCTCCGATCCGCAGTGAGGCACCTGTCGCCCTCGCTTCGGCCGCTACGCGGCCTCCGCTCGGGGATGCGCGCCACCGCTCGATCTGCTCGCTTCGCTCGCAGATCAAGCGGTGAGCGCGGTCAGTCATCGCTCGGCACCGTCATGGCATGGCACACCCCGCCGGCGGCCGCAACGTGGAGACGATTCACCCGGACGTGACGCGCGACCGCCGCGTGACGCTCGAGGCGCTCGCCCGGGCTGCGCTTGCGGCGGCACGCCGCGCGCTTGACGCGCGGCCATGCGCGGCGCGTGGAAGATCGGCTCGGTCGCCGGGATCGCCGTCCAGGTCCACTGGACGTTCCTGATCCTGCTCGCGTGGGTGGCCCTCGCCTACGGCGCGGAGGGCGGCCCGGCCGCTGCGCTGCGCGGCGCGCTCCTCATCTGCCTCCTGTTCGCCACCGTCGTCGCCCACGAGCTCGGCCACGCCATGGCCGCGCGCTGGTTCGGCGTGCGGACGCTCGACATCACGCTCCTGCCGATCGGCGGCGTGGCGCGGCTCGAGCGCTTCCCCGAGGAGGCCCTCCCGGGGCTCGTGATCGCCCTGGCCGGGCCGCTCGTCAGCGGGCTGATCGCGGCGGTCCTCCTCGGCGGCGCGCTCGTGGTCGGCGGCCCGCTGGCGCTCCTGCCCGGGCCCGGGGCCTCGCTCGTCGTGCAGCTCGGGCTCGCCAACCTGCTCCTGTGCCTGTTCAACCTCCTGCCCGCGTTCCCCATGGACGGCGGCCGGGCCCTGCGTGCGGCGCTGGCGGCCTTCGTCGGGTCGCTCGCGGCCACCCGCTACGCGGCGGCCGTCGGGCGCGTCATGGCGGCGCTGTTCGGGGTCGTGGGCCTCATGAGCAACCCGTTCCTCCTGCTGATCGCGCTGTTCGTGTGGCTCCAGGGGGCGGCCGAGGAGCAGGCCGCGCTCGTGCGCCACGCCCTGCGCCGACGCACGGTGGTGGACGCCCTGGCGCGCGACGTCCGCGTGCTGCCGCCGGGGACGACCGTCGCCGACGCGGCCATGCTCCTGCAGCACGGGCTGCAGCAGGAGTTCCCGGTCGTCGGGGACGGGCGCCTCGTCGGGGTGGTCGGCCAGGGCGACCTCGTCCGCGCGCTGGCCGCGGGCTTCGGCCGGGCGCCCGTGACCGAGGTCATGCGCCGCGACGTCGCGCCGCTGCCGCTCGCCACGCCGCTGACCGCGGCCTACGAGCGGCTGCAGGAGGCCGCCGCGGCGGGCCTCCGCGCGCTGCCGGTCGTGGACGAGGGCGGTGAGCTCGTGGGGCTGGTGGGGCTGGACACGGTCGCCGGCCTCATGGCCGTCGCGGCGGCGGCCGCCGCCGCTCGCCCGCGCCCTGGCCGCGATCGCTTCGAGATGCCGGCGCTCGGGGCCGCCGGGCGGGCCGCGTGAGCTGGGACCCGCCGCTCGAGGACCGCGCGGACGCCGGCCGGCGCCTGGCGCGCGCGCTCGCGGGGTACGCCGGGCGGCGGCCGCTCGTGCTGGCGATCCCCCGGGGCGCCGTCCCCATGGGGCTGCAGGTGGCCGAGGCGCTGGGCGGGGACCTCGACGTCGCGCTCGTGCGCAAGCTCGGGGCGCCCGGGAACCCGGAGCTGGCGATCGGGGCCGTGTCGGAGGACGGCGCCGTGCTCCTGCACCCGCAGGCGCGCGTCGTGGCCGACGACGCCTGGATCGCCGCCGAGGTCGAGCGGCAGCGGGCCCTGCTGCGCGCCCGGCGCGCCGCCTGGGCGCTGCGCCCGCCGGTCGACCCGCGCAGGCGGGTCGTGATCGTCGTCGACGACGGCGTCGCCACCGGGGCGACGATGGCCGCCGCCCTGGAGGCCGTCCGCCGCCGCGGCCCCGCCGAGCTCGTGGCGGCCGCCGCCGTCGCGCCGCCGGACGTCGTCGAGCGGCTCGCGCGCGTCGCCGACCGCGTGGTCGTGCTGCGCACGCCGCCCGTGTTCCGCAGCGTCGGCGAGCACTTCCGGGACTTCTCGCAGGTCACGGATGACGAGGTCGCCCGGGCGCTCGCGCGCGCCGTGACGGGTCACGCGCCCGGTACGCGTCCGCTCCCGTCGCGATGACGCGCTCGCCGCAACCCTCGCGCCGGTCGTCGGCGAGGCCGGCGCGCGCCTTGCACGGAGGCGGCGCCGGAGGTGCGGTCATGGAGGGGGTCGCGAGCTACGTCATCCGGCGCAAGGGCGCGGCGCCCGCGCGGATCACACCGGGGCGCTGCCTCCGGCTCGGCCGGCACGCGAGCAACGACATCGTGCTCGATGACCCGACCATCTCGCGCTTCCACGCGCGCATCACCTGGCCGGCGGGCTGCCCGGGGCCGGTGCTCACGGACCTCGGCAGCGCCAACGGGACGATCCTCGACGGGGCCGTCGTCCGGGGCACGGCGTCGCTCGGTGAGCGCGTCGCGATCGGCGTGGGGGACGTCCTCCTCGCCGGTGAGCTCGAGCATCCGGCGCTGATCGCGGACGACGGCCGGCTCGAGTGCCGACTGTTCAGCGAGGCCGGCGCGCGAACGGAGGAGGGCGTCTTCTCGGCCGGCCGGAGCCTCCGCGACCTGCTGCTCGACCTCGAGCGCGCCTGTCGCACGGGGACGCTCCTCCTCCAGACCCGCGACGCCCGCGCGAGGATCACCCTCGGCGCCGGACGGATCGTCGACGCCACGACCGACGCGCGCGCCGGCATCGCCGCGGTGCACGAGGCCCTCGAGCGCTTCGACCGCGGGCGGTTCACGTTCCGCCCCGACATCGAGCCCAGCGAGTGCGTCCTGAGCCTCTCCCCTCGCGACGTCCTGGCGGGCGGCGCGCGCGCGACCGAGCGGCTCACGAAGGCCGAGGCCTGGTCCGGTCCGCGGAGCGGGCGCTTCCGCCGGAGCGGGGTGCTCGGCGCGCGGAGCTGACTCCGGGTCCCCTCACAACCCCGAGATCGTGCCGTCGGGGTCGACGTCCACCCCCTCGCCGCGCGGGCGGGTGGGCAGGCCGGGCATGAGCGAGAGGTCACCCGCGACCGCCGTGACCAGGCCCGCCCCCGCCTGGAGCAGCACCTCGCGGATCGGCAGGCGGAACGGGCGCGGCAGGCCGCCCCACGCCGGGTCGTGGCCGAGCGACAGGGGGGTCTTGGCCACGCAGGGCTGGGCGCGGCCGTGGCCGTCGCGCTCCAGCCGCGCGATCGCCCGCGCCGCCGCGGGCGCGACGTCGACGCCGTCGGCGCCGTACATGGCCGTCGCGATCGCCTCGAGCTTCTGGACCAGCGGCAGGTCGTCGGCGTAGAGGAGGGCGGGCGTGACGGGCCCCGCCTCCCCGGCCGCGGCCACGGCCCGGGCCAGCTCCTCGCAGCCCGCGCCGCCCTCGTCGAAGGGGCGGCACGGGACCGCGGCGAACGCGCCGGCGGCGAGCCCGGCCTCGGCGACGAGGTCGAGGGCCGCGGGGCGGTCGCCGGCGAAGGCGTTGACGGCGACGACCACCGGCACGCCGAAGCGGCGGACCGCCGCGACGTGGTGGGCGAGGTTCGCGGCGCCGCGGCGCAGCGCCTCGTCGCCCGACGGGCCGGCCGCCGCCCCGTGGGCCTCGAGGGCGCGGGTCGTGGCGACGACCACCGCGGCGGCGCAGCCCAGGTCCGCCTGGCGGCACACGATGTCGAAGAACTTCTCGGCGCCGAGGTCGGCGCCGAAGCCCGCCTCGGTGACCACCCAGTCGGCGAGGGCCAGCCCGACGCGGTCGGCGATCACCGAGCTGCAGCCGTGCGCGACGTTGGCGAACGGACCGGCGTGCGCGAGCACGGGGGCGCCCTCGATCGTCTGCAGCAGGTTCGGCCGGGCGGCATCGCGCAGGAGCGCGGTCATGGCGCCCGCGACGCGCAGCTCCTCGAGCGTCACCTCCCCGCCGCCGGCGTCGCGGCGGCGCCGGGCGACGACGATCCGCCCCAGGCGCGCGCGCAGGTCGGCCACGTCGCGGGCCAGCGCCAGGACGGCCATGACCTCGGAGGCGGCCGTGATCACCCAGGGCGCCTCGCGCGCCGGCCCGGCGCCGGGCCCCAGGCCGACGACGGTGCGCCGGAGCGCGCGGTCGCACAGGTCGAGCGCCCTCGGCCACGAGACGGACGCCGGGTCGATCGCCAGCGGCCCGCCGCGGTGGAGGTGCTCGTCGAGGAAGGCGGCGGCCAGGTTGTGGGCCGCCTGCACGGCGTGCGAGTCGCCCGTGAGGTGCAGGTCGAAGCGGTCGCGGGGGACGACCTGGCTCCGCCCGCCGCCGTTGCCGCCGCCCTTGAGGCCGAACACGGGCCCGAGCGTCGGCTGGCGCACGGCGCCGCACGCCCGCGCGCCCAGGCGGCGGAGCGCCTGCACGAGCCCGAGGAGGACCGTCGTCTTGCCCTCGCCCTGGCTCGTCGGGGTGATCGCCGTGACGAGCACGAGCCGCCCGCGCCCGGCCGCGCGCTCGAGCACCGGGCGCGGGTCGACCTTGGCGACGCCGCGGCCCCACGGCTCGACCTCGCCGGGCGCGAGGCCCAGCTCACGCGCGACGTCCTCGATCGGGCGCAGCTCCTCCACGGTCCCCCCCTACCAGGTCACGAGCGCGAGCTCGACCCCGACCACGACCTCATCGTCCTCCGGGCGATACCTGAGCGCGAGCTCCACCTCGAGGAACCGGAGCCGCGCCGGCCCGCGGAAGAGCTCGAGGACGGCCCGCACGCGGACGTCGCGCACGGGCCCGCCGTGCCCGCCGGAGGCGCGCACTCGCACCGCCGGCCGGAGGGTCAGGCGCCACCGCGGGCGCAGGAGCGCCGGCGCGAGGCCGGGCCTGGCCGGAGCGGCCTCGAGCTCCCCCTCCGGAGGGCCGACCTCGCCCGCGACGAGGTCCTCGGCGTCGACGACCTCCCGCCGCAGCCAGGCGTGCTCGCGCGCCAGCCGGGCGGTCTCGAGCCGGCGGAGGGGGCGCGGGGCGTCCGGCTCGACGGCCAGCGCCCCCACGCGCTCGACCTGCAGGCGCAGGTCGCTCGTGAGGATCAGCGGGCCGAGGCGCAGCGCGACGCGCTCGCCGACGACGTGCTCGAGCGGCGGGTCGGGCGCGCCGCCGCGGCTCGCCGGCAGGGAGTCGAGCCACGAGCGCTCCCACCAGCGGCCGCCGGCCCGGTGGTCGGCGAGCGCGTCGAACATGCGCTCCAGCGCGGCCTCGTAGCGCTCGTCGCTCAGGACGCCGGCCGCCCAGGCGTCGCGGAGCGACGCGTGCCAGCGGTCGCGGAGGTGGCCCTGCACGCGGCGCACGACGACGGCCTGGAGGCCGGCGTAGCGGATGACGAGCGCGCCCGGCGGCAGGCGCGTGAGCGAGACCTGCGGCAGGAGGTCCGCGCCCGACACCCAGCGCAGCCGCGGCAGGCGCAGCGTGACGTCGATCGGCTCGGCGGGGGCGGGCGTGGCCGGGGCGTCGCCGCGGCGCTCGACGGTCGGGCGCGGCGCGTCGTCGCCCCGGGCGGGGGCGAGCGCCAGACCTCCGATCAGGAGGAGCGGACCGATGACACGGGCGGCGACCACGCGGCGGGGCGAAGCAAGGGCGAGGCCGCGCTGGATCGCGCGTCCCGCGCGCTGCCTTTGCCATGCTCGTGCGCGCGCTGGCGGAGTGTCACCGCCCCGAGGCGGGCCGTCACATGCGCGTGACCGCCCCCCCGGCGCCGGGCCTTCCAGGGCGGCCCGCGACGTGCTCCCGAGGACCCCGGACGGAGGCCCGGGTGGCAGCGCGCGTGTGCATCGACGGCAACGAGGCGGTCGCCTCGGTCGCCCACCGGCTGAGCGAGGTGGTCGCGATCTACCCGATCACCCCGGCCACGGCCATGGGCGAGCTGGCCGACGCCTGGTCGGCCGAGGGGCGGCGGACGATCTGGGGCACGGTCCCGGAGGTCGTCGAGATGCAGTCCGAGGCCGGCGCGATCGCCGCCGTGCACGGGGCGCTGCAGGCGGGCGCGCTGGCGACGACGTTCACCGCCTCGCAGGGCCTCCTGCTCATGATCCCGAGCCTCTACAAGCTCGCGGGCGAGCTGACGGCCTTCTGCATGCACGTGGCGTCGCGGGCGGTCGCCACGCACGCGCTGTCGATCTTCGGCGACCACTCGGACGTCATGGCGGTGCGGCCCACCGGGGTGGCCCTCCTCTCGTCGGGCTCCGTGCAGGAGGCCCACGACCTGGCCGCGATCGCCCACGCGACGACGCTGCGCGCGCGCGTGCCGTTCCTGCACTTCATGGACGGCTTCCGCACGTCGCACGAGGTGGCCACGATCGAGGCGCTCTCGGACGACGACCTGCGCGCCCTGATCGACGACGAGGACGTCGCGGCGCACCGCCGCCGGGCGCTCGACCCCGACCGGCCGGTCGTCCGCGGCACCGCCCAGGACCCGGACGTCTTCTTCCAGGCGCGCGAGGCGCAGGACCCGTTCTTCGACGCCGTCCCCGAGCACCTCGAGGCGGTGATGGCCCGCTTCGCCGCCCGCACCGGGCGCCGCTACGCGCCCGTCGAGTGGACCGGCCACCCCGAGGCGGAGCGCGCGGTGGTCGTCATGGGCTCGGCCGCCGGCGCGGCCGAGGAGGCGGTCGAGCGCCTCGTCGCCGCGGGCGAGCGGGTGGGCCTCCTGCGCGTGCGCCTCTACCGGCCCTTCCCGGTCCGGCAGCTCCTCGCGGCGCTCCCCGGGTCGGTGCGGGGCGTCGTGGTCATGGACCGCACGAAGGAGCCCGGCGCGCCCGCGGACCCCCTGCACCTCGACGTCGCGCTGGCGCTCGGCGAGGCGGCGCGCGGGGCGCGGGTGATCGGGGCGCGCTACGGCCTGGCGAGCAAGGAGCTCACGCCGTCGCTCGTGAAGGCCGCGCTCGACGAGCTGGCCGCGCCGGCGCCGCGGCCGCGGGTGACGCTCGGGATCGTGGACGACCTCAACCGCGCCCCGGACGGCCGGCCGCGCTCGCTCGCGGCCGACCCGGCGTTCGACCGCGAGCCCGACGACGTCTCGCGCGCCGTGTTCTTCGGCCTGGGGGCCGACGGCACGGTCGGCAGCAACAAGGAGACGATCAAGATCATCGCCGACGCGGCCGGCGCGTTCGCGCAGGCCTACTTCGTCTACGACAGCAAGAAGTCCGGGTCGACCACGGTCTCGCACCTGCGCTTCGGGCCGCGGCCGATCCGGTCGACCTACCTGGTGCGGGAGGCGGGGTTCGTCGCCTGCCATCAGGCGGCGCTCCTGGAGCGGCGCGAGGTCCTCGAGCGGGCCGCGCCGGGCGCGACGGTGCTCCTGAACGTCCCCTGGGCGCCCGAGCAGGTGTGGGGCCGCCTCCCGCGCGAGGCGCAGGAGCAGGCGCTGGAGAAGGGCCTGAGCATCTGGGCCGTCGACGCCGACGCCGTCGCACGGGAGGTGGGGCTGCCGGGGCGCGTGGGGACGATCCTCCAGGCCTGCTTCTTCGCCCTCTCGGGCGTCGTGCCGCGCGACGAGGCGCTCGGTCGGGTGCGGGCGTCGATCGAGAAGACGTTCGCGCGCAAGGGGCCCGAGGTGGTGCGGAAGAACCTCGCCGCCGTGGACCTGGCGCTCGACCGGCTGTTCCGGGTCCCTACCGCGCCGGCCGTGACCGCCGGCCGCCGGCGGCGCGAGCCGGTGCCCGTCGACGCCTCGCCGTTCGTGCGGCAGGTGACGGCGGCCCTGCTCGCAGGGCACGGCGACCTGCTGCCCGTGAGCGCGTTCCCGCCCGACGGGACGTGGCCCGCGGGCACGAGCCGCTACGAGCGGCGCGGCCTCGCCGACGAGGTCCCGGCCTGGGACGCGGACCTGTGCATCCAGTGCAACAAGTGCGCGCTCATGTGCCCGCACGCGGCGATCCGCGCCAAGGTCCACGCCGGGGCCGACCCGACGCCGCCGAGCGCGGCCTGGCGCGGGCCGGGGCACGAGGGGAGCCGCTACGCCCTGCAGGTCGCCCCCGACGACTGCACCGGCTGCGCCCTGTGCGTGGCGGTGTGCCCGGCCAAGGACAAGCACGACCCGGCGCGTAAGGCGCTGGCGATGGCCCCGCTGGCGCCGGTCCTCGAGCGGGCGCGCGCGGACTGGGACGCGTTCCTCGCCCTGCCCGAGGTGGACCGCGCGGCGGTCAAGCGCGACGTGAAGGGCTCGCAGCTCCTCCTGCCGCTGTTCGAGTTCTCGGGCGCCTGCGCCGGCTGCGGCGAGACGCCCTACCTGAAGCTCCTCACCCAGCTGTTCGGCGACCGCATGCTCGTGGCCAACGCCACCGGCTGCTCGTCGATCTACGGCGGCAACCTGCCGACCACGCCCTGGACGACCGACGCCGCCGGGCGGGGGCCGGCCTGGTGCAACTCGCTCTTCGAGGACAACGCCGAGTTCGGCCTCGGCCTGCGCGTCGGCGTGGACGCGGCCGCCCGCGCCGCGCGCGCCCTGCTCGAGGCACTCGCGCCGCGCCTCGACCCGGAGGACGTCGCCGCGCTCCTGGCGGACGACGCCGGCGACGAGGCGGCGCTGGCCCGGCGGCGCGAGGCGCTGGCGCGCCTGCGCGCGCGGCTGGCGGCGCTCGACGACCCGGCGGCGCGCCGCCTCGAGCAGGTGGCGCACGCCCTCGTCCCGCGCAGCGTGTGGCTCGTGGGCGGCGACGGCTGGGCCTACGACATCGACTTCGGCGGGCTCGACCACGTCCTCGCGCTCGGGCGCAAGGTGAACGTGCTCGTGCTCGACACCGAGGTCTACTCGAACACGGGCGGGCAGCAGTCGAAGGCGACGCCGCTGGGCGCGACGGCGAAGTTCGCGGCGGCGGGCAAGGCGGCGCCGAAGAAGGACCTCGGGCTCATGGCCATGAGCTACGGGCACATCTACGTGGCGCGGGTCGCGCTGGGCGCGAAGGACGCGCAGACCCTGCGGGCGCTCGAGGAGGCGGAGCGCTTCCCGGGGCCGTCGCTCGTGATCGCCTACTGCCCGTGCATCGCGCACGGCTACGACCTCGCCCACGGGGCCGAGCACCAGCGGCTCGCGGTGGACGCCGGCGCCTGGCCGCTCTACCGGTTCGACCCGCGCCGCGCCGACCGTGGCGAGGCGCCGCTGGTCCTCGACTCGCCGCCCCCGCGCGTGCCCCTCGAGCGCTTCACCGCCCTCGAGGGCCGCTTCGCGGGCGCGACCGACCCGGCGCGCCTGGCGGCCGCCCAGGCGGACGCGGCCCGGCGCTACGCCCTCTACCAGCAGCTCGCCAGGCTCGACCCCGGCGCGGCGCCGGGCGGGTGATCAGGGGAGCGGGACGATCACGAGCCGCTGCTGCGAGGTCCCGACGACGACCCCGTCGCCCAGGGGCAGGAGGCGGGCGACCCGCGCCGCGCCCAGGGCCGCGGCGCTGTAGCCGGGGAGGGTCTCGCGGGTGAGCGCGATCACGTCGTAGCGCAGGAGCTCGCCCGTGGTCGGGTGGAAGCCGGCCATGTAGCGCGGGTCCCCGAGGCCCAGCGGCGCGTCGACCGTCCCCGAGATCACCGCCAGGCTGCGGAAGGCCGCGGCCGTGGAGTCGCCCGATGCGAGCTCGAAGATCTGGCCGCGGGTGGTGAGCCCCCGCGTGCCCGTCACGTTGACCGCGAGGGGGTCGGGGCCGCTCGTGACGCCGGAGCTCTCCAGGTTCCGGGTCGTCTGGTCCGGGCCGAGCGAGAGCCGCCAGGAGGACACGGTGCGCGGCGAGGTGTCCGTGTCCATCGGGGGCGTTCACCGGTCCGACCTCGAAGGCGTCGCTCGACCCGGGCGCGAGCCCGGGCGAGGAGGCGACGAGCACGTGAGACCCGACCGTCATCACGCGCATGCCCGTGAAGTCGACGAGGCCGAGGACCGCGTCGCGGGTGAGGGTGCCCGCGAGGTCCCCCGGCCCGTCGAGCGCCAGGGTGACCGTATGCGTCCCCGTCGTCACGACGTTCCCCCAGGCGTCGACCACCGCCACGCGCGGCGCGGGGACCTGGATCTCGCCCACCTCGACGTCCGAGGGCTGACGGACGAAGGCCAGGGCCACGGCGCCGGTGCAGGGGAGGACGTCGAAGGGCGCCGAGCGTGCGGTCAGGGCGTCCGAGGTCGCCACCAGCACGAACCCGGCGCCGGGCGCGGCGACGCTCAGGTCCCCGAACCGGGCCACGCCGGCGCTGCTGCTGCGCGAGGTCGTGCCCGCGAGCGCGGCGTGCGGGTCGAGCGTCAGGATGACCGTCCGGTCCCCGCTGGTGACCGTGTTCCCGAAGCGATCCTGCACCACGACCGCCACCTCGGCGAGCGTCGACCCGGCGACGACCGACGAGGGCTGCGCCTGGAACGCCAGCGCCGCCGGATCGGAGGGCACGACCCCGAACGGGGCGCTCTCGCCGCGCAGGCCCGCGGCGGTGACCACCAGCGTGTAGCCCGCCGCGGCCCGGTCGAGGGTCAGGTCGTCGAACCGCGCCACCCCGCCCGCGGCCGCGACCGTGGTCGTGCCCGAGAGGGTGCCGCCCCCGGGGTTCACGCCGAGCGAGACCGTCACCAGGAGGCCGACGTTCGCGGCGAGGGCCCCGGACGCGTCCTCGATGAGGACCTCGAGCGGCATCTGGCCCGGAGCCCCGGCGATCGCCGTGAGCGGCTGGCGGGCGAGGCGGAGCGCGATCGGAGCGCCCGCGCCGCCCCGTCGGCGGGCCCGCGCCGTGACGAGCCGGACCCGTCCATGACGGCGTAGGCGATGCCCAGGGCCGGCGCGCAGCCGGTCGCGCCGGCGCCGAGCAGCGCCACGAGCGCGCAGCAGAGCGCGCCCGGAGTCGGTGGCCTCACGCTGCGCCCCACCTCTCACCTCGCCTGGTGAGCGTAGCCGATGACTTTGCACATCGCACGGCCTGGCCTCGGGGAGGCCAGCCACCCGGCGAACCGCCCGAACGGAGCGGCTGCCGGACCGCTCCTGTCCGCGGCGGCCCCGTCTGCCGGGTGGTATGCGCCCAGCCAGCATCGACACGTTACTCCGACGCGCCGCGGACCGGAGCGCTCTGGCTCGGGGTCTTCCCTGGCCGGCGCCCTCGACCGCCTCGTCCCGCGCCGCGCGGACGGGCGCGAGGCTGTCCTCGACTCGCCGCCGGCGCGCGCGCTTCACGACCCGGCGCGCCTGCCGGCCGCCCAGGCGGACGCGCACCGGGTCTTCCGCGTGTACCGGGCCGTCGGAGGCCGAGGCGCCAGGTCAGGTGGCGAAGAGGGCGCCGGCCACGGCGAGCGCGGCCGCGACGAGCAGGACGATCAGGACCGTCGCCCCGCCGCCCCCTTGCCGCCGCTCGCGCCGGGCCACGGTCGCCAGGGCGGCCGACGAGCCCGACGACGACAGGCGCCGGCGGCGCTTCCTCCGCGGCGGCGACGCTGCGCCTCCGGCCGCGCTCGCCGCCCGCAGGGCGCGGGCGAACGCCGCCCCGTCGGCCGGGCGCGCGGCCGGGTCCTTCGCGAGGCAGGCGGCGATCAGGTCGACGACGGCCTGCGGCGCCACGCCCTCGAGCGGCTCGAGCGGCGGCGCCTCGCGCTGGTGCTTCTCGAGGAGCAGCTTCGGCGCCGGCGCGTTGAACGGCCACTGGTCGGTGAGGCACTCGTAGAGCGTGACGCCCAGCGCGTAGACGTCGGCCCGCGGGTCCGGCGCGGCGCCCCTGCAGCGCTCGGGCGCCATGTAGGCGGGGGTGCCGAACACGGCGCCGGTGACCGCGTCGCCCGACACCTGCGCCAGGCCGAAGTCGACCACCTTGATCCGGCCCCCGGCGTCGAGGAGCAGGTTCTCCGGCTTGACGTCGCCGTGCACGAGGCCGGCGGCGTGCGCGGCGCCGAGCCCGTCGCCGGCCTCGGCGAGGAGGCGCAGGGCCTCGTCCGGCTCGAGGTCGCCCGCGCGCAGGCGCGCGCGGAGCGAGCCGCCGGGGAGGTGCTCGAGGACGAGGTGGGGGATCCCCCCCTCGGCCTCGGTCCCGGCCGAGAGGACGCGCACGACGTGCGGGTGCGTGACGGCGCCGAGCGCCCGCGCCTCGCGCAGGAAGGCCTCGACCAGGGCCGGCTTGCCCCAGGCGCGCTTCGGGTCGAGGAGCTTGACCACGACCGGCGCGTCGAGGTGGCGGTGGCGGCCCTCGTAGACGCGGCTCATGCCGCCGCCGCCCAGGTGGCGCACGAGGCGGACCTCGCCCAGCACCCGCCCGATGTGCTCGTCGCCGCTCACCTGCGGCATCGTGACCGACGCCCGGGGCGCCGCGCCATCGTCGGGGAGCGACCGCGCGCACGAGGGTCCTGGGGGTCGAACGTCATGACGCAGGGGGCGCAGCAGGCTGCGCCCCTACGCCGCTCCAGGTCTCATCGGATCGGATCGGATCGGAGCAGGCGCCTCCTCCTGGCCGCTAGGCCGAAGCGCCAGCCGTCTCCTGGTCGGCGCCCGCGGCGCGCGGGCGCAGGGCGGCCTCGAAGGCCTCGACGTGGACGCGCACCTGCCCGGCGAGCCGCAGGAGCAGGTCGGCGCCGCGCCGCTCGGCGCGCGCGTAGGTGGCGAGGGTCGCCTCCCGCGTGCTCGCCGACAGCTTCGTCAACTCCGCGCGCGTGCTCGCGAGCGCGTCGCGCGTCCGGCCCAGCGCCTCCTGCCACTGCCGCTTGCCGTTCTCGCCCGCCTCGCGCAGGTCGGCGCGCAGGCGGCCGAGCGCGTCCACCGCCTCGGTCGAAGTCTCGGGGGTCGGGATCTCGGGGGTCGTCGCGTCGGTCATCGTCGTCCTCTCCTCGCGCACGGGGCGCTTCGCCCGGTGCACGGGAGTGGAAGATAGCGCCCGTGCCGCGTCGCGTCAATAGGGCATAACGCTACGCGTCAAGCCATGTATGGGAAACAGCTTGCGCTGATCTTGCGGCGCGGCTGCCGAGCGTCTTTTGACGCGACGCGGCAACGCCGGTCCCGCGCACGCTCCCTGGGGGCCGTCGCCCGTCCACGACCGACCCCCGCGCCCCGCTAAGATCGTCGCCCGTGACCAGCGCCTGGCTCGAGCCGCCGCCCGGGTTCACGCGCGTCGAGCGCGCCGGCGCGGTCCTCGTCGTGCGCGAGGGCCTGGCCGACGCGCTCGTCGCGGCCGGGATCGAGGACCCCGAGGCGCTCGTCGCCCGCTCGCCCGCCGCCCTCGTCGGCCGCGGCCGCCTGGCCCGCGTCGACCTCGGCGCGGCCGGGCGCGCGATCGTCCGGCCGCTCCTGCGCGGCGGGCTCCTGGGCAAGCTCGTGCGCCGGGTCTCGTTCGACCGCGCGCGGGCGCTGACCGAGCTGCGCGTGAGCGCGGAGGCCGCCGCGCGCGGGGCCGTCGTCCTCGACGTGCTCGCGGCGGTGACCCGGCCGACCGGCCTCGGCTGGCGCCACGGGCTGGTCACGCGGGAGGTCGAGGGCGCGATCGACCTCGCCGCGGCGCTCGCCGCCTACCCCGGCGGGCGCGACCGGCGCCGCGCCCTGCGCGCGGCCGGCGCCGCCGTGCGGCGGCTGCACGACGCGGGCGTCGACCACGTCGACCTCAACCTGAAGAACGTGCTCCTGCGGCCCGACGGCCAGGCGCTGGTGATCGACCTCGACCGCTGCCGCCTCGGCGCGGGGCCGGCGCCCGCCCATGTGCGCGAGGAGAACCTCGTCCGCCTCCTCCGCTCGTGGACGAAGCTCGGCGTGCAGGCGCCCGGGCGCACGCGGCCGCGCGACCCGCTCGCGCTCCTTCGCGGCTACGCGCCCGGCGACCGCGCCCTGCGCCGCCGCCTCGTCGCGGCCGGCCGCGCGGCGCGCTTCGGCTGCCGGCGCGTCGTGTGGCGGCTGTCGCGGGGGCCGGCGTGAGCTGGTGGCCGTGGCGACGCGCGCGCCCGGCCCTCGACCTGTCGGTGACGGTCGTGGCGTGGAACCGCGCCCGGGAGCTCGAGGGGCTGCTCGTCAACGTCGAGCCCTTCGCCCGCGAGGTGGTCGTCGTCGACGGCGGGAGCGACGACGACACCGAGGGCCTCTGCCGCCAGTCGTCGAGGGTCCGCTACGTGGCCCGCCCGTGGGACGGCCACTTCGGCCGCATGAAGAACGCGTCGTTCGCGGCGGCGACGGGCGAGTGGATCCTGCACCTCGACACCGACGAGCGCGTCGGCCCGCGCCTCGCCGCGCGCCTGCCGTGGATCTGCGCCGGGCGCGCTGCGTTCTACCGGGTGCCCATGCTGTGGCTCGTCTCGGACGCGCCGCCGACCTACGTGCGCACGCCCAAGCACTACCCCTGCCCGGTGCCGCGCCTGTTCAGGAACCGCCCGGAGCACCGCTACCTCGAGGACGAGGGCCCCGTGCATCCGCGCTTCCCCGAGCCGGTGCGCCGGTCGATGAAGAAGCTGAAGGACGTCTACCTCCTCCACCACTGCCTGGCGTGGACCCCCAGGGAGGCGCTCGAGGCCAAGGCGCGCGACTACGCCGCGCGCGAGCCGGGCAGCGAGGAGACGAACGCGTCGTACTACCTGTGGTGGCAGCAGCCGCACGAGGTGCTGCCCGTGGGCGACCTCGCGTGATCGAGCGGCGGACGGTCACGACGCTGGCCGAGCTGCGCGCCGCCTACGACGCGCTGTTCACGGAGTTCGAGCTCGGCGAGAAGGTCGCGCTCTACCGCCGGGCCCTGCGCCTCGTCGAGGCCGCCGCAGGCGAGGTGATCCTCGACGTGGGCTGCGGCGCCGGCCAGCTCCTCGCCTGCGCCCGCGACCTGGGCCTCCGCGGCGTCGGGGTCGACATCTCCCTGCGAGCGCTCGCTCGGGCGCGCGCGCGCGGGCTGCCGGACCTGCTCCTCGGCCAGGGCGAGCGCCTGCCGCTCGCCGACGCGAGCTTCCGCCGCGTCCTGTGCCTGGGCAACCTCGAGCACTTCCTCGACCCCGCCGCGGGCGCCCGCGAGCTCGCCCGGGTGCTCGCGCCCGACGGCCTGTGCGCCGTGCTCCTCCCCAACGCCTACTACTCGGGCGACCTGTGGCGCGTGATCCGCACCGGGCGCGGCCCCGACCACCACCAGGCGATCGACCGGTTCGCGACGTGCGAGGAGTGGCGCGACCTGCTCGAGGCCGCCGGGCTGCACGTCCTGCGGGTCGAGCGCTGGGACAAGGGGAAGTGGTGGAAGCGGCTGCTCCCCTTCCACCTCGCCTACCACTTCCTCTTCGTGGCGCGCCGCGGCGGGCCCGCCTAGAATCACCGGCACCCGTGCACTACGCGATCATAGGCTGCATCCACGGCAACCTCGCGGCGCTCGAGGCCGTCCTCCAGGACATCCGCTCCCGGGGGGTCGAGCGGATCGTGTGCCTGGGCGACATCGTGGGCTTCGGCCCGGCGCCGGCCGAGTGCGTCGAGCTCGTGCGGTCGCGCTGCTTCATGGTGATCCGCGGCGACCACGACCAGGCGGTCCTGGGCGAGAAGCCGGCCGGGTTCATCGAGAAGACCGCCCGCAGCCTCGTCTGGACGCGCGAGCGGCTGCTCGAGGCCCCGAACGACCCGCTGGGCTTCCTCGAGCAGTCGCAGGCCTCGTTCTCGAGCGCCGGGATCGCCTTCCACCACGGCTCGCCGCGGAGCCTGTACGAGTACCTGTTCCCGAGCGACGTGCGCCGCGACCCGCGCAAGCTGCGCGCGGCGTTCGCCATGACCGAGAAGGTCTGCTTCCACGCGCACACGCACGTGCCCGGGGTGATCACCGAGGACCCGCTCTGCTGGCGCTCGGCCGACGACCTCGACGGGCACTTCCACTACTCGAAGGGGCAGAAGGCGCTCGTGAGCGTCGGCTCGGTGGGTCAGCCGCGCGACGGCGACCCGCGCGCCTGTTACCTCGAGATCCAGAAGAACGACATGCACTGGCGGCGCGTCGAGTACGACGTGGGCGGGGTTGTCGAGGCCTTGCAGGCGAACGCCAGCGTGTTCTCATCCGACCTGGCGATCCGCCTCCAGCAGGGTAGGTGACGTGAGCGATCAGATGAACCGGCTCAAGTACACGCAGTTCGTCCGCCAGGCGAAGGGCAACGACGTGACCGAGGTCCAGGTGACCCGGCAGGACCGCCGCGACAAGGTGGTGCTCCAGTACGTCGGCACGGCCCGGAAGTCGCGTCAGCGGTTCAACGGCGAGTGGCTCGTGCCGAGGGCCGACCGGACCGACGAGCAGGTCAACGACGACATCCGCAAGTTCCTCGCGCAGGCGCGCAAGGACTTCTTCGTCCGCCGCGGCGAGGGCCTCCAGGGCGACGAGTGGCACGACGCCGCCCAGGAGGTCGAGGTGAAGACGATCCAGGGCGGCGAGGAGAAGAAGTCGTAGAGCGGGTCGCCTCCGACCGGACACGGAGGCAACGGAGGAGCACGGAGGCGGCGGAGGAGATCCTCCGTTGCCTCCGGTCGCCTTCGTGGCCTCCGTGTCCCATGCTCTAGTCCAGGTCCAGGTCGTCGTCCTCCCCGCTGTCCTCGAGCAGGTCGAGCGGGTTCCTCGCGATCTCGATCGCCTGGGAGTCGAGCTCCACGTCGTCGAGGTCGGCCTCGTCCCACAGCGCGTCGAGGTCGGGGTCCGACACCCCGCGCGAGCTGACGGCGTCGAGCGACGACTCCTCGGCGAGGTGCGCGCGCAGGTCGTCCAGGTCCTGCTGCCGGGCCTCGCGGCGCCAGCCGGCCTCCTTGCCGGGGCGCGCGGCGCCCGGCGAGGGCATCTCGAACCCCTGCGCCGCGCGCTCGTCGTCGACGGGGCGCAGGGTCACCGGCTTGATCCGGTGCAGGGCCTCCACGAGCGCCCGGTCCTCGGCGGCCTTGAGGTAGCCGCGCTGCCGGGCGATCTCGTTGACGCGCACGAGCTGGTCCTCGTGCTTGTAGGCGCTCTTCTGCTCGCGCAGGCAGGTCCTGGCCACCTCCGGCGTGAGGAGCTTCGACTGGAGGGCCAGCTTGACGTACTTCTTGTCCTCGCGGCGCCACAGGTAGTAGCGGAGCGCGCGCCACAGGCCGAGGATCTGGTCGCGCTTCAGGTGGCCCAGCTTGAGGAGGATCCGGTCGAGCGGCAGGTAGCGCCCCTGCTCGGCGGCGTGTCGCTGCACGGCGATCGCGCGCTCCAGGTCGGGCTCCTTGACCAGCCCGCTGCTGCGGACGGCCCTGAGGAAGCGCCTCTCGACCTTGGGAGACAGCCGGTCGGGGTCGGCCACGCGGGGTCCTCGCCCCGACGGTTTAGGAGGCGGCCGCGCCGCGCGCAAGGGGGCGCCGGGCTCCGGCGGCGGTGGTGCGCGGGCCCCGACCCGGTCAGAGTGGGGCGAGGATCCGGGGCTGGTTGGCGCCTGCCCGTCGTCATATGATCGGGAACTCCCCGGACGGCCGGGCGTTGCGCGAAGGGGCACGCGAGGTGGATCCAGAGCGCATGGCGGAGAAGCTCCTCTTCCAGGGGCTCACACCCGAGCAGCTCGCCCGGGTGGCGGAGGTGATTCGCGTCCGCGAGGTGCCGGCCGGCGCGGCCGTCGTGCACGAGCGCGACTACGGCGACACCCTCTACCTGATCGACGAGGGCAGCGTGGAGGTGCGCATCGCCTCCCCGGAGGGCGACCGCGTCGTGGCGGAGCTCCAGGCCCCGGCGCCGGGCGAGATCTCCTACGAGGGCGACTTCTTTGGCGAGATGTGCCTCCTCGACCTCGAGCCCCGCTGCGCGACGGTCGTGGCGCGCGAGCGCTGCAGGCTGTGGGAGCTCAACCGCGACGACCTCTACTGGCTGTTCGGGGACGACAAGGGGCTCCAGCTGAGGATCCTCCTCACCGTGGGCCGCGTCCTCAGCCGCCGCCTGAACCTCCTCGACGCGCCGGCCGCCGCGGCCGGGAGAGGTTAAGCTACCGCCATGCCCCGGATCCGGCAGGTGGACGACGTCTCGATCGTGGACTGGGGCCCGGAGCACGCCGTCGTGGGCGAGCTCCGCGCGCTCGTCGAGGCGGGCAGCGCGCGCCGCGTGCTGCTGAACATGGCCGCGTGCGAGGCGGTCCGCGCCGACGACCTCGAGGGGCTCACCGAGGCGCTCACGGTCTGTGACGACCGCGGCTGCACGATCGGCATGTTCGCGGTGCGCGAGGCGCTGGCGCGCCTCGTCGAGGTGATGGACCTCGCGGACGACCTGCCGCCGGTCCTCGGCGCGAGCGAGCAGGAGGCGCTGGCCGCCCTCCGCGGCGTCGCGGGGGGGAACGGCAAGGCGCCGGCCGCCGCGGCCCGCGTCCAGGAGCCGATCATCGACCTCGACCTCGACGCGGCCCACGCGCCCACGGCCCGCTTCGACCCGCGGATGGTCGCGGCGCCCGCGGGTGCGACGCCGGCGGGCGGCGAAGGGCCGCAGCCCGACGACGACCTGCTGGCGATCGACTGGGCGCCGCTCCTGGCCGCGGGCTACGTCCTCGGCGGCCAGGGCGCCGATGCGCTCGCCGCGTCGGTCGGCCCGCTCCCCGCCGTCGTCGCGCGACCGACCGCCCCGCCGGCCCCGCGGCCGCCGGTCGACGACGACGTGATCGACCTCGGCGACCTCGCGCCGGCGCGGGTCCCCGTGCGCGAGCGCGGCGCCTACAAGACCGAGGTCCTCCCTGCCTTCGACCTCGAGGGGGCGGGGACGCCGGCCGGCGTGCTCGGCGCGCCGGGCGACGGCGACTTCTCCCCCCTCGACACCGGCCACGACGGCCCGCCGGCCTTCCTGCGCGGCGCGCCCGCGCCCGCGGCGTCGCCGCCGCAGCAGCCAGGGCCGCGGCCCTCGTCCGAGCGCAAGTCGGAGCGCCTGGCCCCCGCGCGGCCGGCGCAGCCGCAGGGGCAGCCGCAGCAGCCGCAGCCGCAGCCGCAGCAGCCGCCCGCTCGGCCGGCGGCCGCCGCGTCGGTGAACCCGTACTACGAGGCGGGGTCGCTCATGGAGAGCGACGACCAGACCGTCATGATCCAGCCCGGCATGCTCGACGCCGCGATGCTCGCCTCGGTCATGGCCCAGGCGTCCCCCGCCGCGCCCCCGCCCGCCGAGGCGCCCGCGCCTCCGCTGGACGAGCTGCAGGAGGAGACGGTCATGTTCCAGCCGAGCGCGCTGGACGCCGCCCTCCTGGCCGAGGTGGCGGCCGTCGCCGGCCCGGACCCGGAGCTGCCGTCGCCGCCCGTCGAGGAGCCGCCCCCGCCCGCGCCGCCGCCGGGCCTCCCGGCCGCCGCGGTCGCGGCCGTGGGCGCGGCGGCCGCCGCGGGCGAGGAGCCGCCGCCCGACGCGCGCGAGGTCGAGCTGCGGCTCTTCCTCCACGACCACGCGCTGAGCTCGCCCCTGCACCTGCAGGTGCTCGAGAAGCTCGTCAAGGCGAGCGACACGACCTTCGGCCGCACCGACCTGCAGATGGCCACCGGCGGCCCGGCATCGGCGGTCGGCTCGGTGCTCGACCAGCTCGTGCAGGCGCGCCTGGTGCGGCGCACGCGCTCGCCGCGCGTGCGCGGCGGCACGGGGTTCATCCTCTCGGCCAGCCCCATGGCCCGCGGGACGCTCGTGCGCCTGCTCAAGGCCTGGCAGGCGCCGTCGTCGCGGGCGCGGGTGGCGACCTGGCTGAACGGCGACTCGTAGCCCCGCAGGGGCGCCCGTGACCGTCTCCCGCCCGCCCACCCCGCCTGACGACGCCCCGCCGCCGCCGTCGCCGCCGCGCGGGCTCGACGCCTTCTTCACGCCGCGCGGCGTGGCCGTGGTCGGCGCCTCGCGCACGGCCGGGAAGGTCGGCAACGCCGTCGTGCGCAACCTGCTCTACGGCGACGCGCGGCAGCAGGACCGGGCGCGAGGGTTCCAGGGCGTGATCCTGCCCGTGAACCCGCACGCGGACGAGGTCATGGGCCTGCCCACCGCCCGCGGCGTGGACAAGATCCACGGGCCGATCGACCTGGCGATCTTCGCCATCCCGGCGCCCGAGGTCCCCGACGCGCTCGACCGCGTGACCCGGCGCGGCGTGCGGGCGGCGATCGTCCTCTCGGCCGGGTTCTTCGAGATGGGCGCCGAGGGGCGGCGGCTCGAGGCGCAGCTGCGCTCGGTCGCCAACAACACGGGCGTCCGGGTGATCGGGCCGAACTGCACCGGGCTCTACTCGGGGCCGGCGCAGCTGCAGGCGTCGTTCTTCAGCGCCGCGCCCCCGCCGGGGCGGGCGTCGCTCGTCTCGCAGTCGGGCGCGATCGCCCAGGCGCTCGTGCAGTACTTCGACGGCGGGAGCTTCGGGCTGCGGCACGTCGTCAGCCTGGGCGAGAAGGTCGACGTCGACGACGCGCAGCTCGTGCGCTGGCTGGCGCGCGACCCGGGGACGACCGTGATCGGGCTCTACCTCGAGTCGCTCGACGACGCGCGCGCCTTCCACGAGGCCGCGCGGCTGGCGGCGCCGCACAAGCCGATCCTCGTCCTGCGCGGCGGGACGACGGGCGCCGGGCACCGCGCCGCGAAGGTCCACGAGGGGATCCTGGCCGTGAGCGACACGGCCTTCGAGGGGGCGCTCGCGCATCCGGGCGTGATCCAGGCCCGCTCGCTGCCCTCGTTCCTGGCGGGGCTGCGGGCGCTCGCCTGGCAGCCGCCCGCGGCGGGGCGCCGCGTGGCGATCGTCACCAACGCGGGCGGGGCCGGCGTGCTCGCGGCCGACGCCGTGTCGGTGGCGGGGCTCGACGTGGTCAAGCTGCGGCCGGCGACCGTGCAGCGCCTGGCCGACGTGCTCCCGAACCCGCGCACGGCGGGCAACCCGATCGACCTGCTGGGCGACGCCAAGGCCGGCCGCTTCCTCGCGGCGCTCGAGGTCGTGTCGCGCGCCGAGGAGGTCGACGCGATCCTGCTCCTGCTCACGGACCAGGCGATGACCGACCCGGTCGAGGTCGCCGCCCGGGTCTCCGACTGGGTGGAGACGCTCACCAAGCCGATCGTCGCCTCCTTCGTCGGCTCGGCGCGGGGGCGCCGCGGCGAGGAGGCGCTCGAGCGGCGCGGCGTGCCCACCTTCGAGTTCCCCGAGACGGCCGTCGCCGGCCTGCGCGCCCTCGTCGCCCGCGGCCTCTACGAGCGGCGCCTCGCCCGCCGTCGGCGCGTGGTCACCGCCGCGGCCCGCCGGCCCTCGACGGCCACGCGCGCGCTGCGGCGCTGGTGATAATGGTCGGGTGACCTCGCCCGCGTCGAACGACGCCCTCGCGCGCGCCGCCCGCGTCCGCCGCGTGCTCCTGTGGATCCTCGCCCTGAACCTGGGCGTGGCCCTGGCCAAGGCCGTCGTCGGCTGGATGGCGGGGTCGCTGTCCATGATGGCCGACGCGGCCCACTCGGGCTTCGACTCGAGCAGCAACGTCGTCGGCCTGGTCGCGGTGACCTTCGCCGCGCAGGCGCCCGACCGCGAGCACCCCTACGGGCACCACCGCTTCGAGGTCCTGGGCGCCGGCGCGATCGGCGTGTTCCTGGCGCTCGTCGTGTGGGGGATCGTCGACGGGGCGCTCGAGCGCCTGCGCGACCCGCGCGCGGTCGAGGCCGGGCCGCTGGCGTTCGGGGTCCTCGTCGTCACGCTCGTGGTCAACGTGTTCGTCGCCACCTACGAGCGGCGCATGGGCGTGGCGCTCAGGAGCCCGGTGCTGATCGCCGACTCGCAGCACACGGCGTCGGACGTCCTGGCCACGCTGGCGGTGCTGCTGGCGCTCGTGTGCGTGCGCCTCGGCTACCCCGGCGCCGACCCGCTGATCGCGCTGGTGATCGCCGCCTACGTCGGCTGGATCGCCATCCGCGTCGTCCTCGGCGCGGCCAACGTCCTCGCCGACCGGGCGGCGATCGCCGCCGAGGAGGTCGAGCGCGTGGCCAGCGGCGTCCCCGGCGTGATCGACTGCCACGACGTGCGCACGCGCGGGCCCGAGGGCGCCGTCTTCGCCGACCTGCGCGTGCACGTCGACCCGCACCTGACGGTGAAGGCCGCGCACGACATCAGCCACGCCGTCGAGGCGGCGCTGCGGGAGGCGTTCCCCGACCTGGTGGACATCGTGGTCCACGTCGAGCCGGCGGGCGTGTGCCACGAGTGACCTGGCGGCCGCCTCGGTCGACCGACGGGGCGATCACCCCGCGAGGCGCGCCAGCACGGCCTCCAGCGTCGGCTCGACCGGCTCGGGCGGCGCGCCGCCGGCCTTGAACGCCGCCTCGGCGTCCTTGAGCCCGCTCCCCGTGCACAGGGCCACGCACGGCGCGGCCGGGTCGAGGTCGCCCGCGCGGGCGAGCTTCACCAGGCCGGCCACCGCCGCCGCCCCGGCGGGCTCGGTGAACACGCCCGTCGAGCGGGCGGTCAGGCGCTGCGCCTCGAGGATCTCGTCGTCGCTGACGGTCACGAAGCGCCCGCCCGAGTCGCGCACCGCGCGGAGCGCCTTCCTGGCGTCGCGCGGGATCGAGACCGAGATGCTGTCGGCGAGCGTCCTGCCCGACGCCGGCTCGGGCCGGTCGAGGCCGCGCGCCCAGGCGTCGTGGAGCGCGGCGCTGCCCTCGGCCTGGACGCCGAGCAGCCGCGGGACGCGCGGGAGCTTGCCCATGCGCCACAGGTCGACGAAGCCCTTGTGCAGCCCGCCGATGATGCACCCGTCGCCGACGGAGACGGCGACCCACTCGGGCAGGTCCCAGCCGAGCTGCTCGGCGAGCTCGAGCGCGGCCGTCTTCTTGCCCTCGCCCAGGTAGGGGTTCACGCCGGTGCTGCGCAGGTCGAGCCCGAGGTGCGGGGCGGCGGCGAGCGACAGGTCGAACGCCTGGTCGTAGGTGCCGCGCACGGGCAGGAGCGTGGCCCCGTAGACCATGAGCTGCGCCAGCTTCGGCCTCGGCGCGGCCGCCGGGACGAGGATCACCGAGCGCAGGCCCGCCGCCGCGCAGAAGCCGGCCAGCGACGACGCCGCGTTTCCGGTCGAGGCGCAGAGGAGCCCCGGCGCGCCGCGCTCGAGGGCGCGCGCGACCGCGACGCTGGTCGCCCGGTCCTTGAACGAGGCCGTCGGGTTCCTGCCCTCGTCCTTGATCAGGAGGCGCGTCAGCCCGCCCGGCGCCCGATCGGCCGGCGCGGAGACGAGCGGCGTCGGCCCGACCACGAGCGGCGCGCGCGGGCCGTCGTCGAGGACGGGCAGGAGGGCGCGGTAGCGCCAGAGCCCCGGCGGGAGGGTCGCGAGGTCGCGCTCGAGCGCCGGGCGCGCGGCGTCGAGGTCGTAGGCGACGTCGAGCGTGCCTTCGGGCCCGCAGGCCGGGCACCAGAGCGCGGGGGGCGCGACGGCGGCCTGGCAGGCCACGCAGGTGAGGCCGGTGACGGTGCCCATGCGCACGACCCTACCAGGCCGACCGGCGACCAGGGCTGCGAACGGGCACGCTGTGACGGACGTCGTGTACCGTCACATGCCGTCGTCACGGAGCGGGCCATGAGCGACCGTCGGCTCCGCGAGGTCGCTGGTCCGCGGAGGTGTCCAACGAACGTGACCGATGTCTTCATGCGGCTCGAGTCGCAGATGTCGAGGTTGGGCCACCGTGCTCCGACACTTCTCCGCCCTGGTCTCGCCCCCGCTGACCTGCGGCGAGTCGTTCCGGTCTCGCTCCCCCGAGAGGTGGTGAACCTCTACTCACTCCACGACGGGACGACCACGGCAGGGCAGAAGCTCGGGGACCTCTGGATCATCCCCTTGTGCTACTTCATGCCGTTGGAGAAGGCCGTGCAGGAGTACCACGGCCTCGTCAGAGACGTCGACTGGCGGCCGACGCTGTTCCCCATGTTCCGGGACGGCGCCGGGACCTACTACGCATGCGAGACGGGCGACCAGGCGCAGTCGCCTATCCATCGCGTGAGCCTTCAGGACGCCGAATCGGACGTCCAGTTCGACTCCCTTCACTCCATGCTCCTGACCTTCCTCAGGGCCTATGAGGGAGGTCTCGTCTCCGTGCGACCGGACACGGGAGTGTCCATGAACGTGTCCGGGTTCTTCCGACTCGCGCGCTCACTCAATCCGTCCAGCGCGTACTGGCGCCGTATGGCCTCCGAGTCCCCCGAAGAGGATGGCGACTCGGGGCCCTGATCGGTCGCAGAAGGCGCAGCCTCCGGTCCGTTTCGCCCCGCGGGGCGAAACGGACCGGCGGGCCTTACCACGCTGTTGAACGCGCCCGACGGGCCTGTGCGGTCGACCGGAGGGATACCTTGACCGGCGGCCGTCGCCCCTGCACCATCCGGCCCGTCAGCGAAGGGGGGCCGCGTGGGCAACAGCAAGCAGACCCGCAAGCAAGCCACGTCGGCCCGCCTGGCCGTGCTGGAGCCGCAGGCCGAGCTGGGCCCGCGCGGCGTCGGCCTGGCGAAGAAGGTCAAGCACCCGGCGCGCGGCGAGGTCGTCCTGGTCACGCTCGACCCCGCCGCCGTCGGCAACGCCAAGGCGCGGCGTGCGTTCAAGCGCCACCTCGAGGCGGTCACGCCGCTCGAGCACCCGGGCCTCGTGCGCGTGCTCGACGGCGGCACCGACGACGGCGAGGGGCGCGCCTACCTGCTCGAGGAGGTCGCCGAGGGGAAGACCTTGCGCGAGGCGCTCGCCGCCGGGCCCCTGGCGCCCGAGGCGGCCCTGCGGCTCGCCCTCGACCTGCTCAACGCGCTGGCGCACGCCCACCACAAGGGCGTCGTCCACGGCGGCCTGACCCCCGACGGCGTCCTCGTGACGCCGGGCGACGGTCCCCGCGCTCGCCTGCTGGACGTGGGCTTCGCGCGCGTCGTCGCCCACGAGCAGGAGACCCCGGTCGGGCCGGTGCGCGTCGACACCGACTACGCCGCCCCGGAGATGATCAAGGGCGAGGCCGCCGACGGGCGCGCGGACGTCTACTCGGTCGGGCTGCTCCTGCAGGAGATGCTCACCGGCAAGCACCCGATCCCGGCGCCGCCCAAGAACCGCGTGCTGGCCCGCCTCAACGACAGCGCCCCCGACCTCGCCCCCGGCACCTTCGCCGACCCGGCCCTCGACGAGGCGGTGCGCGCCGCCCTGCGCACGGCCCTGCACAAGAACCCCGCGCGCCGGTTCCCCTCGGCCCGCGCGTTCGCGCAGGCCCTCCGCCCGGGCGCCCCGGCCGGGGCGACGGGCGCCGCCCCGGTGGCCGCGCCCGACGGCGGGACGTGCGACGGCTGCCAGGCCGCGATCCCGGCCGCGGCGGCGCGCACGTGGTCGCGCCACGCCTCGGACCAGCCGTTCCGCTGCCCGACCTGCGGCGGCACCTTCTGCGGCAAGGCGCACTGGGACCCGCGCGCGCTGTCGTGCAAGAAGTGCTACGAGCAGCCGATCGCCGGCTCCAGCGAGCCGCCGCCGCCCGACGTCGCGCTGGAGGCCTCGACCCTGGCCGCGACGCCCTCGCGCAGCCTCGTCGAGGAGCGGCGCGACGCGCTGCGCGGCCTCCTCGAGCGCGACAGCAGCGACGCCTGGCGCACCCCGCCGAAGGCGACCGACCCCGCCAGCCCGCCGAAGGCGAGCGAGGCGCCGAAGGCGAGCGAGGCTGCGCCCAGCCCGCCGAAGGCGAGCGAGGCGCCGAAGGCGAGCGAGGCTGCGCCCAGCCCGCCGAGGGCGACCGAGCCGGCGGCCAGCCCGCCGAAGGTGAGTCAGCCCGCCGCCAGCCCGCCGAAGGCGGGCGAGCCCGCCGCCAGCCCGGCAGCGAAGCCGGCGGTCGCGGGCTCGCGGCCTGCGGCCGACGGCGGCGTCAACGACACCATGGCGCGCATCTGGGCCGACGAGAAGGAGCGGCAGCGCCAGGCGGCCGAGCGGTCGGCGCCTTCGGCCGCGACGCAGCCGTCCGCCGCGCCCGCCCGGGCCGACGTGCCGGGCGGCGGCCCGGCGCCGGGGGAGGTCTCCGGCCAGCGGCTGGTGACCGTCGCCCTGGGCGCGCTCCTGGCGATCGTCGCCTTCGGCTGGTTCGCCGATCGCGGGGCGCACCAGGCCAAGCTGGCCGCCCACGCCACGGCGGCCGAGGGCAAGCGGGCCGAGGCGGCCACGCTCGCCGAGCAGCGCTACGTCGAGCTCGTGCAGGCGCGCCGCGACCTCGAGCAGGCGCAGGACGACGACCGCGCGGGGCGCGCAGCCGCCGCGAAGGTCGAGGCGGAGCGCGCGAAGCTCGCCGAGGAGCTGGCCGAGGCGCAGGCGCTGATCCGCGCGCTGGGGGCCCGGCTGGACGAGGCCACCGTCCGCCTCGAGGCGGGCGCGGCGGATCGCGCCCGCCTCGACCAGGAGCGCGCGGCGGCGAGGGCGGGCGCGCCCCCCCCCCCCCCCGCGCCTCGAGGCGGCCGGCGCGCGGGTCGAGGAGCTCGACGCCGCGCGCGGCGCGCTCGCCGAGGAGCGCGCCGGGCTCGCCGAGCGGCTCGCGGCGGCCGAGCACGGGCTCGCCGCGGCCCGGACCGCGCGCGGGGAGGTCGAGCGGCGCCTGCGGCGCACACTGACGAAGGTCGACGAGCAGGCCCTCGAGGTCGACGAGCTCACCCTGCAGCTCGTGGCCGCGGCGCGGACGGCCGAGGCGCTCCAGGCGGCCCAGCAGGCGCTCGAGGCCCGGTTGGCCGAGGCGCAGGCCGGCCTCCGCGCCCAGGACGACCTGCTCATGCTCCTCGCCGACGGCGGCCCCGAGGCGCATCCGCTGGCGCTCCTCGCCGTGACGCCCGAGGGCGCGCTGCGGCCGGCCGACGCGCCCCTGGCGCTCGGCGGGGCCGCCGGCGCGCGTGTGGTCCTCTCGGCGGAGCCCTCCCCGGCGCTCCGGGCGGCGCTCGACGCCGCCGCCGAGGAGCGCGTCCTCCTCGGGGTCGAGGTGCGGCTCGAGGGCGCCTCCGCCCCCGGGCTGCGCCTGGCGGCGACCGCGCTGCAGGGCGAGGAGCTGCCCTTCGAGGGCTGGCGCGCCCTCCCGGCCCTGCTCGCGCAGGAGGCGGTCCACGCCTGGGTCGAGCCGTTCGACGCCGCGAGCCTGCTGCGGCGGGGCGGCGCGCTGGCCGTCCTGCTCGAGCCCGAGGGCGATGCCCCGGCCTGCCGGGTGGTCGAGGCCCGCCTGGTGGTCACGCCCCTGCGCGACGACGTGAAGCGGCGGCTGCGCCTGGCGCGGTGAGGCTCGCCGCGGAGCGCGCCTCGCGCGCGCTCCGCGGTCCGTCCGTCCTCACCCGTCGTGCGCGCCGCGGCGCTCCCGCTTCTTCTGGCTCTGGCGCTCCTTCCCCTCGCGGCGCCGCGCCCTCGCGCCCTTGCCCGGCTTGGTGGGGATGCGGCGCTTCTCGCGGCGCAGGGCGTCGCGGGCCAGGCTGCCCAGGCGGGCGAGGCAGGCCGCGCGGTTCTCGTGCTGGCTCTTGTGCTCGTCGCAGTGCAGGAGCACCTCGCCCTCGGCCGTCACGTAGCGCGGGGGGAGCTTCGCCAGGAGGCGCGCGCGCTGGTCGTCGGTGACGACGCGCGACCCCCGCAGGTCCCAGCGCAGGAGGACCTTCGTGCTCGCCTTGTTCACGTGCTGCCCGCCGGGCCCGCCCGAGCGGCTGAACGTGAGCGAGAGCTCGTCGTCCGGGATCACGAGCCCGGGGCGGACCTCGACGGGCACGGCGCTCAGCGCCCTTGCCGCTGGCGGCGGATCGACTCGCCGCGCACCCCGCGCGGGTCCTGGGCCTGGCGCGGGGGCAGGCTCACGAGGACGAGCCGGGCCACGCGCGTCTCGTCGGCGCGGGCGGTGAACCGCACGGGGACCACCGGCCCCTCGGGCAGCGTGACCATGAGCTCCTCGGGCGCGGCGCCAGGCATGCGGAGGAGCAGGCCGTCGAACCGCGGCTCCACGATCACCTGCCGCGCCCCGGCGAGCTGACAGGGGCGGAAGGTGCCGCCCACGACGATGCCCGCGACGCCCAGGTGGACGGTCAGCTTGTCGTCGATCGTGACCGTGACGCCGCCGGCCTGGATCGGGCCGTCGAGCTCGATCGCCAGCGCCCAGCCGGGCAGCCGCGTCCAGGGCGCGCCCGCGGGCACCTCGCGCCGGCGCGCCTGCAGGAACACGCTCTGCGTGACGGCGCGCGGCTCGCCCGCCACCGTGTGCGTCCCCTCGGCCCAGGTGCGCAGGAGCGCGGTCGGCAGGCTGGCGTGGCGGTCGGCGAGCTGGCGCTCGAGCACCCGCGCCACGACCGTGGCCTCCTCGGCCAGGACCATCGCCAGCGCGGTGCGCTCGATGCGCTCGCGCAGCTCGCGCACCGCCAGGCGCACCTCCTCGCGCCGCTCGGGGAGGCGCACCCAGCGGTCGGGCTGGTCGGCGGCGCGGGCCATGGCCAGGAGGGCGCGGGCGTCCTCGCGCACGAACACGTCGGCCGGCAGGGGGTCGAGCGCGCGCAGGGCCTGCTCCTCGGCGCGCGGGTCGCCGAGCGCCAGGCGCACGCGGGGGGCGGCCAGCGCGAACAGGTGCCAGCGGGCCAGCTCGGCGTCGATCGCCGCCTTCAGGCGCTCGATCTCCGTCGCCCGCATGCGGGCGCGCGTCGCCTGGGCGAGCGCCTCCAGCCGGCGCTGTCGCTCCTCCCACGGCACGTTCTCCAGCGCCAGCAGCAGGGCCTGGGCGGCGCCCACGAAGGTGTCGCGCAGGGGAGAGGGCGACCAGCCGGACCGGGCCACGAGCAGCTCGAGGTGCTCGCGCCCGCGCGGGACGTCGACGAACAGCTCCTGGCTCACCTGCCGCACGAGCACGGCGATCCGGTCGGGGTCGCCCCGGGCGGCCGTCACCGCGTCGGCGATCGCGTCGGGCGAGCGGGGGGCCGGCTCGTCGAGCGGCAGCGGCTCGAGCTCGTCGAGCGGCGCGTCGTCGGGCGGGAGGTCGTCAGGCGGTGGCTCGAGCGGGTCCGGATCGAGCGCCGGGTCGGCGGCCGGCGTCGTCGGCGGCGTCGGCGTCGGCGGCGTCGTCGGCGTCGTCGGCGTGGGCGCCTCGGTGGCCGTCGCCGTCGCCGGGTCGGGCGCGGGCGCCGGCGGCGCCGGCGCCGGCGGGGCGTGGGCCGGGATCAGGAGCGCCCCGACGGCGACCGTCGCCAGGGCCAGGAGCTGCGGCCAGCGCCGCCGCCGCTGCGGCGGCGCCGGCGGCCCTGGCGCTGGCGGCGCCGGCGGCGGCGGCCCTGGCGCCGGCGCGGCGACCGTCGGGGTCTCGCCGCCGCGCCCTGGGGCGCGGAGGCCGCCTCCCGCAGCGCCGCGACCGTCGCCAGGCCGACGGCCGTCGTGGGCGCCTCGCTCTCGAGGTCCGCCAGGTGCCCTCGCGCGCCCAGGGGCGGCTGCCCGGCGAGGACGCGGTCGATGTCCTGGGTGACGTGGACCGCCGAGCGGTAGCGCCGCTCGGCCTCCCGGGCCGTCATGTCGGCCAGGAGGCGCACGACGCCGTCGCTCGCGTCCGGCGCCGACGCGCGCACGTCCGGCAGCTCCTCGTTGACGTGCCGCGAGAGGATCGCCAGGGTCGAGCAGGTGTCGTCCCGCTCGTTGAAGGGGGTGCGCCCGGTCAGCATGCGGTAGAGACAGAGGCCGAGGGCGTAGATGTCGGCGCGGATGTCGATGTCGCGGCCGAGGGCCTGCTCGGGCGCCATGTAGAGCGGCGTGCCGAGGATGATGCCCTCCTGGGTCACCTGCGGCCCGACGCGCTCGGCGTGCCGGACGAGGCCCAGGTCGGCCAGCTTCACCGACCCGTCCGAGCCGATGAGGATGTTCGCGGGCTTGAGGTCGCGGTGGATCAGGCGGCGGCTCTCGGCGAACTGCAGGGCCAGCGCCACGGCGCGCGTGACCTCCAGGGCGCGGCGCTCGGGGAGCGCGCCCTGGACGCGGCACAGGCCCTCGAGGGAGCCGCCGTCGACGTACTCGAACGCGATGTAGTGCAGGTCGGCCGCGGGGTCGTGGCCCGTGTCGATCACGGCCACGACGTGCGGATGCTGGAAGAGGGCCGCCGCCTTCGCCTCGCGCTGGAAGCGCTCGAGGTAGTTCTTGTCCCGGGCCAGCTCGTGGCGCAGGACCTTGAGCGCGACGAGGCGCTCGAGGCTGTCCTGGCGGGCCAGGTAGACGTGGCCCATGCCGCCCGTGCCCAGCGGCTCGAGCACCG
Organism: Planctomycetota bacterium; assembly: GCA_023954375.1. Lineage (GTDB taxonomy): Bacteria > Planctomycetota > J058 > J058 > J058 > JAMLIC01. The sequence continues at coordinate 38,229 of JAMLIC010000076.1, forward strand.
TGTAGCCGCCCACGCGCTGGGGCATGGGGGGCGGCTCGGCCGGCGCGGACGGCGGGCGCGTGTCCTCGCCGGGCGTCTGCCCGGGGGCGGCGGGGCCCGGGGCCCGCTGCACGGGCCGGGCGGGGCCGATCTCGTCGTCGGGCACGGGGTTGGGCTCGCCGGTCATCGGTCCTTCGTGTCCCTGCACGAGCTCGCAGCGGGGCGATGGACTCTAGCCGCGGTCGCCGGCACGGGCCAGCGCGGCCCACGCCCTCGCTACGTGCTCGACCGCTCCCCGGCGGCGCGCAGGACGCTCTGCGCCCACGTGCGCACCAGGAGGTCGCTCGACCCCTCGGCGGCGCGGGCCAGCGGCGCGGCGCGCGCGGGGTCGAGCTCGCCGAGCGCACGGAGGGCCGCCGCCCGGACGCTCGGGGGGGCGTCGGCGCCGGCGCGCGCCGCGGCGAGCTCGAAGGCGCCCGCGGCGCCGCGGAGCGCCCCCACGAGGCCGAGGAGCCCCACGGCCTGGTCGTCGCTCGCCCCCGCCAGGCGCGCGCCGAGGGCCGGCAGCGCGGCCGCGCCCAGGACGCGCGCCACGTCGCGCGCGGCGTCCGGCGCGGGCGCCTCGAGCAGGCGGTCGATCACGTCGAGGTCGCCGCGGGCGGCGC
>JAMLIC010000077.1 GCA_023954375.1 Planctomycetota bacterium
GAACCAGCGGCGGCCGTCCCCCTGCGGGGCGGCGGGCTGGGCCTGGGGACGAGCGCGGGGCGCGGCGGCCTCGGGGGCGGCCCAGCCGTCGTCCACGCCCTGACCCACCTGCCAGGCCGACATCCAGCGCTTCTCGACCAGCGTGAAGCCCTGGGCGTGGAGGCGCTCCTCGAGGTCGGGCATGTGGGCCGCGCCGTAGAAGATCCCGATCGAGCCGTCCTGCTGCGCCTGGAGCTGCCGCTCGAGCACCTCCATGCACACCACGTTGCGGTCGATCAGGATGACCTGGTGCATCTTCTCGCCCATGCCGCCGAGCTGGCTCATGTCGGCGTTGGCGAGCTGCTGGGCCATCTGGCGCTTGAACTGGTCGCGCATGGCGGGGTTCGCCTGCATGAGCATCTTGCCCATCCCGGCGAGCATCTTCATGATCGGGGCCATGTTGGCCAGCTGCTTCTCGTCCATGAGCTGGCCCATGGGGTTGATCGTGCCCCCGCCCATGGCCTCCTTGAGCTGGTCCATGGTCATGTCGGCGTGGACCAGGTTCTGGCGCGTGTAGTCGATCCCGTCCTTCTGGAAGGTCAGGCCGAGCAGGTCGCCCATGACCTTCTGCATGTCGCCGAGGCTCTTGTCGGCCTCGGTCGGCTCGTCCTTGCCCGGCGCCACGCCCTCGTAGAGGACGGTCGTGTAGCTGTCGAGGTCGCGCTGCACCCGGGCGTAGTAGTCGTCGTCGGCGATGTGGACGACGCCGTAGAGGACGACGACCTGGTCGCGGGTGGGGTGCCGGAACGTCGCCACGGCCGTCTGGAGCGCGCCATCCTCGCGCCGCTGCCCCTCGGCCCAGCGGACGTAGCTGCCCGACCCCTGCTGGGCGAGGGCGGCGGGGGCGAGCCCCACGGAGAGCGCGGCGAGCGCGGAGAGGGCGGCGAACAGCGAGGGACGCGGGTGGCGCATGGGTCCTCCGAAGGCTCCCGGTGTGGTGCGCATGATACGGGGGGCGCCGGCCGTCGTTTGCCGCGCGGAGGCCCGGGGCGGAGGCGCGCCGGACGGTCGCCGTGGACGGGCGCGGAGGGGGCTCGGCGCGGGGCCGGTGGCGTTGCTATCGTGTGCGCAGGGGTCGGTGAGGGTCGGAGGGCGGCGGGGGCTTGGCGAACGCGCAGGACGAGGCCTTCGTCGAGCTCGGGACCCGGCGCGGCGTGCTCTCGCCGGACCTGGTCCGCGCCGCGCGCGACCTGCGGGCCGACGTCGGCCTCGACGAGCCGCTGCCGCAGCTGCTCCTCAAGGGCAAGCTGCTCGCGCCGGCGGTCGTCACCAGCCTCCTGCGCGACCTCACGCGCGGCGCCTTCACCTGCGAGCGGTGCGGCGAGCGCGCGCGCTACGACGCGCTGGCGAGCTTCGACCGCCTGGCCTGCGCCCGCTGCGGCGGTCCGCTGGGCTTCGTCGACCCGTCCGCGTCGGATGCCGTCGGCTCCATGCTCATCGAGCCGCAGCGCCCGACCGGGGCCCACCCGGCGGCGCAGCCGCGCGCCACGGGCCGCCACGCGATGCGCGGGACGGGGGCCTACCCGGCCACGCCCCGGGCGACGGGCTCGTTCGGCCCCGCCCCGCCGCCGGCCGGCACGGGGTCCTACGCCGCGGTCGGACCGACCGGGCCGCGCTCGACGGGCGTCCACCGGCAGCGCCCGAGCGGGCCGCTCGCCCCGGCCGCGCCCCCGCCCGCGGCGAGCGTGCCGCCGCCGGACGCCTGGGACGCGGAGGCCACGGTCATCGACAAGGCGAAGCGCCGCGCCGCGGCCGCGGCGGCCCTCGCCGCGCGCGCCCCGCTCGTCGACGACACGCTGCGCGCGCCCGCCCAGGACACGGTCGACTCGACCGTGCGGGACGTCCGCGTGCTCGGCCTGCCCGGCGGCCAGCGGCAGGTCGGGCCCTACACGCTCCTGCAGGAGATCGGCCGCGGCGCGGGCGGCGTGATCTTCCTCGCCCGCCGCGCCGGGCTCGAGCGGCGCTTCGCGGTCAAGGTGCTGCTCGGGGACATGGCGCGCGACGAGGAGGCCGTTACGCGCTTCAAGCGCGAGGCGGCGGTCGCGAGCAAGGTCGACGACCCGGGGATCATCGCCGTCTACGACACCGGCTGCGACGGCGGGCGCTACTACTACGTGATGGAGTACTGCCCGGGCGCCACGCTCGAGGCGCGCCTCATGGACGGCGCGCTGCCGCCCGACGACGCGGCGCGGGTCGTCCTCTCGCTCGCCAGGACGGTCCAGGCGGCGCACGACCGCGGCGTCATCCACCGCGACCTCAAGCCCGCGAACATCATTCTCGAGGACGGCTCGGGCCGGCCGCGCGTGATGGACTTCGGCGTGGCGCGCGACCAGGGGGGCGGGGCCGGGCTGTCACGGACCGGGGAGCTCCTCGGCACGCCCGCCTACATGGCGCCCGAGCAGCTCCAGGGCGAGCGCGACATCGACCACCGGGTCGACGTCTACGCCCTCGGGGTGATCCTGTTCGAGTGCTTGGCCGGGCGCCGCCCGCACGTGGCCGCGACGACGATCCAGCTCGCCGAGCGGGTCATCATGGAGGACGCGCCGGCGCTGCGCGCCGTGGCGCCGGCCGCGCCGCCCGCGCTCGAGGTCATCTGCCGGCGCGCCCTGGCCCGCGACCGCGGCGCGCGCTACGACGCCGCCCGGACGCTCGCCCGCGACCTGGAGCGGTTCCTGGCCGGTCGGGGCGTGCGGACGCCCTCGCCCGGCGGGGGCGGGCGCGACCGCTGGACGCGGCGCCTGGTGGTCGGCGCGGCCCTGGCCGTGGCGCTGGCCCTCGCGGCGCTCGGCTGGCGCGCCTGGTCGGACCACGCCGCCGCCGCGGAGACCCGCCGGCGCGAGGAGGAGGTCGCGGCGCGCGCCGAGCGGGCGCGGCAGGTCGCGGCGCGCGCCGAGACCGTGCGCGCGGCGCTGTTCGCCGGCGAGGTCGACCTGGCGCGCCTGCGCGACGAGGCGGCGGCCCTGGCCGCGGCGCCGGAGGCCACCCCCGGGGCCCGGGCCCTCGCGCCGGCGATCGCCGCGATCACGCTGGCGCGCCGCCCCGAGGAGCGGGTCACGGGCGACGTGCTGAGCGCGCTCGACGAGGCCATCGAGCTGGCCCGAGAAGACCACTCCCTCCAGGCGGCCCTGCACCTCGCGGCGGCGGAGCACCTGCGCCGACGGGCCCGCTACCAGCAGGCGGCCACGCGGGTCGAGCACGCGCTCGCCGAGCTGGGGCGCCTCGGGCACGAGGCGCGCCTCCTGCGCGCCCACCTCCTCCGGCAGCTGGGCCGTCGGGCCGAGGCCGCCGAGCAGCTTCGCCGGCTGGCGGCGGAGGACGCGGGCGGGGCGCTGCGCCTCCTGGCCCAGGCCGCCCTGCTGGACCCGGGGCAGCCCGCGGAGGCGCTCCAGCTCGTCCGGCGGGCCTGCGAGGCCGAGCCCGGGCTCTTCCTGGCCCGGGTCCGCCTGGCCCACCTCCTGACCGTCGTCCAGGACCACGAGAAGGCGCTCGAGGAGGTCGACCGCTGCCTCGCTACCGCGCCGGACGACCAGCTCTGCCACGCGATCCGGGGGACGGCGCTGCACGCGCTCGAGCGCACGAACCATGCGCTCGCGGCGTTCGACCGGGCCGTCGAGCTGGGCGAGCCGCAGCCCGACCCGAGCACGCTCGCGGCCCGCGCCGTCGCGCGCCGGTTCGCGGGCGAGCGCAACGGCGCCCTCAGGGACCTCGAGCGCGCCCTCGAGCTCCGGCCCGACGACGTCGAGACCCTGTTCCTGCGCGGGCTGGTGCACGAGGAGCTCGACCGCCCCACGGCCGCCGAGTCCGACTGGCGCCAGGCGTTCGCCCTCGACCGCGACCTCGCCCTGGCGCAGCTGCGCCAGACGACGCCGCAGCTCCGCGCGCGCATCGCCCAGGCGGTGGGCCTGAGCGGGGGCGCGGCGCCCGCCCCGCGCCCGGACCAGGTCGACCAGGAGCTCGCCCTCCGCGCCGACGCGCGCGCCGTGCGCGTTCCGGAGCCGGCCCGCGTCGCCGTGCGCGAGGCCCTGCTGCTCGCGGCGCGCGGGCGGCCGTGGCGCGAGGTCGAGGCGGCCCTGGACCGGGCGCCGGACGGCCCCGAGGTGGCGCTCGAGCGGGCGCGCGTGAGCCTCGGGCGCGACGCCGTGAGGCCGGCCGAGGAGGCGCTCGACCGCCTGCGCGCCCTCGGCGTCGCCACGCCGGAGGTGGCGCGCCTGGAGGCGGAGCTGGCCCTGCGGCGCGGGCGCCTCGGCGACGCCGAGCGGCGCTACCGCGAGCTCGCCGGGCGCGACGCGGGCGTCGAGGGGCTGGTCGCCCGGGGCGAGGCCGAGCGCCTCGTCGGGCGCCTCCAGGCCGCCCACGACGCCGCGGTCCAGGCGCTGACGCGCGAGCCGGAGCACGCCGCGGCGCTCGCGCTCCGGGCGGAGGCGCTCCTTGCGCTCCGGCCCGACGAGCCGCGCGAGGCGCTCGAGGCGGCGGTCCGCGCGCTGGCGGTCGTCGGCGGGAGCGACACGCGCATCCTCGTCGTCCGGATGCGGGCGCTGGTGGCGAACGCCATGCGGGAGATGCGCGGGGGCGGGCGCCGTCCGGGGCTGATGCAGCAGTTCGAGCTGGCCATGCGCGACGCCCAGACGGTGGTGGCGACGTCGGCGGGCGCCGGGCCGCGCCTGGCCATCGTCGACACCTACCTGGACACCCCCGACCCGGCGCTCTTCCCGCAGGCGACGGCGCTCCTGCAGGACGCGCAGCTCCTCGACCCCGAGCGCCCCGAGCTGCACCTCGTGGTCGGGCGCTACCTGCTCCTCACCCGCGAGCCGGCCGAGGTCGTGCTCGAGGCCTGGCGGCAGGCGCGCGCCGAGCCGCTCCTGCGGCTCCCGCCGCACTACGCGCGCGAGTTCCAGCAGCGGTTCGGACGGCGGCCGGAGCTCGACGCGCTGCTCGAGGACCGCTGACGCCGAGCCGATGTTGGCGGGCTGGCCCGCCCGGCGGAATCTGCGATCCTCGGGCGGGAGGCGGGTGGAGGCGCGGTGCTGGTCCTCGGGGTGGAGAGCTCCTGCGACGAGACGGCGGTGGCCCTGGTCGAGGACGGCCGGGTGCTCTCCAGCGCCGTGCGCTCGCAGATCGAGCGGCACGCGCCGTTCGGCGGCGTCGTGCCCGACATCGCCGCCCGCGCCCACAGCGAGGTGATCGACCTCGTCGCCGACGAGGCCTTCCGCGCGGCCGGTCGGACGCCGGCGCAGGTCGACGCCGTGGCCGCGACGCGCGCGCCGGGGCTCGTCAACTGCCTGGTGGTGGGGCTCTCCTGGGGGAAGGCGTTCGCCGTGGCGCGCGACGTCCCGTTCGTGGCCATCGACCACCTCGAGGCGCACGTGCACGCCTGCACGCTGCCGCCGCCCGGGGCCGCCGCCGCACCGGACGTCGAGCCGCCGCTGGTGGCCCTCCTGGCGTCGGGCGGGCACACGGGGATCTACCGCTACGACGGCCCGGGGCAGGTCCGGCGGCTCGGCCGGACGGTCGACGACGCCGCCGGCGAGGCGTTCGACAAGGTGGCGATCCTCCTCGGCCTGCCCTACCCGGGCGGGCCGCACGTCGAGCAGGCCGCCCGCGCGGGCGACCCGACCGCCTACGACTTCCCCCGGGCGCGGGTGAAGCGGCGCAAGTACGACGTGAGCTTCAGCGGCCTCAAGACGGCCGTGCTCTACGGCACGCGGGGGCGCAACCAGCCCAAGGAGGCGCCGCTGCTCCCGGGGACGAGCGTCGCCGACGTGGCGGCGTCGTTCCAGGAGGCCGTCTGCGACCTGCTGGTCGACGTGACGGTCGAGGCGGCCCTCGAGGAGGGGGTCTCGACGATCGCCCTCGGCGGCGGCGTGGCCTGCAACGGGCGGCTGCGCGCGCTCGCGCGCGAGCGCGGCGAGGCGCAGGGCCTGCGCGTGGTCCTCACGCCGCCCGCCTACTGCACCGACAACGCCGCCATGGTGGCGGCGCTGGCGGCGGCCCGCCTGCGGGCGAGCGTCCCCGGCGACGACGAGCTGGCGCGCTCCGCCGAGGCGCGCTCGGAGCTGGCATGACCCCGGATGCGATCAGGGCCCTGCTCGAGGAGGTCGCGCAGGGGCGGCGCACGCCCGACGCGGCGCTCCTTGCCCTCAAGGAGCTCCCCTTCCAGGACCTCGGCTTCGCGAAGGTCGACCACCACCGCGCCCTGCGCCTGGGCGTCCCGGAGGTCGTCTTCGGGCAGGGCAAGGCGCCCGAGCACCTGGCGTCGATCGCCCGCGCGATCGTCGACCGCGGCCACGACCTCCTGGTCACGCGCGTCGACGCCGCGCAGGCCGAGGCCGTCCTGGCCGCCGTGCCCGCCGCGCACCACGAGGCGCGGGCGCGGACGATCACGCTGCGGCGCGAGCCCCGCCCGGCGCCGCCCGACCCCGTGCTCGTCGTCGCCGCCGGGACCTCGGACCTGCCGGTCGCCGAGGAGGCCCGCGTCACGGCCGAGGCCTGCGGCTCGCGCGTGGAGACGCTCTACGACGTGGGCGTGGCCGGGATCCACCGCCTGCTCGCCCACACGCAGGTGCTGCGCCGGGCCGGCGTCGTCGTCGTCGTGGCCGGGATGGAGGGCGCCCTCCCGAGCGTCGTCGGCGGGCTCATCGACCGGCCGGTGATCGCGGTGCCCACGAGCGTCGGCTACGGGGCCTCGTTCGGCGGCCTGGCCGCGCTCCTCGGCATGCTGAACTCGTGCGCGCCGGGGCTGACGGTGGTGAACATCGACAACGGCTTCGGCGCCGGCTACGCCGCGGCGCGGATCAACGCGCTGCGCCTCCCCGGCTCCTGAGGGGCTACAGCCCTTCGACTGAGATCCCCTCGTCGACGATCATCACCGGGATGTCGTCGCGCACGGCGTAGAGGACCTTGCCGTCCTCGCGCACCAGGGCCGTCTGCACGGCCTCGGTCACCGGATGCCCGCCGCGGTTCTTCACCTTGCCGGCGGCGATCGCGGCGTTCAGCCGCTCGACCAGGCCGGCGTCGGCCGGCTTGACCGGGGTCCGGTCCTCGGGGCAGCAGAGGATCTCCAGCAGGTCGGGGCTCAGGGCCACGGGGCACCTCTCGGGGTGACAGGCTACATCGGATTCAGTAGCCCAGGCGCTCCAGCTTGGCCCCCGGGTAGGCGCGCTGGAGGATCTGCTCCCCGGTCAGCCCCTCCTTGGCGAAGCCCTCGGCGCCGTACTGGCACAGCCCGACGCCGTGCCCCCAGCCCCGCCCGCGGAAGGTGAGCCGGGTCCCGCCGGGGTCGAGGTCCACCTCGAAGGCCGTGCTCTTGAGCCGCGGGTAGAAGGCCGCGCGGACCTCGGTCGCCGGGCGCGTGACCCGGTCGCCGCCGGCGTCGACGAAGGTGACCGTCTTCGCGTAGCCGCCGCGCGGCCAGGGCTCGACCGAGACCGCGCGCAGGGGCAGCTCGAGGACCAGCTTGCGCAGGGCCGCGTCGGTCGCGAGGTCGACGTCGAGCGTCCAGCGGTAGGCCCTGGACGCCTGGCACTTGCACCCCGGCGCCCCCTCGAGCGGCGGGAGGGCGTTGCCCGGGCCCGGGCCGAAGATCCACGCGGCCGGGACCGTGTCGCCGCCGCAGGTGGAGTGGAAGTAGGTCGTGAACGGCTTGCCCTGCCAGGTGAGGACCATCGCGCGCGTGGCCTCGACCATCGCCCGGGCCCGGGCCTCCCGCGCGGTCACGCCGCCGAAGACCTGGCTGCGCTCGTCGGCCTTGAGGTCGTGGTCCGCCTTCGGCTTGAGGTTCACGAGCGCGTAGGTGCGCGCGGCGATCGCCTGGGCGTGCAGCGCGGCGTCGGACCAGGTGAGCGGCATCTCGTGCCCGATCACGCCGACGAGGTACTCCTCGAGCGCCACGCCCGTGACCAGGCGCAGGCGGCCATCGTCGAGGCGCCGCACGCGGACGTCGCCCCGGAAGCGCTTCGCCCCGAGCCCGAACGCGGGCGGCTCGGCCCGGCTCGCCGCCGGGCCGGGCGCGATCGTCAGCGCCGTGGCCCCGGGCCAGCCCACGCTGCGCGCCGGCGCCTCGAGCGCCAGGCCGTCGCCGACGGGGCGGACGACGACCTCGTCCTGGTCGGCGACGGCCACCGGCTCGCCGCGGTCGGGCGTCACGACCCAGGCGCCCGGCAGCGCCAGCGTGACCGCCGGCGCCGCCTCGACCAGGGCCACGCGCACGCGCGGCTCCTCGCGCAGGACGAAGCTGGCCTCGGGCGCGGCCCGCGGCGGGCGCGCCGGGCGCGGCGTCTGCGTGTAGCAGGCGATCGTCAGGACCGCGACGAGCGCCGCGACCACCTGCGGGATGCGCCGCCGGACCCCGCGCGGCAGGCGGCGCCGCGCCCCGGCCAGCGCGCGGCCGGTGGCCAGCCCCGCGAGCGCCGCGTGGGCGACCACGGCGGCCCCGACGTCGGCCGCGCGGCGCAGGCGCCGGCGCCACACGCGCACGAGCGCCGCCCGCTCGCCGGCGCGAGGACGCGGCCGCCGCTTGCGGGGGTGGCCCCTCACGCGAAGAGCATCCCCTGCGGCTGCCGCGCCGGGTCGCCGCCGGGCGGCGGGGGCGGCGGCTCGATCCCCAGGAGCGCGTGGCCGTTGGGGCCCAGGACCCGCCCGCGCGCCGTCTTGCGCACGAAGCCGCGCACGATCAGGTAGGGCTCGTAGACCTCCTCGATCGTGCCCTCCTCCTCGCCGGTGGCCACGGCCAGGGTCTTCAGGCCGACGGGCGTCCCCGGGCTCTCGGCCAGGACGGCCAGGATCCGCCGGTCGAGCTCGTCGAGCCCCTCCTGGTCGACGCCCAGCATGGCGAGCCCCTGCTCGGCGGTGGCGGCCGTGATCCGCGCCTGGCCGGCCGCCTGGGCCACGTCGCGCACGCGCGCCAGGAAGCGGTTGGCGATGCGCGGCGTGCCGCGCGAGCGCCGGGCGATCACGCCCGCGGCGTCCGGGGCGATCGGCATGCCGAGGACCCCGGCCGAGCGGGTGACGATCCGCTCCAGCTCCGCCGGCTCGTAGGGCATGAGCCGCTCCTGGATGCCGAAGCGGTCGCGGAAGGGCTTGGAGAGCAGCCCCGCCCGCGTCGTCGCGCCGATCAGGGTGAAGCGCTGGAGCGGCACCGTGACGCTGCGCGCGTAGGGCCCCTCGTCGATCGCCAGGTCGATCTTGAAGTCCTCCATCGCGCTGTAGAGGTACTCCTCGACGTGCGTGCGCAGGCGGTGGACCTCGTCGATGAACAGGACGTCGCCCCGGCCGAGCTTGGTGAGCATCCCCGCGAGGTCGCGCGGCCGCTCGAGCACCGGCCCCGAGGAGGTCGTCATCTCGGCGCCGAGGGTCGTCGCCACCAGGTGCGCGAGGGTCGTCTTGCCCAGCCCCGGCGGCCCGGTGAACAGGATGTGGTCCAGCGGCCGCCCGCTCCGCTGCGCGGCCTGGGTCCAGGTGCGCAGGTTCTCGACCACCCGCGCCTGCCCGACGAACTCGTCGAAGCTCGTCGGGCGCAGGCTCCGGTCGTCGTCGCCAGGCCGGGGGGCCGGGGCGACGAGGCGGTCGTCGTCGGCGTCGTCGGCGTCGTCCGGCTCGAGCGGCGGGAGGACCTTGGGCTTTCTGGGCGGCGCGGGCATGAGGTCCCCCTCCGGCGCGGGGCCGACCATCACTATATCGGCGGGTCCGACGTCCTCCGGCGAGGGGGGAGGTCGTCCTGGCTCAGGGGGCGCCGGGACGACGCGCGCAGGGCCGCCCGGTACTCCTCGACGGCGCGCGTCATGGGCCGGACGTCGAGGAAGCGCAGGAGCAGGTCCAGGTCGATCCCGGGAAGGACCTCGCTGCGGGCGACGGGCTCGTAGCTGTCGCCGCGGAGGGCGTGGAGCGAGATCGCCCCGGCCCGCCAGAACCACACCTCCCGCACGCCGAGCGGGCGGTAGACCTCAAGCTTGTTCAGGCCCCCCGACGTGACGATGACCTCGATCGCCAGGTCCGGGAGGGCGGGCTCGTCCTCGGCGCCGAGCACGTAGCACTCGTCGGGCTCCAGGCCCCGCTCCATCTCCTTGCGCTCGAGCGTCCAGCGGCCGTAGGGGGTGATCCCCACGCCGGTCTCGAGGCACCACGCCTCCACGAGGCACCCGATCATGGAGGCGACCAGCTCATGACGACGGCCCGGGCTCATGAGCTCCAGCCTCCCCTCCAGGTAGGTCAGCCGCGGTGTGCTCCCCTCGCCGCGGAGCTCGAGCAGCCGCTGGTAGTCGGCCCAGGTGGCGCCGTGCAGGACGACCAGGTGGTCCTGGTCGACGGCGGCGGAGGGCGTGGTGAGGAGCTCGGTCACGGGTGGCTCTCTGACTCAGGAGGCCTGCGGCCATGAGGGCCTCACGACCACCGCCATTATAGCGTCGAGGCGCCCCTCGCTCCGCCAGGCGCCCCGTACATGGGCGCGGGGGGCCGCCCGCCGCTCGCCGGACCGCCCCCCGCTCCAGGCAAGAGACCGACGCGATCAGGCCGACGTCGTCGTCGCGGGCTCCGGCGGCTTCGGCGCGGCCGCGCCGGCGTCGCCGCCGGTCTCGATGCGCATGCCGTAGAACGACCGGTAGACGAACGCCACCGAGATCACGAAGAACACCACCGCGAGGCCCTTGCTCAGGTCGCGCGGCATGGTGATCGCGAGCTCGACGGCCAGGATCCCGAACAGCGTCGTGAACTTGATGATCGGGTTCATGGCCACCGACGAGGTGTCCTTGAAGGGGTCGCCGATCGTGTCGCCGACGACGCTGGCCGCGTGCAGCGGCGTGCCCTTCTGCTTCAGCTTCACCTCGACGACCTTCTTGGCGTTGTCCCAGGCGCCGCCGGCGTTGGCCATGAAGATCGCCTGGTAGAGGCCGAAGATCGCGATCGACACCAGGTAGCCGATGAAGAAGTAGCTCTCGAGGCAGGCGAAGGCCAGCGTCGAGAAGAACACCACGAGGAAGATGTTGAACATGCCCGCCTGGGCGTACTGGGTGCAGATCTCGACGACCTTCTTGCTGTCGGCGATCGAGGCCTTCTCGGTCCCGTCGAGCTTGATGTTGCCCTTGATGAACTCGACCGCCCGGTAGGCGCCCGTGCTCACCGCCTGCGTCGAGGCGCCGGTGAACCAGTAGATCACCGCGCCGCCCGTGATCAGGCCGAGGAGGAAGGGCGGGTGGAGGAGCGACAGGTTCGCCAGGAGGAGCGGCTGGAGGCCCTGCGTGAGCAGCACGACGATCGAGAAGATCATGGCCGTGGCGCCCACGACGGCCGTGCCGATGAGCACCGGCTTGGCCGTGGCCTTGAACGTGTTGCCCGCGCCGTCGTTCTCCTCGAGGAAGTGCTTGGCCTTCTCGAAGTCCACGTCGAAGTTGAAGTCGCGCTTCAGCTCCTCCTTGATCCCCGGGATGCTCTCGATCGTCGACAGCTCGAACACCGACTGGGCGTTGTCGGTCACCGGGCCGTAGGAGTCGACGGCGATCGTCACCGGGCCCATGCCGAGGAAGCCGAAGGCCACCAGGCCGAAGGCGAACACCGGCGCGGCGAGCGGGTTGAAGAACAGGGCCGAGACGCCGACCTCGCCCCCCCAGATCGCCATGAGGAAGGCCACGCCCATGAGGCCGACGATGGCCATGCCCAGCCAGTACGCGCTGAAGTTGCCGGCCGTGAGGCCCGAGAGCACGTTCAGCGAGGCGCCGCCCTCACGCGACGAGGTGACGACCTCCTCGACGTGGCGCGACTCGGTCGAGGTGAAGACCTTCACGAGCTCGGGGATGATCGCGCCGGCGAGCGTGCCGCAGCTGATGATCGTCGACAGCTTCCACCACAGGCCCTCGCCGTAGGTCAGGTCGCCGATCAGCAGGTAGGAGACGATGTAGGTCATGACGACCGAGACGCCCGAGGTGAGGATCACGAGGATCGTCAGCGGGTGCTCGAAGTTCATCACGTCGGCCGCGGCGTACTTGGCCTTCGCCATGGCCTCGTTGATCAGGTACGAGGCGCCCGAGGCGATGACCATCATGACGCGCATCATGAAGATCCACACCAGGAGCGAGGTCTGGATGTCGGCCGTGGCCGCGTCGTCGCCCATCTGGCCGGCCGCGAGCATGATCACGAGGATCAGCGCCACGCCCGTGACGCCGTACGTCTCGAAGCCGTCGGCGCTCGGGCCGACCGAGTCGCCGGCGTTGTCGCCCACGCAGTCGGCGATCACGCCCGGGTTGCGCGCGTCGTCCTCCTTGATGTTGAAGACGATCTTCATCAGGTCGGAGCCGATGTCGGCGATCTTCGTGAAGATGCCGCCCGCGATGCGCAGCGCCGACGCGCCCAGCGACTCGCCGATCGCGAAGCCGATGAAGCACGGCCCGGCCAGGTCGCGCGGCACGAAGAGGAGGATCGCCAGCATGATCAGCAGCTCGACCGAGATCAGCAGCATGCCGATGCTCATGCCTGCCTTGAGCGGGATCTCGTAGGCGGGGAAGGGCTTGCCCTTGAGCGTCGCGAACGCGGCGCGCGAGTTGGCGAACGTGTTCACGCGGATGCCGAACCACGCGACGCCGTAGCTGCCGAGGATGCCGATGATGCTGAAGAGGATGATGATCACCACCTTCGTGGCGGTGAACTCCTCGCGCAGGGCGCCGAAGTAGATCGCCATGATCAGGGCGATGAACGCCCAGAGGATGGCGATGAACTTGCCCTGCGTGACCAGGTAGGTCTTGCAGGTCTCGTAGATGAGCTCCGAGACCTCGAGCATCGACTTGTGCACGGGCAGGCTCTTGAGCTGCCCGTAGATCACGATGCCGAAGACGAGGCCGAGCGCGCACACGCCCAGGCCGATCATGAGGAGCGTGCGGCCGTCCAGGCCCGCCACGAACGTCTTCGCGGCGAAGTCCGGCAGGACCATCGTCGCCTCGCTGACGTGGTGGCCGGGGCCATGGATGGCGGGGCCGTGCGGCTGCTCGCCGGTCGGGGCGTCCTGCGCGAACACGGGCAGCGCGTAGAAGATCGTCGCGATCAGCAGCACCACCCACGTCCCGTTGAGGAGGGTGCGCAAGAGTCGAGGATTCATCGGGTTTCTGGGTCCTCTCGGGTCCTCGCCGGCGCGAGGAGCAACGCGTCATGGGGTGGGGCGCGGCGGCGAGGACTCGCCGCCCGCGCCCGCGGGGCTGCGAGTTATATTCAGCGGTGCGTCGGCTGTAAACCCCCATCAGGCCCGCGCCGCCCCGCCGGCCCGGGCCTGCCGGGTGACGCCGGGCCGAGCCGCTCGCGGGACGAAGCACTTGGACCGGGGGGCGTGGGAGCGAGCGGTGACGGGACTGCCTCCAGAGGCCCTCGCGGCCGGCGCATGCCTGGCCGCCGTGGGCATCGGGCTCGGTCTGGCGGCGGTGGGTCGTGCGCCGGCCGGGACCGCCCCCCGATGGAGCAGGTGGCCCTGGGCCCTGCTTTGCGCCGGGGTCCTCCTCGTCGCCGCGGCGGCGGTCGGGGCCTCCCTGGCCCTGGGCCTGGTGCTCGGCGCGTGCGCGGCCGCCGTCGCCGCCCTCGCGCCCGGCGCGGTCGCGCGGCCCGCGCCGGCGCCGGCGACCCCGCCCGACGCGCTCCTGCGCGGCGCGCGGCCCCCGCGACCGCGCCGCCGCTCGTGGCGGTCGGCCTGAGCGCCCTCGCCTGCCTCACGGCGCTCGTCGCGGCCCGCGGAGCGGCGCCGCCTGCCCTGGCCGCGGTCGCGGTCGGGGCCGCGGCCTGCGCGCTCGTCGCCCCGGGCGGCGCGGCGCTCGTCGCCGCCCACGCCGGCGCGGTGGCGGCGGCCGCCGCCGCCGGGGCCGGCCTGGCGCGGCGAGGCGCCTGGTGGCGCCCGACGCGGTCGACCCGGGCGGCCTCGCGGCGCGCGCGGCGCTCCTGCCGGTGGCGCTCGTCGCCGGCGGGGCGCTGGCCTCGGCCGTGGCGGTCGCCGCGGCCCCGCCCCTGAGCGCCGACGGCGACGACGACGGCCCGGCCCTGCTCGCGCGCGGCCTCCTCCGGCCCGTGGTCGTCGCGGCCGCGCTCCTCCTCCTCGGGGCCGAGGTGCTCGTGGGCGGGCTGGACCTGCACGTCGCCGGCGCCCCCGCCGGCGGGCGCGTCGCGATCGCGGCGGGGCTGCTCCTCGCCGTCGCGCTCACGGCCGGCGCCGGGTGGGCGCTCGAGCGGCCGCGGGGCCGCGGCGAGGGCCTCGTGCGCCTGGGCGCCCTCCTCCGGCCGGCGCCGACGGTCGCGGCGCTCGCGGGCGGGCCCTCGTCGTCGCCCACCAGGCGGCCGGGGCCTGGGGCCTCGGGCTGGCGGCCACCGCGCTCGTGGCGGTCGCGGCCTCGCCGCTCGGGGCGGCGCGGGCGCCGAGGCGATCGGCCTGGCCGACGCCGGCCGGCGCCTGCGCCGGCGGGTGGAGGTCACCGCCGCGGTCGCCGCGGCGGCCGCCCTGGCCTCACCGCGGCCGGGCCGCTCGGCGACCTCGACGGCGGCGCGGTCGCCGGGGCGCCGCGGCCGGGTCCACGGCGGCCCTCGGGCTCCTCGCCGCGGCGCGCGTCGCCGGCCCGCGCTCGGCCCTGGCGGTCGCCGGCGCCCTCGCCCTGGGGCCGGCGTCGCCGCGGCCCGCTCGACGCCCCCGGCGCCCTGCTGGGCCTCGCGGCCGGCGCGCTCGCCGTGGTCGTGCCGGTGGCCGCGAGGGTGGGGCTCCGGGTGCTCGTCCCGGCGCTGCTCCTCGGCGCCGCGGCGCTCGCCACGCCGCCGCCGACCCCTCCGCCCGCCGCGCGCGGCGACGGCGCGCCGGGGCTGGTCGCCGCGCCGGCGCCCCGGGAGGCGACGCGATGACGCGCCCCCTCCGCTTCACGCTGGAGGGGACGAGCGGCGCCGCGCGCGCCGGGCGCCTCGAGCTCCCCCGGGCGACGGTGCTCACGCCCACCTTCATGGCCGTCGGCACCCGCGGGGCCGTGAAGGCCTGCACCACCGACCAGGTGGCGGCGACCGGCACGCGGATCCTCCTCGGCAACACCTTCCATCTGGCCCTGCGCCCCGGCCCCGACCTCGTGAAGGCCGCCGGCGGGCTGCCGGCGTTCAACCGCTGGCCGCACGCCATGCTCACCGACTCGGGCGGCTACCAGGTGTTCTCGCTGTCGGAGCTGCGCCGGATCACGGAGCAGGGCGTCGTGTTCAAGTCGCCCTACGACGGCGCGACGATCGACCTCACGCCGGAGCGCTCGATCGAGGTCCAGAACGCACTGGGCGCGGACATCATCATGGCGTTCGACGAGTGCGCGCCGTTCCCCTGCACGAAGGACGAGGCCGCGAGCGCGGTGGCGCGCACGACCCGCTGGGCGCGCCGCAGCCTCGACGCGCACGCGCGCCCGGGCGAGCAGGCGCTCTTCGGGATCGTGCAGGGCGGGGTGCACCTCGACCTGCGCCAAGAGAGCGCGGCGGCGCTGCTCGAGCTCGACCTCCCCGGCTACGCCGTGGGCGGGCTGTCGGTCGGCGAGGGGCCCGAGGCGATGGACGCCACGCTCGCGGGCACCTGCCCGCTCCTCCCCGCCGACCGCCCCCGTTACCTGATGGGCGTGGGCAAGCCCGAGGACATCGTGCGCTCGGTCCTGCGCGGGATCGACATGTTCGACTGCGTGCTCCCCACCCGCAACGCGCGCAACGCCGAGGTGTTCGTCTGGCCGCGCGGCGTCCTGCGGCTCAAGCACGCCGCCCACGCCGAGGACCACGGCCCGATCGACCCGACCTGCGACTGCCTCGCCTGCGCCAACGGCGTCTCGCGCGCCTACCTGCGCCACCTGCACAAGGTGGGCGAGATCGCGGCCCTGACCTACGGCTCGATCCACAACCTGCGCTACTACCAGCGGCTCGTCGTGGCGCTCAGGGAGCAGGTGCTCGCCGGGACGGTCGACGCCTGGGCGCGGGAGTGGCTGGCGAGCGGCGCGCCCGCCGCCTGAGCGCCGTCGGGCCCGCGCCCTGGCGCCGTCGCACGGACCTGTTAAGGTGTCCGGCCGCCCGGGCTGAAACATCCGGGCCGCTCGCCGTCCTCCCTCAGGGAGCCTCGTCGTGGTCCGCTCGCTCAACGTCCTCCTGCTCGCCCTGCTCGGCCTCATCGCCGGCCGGGAGGCGCGCGTCCGCGCCCAGGAGCGGGACGACACCGGGCTCACGGGCGCCGTCTCCGAGGAGGAGTTCAAGGCCCTCCACGAGGCCCCGCACGACCGCTCGCCGGCGCCGCGCGGGCAGATGGTCGAGGTGGGCGGCGACCGCGCCTACCTGAGCCTGCCCGCGAGCGGGGGCGAGGGGCTGCCCGGGCTCGTCGTCATCCACGAGTGGTGGGGGCTCAACGACAACGTCAAGCACTGGGCCGACCGCCTGGCGGCCGAGGGCTACCCGGCGCTCGCCGTCGACCTCTACGGCGGCGAGGTGGCCACGACGTCCGACCGCGCGATGGCGCTCATGCGCGCGGTCGAGGCGGACCGGGCGCTCGCGCGCCTGCGCGCCGCGGCCGGGTTCCTGCGCGAGGACGCCCGCGTCCGCGCCCCGAAGGTGGGCGCGATCGGCTGGTGCTTCGGCGGCGCGCAGGCGCTGCAGCTGGCCCTCCACGACCCCGACCTCTCGGCCGCGGTGATCTACTACGGCCGCCTGGTGACCGACCCGGCGCGGCTGCGCTCGATCAAGGCGGCCGTGCTGGGCGTCTTCGGCGCGCGCGACCCCTCGATCCCGCTCGAGACCGTGAAGGCGTTCGAGCAGGCGCTCGGGCAGGCGGGCGTGACCCACGAGGTGCACGTCTTCGACGCCGAGCACGCCTTCGCCAACCCGTCGAACCCCCGCTACCAGTCCGAGGCGGCGGCCGACGCGTGGGCCCGGACGCGCACCTTCCTCGCCCGGCACCTCCGCCCCTAGCCGTTGCGTCCCGCGTCGTTGCGACGAACGACGCCGCTGGTACAATCCGCCCCCTTTGCGACCGCCCGGCGCGCGCACGCGCGCGCACTCGACGACGCCCGGGGGGGCCTCCGGAGACCTGCACTTGAACGCGCTCACGCACATCCCGCTGCTCGCCCAGGGCCAGGCGCCGCCGCCCGACCCGCTCGGGGGCCTCGTGTTCCCGCTGCTCCTGGGCATCGCGTTCGTCTACTTCTTCATCATCCGCCCCCAGAAGCGCGAGGCCGACGAGAAGCAGAAGCTCCTCGCGTCCATCAAGAAGAACGACCGCGTGCTCACCACGGGCGGCATGTACGGCACGATCGTGAACATCAAGGAGGACGAGGTCACGCTGCGCGTCGACGACCAGGCGAAGGTGAAGGTCCGCTTCGCCAAGTCGGCCATCGCGCGCGTCCTCGGCACCGAGGCCGAGGAGAAGCCGGCCTCCGACAACGACAAGAAGAGCTGATCCGCCATGTACGAGAACTACGGCTGGAAGTACGTCCTCACCGCCTTCATCACGGTGCTGTGGGGCCTCGGCTTCTACTTCAACGAGATCCCGCTCGGCCTCGACCTCAAGGGCGGGTCGGAGATCATCTACACCCTCGACTTCCAGGGCCGCGCGCCCTCGGTCGAGCAGACCGAGGACGCCGTGCGCGTCCTGCGCGAGCGCGTCGACATCCTGGGCATCAAGGAGCTGTCGATCCGCCGCCAGGGCAACTACGACGTCGTGGTGCAGGTGCCCGACGCCTCGCCGACCGAGGTCGAGCGCATCAAGAGCCAGATCGAGAAGGCGGGCCGCCTGCAGTTCAAGCTGCTCGCGTCCGGGCTCTCCGACACGGAGCAGCGGGCGGAGATCGCCCGCATCGAGGACCAGAAGCGCGACGGCACCTGGCACGAGAACGACCGCTACGACGTCGCCTACACGCACGAGCAGGCCCGCATGGGCCAGGCCGGGCAGCCGCGGCTGCTCGAGAACGCCACGCCGTCCGGGCGGGCCCTCTACGTCGACGGCGACCTGCTGGCCAATGCCTACCGCACGCTCGACGAGCGCGGCAAGCCGGCGGTCGGCTTCGAGTGGGACTCCGAGGGCGCGCGCAAGTTCCGCGAGCTGACCTCGGCGCACGTCCACCGCAACCTCGCGATCATCCTCGACGGTCAGCTCCGCTCGGCCCCGACGATCCAGTCGGAGATCGGCAAGAAGGGCATCATCCAGGGCGGCGAGCAGGGCTGGGACGAGAAGGAGCTGACGAACCTGATCGTCACGCTCAAGGCGGGCGCCCTGCCGGCCAAGCCGGTGTTCGCCTACCGCAAGGACGTCGGCGCGCAGCTCGGCCAGGCCGCCGTGTCGCTGGGGGCGACCGCGACCCTCGCCTCGCTCGCCGCGATCATGCTCTTCATGCTCTGGTACTACGGCGTGCGCGCCGGCATGGTGGCGAACATCGCCATGGTGCTGAACATCTACCTGCTGCTCGGCACGCTGGCGATGTTCGGGGCCACGCTCACGCTGCCGGGCATCGCGGGCATCGTGCTCACGGCCGCCATGGCGGTCGACGCGAACATCCTCATCTACGAGCGCATCCGCGAGGAGGCGGCCAGAGGGGCCGCGCTGAAGCAGGCCATCCAGTCCGGCTACGAGCGCGCCTTCTGGACGATCTTCGACGCCAACCTGACGACGGTCCTCACGGCGCTGGTCCTCATGTGGGCCGGCACGGGCCCGATCAAGGGCTTCGGCCTCACGCTGACGATCGGCATCGTCGTGTCGATGTTCACGGCGCTGTTCGTCACACAGGCGCTCTACGGGCTCTTCGTCGCGAAGGGCTTCATCCACCAGATCAACTTCCGGCTGCTCTTCCAGCGGCTCAACTTCGACTACTGGGCGACGTTCCCCAAGGCGGCGGTGCTCTCGCTGTCGCTCATCTGCGTCGGCTGGGTGGTGTTCCTCGCCCGCGGCGACGCGAAGTACGGCATCGACTTCACCGGCGGCACGGCGCTGACCATGGTGCTCGAGCAGCCCATGGAGAAGCGCGAGGTCGAGCGGCTGATCGCCGAGCACTTCGCGAAGATGGGCAAGCAGGTGCAGGTCGAGGTGCAGCGGGTCGGCCCGCGCGACCGCGGCGGCCTCGAGCGCTCGCGCGAGTGGCTGCTGCGCACGCGGCTCATCGGCGGCGCGGCGCCGGCGACGGCGAAGGTCTCGAGCCTGCCGAACCCCCTCGACGCCCTCCTGCCAGCGGCCTACGGGCAGGACGCCCCGCCGGCCGACGCCCCGCCGGCCGACGCCCCGCCGGCCGACGCCCCGCCGGCCGACGCCCCGCCGGCCGACGACGCGCCTCGCCTGGAGGCCGCGCCGGGCGACGCGCCGCCCCCGCCGGCCGCGCCGGGCGCTGATCCGGGCGCTGATCCGGGCGCTGATCCGGGCGCCGATCCGGCGGAGGCCGCCCCCGGCGCGCCCGCGCCGGCCGCCGCGGACCTCGGCGCCGGCAACCAGGAGTTCTTCGCCGAGGAGATCCGCAAGCTCTTCGGCGAGCAGCTCGTCCACCCCTACCCGCAGATCGACGGTCAGGACGTGGTGACGACCGAGCCCGACGCCGAGGGGCGGGTCCGCGCCCGCTTCCGCGCCGAGCTCGTGGCGCTGACCGCATCGGGCTTCGAGACGGCGGCCGCCCCCGTGACCGCCGAGCGCGTCCGGACCGAGCTGCCGAAGGCGCTCCGCGCCATGGCCGAGGCCGAGCGCGGCTCGGGGCCCGAGGTCGAGCGGCGCAAGGCGCTCTTCCTGGCCCTCGCCGGGCCGGAGGGCGGGGAGCCGGGCTTCACGGTGACCGAGGTGCCGGGCCAGTGGACCGAGGCCGACGAGGAGGTCCGCCGCGACGCGCGCGACCTGGGCGTGCCGCTCAAGACCCCGCAGGGCGCCGACCGGCCGCTCGACGAGGTGCGGCGCGACGTCGGCGCGCGGCGCAACCTGCCCGTCATCTTCGAGCTCCAGACGCACGCCGTCGCCCCGCACGAGGCGGCGGCCGCGGTCCAGGTGCTCAAGAACGGGCTCGAGCGGGCGCGCGACCAGCAGGTGTTCTTCGCGCCGGCGGTGCCGATCCCCAACATCGACCAGATCGGCTCGGTCGTGGCGCGCAACCTCAAGTCGAAGGCGCTGGTCGCGACCTTCTTCTCGGTCCTGATGGTCTGCCTCTACGTCTGGCTGCGCTTCGACTTCTGGGCCGGCATCACGGCCATCGTCGCGCTCGCGCACGACGTCCTGGCGCTCCTGGGCTTCCTGGCGATCATGGACCTGATCCTGTCGGCCGCCGGGGTGAACTTCGACGTCAAGTTCAGCCTGACGACGATCACCGCCTTCCTCACGCTGGTCGGCTACTCGATCAACGACACGATCGTCATCCTCGACCGCATCCGCGAGGAGATGCGCCTGGCGAAGTCCCGGACCTACACGCCGGAGATCGTCAACCTGGCCATCAACAAGACGCTGAGCCGCACGGTGCTCACCTCGGGCACGACGTTCCTGTGCATGTTCTTCCTGTTCGTGGCCAGCTTCTTCGGCCTGTCGGCGATCCAGGGCTTCGCGGTCGCGCTGCTGTTCGGAACGATCGTCGGCGCCTACTCGTCGGTGTTCGTGGCCGCGCCGCTGCTCCTCTGCTCCCCCCGCAAGGCGTACGTGGCGCTGGGCAGCGTGGCCGCGTTCATGATCGTGACGGCGATCGCCTCGTACGCGCTGTAGTGTGATCGCGGCTGCGCCGAACGCTGGCGGGCGCTGCGGTGCGTCGGGGGGGGGGGGGGGGGGGGCGCCCCCCCCCCCCCCCGCGCTCAGGCTCCCTCGGCGGCCAGGAGGCCGCCATCGGTCGCCTTCGCGCCGCATCGCCTCGCCCTCGTTCGGCTCGCCTGAGGCTCCTGCTGCGAAGGCGCGGGGAGGTGTGCTCGGAGGCGGCTCGGCCGTCTGCGAAGACGGGTCCGAGGACAGGCCCGCGTGTGATCGCGGCTGGTGCGCCAGGCGAAGCCTGGAGGGGGAGGACGCCATGACCGGGTAGGGTCACGCTGAAACCCCCTGTCGGAACCCAGTGGGCAGACCCCGAAGCTAGAAGGCCCGGGCGACCACCCGGCAAAGATGGCGACCGCCGGAACCGAGTCTTGCGCAGCTACCGGCGACGGGACGCTGCGAGGCGTAGACAGGGAGTGCGTAGGCCGCGTATTGAGCCCCGAAAGATCCAACCCGAGGCCGACGCTTTCAGCTGAGCGGAAGGCAGCACCCACGTGACGGATGCCAGGCACGTGGGCTCGGCGGGGTCGTAGACCGCGGCATGTGCACGAGGGTTCCCCAGGAACCTGGGAGGCTCTGCTCGTCTCCTGCCTCACGGACCGGTGGGGACCGGTCTATCAACACAGGCCGCGGGGGTCACCGGCCCGTCACCGCGGGAGCAGAACACGGGGCGGCAGGGCAGGTGCCCCCGAGCGAAGGCGACCGAGCGAGGGGAAGGAGAGCAGAGTCAGAGCGCCCCATAGTAGCGAGGAGCGGGGTAACCCTCCCCGAGGGAGCCCGCGGAGCCCGAAAGAAGGGGCGCGCCAGGGAAGAAGCCGGCCGGCCTGGCCGGCCTCACGCACCGTCGGAAGGAAAGAAGGCAGGATGCGGGGCCCCGCAGCCGTCTCCACGAGCTTCGACGGATCGCGGAACTGGCGAGAGACGCCCCGGACATGGCGTTCACCTCGCTCTCGCACCATATCGACTTCGACTTCCTCCACGAGGCCTATCAGCGCGCACTCGCAAGGACGGGGCTCCTGGGGTGGATGGCCAGACGGCGGCCCAGTATGCAAAGGGTCTGGAGGGCAGCCTCCGGGACCTGCTGGAACGCTTCAGGCTGGCACCTACAGGGCCCCCTCCGGTGAGGCGTGTGCATTCCCAAGGGGACAGCACAGAAACCCGACCCGCAGGGATCCGACTATCGAGGACAAGATCCTCCAGAGGGCGGTGACCACCGTAGCGCTGGAGGCCGTCTGCGAGCAGGACTTCACCTGGACTGTTCGTGCGACTTTCGGCCCAAGCGGTCAGTACACCAGGCGCTCCAGACCCTCTGGAAAGGGCGATGGACATGGACGGGGGCTGGGTGCCGAGGTGGACATCAGAGGAAGTTCGCCCAGCTCCTGGACCACGCCCATCTCCGAGCGATCCTCGACCAGCGGGTGCGTGACGGCGTGCTGCGCCGCACGATCGACAAGTGGCTCAAGGCAAATTGTGCTCGAAGAGGGACCTTTCGAGATCCCCGACGAAGGCACTCCTCAAGGTGGAGTGATCCTCGCCTCTCACTCGCCGTCTACCTCCACCTGGTCGTGGACACGTGGTTCGAGCGAGATCCGACCCAGTCTGGAAGGCAAGGCCTTCCTGGTCCGCTACGCGGACGACCTGGTGATCGTCTTCGCTTCGGTGAACGACGCGCGCCGGATCAAGGCCATCCCCGAGCGACTCGGGGTGCTTCCGGCCTCACGCTCCACCCGAACCCGCCTGGTCCCATTCAGGCGGCCGACATGCCGGTCCACCGGAAGGCGAAGACCCCTTCGGCACTCAACCGCAGGACTTCGACTTCCTCGGCTTTCGCCACTTCTGGGCGCGGACGAGGAAGGGCGGGTGGGTCGTCAAGCAGAACACGGCCGCGAGCCGTTTCCGCCGTGCCTTGAAGGCCGTCGACGACTGGTGTCGCCGGCACCGCCACTGGTCGCTCAAGGAGCAGCAACAGGCCCTGGCGCAGAAGCTCCGGGGGCACTTCGCGTTCTACGGGATCACCGGGAACTCGACCGCCCTCTCCCGCTTCCGCTTCTGGGTTCTGGGCAGCTGGAGGCGGTGGCTGGACCGCCGCTCCCAGCGCGCTCGGATGGGGTGGGCCAAGTTCAACGCCATGCTGGAGCGCTATCCGCTCCCGCCAGCGAGAGCGACCCGCTCCGTCCTCCGCCACGCAGCGAAGGCGTGACCCGAGGAGCCGGATGCCCGAATCGGGCACGTCCGGATCTGTGGGGGGCCTGGGGGGGCAACCCCCCGGCCTACCCCGATCGCCCGAGGATCGCGGGCGAGGGGGGGCCGCGCGCGGGCGATAGGATCCGGCGATCGATTTCGGCCGCGCGCGCCCCCCCCGCGGCCTCAGCCGTCGATCACACTGAGCGGGGCGCTCGCACGTACGGGCGTGGCGCGGGGCCGGGCGGCTGGGGGTAGGGACCCGTGGGGCAGGAGATCGAACGCGCCCGCGCCCTGCTGGGGGCGCTCGCCAGGGACGGGGTCCTCGTCGGCGAGCGCGCCGACGCGGCCTACGAGGCGTGGGTGGCGCACGCGGGCGGCGACGAGCCCTTCGCCCGCTTCCTCATCCGCGAGCGCCGCGCCGACGCGGGCCGCGTCCGGGCGACCCTCCGCGTCATGGCCGTGGAGGGGATGGTCCACCCGGAGCGCTTCACGCTCGAGCGCTTCGAGGACCTCCTCATGGGGCAGCTGGGGATCGATGCGGGGATCCTCAGCCCGAAGCTCCTCCAGACCGTCCGGGCCGTGCAGGACAAGAAGGTCGAGGAGGGCAAGCTGCGCCGCCTCGACGACCTCCTGCCGCGGGCGGGCTTCGACCCGGTGCAGCTGAGGATCCTGCGGGAGCACCTCGCCGAGCGGGTCCTCGTCTGCCCCGGCTGCCTGGCGCGCTTCCCGCGGCGCGACCAGGGCGTGGTCGAGCACGACTGCCCGCGCTGCGGCGACCGGATCGCCACGGGGGCGGTGAAGGAGAGCGAGCTGGGCCTCCTGCCCGAGCCCGCCAAGCGCCAGCTCCTCAGCACGTCGGGCGAGAACAGCGGCGTGTTCGAGACCCTCACGGTGGCCGCTCGCGAGCGGCGCACCCCGCCGCCGCAGGCGAAGGACCGCTCGGCGGCCACGCCCGGCGTGGTCGTGGCCGCCGTGGCCTCGGTGGCGCTGGTCGCCGGCCTGGCCTTCTGGGCGCTCTCGGACGGCCGCCGCGACGGGCGGAGGCTCGCGCCGCGCCCGCCGCGCGACACGACCTCGCCGGCGGAGCCCGCGCCGCCCGGGCCGCCGCCCACGACGCCGGCCGTCGAGCGCCCGCCGACCTACGCCGAGGCCAGGGCGCTCGACCGGCGCTGGGCGGCCGAGGGCAAGTGGACCGAGCTCATCGACGTCAGTGGCGCCGCGTGCAGCCCGGGCCGGACGAGGCGGCGGCGGACGTCCCGCGCCGCGCGCTGACCGGCTCGCGCAGCTGGAGCGCCGCGCGGCCACGCCGCCGAGGCGCCAGGCTTCGAGGCGGCGCAGGCCGGCCCGAGGCGACGCGGCGCGCGAGCGAGCCCTGGCCAGGCGATCGCCGACGCCCCGCTCGACGCCGCGCCCTACGCGCAGGCGGCGCGCGAGCTCGCGGCGCGGCGGGCGGCGCGGCGCCAGGCGGCGCAGGCCGAGGGACAGCGCCGGCTGGCGGCCGCGCGCGAGGCGCCGGGCGACGTCGACCCGTGGGCGGCGAGGCTCGAGCAGGCCCGGCAGGCGCCGCTGTCGGCGGTCGAGGTGGCCGGGCGCGCCGTGAGCGGGGTCCGCGTCGAGCGGCTCGACGCCGACGGCTTCGCCCTGCGCCTCCCCGACGGCGAGGTGCACGCCTTCGCGTGGCGCGACGACCCGCCGCTGGGCCTCCTCGTCCTGCAGCGCGGGGCGCGCGAGGGTGTGGCCGAGGACCGCGTCGAGGTGCTGCGGCGAGCGCTCGACGCGCGCGACCCCGTCGCGGCGCGCGCCGCGCTCGAGGCCCTCGGGGCGCCCGACGCGCTGGACCCGGCCGCGCTGCTGGCCGCGGCGCCGGTCTCCGCCGTGGCGGTCGCGCTCCCGGGCGGACGCTGGCGCCTGAGCTGGCCGACGCGGACCGTCGGCCACGACCTGACGACGCGCGGGCAGGTCGCCGCGAGCGACGGCGTGCTCGTGCTCACGGGCGAGCCGTGCGAGCTGGCCACGCCCGCCTTGCCGGTGGCCGGCGACGGGGCGCTCGAGGCGGCGCTGCACCTCGAGGGGGCCCCGCGGGCGCCCTTCGTCGGCGTCGACCTGCACGGCCCGCGGGGGCGCCGCTCCTACGTCATGCGCTGGGACGCGCAGTCCTGGCGGCTCGAGGTCGACCTGGGGGCCGGGGCCAACGTCCTGCGCGAGGGCACGCTGCCGGCGCAGGCCCGGTCCGTGCGCGTCCGGGTGACGCAGAGCGAGGTCGTCGTGCTCCTCGACGGCGTGGAGCGGGCCGCGGCGCCGGTGTCGACGCGCTACGAGCAGGTCGCCGTGCGCGTCGGGGCGGCCGCGGGGCCGGCGGAGCTCACGGACCTGACCGTCGAGGGCGCGCTCTCGACGGCGTGGCTCGAGGAGGCCGACGCGCGCCTGGCGGCGGAGGTGGCGCCGCGCCTCGAGGAGCTCGCCGAGCGCCTCGCCGCGGGCGGCGCCCCGGCGCCGCCGCGCCTCTCGACCGAGGACCCGCAGGGGCTCGCGGCCGCGTCGACCGGCGCGCTCGAGCGACTCGACTCGGCGCGGCGCGCCCTGGCCGCGGGCGACGTCGCGCGCGCGGGCGAGCTCCTCGACGAGGTGGAGCGCGAGTCGCCGTCGCTCCTGGCGGCGCTCCATCAGCGGGCGCTCGTGGCCGCGCTCGAGGGCGACCTCGCCGGCGCGCACCGCCGCCTCGCCCGCGCCCTCGAGCTCGACGACGGGTTCGCCGAGGCGCGGGCGCTCCTCGCCTGGGTGCTGGCCCGCGCCGGCCGGCGGGAGCAGGCCCTGGCCGCGGCGGGGCGCGCGCTCGAGGCGCTGCCCGACCAGGCGCACGGCTACCTGGCCCAGGCGCGCGCCGCCTGGGCGTCGCGCGCCGCGGAGGTCGGGGGCGAGGCGGAGGTCGTGGCCGACCGGCTGCGGCTCGCGCGCGCCCTGGCCCCGACCGACCCGCTCGTGCTCGCCGAGGCGCGCGCCCTGCGGCGGGCGACGGCGCTCGAGGCGGGGCTGCCGCTGCGGCGGGCCGAGGCGCCGCACGTGGTCCTCGCGGCCGCCGGCGCCGAGCGGCCGGCCGGCGACCTGCTGAAGACGCTCGGGGCGCTCTCGCTTCGCTACGAGCGCGAGCTGCGGCGCGGGGCGCCGCCGGTCGCGCTGCGCGCCGTCCTCGTCGCCGCCGGGGCGCCCGGGCTCGAGGGCGCCGCCGCGGCGTGGGAGCCGGAGCAGGACGTCCTCCTCGTGCGGGAGGGGACGGCGCTCGGCTGGGACCTCGCGCACGCCGTCGCGCGCGCGTTCGTCGCCCGCGCCTACGGCGCGCCGCCGGCGTGGCTCGAGGTGGGCCTCGCCACCACGCTCGCCGCCCCCGCCTCGGCCGAGGACCCGCCGGGGCTGAAGGAGGTCCTGGCGGCGGCGCCCTCCTGGGACGCCGACGCCTGGCGCAACCTGCTGACGATGGCCCGCGGGCCCCTCGTCAACAACACGCTCGCCCGGGCGAAGGCCTGGGCGCTCGTCACTTACGCGCAGCGCCAGGCGTCCGCGTGGGACGTCGTGGGGCGCCTCCTCGAGCGGGCCGCCCGCGGGGAGGCGGCGGCGTGGCCCGACGACGCGCCCCTCGACCTGGCCAGCCTCGACGCGCAGATCGCCGCCGGCGGCCGCCGCCGCTGACCGCCGTCCGGTTCGCGGGCGGCCGGGCTCTCCTCGGGCATGAAGCAGGCCGTGCTCGTCGCCCTCCTGTCGCTCCTGCCGCTCCAGGCGGCCCTGGCCCAGGGCAAGCGCCGGCCGCCGCCGCGGACGGCCGAGCCGCCGGCGTGGCTCGCCGACGCGGTCTTCTATCACATCTTCCCGGAACGCTTCAGGAACGGCGACCCCGCCAACGACCCGCGCGACGTGCGCCCCTGGGGCGAGCGCCCGTCGGGGGGTAGCTTCCACGGCGGCGACCTGCGCGGGATCACCGAGTCGCTCGGTTACCTGGCGGACCTGGGCGTCACGGCGCTGTACCTCAACCCGATCCACCCGGGCGGCAGCAATCACAAGTACAACCCGAGCGACTACTTCAGCGTCGCGCCAGAGTTCGGGACCCTCGACGACTTCCGCGGCCTCGTCCGCGAGGCCCACGCGCGCAAGATGAAGGTGGTCCTCGACGGGGTGTTCCACCACACGGGCGAGCAGTTCGAGGGCTTCCGCGACGCGATGGCCCGCGGGAAGGCCTCGCCCTACTGGGACTGGTACACGATCCACGGCTACCCGGTGCAGACGAACCCGCCCAACTACGAGACGTGGAACGGGCACTTCGGCCAGCCGAAGCTGAACTTCGCGAATCCGGAGGTGCGCGCGTTCGTCAAGCGGGTGGCCCTCTTCTGGATCCAGGAGCTGGGCGTCGACGGGTGGCGGCTCGACGTGGCCGAGAGCGTGCCGCACGACTTCTGGGCCGAGTTCCGCGCGGCGGTCAAGGCCGCGAGCCCCGACGCCGTGATCCTGGGCGAGATCTGGCCCGACGCGCAGGGCTGGCTGGCGGGCGACCAGTTCGACACGGTGACCAACTACCCGCTGTGGAACACGGTGCGGGACGTCGTCGCCACCCGCTCGGCCGGCCCGCAGGCGCTCCTCGACCGGTTCCGCCAGCAGCAGGAGATCTACCGGGCGCCGGTCGTCGCCTCGCTGTTCAACCTCCTCGGCAGCCACGACACCGACCGCTTCGTGACCCTGTGCGGCGGCGACGTCGCGCGGCTGCGCCTGGCCTACGCGTTCCTGTTCACCTACCCGGGCGCGCCGGTCATCTACTACGGCGACGAGGTGGGGCTCGAGGGCGGCAACGACCCCGACAACCGCCGCTGCTTCCCGTGGGACGAGCTCGAGGCGCGGAGCGAGACGCTGTCCTGGTTCAAGCGCCTCGGCCAGCTCCGCCGCGAGCTCCCCGAGCTGCGGCGCGGGAGCCTGGAGCCGTGGCCGCTCCACGGGCGCGACGGGCGCGTGCTCTGCTACCAGCGGAGGCTCGGGCAGGCGACGAGCCTCGTCGTCCTGAACCTCTCCGACGCGCCGCAGGAGGTCGACATCCAGGCCAGCCGGGCCGGGTGGCGCAGCGGCCAGGTCGTGCAGGAGCTGCTCGGTCGGCGCAAGCTGCGCGTCCAGGGCGCGCGCGTGACCCTGCCGCTCCAGCCGTGGGAGGCCATGATCCTCCGGTAGTGTGATCGCGGCTGCGGCGGAGGATGGCGGGCGCTGCCGTCCGTCGGGGTGCCCGGCGCGGCCCCCCCCCCCACGGCCGCTCGGGCTCACTCGGCGGCCAGAAGGCCGCCTTCCGCCGCCTTCGCGCGGCATCGCTCCGCCCTCCTCCGCCTCGCCTGGGGCTCTCGCTGCGAAGGCGCGGTGAGGTGTGCTCGGGGGCGCCTCCGCCGTCCACTGAAGACGCGCTGCGCGCGCGGACCCGTGCGGCCGGGCAGGCGACGAGGCACACCGCCACCGGGCACGGCGCGACGGGCGCGACGGGCGCGTGCGCCGCGCACGTGCGCGTCGACTGCGGAGTCCCCCGGAGCGCGCCTCGCCTGGGGGTCTCGCTGCGGAGGCGCGGGGAGGTGTGCTCGGGGGCGCCTCCGCCGTCCACTGAAGACGCGCTGCGCGCGCGGACCCCGTGCGGCCGGGCAGGCGACGAGGCAAACCGCCACCGGGCACGGCGCGACGGGCGCGACGGGCGCGTGCGCCGCGCACGTGCGCGTCGACCGCGGAGTCCCCCGGAGCGGAGGGGTCAGGCCAGGCAGCTCGGGATCCGCTCCCGCGCCAGGAGGTCGTCGATCGTCTCGCGGGCCTGCACGAGGTGCGCGGCGCCGTCGAGGACGAGCACCTCGGCGGCGCGCGGCCGGCTGTTGTAGTTGCTCGCCATGCTGCGCGCGTAGGCGCCGGCGCCGAGGACCGCGAGGAGGTCGCCGGGCGCGGCGTCCGGGACCTCGCGCCCGGCGACGAGGAAGTCGCCCGTCTCGCAGAGGGGGCCGACGACGTCGGCCACGACCGCGCCGCCGCCGCGCCGGACGGGGAGGAGGCCGTGCTGGGCGCCGTAGAGCGCCGGGCGCATGAGGTCGTTCATCCCGGCGTCGACGACGAGGAAGCGCTTGCCGCGGTTCTCCTTCGCGTAGAGCACCCGCGTGACGAGCGCGCCCGCCTCGGCGACGAGCCAGCGCCCGGGCTCGAGCACGAGCCGCGCGCCGAGGTCGCCGAGCGCCTCGAGGACGGTGCGCGCGTAGTCCTCGACCGCGGGCGGCCGCTCGTCGGTGTAGCGCACGCCGAGGCCGCCCCCCACGTCGAGCAGGTCGAGCGGCAGCCCGTCCTTGCGCAGGGCGAGCGCCAGGTCGCGCACGCGCCCCAGCGCCTCGGCGAAGGGGTCGAGGGAGGTGAGCTGCGAGCCTATGTGGCAGTCGAGCCCGCGCGGGGCGATCCCCGGCAGGGCCGCCGCGCGCCGGTAGAGGTCGTGGGCCCGCTCCCAGGGGACGCCGAACTTGTTCACGCGCTTGCCGGTGGCGATGTAGTGGTGCGTGCGGGCGTCGGTGTCGGGGTTCACGCGCAGGGCCACCCCGGCGCGGACGCCGCGCGCCGCGGCCAGCCGCGAGAGCGCCTCGAGCTCGGCCTCGGCCTCGACGTTGAAGCACAGGATCCCGGCGTCGAGCGCCGCCGCGAGCTCGTCGTCGCGCTTGCCCGCGCCGGAGAAGACCACCCGCTCTGGCGGCACGCCGGCGCGCAGGGCCCGCGCCATCTCGCCGCCCGAGACGACGTCGGCGCCCGCTCCCTCGCGCGCCAGCAGGCGGATCACGGCGAGCGACGGGTTCGCCTTGACCGAGTAGGCGACGAGCAGATCGGTCCCGGCGGCGAACGCCCGGCGCAGGCGCGCGAAGCGGGCCCGCACGGCGTCGCCGTCGTAGACGTAGAGCGGCGTGCCGTGCTCCCGGGCCAGGTCGCCCAGGCGGACGCCGCCGGCGGCGAGGTCGTCGCCCGTGTAGGTGAACGTGTCGTCGGCGGGGGTCATCGGCGCGGGAGCATACCCGATGGCGGAGCGGGCCCGTCCGGCCGTCGTCCTGGCGACGGCAGGGCGGGCCGCGCGGGCTCATCCCGGGCGGACCGGAGATGTCGGACCCTGGTGTTAGGTTGCCGTTCGGGTCCTGGCCCTGGTCTTTGACAACTCGAGACGGTCGAGTGCAAGGAGCGCGCCCCGCGCTGCCGGGCGGGCGGCCGGGCGTGGCGCCGCGCGCGTGGCGCCGCGCCCGGCTGCGGCCCGCGTCGCGGCGTCCTGGAGCTCGCTCCGCTCGCGGCGGGTGGCCACGTCGCGTCGCGAGGCGGGTGGTGGGTCGGGCCTGCTATCCTGCTGGCCCGAGGTGGTGCATGAGCGTGCTCCTCATCGATGACGACCCCGGTATCCGCAAGCTCCTGCCGCGGGAGCTGCAGCGGCAGGGCCTCGACGTCGAGGTGGCCGCGAGCGGCGAGGAGGGGCTCGCCACGCTCGACCGGCAGGCGGCCGACGTGGTCGTCTGCGACGTGCGCATGTCGGGCATGGACGGCCTCGAGGTCCTGCGGCGCATCAAGGAGCGCGACCCCGACACGACCGAGGTCATCATGCTCACCGGGCACGGCACCATCGACCAGGCGATCGAGGCCGTGCGCGCCGGGGCTTACCACTACCTCACGAAACCCGTGAAGGTGGCCGAGCTGGCGGCGGTGATCCGCAACGCCGCCGAGCGGGCGGTGATGCGGCGCGAGAACGTGCTCCTCCGGCGCGAGGTCGCGGCGCGCCGCCCGAGCAGCAAGGAGGTGACGGTCCTCGGCGAATCGCCGGCGTGGCGGCAGGCCTGGAAGCTGGTCCACAAGGCGGGGCCGACCGAGTCGACCGTCCTCATCCTGGGGCGGAGCGGCACGGGCAAGGAGATGGCCGCGCGCCAGATCCACGCCGTCTCGCCCCGGGCGCGGCGTCCGTTCGTGGCCGTGAACTGCGCCAGCGTCGCGGCATCGCTCCTCGAGAGCGAGCTGTTCGGCCACGAGGCGGGCGCCTTCACCAGCGCCCAGAAGCGCCGCCGCGGCCTGTTCGAGCTGGCCCACGGGGGCACGCTGTTCCTGGACGAGATCGGCGAGACGAGCCTCGAGTTCCAGGCCAAGCTCCTGCGCGTGATCGAGACCGGGGAGTACCGCCGGGTCGGCGGCGACGTGTCGCTCGTCACCGACGTGCGACTGATCGCGGCCACGAACCGCAACCTCAAGCAGGAGATCGAGGTCGGCCGCTTCCGCGAGGACCTCTACTACCGGCTGAACGTGGTCACGATCGAGCTCCCGGTGCTGCGGGAGCGGCCGGGCGACGTCGCCCTCCTGGCGCGCCACTTCCTGGAGGAGGTGGCCCCCGGCCGGTCGCTGGCCGACGATGCGCTCGAGGTGCTCGCGCGCTACCCCTGGCCGGGCAACGTGCGTGAGCTGCGCAACACGATCGAGCGCATGTCGATCCTGGCCGAGCACGACGTCCTCGCGGTCGACGAGATCCCCGGCGACATCCGGGCCGGGGCCGACCTCAACGGGCCGGACGGCGGGGGCGACGACGAGGCGACGACGGCCCCCGACGCGGCGGCCGGCGACGCCCCGCCCACCCTCGCCGAGGTCGAGCGCCGCCACATCGAGCACGTCCTGGGGTACACCGGCGGGAACAAGGCCCGGGCGGCCAGGCTCCTCGGGATCACCGCCGCGACGCTCTACAACAAGCTCAAGCTGTACAAGGCTCAGGACGAGCAGCGGTCCACCGCCTAGCTCGGACCGTCCAAGGATCGCCCTTCGATTTTTTGACGCTCACCCGGGACGCCGCCGACACCTCCCGGGTTACGCACGGAGCGGGAGTTGCAAAGGGAGCGCCAGCCATGCGCCGTTCGTTGCTCGTGACCCTCGTCCTCCTCGCCGGCTGCTCCGGCGCCGAGCCCGCCCCCGAGCGGGGGCCGCGGACGGCCTCACTCGACGTCGTCGTGTGGTCCGTGCACGGCCAGCGCCCCGTGGCCGCCGAGGGGACGCTGACCTCGCGGGCTGACGGCAACCGGCGCGAGTTCAACACCCGCGCCAACCCGGCCCAGGGGACGAACATCACGGGGCTCCCCCCTGGCGCCTACCGCATCACGATCACCCGCCGCTTCGACCCCGCGGGCCGCCCGCAGCGGGTCGAGGGCATCGAGGAGATCTACCTCGAGCCCGGCGCTCGCGCGCAGGTCACGGTCGTCGTGACCGACCGCGAGGGCGAGCTGGGGCGCGCGCCGACGTCCACCGGCGGCGCGTTCCGCACGCAGGATCCAAGCTCGACGGTTGCAGCGCCGTCTCACCTGCCCCTGATGGCGCTGCAGCCGTTGGGCCCGAGTTGACGACGGCCGCCGTCGGCAAAACGGTCTTGTCCGCGGATGACGCTCGGGGATGACCCGGGCGTTGTCTGCGTACCACCACTCCGTGCTTCAGCTGGCGCGGCTCGTCGGCGATCGCCCCGGACGACCTGCGCGGTGCGCCGTCGATCGCGCGTGGACTGCGGATTCCACCGGTACGTTCAAGTCTTGAGGAGGGCCACCACCGTCAGATCATCCGCCAGCTCCCGCTCCTTGCCCGTGAACGCGACCACCGCCTCGATGACGCGGTCGACGATCGCGCCGGGCTCGAGCGGGCCGGCCTGGACCGTCTGCGTGATCCGCTCCAGGCCGAACTCCTCCCCCTCGGCTGAGGTCGCCTCGGTGGCCCCGTCCGTGTAGAGGCACACCACGTCCCCGGGCTGGAGCGTCAGGTGGCGCTCGACGACCCTCCCCCGGATGTCGGGCACGAGGCCCAGGACGACGCCCCCGGCGCGCATCAGCTCCACCTGCCGGGTGCTCGGCCGGTAGAGGATCAGGTGCTCGTGCCCGGCGCCGGAGAAGGAGAGCCTGCCGGTCTCCTCGTCGTAGCGCATGAGCAGGAAGGAGACGAACTGGCCGGACTCCAGGTCGTCGGCGAGCGCGCGGTTGACGTGCGCCAGGAGCTCGTCGGTCGGGCCGTAGCTCTCGGCATAGGCCCGCACGAGGGCCCGGACCTGGCTCATGACCAGGCCGGCGCCGACGCCCTTGCCGGAGACGTCGCCGATCGAGACGAGCACCTCGTCCGCCTGCCCGGGCCGGCGGAAAAAGTCGTAGAGGTCGCCCCCGACCTCGCGCGCGGGGAGCGTGCGCCCTGCGACCTCGAGGCCGCGCACCTCGGGCGGGGCCTTGGGGAGGAGGTTCGACTGGATCCGCGCCGCGATCCGCAGCTCCTCGGCCATGCGCTCGCGCGCGGCCGTGGCCCGCAGGAGGCGCGCGTTCGCCAGGGCGATCCCGGCGAGGTCGCCGAAGGCGCCGACGAGCTCGACCACCTCGCCGTCCTCGGCGAAGGGGTCGACCTGGGGCTCGTCGAGGTAGACGACGCCGAGCGCCTCGTCCTGCGAGGAGAAGGGCACGCAGAGGATCGAGCGCAGGTGCAGCGACATGACCGTCTGGAACTGGCCCAGGCGCTCGTCCGAGAGCGCGTCCTGCGTGAGGACCGGGCGGCGCTGCGCGAGCGCCTCCTGGCACACCTGCGTGGAGATCCGGTAGGGCCCGTCGGCGGCGTCGAGCCGCGCGTCGGGCGCGTCACGGTTGGCGCGGATGGTCAGGCCGTCGCCCTCGCGCAGGACGAGGAACCCGCCCTTGGCCGGCACGAGCGCCAGCACGGCGTCGAGGATCCGCTCGAGGAGGCGGTCGATGTCGTGCTCGCCGTTGATCGCGCAGGCGACCTCGGCCAGCTTGCGCCAGCGCTCGCCGCCCGCCGCCTGCGCGGGGGTGGGGACCTGCGCGCGAGACGGGCGCAGGTGCGACTTGGTCCCCGGATCGCCGGTGGTGGGCGGGGGCGGCGTCAGCGGCTGCAGCGGGCCGTCGGCGGGGGCCCGGAAGGTCGCGCCGGCGTTGGGCTGCGGCGGAGGCGTCACGGGCTGAAGCGGGAGGTCGCCGGGGGCCCGGCGGGTCGCGCCGGCGCTCGGCTGCGGCGCGGGATGGACGCCGAACCCGGCCGGCAGGGGCGGCCCGCCGGTCGCAGG
Organism: Planctomycetota bacterium; assembly: GCA_023954375.1. GTDB lineage: Bacteria > Planctomycetota > J058 > J058 > J058 > JAMLIC01. Next base: position 33,999 of record JAMLIC010000077.1, read on the forward strand.
GGCAGGGCCCGGTTGATCGATGCCGCGCGCCAGCGCGGCCTCGGCGGGCGCGGGCGTCGGCGAGTGCAGGGCGGTGCGGCGGGGCGCCTGCTGGAGCGTCGCCTCGCTGGGGACGGGGAGGCGGTGCACGCCGCTGGCGCCCGCGCCGGGGCCCGGGCGGGGCGCCTGATCCAGCGGCAGCGCGCTGGGCCCTGCCGCCCGCCTGTAGGTCATCACGCTCCCGCCGACCTGGATGCGGTCGCCCTCGGCGAGCACCTTGTCGAGCACCGAGACCCCGTTGACGAAGGTCCCGTTGCGGCTCCGTTCGTCGCGCAGGACGTGGCCGAGGTCGGCCACGCGCTCGACACGGAAGTGCTGGCGCGAGACGTTCATGTCGCGCAGCGCGAGGTCGGTGCCCTGGCGCCCGACGACGACCACGTCGCGGTCCAGGCGCACCTCGAACGGCAGCTCGCCCGGGACCTCGACGACCAGGCTCGCGGTCACGCGACCGCGGGGATCCGGCAGTGGTCGAGGAGCTTGAGCAGGGTCTGCTTCTGGTCGATGCGGCGCACGACCATGTCGAGGAACCCGTGCTCGAGGAGGAACTCGCTCCGCTGGAAGCCCTTGGGCAGGTCGGCGCGGATCGTGTTCTTGATGACGCCCGGGCCGGCGAAGCCCAGCAGGGCCCGGGGCTCCGCCAGGGTGACGTCGCCCAGGGCCGCGAAGGAGGCCATGCAGCCGCCCATGGTCGGGTTGGTGAGGATCGACACGTAGAACCCGCCGGCCTCGTCGTACCGGGCCAGCGCGGCGGACGTCTTGGCCATCTGCATGAGCGAGAGCACGCCCTCGTCCATGCGCGCGCCGCCGCCCGAGCCGGAGACGAAGATGAACGGCACCCGGAGCTCGGTCGCCAGCTCGACGGCGCGGGCGAACTTCTCGCCGGCCACGGAGCCCATGCTGCCGCGGAGGAAGCGCGAGTCGGAGGCGCCGAACACGACCCTGTGCTCGCCGACCCGGCCCGTGCCGACGACGCAGGCGTCCTCGAGACCGGTGGCCTTGCGCGCCGCCTCGAGGCGGTCGGCGTAGGCCTTCACGGCCACGAACCCGAGCGGGTCGGTCGAGCAGAGGCCGGTGGCCACCTCCTCGAAGCTCCCGGGCTCGAGCAGCTGCTCGATCCGCTGCGAGACCGTGATCTCGAAGTGGTAGTCGCACTCCGGGCAGACCTGGAGCAGCTCCTCGACGGCCTTCTTGTAGACCGACTTCTCGCAGTCCGGGCAGCGCATCCACAGGCCGCCGGGCATCTCCTTCTTCTTGCGGAAGCGGATGCGCTTGAAGCTGTCCCACGCCATGGGTGGCCTTCCTTTTCCCGGGAGGCGGATTATCCTATCGGCTCGCTCCCCAAAGAGAAGAGGAGACCGCCCTGACGTCGGAGGAGCTCGAGCGCGCCTTCCTCAACGCGCCGGACGCGCGCGGCCTGGTGGCCCTCTACCGGGGCCTGCTCGCGGAGGGGAAGGACGACCAGCTGGCCGGGATCCTCGACCGGATCCGGCCCATCCAGCACCGCGTGACCCTGGTCCAGGCCGACAGCGACGTCGAGACCCTCGAGGCCCTCGCCCGCGATCCGCACGCCCACGTGCGCCGGGTCGTGGCGTCGCACCCCCGGATCAGCGAGGAGGTCTCGTTCCGCCTGAGCGAGGACCAGGACACGCAGGTGCGCCTGGCCCTGCGCAAGAACCCGGCCGCCCACCCGTTCATCGCCGCGGCGATCACGGCGGAGGACGGCCCGGCGCGCGCGCCCGGGCTGGCCCGGGCGGAGCACTACCTCGAGGCGGCCTGGCACGCGCGCCGCGGAAAGCTCACGGCCGCCGACCTCCTCGAGCTGACCGAGGACTGGGTCGGGATCGACCCGCGCGAGCAGCTCATGGAGCTGACGATCGAGCAGGTGCAGCTGATCCTGGACGTGCTCTCCGCCCACATGGGCAGGGGGACCATGCCGCCCCGGCCGCGCCGGGCCCGGGGCCGCTGACCGCGCTCGCCGGCGGATGGCCCTCGACCGTCGAGCGCCGTGAGAGCTCCTCGGCTCTGGCGGCCGCTCAGCCGGCCAGCCGGAAGCCCTCGACGCGGAGGAGGCGGCTGGCGATGCGCTCCCGGAGGCGCGTGCGGGTGCCGGCGACGAACACGCCCGCCTGCGCGTCGGCGAACACCCCCTCGCCCTCGTAGACGATCGGGACCCACTCCCGGCCAGCCGCCGGGGCTGGCGCCGCCGGAGGAGCGAGCGGCGGGGTTGGCGCGGACGCCGGGGTCGGCTCGGGCGCCGGCGCCTGCTCGGGCGGGGTCGGCTCGGGTGACCGCGCCGGACCGGACACGGGCGCCGCGACCGGCTCCGCGAGCTTCCGGGTCCGCTTCGTGCCACGACGCGCGGTGGTCCTCCTGGGCTCCGACATCCGACCTCCTCTCGGACAGGTAGATCGGTTCGCGAGGCGGGTCGCCTGCAGGTCTGGCGCGAGGACGCTCGCTCGCCCGGGTGCGTCCGGGTACCCGAACGGCCTGCGCCGGCCGCGTCGGCCGGGATCGGCGAGGCGGGCCACCCCGACCGCGCCCGCCATCCTAGGCCGCAGCCGCGTCCAGCCCAGCTCGGGCCCGCCCTCGAACGTTCTTCGCAGACGACCGAGGCGCCTCCGAGCACACCTCACCGCGCATTCGCAGCAGGAGCGTCAGGCGAGGCCGAGGAGGGCATGGCGTGTCGGCGCGAAGGCGAGGGAGGGCGGCCGTGGGCCGCCGACCGAGCCTGAGCGGTCGGGGGGGGCCCCGGCGGCCCCC
>JAMLIC010000078.1 GCA_023954375.1 Planctomycetota bacterium
GCCCCCCGGGGCGGGGGGGGGGGGCCCCCCCCCCGCCGCCCCCGACGCACCGCAGCGCCCGCCATCCTCGGCCGCAGCCGCGATCACACTAAAGGATCTCGACCGCGATCGACGCGAGCTTGCTCCGCTCGCTGCGGGTGAAGAGCACGTGCCCGGCGACCTCCTGGTCCTTGAAGCGCTCGGCGACGTAGGTGAGCCCGTTGCTCTGGCTGTCGAGGTAGGGGTTGTCGATCTGGTAGGGGTCGCCGGTGAGCACGAGCTTCGTGTCGTGTCCGACCCTGCTGATGATCGTCTTGACCTGGTGCGGGGTCAGGTTCTGGCACTCGTCGACGATCATGAAGTGACCGTGGATCGACCGGCCGCGGATGAAGGTGAGCGGCTCGATCTCGACCACGCCGCTCTTGAAGAGCTCCATCATCTTCTTGTCGGCCTCGCCCGGCTCGCGCTTCTCGCGCAGCACGAACTTCATGTTGTCGAAGATCGGCTTCATCCAGGGCAGGAGCTTCTCCTCGGCCGAGCCGGGGAGGAAGCCGATGTCGCGGCCGAGCGGCATGATCGGGCGGGCGACGAGCAGCTTCTCGTAGAGGTGCTTGCGGACGGTGAGGTGCAGGCCGGCGACGAGCGCGAGGAGCGTCTTGCCGGTGCCGGCCTGGCCGATCATCGTCACGAGGCTGATCGACGGGTCCGTGAGCAGCTCGAGCGCGACCCGCTGCTCGAGGTTGCGCGCGGTGATCCCCATGAACGCGTCGTTGGCCTGCTCGAAGGGGCGCAGCAGCACCCGGCCGTCGCCCAGCTTCCGGCGGGGCCGCGCCAGGACGGTCCGCTTGGGGTTGCCCTGCTCGCGGAGGAGCACGACCTCGTTGGCGTTGAGGCCGTCGATCGTGAGCTCGACCTCGCGCTCGCGGCTGAGCGTCGCGAGGTGCTCCTCGGTGCACTCGACCGCGCGCCACCCCGAGTAGAGCACGTCGGGCGCCGGGACCTTGTCGCTCTCGAAGTCCTCGGACGGGATGCCCAGCGCGTCGCACTTCACGCGCATGTTGGCGTCCTTCGAGATGAAGCAGACCGGATGCCCCTCGCGCATGAGCCGGTAGGCGGTCGACAGGATGCGGTTGTCCGCGGTGTCGTTGCGCATGCCGTGCTCGAGCAGGCACACCGGCTGGAGGTCGACCTGGATCGAGCCGCCGGCCTCGTTGATCGGCGCGCCGGACGCGAGCGACCCCGAGGCCCGGGCGCGGTCGAGGACGCGGATCACCGCGCGGGCGTTGCGGCCGAGCTCGTCGTTGTGCGACTTGAACTTGTCGAGCTCCTCGATGACGTCCACCGGGATGACGACCGCGTGCTCCTGGAACTTGGAGAGGCACGTGGGCGAGTGCAGGAGGACGTTCGTGTCCAGGACGAAGTACTTCTTCATCGGGGCTCCGCTCCCAGGACCTCCCGCAAGAACCGCTCGCTGGCGTCGTGATCGGGCTGGCCGGCGAAGGTGTCGACGTCCTGCTGGGAGAGCGCCCAGCGATGCTCCTCGAGGAGGTCCTCGCGGAGCCGGAACTCGAGCAGGCGGAGGCCGAACCGGGCGAAGCGCTCGTCCGCGGGCGCGGCCCGGAAGTCCGGCCCGAGGTAATCGCCGAGGGTGTCGGTCCAGAAGTCGACCCGGGCCGGCGGGCCGCCCGCGAGCTCCGGCGCGCGGCGCAGCCGCTCGGGCTCGGGCGCGAGCTCCTCGCTGCCGCAGCCGGCCACGAGGAGGAGCGCGCAGGCGGCGGCCAGCGCGCCGCGGCGCGCGCGCTCGGCCCGGGCAGGCGCTCCAGCCGGCCGAGAGACCTCGGGGCCGCCGGCGGGAGGCCGTGATCTTGTGGGGCTGGCGCTCAAGCGCATCCTTCGGGCGTCGGGGCCGTGGTCATGGATCACGACGATACCTGGCCCCCCGGACACGCAGGAGGGCCGCGGTCCGGGTCAGCCCGCCGCGCCGCGTGCGCCCGTCGGGGGCCCAGGCTGCGGCAGGCGTTCCGCTCCCTCCTCCGCCGGCCCGGCCGGCGGCACCGGGTCGAGGCCGCCGGTGCCCAGCGGCGAGCAGCGGAGCAGCCGGAGCCCCGTGAGGAGGCTCCCCTTGAGCGCCCCATGCCGCCACACCGCCTCGAAGCCGTAGCGCGAGCAGGTGGGCTCGAAGCGGCAGGCCGGGGGCATGAGCCGGGAGGCCGTGAGCTGATACAGCCGGATCGCCACGAGCAAGGCCGCCCGGAGCGGGAGGCCCAGCACCAGGAGGAGCGCCCGGATGGGCGGCGCCAGCCGGCGCCGCGCGATGACGAGCGCCAGCGGCGGCGTCCCGTCGGGCGGGCCGAGCCGGGCGGCGGCCCGCCAGCCGGCCTCTCCGCGGTCGAGCCGCGCCCCGACCCGCGCCAGCACCGCCCCGCCGATGAGCACGACGGTCGCGCGCGCGGTCGCCGGGAGCGCGAGCGTCGGCGCCAACCAGGCGGAGGCCGCGACGTGGGCGGCGGCGGACCAGGCGCCCACGAGCAGCGCGCCCGGCGCGCCGAGCGACCGCGCGCGCCCGCGCTCGATCGCGCAGCCCAGCGGACCTGCCAGCGCTGCGGCGACGGCGACCAGGGCGCGCGGCCCCGGCGGGAGCACCCAGAGCGCATCGGCGAGCCAGGCGCCGAGCGCCGCGAACAGGGCGAGGCTGAGCGCATCCGCCGGCCACCCCTCGAGGAAGTCTCCGGCCTCACACCTCGCCTGGCCGTCGGCGCGCATGGAGCCCCCGGACCCGTCGGGGTCGAGCGTGCGCACGCCGACCGACGGCCCCGGGTCGCTCACGCCTTCCCCGCCGGCGGAGGGCTCGTGCGCGGGATGCGGGCGGCGGCCTGCGCGACGAGGCGCACCAGCGCCGACCGGAGAGCCGCCAGGTCCGGCGCACCGGAGCCGGGCGGCGGGCTGAGCACGACGTCGACGCCGGGCGGCAGCCGCCCCTTCTCGTGCCGGAACGCCTCGGCGTAGAGCCTGCGCAGCCGGTTCCTCGCGACCGCCGTGCCGTAGCGGCGCGGGATCGCGGAGGCCAGCCGCGGCCACCCGAGCCCGTTGGGCGCCACGAGCACCCGAAGCACCCCGTCGCCCGCCCGCTTCCCTTCCCGCCGGGTCCGCTCGAACTCCCGCTTGCTCTTCAGCCGCTCGCCCGGGCCCAGCCGCTCCCCGCCACGCACGCCGGGTCGGTCGTCCGCCCGCTCACCCTCGCTCATACCGCCAGCCTACTCCCCCGTGTGGGGACGGACAGTGCGCGTCGCCCCGTCAGATCGATGCGGCAGCCGCTGGACGGCACGGTTACAATCCCGCCGCGATGAGGGGGGCCCCCGAGGCCCTCCCGGGGATGGGGACGGCCGTGACGGCGCTGAAGGTTCTCCTCGTCGACGACTCCGGACTCTCGCGGAAGGTGCAGGCCAAGGTCCTGCGCGAGGTCGGGGTCGACGAGATCCTCGAGGCGAAGAACGGGCTCGACGCGCTCCGTCAGCTCAAGGAGCTGCGCTTCCAGGTGGGCCTCCTGGTCACCGACTGGAACATGCCCGGCATGGACGGGATCGCCCTGATCGAGGAGGTCCGCCGCGCGACGGAGGGCCGGAACCTGCCGATCATGGTCATCTCGAGCGAAGGCGAGGAGGACAAGATCTCGCAGGCGCTCGCCAGCGGCGCGAACAGCTACGTGACCAAGCCCTTCAAGAAGGAGGTCCTCGCGCGCAAGATCCAGGCGGTGCGCTGGATCGCGGACCTCCAGGACCAGAAGGACAGGGCCGGCCAGGGGGGTCCGCCCCCGCTGATGGAGGGCGACCTCGAGCGGCTCGGGTTCGCGGAGCTGGTCGGCTTCCTCAACTTCTCGAAGAAGACGGGCGAGCTCATCGTCGCGCTCGAGACCGGCGAGGCGGGCGTGGCCTTCCACGAGGGCGAGGTGCACGACGCCTGGATCGGGCGCTTCGCCAGCGAGGAGGCCTTCTACGCCATCGCCCGGCTGAAGCACGGCCGCTTCCGCTTCAACGAGGGCGGCGACCGGGGCGACCGCCCCAGGCGCGTCAAGCAGAGCACCGTCTCGCTGCTCATGGAGGCCATGCGCCTCCTCGACGAGGAGCAGCAGCAGGCCGCCGGTGGCTGACCACCCCGCCGGGCGCGCCGGCCGGGCTCCCGAGCTGAGCCTCGTCTACGCCGACCCGCAGGGCCGTCCTCGCGTCTTCTCCATCCCCGAGGGGACCACCACCCTGGGCCGCGCGCGCGACAACGACCTGGTGCTCGATGACCCGACCGTCACCGCGCACCACGTCGTCCTCATGCGGGACGGCGAGCGGCTGGAGCTCCGCGACCTGTTCTCGGGCGAGACGCTGGTCAACGAGGCCCGCCGACGCAACGGCGCGCTCGTCCCTGGCGACGTGCTCTCGCTGGGCCAGGTGCGGCTGCGCGTGATGAAGGTCGCGCCCCGGCGCGCCCCGCCGAGCGCCACGGCGCGCGGCCAGACGGATCGCCTGGAGCGCATCGAGCCGCGGACCCAGCGCATGCACCGGCCAGCAGCGGCCCGGGACGGCGGCCCGACGATCGCCGCCTCGCCTTCTCCGCAGGGCGGCGAGGTCGCGCTCCGCGGCGCGGCGCGCGTCGGACACGCGAGCGCCGAGGGCGCCGACGCGCCCGTCGCGCGCGGGTCGGGTCGCCCGGGCGGCGACCACGGCGGTCTCGGGGTCGCGGGCGAGAGCCACGCCGAACCGGCGCCTTCCCAGGCGCGCCGCGACCCGCGGGCGCTTCGCCCGGCGACGGAGGTCGGGAGCCGCGCGGCGGCGCGAGCGACGCCGTCGGGCGCCGCAGGGCGCGAGGCGACGGTCGCGCTCCCGCGCCCCGAGATCCCCGAGGAGCCGCCCACGCCCGAGCGACCCGCCGCCACGGTGCCCCTGGCGCGCCCGGCCGAGCCGGCGGCGGCGAGCGACGAGCTGCGCGCCCTGCAGGAGCGGGAGGCGCGGCGGGAGCGCCAGCTCCAGCGCGCGCGCCAGCTCTCCGACGAGATGCTGCTCGAGGACGACTTCGAGGTCATCCTCGAGCAGGTCGCCATGGCGTTCCTGGACGTCTTCGCCGCGGACCGGGCCGTGACCGTCCTGTTCGAGGAGGACGGTCGCAACCCGCTGCTCACCGTCGAGCGCCGCCGCGACGGGACCGACGACGGCACGGGGGTCGCCCAGGAGATCGTCGACCGTTGCCTCCAGGTGCGGTCGGTCATCAAGATCGCCGGCGGCCACCAGGGCCTCGGCGGGCTGGCGGCGCCGCTCCTCTCCAAGGGCAAGGCGGTCGGCCTGCTCTACTTCGAGCGCACGACCGCCGCGGGGCAGGCGCTCGACGCGGCCGACGTGCACCTCATGGCCATGCTCACGAACCAGGCCGCCGTGGTCATCGCGCCGCTGGTCGGCGGCTGACCGCGCGCCCTCGCCACGTCCTCCTCGAGGTCCGGCCGACGTGTGTGTCGACGCCGCGCGTCGTCGTCGAGCGGCGCCCGAGGCGAGGCGAGGCGACCGCGCGCGCTCGACTCGACCCCGGCGGCCGAACACGTCGCCGGGGCTGCAGCGCCCTGGCCCAAGGCCAAATGGTCAAGGCCCGACACGTGGGCGCAGAATCAGTTGGCAGTTGAAAGTGAGCTCTTGGCCGAGTCTGGACCCGGCCCTCGGGCGCAGGCAAACCGCGCTTCGGCCCGCGCGCTCGAGCCTCCTCCCGCGAGCGAGTCGCGACCTCGCACCTGCGTCTCGAGCGCGCCGCGCCGGCGCCGGCGCCGGCCGCGCGCTGGTTAGAGTGGCGCCGATGGCACCCACGGACCCGAGCGGCCGACCGACGCCCGAGCCCCTCTCCCTCCAGCTGCCCGGCCTCCGCGTGGCCGCCCTGGCCTGGGGGCCACCCGACGGCGCCCCGGTCCTCGCGCTCCACGGCTGGCTGGACAACGCCGCCAGCTTCTCCGCGCTCGCCCCCCGGCTGCCGGGCGCGCGCGTGGTGGCGATCGACCTGCCGGGGCACGGGCTCTCGGACCACCGGCCCGCCGGCGCGACCTACGACTTCCTCGAGTGGGTCGTGGACGCGGTCGAGGCCGCCACGGCGCTCGGCTGGGGGCGCTTCGCCCTGCTCGGCCACTCGATGGGCGCGGCCATCGCCGCCCTCGCCGCCGGGACCCTCCCCGACCGCGTGTCGCACGCCGTCCTCCTCGAGGGGCTCGGCCCCAGCGCCGTGCCCGAGGCCGAGGCGCCCGAGCGCCTGGCCCGGTCCATCGCCGACCGCGCCCGCCCGCCGCGCCCGCCCCGCGAGCAGCCCGACCGGGCGAGCGCGGCCGAGCGCCTGCGGCAGGTCGTGCCGGGGCTCGGGCCCGACGGCGCGCGCGCCCTCGTCGAGCGCGGCACGCGCGACGGCCAGAGCGGCGTCGCCTGGCGGAGCGACCCGCGGCTGCGCGGGACCTCGCCCTTCCGCATCACCGAGGGGCACGTGCGCGCGTTCCTCGGGCGGATCACGGCCCCGACCCTCCTCGTGCGGGCCCGCGACGGCTACCCGTTCGACGCCGACCTCCTGGCCGCCCGCGCGGCGGCCGTCCCGGGGCTCCGGCTGCTGACGGTCGACGGCGGGCACCACGTGCACCTCGACGCGCCGGAGCGGGTCGCGCCCGCGATCGCCGCGCACCTCCGCAGCGAGCCCCAGGGCGAGGCGCTCGCCGCGCCGCCCGCCCCGGTCGAGGACCCCGTGGCCGCCCGCGTCCGCGCGCTGGTCCTCGACGTGGACGGGGTCCTCACCACCGGCGCGCTCGTCTACGACGGGGAGGGCGAGGGGCCCAAGACCTTCGACGTGCGCGACGGCCTGGGGATCAAGCTCCTCCAGGAGCATGGTGTGCAGGTGGCGATCCTCTCCGGCCGCTCGACGCCCGCGGTCGCCCGGCGGGCGCAGGACCTCGGGATCGCGGAGGTGCACCTGGGCGTCCGGGACAAGGTCGCGGGGCTGCGCCGCGTCCTCGACGCGCTCGGCGTGGACGAGGCCGCCGTCGCCTACATGGGCGACGACCTGGTCGACCTCGGCCCCCTGCGGCGGGTGGCCCTCCCCGCCGCCCCGGCCGACGCCCACCCCGAGGTCCGCCGCGCGGCGCGCTTCATCACCCGCGCGCCCGGGGGCCACGGGGCGGTGCGCGAGCTGTGCGACCATCTCCTCCGCGCCCGGGGCGCGTGGGCGCGGGTCGTCGCCGAGTGCCAGGCCGGCGCGCCCCCCGCCTGACGCGCAAGCCGTTGGAAACCAAAGACCTGCGCCGACCTCATCAGCTTTGATGATGGCCCGGCCGGCCGGCTTCCGCGATCACATGGATCGTGGGGGGACGGCCGTGCGGACGCGATCGGGCAAGGGCATGGCGACGTGCGGGTCGGCGTGACGATGAGCGCCCCCGGTCATCCCAGCTCGCTCGAGGAGCGCCACGTCCCCCCGGCGCGGGAGGCCGTGCACGAGGCCAACAACCTCCTCCAGGCCATCGCCGCGGAGGCGCATCTCCTGCTCGAGCGGGTCGCGGACCCGACCGACCGCGGCCTCCTGGGTCGGATCGCCGACCAGGCGGTCGCGGCCGGCCAGGCGATCGGTCGTCTGGTCGACCCGGCGAGCGACGAGGCCCTGACCCCGGTCGGCGTGGCCGAGGTGGTCGACGCGGCGCTGGCCGGGGCGGAGGCGCGCGCCGAGCGCCGGGGCGTGGCGCTGGTGAGCGACGTCGACCCGGCGTCGGGCCGGCTGCTCGCGCGCCGCTCGCAGCTCGTGCACGCCCTCTTGAACCTGCTGGTGAACGCGGTGCAGAGCGGCGCGCGCCGCGTGTCGCTCTCCGCGGAGCCCGGCGCGCCCGGACGCGTGCGCGTGCGCGTGCGCGACGACGGGCCCGGCATCCCGCCGCCGGTCCGCGCCCTGCTCCTCCAGGCGCGCGTCAGCACGAAGCGCAAGGACGAGGGGGCGGGCGACGGCCTGCTCATCGCCCGCAGGGTCGTCGAGGAGCACGGGGGCGGGCTGGCGATCGACAGCTCCCCGGGCGAGTTCACCGAGGTCCTCGTGGACCTCCCCGTGGTGGAGTGATGCCGCGCGACGACGACGGGCGCCCCGGGCCCGGGCGGCCGCGCGCCGCCCTGCCGCTCTCGGCGCTCCCGCGGCTCCCCGCGCCGCTCGCGGACCTGCTCCTGCTGGCGAGCAACGCGTCGGCGACCGCCCGCGACCTGCGCGACGCGGTCGAGCAGGTCCCGTCGTTCGCCGCGTGCGTGCTCCGCGCCCTCTCCGCCCCGGGCGAGGGGCACGGCGCGGCGGCGTCCATCGACCAGGCCCTGCGCGAGGTCGGCACGCGCGGCGTGCGAGGCGTGGTCTCCGCCCTCGCCCTGACCCCCCTGTTCGAGCCGTCGCCCGGCGCCAGGGTGGACGGGGCGGCCGTCGCGGCCCACGGCGTCGCCTGCGCGCTGTGGATCGCCGAGCTCGCCGCTGCGCTCGGGCGCCAGCCGTCCGTCCACCTCGTCACCGCGGCGCTGATGCACGACGTCGGGATGGTCCTGCTCGACCGGTTCCTCGGGGCCGAGTTCGAGGCCGCGCGCGCCCGCGCCCGCGCGGAGGACCGCCACCACGCCCAGGTGGAGCAGGACCTGGTCGGCATCACCCACGCCCGCGCCGGGGCGCTCCTCTGCGCGCGCTGGGCGCTCCCGCCGGCGGTCACCGCGCTGGTCGCCGGCCACCACGGGGAGGACGGCGCCCCGGACGCCGTGCTGCTGGCGGCGGGCGACCACCTCGCGGCGCGGCACGGCGCGCCCGCGCTGCCCGGCGCCCCGCCGCGCCCGCTCCCCGCCGTGGCCGGCGCCGCCCTCGGGGTCACCCCGGCGCTCCTCGACGGCCTCGCCGCGCGCGCGCCGGCGGTGGCCGCGCGCGTGCAGGCGATCCGGCGGGCCGCGGCCCCGCCCGACGTGCTTGACAACCCCTGACGCCGCGCCGGGGATGCTGCCCCTCGCGCCCTCCGGCTCGCGCGCACGCCGAAGCATCGGCGCTCGGGGGGCTCGGGGCGGCGCTCGGGGGGATGACCACGTGGGGTATCGTCGGCTCGTGCCCTTCCCGCGAGAGACCGCGCGCCAGCTCCCCTGGGCCCTGCTCCTCCTGGGGACGCTCGCCGCGGTCGTCCCGCTCGCCTCGGGCGACTGGGACCCGCCGTGGCTCCGCGTCGCGCAGCGGCCGGTCAGCCAGGTGGGTCCCGAGACGAGCCTCGAGGTCCCCGACGTCCCGGCGCGCTTCGCGGCCCGGGGCCCCGTCGGGACCGGCGGCACGTGGACGCTCACGGGCGAGCGCGTCGTGCCGGTGGACCCGCCCCTGGCCCACGACCTGGTCGCCCCCCGCCTGGTCCTCCGCCGCGGGGAGCAGGTCATGGCGGAGCTGTCGGCCGCCCGCGGGCAGGTGCGCCTCCCCGGGCGCTCGGGCGAGGCCGGTGAGGGGCCGGTCGTGCGCATCGTCCTCGTCGACGACGTGCGGCTCGTCCAGGGCGACATGACCGCCGTCACCGACGAGCTCACGGTGTGGCTCCATCGCGAGCGGTTCGACCCGGCGACCGGCGGCGTGCGCGCGAGCGCCCCGGGCCCGGTCACGCTGCGGCTCGGCGCGGCCGGGCAGGAGCTCACGGCGGCCGGGCTCCAGGCGACGCTCGTGCCGCTGGACCTCGACCTGCGCGGGCCGGTCGCGCTCCGCGCGCTCGAGCGCCCCGCCGACGCGGCGCCCGCGCGCGGGCGGCCCGAGGACGCGGCGCGCCGCGGCCCGCTCACCCGCGCCCTCGAGGGCCACGCGCGCGCCGCGCGCCTCCGGGGAGCGCTCACCCCCGGGCCCCGCGCCGGCGCCCCCGACGCCGCGGGGGCCATCCCCGCGCGGCTGACGCTCGAGCTCGACGACGTCGACCTCCGCGCCGCCGCGCCCCACGACGACGCCCTGCGCTGCGACACCCTCCGCCTCGCGCTCATCCGGGCGCCGGCGGGCGCGCGCGCCGGCCTGGGCGGCCTGGCCGGCCTGGCGCCCGCGCCCCACCTGCACACCGCCGGGTCCGCGTTCATGCTCGAGGAGGTCGCGGCCCGAGGTCGGGTGCGCGCGCGCGTGCGGCAGGGCGACGGCCCCGCCCTCCACGTCGAGGCCGACGCCCTCGTGGAGCGACCGGGCGCGCGCCGCGTCGAGGCCACCGGCCAGCCGGCCCGGGTCGAGGACCCGGCCCGCGGCTGGGTCGAGGCCCCGACGCTCCACCTGACGCGCGAGTCGGTCGACGGCGGCGCCGCCGTGCGCATCGAGGCGGGCGGCGGCGAGGTCCGCTTCTCCGTCACGGAGCCGGCGCGCGGCGCCACGCCCGCCGCCGCGGCCTGGACGGGCCGCGCCCGGCGGCTCGAGGCGCGCCTCCTGCCGGCCGGCGGGGAGGGCGCGGGGCCCGAGCCGGACGACGCCCGGCCCCCGTCGGCGCTCACGCGGCTGGACCTCCTCGTCCTCGAGGGGGCCCCCGGCGACGAGGTCGTGCTGGAGCGCGACGGCGGGGGCGGCCGGATCGACGCGCAGGCCCTGCGCTGGGAGGGCGGCTGGCTCCAGGTCGAGGGGGCGCCCGCCACGGCGCGGCTGGGGCCCGCGCTCACGGGCGACGCGCCCTGGCGCGCGAGCGCGCGGCGCCTCCGGGCGCGGCTCGACCCGTCGGCGCTCGCCGGCGGCGAGGATGACGACCCGCTCGCCCGGGCCGTCGCGGCCGTGAGCGCGCTCGAGGCCGAGGGCCAGGTCGAGGTCGCCCGCGAGGACGCCGCCTCCCCCCGCCGCGCCCTCGCCCTGGCGGGCGAGCGCCTCTCGTGGTCACGCCGGCGGGCGCGCCTCGACCTCGCCGGACCGCCCGCCAGCGTGGAGGTCGGCCAGACGACGCTGCGCGCGCCGGCCCTCTCCTACGACCTCGCGACCGGAGCGCTTCGAGGCCGCCGGCCCCTGCGCCCTCGACGTGCGGCCCGAGCGCGACGGGGGCGTCGTCACCGTCCACGCGGCGCGCGCCACGGGGCGGCTGGACCCCCGTCCGGCGGCCTGGGGCGCGGCGACGCGCGCGCGCCGCGACGCGCGGCGGGCCGGGGCCGGGCTCGCCCTGCCGTCGACGCTCCAGGCGCTGACGCTCGAGGGCGACGGCGCCGCGCGGGTGCGCGTGGCGGGCGCGGGCGGCCTCGCCGCCGCCGCCGACCGCGTCACCTGGGACGCGGCGCGCGGCCGCGCCCTGCTGGAGGCGCGGGCCGGGGCGCCGCCCTGCCGGGTCGCCACCGTCGAGGCGGCCCTCGAGGCCGCGCGCGTGGAGGTCTGGCCCTCGTCCGCGCCGGGGCGCGCGCGCGCGCTCGTCGTGGCCTCGTCCCCGGACGGCGGGCGGGCGCGCCTCCGCGGGCGCGTGCCCGGCGCCGACGGGCCGTTCGAGCTCACGAGCGGTGGGTGGCCGTCGAGGTCTGGGAGCCGGCGCGCGCCGAGCGGGCCGGGCGGGACGCGGCGGCGGGGCGCCCGCCCCGCCTCGCGGACCGCCCCCTCGCCGACCACGCGCCGGCCCCGTTCGGCCTCCTCCTGGCCGGCGGCGCGGGCGGGGTGGCGGTCGACGGCGCGCTCGGGGGCTCGTCCGGCGCCGACGGCGGCGCGGCGGCGCCGCTGCGGATGCGGGCCGCGCGCCTCGTGGGCGACGGCGCCGCCGAGACGCTGCGGCTCGAGGGGGCGCCCGGGCGGCCGATCCTCCTGGCCCGCGGCGACCTGGCCCTCGAGGCGCCGCGCGCGCGGCTGGCCCTCCTGCGCGCGCGCGAGGCGGTCCGCGTGGAGCTCGACGAGCCCTGGCGCTGCGCGCTCCCGTCGAGCGGCGAGGCGGCGCCCGGCCACGCCGCCGGGCGCGGCCCCCTCGCCGCCCTCGTCGACGTGGGCGCCGGGCGTCAGCCGGGCGGCCCGCCGAAGGACCCGGCCGCGCTCCTCCGCTCGCTCCTCGAGCTCGACGGGCGGGGCGGGGTCGAGGTGGTCACGTCCGCGGTGCGCGCGCGCGCCGACGCCGTGTCGCTCGGCGGCCGCCCCGGCGAGCTGGTCCTCCGCGGCGACCCCGTTGAGGTGAGCCGCGGCGCCCTCCGCAGCCGCGGCCTCGAGCAGGTGCTGCGCGTCGACGAGCTCAGGTGAGCGCGGCTCGCGCTACCTCGGCGTGAACTCCGCCTGCAGCCGCTTGAACGTGGCCGCCGCGCGGAGCGGGGCCAGGTACGGGTCCTCGGCCAGCCAGCGGACGACGCGCGTCGCGGGCTTCTTGCCCAGGACCGGGGCGCGCTCGAGCGCCTCCGCGACGCGCAGCGCCTCCTCGTCGTCGCGGCTCGTGGCGAGGACCCACAGCCGGTAGAGGTCGTCGTTGACGACCTGGTGGCCGGCGGGCTGCGGCACCGCGCGCACGATCCCCGAGACGAGCGCCAGGTCGCGCCGGGCGGCCGCCTGGCGGCCGCCGAGCGCCATGACCTGCGCGCGCAGGTAGAGGAGCGCGACGAGGCCCGGATCGCCGAGGAGGACCTGGTCGAGGCGCGCGCGGACCTCGTCCGCCGCGACGCGCGGCCAGCGCGGCTTCGAGTCCTCCGGGTAGAGGAGCCCGAGGGCGTGCATGAGCAGCCAGGGGACGTGGCGCGCGCCCTCCTCCGCGCCGGGGCGGAGCGCCGCCTCGATCAACGCCTGCGGGTCGTCCGCCCGGTAGCGGTAGGCCTCGAGCATGTCGTGGCGGGTCCGCATGAGCAGCGCGAACAGGTGCGGCGGGTCCACGCGCAGGTAGCGGCCCCACTCGACGAGCGCCTCGGCGCCGTACTCGTTGGTGCGCGCGAACGTGCCGGCGTACTCCCAGCGCCCCGTGCGGTCCTCGGGGTCGAGGGCCACGGCCCGCTCGAGCAGCGGCAGCGCCTCCGCGTCGCGGTCGCGGGGCAACGCCTGGGTGGAGCTCACCAGGGCGGCCGCCTCGGCCCGCGCCTCGGGCGTGACCTCGGGCCGCGGCGCCGGACGCGGTGGGAGCGCGGAGGCCCACAGCGGGTCCGGCGGCGCCGGGGGCGCGGAGCGTCGACCCAGCGCGTGGTCGAGCGCCTCGAGCTCGTGGCGCAGCGCCGCCTCCAGGGCCGGCTGGCCGGCGACGCGGGCCGCCACCAGCGTCCGCGCCTGGTCGCCGAGGGCAGGGCGGCCCCAGTGGGCCGCCAGGCGCGCGAGCAGGACCGCCCGCCCCAGCGGCCCCTCCAGCTCCTCGACCTCGCGGCGCAGCGCCTCCTGCGCCGCGCCGTCCAGGGCGGCCCCCGCCCGCGCCAGGAGCAGGCTGGCCTCGGGGTCGCCGGGCGCGCCGCGCAGGGCGCCCTGGGCCGCCCGGGCGGCGCCGGCCGCGTCGCCCAGGGCGAGGAGCGCGAAGCCCACGTCCCGCGCCCGGCGCGGGCTCGCCGGCGGCCGTCGTGCGGGGCCCCGTCGGGCACGTCGGCGGCGGCGAGCGCGTCGAGGTCGGCCCGCGCGCCGGCGACGTCGCCGCGCTCGGCGCGCCGGCGGGCGCGGGCGGCGCGGGCGACCGGGTCGGCCTCGACGAGCGCGTCGCCGAGCTCGGCGTCCGCGTCGAGGTCGGCGCGCAGGAGGGCGAGGGCGCCGCCGCGCAGGCCGTCCAGGCGCGCCGTCACGTCCTCGCCCGCCCAGCGCCGCGCCCGCAGGAGCGCGACCTCGAGCTCCGGCGGAGCGTCGCGGAGGCCGGGGTCGACCAGGCGCAGGGCCTCGAGCGGGCGCCCGAGCGCCAGGAGCGCCTCGACCAGCGCGCGGGCCGTCGGGGCGTGCCGCGGATCGGCCTCGTGCGCGCGGCGCCACGCCTCGGCCGCCTCGCGCGGGCGGCCCGCCAGCGTCCAGGCCTCGGCCACGCGGCGGTGACCGACGACCGGCCGCGGCGCCGCCGCGACGACCTCCTCGAACGCCGCGCGCGCCTCCTCGTCGCGCCCCAGGCGGGCCAGCGCCCGCCCGCGGGCCGCGCGGATGGCGAGCAGGTCGTCGCGGCCGAGCCCGTCGACGCGCTCGAGCGCCGCCAGGGCTGCGGTCAGGGCGCCGGGGTCCGCGGCGTCGTCGAGGGCCACGAGCGCGCGCAGGAGGGGCACCCGCGGCTCGTCGCCCGCCGCGTCGAGCGCCGCCGCGACCTCCTCGGCCGCGCCGAGGCGGCGCGCCGCGCGGGCCAGGACCAGGTGCGGCGCCGGCCCGTTGGCGCCGTGGTCGAGGGCCTCCCGGGCGCAGGCGCGCGCCCGCACGGCGCCGGCGGTCGTGCGCGCGCTCAGCGCGAGCTCCGCGCGCGCCAGGAGCCCCTGCGCCAGGGCGGCGTCGAGCGGGGCCGGATCGGCCCCCGGCGGCATGGCGGCGGCCCGCGCCGCCCGCGCCCGCTCGAGCGCCTCGTCCAGGGCCGCCGCGCGCGCCGGGTCCGCGGCGTCCTCGTCGGGCGGCGGCCCGGCGCGCGCCTGCTCGAGCGCCGCCGCCGCCCGCGTGGCCGCCTCCTGCCAGGCGATCCGCGCCTGGTCGGCCTGGTAGCGCCGCACGCCCAGCCGCACCGCGACCGCGAGGCCCGCGAGGATCAGGAGCCCGGCCGCGAGCATGCCGAGCATCGCCCCGATCGAGCGGCGGTGCCGCTCCACGTGGCGGGCGACGAGCGTCGCCCGCGACACGCGCTGCGCCAGGGGCGGCTCGCCGCGGCGCCAGCGCTCGAGGTCAAGGGCGAGGTCGGCCGCCGACGCGTAGCGGTCCTCCGGCGCCTTCGCCATCGCCTTGAAGCAGATCAGCTCGAGCGCCGGCTCGAGGACCCCGCGGTCGGCGAAGGGGAGCGGCGGCTCGTCGACGATCTTGCGGTAGAGCTCGAGCGCCGACTCGGAGTGGAACGGCAGGGTCCCGGTCGCCATCTCGTAGAGGAGGACGCCGAGCGCGTAGACGTCGCTGCGCGGCCCGATCGCATCGGTCCGCCCGGCCGCCTGCTCGGGCGACATGTAGAAGGGCGTGCCGAGCACCGAGCCCTCGACCGTGAGCTTCGTCTCGCCGCCGAGGTTCTTGGCCAGCCCGAAGTCGGTCACGAGCGGCCGCCCGTCCGGGTGCAGGAGGACGTTGGCCGGCTTGAGGTCGCGGTGCACGTAGCCGCGCGCGTGCGCGTGCTCGATGGCGCGCGCCACCGCCGCCAGGACCCGCACCCGCTCGGGGAGCTCGAGCCGCGGCAGGGCCTTCGAGAGGTCCGGCCCCTCGACGAGGTCCATCGTGTAGTAGAGGATCCCCTCCCACTCGCCCGAGTCGTGGATCCGCAGGATGTTCGGGTGCTCGAGCTCCGCCTGGGCCCGGGCCTCGCGCCGGAAGCGGTGGAGCTGCGCCTCGGTGGCGCGCTCCCCCGCGAGCACCACCTTGAGCGCCACGACCTGCCCCGTCTCGGCGTGGCGCGCGCGGTAGATCGCGCCCATGCCGCCCCTGGCCAGCTGGGCCTCGAGCACGTAGTGCGAGAAGACCCGCGGGCCGCCGCCGGGGGCGAGGAACGGGTCGCGCTCGAACCGCTGCGAGCCCGTGGCCGTCTGGCGGAGCGCCGCCTCTCGCCGGTGCACGGCGGACGGCGTGAGCGTGCTCCCCGCGGGCGGGACCGGGACCGGCGCGCCGCAGCGACCGCAGGGCTCCTCGCGGTACTGCGGCCCGGCGGCGAGGTAGCGCCCCTGCCCGCACGACGGGCAGGTCCTCAGGCAGCGCGCCAGCTCGGCCTTCAGCTGCAGGAGCGCCTCGGGGGTCAGCCGCCGCTCGCGCACGAGCACCTGGCTGAGGCTGAGCGCCTGGCCCTGCCCCAGCGCCCGCGCCTGCGCCGCCAGCGCGGGCCCCACGACCTGCGCGTCGAGCAGCCCCATGGCGACGCCCAGCCGCGCGAGGACGTAGTCCTCCTCGCTGCGCCAGGCAGGTCCGCCGCTCGAGGAGCCCCCCGGGTTCACGCCCACAGCGTAACGGGTCGCCGCCGCCCCGCGCTCGCCTGCCGACGGCCGACCGCCGCGGGCTCGTCAGGGCTGGCCACGGCACGCCAGGCGAGGAAGCGGCGGCTCATCAGTCCTGGATGAAGTAGACCCAGGCCCCCACGTCGTCCCGCTGGCCCCCGTCGTCGATCCCGTCGGGTCCCACGGAGTAGATCAGCGCCCGGTCGCGGCCCGGGACGTAGCGGTAGGGGCGGCCGAAGGCATCGACGTACTCGCCCTCGACGAGCAGGGCCGGGTCGAAGCGGTGGTAGGGGGCGCCCTCGGCCCCCCGGCCCGAGGGGCGGGCGAGCTCGGCGGCGAGCGCGCGGGCGTCGGCGGGGAGGCGCCCGTGGTCCTTGAAGTAGCGGGTCAGGGCGCGCACGAGCGCCTGCACCTCGAGGTCGGTGGCGCGGCGCTGCGCCGCGCGGACCTGCACCCGCAGGACGACGGCGGTGCCCACGTAGGCGACGACCAGCAGCACCAGGGCGACGACGTTCGTCAGGTAGAACAGCGCGCGCAGGTGGCGCCGGCGGAGGCGCCTGAGCTCCGCCGCCCGGTCGCGGGACAGCTCGTCGTCGACCCGCGCGAGCACGCGCGCGCGCGCCGGGGCCATGCGCTCGGCGGCGTCCTCGACGGCCTGCGTGACGGCCGCGTCGAGCGCCCGCTGCTCGTCGCTGTCCTCGCTCAGCCGCGAGTCGAGGAGGAGCTCGCACGAGGGGCAGCCGCGGGCCAGGTGCGCCTCGAGGGTCGAGAGCTCGTCCTCCTCGAGGGAGGGCCCGGCCAGGTCCCGCTCGAGCAGGGGCGCGAAGGGGCAGGTCCCCGTGCCGGCCGTCACGACAGCTCCTCCAGCGCCCGCTCGGGGACCCGCCGCCCGCCCATGCGGTCCTGGAGCATGCGCGTGGCGCGGTGCAGCCGGTTGGCCACGGTCCCGGCGGGCTCCCCCAGGTGCTCGGCGATCTCCTTGTAGGACATCTTCCGCACGTAGCGCAGCGTGATCACCAGCCGGTAACGGTCGGGCAGCCCGCCCATGGCGCGCAGGATCTGGGCCTGCTCGTCGCTCGCCTCGAGGGCCTCGCCGACCCCCAGGAGCGAGCGCGACAGGCGCCCCGACGTGGAGTGCGCCGGCGCGTCGTCGTCGAACGGCACCGTGCCGTCGCGCCGCTCGCGCCGCCGCAGCCAGTCGATGCACAGCTTCAGGGTGATGTTGTAGATCCAGGCCGCGAACTTGGACCCCTCGCGGAGCGAGCCGAGGGCCCGGTAGGCCCGGACGTAGGCCTCCTGGACGATGTCCTCGGCGTCCGCGCGGTGACCGGTCTTCTGCAGGGCGAGGACCGAGATCATGCGGTAGTAGCGCTCGGCGAGGCGCCCGAACGCCTCGCGGTCACCCTGCAGGGCCCGCTCGACGAGGTCGTGGTCGGAGACGCCGGCGGGGTCGTCGGTCGACACGGCGGGATGGTAGCAGGTACGGGGGGCGCGCGTCGAACCCACCCCCCGCCCGGGCCCGCTCCGGACCGAGATTGACACGCCAAGGGTTTGGCGCCTAGAATCCGCGGCTGACCGCGCGCGCGCGCCTGAGCGGAGTCTTCCAACGATGCGTCGTGCTGCCCTCGGCCGGATCGCCGCCGGCCTCTCCAGCCTCTTGCTCCTCGGCTGCGGCCTCGAGGCGGTCGACACCCAGATGCGCACCCGCGGCGACGTCGGCGTCCCCGACGAGCGCGCGCTGCAGGTCGTCGAGGTCGAGTTCGTCTGCCCGCACGTGGTGCCGATCAACGAGCGCGCCTTCAACCCGAAGGACGTGGAGCGCGGCGAGGTCGACGGGGTGTTCGGCCCGTTCGTCCCCTGCAACACGGTCGTCCAGGCCGGCGCCGGGACCTGCCCGCGCTGCAACCAGCGCTACCGCACGCCGGGCGAGCGCGCCGACGAGGAGGCCCCGGTGGCCTCCTGGCGCATGGCCTGCCCCGGGTGCCACGAGACGGTCGATCCGGGGGCGGTGCAGGTGCGCGGCCAGGACCCGCGGCAGCCCAACCGGTTCGCCATGAACCAGTGTCCGAAGTGCAAGCTCTACTTCGAGATGACCCCGGCCGACGCGCTGTCGGCGATCGGCATCCACGAGGAGGTCGTGTGCCCCTCGTGCATCAAGCCGATCGACCCGACGCTCAACGCGTGCACCACGTCGTCGTGCCGCCTGGGCGGGGTGGTCCGTAACGTCGCCGCCGTCGAGGGGCCCTGCTGGCGCTGCGGCGGCCTGGTCCTCTGCCCCGAGTGCCAGGGGTCGGGGTCGGGGACGCTGGCGGTGTACGGGAGCACGCCGAGCGACTGCTGGGCGTGCGGGACGTCCGGTCGGTGCCACGAGTGCGAGGGCACCGGCTTCGCGACCTACCACGGCGGCCTGCCGCCCAACTTCTCCCTCTACCGCAACGTGGGCGGGAAGCAGCAGCCGGTCGAGTCCAAGCAGCGGAACTGGCAGCACCCGTCGGCCGGCCGCGACGCCGGCTCCTCGGGCGACCTCCCCGACGGGGAGTAAGCAGCCCGGTCGGGCGCCCGCCCCCGCGATCTCACACTTCCGTGACGTGGCCGTGCTTGACGCGCACGCCCGGCGCGACAACCATCTCGCCAACGGGTTGGGACGGAGGAGCTCATGGGCGGAGTCCGGTCCTCGTACCTCGGGCCGCTTGCGGCCGTGCTCGTGTTCGCCGGCGCGGCGGCGGCCGCGCCGCCGGGCGACGTGAAGGCGCTGGCGAGCGAGTTGAAGAAGGGCGTCGCCGCCCAGAACGCCGAGCACATCCAGCGGGCCCTCGAGGGGCTCCTCGAGGCAGGCGGCGCGAACGCCTGCGACGAGGTCGTGTCGATCCTGCCCAAGCTCGCGCGGGCCGGCGACGCCGTCTACTGGCAGCTCGTCTCGGCGGGCGCCGGCTTCACCGATGGCCCGGCGCTCACCTTCCTGGGCGAGTTCATGCTCAAGAACAAGGCCGCGCCGTTCACGCGCGACCTGCTGTTCGCGCTCGAGAACAACGCGTCCCCCCTGACGACGAACGCCCTGGCGACGGTCCTCGAGAAGGGGCCCTACGACCTGCAGCTCATGGCCGCCGACCAGCTCGCGCGCGTGCGCACGGTCGCCTCGGTGGACGCGCTGATCGCGCAGCTGAAGAAGGAGGGCGACAAGGGCGACCCCGAGCTCAAGCGCCGCATCTTCACCTCGCTGCAGGCGATCACCGGCGAGAGCATGGGCGACGCGGTCAACTGGACCGGCTGGTGGGACGCCAACCGGGCCCGCGGGCTGCCGGAGCGCCGCCAGGCCTCCGAGGGCCGCGGCGCGGCCCTGGCCTCCCAGACCCTCGACCCGAACCGCCAGCGCGACTTCGAGTCGCTGCAGCGCAACCCGAACCGGATCATCGTCATCTCGTCGCGCCTGCCGGCGGACGACCCGAAGGAGCCGAACGCCGACTACAACTACGACCACATGGAGTCCATCCTCCAGCAGATGGACATCCCCCACACGGTCGTGCTGAAGAAGGAGTTCGAGAAGGAGCCGGACAGGTACCTGCGCGAGGCGTGGACGGTCCTCGTCAACTGCAACAACATCCAGACGCAGTGCATCTGCCCCGACTGCCGGCGGATCCTCGCCCAGAAGGTGCAGCAGGGGTCGGCGGGCGGGGTGAAGAACCGCCTCTACGGCTGCCCCCCGGAGTGCTCGAAGCACGACCAGGTCTCGCACCGGATGACGAAGCAGACGATCGACCGCCTGAAGGCCTGGGTTGAGGCGGGCGGCTACCTGTTCACGGAGGACTGGGGGATCATCGAGATCCTGCAGCCGGCCTGGCCTGACAAGGTCGAGAACGGGCGCGTCACGCCGCAGGGCCCGGGCGGCGGCGGCGGGCAGGAGTTCAACCTGATCGGCGCCATGGAGGTGACGATCACCCCCGGCCGCGGCCTCACCTCGCTGCCGCTCCTGCGCGGCGTCTTCCAGCGGCCGCGCCCGCCGGCCGAGGAGCGCCCCGCGGACGAGGACGGCGACGGCACGCGCACGCGCGACCCGGGCGCGCCGAGCCCGGCCGCGCCGCCGCAGCACCGGTGGAAGATCGACGACGAGAGCCCGCTGATCCAGATCAAGGACCGCAACATCACCGTGCTCATGGAGAGCGCCGACCTCGCCGACAAGGGCGGCGGGAACGGCGCCGTGGCCATCACCTTCCGCGTCGGCAACGGCTCGCCGCGGCAGCAGGGCGCGGCGAGCGAGCCCCGGCGCGGCCCGCAGACCGGCGCCGGGTCCGGCGGCGGCGGCGACGCGGGTCGCTCGCGTGGCCGTGGCGAGTGGGCCGAGGAGCTGCGCGGCGGGCGTGTCCTGCACTGCATCAGCCACTTCGGCAAGCAGCAGTCGCGGCGCGAGGACACGTTCGTCCTGCAGAACCTGATCCTGAACTTCATCATGGAGTCCAACCGGCAGCACACGCCGTAGGACGCCCGCCGAGGCCGACGACCCGCGAGGACCCGCCCCCGCCCGGCGGGTCCTCGTGCGTTTCTCGGGCGCGCTCGATCACCACGGAGGACACGAAGGACACGGAGAAGAGAGGACGAATCCGAGCTCCCCTCCGTGTCCTCCGTGTCCTCCGTGGTGAGTCTCCTGGTGAACCGCTGGTCGCGAGGACCATCGACGGGCCCTCGCCGATCGGATAGCCTCGCTGCCCCATGAGCGGGTCGGAGGCAGGCGCGTCGTTCACCGCCGCCCAGGGGCGCGAGCTCCTGGGCCGGCTGCGCGACCTCCGGCGCGGCGCGCTCGTCGTGACGAGCGGCCTGCGCGACCTGCGCCTGGTGGTCGGCGCGGACGAGGTGGGCCTCGAGTCGGCCGGCGCGCCGCTCCCGCCAGGGGACGAGCGGGACCTGATCCGCGCCTTCCTGTGCGCGCTCTTCTGGGAGGACCCGCTGGCGTTCGTCGACGCCGACGGCACCCGGCGCGAGGACGTGCCGGCGCTGCGCGTGCGGGCCGACGCCGAGGCGGTGCTCGGGCAGGTGGAGCAGGGCCTGACCGAGCTGGACGCGCTGAAGGAGCGGGTGCCGACGCTCGAGGTCCTCGTGACGGTGTCGGGCCAGCCGCCGCCGCCCGAGGAGGACGCGCCCTCCGCGCGGCTGTTCCGGGCGGTCGGCGCGGCAGGGCCGGGCGGGGCCGTGCTCGCGGTCGCCGCCGAGCAGGCGCAGCTCGACCTGATCGACGCCGCCTGGGCGACCGTCGACCTGCTCGAGGCGAAGCAGGCGACCCTGAAGCGCCTGTCGCCCACGATCGCCATGCGGCGGCTCAAGCGGGCGGAGGGCCTGGTCGAGGACGGCCTGCTCGACGGGCTGCGCCACGAGTACGTCGCGCGCGGGCTCCAGCGGGCGGAGCCCCGGCGCGCCGCGGCCGCCCTGCGGCTGGCGGGCGACGCGCACCGGCTCGGCGGGCGCGCCGAGGTCGCCGTCGCCTGCTACCGCGCAGGCCTGCAGCTCGCGCCCGAGGACCTCGGCGCGCGGGAGGGGCTCGTGTGCGCCCTGGCGGCGCTCGCGCGCGGCGGAGACGCGAAGGCCGCCCGGCTGGAGCTGATCGAGCGCTACACCGCGTCCGGGCTGCCCCTCCGGGCGCGGGCGCACCTCGAGGCGCTCGGGGAGCCGAGCCTCGAGCAGCAGGCCCTCCTGCTCGAGTGCCTGCTGGCCGGCGGGGAGCACCAGGCGGCGGCGGCGCTCGCCGAGCAGCTCGCCCCGCGCCTCGACCCGGCCGAGCGGGCCGCCCTGCCGACCCGCTTCGCCGCGAGCGGCGCCCCGGCCGGCGTCGTGGCCCGGGCGGTCGGGGCGAGCGGGACGGCGCGCCTGCGCCCGCTCCGCCGCGCCCTGCTCGCGTGCGTGGCGCTCGGCCTCCTGGCGCTCACGGCGCTGGGGCTCGAGGCCTACGCGCGCCTGCGCTTCGCCGAGGCCGCGGAGGAGGCCCGCGCCGACCTCGCCGCCGGCCGGTTCGACGCCGCCCGCGGCCGCTTCGCCGAGCTCGCGCACCTCTCGGACAGCCTGGGCGCGGCCCGCTGGCCCGTGCGCACGTGCCTCGCCGACGTGCCCGGGACCCTCGCGCATCTCGAGGGCCTCGCGGCCGACCAGGCCCTCCTCGACGCGAGCGGCCAGGTGCTCCGCTGGCGCGCGGCGCCCGACACGATCGCGGCCGACGCCGCGCTGGTCGCCCTGGCCGAGCGCGCCCGCACCGCCGAGCTGAAGGCCCTCCTCGCCGGCGAGCGCGCGGGCCTGGGCGCGTACCGGCAGGGGGTGGCGGACGAGGTGAAGCTCCTCCAGGACCTCGTGATCGCCGGGCGGTCCCGCGAGGCGCTGCAGAAGGCGCGGCAGATCGTGTCGACCTACGACAACGCCCGCGACCTCTACGCGGAGCGCGCGATCCCGGTCCGCATCTACGCCGAGCCGAAGGCCGCCCGCCTGCACCTGAACGGCCGCTTCCTCGACCAGCTGGTCCGGGACACCGGCGAGTGGGAGCTGCGCGTGCGCCTCGACGGCCGCCCCGAGGAGCTCGCCGTGTCCTACGAGAACCACGTCACGCAGACGCGGGCGCTCCGCTTCCAGGACCTGCGCGACCCCGAGGTCCGCTTCGAGCTCGTGGGGATCCACGCCGACCCCTCGCTCTCCCCGCCCGAGGCAGGCGACGTCCGGGTGCGCTTCGTCGAGGACCCGCGGTCGGTCGCGCTCACGCGCTCGAGCGCGCGAGGGCCGCTCGCGCTCGAGGAGGCCGCCACCGGCGCGCGTCTGGCCGAGGAGCTCCCCACGGTCGGCGCGCGCCAGCGCCTCGTCGTGGTGGCCCACTCGGAGCCCGTCCGTCGCCGGGTCTACCTGCGCGAGCTCTCGGTGTTCCTCGAGGAGGACGGGCGCCGCGCCACCCCCTTCCGCCTGCCGGTGGGGCGCGTCGAGCGCCCGTTCGTCGACGACCCCGCGGGGAGCGTGCTGCAGGACCTGAGCCAGGTCGAGCGGTTCCCGCTGCTCGTCGAGGCCGTGCGCGAGGCGGTCGGTCGCATGCAGGCGGAGCTGGCCCGATGACCCGCGCCTTCGCCCAGGGGACGGTGCACGGCGGCTGGCGCGTGGTGGGGCCAGCGCCCGACGGGGCGGCGCACCGCTGGCCCGTCGAGCGCGACGGCCGGAGCGCCACCCTGACCTACTTCCCGCTGCAGGGCCCGCGCGCCTCGCTGCACCGGGCGATCGCCGAGCGCCACGCGGCGTGGCGGCGACTCGACCACGAGGGCCTCCAGCGCGTGGACACCGGGGTGGTCGACGGCTGCCCCTACGTCGTCCTCCCCGCCTTCGAGCGCCTGGGCGACGGGCCGCTCCCGGTCGCCGAGGCGCTCGCGGCGATCGAGCGGGCGGCCGAGGCGCTGACGGCCTTCCACGGCAAGGGCCTCGTCCACGGCGAGGTCGACCCGTGGAGCCTCGTGAAGCGCGACGGCCAGGTCGCGCTCCTCCCGCCCGGCCTGCGCTCGCCGCCGCCCGGCCTCGAGGCGCTCGGCCTGCAGGCCGACCCGCGCTACGCGGCGCCGGAGGTCCTCGACGGGCAGCCCCCGACGAGCGAGGCGGACGTGTGCGCGCTCGGCCTCGTCCTCCTCCGCCTGGTCAGCGGCAAGGCGCCGGCGTCGGGCGCCGACCCGTGCGAGGTGCTCCTCGCCCGCGGCGCGCTGACCGCCCCCGACCTTGCGAAGGCGTGCCCCGAGGCGCCGCCGGCGGTGGTGGCGCTGTACCGCTGCCTGACGGCCCCGCGCGGCCTCCGGCCCGCCGACGCCGCGGCCGCGCTGGCGCTCGTGCGCCAGGCCGCGCGGGGGAGCGCCCCGCACGTCCCGTCGCGCGCGGCGCGCCCGCCGCGGCCCGTGACGGTGGGGGGGCCCCTCATCGTCCTGCTCGTGATGCTCGCGATCGGCTACGGGCTCTGGGCGGCGCTCGAGACGCGCCTCGCCCTGGTGGAGTCGCCGTTCGCGGGCTTCACGTTCCTGGAGCGCGACGCGGACGGCCGCTGAGCCGGCGCCCCGCTCCCTCGCCGAGCTGCGCCCGGTGAACCGGCCGGCCGGGGGCCGGCGCCGTCAGTCCATCCCGCAGTGCGGGCACGGGCCGGCGCCGACCGGGCGGAGCTCGCCGCAGACCTTGCAGTTCTCCTGGCGCTGCTGCGGCGGAGGGCGGTTGGTGGCGACGCCCGGGTCGGGCGACGGGCTCGGCGGCGGCGAGACGCCGAGGTTGAGGTGCACCTTGGGCTCGAACTGGTAGAGCGCGCCCGTCATGTAGTCGACGAACACGCCGATCCCGGCCGTGAGGATCCCGTCGACCACGACCGCCCAGATGCGCACGGTCTTCTTGATCGCGCGGTTCGCCTTGGCCTCGCCGAGCTGGGCCGAGACGCTGTGCTCCTCGCGCGGGCTGATGTGGATCGTCGCGGGGCTGACCTGCTCGACGGGGATGCCGTCGACCGAGAGCTTCGCCCCGGGCGGGGTGGTCGTGACGTCCACCGGCTGGGCCGCCGCCTTGCCCAGGATCGTGGCGCAGCCGGGGCCCAGCACGGTGGTCAGGGCCAGCAGGACGCAAAGCGAACGAGACGCCTTCCCCATGAGGCTCCCCCTCTCACTCGTGGTGGGCTCGGATTCTATCGGACCGCGGCGGCGCGCGCTCGCGCCCCGGGGGGGTCATCATCGCGTCACGAGCCCCGCCGCCCTCGGCGGCGCCTCGCACCGGACGGCTCCCGCGAGTAGGCTCCCGCCATGGAGAAGAAGCACGCCCTCGCCGGGCTGGCCGTCGTGGCCGTGGTCGGGGTCATCGCGCTGCCCTGGGCTCGCTGGGGCCTGTTCACGCTCCAGGCCCGGGGCACGGTCGAGAAGCTGGGCCGCTTCCCCGACGCCGGGCAGATCCTGGGCCTTCCGGACGCGCTCCGCCAGGACGCCCGGAAGTACGGGATCGAGCCGGCGCGCCTGCAGGTGAAGCTCGGGCTCGAGGAGCGGGCGGTCATGGCCGGGATCGCGTTCACCTTCGTGATCGTCGAGGTGACCGACGGCGCGCGGACGTTCTCCTACTCGGCCGGGTCCGAGCGAGGGCGCCGCATCGAGACCGCCCGCACCGCCGAGTTCCTCGAGGCCCTCCGCGAGGGCGGCGTGGACCTGCGATGAGTGATGCGCTCGCGAGGGGGGCGCGATCGGCGTGAGCGCCCGGGCCGCGGCGTTCGGCCCGTTCCCGCGCCCTTCCGGCGGGTCGAGCGCGGGCGCCTGCCCTCCCTTGCCCCGCCCGACCCGCTGCCGTAGAGTTTCCGCCCCATGGCCCCTCGGACCCTCTTCCGCGACGCGCTCGGCATGGTCGAGACCCGCGGCCTCGTCGCCTCGACCGAGGCGCTCGACGCCATGACCAAGGCCGCCGAGGTGAGCTTCGCCTGGCGGCAGGCCGTCGGCGGCGGCCTGTTCACGCTCTTCGTGCGCGGGAGCGTCGGGGCCGTGAAGGCGGCGACCGAGGCCGGCGCGGCCGCGGCCCGGGCCACCGGCGAGCTGGTGACCGTCCACGTGATCCCGCGGCCCGACCCCCAGCTCGACGTGGTCCTCCCCCGCGAGCCCGGCCGCTCCACGTCGCGCCGGCCCACCTTCGGGCCGGGGAGGGCGTAGCCCATGGACCGCGACCTCGCCGCCCTCCAGGAGGTGCGCGACCGCCTGGCGCTGGCCCGCGACGCGCGCGTGGCCATGGAGCAGGCCTCGCAGGAGGACGCCGACCGCTGGGCCAAGGCCGCGGTCGACGCCGGCCGCAAGGAGGCGGTCCGCCTGGCCCGCATGGCCGTCGAGGAGACGGGCATGGGGCACGTCACCGGCAAGACGCTCAAGAACATCTTCGCCACCGAGTTCACCTGGGACAAGATCAAGGCGATCAAGACCGCCGGCGTGCTGCATCGCGACGAGGCGCGCGGCGTGATCGAGATCGCCCACCCGGCCGGCGTCGTCGCCGCGATCATCCCGACGACCAACCCGACGTCGACGGCGCTCTTCAAGTGCATCATCGCGCTCAAGGCGCGCTGCTCGATCGTCGTCAGCCCGCACCCGGGCGCCAGGAAGTGCATCGCCGAGGCGTGCCGGATCGTGGCCGAGGCGGCCCGCGCCGCGGGCGCGCCGCCGGGCGCCGTCGGCTGGCTGACCGACCCGACGATCGAGTCCACGCAGGCGCTCATGAAGCACCGCTGGACGTCGCTCGTCCTGGCGACCGGCGGCCCGGGCCTGGTCGAGGCGGCCTACTCGTCGGGCAAGCCGGCGATCGGCGTCGGCGCCGGCAACACGCCCGCCTACATCCACTCGAGCGCCGACCCGGCGCGCGCCGTGCGCGCGATCGTCCTCGGGCAGGTGTTCGACAACGGCACGATCTGCTCGTCCGAGCAGTCCGTCGTCTGCGAGCGGCCGGCGGCCGCGGCCGTCCTCGAGGAGTTCCGCCGCCGCGGCGCGCACATCTGCACGCCCGAGCAGGTCAAGGCGCTCGAGCCCGTCGTCAACCGGGGCGGGCACATGAACCCGAAGATCGTGGGCAAGTTCGCCCACGTCGTGGCCTCCATGGCCGGGTTCGAGGTGCCGAAGACGACGACCGTCCTCATCTGCCCCTACGAGGGCGTGGGCAAGGAGTTCCCGCTCTCGATCGAGAAGCTCAGCCCCGTGCTGACCTTCTACCAGGTCGACGGGTTCAAGCAGGCGGTCGAGCTCTGCCGCTCGATCCTGCAGTTCGGCGGCCTGGGCCACTCCTGCGCGATCCACGCCACCGACAAGCGCGCGGTCGAGGAGTTCGCCCTGCAGATGCCGGCCATGCGCATCAACGTCAACACGCCCACGACGCAGGGGTCGATCGGCTACACGACGAACGTCGACCCGTCGATGACGCTGGGCTGCGGCACGCCGGGCGGGAACATCTTCTCGGACAACATCGGCCCCCTGCACCTGATCAACGTCAAGCGCATCGCCTACGTGAACGAGGCCATGCTCGACGAGGACGAGCGGCTCGAGCACCAGCTCCGGCCCGAGCTCGGCGACCCGGTGCTGCCCTGGGGCCCCGGCGCCGGCCGGGCGGCCGCGACCGCGACCTCGGGGCGCGACCCCGCGCCCGCCGCCTGGGCGGCGCGGCCGAGCGCGCCCGCGCGCGAGAGCTTCGGGGCGAGCCCGCTGACACCTGCAGACATCGAGGCGATCCTGCAGCGGCACGGGCGCCGCTAGCCGCCGGTCACGAGACGACGAGCACACCACCTAGGGAGAGACGCACATGAGCCAGATCGCGCTGGGGCTGATCGAGACGAAGGGCCTGGTCGGGTCGATCGAGGCGGCGGACGCCATGGTCAAGGCGGCCCGCGTGAAGCTGATCGGCAAGGAGATCATCGGCGGCGGCTACGTGACCGTCATGGTCCGCGGCGAGGTCGGCGCCGTGAAGGCGGCCACCGACGCCGGCGCCACGGCGGCCCGCCGCGTGGGCGAGCTCGTCTCCGTGCACGTCATCCCGCGCCCGCACTCGGACGTCGAGATGATCCTGCCGCAGGTCTCCGAGTCCTCGGCCGTCAAGAGCTAGCCGATCCGTGTCGTCGGCGGGTCGGGGGCGGGTTGGCCCGGTCCGACCCGCCACCTCCGAGCGAACTCCGAGCTGAAGGCAGGACCGCGTGGCCGAGCTTCGTACCTACTGCTTCCTCGACATCCTCCAGCCGCAGTTCGCGGCCTTCGTCGCCTCGACCGGCCGCGGCTTCCTGCCGGTCGAGCGGCAGGCGGCGCTCTACGTCGAGGTCGCGCCCGGCATCGAGATCAACCGCGTCACCGACGTCGCCCTGAAGAAGACCGGCGTCCAGCCGGCCGTGCAGGTCGTCGAGCGCGCCTTCGGCCTGCTCGAGGTGCACTCGTTCGACCAGGGCGAGGTGCGCGAGGCCGGCCGCGCGATCCTCGAGTCCATGGGGCTCGAGGAGTCGCAGCGCATGAAGCCCAAGGTGATGACCTCCCAGAGCATCACCAACGTCAGCCCGTACCACGCGACGCTCGTCAACCGCAACCGGTCCGGCTCCATGCTCCTCGGCGGCCAGACCCTCTACATCCTCGAGGTCCTGCCCGCCGGCTACGCGGCGCTCGCCGCCAACGAGGCCGAGAAGGCCAGCCCGATCACGCTCATCGAGGTGCGCCCGTTCGGCGCCTTCGGCCGCCTGTGGCTCGGCGGGACCGAGTCGGACATCGCCGAGGCGGCCAAGGCGGCGATCGCCGCCCTCGAGGCCGTGGACGGCCGCTCGGCGAAGTAGCGCGGCGTGACGGGGTCGATCGAGGTGCGCGAGCGGCCGGGCGATCGGCTGCGCTGCCCGTACTGCCACGACGACCTCGCCTCCCCCGACGGCGCCGCCCGCTGCGCGCCCTGCGGCGCCGCGCATCACGCCACCTGCGCCGTCGAGGCGGGGGCCTGCGGGGCCTGCGGGCAGGCCCTCGCGCTCGCGGAGGTCTCGGTCTCGGAGCGCCCCTGCGCGTTCCAGCACGACTGCGGCGGCAACGCCGTCGTCGGAGACTCCCTCTGCGCGACGCATCGCCGCGAGGTCAGCCTCGGGGCGCGCGACCTGCGGAGCGTGCGGGACGAGGCGCTGGCCCTCGTCAGCTCGCTCGACCGCATCGGCCGCGCCATGGCCCTGGGCGGGAGCGCGGTCGGCTTCGTCCTGCTCATCAACCTGCTGCGCCTCGTGCCGGCGCTGAGGGACAGCGGCTATCCCCTCCGGGTGGCCTGCGCGCTGCCGATCGTCCTCGCCCTCGCGGCCCTCTCCGGGTGGCTCCTGAGGAAGGTCGGCCGGGTGCGGACGCTCATCGAGTCCGTCCCGGACGACGTGCTGGCCCCGCGGCCGGGCACCGTGCGGGTCTCGACGCCCGCGTGGGTCGTCAAGGACCGTCCGCCGACCGCCTAAGTCCCTCCCTCAGCGGTCCCAGGCCCGACCTGAATGACGTCCTCCGCCGGGACGTTTCAGAAGATGGCGCCGGGCGACCGATAGAGGGTTCGAGGGAGGGAGGCGCCCATGACCGAGCGACGCAAGCACCTGGAGGAGTCGGCGCGGCTCATGCGCCAGCGCCTCGACGACCTGCAGAAGGGCCCCGTCGCCGAGCACGAGCGCCCGATCCGCCAGGTGGCGATCGACGCCGTGCGCGCGGTGCTGACGGACATCGGCCAGCAGCTGAACCGCCTCGCGCTGGCCTGACGCACATCCCCGGGGGGGGACGCACGCGACGAGGGGGGCGCCCGCGACGAGCGGGCGCCCCCCCGCGACGTTTCCGGAGTCGCGGGGATCCCGCGCGGTCACCCCGGCGGCGGCGACCGCAAGAGCTCGCGCACGTGGTGCATGGCGGGGTAGAGGACGCCGTCGTCGAGGCGCACCTCGACGCCCGCGTCGCGCAGGTGCCGCGCGGCCGCCGTCACCCCGCGCCCCGGGCGCAGGGGCGCGCGGAAGCTCAGGGCCTGGTAGGCGGCGAGGACCTCGATCGCCACGACCTGCACGACGTTGTCGAGGACCGTGGCCGCCTTCCGCGCGGCGGTCATCCCCATGCTCACGTGGTCCTCGCTGCCGGCGCAGGTCGGGATCGAGTCGACCGAGGCGGGGTGGCACAGGACCTTGTTCTCCGACACGAGCGCCGCCGCCGTGTACTGCGGGAGCATGAACCCCGAGTTGAGCCCGCTCGACTCCATGAGGAACGGCGGGAGGCCGTTCGAGAGCGCGGCGTCGACGAGGTGCGCCACGCGGCGCTCGGCGATGCTCGCCACCTCGCTCATGGCGATCGCGAAGTAGTCCATCACCTTGGCGATCGGCTCGCCGTGAAAGTTGCCGCCGCCGATCACGAGGTCCGCGAGGCCGGCCGCGCGCGCCGGCTCAGCCAGCCAGCGGGCGTAGTCGGCGTCGTCGACCGCGTCGAACCCGCCCGGCGGCTCGGGCGGGAAGAGGAGCGGGTTGTCGGTCGCCGCGTTCACCTCGACCGCCACCACCTCGCGCACGTGGGCGAGCGCGCGGTGGGCGCAGGCGAGGACCTGCGGCGCGCAGCGGAGCGAGTAGTCGTCCTGCACGGGCGGGGCGGCAGGGATCGCGTGCGACAGGTCGGCGAGCGCTCGCACGAGCGCGTCGCGCGCCAGCGGCGGCGAGGGGACATCGGGGGCGTCGAGCCGCTGCAGGACCGCCGTCGCGCGCACGCGGATCGGGGTCAGGAGCTCCTGGTAGCCCTCGATCTGCGCCCGCGCGGGCGCGCCGCGCAGGGTCAGGATCGCCGCCGGCGCCGGGCCGCCGTCGGGCACGAGCGCCCGCACGTCGGCCTCGAGCGCCGTGAGCGCCCGGCGGACCTCCTCGAGCCCCGGCGTGGGCTCGAAGGGCGCCAGGTGGTCGCGGACCTCCGCCAGGCTCGAGCGCACGCGCCGCAGGCTGGCCGTGTTGAGCAGCACGTCCAGCACCTCGCTGCCCTCGGTGCGGGCGAGGATCCGCGCGGCCGTGGCCGCCTGGTGCGAGAGGTCGCGCGCCGCGTGCAGCTCCGGGCGGAAGGCCCCGCGGACGCCGCGCTGCGCCTCGAGGCTCATGGCGACCGCCAGCTCCGCCCACGACATGCACACGCCGGCATCGTGCAGCGCCAGGCAGGCGACCGCGGTCATGAACTGCGTGCCGTTGTTGAGGGCCAGCCCCTCCTTGGCCCCGAGCGTCACGGGGCGGAAGGTCGGCGCCGCCGTCAGGGCCGCCTCGGCCCAGGCGACCTCGCCGCAGGCGACGAACTCGTCGGGGCGCGGGCGCGTGACCGGCGCCGCCCCGTCGCGCCGCGCGTGGCGCGGGAGGACGCGGCCGCCCGGGTCGCCCGTGACGACCAGCGCCAGGTGGGAGAGGGGCGCCAGGTCGCCCGAGCACCCGACCGAGCCCTGCTGGGGCACGTAGGGGTAGATCCCGTCGTTGAGGAGCGCGACCAGCGCCTCGAGCGTCTCCAGACGGATCCCGGAGTTCCCCCGGGCGAGCGTGTTGGCGCGCAGGAGCATCGCCGCGCGCACCACGTCCTCGTCGAACGGGGCGCCCACGCCCACGGCGTGGCTGCGGATCAGGTTCATCTGCAGGCGCTCGACATCCTTGTTGGCGATCCGCACGTCGCGCAGCTTGCCGAAGCCGGTCGTCAGGCCGTAGACCTTCTCGCCGCGCTGCAGGAGCACGTCCACCATGCGCCGGCAGCAGCGCACGCGCCGGCGCGCCGGCGCCGCCAGGCTGACCGGGACCCGCCGCCGGGCCACGGCCACCACCTCCTCGATCGTCAGGTCGTGGCCGGTGAGGACGACCCGCTCGATCCCGCTCGACTCCGTCATAGGTGCGTCAGCGTACCACCCCCGGCCGAGCAAGGAACCGCCCCGCGACGGCGGCCGATGACGCGCTAAGTCACCGCCCCGACAGGGCGCCGGCCGGTCGGGCGGCGCTTTCACAATTCCAAGACGGAGCGGTCGTTAGAAAGGAGCTGTCCGATCCTGGCTGGTGGCGTCTCCCTTCTCCTGACGACGGGTCAGGGGACCCGCAAAGGACAGGTGGTCATGCGTCAGGCGCTCGTGTCCTCGGTGGTCGCGCTCCTCCTCCTGGTGACCGGCGCGTCGGCGCGGGCCCAGGACGTCAACGGCGTCATGCTGCAGGCGTGGTACTGGGACCAGCCGCACCGCACGCCCTGGTCGCGCGCCAACGAGCAGTGGTGGGAGACGCTCTCCCGCATGATGCCCCAGCTCCGCGAGTGGGGCTTCACGGGCCTGTGGATCCCGCCGCCGTGCAAGGCCGCGGGCGGCGGGTTCTCGTCGGGCTACGACGTCTACGACTTCTACGACCTGGGGAGCAAGGACCAGAAGGGGACGATCCCGACGAAGTGGGGCTCGAAGGAGAACCTGCTGAAGATGGTCTCGATCGCCCACGCCAACGGGCTCGATGTCTACGCCGACATCGTCCCGAACCACCGCGCGGGCGGCGACGGCAACAAGTACACGTTCACCCCCCGCGGCTCCGAGGGCCCCGGCCGCTTCCCCATGGCCTGGTGGGACTTCCACCACGGCGGGCAGGGCGACTGGGACGGCGAGCTCGCCGGCCTGGCCGACATGGCGCAGGGCGTCCCCTACGTGCGTGACAACCTGTTCCGGTGGATCCGCTGGTTCGACAAGCAGACCGGCGTCGACGGCTACCGCATCGACGCGGTCAAGCACATGCCGCCGGGCTTCACCGAGGGCCTCCTCTGGCAGGTGCAGGACGGCATGGGCCAGAGCCGCTTCGCGGTCGGTGAGTTCTACGACGGCAACCCCAACACCCTCAGCTGGTGGGTGAACGCGGTCAACCGCCGCTCGAGCGTGTTCGACTTCACGCTCTTCTTCGAGCTGCTCTCCATGGCGCACGGCAACGGCTACTTCGACATGCGCCGCCTGCGCAACCGCTTCCCCGACACCGAGCGCTCGGTGACCTTCTGCAACAACCACGACACGCACCGGCGCGCCAACGGGCTGCACCTCTTCATGCGCAGCAACCTGGCCCACGCGTTCATCATGGCCGCGCCCGGCTACCCGAAGATCTACTGGCTCGACCTGTTCGAGGACGACGGCAGCGTCCGCGAGTGGATGCTGAACCTCGTCTGGATCCACCACATGTTCGCCCGCGGCATGGGGATCGAGCGCTGGGCCGACCACGACCTCTACGTGCTGGAGCGCGAGGGCAACCTGCTGGCCGGCTTCAACGACAGCAACAGCGGCTGGCGGACGGAGTGGGTGCGCACGAGCTTCGGCCCCAACGTGAAGCTCCACGACTACGCGCTCGGCGTGGGCGACATCTGGACCAACGAGCACGGCTGGGCGCGGATCTCGGTGCCGCCGGGCGGCTACGTCATGTATGCCCGCGACGGCTCCCAGGGCCGCCGGCCGGCCACGCCCTCGCGCCGCACGCGCCAGGAGTTCGAGGCCGCGGCCGACATGGACACCCGCCCGGCCGGCGAGTGGTGGAGCGACCCCGTCCGCTTCGTCTCGGCGCGCAACAAGCCGATCTGGGTGACCGTCTGGCTGAAGGACCGCAACGTCGACGCCCACGTGGCGATCTTCGACAAGGACGGCAAGCGCCTGAACCACGCCCGCGGCCGCGGCCAGATCTACTTCCCGGTCACGAACCCCGGCTACGACGGCTGGTACCAGGTGCGGGTCGGCCTCGAGCAGACCGGCCAGAACAAGCGCTCCGACTACTGGCTGCAGCTCGACTACGAGGGCCCGCGGAGCGACCCGGGCCGGGCGCCCGACACCCAGACGTGGGAGCTCCTCCCGCTCGTCCGCACCTCGACCGGGCCGTGAGCTGACGGATCCGGTCGGCGACCCGCGATCGGGCGTGGTGACTCGACGAGTCGCCACGCCCGCCGCGCGTACCGGGGTCACGCGGGCCGGTAGAGCGGGTCGTCCTCGTCGTCGGGGATCAGCCCCGGCGGCAGGGGCAGGTCGCGGGGCCGCAGGTACCAGTGGAGGACCTTGGCCTCGTCGGTGAAGTAGCCGACCGTCACGTCCTGGACGTCCTGCGCCTCGAGCGCCGCCTCGAGGAACGCGGCCGTCTGCAGGATCGGGTCGAGCAGGTCGGGCTCGCGCCCGGCGTGGAGCGTCTCCTGGAGGGCCGCCTCCCCCACCCGCGCCTTGGCCACGTAGTCGCCGCGCTTGCTCTTGGTCACCTTGGCGTCCTCGAGCGGCAGGAGGCCGTGGGCGGCGGCCGCGACGTCGCGCACGAGCGCCCCGAACCACTGCGGCTCGGCGTCCTCCGAGTGCGGCACCGAGTGGATCGCCAGGCCCACCGCCGGGTGCGCTCCCCGGGCGTAGGCCGCCTCGACCCCCGCCCGCGCCTGCGTCGCATACGTTGGCGGCAGGTCCTCGAACCACCCGTGCTCGTCCAGCACCGCCAGGTAGCCCTGGGCATCGGGCGGCAGCGCGATCCGCTCGTCCTCGCCCTCGTCGCTCGGCTCGTCGTCGGGGTGCATGGGGCTCCTTGGCGCTCCTCGGCGGCCTCCAGCCTATGCCCTCCCCCGGCCAGCCGACAGGCCCTGACGCGCCGCCGTCCGCTCGCGCTCTCCCGCCGGACACGGTCTCGCCCTCTCCGGGCCCTCGCGCCCGACTGTCGCCCGCTTGCTCGCATCTCGTGGCCTTCCTCGCACGCCACATCGGCCCGAGCACACATCACGGCGCCTCCGCAGCCGGAGCCCCAGGCGAGGCCGACGAGGGCGAGGCGATGCCGCGCGAAGGCGACCGATGGCGGCCTCCTGGCCGCCGAGGGAGCCTGAGCGGTCGTGGGGGTCGCGCGCAGCGCGACCCTCACGACGGACGGCAGCGCCCGCCATCGTCGGCCGCAGCCGCGATCACACCATGCGGGCGGTGGCGGACGTGTACGCGCTCAGCCAGCGGCTGACCCGCTGCACGTGCTCCTGCTCCTGCTTGTCCGCCTTGCGGAACCGCTCCACGAGCTGCGTCTGGCCGAGGTCCTGCGCGAGCGCGATCAGGTGCTCCCAGCCCACCTTGTCGGCCACCTCGGCGATCATGAGCGCGTGGAGCCCCTGCGCCAGCGTCGTGCGCGGGTCGCCGAGCACCTGCCCGAGCCCCATGCCCTCGACCCCGGCGAGGTCCGCCGACGGCGTCATGACCGTCGGGTCCGCCCCGAGCTCCTCGAGCGTCTTCTTCAGCATGATGAAGTGCTCGAGCTCCTCGTCACGGATGTGCTCGAGGTCCTCGGCCGAGGGCCCGCCGTCGAAGCTCCCCAGCACCTCGTGCTTGGTGAGGATCGCCTCGTAGAGGCGCGTCCCGGTGCGCTCGAACGCCAGGCGCTCGGCGACCTTGTCGATCAGGACGGTCGCCTTGTTGCCGGTCAGCGCCTCCTTGACGGTCTTGGCCGCGCCCTTGACCGACGTGGGCGGCGGCATGGTGCCGACCGCGTCCGACTCCTCCAGGTAGAAGCGCCGCATCGTCGTGGCCTTCTTGCCGTCCTGCGGCGCCGCCACATCGGCGACGGCGGCCTCGACCATCTGCTTGCCGTGCTTCGGGGACGCGCCGATCCCCGTGCGGTTCATCTGCCCCTCGCGCCCGACGGACACGCCCTCGGGCTTCTTCTTCTGGATCACGTGGCTCCTCCTCAGGCCTGCATGTGTGTCCGTCGCGCGCTCACCGCCGCGCGGCGGCGAGCTCGGTCCCCGGCTGCCAGACGTAGCCCGCCGCGATCGCCTCCGACGGGGCGCCCTCCGAGTTCATGTGGTCGCGATAGGCGGCCGTCGCCGCCGAGTCCTGCAGCTGGCCGATCTCCTCCTTGACCGCGCGGAACGGCGCCTCGCGCAGCGTCGCGCGCACGAAGTCGCGCTGGCTGACGTACGGGATCGGGTCCGGCAGCGTCTGCGGGAGGACCTCGGCCGGGTCCCGCCGCTCGACCTGCTTGAACAGGTCGGCCACGAAGTGGAGCTGCCCGAGCTCGTAGTCGAGCATGCGCTGCCAGATCCGCTGGATCCGCGGGTCGCCCTCCGACTCCACGCAGCTCCAGTAGTTCCACACCTCGTTGCACTCGCGCAGGAGCCACTTCTCGAGCCACGTCTCGTCGGGGTCGATGATCGACTCGTACTGCGTGACGTGCTGCTCCTCGATCGACGCGATCTCGGCGTAGAGCTGCCGGGCGATCGGGTCGGCGAAGGTCGGGCCGACCGTCATGTAGTAGTCGTGCGTCTGGTTCTCGCCGGCCATGATCGTCAGCGCGTTGAGCTTGGTCAGCGGCGACGCCGTCTTGCGGTCGTAGGGCCGCCGCAGGTCGTCCTCGGGCGCGCGGTGCTCCACCGCCGTCGGCCGGCCGGGGCGCACGTCGGTGTAGCTCTGGAGGATGTTGTTGGCGTCCTTGCCCTCGACGCGGTCCATGAGCGCGGAGTAGCGGTACATGTGGTCGAAGTCCTCGAGGAGGCCGAACCGGTAGACCTGCGCCAGGTACTCGTCGGGCTCCGTCTGGGCGACCGCCGCGGTGACCTCGATCGCGACCTGCTCGAAGCCGATCGTCGTCTCGAGCGCCGACTGGTCGGGCGGGTTGAGCCAGTTGACCAGCGTCTGCTGGTGGTGGTCGACGCGGCGGACGCGCGCCGCGGCGAGCCGCAGGTCGCGGTTCAGGCGGGCCAGGGCGTGCAGGAAGCGGTTCTGCTCGCTCTCGATCCCGTTCATCAGGATCACGCGCACGCGCGTGAAGGCGTCGTCGTCGAGCTTGCTGTAGGGCGGCTGCACGAGCTCCCGCCAGGTGAAGCGCTGCTCGTCGAGCGGGACGCCGCGGTCCTTGAAGATGTCCAGGGCCATGTCTCTCCTCCGGTCTGGGCGCCCGGCGCTCGCGCGGGCACGAGAGGGATCGCCGCACGGGAGGGGCCAAGCCGCGCGCGCGGCTCACCGTGAGGGGCGAAGGGAAGGTGCGGGTGGCGGCCGGGCCAGCGCTGCGCGGCGAAGGGCCCTCGCTGACCCGGAGCCCCTCGCCCGGGGGCGCGCCGGTCGCGAGCGGGCGCGGCGCGGGGGGCGTCCGGAGACGGCGGGGGGG
>JAMLIC010000079.1 GCA_023954375.1 Planctomycetota bacterium
GGGGGGGCGGGGGCCCGCCCGCCGCGCGCCACCTCGACGAACGGCAGCGCCCGCCATCCTCCGCCGCAGCCGCGATCACACCTAGAGCTCGCGTCCCGACGGCAGCGGCATGGTCCGGGAGTCGATGATCCGCACCGACGTCGCCTGCGGCCCCTCCTCGCCCTCGTCCTCCTCGAACGCCACGCCCATGCCGATCCCCAGCTCCTCGAAGCGGTCGGAGACCACGGCGTTCCGGTGGAAGTAGACGTCCCGCCCGTCGAGCGTGCGCAGGAACCCGTGGTCCTCGAACAGCCGCCGGACCAGCCCCGAGACCTCCTGTCGCGGATGGGCCTTCACGTGGCCGCGCTGCCGGGCGCTGAGCTTCTCGAGCCGGCGGCGGGCCGCGTCGAACGCCTCGATCACGACCCCGTAGAGCCCGTCGCGCGTCGTCTGCTGCGACGCCTCGCGCCGGACCACCAGCTCGTGGCTGGGCGGCACGGTCAGGTCGATCCGCACCTGCCAGTGCTCGGCGTTGCCGCGGCTGCGGTGCGGCTTCTCGATCGTGACCCGGCAGCTCGACAGGTGATCGCACACCCGCTCGAGCCGCTGGGCGCGCTCCCGCACGAGCTCCTCGATCCGCGGCGAGCCGGGCACGCCGTGGAACGACACCTGCAGCGGGACCTTCATGTCGACTCTCCCTCTCTTGCTAGGCCCCATCTTCGGCCACCCCATCCGATCGACAAGGCAGCGGGCCCCGGGCCCCGGCCCGGCCGACGGTTTCGCGGGCGCCAGGACCCGGGGCGCCCCCTCGGGTGCCTGGTATGGTGAAAGTGTGAACCCGTCCTCCCGCGACCGGGCCCGGCGCGTCCTCGACCTGGTCCGCACGACCGAAGGGCTCGAGGCGCTCGAGACGGCGATCGCCCGCGAGCTCGAGGCCGACGCGGCCGGCGAGGCGGCGGCGGAGGTCGCCGCCGCCAACCGCGCCCTGCGCGAGGGGGGCGAGGGGCTCGCCAGCGGCATCCTCGACGCGGTCCCCGGCGGGGTGGTGGTCGTCTCGCCGGAGGGCGCCGTCCTCCGCGCCAACGGCGAGGCGATGCGCATCCTCGGGCTGTCGTACGACGCCCTCACCCGACGGTTCATCCACGACTTCGAGCGCGGCACCTACCACGAGGACGGCTCGCCCTGCCCCGTCGAGGACTACCCGGTGGCGCGCTGCCTGGCCACGGGCGAGCCCCAGCCGGCGACGCTCATCGGCGTGCGCCAGCCGGCCGGCGACATCGTCTGGGCCGTCTTCCGGGCCGTGCCGCTCACCGCGCCCGACACCGGCGCCCTGGCCGGCGCCGTCGTCACGTTCATCGACGTGACCGACCGCAAGCGCGCGGAGGAGGCGGCGCGCCGCTCCGAGGAGCGCTTCCGCACGCTCGTCGAGAGCTGGCCGAGCTACATCATGGTCGTCGACCCCGACGCGCGCATCCGCTTCCTCAACCGCGCGCCCGAGGGCCACCGCGTCCAGGACCTGGTCGGGCGCACCTGCTTCGAGCTCAGCCTCGAGGGGACGCAAGAGCGGGTGCGCGAGGCGCTCGCCGCCGCGATCGAGCGGGGCGCGGCGAGCCTGTTCCAGGGGGAGGACACGTTCGGGCGCGCCTGGGAGACGCACGTCATCCCGCTGCGCGACGAGGCGGGGCGGGTCATGCAGGCCATGTTCGTCTCGACCGACATCACCGATCGGCGGCGGGCCGACGAGGAGCGGCGCCGCCTCGACCAGGACCTCATGGAGGCGCAGCGCCTGGGCAGCCTGGCCCTGTTCGCCGGCGGCATGGCCCACGACTTCAACAACCTGCTCGTGGGGATCCGCGGCAACCTCGACCTGGCCCTCCAGCGGATCGGCCCGCACGCGCCGGCCCGGCCGCTGCTCGAGGACGCGGGGCGCGCGGCGCTCCACGCGACCGAGCTCACCGACAAGCTCCTGGCCTACGCCGGGCAGCGCACGACGGTCGCCGGGGCGGTCAACGTCGACGCGCTCACCGACGACATGGCGCAGCTCCTGCGCGCGACCGTCTCCAAGAAGGTCGCCCTCCAGCTCGACCTCGCGGGGGACCTGCCGGCGGTCGAGGCCGACG
This sequence comes from Planctomycetota bacterium, assembly GCA_023954375.1. Classification (GTDB taxonomy): domain Bacteria; phylum Planctomycetota; class J058; order J058; family J058; genus JAMLIC01. The sequence goes on from JAMLIC010000079.1 coordinate 2,100, forward strand.
CGACGCAGGTGCGGCAGGTCCTGATGAACCTGATCACCAACGGCGCCGAGGCGCTCGGCGGCGGCAGCGGCACGGTCACGGTGCGCACGCGCGCCGCCGCCCCGGCGGCGGTGCGCGCCTGGGCCGACGCGCTCGCCCCGGCCGAGCCCGAGGCGGCCAGCTACGTCGTGATCGAGGTCCACGACGACGGCTGCGGCCTCGACGCCGCCACGCGGGCCCGCATGTTCGAGCCCTTCTACACGACCAAGTTCACGGGTCGGGGCCTCGGCCTCGCCGCGGTGCTCGGGATCATGCGCGCGCACCGGGGCGCGATCGGGGTCGAGTCCGCGCCCGGGGCGGGGTCGACGCTGCGCGTGGCCTTCCCGGCCATCGCGCGGCCGTCGCCGGCCCCGCCGCCGGAGCGCGCGCCGCAGCGGCCGCCGACGGCGGCCGACCGCCCCACCGTCCTCGTCGTCGACGACGAGCGGCACGTGCGCTCGGTCGCGCGGATCGCGCTCGAGGAGAGCGGCTACCGCGTGCTGACCGCGTCCGACGGGCGGGAGGCGGTGGAGCTCTTCACCGCGCACGACGAGATCCGCGCCGTGCTGCTCGACCTCCTCATGCCCGACATGGACGGCGAGGAGGCGTGCGAGTCCCTGCGGCGCGTCCGCGCCGACGTGCCGATCATCCTCTCGAGCGGCCTGGGGGAGGACGCCGCCCTGAGCCGCTTCGCCGCCCGCGGCCTGGCCGGCTTCCTCAAGAAGCCCTACCACCTCGACGAGCTGGTCTCGCTGGTCCAGCGCGTGGTTCGAGCCTGACCTCGGGCCTACCCCCGCTCGCCCGGCGCCCCCGCCAGCGCCGCGAGCACCTGCTCCGGCGCCTGGACGCGCTGGAAGCGGCAGGCGCGGCGCGGCAGGACGAAGCTCCTGCCGCGGTGGGTCGTCAGGCGGGCCTGCACCTGGCCGAAGTCGAGGTCGCCGAGCCCGGCCCCGAAGCGGTCGAGGCGGACGGCCGGGGGGCCGGCGAGCCGGAAGGTCACCGCGTAGCGCCCCACCTCGCCCAGGCCGGCGTGGTCCGCCGCGATCCAGTAGCGGGTCGCGCGGCGCTGGCGCAGGCGCAGCACGAGGATGAACAGGAGGAGGCCCGCGCTGGCCGCCGGGCAGACGAGGCCGAAGCCCTGGCGGCCGGTCAGGGCGGCGGCCACGGCGACCGGCGCGAAGAAGGCGGCCAGGAGCGTGGCGGTCATCCCCGCGCCGGCGACCCGGCCGAGGGTCGTCGTGGCCGCGACGAGCGCCGCGTAGCCGAGCCCGAGGCGCGCGGCGTGCCCGGGCGCGACGCCGTCCGCCAGGGCCAGCCCCCCGCCGAGGACCAGCGCCGTCACCGCGAAGGCCACGACGCCGGCGACGAGGTCCTCGCGCACGGGCCGGGCGGTCGGCTGCCCCGACCAGAGCACGCCGGGGGGCACCGCCCCGACCCCGACGTCGGCGACCTCCCCGCTCACGCCCGCGCCCCGGCGACCGCGGGAAGGGCGGCCCGGATCCAGCCCGCGAGCTGGACCGCGTCGTCGGCCTCGTCGTAGACGACGACCGCCTGGCCGGGCACGACGGCCCGGGCCGGCGCGTCGAACGTCGCCTCGAAGGCGTCAGGGCCGGTGCAGGTGACCGTGACGGGGTGCGCCGCGCCGTGGGCGCGGAGCTGGGCCCGCCCGCGCGCCTGCTCCCCGGGGCCGAGCCGCCGCCCCACCCAGGTCGCCTCCTCGGCCAGGAGGCCGCCGGCCCCGAGGTCGGCGGCGCCGCCGACGACCACCAGCCGGCGCGCGGGCTCGGTGCGCACGACGTAGAGCGGCGCCCCCGCGCCGCCGATCCCCAGCCCGCGCCGCTGGCCGACGGTGTAGCCCGCCGTCCCGGCGTGCGTCCCGCGCAGCCGCCCGGCGGTGTCACGGACCTCGCCCGGCGCGAGCGCCGGGGCGTCCGCGGGCAGGCGCTCGCGCAGGAGGTCGCGGTAGTCGCCCGCGACGAAGCAGAGCTCCTGCGAGTCGGGCTTGTCGGCCACCCGCAGCAGCCCGCGCGCGCGGGCCATCGCCCGCACCTCCTCCTTCGTCAGCGCGCCCAGCGGGAAGCGCACGCGCGCGAGCTGCGCCTGCTCGAGCACCGCGAGCACGTAGCTCTGGTCCTTGCGGCGGTCGCGCGCCCGACGCAGGGCGACGCGCCCCGCCTCGGGGGCGACGCGCGCGTAGTGGCCGGAGGCCACGGCCGCGGCCCCGACCTGGTCGGCGAAGCGCAGGACGTGGCCGAACTTGAGCCAGCGGTTGCAGAGGACGCACGGGTTGGGGGTGCGGCCCGCGGCGTAGTCGGCCGCGAACCGGTCGATGAGCCGGCCGAACTCGCGCTCCATGTTCAGGGCGTAGAAGGGGATCCCCAGGCGGTCGGCGACCCGCCGCGCGTCGAGGGCGTCCTCGACGCTGCAGCACCCCTGCCGCTCCCCGGCCGGCGCCCCCGTCGCCCCGGAGCGCAGGAAGACGCCGACCACGTCGCAGCCGGCCTCGACGAGGAGGGCGGCCGCGACGCTCGAGTCGACCCCGCCCGAGAGGCAGGCCACCACGCGCTCGCGGTCCATGGCCTCACCTTACCTCGGCCAACAGGTCTTGTGCCGACCTGGCCCGGGCTTAGAATCCGCGCGACGACGAGGAGGACCCCGTGCCCCGACCCCTGGCGTGGCGCCACCTGGCGCGCCTGCACGAGCTGACGACGACCGCCTCGGCCTGCCGCGTGTGGCTCGACCGCAAGCTCGTCACGCTCCCGCCGGTCGTCGAGGGCGCGGCGGCCGACCGGGCCCTCGCCGAGGAGGTCCTGGCCCTGGCCGTCGAGCGCGGCTGGAAGCTCCCCGACCCCGTCCCCTACGAGTGGGGCCGCGTGGGCGACGAGTCCGACCCGCTGCCGCGGCTCGTGCGCATCCTCGAGCGCGACGCCTTCGAGCTCGACGGCTTCGCCCGCGACACCGACGACGAGGAGGTCCGCTCCCTCCTCCTGCAGGCGCGCAACGAGCGTCACGCCCTCCTGGCCGCGCTCGAGCAGGTCGAGCCGCTGGCGACGCTCCCCGGCGCCAAGTAGCCGCGCGCCGCATCTTGCGGCAGCGTTTCCCGGATTTCGGCCATCGCGTGTGAACGTCGTTCTCGAGATGGCCGACACCCCGACACGCAACCATCGCGCGTTCAGACACTTACGGCGCGTGGCCGGGCGCCGCCGGAGGTGCGGGAATTGCACTCCTGATACACGGGCCCCCCGGCGCGGCATGGGAGGTCAGGCAGGAGGCGCGCGATGGCAGGGCACGAGCGGCAGGACGACCGGCGGGAGCACCCGCGCCACCCCGTGAGCGGCGGCAACGCCGAGATCGTCCAGGTGTTCGGCCCGCAGGGGGCGCGCCGCCGCCCGTCCGACCGGGCCCGGATCGTCAACTGGAGCCGCGGCGGGCTGCTCCTGAAGGTCCCGAGCCCGCGCCGCCGCCTCGTCTTCTTCAAGCAGCCGCCCGTCCTCGCCGCCGAGGACCAGCTCAAGTGCACCCTGCGCCTGCCGCCGCAGTACAACGACATCGAGCTCTCGGCCGAGGTCGTGCGCGTCGAGCGCTGCGTCGACGACCCCGACCACGTCCACGTCGCGCTCTCCTTCCTCTCGCTGCCGGCTGACCGCGTCGAGCAGATGGCCGCGCTGCTCGAGCCGAAGCCGAAGGTCAGCGCGCGGGTGTCGCGCGGCGCGTCGGGCCGGGTGAGCGCGCGCAGCGGGCGGGCGAGCCAGCGGGTGAAGCAGAGCCAGCGGGTCGAGGCCGCCTCCAGCCAGCGGCTCGGCATGCGCCAGACGGAGACGCTCGAGCTGCGCAACAGCGCGCGGCTGTCGCGGACCAGCGGGCGTCACTGATCGCTCTGAGCTCGAGAGAAATCGCTGCGCGATTTCTCTCGAGCTCAGACCTGCGATGAGTGATGCGCTCGCGAGGGGGGCGCGATCGGCGCAGTGCCCGGGCAACGGTGTTTGGCCCGTTCCGCGCCTCCCCATCGCTCGCTCTGGCCGGTCGAGTACGTGCAGCGGAAGGAATCGCTGCGCGATTTCTCTCGAGCTCAGACCTGCGATGAGTGATGCGCTCGCGAGGGGGGCGCGATCGGCGCAGTGCCCGGGCAACGGTGTTTGGCCCGTTCCGCGCCTCCCCATCGCTCGCTCTGGCGGGTCGAGTACGTGCAGCGGAAGGAATCGCTGCGCGATTTCTCTCGAGCTCAGACCTGCGATGAGTGATGCGCTCGCGAGGGGGGCGCGATCGGCGCAGTGCCCGGGCAACGGTGTTTGGCCCGTTCCGCGCCTCCCCATCGCTCGCTCTGGCGGGTCGAGTACGTGCAGCGGAAGGAATCGCTGCGCGATTTCTCTCGAGCTCAGACGCGCAAACTCGTCATCGACACGCTCGAACCCACGAGTTGTCCTCGAACCCCGTCTTCGCAGACGACCGAGCCGCCTCGGAGCACACCTCACCGCGCCTTCGCAGCAGGAGCGTCAGGCGAGGCCGAGGAGGGCAGGGCGTGTCGGCCGAAGGCGAGGGAAGGCGGCCTCCTGGCCGCCGACCGAGCCTGAGCGCGAAGTCGGGGCCCCCCCCCCCCCCCCCCCGACGCACCGCAGCGCCCGCCATCCTCGGCACCAGCCGCGATCACACTAGTCGCCGAGGAGCCCGGTCCGCCGCAGGTCCTCGACCGTGAGGCTCAGGGCCGCGCGCGGGGCGACGATGATGCTCGACCCGTCGGCCATGGGGACGGCCGGGGGCTTCTCCTCGGCGTCCTGCCGCCCGGCGGGGAGGTAGGCGGCGAGGAGGCGCCGCACCCACTTGCCCAGCTGGTCGACCTCGATGTTCACCAGCGCGCCGACGGGCTTCAGGCCGAGCGTCGTGACCTCGAGCGTGTGGGGGATCAGCGCCACGGAGAAGCGGCCGGGCTGGACGTCGACGAGCGTGAGGCTCACGCCGTCGATGCAGATCGAGCCCTTCTCGACCATGAGGGCGGTGAGCCGCGCCGGGACCTCGACCGTGAACAGGACCTGCCCCGGCTCCTGGCGGCGCTCGGCGAGCCGCCCCGTCCCGTCGACGTGGCCGGCGACGATGTGGCCGTGGAAGCGGCCGTCGGCGCGCATGGAGCGCTCGACGTTCACGCGGTCCTTCACGCGCAGGGTGGCGAAGGCGGTGCGCTCTATCGTCTCGCGGATCACGTCGAAGTCGACGCGCCCGCCCTGGACGGAGACGGCCGTGAGGCACGTGCCGTCGATCGCCACGCTGTCGCCCACGGCCACGTCGGCGGCCAGGCCGCCCATGTCGATGGTCAGGCGGTGCGCCTGGCCGCGCGGGAGCAGCGCCTCGACGACCCCCTGACCTTCGATGATGCCGGTGAACACGCTGGGCGACCCCCGTGCGTCCTTGGTACACGTCGGCGCCAGGCCCGGCAACCCTTCCGGTGGGATCCCGTCGATCAGCCCAGCAGCTTGGTCCGCAGGGCCCGCGCCTCCTCCGCCGCGGCGCGCACGTCCTCGTCGGGGTCGGCGAGCCCCTTGCCGATCGCGGCGTCGATCTGCGCCTGCAGGTCGCGGTCGGAGAAGGCGACCTCGGGGAGGAGCTCGGCGATCCCGCGCAGGGCGCTCTCGCGCACGCCCTCGTCCTCGTCCTGGAGGAGCGCGTCGAGCGGCGGCCGGCCCTCCTGCCCGGGGCCGCGCGGCAGGCGGGCGTAGCCGCGGACGGCGTGGAAGCGCGCCACCCAGTCGTCCGAGCGCAGGTGCTCGATCAGGAGCGTCGTGACGCGCGGGTGGTCCATGCCGCCGAGCAGCTGGAGGGCCTGGTGGCGCAGCTCGGCCGTCGGCGGCGCCTCGCCGTTGAGCAGGGCCTCGACCGCGAGCGCCAGCGGGGGCCGCGGCGGCCGGGCGACGCGCGTGAGCGCCTCGACCGGCAGGCCCAGCGACACGGCCGTCGACGCGACCGGCCAGGCGACCGGGTCGGGCGGGTCGGCGCGCGACCACTCGACGCGGCGCCGGTCGCGCTCCTGGCCCGCCTCGAACACGCGCACGCCCTCGGCGCCCATGTCGGCGTCGCAGAAGTAGCCGACGACGAGGGCGCCGGGCTGGCCGGTGACGCTGAGCATCGCCAGGCCGGGGCCGTCGGTGTAGGCGGGGCAGTCGCCCGGGGGGGCGCCCGACAGGTCGAGGCGGGTCACCGCCGGCGCGACCTCGGCGTCGCGGGCGAACGGCCAGCGGGCGAGGGCGAAGGCGCGCGACGCCTCCCCCCAGGGGCCGAGGAACAGGACGCCGTTCTCCGCGCGCGGGCGCGGCTCCTCGTCAGCCACGGGCCTCGCCTCCCTCGCCGCGGCGGTAGGTCTTCCTCCACAGGACGTCGCCGCGGCCGGCCCGGTGGTTGAGGAGCCGCGCGAGCTGGAACAGGGCGTCCGAGAGCCGGTTCAGGTAGGGCACGACGTGCGCCGACACCGGCTCCTCGCGCGCGAGCGTGATGCACAGCCGCTCGGCGCGCCGGCACACGCAGCGGGCCACGTGCAGGTGCGCCGCGGCCAGCTCGCCGCCGGGGAGGACGAACTCCTCGAGGGGCGGGACCTCCGCCGTCGCCCGGTCGAGGACCCCCTCGAGCCAGGTGACGCGCTCGGCCGGGAAGGGGGGCATGCCGAAGCGCGCCTTGTCGGCCTCGAGGACGCAGAGGTCGCCGCCGAGGTCGAACAGATGGTGCTGCACCTGCTCGAGGACCTCGAGGACCTCGACGTCCTGCACGTGCGCCACGGCCACCCCGAGCGCGGAGTTGAGCTCGTCGACCGTGCCGTAGGCCTCGATCCGCGGCGCGTCCTTGGGCACGCGCTGCCCGCCGCCCAGCCCCGTGTCGCCGGCGTCGCCGGTGCGCGTGTAGACCTTCGTGATCCTCATCCCCGCGGATCGTACCCGAGCGGCGCCGGCGGGCGAGGGTCACGCGTCGGACCGGTACGGGTCGGGCAGCGCGAGCCGCCGCGCCTCGGCGTCGTCGCCGACGACGACCGCGTCCCAGCCCACGCGCACCGACGGCGCGGGGTCGCGCACCCACCGCCCGCGGACGGCCGCGCGCGTGCGCGCGGGCGGGCCCTCCCGGGCGCGCGCGACCGCGGCCGGGTCGAGCGCGGCCTCGACCCGGCCGTCGGCCACGAGCCGGTCGAACGGGCCGCCGTCGACCGACAGCTCGTGGTAGCGCAGGTCGAGCGCCGCCAGGCGCAGCCAGGCCGCCCGCACGCGGGGCAGGTCGGCCCAGGCGAGCCCGGCCCGGGCGACGGCGCGCCGCGCCCGCCACCCCCGCCAGCGGCCGAGCGCGCTGCGGACGGCGCCGGCGGGGTCGGCCGGGTCGATCGCGGCGTCGGGCGCGTGCGCCTCGAGGAGCGCGTTCACCGGGCCCCAGGCGGCCAGGTCGGCCCAGGCGCGGTCGACGGGGCGGTCGGGGAGGGCCTGCGTCAGGGCCGTCGAGAGGAGGCGCAGCTTGATCGCCCAGTCGAGCTCGCGGTCGAGCGCGCGCGGGTCGGCCTCGAGGCGCTCGAGCGCCGCGCGCCAGCGGCCCAGGGCGGCGCCGTCCGCGCCAGCGGTGTGGTGCATCCTCCGCGCGCGCTCGCCGGCCTCGGGGGGCACGCTCGCGTCGGACGGGCGCCCCTTGGTCGGCGCCGCGAGCCCGGCTCCCGCTCGCTCCGGCGCACCACCGGCGACCCACGCGGTCACCGCGTCCAGGTAGCGGCGCTGCACGGCGAGCGCGGTGAGGGGCGCGTGGGTGCGCCGGTCGCGGGCGACGACGCGGCGGAGCGTCGGGTCGGACGCCGTGGCCCGGAGCGCGCCCGCGGCGCCGTCGCGCAGCTCGACGGAGTCGGCCACGGCGTCGAGGGCGCCGGCCTCGATCGCGTCGAGGACGAGCGCGGTCGTCTCCAGCTTGAGCAGCTCCGTCGGCTCGGCGCGGCTGGCGTCTCCCGCGAGCAGGTGCAGGCGCTTCCTCGCGGCGAGGAACGCGAGCGGCCGGCGGAAGAACAGCTCCTTGATGTCGACGAGCGGGCGGCGCGGCCCCTGGATGAACGCGCCCACGTCGCGCCGCAGGACCCGCGCGCGCGCCGTGAGCTCGAAGCGCCCGTCGGGGGTGAGCGCGCCGGCGCCGGCGATGACCGGCCGCGTGGCGAGGAAGGGGAGGAGCGCCGGGAGGTGCCCGGTGAGGACGACGCGCGGCCCCGTCAGGTCGAACAGCGCCCCGCCCACGCGGAGGAGGAGGAGGGTCAGGTGGGCGAGGGCGCCCGAGCCCGGGCCGCGGCCGGGCTCGGCCAGCCAGTGGACCAGCGCGTCGAGCCCGCGCGCCAGCGGCGCGAACGCCCGCCCGACGAGCGGCAGCCCGGCGAGGCCCTGCGCCAGGGCGCCGAGGAGCGCCGGGACGAGCAGGAGCGCCAGGGCCGGCAGGAGCCCGGCGACGCCGATCAGCGCGGCCGTCACCAGCACGAGCGGATGGAGCGCGAGGGCCAACCACCCGACGACGCCGCGGCGCGGCCGCTCGCGCACGTCGTACGACTCGTGGCAGCCGTAGGCGTTGCCGCGCCGGTCCTGGTTGTTCTTGAGCAGGAACAGCCGCCCCGGCGCCCCGCGGTCGGCGAGCGCCGCCTGGGCGACCCGCACGGCGTCGCGCAGGGCGGCCTCCTGCGCCCTGGAGTACTCGGCCGCCTCCCGCGGCCCCAGGCACTCCGGCGTGGCCCACTCGAGGAGGCCCACGTGGGGCGCGTCGAGGCGCGCCACCTCGAAGTGCAGGAGCGAGCCGTCGGCGAGGAACTCGCCGCCCTTGTAGTAGAGGGCAGGCCGCGCCGGGAGGCGCGCCACGAGCGCGTCGGCGACGGCGCGGAAGAGGGCCTCCTGCGTGGGCGCGAGGACGCCCGGCGCGGGGGCGAAGCCGAGGGCGTACTCGGTCTCGAGGCCGACGATCCTCACGCACGGAGCCTACAGCCTGCCTCTGGCTGCGAAGCAAACGACTGCACCACGGAGGACCCGGAGGAAGACCTCGTGGAGGTCGCTCTCCAGGGCTCTTCCTCCGTGTCCTCCGTGTCCTCCGTGGTCGGCCTCTTGCCTCACTCCCCCCCGCCCGGCGTCGCCAGGTCGAGCACCCCCGCGCCGTCGCCGTGGTCGAGCGCGCCCTCGAGCGCCGCGTCGCCGGCCCACCCGGCGGGCGCGCGCGCGGCCGCCGCGTCGGCCGGCCAGCCGGCGTCGGCCGAGCGCCAGGCGACGAGCGCGGCCGCGCCCGCGAGCGCCAGGAGCGAGGCCGGCAGCGCCGGCCCGTCGAGCGGGGCGTCGAGCGCCGCCTGCGCGCCCTCGAGCAGCGCCCCGCCGACCCTGAGGACCTCCGCCCACACCTCGGTCGCGCCGGTCATCGCGCCCTCCGCGCGGGCCGTCCGCCCGCGAGAGGCACGGTGGCAGGGGCGGGCGGTCCGTGCAACCTGCTATGCTCGGCCGGTGCCGGCGGCGAGCGCAGGGCGGCCGCCGCGGCGAGGGGGAGACGCGTGAGCGACGTGGCCGCCGCGCTGACGCGGGTCGAGGGCCTGCGCAAGGCCGGGGACCTGGTGCAGGCCCGCGGGACCGCCCTCGAGGCCCTGGCCGCCCTGGCCCCGCCCGCGCTCGAGCGCTGGCGGCTGCTCTCGGCGCTCGGCCGCGTGGAGCTCGACGCCGGTCAGACGCAGGCCGCGCTCGCGGCGCTGAACGAGGCGGTCGCCACCGGCCCCGACCCCGGGCCGGACCCGGGCGAGCGCGCGGAGCTCCTCCTCGACCTCGGGCGCGCGCGCCGGCGCGCGTCCGACCTCGAGGGGGCGCTCGAGGTGCTCGAGCGCGCCACGGAGCTCTTCGCGCTCGCGCGGCGCCCCGACGGGCGGCGCCGGGCGCTGGCGGCCCGCGGCAAGGCGCTCTACGCGCGGCACGACTGGAAGGGGGCCCGCGGCGCCTTCCGCGCCGCGCTCGACCAGAAGGGCGAGGACCCGCCGGGCTGGCGGCTGCACCACGCCATGGCGCGGGCCTACGAGAAGGACGGCCGCCGCAACGAGGCCGAGGCCTCCTACCAGCGCGCCCGCGAGGCGGGCTGGGACGGCGTGACCAAGGCCGGCGACGGCGACCGCCCCGCCCCCGCCGCCAACCTGACCGACCTCGTGACCGGGGCGTTCGGCGCCAGCGCGAACGCCCCGCTGGTGGACGTCGACGACGAGGCCGAGCTCTCGCGCGCCGTGAGCCGCCTGGAGAAGGACGACCTCGTCAAGCTCGTGTCGCTCACCGGCGCCGTCAACTCGGCCATGGCGCCGGAGCCGCTGCTCGAGCTGCTCCTCGACCGGGCCGTCGGCTGGCTCGGGGCCGAGCGCGGCTACGTCGTCATCTGCCGCCCGGTGCAGGGCGAGCCGCCGCGCATCGAGGTGCGCGCCGCCCGCGGGCGCGAGGGGGCGCGGCTCGCCTCGCCCGAGGACGAGGTCTCGCGCTCGATCGTCCTCCAGGTCGTCCAGAAGGGCGCGCCGGTGGTCACGGCCGACGCGCTGGCCGACGCGCGCCTTCAGGACCTGGCGAGCGTGGCCGAGCGGTCGCTGCGCTCGGTGGCCTGCTTCCCCCTGCGCATCCGCAGCGGCCCGGCGCTCGGCGCCGTCTACGTCGAGTCGCGCCACCGCTCGGGCGCCTTCGGCCAGCGCGAGACCGCCCTCCTCGAGGGGCTCGCCCACCACGTGGCGCTCGCCTTCGAGCGCACGACCCGCTACCAGCGCCTGGCCGACGCCTACCAGGAGACGCGCCGCGCCCTCGACGAGCGCACGGGCGCCATGTTCGGCCTGATCGGGCGCGCGCGCGCCATGCGGCAGGTCTTCCGGCTGATCGACAAGCTGCGCGACCACGACGCGCCGGTGCTGATCGAGGGCGAGACGGGCACGGGCAAGGAGCTCGTCGCCCGCGCGATCCACAAGAGCAGCCGCCGGCGCGACGGGCCGTTCGTGGTGGAGTCGTGCGGCGCGCTGTCGGAGGGGCTGCTCGAGGCGGAGCTCTTCGGCCACGAGAAGGGGGCCTTCACCGGCGCGACCGAGGCGCGGCGCGGCGCCTTCGAGCGGGCCGAGGGGGGGACGCTGTTCCTCGACGAGGTCTCGGACATGCCGCCGCGCATGCAGGCGCTGCTCCTGCGCACGCTCGAGACGGGCGAGGTGCGCCCGCTCGGCTCGCCGTCGGCGCGCATCGTCGACTGCCGCGTGATCTGCGCCAGCCGCGACACGCTGGCCGACCTCGTGCGCGCCGGGCAGTTCCGCGAGGACCTCTACTTCCGCATCAACGTCATCCGCCTCCCGGTCCCGCCGCTGCGCGAGCGCAAGGAGGACCTGCCGACGCTCGCCGAGGCGTTCCTCACCGAGCTCGGGCGGCCCGCCTCCGACCTGTCCCCGCGGGCGCTGGAGGTGCTGCTCCAGCACGACTGGCCCGGTAACATCCGCGAGCTGCGCCACTGCCTCGAGCGCGCCAGCCTGCTGGCGGGCAGCGGGCAGGTCGAGGCCAAGCACCTCGGGCTCGAGGACCTCACCGCGGCCGGCGGCGCGGCGGCGGCCGCGGCGCGGCTGCGCGCCACGCCGGGGCTCCAGTCGGCGGGGAAGGTCGACTACCACGGCCACGTGCTCAACCGCCGGCAGCTGGCGCTGCTCGACTACCTGCGCGCCAACGGCGTGGCGACCAACCGCGAGTACGTGCAGCTCGTCAGCGTCTCGGTGCCGACCGGGTGGCGCGACCTCAAGGACCTGCTCGACAAGGGGCTCATCCGCGCCGAGGGGCAGGGCCGCAACACGGTCTACCGGCTCACGGACGACGCGCCGGTGAGCAAGTCCGACGGGAGCTGACCCTCGCGTCCCCTTCCGGTTCGCTGGCACCAAGCGACGCCAGGTGACGCAGAGTCCCCTTGGCCCGGGCCTTACCCCCACCCGGGCCGCGCCGGAGGAGGACGAGGCGGCCGCCGCGCCGTCCGTGGCCCATGACGTGGCACACTTCCCCACGCGGGGCCCGCCTACGATGTGGGCGTGGTGCGCGCGCGCGAGGACCTCTCCCCCCGACGGGACCGCCCCGACCCGGCCGCGGAGTGGCTGCGCCTCGCGCTCGACGACGCGCCGGTCGTGGTGCTGGCCGTCGACCCGCGCGGGCGACTCACGCTGGTCGAGGGGCGCGAGCGGGAGCGCCTCGGCCTGACCTCCTCGGCGGTCGGGCGCTCCGTGTTCGACGCGCTGCGCGACGAGCCCGGGACCCTCGGCCTCGTCCGCGCGGCCATCGCGGGCGAGGAGCAGGGGGGCTCCTGCACGATGGCCGCCGGGGCGCTCGAGTGCCGCTGGCGGCCGCTCCGGGGGCCGCGGGGCGAGGTCCGCGGCGCGGTCGGGGTGGGGGTGGAGGCCATCGCGCGCGAGAGCGAGCGCGCGGCGCGCCTCGCCGAGCAGATCCCGTGCGCCCTGTGGACCACCGACCTCGAGCTGCGCGTGACGGCCGTGGCCGGCCGCATCGCCGGGGACTTCGCCGGGCTCCTCGGCCGGCGCCTCGATGAGGTCGTCCACGAGGTCGGCGCCGGGGCCGTCGAGGCGCACCGGGCGGCGCTCCACGGCGAGGTGAGCCGCCGCCACCTGACCTGGCGCGGGCACGACCTCGAGGCCCACGTGGCGCCGGTCGCGGACGAGCGCGGCCGGATCACCGGCGCCGTCGGCCTGGGCGTCGACGTGAGCGACGCGCGGGCGCTCCTCTCGCTCCTCCGGGCCACGCTCGAGAGCACGCAGGACGGGATCCTCGTCGTCGACCGGGGCGGGCGGATCGTCACCTACAACCGGCGCTTCGCCGAGCTCTGGCGCCTGCCCGACGAGGTGCTGCGCACGCGCGACGACGCCACCGCGATGCGCGCGGTCCTCGACCAGCTCGTCGACCCGGATGGGTTCGTCGCCCGCGTGCGCGAGCTCTATGACGATCCCGAGGCCGAGGGGCACGACGTGATCGAGCTCCGTGACGGCCGGGTGTTCGAGCGCTACTCGAGGCCGCAGCGCCTCAACGGCGTCGTCGGCCGCGTGTGGAGCTTCCGCGACGTGACCGGGCGGCGCCGCGTCGAGGAGGAGCGGGACCGCCTGCTCGTGGCGGAGCGCGAGGCGCGCGCCCGCGCCGAGGAGGCGGAGCGCTGGCTGCGCGCGATGATCGACGGCGTCGACGCGATCCTGTGGGTCCGCAGGCTCGGGTGCCTGGACTTCGAGTTCGTGAGCAACGGGGGACCGGTCATCCTCGGCTATCCCCTCGAGCGGTGGCTCGGCCCGGGCTTCTGGGGCGAGGTCGTCCACCCGGACGACTACCGCTCTGCGATCGAGGAGGGGTGCCGCCAGCCCTGGCCGACCGACGCCCCGCGGCGGTTCGAGTACCGCGTCACGGCGGCGGACGGGAGCACACGCTGGGTCGAGGACCACGTGAGCCTCGTCCGCGACGCGCAGGGGCGCGTCACGCACCTCCGCGGCGTCATGGTCGACATCACCGACCAGCGCACGGCCGAGCAGCGCCTGGTCGCCAGCGAGGCCACGCTGCGCGCCATGATGGAGAACACGCCGCACGTGGCGATCCAGCGCTACGACGCGCAGGGGCGGGTGCTGGCCTGGAACCACGCCTCGGAGGTCCTCTACGGCTACCCGGCCGACGCGGCCGTCGGCCGGACCCTCGACGAGGTCGGCCTGCTCGGGCCCGACGGCGTCGAGGAGTTCCGGCGGCGGCTCGACGTCATCTCGCGGTCAGGCGAGGCCGTCGGCCCGGCGGAGTGGCCGGTGCGCCGGCGCGACGGGCGGGAGGCGACGGTCATCTCGACGATCTTCCCGGTGCCCGGCGTGACGGGCACCGAGTTCACCTGCATGGACGTCGACGTGACGGCGCGCCGCCGCGTCGAGGAGGCGCTCGCCGCCCACGCGTCCCGCCTCGAGGTGGTGGCGAGCGTCTCGCGGGCGCTCGACGCCGCCCAGCTCGAGGTCGCCGCGCTGACCCGCGCCCTGACCGAGGGCGTCGCCGTGGCGCTCGGCGCCGACTGCGTGACGGTCGTGCACACCGAGGCCGGGGACGCGGTCGAGCGGGTCGAGACCTTCCCCGACGGCCCGCGCGCCCGGTCACTCGTCCAGCGGGTGCGCGAGGGCGCGGTGGGCTGGGCGGAGGTGGCGCGGACCGGCCGGCGCGCCGTCGTGGTCGAGGGCGAGGCGCAGGTGGCGATCGTGCCGCTGGCCGCCCTCGGGCGCGTCCTCGGCACGCTGGCGGCGGCGAGGGGCGCCTGGGTCGAGCCGGAGCTGCGCCTGCTCGAGGACCTGGGCGAGCGCGCCGGGCTCGCCCTCGCGGCCGCCCGGCACCACCGCGCCGCCGAGGCGGCGATCCAGCAGCGCGACGAGTTCCTGTCCGTCGCGTCGCACGAGCTGCGCACGCCGCTCCAGTCGCTGGGGCTGGCCGTCCAGGGCCTGCAGGCCCAGGCCCGGCGCGCGGGCGGGCTGGCGCGCGTCGCGCCCGCGACCCTCGAGCGCGCCCTCGAGACCCTCGCCCGCCAGCAGCGCCGGCTCTCGCGCCTCGTCGACGCGCTCCTCGACGTGACGCGGCTCGCCGCCGGGCGGCTGCACCTCGAGCTCGAGCCGGTGGACCTGTCGACCGTCGCGCGCGACGTCACCGACCTGTTCGCGGGCGAGCTGGCGGCGGCCCGCACGCCGGTGGCGGTCCGGACGCCGGGCCCCGTCGTGGGCCGCTGGGACCGGGGGCGCCTGGAGCAGGTCGTGGCCAACCTGCTCTCGAACGCCCTCAAGTACGGCGCCGGACGGCCGGTCGACGTGGAGGTCCACGCGGACGCGCGGCGGGCGCGGCTCGTCGTGCGCGACCGGGGGATCGGCATGGACCCGGCCACGCGGGACCAGATCTTCGAGCGGTTCAAGCGCGGGGTGTCGGCCCGGCACTACGGCGGGCTGGGCCTCGGCCTGTTCATCGCGCGCCAGATCGTCCAGGCGCTGGGGGGCGCGATCCACGTGTCCAGCGCGCCGGGGCAGGGGGCCACGTTCGAGGTCGAGCTCCCGCGCGCCGGCCCGGAGGAGAGGCCGGCGCGGTGAGCGACGACGTCCTGGTCGTCGACGACGACCCCGACATCCTGGAGGCCCTCGGCGGCGTGCTCACGCTCGCGGGGCACGACGTCGCGGCCTTCGGCGACGCGCGCGAGGCGCTGCGCTGGCTCGACGACGGGCACGTCCCGCGGGTCGTGCTCCTGGACCTCATGATGCCCGGCATGAACGGGTGGGAGTTCCTGGACGAGCTCCACGACCGCCCGGCCCTCCACGGCGTGCCCGTGATCGTCCTCACCGGCGCGACCGGCGACGGGGGGCTCCACGTGTGCTCGCTCCTGAAGAAGCCGGTCGACCTCGACGTGCTCCTGCGCGAGGTGGAGCGCTGGAGCGGCCCCGGGGGGTCGGGGCCGTGATCCACCCGTCCCCGTTCCCTGTTCCCCCCTCCGTCCCCCGGGTAAAGTCTCCGCCCCACCCCGGGAGGCACCCATGTCCGACACCCCGCTGCAGCTGCGCGACCTGCGCTTCGTCCTCTTCGAGCACCTGAAGGCGCACGAGGCGGTGGGCCTCGACCGGGACACGATGGACGCGTTCCTCGACGCCGGGGCGTCGTTCGTCACCGGCTTCCTGGCCCCGATCAACGCGCCCGGCGACAAGCAGGGCTGCCGCCGCAACCCCGACGGGACCGTCACCACGGCCAAGGGGTACCGCGAGGCGCTCGACCAGTGGCGCGAGGGCGGCTGGGGCGGCATGCGCGCGCCCTCGGAGCACGGCGGGCAGGACCTGCCGCAGGTGCTCGTGACGGCGATGGACGAGCTGATCATCGCCACCTGCTGCGCGTTCCACAACTACACCGGGCTGACGCGCGCCTGCGCCAACATGCTCCTGCGGCGCGCGAGCGACGAGCAGAAGCAGACGTGGGCGCGGCCGCTGATCTCCGCCGAGTGGCAGGGGACCATGTGCCTGACCGAGAGCAACGCCGGCTCCGACGTCGGCGCCTCGCGCACGCGCGCCGTGCCCATCGAGGGCGACCGCTACGCCATCGAGGGCGAGAAGGTGTTCATCACCTCGGGCGAGCACGACATGGCGGACAACCACGTCCACATCGTGCTCGCGCGCGTGGACGAGGACGGGCCCGGCGTGAAGGGCCTGTCGATCTTCATCGTGCCCAAGTACCGCCTCGACGCGGACGGCAAGCCGACGCTCCCGAACGACGTCTTCTGCGCCGGGATCGAGGAGAAGATGGGCATCCACGGGTCGGTCACGACCACGATGAAGTTCGGCGAGAACGGCAAGTGCGAGGGCTACCTCATCGGCCAGCGCCGCGAGGGGATCTCGATCATGTTCGAGATCATGAACGAGGAGCGCATCGTCGTCGGCCAGCAGGGCCAGGCGCTCGCGGCGACGGCCTACGGCCTCGCGCTCCGCTACGCCAAGCAGCGCCTGCAGGGCTCGTCGATCGCCAAGGGCAAGAGCATCACCGAGGAGAAGGTCGCGATCATCGAGCACCCGGACGTCCGGCGCATGCTCCTGACCGTCAAGGCGCAGGGCGAGGCGGCGCGGGCGCTGCTCCTGCACACCGGCCTCCTCATCGACCAGGAGGAGCGCGCCTCGGGCGAGGAGAAGGCGCGCATCTCGCGGCGGATCGCGCTGCTCACGCCGATCTGCAAGGCGTGGGGGAGCGAGGTCGGCTTCCAGGCCTGCTCGACGGCCATGCAGGTGTTCGGCGGCTACGGCTACATCAAGGAGTACGGCGTCGAGCAGCTCGTGCGCGACGCGCGGATCGCCTGCGTCTACGAGGGGACGAACGGGATCCAGGCGATCGACCTGCTCTTCCGCAAGGTGGCCCGCGACCAGGGCGAGGGGCTCAAGGAGCTCCTGGGCGACGTGGTCGGCCTCGCGCGCGGCGGCAAGGGCCAGGCCGGCGGCGCGCTCGACGGCGAGCTGGCGGAGCTCGAGCGCCAGGCCGGCGAGGTCGGCAAGGCGGCGCTGCACCTCGGCAAGCAGATCGCGAAGGAGGACCTCCTCGGCGCGGCGCTCGGGGCCACGCCCTTCCTGACGATCGCCGGCAACCTGGTCGGCGCCTACTACCTCATGCAGCAGGCCCTGCTCGCCGAGGAGCGCCTGGCCGCGCTCGGCGCCCCGGCCGACCCCGACGCGCGCGCGGGCTGGGCGGCCGACAACGCCGAGGCGGCGTTCTACGCCGGCAAGGTGGAGACGGCGCGCTTCTTCGTCAGCCAGCTCCTGACGGAGAACGCCTGGCGGGCGGCGCAGGCGACCGCGGCGGACCGCTCGGCCCTGCGCTGCGCTCTGGTGTGATCGACGGCTGCGGCCGCGGATGCCGGCCGCTGCGGCGCGCGCGCGGGTCGTAGGATCAGGCGATCGATACGACCCGCGCGCGCGCCGCATCGCCTCGGCCTCCGCGGCCTCGCCTCGCGTGCGGCTGCGTTCCACCCGCGGCCATGCCGCGGGGTCGCGAGGTCGGTCGAAGGTCGTTCCCTCCTTCGTCCGTCCACCGGCTCGGTGGGAGCAGTGACGTGAGAGCGTCGGGTCCCCGCGGTCGTCGGCCCCCGTAGCTGACGGTGACCGACCACCAGGCGCGTCGACTTCCGCGACGCCGGCCGTCGACGTCCTCGACGCGACCCCGGCCGTGCCCTCACCTGCAAGGACTTGAGCGCCGGCAGGCGGTTCGCGTCGCGGCAGGTCGATGACCGCCGTCACGCTGTCCCGCCGCTGGCTCCTGGTCGGGGTGCTCGTGTGCCTCGCGCTGGCCCTCGAGGTGGGGTTCCTGGCCGTGCACGTGAGCCCGCCGGTCGGCGCGACCGAGCCGAGCGCCGTCTCCGAGCTCCGGCTCGCGGCGCTCCAGCTCGGGTTCCCGGCCGCCCTGCTCGCGGCCGCCCTGCTGCTCACGCTCTACCACTTCCGCGCCCAGCGGGAGCTGGAGCGGGAGGTCCGGCTGCGGCGGCTGGAGGCCGAGGCCCGCGAGACGATCGTCCTCCTGGCCCAGCGCCATGTCGGGGCCGAGGACCTGGACGGGTTCCTGCGGGCGGTGCCTCGGCTGCTCGCCGAGCGCCTGGGCGCGACGGCGGTCGAGCTGCAGCTGGTCGCGCGCGAGGGGCAGGAAGAGGTCCGCCTCGCCCACGGCCCGGCCGACGCGCGCGGCCGCGTCACGTCCGTGCCGATCCTGAGCGCGGGCGAGGTCATGGGGACCCTGCACATCGCCGCGCCGCACGGGACCGCCGACCCGCACGCGCCCGAGACCCTCCTCGTCATCTCGAGCTACCTGGCGGCGGCGATCGACCGCATGCGCGCGGCCGAGGACATGCGGCGGGCGCGCGACCAGGCGCTGGAGAGCGCGCGGCTGAAGAGCGAGTTCCTG
Organism: Planctomycetota bacterium; assembly: GCA_023954375.1. Taxonomy (GTDB): domain Bacteria; phylum Planctomycetota; class J058; order J058; family J058; genus JAMLIC01. The sequence goes on from JAMLIC010000079.1 coordinate 20,531, forward strand.
GCCACGATGAGCCACGAGATCCGCACCCCGCTGCACGGCGTGCTCGGCATGAACTCGCTCCTCCTCGACACCGACCTCACCCCCGAGCAGCGCGAGCTCGCCGAGACGGTCCGGCGCTCGAGCGAGCACCTGCTGACGCTCCTCAACGACATCCTCGACCTGTCGAAGATCGAGGCCGACCGGCTGGAGCTCGAGGTGGTGGAGTTCGACCTGGGCCAGGCGGTGCGCGAGGCGGCGGGGTTCCTGGCCGAGGTCGCCGAGCAGAAGGGGCTCGCGCTCAGCTGCCGGCTCCACTCCGGCCTGCCGCGGACCGTGCGCGGCGACCCCGTGCGGCTGCGGCAGGTGATCCTGAACCTGGTCGGCAACGCGGTGAAGTTCACGGAGCGCGGCGGGGTCGAGGTGCGGGCGAGCGCCGCGCCGCACGGGCCCGGCGCCGTGGTCCGGTTCGAGGTGATCGACACGGGGCCGGGCGTCTCGCCGGCGCTGCAGGCGCGCCTGTTCCAGCCCTTCACGCAGGCGGACAGCTCGACCACCCGGCGCCACGGCGGCTCCGGGCTGGGGCTGGCGATCTGCCGGCGCCTCGCCGCCCTCATGGGCGGCGAGATCGGCGTCGAGAGCGCGCCGGGCGGGGGGAGCCGGTTCTGGTTCACGGCCCGCTTCGAGGCGCGCTCGAGCAGCGCGCGCATCACCTCGACCCGCGTCAGCCAGGTGCGGCTCCCCCGCCCCACGCGCTCCCAGCGGCGGCCGACCCGGGCCGAGCTGGAGGAGGGCCAGGTCCAGCCAGCCGGGGCGCCGCGCCCCGTGGCGGAGCGCCGCCCGACCGTCCTCGTGGCGGAGGACAACCCGATCAACCAGCGGCTCGCCGTGCGCATGCTCGACCGGCTCGGCTTCGACGCCGAGGTGGTCTGCAACGGCGAGGAGGCCGTGCAGGCGGTCGCGCGGCGGGAGTTCGCCTGCGTCCTCATGGACTGCCAGATGCCTCTCGTGGACGGCTACGAGGCCACGGCGCGCATCCGCGCCGCGTGGGACGGCCTCCGCCCCCGCCCGCCGATCATCGCCCTCACGGCGAGCGCCATGCAGGGCGACCGCGAGCGCTGCCTGGCGGTGGGGATGGACGATCACCTCCCCAAGCCCGTGCGCCCCGACGCCCTGCGCGCCGCGCTGGAGTCGGTCCTCGGCGGGGAGGGCGCCCGGGTGTGGGGGGAGGCGGCGCGAGCGGGGTGAGGGCCTTCGATGAGTGATGCGCTCGCGAGGGGCGGGCGATCGGCGCAAGTCCCGGACTGGCACGAACTGGCCCGTTCCGCCCGTCCCCATCGCTCGCTCGGGCGGCTCGAACAGGTGCAGCTTCTCGAGCTCACGACCCTACTCTCGCCAGCGGCGCGTCTTCCAGACGAACGCGCCGCGTCGGTCGATGTAGCCCGAGAGCTCCCCGGCGCGGACGAGGGCCAGGCCGTCCTGGAAGTCCCACGGCGCTGGCCCGAACGGGAAGCTCACGCCAGACCCGATGGGACGCCCGAGGACGAACTCCTCGGCGCGCGTGAGCCACGCCAGACCTCAGGGTGCTCGCTGGTGAAACGCGGAGCCACGCTCGCGGCGAGCGCGATGCGGCCCTGCGCCATGACTCCGGGCCGCATGGGTCGAAGGCGTATATGAGCTGCTGCGGAAACGGCCAGCGCTCCTGCCCGAGCGCGAGCCAGAGGCGCAGCCGCTCCTCTGGCAGGTCCCCCACCCGCGCTCGTTCACGGAGCCAGGCCGCCTCGTCCTCCACGCTGCCGGTCGCGCGGAAGCGGCGCTCGAGCTCGCGGAGGTGCGCGTCGCTCATGGCGCCCCACCCGCCTCCAGATGGGCCGCTCGAGCGAGGCGCAGGACCTCGAAGAGCGCCGCTTCGATCCCCTCGCCCGTGCGCCGGTCGGTGGTGAACGTCGCCAGGAAGGGCAGGTCCAGCTCCGGTCGCAGCGACTCGGGCGAGACCTCGGGGCGCGGGTCGCCGGGGAGCCACTGCAGGACCATGGGCAGCTCGTCGGGTCGCACGCCGTGGAGCCGAAGGTCCTCCTTCAGGTCCTCGGCGCTCTGGGCAGAGTCGTAGCCCCCCACGAGGGACGGGACGAAGACGATGCCGGCGGCGCCCTTCGTGACCAGGCGACGGGTCGCACGGAAGTAGACCGACCCCGCCGCGCAGAAGACGCTCACCCTGGCCTTGAAGTGGCCGACGTCGAACTGCGGGAGCTGGGCGTCGAAGGAGAGGGTCCGGTCGCCTTCGTTCGCGATGACCATGACTTCATCCGGCCCGTGATCGCCCAGTGCGCGGTGCAGCAAGAACAGCGCCCACCAGGCCGGGCAGCGCGGCGCGTCGCAAGGAGAGACGTAGGCGACCTTGTATCGGACGACCCCCTGCGGCTCGTCGAGTCGGACCGCCGGGCGCAAACGGGAGCTTCCGTGGACGCGCCGCATCTCCTTCAGCCAGGCGACCTCGTCGTCCAGGCTCCTGGAGGCGCGGAAGCGCCGCTCGAGCTCACGCAGGCGGGCGTCACTCACGGTTGCCGATCCCCGCTCCCGGCACGGCCTTCACTCTGGCTCAGAAGAGCGTCATTTGCCCGCCCGCCACGTCTCCGGCTCGCCGGTCCGGACGGTCCGGCGGCAGGAGCGCGGCCAGGCGAGCCAGCGTGGCGGCGTCCTCCGGCCGGCGGTCCGCGCGCCAGCGGGCAACCCGAGGGGCGCGGAGGATCAGCCCGGCGCGGCGCCTCGGGGCGGGGGCGACGCCGTCGCAGCGCAGCTCGAACACGAGCGCCGGCTCGACCACGCGCACCGGGCCGAACCGCTCGACCGTGTGACGGCGAACCCAGCGATCGAGGCGGCGCAGCTCGTCCTCGGCGAGGTCCGCGCGGGCGCTGGCCACGGTCACGAGCTCGGGCGGCGGGCCCTCGTCCCACACCGCGAAGGTCAAGGCCGTGTGCAGCCGCCCCTCCTCTTGCTCGGCCGACACGAGCACGGCGTCGAGCGCGTGCGGGTCGACGCCCCACACCCACGCTTCGCCGGGCCAGGAGGCCGAGCGGCGCCGGAGCAGCAGCCCCTGCGCGCCCCGCGTCCGCGCCTCGTCGCGCGCAAGGGCGACCTCGGCCCAGGTCGCGGCGGGCACGAGCGGCGAGGGCCGCAGGCGCGCGCGGGTGTCGGCGGGCAGCGCGACGAACAGGGCCTCGAGGCGGGCGCGGCGCGCCTCGAGCGGGGCGGGGCGCAGGTCGGCGCCGTCGGCCTCGAGGAGGTCGAAGGCCACGAGGGCCACGGGCGCCTCGGCCACGAGCGCGGAGGTCGGGCGCGCGCGGCCGAGGCGTCGCCGGAGCTGCTCGAACGGCAGCGGCCGCTCGCCCCGGAGCGCCACGAGCTCGCCCTCGAGCACGCAGTCGGGCAGGGCCGCCGCCGCCGCGCGCACCTCGGGGAGGTGGTCCGTGACGAGCTCGTCGCCGCGGGTCCACAGCCAGGTGCGCCCGCCCCGGCGGACGAGCTGGGCGCGGACGCCGTCCCGGGCCGGCTCGACCGCCCAGCCGGCCGGCGGGCCGAGCGCCTCCACCGGGCCGGCGAGCGGGGGCGCGAGCGCGAAGGGAAACGGCCGCGCGGGGTCGTCGGCGTCGACCGGGGCGCGCAGCCGGTCGAGCAGGTCGGGCGTCGGCTCCCACGGGCCGGCGAGGCGCCGGGCGCAGGTGACCTGGTCGAGGCCGGTGAAGCGCGCCGCGGCCTGCTCGACGAGCGCCGGCGAGAGCCCCGGGCGCAGCGTCCCCGTGAGCAGCTTGCAGAGGAGGACGAGCTCGTCCTCGCGCAGCTCGCCCCACCAGCGGGTCACCGTCTCGCGCCGGGCGTCGGCGTCATGGCCGGCCAGCGCCTCCAGCCGCGCCGCGCAGGCGGCGAGCGAGTCGCCCCCGGCAACATCGCGGTCCCGCGACGTGTCGACGAGCAGCGCGACCGCCTCGGCCACGTCGCCCGTGGCCCGGACCGCGGCCTCGAGCTGCCACGCCGGCGCCGTGGTGACCGCGAGGGCCCACTCGCCCAGCGCCCGCGGCGCGACGAGCCGCGGCGCGCGCCGGCCGGCGAGCAGGGAGAGGCCCCAGGCGGCGTCCGCGGGCGGCGCCGCGCGCAGGTAGGCCGCGATCGCCTCGACCCTGCGGACGGTCGAGCGCGCGCCGTCGAGGGCGGCGAGCAGGGCGGCGAAGCGCATCACGGCGGCGCCCCGGCCGCGGGCTCGAGGAAGCCGGCGTGGAAGTCGGCCTCGCCCTGGAACTCGGTCGGCAGCGCCGCCGCGTCGAGCCCGGCCTCGCCCAGGGCGCGCACCAGCGCGTCGGTGTGGCCGTGCGTGACCAGGACGCGGCGCGCGCCCGTCTCGCGCGCGGTGCGCAGGAGCGCCGGCCAGTCGGCGTGGTCGGAGAGGACGAAGCCGCGGTCGACGCCGCGGCGGCGCCGCTCCCGCCGCAGGCGCATCCAGCCCGACGCGAGCGCCGACTCCTGCTCGCCCAGCCGCCGGAGCCAGGGGCTCCGGTGGGCCGACGGCGGCGCGAGCACGAGCTCGCCCGCGAACCGCGCGCCGCGCGGCGCGTCGCCGACGACGGCGGTCGGCGCGAGCCGCACGCCGGCCGCCCGGTAGGCCTCGACGAGCGGCGCGATCGCCCCGTGCAGCCACACGCGGCGCTCGCCCCAGGCCTCGAGGGCCGCGAGCTCGGCGAGCACCCGCTGCGCCTTGCCGAGGGCGTAGCAGAGGAGGACGGCGGCCCGGCCGCGCTCGCCGCACCCGCGCACCCAGGCGACCACCTCGCCCACGACCTCGGCGGCCGGGCGCCAGCGGTAGATCGGCAGCCCGAACGTCGCCTCGGTCACGAGCACGTCGCAGGGGACGACCTCGAACGGGGCGCAGGTGGGGTCGGGCGCGCGCTTGAAGTCGCCCGTGACGACCCACACCTCGCCCCCGCGCTCGAGCCGCACCTGCGCCGAGCCGAGCACGTGCCCCGCCGGGTGGAGGGAGAGCGTGACCCCGCCCAGGGGCACGCGCGCGCCGTAGGGGACCGCCTCGATCGCCGCGCCCGCCGGCAGGCGCCGCGCGAGCAGCGGCGCCGACGGCGCCGCGCACAGGTAGCGCGCCGCCCCCGGCCGCAGGTGGTCGGCGTGCGCGTGCGTGATCACCGCCGTGTCGACGGGCCCCCAGGGGTCGACGTGGAGCCCGGCGGCGGGGCAGGCGAGCCCCTCGGGCGTGGGCGTGAGCAGGTCGTCGTCGTCCACCCGGGCCAGGATACGCCCGGGCGCGAGGCCGTCAGCGACGAACGACGGCCGTCGCCTGGAGCAGCTCCGCCCCGGCCGTCCACACGGCCGCGACCTCGCCGGCGCCGGGCCGCTCGTAGTGGCCGTCGTCCTTGCGGCGGCACTCGAGCAGCGCGGCCAGGAGCGCCTCGTGGCGCGCCCGGGTCTCGTTCACCCCGAGCTCGATCCGGACGCTGCGGGGGTCGAGGCCGACGGCGGCCAGCTCGCTCGGGGCCTCGAGCGCCGCCTCGAGCAGGGCGGCGCGGAGGAGCCGCGGGAGCGCGTCGGCGAGGTCGCGCGAGGAGGCGAAGACGTCGACCGCGCGGGCCTCGCCGCGGATCGACACGGCGACCGCGCGGAGGCCGCGCTCCTCCTCGAGCGCCGGGCGCAGGCGCCGCTCGAGCTCGCGGGCCTCCGGCTCGAGCCGCGCGAGCTCGCGGCGCAGGCGCTCGAACTGGAGCGTGGGGTCCGCCATGGTCTCGAGCAGGACGGCCACCGGCCCCGGCTCGCCGCCCTGGAGCATGGCCGCCCGCACGCGGCTCGGCGCGACGAGCGGGGCGCGGAGGAGCGGCTCGCGGCGGACGCGCCCCTCGATCGCGGCCAGGGCGTCGAAGCCGGCCGACGCCACCGCGAGCTCGACGCGCCCCGCGACGCGCTGCGGGCGGGCCGCCAGGCGCACGCCGCAGGGGGCGTCGAGGAGCTCGCCGGCGAGCACCCGGTAGGTCCCGGCGCCGGTGGGCGGGCGCACGACGCAGCGCTCGGGCTCCGGCGGGGACGCCTCGCGCACCGCCGGGAGCGCCGGGGTGCGCGCCCGCCCGAGGCGGTCGCGGGCCGCAGGGTCGCGGGCGAAGAACAGGGTCACGTCGCGGTAGCGCGCGCCGTCGGAGAGCTGGAGGCGGCCGAGCAGCGCCAGGACCTCCTCGGGCGGCGGCGGCGGCGGCGGCGGCGGAGGTCGACGCGGCCGGGCCGCGGGCGGCGTCGCCCAGGGCGCCCGGCCCCGCGGCCCCCACCGGCGCGACCACCGGCGCCGGCGCGCGCGCGGGCGCCGGCGCCGCCGGGGCGGGCTCGGGGCGGGCGGCGACGGCGACGACCTCGGGCTCGGTGCTGACGGGCGCCTCCTCCTCCTCGGCGGGCAGCTCCACCGGGGGCGGCAGGAGGTGGGGCTCCTCCTCGATCCCCACCTCGGCCCCGACGACCACCGCCCCGAAGCTGCTGGCCGCCCACGCGGCGGGGGCCGGCGCCGCGGCGGGCGCCGGCGCCACGGGGGGCGCGAGGCCGACGACGGCGCCCGCGCCGAGCACGCCGAGGAGCACGAGCCCCACGCAGGCGACGGCGAGGCGGGCCAGGGGGCGCGGGTCGTGGTCGCCGTCGGCGAGGGCGCGCAGGCGGGCCACCTCGGCCGGCGACAGGTGCTCGAGCGCGCGGAGGGCCTCGGCGATCTGCTCGCGCGCCTCGGCGCAGCCGGGGCAGGCGCCCAGGTGGTCGTCGGCGAAGGCGCGGTCCTCGTCGGTGAGGGGGTCGGTGAGGGTGCCGGTGAGGCCGCCCGACGCATCGAGCAGGTCGGGGAGGAGCTGCCGGACCCGGGCGCAGTCGACGGTGAGCGGGGTCACGCGGAGCGCCTCCCGGAGGCCGACGGAACGCCCGCGGCCCCGCCGCATCGTAGCAGCCGGCGCCGGGCGCCGCCGCCGCCTTCAGCCCAGGTCGGCCACGCGCTCGGCGAAGCGCTGGCGGGCGCGGTTGAGGCCCGACTTGACCGTGCCCAGGGCGAGGCCGGTGCGCTCGGCGATCTCCTCGTAGGAGCAGCCCTGGAGGTCGCGCAGGACGATGAGCACGCGGTCGCGCGGGGCGAGCTGGCCCAGCGCCCGCAGGACGACCTCGCGGCGCTCGAGCGTCTCGACCTGCGAGTCCTGGGCGGCGGCGGTCGCATCGATCACCTGCTCCTCGGAGCTGCAGAGCTGCGGCCGGCGCCGGCGCGAGCGCAGCTCGTCGCGCGCGACGTTGCGCGCGATGTGGAACAGCCACGTGGTGAACCGCGACGTCGTCCGGTAGACGCCGGCGTGCCGGTAGATCTTGAGGAACGTCTCCTGGGCCAGGTCCCGCGCCCGGTCGGCATCATGGACGATCCCCGTCAGGTACCCCACCAGCGGCGCCTGGTAGCGCTGCACCAGCTCCCCCAGGCTCGCCCCGTCCCCGCGTCCCAGCGACGCCATGAGCTCGTCGTCGGTCCGCAGCGCCTCGGTCACCACTCTGCACCCCCTGACACGTCCACCTGCGCCGGCCGGTTCCACGGGGCGCCTCGTTGCAAGCGGGTTGCCGCGGCCGGCGCCCGCGCGAGGAGCCGGTAGAGCAACGACTTGAGGGCGCCGCGGGCGCGCCGCCGGGTAAAGCGCAAGGTGGCCTTACAGCGGGCTGGGCGGGCGGGGCGGGCGCGAGGCGTGGTAAAGTCGTCCCCCCATGGACGCCCCGGCCGACCGCGGTCCCGCCGGGCCGAGCGACTGGGCTCGCCTCGGCCGGGGGACGATCATCCCGATCCTGCTGCTCGTGGGCCTGCTCGTGGTCCTGGCCCACGTCCACATGGACCTGGCGACCGGCTACACGGCCCCGCGCGTGGTCGCCGACGGCAAGCGCGTCCTCGTGTTCTTCGACGAGGGGGGGCGCGAGGCCGCCTTCTACTGGCGCGCGAGCGAGGACGCCGGGCGCACCTTCGGGCGGAAGGAGCGGGTCCACGGCGTCCTCGGCGGGGCCGTCCTCCACGGCGAGCGCCTCGTCGCGCTCCTCGCCGACGACGGCCCGCGCGGGGCGCGCTGGTTCTTCTCGCTCTACGACAAGAAGACCCTCGAGCGGCGCTGGTCGGGCGTGTTCGACGACCCCGAGCTGGGCCTCGACCACCCGCGGCACCTGGCCCGCCTGGGCGACGCGGTGTACGCGATCGGGACCGACCGGCAGGGGGCGCTGCGCGCGGCGCGCCTCGGCGAATCGCGCGCCATGCTCCCGACGCCGGCGCGGCTGGCCGACGCCGCCCTGCTCAAGCCCGGCGAGCGCCCGGCGCCGCCGGCGTTCTTCACCTCGGCCGAGCTGCCGGGGCCGACGCCGCGCCTGCTCCTCTTCTGGCGCGTGCTGGCCGACCCGACGGGCTCGCGGCTGGGGCCCGGGGAGGTGCGCTGGACCACGTTCGAGGTCCGGCCGGACGGGACGCCGGCCTTCGGCACCGTGGCCAAGCTGGCGACCGACCTGGTGGCCGGCGCGGCCGTGACGACGCCCGCGGGCGAGGTCCTGCTCCTGGGGGCGCCGACGGAGACGCCCGACAAGCCCGCGATCCACGTGTGGCACATGCTCCAGACCGGGCCGCCGGAGGAGCGCGAGCGGATCCCCTACGCGCGGGAGGGGCTCGCCGGGGGCGCCGGCGTGGCCGCGCTCGCGGCGGCGTTCGCCGACGGCGACGAGGTCGGCGAGCGGCTGCTCGTCGTGGCGCAGATCGGCGGCTCGATCCGCTACCGCGCCCGGGAGGGCGAGGTCTGGTCCGACTGGCAGGACGTCGCCCGGGTGCCGGCCGAGCAGCGCGCGGTGGTCTACGGGTGGGGCGCGTCGCTCCTGGCGCTCTCCGGCCTCCTCGTGTTCCAGGGGCTGCGCGCGCTGCGCCGCCCGCGGCGCCCGCCGGGCCCGCCGCGCGACCTCGGCGAGCTGTGCGCGCGGGCGCTGGCCGAGCGCGCGCAGGAGCAGGCCCCGCCGCCGCCGGCGCCGGCCTCGACCGCCGAGCCCCCGCCCACGGAGCCGCCCGAGGCGGCCCCCCTGCCCGACCGCATGCTGGCGTTCGTCGTGGACGTCGCGGTCGTGGTCGTCGTCGGCTCCGCCCTCGTGGCGGCGTTCGCGCCGGGTGTGCGCGAGCGCGCCGCGTCGGACCCCCGGGCCCAGCTCGCGCTCGGCGCCATGTTCGTGGCCGGGGTCGTGGCCTACTTCGCCTTCTTCGAGGCCCTGTTCGCGCGCACGCCCGGCAAGCGCCTCCTCGACCTCGAGGTGCAGGACCTCCAGGGCGGGCGGCCGAGCCGCTGGGCGCTCCTGTTCCGCAACCTGTTCCGGGTGGAGCTGCTCCTGCCGCCGCCCTACCTGACGATGATGCTCTCGCTCCTGATCGTGCTCGTGAGCCCGCACCGGCAGCGCCCGGGGGACCTCCTGGCGCGCACGGCCGTGCGGCGCGCGCGCCCCGCGGGCGGCGCGGCCTGACCGCGCTCGCGCCCGAGCGCCCGGCCCGCTTCGCCGGGGCCTGGTACCCCGACGGGGCGGAGGCGCTCGCGGCGTGCGTCGACGCCGCGCTCGCGGCGGCCCGGGACGGCGCCCCGGCGCCTGCGCGGGCGGTCGTCGCCCCGCACGCGGGCTACCGCTACTCGCTGCCGATCGCCGCCGCGGCCTACGCGCGCGTGGTCGTGCCCGAGGTGGTCGTCGTGCTGTGCCCGAACCACACCGTGCCGCCGCCGATCGTGTCGGCCTGGTCGGGCGGACCGTGGCGCACGCCGCTCGGCGCCGTCGCGGTGGCCGCCGACCTGCTCGAGCGCCTGCGGGCGGCCTCGCCGCTCGTCGTCGCCGAGGCGCGGGCGCATCGCGACGAGCACGCGGTCGAGCTGCACCTGCCCCTCCTGCAGCGGCTGCGCGCCGGACGGCCGCTGCGCGTGGCGCCGGTCGTCGTGGCCGCGCCGCGGACCGAGGACCTGCTCGCGCTCGGCGACGCGCTCGCCGACGCGATCGGCGGCGACGACGTGCTCGTCGTCGCGTCGAGCGACATGAACCACCACGAGCCGGCCGACGTCACGCGCCGCAAGGACGAGCGCGCCCTGCGCCCGCTCCTGGCCCTCGACCCGGCGGGGCTCCTCGCCGCGTGCGAGGCCGAGCGGGTGAGCATGTGCGGCGTGCGGCCGACGGCGGTCGCGCTCCAGGCCGCCCGGCGCCTCGGGGCGACGCGGGCGGAGCTCGCGCGCTACGGCCACTCGGGGGAGGTGTCGGGCGACGACCGGCGGGTGGTGGGCTACGCGGGGGTGGTCGTCCGGTAGCCGTCGCTCACTCCGCCGCGGCCCCGCCGAGGGTCCGCTCGAGGAACCCGGCCGCCTCGTGCAGGACGAGCGGCAGGAGCGCGGCCGCGGTGTAGTGGCCGGCGGGGAGGGTCAGGCTCGCCGGCCGGCCCAGCGCCTCGTGCAGGCGCGCCTGCGTGTCGGTCGGGACGACGTCGTCCCAGCGGGCCAGGATCGTCAGCGTGCGCCGGGCGTCGACGTGCGGCGCCAGGGCGAGGGGGTCGGACGGCACGGCCGCGACGACGCGCCGCCGCAGGTCGTCCGCGTCGGCCACGCCGGCGGCCAGCCGCTCGCGGGCGTAGCGGCGCACCCTGGGCTCGGTCGAGCGCGCGATCACGTCGCCGAGGTCGCCGCCGGCGAGGACGACGACGCTCGCGCGCACGCGGGGCTCGACCGCCGCGAGGAGCGCCGTGGCGATCCCGCCCATGCTCGCGCCCACGGCGCCCACCCGGGCGGGGTCGACGTCGGGGAGGGTCTCGAGCCAGTCGACCGCCCGCCGCCGGTCGACGATCGCCGTGCGCAGGACGCGCTCGAGGCGCCGCTCGTCGGCGGCGCCGTCGAGGAGGCTCTCGGCGCGGAGCACCACCGCCGCGTGGAACCCGCGGCGCGCCAGGTCCCGCGCGGCGAGGATCGAGATGTCGTTCCTGCCCCCCAGGATCGGCGAGACCACCACCGCCGGCCGCCGACCGCCCGCCGCCGCGGGGGCGTGGTGGACGATCTGCACGAGGTGCGGGGCCGCGTCGCCGGGGGTCGTGACGCGGACCTGCACCCAGCGGCTCCGCCAGCCGCGGCCCTCCTCGTGGTTGAACTCCGCCACGACCTCGGGCGGGCGGCCGGCCTCCGGGTAGGCGAACCGCGCCGCGACGTCGGGCGGCAGGGGGCGCGGCCCCGCGTAGGCCGGGTCGAGCGGAGCGCGCGACGCGAGCGCCACCCCGACGAGCCCGGCGTAGGCGGCGAGCAGCCCGGCGGCGCAGGCGCCGGCCCAGCGGGCGGCGCGGCGCAGCCGGCGCGCGCGGGGCGGCGGGTCGCTCACGACCGGGAGATCGGCAGCGACCTCGGGCGGGCCTTGACCTTCTCGGCCAGGACGCCGGTCAGCCGGTCGATGATCGCCCACAGGGCCTCCGCCAGCGGCGTCCCCTGCGCCTGGCTCTCCTCGGCCAGCGCCGGGCGCCCCGCGTCGCCCGTGCGGCGGACGCGCGTGTCGAGCGGCAGGGCGCCGAGGAAGGGGAGCTTCCACTCCTCCGCCGCGTCCTGGGCGCCGCCGGTGCCGAAGACGTCGTCGTGCTCGCGGCAGTGCGGGCAGACGTAGTAGCTCATGTTCTCGACCAGCCCCAGGACCTCGGTCTTGGTGGCCCGGAACAGGTCGACCGCCTTGCGGGCGTCGGCGAGCGCGACCTCCTGCGGCGTGCACACGACGACGGCGCCCGTGAGCGGGACGGACTGGGCGAGCGTGAGCTGGACGTCGCCGGTGCCGGGGGGCAGGTCCATGACGAGGTAGTCGAGCTCGCCCCACTGCACCTCGCCGAGCAGCTGCTGGATCGCGCCGTGGACCATGGGGCCGCGCCAGATCGCCGCCTTCTCCGGCTCGACGACGAAGCCGAGCGACATGGTCTTCACGCCGTGGGCCTCGTAGGGAAGGAGGAGCGGGTTGCCGTCCGGCCCGCGCCCCTCGCCCTGCGCGTGGCGCAGGGCCATCTCCTCGAGGAAGGCGTCGCGCGTGACGCCCATGAGGAGCGGCACGCTCGGGCCATAGACGTCGGTGTCGAGGAGGCCGACGCGCGCCCCGGCGCGGGCCAGGCCGACGGCCAGGTTCACGGCGATCGTCGACTTGCCGACGCCGCCCTTGCCGCTGCCGACGGCGATGAAGTTCTTCACGCCCGGGGCCAGCACCTTCTTCTTCGGCGCGTCGTCCGGCGCGCCGGCGAAGGAGGACGGGATGCGGCCCTCCACCGTCACCGTGACGCCGCCGGGGGCCAGGTCGCGCAGGGCGTCCTTGCAGGCCTGCTCGACCGCGCGGCGCGCCGGTGTGATCGGGCCCGGAAACTCGACGCGGAGGCGCACGGCGCCGTCGGTGCTCACGTCCTTGACGTAGCCCAGGGTGACGATGTCCCCGGTCATCCCGGGCGCCGGGATGCGGCGGAGGGCCTCGAGGACGGACTCGGTCTTGACGGCTGCGGTCACGGGCGATGGCCTCGGAGGAGGGAGTGGGAGTCGCGCGGCGCGCGATCTCCGCGATTGTATCGGACCGGGTCGACCGCACGGCGCCCGGCGCGGTCAGCGCGCGGCGTGGAAGGCGCGCGCCCGACCGAGGTCCTCGGCCCCCAGGGGGAGGTCGTCCTCGCCGAAGATCGCCCCCGCCGGGCAGGCCGGGGCGCAGGCCCCGCAGTCGATGCACGCGTCGGGGTCGATGAACAGCTGCACCCCCGGCCACCTGACGCCGCGCTCGGCGCGCGGCGCGGCGACGACCTCCTCGAGCGAGACCGGCCCGGCGATGCAGTCGACCGGACACACCTCCACGCACGCCGCGTCCAGGCAGCCGACGCAGGCGCTCGTGATCACGTAGCTCATGGATCACCTCCGCCGGCCCCCGACGCACGAGGCGGACCGGCGCAAGCACCGGCCTGACGCCGGGTGCACCGGCAGCACGGTGGACAGACACCGTCATGCCGGTGTACACCGGTACCACGGTGGACGAGCTGGCCCTCATCGCGGACGTGGCCGGAGCGTGCGTGGGCAGCCACACGCGGGCGGCGCTGGCGCGCCGGGTGGCGGCCGCGGCGGCGCGGCATCTGCCGCTCCGGGCGCTGGCGCTGGCCTGGGCGGACGACGGCGCCGGCCTCGAGGCGGTCGCGCTGCGGCGGACGCGGGGCGGGTGGGAGGTCGAGGACGACGTCGCGCCGCACGCCGCGGCCGTGCGCGAGGCGCTCGCCGCCCTGGGACCCCTGGAGCGACCCGGGCGAGGGAGGGGCGGACCCACCCTGGTCCTGCCCCTGTTCGAGGCCGGGGCGCCCGCGGGCGGCGCGGTCCTGACCCTCGCGTCGGCGCGCGGCGAACCGGTCGCGGGGTCGAGCGCGCCCGGGCTCCTGCGCGCGCTGGCCGCGGTGCTCCTCGTCGGTCATCGCGCCTGTCGCACGATCGAGCGCGTGGCGGCGACGTCGCTCCGGGCGCACGAGGAGAACCGCGCCCTGCGCCGCCGGATGGCCGCCCAGGCCCCGCTCCTCGCCGACGCGCGCAGCCCGGTCCTCCTCGCCGCGCTGTCGCAGGCGGACCTCGTGGCGGAGCACGACACGACCGTGCTCCTCCGCGGCGAGTCGGGGACCGGCAAGGGGGTCCTCGCCCGGCGGATCCACGCCCGCTCCGCGCGGGCCGGCGGGCCGTTCGTGCACGTCGACTGCGCCGCCCTGCCGCCCGCGCTCGTCGAGAGCGAGCTCTTCGGGCACGAGGCGGGCGCGTTCACGGGCGCCACGCGGCGCCACGTGGGCAAGGTCGAGCGGGCCGCCGGGGGCACGCTCTTCCTCGACGAGGTCGGCGAGCTCCTGCCGACGATGCAGGGCAAGCTCCTGCGCCTCCTGCAGGAGGGGCGGTTCGAGCGCGTCGGCGGCGAGCGCCCGCTCGCCTCCAGGGCGCGGGTGATCGCGGCGACCCACCGGCCGCTCGAGCAGATGATCGTCGACGGCCAGTGGCGCGCGGACCTGTACCACCGCCTCGCCGTGTTCCCCATCCACGTCCCGCCGCTCCGCGAGCGCCCGGAGGACGTGCCGCCCCTGGTCGAGGCCGCGCTGGCCCGGGCCGCCGCGCGGCTCTCACGGCGGGCGCCGCCGCGCGTCACGGACGACGCGCTGGCCCGCCTCGTCGCGCACCCCTGGCCGGGCAACGCCCGCGAGCTCGAGAACCTGCTCGAGCGCGCGGCGATCCTCGCCCGCGGCGGGGCGATCGACGGCCGCGCGCTCGACGAGGCAGGGCTCGCGCCGCCGCCCCGGTCCCACCACCTCCCGCCGGCCGACGGCGGCCCGGTGACCACGCTCGACGACGCCGTGCGGGCGGCCCTCGCCCGGGCCCTGCGCGCAGCCGGCGGCCGGATCTACGGCCCCGGCGGCGCCGCCGCCCTGCTCGGGCTCAAGCCGAGCACGCTCCAGACGAAGATGGCCGCCCTCGGGCTCCGCCGCGCCGACTTCCTGGCGCCCTGACGCCCCCCCACGCCTCCCGCGGCCTCGTCGACGAGCACACCAGCCACCGCCGTCCTCCCACGGCGTCGCCCCCACGTGCCCGCGTCCGCGCTCCGCCCACTTCGCAGACGGCCGCGCCGCCGCCGAGCACACCTCGCCGCGCCTTCGCAGCGAGAGCCTCAGGCGAGGCGGAGGAGGGCCAGGGCGTGTCCGCGCGAAGGCGAGGGAAGGCGGCCTCCTGGCCGCCGACCGAGACACCCTGTGTCAAGGCC
>JAMLIC010000008.1 GCA_023954375.1 Planctomycetota bacterium
GCTGCCGAGGATGGCGGGCGCTGCCGGTGGTGGGGGGGGGGGGGGGGGGCGGTGGGGGGGGGGGGGGCGCGGCCCCCCCCCCCTCGACCGCTCAGGCTCGGTCGGCGGCCAGGAGGCCGCCTTCCCTCGCCTTCGCGCGGCATCGCCTCGCCCTCCTCGGCCTCGCCTGGCGCTCCGGCTGCGAACGCCCGGTGCGGTGTGATCGCGCGGACTCGGCGGGCCGTGAATGGGTTCGACGAGCCTTGAGTTGACTGGCCGAGTACCCTGACCGTGCCGAGGCTCTGGCGGACGCCACGGAGGTAAGCACGCGACCCAGGATGCCGGTCGCGGCCTCGGCGCGCCCTCCTCTGCGGGGGCGCGCCGGTCGTGGGCCTTGGCGGGCGCCCTCCTCTGCGGGGGCGCGCCGGTCGTGGGGCTTGGCGGGCGCCCTCCGCGTGCGGAGGCGCGACCGCCCGGCTGTGGGCTGACTACTTCCCCGCGCGGGCGGCGCGGTGCTCGCCGAGGCGCTTGAGCATGCCGTCGGCGAACGACTGGGTGAAGAAGCACACGAGGCCCTTGGCGCGCCAGGCCTTCACCGTGGCCGAGAGGTCGGCCGGGGCGTCGCCGGCGGCGAGGCGGGCGGCGAGGTGCTCGCACACGAGCGCCTGCTCGAGGTACTTGCGCTCCTGGTCGCTCAGCATCTTGTGGTCGACGGCGAGGTCGCGGATGACCGCGAGCTTGCCCTCGAGGTCGGCGGCCCGGTAGGCCGCGTCGCGGTTCACCGCCTCGGTCACGAAGGCCAGGACGAGGGAGGAGTGCGAGGTCCAGCTCGTCGCCTCGCGCACCTGCGCCAGGCAGCGGAGCGCCTCGAGCGACGGGGCCGCGCCGGCGGCGGCGGCCACGTAGTCGAGGGCGACGGCCATCTGCGTGTCGTACGCGGGCTCGATGAACCCGGCCGCCTTGCCGCCCGCCTTCTTCCGCTCCTCGTTGGTCGCCTTGAGCAGCTCCTGCGCCTCGGCGCGCAGCCGCCCGAGGAGCTGAAGGCGCGCCTCGGCGGTCTCGCCCGGGGCCAGGGCCGCGCGGACGGTCTCCTCGACCGCGGGCGAGACGACGCGCGACTCGAGCGTCTTGTCGGCCTGCGCGACCGCGAGGAGCACCATGCGCTGGGCGGGCGAGGCCTCGGCCCAGGGCTGGCCGAGGACCTCCTCGGGGGTGGTCGCGCGCGCGAGCGGCGCGGCGATCAGGGCCAGGGCCAGGACGAGGGCGTGCGGACGGCGCATGGGTGGCTCCTTTCTCGAGGGGGGCACACCTTCCCTCATCGAGGCCGCGCGCGCCACCCCGGCCCGCTCACGGCGAGGTGTTCGGGTTGTTTCCGGAGACGGTGTTGTGCTGGATCTTCGGGCCGCCGCCGCTCTGGTTGGCGACCCCCGGCCCACGGTTGTTCCGCACCCGGTTGCCGGTGAACGACCCGCTCGCCTGGCCGAGGAACACCGCGCCGCGCTGGTTCTCCTCGAACGTGTTGTCGAACACCTCGGGCCGCGCCGAGCCCTCGACGTGGAGGCCCTCGAAGTTGCTGCGGCAGGTGTTGCGGTTGATCGTCGGCGCCGCGGCGCCGGCCACCGTGATCGCCTGCTTGCTCCCGGTGATCGTGTTGGAGATGACCTGCGGCCGCGCCTGGTCCTGCACCGCGACCCCCGCGCCGTTCTTCGCGAGGGTGTTTCCGGCCGCGCGCCCGCCCGACGTCCCGGTGAACAGGATCCCCGTGCCGTTGCCCTCGCAGGTGTTCCCCGTGACCGCCGGCCCGGCCGCGCCCTGCACCGAGATCCCGTTGCTCTTGTTGGCGGCGCAGGTGTTCTTCGTGACCGCGACCTTCCCGGTCGAGCTGACGAGGACCCCGGTCTGGTTCTCGCGGCAGACGTTCTGGTCGACCGTCGCCGACGAGGCGTCCTCGATCGAGGCGCCGGTCGTGCACCCCACGAGCGTGTTGCGCTCGACGGTGGCGCTCGCCGCCTCGTTGACGAGGACGCCCGCCCGGCCCACGCGGATCTCGCAGCCGGAGACGGTCGCCCGCGCCTCGCCGCCGACGAGGACGCCGTGGCCGGGGCCCGAGAGCAGGGCATCGCGGACGGCGCCGCGGCTCTTCCCGCGGAACGAGAACGCCTCGAGGGCGCCCGTCTCGGCCACGCACCCGACCGCGACCACCTCGTGGTCGCTCGAGGCCAGGGCGCCGGCGGTCTGGTTGCCCACGAGGCGGCAGGCCTCGAGGAGCACCTTGCCGCCGCCCCGCGCGGCGACCCCGATGCCGCCCCGGTAGGAGTCGCCCTGCCCCGGCGGCGCGTCCGGCGGGGGCGGCACCTTCTCGTGCCGCGCCCCCCGGACCTCGCAGCCGATCAGGCGGACGACGCCGTCCCGGCAGCGCACGCCGTCCGAGACCGCCGCGCCGTCGAGCACGATCGAAAGGCCGCGCAGGGTCACGTCCTGGTGCGGCCCGCGCAGGTCGAGGCCGGTGCTCCCCCGGCACCTGAGCACGGTCAGGGCGGCGCCCCGCCCGGCGATGGTCAGGCGCTTGTTGAAGAGCACGGGCCCGTACTCCAGCTCGTACTCCCCCTCCTCGAGCTGGAGCCACGCGCCCGGGAGGGCCCGGAGGAGGGCCGTGGTCAAGCGCTCGCCGGGCGCGACGCGCACGACCCGCCGCGGGTCGACCTGCGCGAGCGCGGAGCCCACCGCGGCGATCGACGCGGCGGCCGAGGGCGGCAGGGTCACCTCGCGCTCGAGCCCGTCCGGCCCGACGGCGACCAGGTCCGGCGAGCGCACCCCGCTCAGGGCGAGGTCGCCCGCGCGCAGGGGCTCGCCGGCGCGCACCGTGACGCGCGCGTCGGCGGCGCGGTCGACCAGGTCGTAGCGGGCCCAGGGCCGCTCCTCCTTCGACGTCACGGGCGTCCGGGTCGTCCACTCGGCGGTCCACTCGCCGAGCGCCAGGCGGAAGGGGAGGACGACGACCGACAGGACCGGCAGGAGGAGGTCGATCGGCAGCGTGATCGGCAGGAGGAGGAGCGTGAGCGAGAAGTCGTCCTCGCTCCCGGTCTGGTCGGTGAGCGAGTAGTAGGCGAGGTCCCACTCGCGCTGCCGCTCGTGGTCGCGCACGTCCTCGCCCTGGACCGTGACCAGGTCGCCGACCGTGAGGGCGAGCAGGTCGCGCGTCGGGTGGTGGTCGACGCGGACGAGCGGCGCCGGGTCGCGGCCCAGCTCGCGCCGCTCCTGGCGGACGACGACCTCCTTCATGCTGTAAGTGACGGCGTGGCAGCCGACGAGCGACAGGGCCAGCCCGCAGGCGGCCCGGCGGCGCGCGCGCATGGGCGTCTCCCCCCGACGGAGGGATCCTACGGCGCGTCGGCGGCGCCCGTCACGCCTCGGCGCCGAAATCGACCGCCCAGCGCGCGGCGCTCACCGCCTGCTCGAGGCTCAGGCGGCCGACGATCCGCTCCACGAGCGCGTCCTCGCGGCGCGTGGCGCTGAGGACGGCCACCACCTCGACGCGGTCGGGGTCGAGGTCGGTGCTCTCGACGCCGTGCAGGCGCAGGAGCGGGTCGGCGGCCACGCCCTGGAGGAGGAGCGCCCGGGTGCGCTCCTCCTCCGCCGCGCGGCAGGTGACCGTGAGCCGGTAGCGGGCCTCCGTCTCGACGGCGGGCTGCCGGTGCAGGAGCCGCACGATCGGCCGGAAGAGCAGGTTCACGCCGACCACCGCGCCGGCGAGCGCGGCGGCGAGGATCGCCTGGCCCGAGCCGGCGAGGACGCCGATCGCGCCGCTGCACCAGAGCGTCGCGGCCGTGTTGATCCCGCGGACCGTGGCCCCCTCGCGGAAGATCACGCCGGCGCCGAGGAAGCCGATCCCGGAGACCACCTGGGCCGCCACGCGCGTCGGGCTCGTCTCGTCGGGGATCGTCAGCGCCAGGCTGGCGAAGGAGGCCGCCCCGAGCGACACGAGCGTGTTGGTGCGCAGCCCGGCGAGCCGCTGCCGCCACTGGCGCTCGAGGCCCACCGCGGCCCCCAGGACCAGCGCCAGGGCCAGGTTGCCGATCAGCGCCAGCTGGTCCACGGGGGTCTCCGTCGGGAAGGGCCTCGTTCCCCCGCGAGGGCGACATGCAGGCTACCGCGCGGCGCGCCGACCGTCGAGGGCGGGCCGGGGTCGCCGGAGGCTCAAGCCCTGGCCCGCCGCGGCCGATCAGGCGGTATGAGCTCGAGCGCCCTCTCGCCCGCCGCCGTCCGCCTGCTGCCCCCGGCCGCCGCCGCCGCCCTGAGCGAGAGCGGGCGCCTGGCGCGGCGCCGCGACCTCCCGCCGCCGCCGCGGGCCCGGGCCGTCGAGCGCCAGGAGAAGATCGAGAGCGGCCGCCTGCAGCGGGGCCGCGGCCGCCGCCGGCTCCTGCCGTTCGACCTCGTGCTCACGCAGGCCCACGGGGCCACGCCGCTCTTCCGGGCCGGGCCGTTCGACGAGCTGCGCCTGTTCCAGCGGCTCGTCGCGACCGCGCACGACACGGAGTGGCTGCAGCGCGCGGCCCCGGGCGACCTCGGCCGCGAGCGGTTCCAGCCCTTCGCCGTGCTCCGGCTGCGGGCGGAGCGCGCCCAGCCCGTGCCCTCGCTCGCCTCGGACCCCCGCCTGGTGGGGCGCCTGCGCCAGGCGCTCGGGACGGCCGGGGTGCTCGCCCCGCGGCGCTGGCTGCGCGACGTCCCGGGCGAGCAGCGCCTCGCCCGGTCCGGCGCCTCCGCCGCGGAGGACGCCCTGACCCTCGGCGCCGCCCGCGACCTCCTCGACGACCGGCAGCGGATCGCCTGGCTCGAGTCGGCCTTCTCGACCCCGCCCCCGGCCGGGCAGGTCGCCCACCGCTACTACCTCGGCAACACGCTCACCGTGTACGTCGTGCGCCACGACGCGCAGGGCAAGCGGCTGTTCGTGGGCGAGGCGGCCGCGGCGGCGCGGGGGCTCGGGCTGCTCGTCTACGTCCCGGCAGCGTAGGGCTCAGGCAGCGAGCTCGGTCCCTTCCTCCAGTCAGGCCGCGCTCGGCCCGCAGAGGCTCGCCACCGTGTCGAGCATCCGGTCGACGTCGATCGGCTTGCGCAGGAACGCGGCGACGTCGAGCGCGCGCGCCTCGGCCGGCAGGTTGGCGTGGGCCGAGAGGAGCACGACGGGCACCTGGGCGAGCTCCGGCCGCCCGGCGAGCCAGCGGCGGAACTCCCAGCCGTTCATGCCGGGCATCATGAGGTCGAGGAGCACCAGGCAGGGCGCGCGACCGTCGCCCTCGAGGAGGCGGATCGCATCCTGGCCGTCCGCGGCGGCGGCGGCGCGGTAGCCCGAGTCCGTGAGCAGCTCGCAGAGCGCCTCGCGGATCCCGGGGTCGTCCTCGACGAGCAGGATCGTGTCCCGGCTGCAGGGGGGCGGGGAGTCGACCATGCGGCAAGCGTATCAACCGGAGCCGACCCGTTCCGCTCTCGCCGCGCGCGGGTAAGATCCGCGACCCCGACGGGGCGCCGCCGGGGCGGAGGGGCGGAGCGTGGACCGGAGGCGGGCGCTGCTCGTGACGACGATCGTCGCCCTGCTGGCGCTCTTCGTCGTCGACGGCGTGAAGATGCGCCGCAAGGCCCTGCGCTCGGAGAAGGCCAACGACTTCGAGCTGCTGTGGGAGGGCGGCCGCCGCGTCGTGGCGGGCGAGGACGTCTACTCGGTGATCGGCGCGGGGTACGTCTACCCGCCGCCGGCCTACCTCGTGTTCGCGCCCTTCGGCGCCCTGCCCGTGCCGGCGGCCGCGATCGTGTGGCACCTCTTCAAGGGCGTGCTCCTGGCCGGCGTCGGGGTCGCCCTGTGGCGCATGCTCGGCGAGGCCGGGGTCGAGCAGCGCGAGGCGGCGCTCGCGGTCACCGCCCTGGGGGTGGGGCGCGCCCTCGACAGCGAGCTGCAGCTCGGCCAGTGCAACGTCATGGTCCTGGCCATGCTCGTCGGCGCGGGCTGGGCGGCCACGCGCGGGCGCGACGTCACGGCCGGCCTGCTCGTGGCCGCCGCGACCCTGTTCAAGGTCAGCCCGGGCCTCTTCGCCCTCTACTTCGTCTGGAAGCGCCGCTGGCGCGTCGTCGCCGGCGGCATCGCCGGGACCGTCCTCTTCGGGTTCGTCCTCCCCGCCCTCGCCTTCGGCCCGGGCGAGGCGACGCGCATGTACCGCGTGTTCCTCGAGCGCATGATCCTGCCGTCGGTCGACGGCTCGCCCATGGACGGCGACGACGGCTGGGCCCCGGGCCAGTCGCTCGTGCCGGTGACCCAGCGCTGGCTCTCGCCCGTGCAGGCGGTGAGCCCCGGGCGGGTCGACGACGTGGTCACCGTGGCGGTGGTCGACCTGTCGCCCGAGGCCGCGACCGCGGTCGGCAAGGTCCTGGTCCTCGCGCTCCTGGTCGTCATGCTCGCGTTCACCTGGCCCGCGAAGGACGAGCCGCGCCGGTCGCGGCGCGCGCTCCTCGAGCTGGGGCTCGTCGCCGCCGTCATGCTCCTCGCCTCGCCCTACGCGCGGAAGGCCCACTTCGTGACCCTGGCCCTGGCCTTCGCCCCGGCCGCGGCGGTCGCCCTCGACCTCCGGCGCCGCTGGGCGCTCGCCGCGGTGGGCGTCGCGGCGCTCGTGCCGACCCTCACGGCGCCCGACCTGCTCGGCAAGGCGCGCGCGGCGGAGTGGACGGCCCGGGGGCCGTTCACGCTCGCGGCCCTGCTCCTCGTGGCGGTCTCCTGCTGGGCGATCGCCCGCGAGCGGCGGGCGGAGCGGGCGCCGGAGGAGCCGCCTGCGCTTGACAACTCCTGACGGCGGCCGGCCGACCATGCCGCGGGAGACCACGCCCTCGTGCTGAGCACCCTCGAGCGGCACATCCTCGCCCGGCTGATCCGCGTGTTCGTGCCGGTCCTCCTCGGGACCTGCGCGCTCTTCGGCCTGGCGGCCACCCTGCGGCTCCTGCAGATGTCGGAGCTCTCCGCCTACCAGGTGGCGCTCCTGATCCCCTGGGTGCTCCCCTTCCTCCTCCCCTACCTCGTCCCGCTGGCCTACGCGGCGACGGTGGCGCTCGTGCTCGGGCGCATGGTGGCCGACCAGGAGGTGCTGGCCTACGTGAGCCTGGGGGTGCCGCGCCGCAGCCTGGCGTGGCCGGCGCTCCTGCTGGCGGTCCCGCTGACGGCGCTCATGGCGTGGGTCGGCGCGACGGTGGTCCCGCACTGCTATCAGCGGCGCAAGGAGGCGGGGCAGGCGGTCTTCGAGCAGTTCCGCAGCCTGGGCGAGGGCGAGCACCTCAGCCACACGTTCCCCAGCCGCGGCTTCGGGCTCTACGTGCGACGGCACGGGCCCGAGGGGCTCGAGGGGGTGGTGCTGTTCAGCGACGCGCCGGCGCCGAAGGCGATCGACGACCAGGTGGTCATCGTCGCCCGGCGGGGGGCGATCGACCTCGACGAGGCGGGGGCGCTGACGCTCCTGCTCGAGGACGTCACCGGCACGGTGCAGCGGCGCGAGGACCCCACCGGGCCGCCGATCCGCCTGCGGCTCGACCGCTACGTGCAGCGGATCGCCCTGGCCGGGCGCCGGCGGCTCAAGGAGCAGGACTACTCGACGGCCGACCTGCGGGCCCGCGAGGCGCTGGCGGCGCGCCGGGAGCGCCTGGCGGCGGCGCACGGCGGCGCCGCGGCGTTCCTGGTCGCCGACGACCGCGGCGCGTTCCACGCCGGCCTGGAGGTCGCCACGCGCATGGCGCTCGCGGCCGCGCCGCTCGTCCTGGCGCTCCTCGTCAGCGGGCTCACCTTCCTCGCGCAGGCGCGGAGCCCCCTCGTGCCGCTCCTGCTCGGCCTCGGCGGCGCCGCCGGGCTGTTCTTCTTCCCGGTGCTCGTGGGCCGGTCGCTGGGCGAGCACCTCGGGGTGCCCGCGCTGCCGCTGCTCGGGCCGGCGGTGGCGCTCGTCGCGGGCCTCGTCGCCTCGCGCCGCGCCGAGCGGCCGCCCGGCGGCAACACGTCGCCGGTGGCGCTGCTCCTCGAGGGCTCGCGGGCCGCGCGCGCGCCGGCTGGCGCGCCTGCGCCGCGCGCCGGCGCCGGCGACCGCGGCCGCGGCCGCGGCCGGCGAGGCCCCGCCGCCCACGTCGCCGCCCGCGGCGCCGCCCACGTCGCCCGAGGTCCGGCGCCGCCGGTCCGGGCTCGTCCCCGTCCTCGACGGGTGGGTCCTCGGGCAGTTCGCGCGCGCCTACCTGGCCTTCGCCGGGGCGATCCTGATCGTCACGACGGTCGTCGACTTCGCCACCCACGTCGAGGAGTTCAAGCGCGACGGCGGCTCGTTCCTCGCCAGCGCCCTGGCGCGCTACGCCGCGCTCCTGCCGGAGCTGTTCTTCGTGATCGGGCCGCTCCTGGGCGTCCTCGCCGCCGCCTGGGTGATCGGGTCCATGCGCCGCAACCAGGAGCTCCTCGCGCTCGGCTCGATCGGCGTCAGCCCGCAGCGCATCGCGCTGCCGTTCGTCGTCGGCGGGGCGCTCCTGGCGCTCGTCGTGTGGGTCGACCGCGAGCACGTCCTGCCGCGCCTCGGCGAGGGGCAGGAGAAGCTCGTGCAGCGCCGCAAGGAGATGCGCTTCCCGCGGCCGGTGCCCGACACGAGCGACGGCGTCCTCGTGACGGGCGTGCTCATGACCCGGACCGACACGCTCGGGCACGTCCGCTACGTGTGGCTCGACGAGCAGGGCGCGGAGCGGCGGCTCTTGCTCGCGCCCGCGCTGCGCCCCGAGCCGGGCCGCCCGGGCACGTGGCGGCTGGAGCGGGGCGGCCTCGAGCTCGTCCGCGCGGCCGACCCCGACGGCCTCGGCGCCGAGGTCACCGCGCTGCCGCCGGGCGCGACGCTGACGACGACGATCCGCCAGGAGGACGTCGAGGCGGCGGTGGACGACCTGCCCGCCTACCGCTCGTCGGCGGAGCTGCGCCGCCAGCTCCGCCGCACGCCGGGCTTCAAGCACCTCGCCGTGCAGCTCCACGAGGTCGTCGCGCGCCCCCTGGCGGCGATCGGCCTCCTCCTGGTGACCGTCCCGCTCCTCCTCGGCGGCGCCGGCGCGGGCCCGTCGCGGGCGCTCCTCTGCGCCGGCGTCGTCGGCGCGTCGTTCGTCGTGCAGTCGGCCTGCCACCAGCTCGGCGTCCGCGGCGCCCTCCCGGCGCTGGCCGCGGCCTACGCGCCGGTGGCGGCGCTGGGGCTGGCGGGGGTGGTCGTGCTGTGGCGGGCGCGCGGGTGAAGAGCGGCGGCAACTTGTAGTCGCCTTGAACGCGGACATCGGCAGGACTACGGTGCACCCGGCGGAAGGGGGCCCGCGATCCCGCGGGCCGCGGGGGAAGACCGATGCCGAGCTCCGTCCTGCGACGCGCGCCGCGCGCCGGGTTCCTCGTCTCCTGCTCGCTCCTCGCCAGCGCCGCGGCGGCGGGAGGCGCCGAGGTCACGATCGACTCGCGCCCGTTGACCGCGCCCTCACAGGGAGGTGCGGCGGACGTCAACCTGGTCGTCTCGCGACCAGGCTTCAGCACGCCGTTCTTCTCCGGGCTGCGCACGTTCGACCTGACGGACGGCGCGTACACCGTCTCGGTCGTGGTGCCAGGGGTGGCCCCGCACGGGACGTTCGTCGTCAGCGCCGGCGCGGTCGTGAGCGTGACGGGCGCCCTCGTCGCGATCGGACCCTCGAGCCTCGCGTTCGACCTCCAGCGCCTGGCCGCCGTGACGGTCGAAGCGGCCGGCCTCTCGGTCCCGGCGGGGCAGGCGCGCGTCGAGCTGTCAGGCGTCCTGGTCCGGGGGGGGACCTACACGGCCTACCTCCCGCCCGGGACGTTCCGGCTGGCCACCCAGGGGACGCACCCGACCACCGCGTACGGCACCTTCACCGTCGCGGGTGACCTGACGGTCAGCGCCACCGGCGCGCTGACCGCCACCGCGACGGGCGGGCAGGCCGCACGCATCGGGTTCGACCCGGGGCAGCTGGCCGCGGTGACCGTCGTCGGGGGTCCCCTGACGGACCCGCCCGCGTCGGCCCTGCACCTGATCGGCAACGTCCAGCTCGGCGCCGGGACGACGACCACGCTCCTCCCGCCGGGCGCCTTCGTCGTCACCGCCTTCACCGGCCCGAACCATGTCTTCGGCGAGTTCGTCGTCGCCACGGACCTCACGGTCTCGGCCACGGGGGCTCTCCTGGTCACCCCCACGGGGCCCAACGCCGCTCGGCTCGACTTCGACCTGGCCCGGCTGGCGGCCGTGACCCTCCAGGGCGGGCCGCTCTCGGAGCCGCCGGGCCAGCTCCGGTTCGCCATCAACGGCACGACCATGCTGCGGCAGGGGACGGTGACCGCGCATCTCCCGCCCGGCGCGTACCAGGTCGTCAACGCCGCGGGCGCGCAGCACGTCTACGGCGATCTGTCCGTCGCGCCTGACCTGTCCGTGAGCGCGACCGGCGCCCTCCTGGCCACGCCCACGGGCGAGCAGGCGACGCGCGTGGACTTCGACGTGGCGCGGCTGGCGGCCGTCACGCTGGGGCGCGCCGCGCTCTCGGACCCGCCGGGGGCCGTGCTGTCCCAGCTCACCGAGGTCGTGGTGCTCGGCGGCGGCGACGTGGTCGCCTACCTCCCGCCGGGGCCCTACACGTGGGCCACCGCGCGCCCGTACGGGGCCTTCGCCGTGGGGGCGGACCTGCGCGTCACGGTGACGTCGGGCGCGCTGCTCGCCACCGAGCACGGGGCGAACGCGACGCGGGTCGACGTCGACCGCCTCCGCGTGCATCACGTGCACCTCGAGCCGCTCCCGCCCGTGGCGCCGTACTCGATCGCCGGCGTGCTCAACGCGCGCTCGACGCCGGTGACCGTCGCCCTGCCGGCCGGCGCCTACACGTGCAACACCGTCGCCGGCGCCGCGCCGTTCACCGTGAGCGCGGGCGGCCTGTCGGAGACCCTCCTGCCCCCGGCGGCCCCGCGGGTGCAGGCGAGCCTGCGCGCGGCCGACGTCACCGCGCCGACGCTCACCGTCCCGGGCCCGATCGTGGTCGCGCGCGAGGCGCCCGAGGGGACGCGGGTGAGCTTCGCCGTGACGGCGAGCGACGACCTCGACCCGGACCCCTCGGTCACGTGCACCCCGCCGAGCGGGTCGACGTTCCCGCTCGGCCTGACCCAACGCGTCCACGCGGACGTTCACGGTGGTCGTGCAGGACACGACCCCCCCGGCGCTGTCCGTCCCGCCGGACCTGACGCTCGAGGTCGCGGGCGGGGCGGCGCTCACGCCCGCGCACCCGGCGGTGGCCGCCTGGCTCGCGCAGGCGAGCGCGTCCGATGCGGCCGACCCCGCGCCGCGCGTGACGCACGACGCCGCCTCGTTCCCGGTCGACGCCACGACCGCCGTGACCTTCCGGGCCGAGGACGGGGCCGGCCTCGTCACGGTCGGCGTCGCCCGGCTCACGGTCGCGCTCGCCGAGGACCTGACGCTCACGATCACGTCGCCGGCGGACGGCGCCTGCGTCGCCGGGGCCGTGACCGTCGCCTGGACGGTCACCGGCGCCAGCGCGGTGCAGGTCGCGGCCACGCGCGACGGGGTGGACGCAGGCCCCGGGCCGACGTTCGGCGGGGACGGCGACTACGTGGTGACGGTCACCGCGTCGCGCTCGGGCGAGACGCTCGCGCGGACCGTCCGCTTCACGATCGACCGCGTCCCGCCGGTGGTCCGCCTGGAGTCCCCGGTCGCCCGCCTGCGTCCCGAGGCCGAGGCGCCCGAGGACGCGTACCTGGTCACGGTCACCCGCGAGCGCGGCCGGCTCCGCCTCGGCGGCGACCTGCCGATCGCCCTGCGCGCCGCGGCCCACGACGACGACGGTCTCCTGGGCGGCGTCGTCGCCCTGACGACCACCCTGGACGGCGCGCCCGTCGCGGCGGAGGCGTCCATCGAGCAGGCGCTCCTCTGCCAGCTCGGCGCGCCGCTCCTCGGGCGGCACGTCGTGGTGGTCGAGGCGGTCGATGCCGCTGGCAACGTCGGGCGGGCGACCGTCGCCTTCGACGTGGTCCTCGCGCTCGACGAGGACGCGCTGCACGTCGCCGGCGTGCCCGGGCGTGGTCCGCTCACCGTGACGCTGACCCTCCCCGTCCTGCGCGACGGCGACTCGTGCGCCTGCGCCGGGGCGGACGACGAGGGCGGGGGGCCCCGCCCCGACGACCGCCTCTGCTCACCCGACGACCCGGGCGGGGCGGCGGACGTCGCGCTCGAGACGCTGCGGCTGCAGGCGCTGACGACCGGCCGGTCGGCGGCGCCGACTCGCGCGCAGCGGGCGGGTCATCAGCGCCTGGTGCTCACCTTCGACCGCGGCGCGCTCGCCGGGCCGGACGGGGCGACCGGCCCCATCTTCCGCCTGGTCGGTCGCTTCTTCGACGCGGCCGGCCCGGCGTTCGTCGCCCGCGGCGGCGCGGAGCGCGGCCACTGACCGGGCGCCCTGGCGTTCGCCTCGTGGGGCTCCGTCGGCGGACGAGCGCGTGAGGGGCGTCCGAAGGACGGCGCGCCTCGTCGTCCCGGCGTCGGTCGCCTCCGCGCTCGGCGCCTGGTGCGCGGTCGTGCTCGGCGTGGCGGGGGGCAGCGACGCCCGGGCCTCACGGCCGACCCGGGGACCGGCCCCGCCGCCCGTCGTCGTCGGCGCCCGCCCCGAGGGCGTGGTCGGCGCGGCCCCGGCCGAGGCGGCGGCTCCACCCCCGGAGGCCGCGACGCCCGACCTCGACGTGGCCGACGAGCGGCTCGCGCGCGACCGAGGCGCCGCCGCGGGGCACAGGGCCGCCGCGCTGCGCCGCCTGGCGCGCGCATCGCCGGCGCGGGCGCGCGACGTGGCGCTGGAGGCGACGCGCGCGGGGGCCGACCTCCCCTCCCGCGAGGACGACGCGCTCACCGCGGCGGCGCTGGCGACGCTCGCCGACCTCGCGCGGGAGGCGCCCCCGGGGCTCGAGGTCGGCAGGGAGGCGCTCCAGCTGCTGCGGCGATGCACGTCGCCCGAGGTGGCGCTCGCCTGCGGGGCCGCTCTCGACGTCGCCGCGGCGAACGGCCTCCCGGCCGTCGAGCTGCGGCAGGCGCTCCGCGCCACGCCGTCGCCGGTCGGCCGGGTCGCGCTGCTGCGCGCGCTCGAGCTCACGGGCGACGGTCGAGAGCGCGAGGTCGCCGCCGAGGAGGCGCTCCGCGACGAGGACCCCCTCGTGCGCGCGACGGCCCTGGCGGGCCTCTCGGAGCGGCAGCTCGCCGCGCTGGCGCACGTCATCGCGGCCGACCCCGACCTCCGGCGCGCCGCCCCCCGCGCGCTCCGCCGCGCGCGGGGCCCCGAGGCGCGGCGGCTGCTGGCCTCGTGCGCGGCCGCCGAGCCGGACGTCGAGGTCGCCCGCGCGCTGCAAGCGGCGGCCTCGCTGCCCGCGCGCGCCGACGCGGAGGGCCTCCGGTGATCGACGCCCCCGGGGAGCGGCGACTTCGGGGCGCTCACGCCGCCGGCCGCTCGCCCTCCCCGCCGAGCGCCTGCAGGGCCACGAGCCGCGCGTAGGCGCCGCCCAGGGCGACCAGCTCCTGGTGCGTGCCGCGCTCGACCACCTGCCCCTGGTCGAGCACCAGGATCTGGTCGGCGCGCAGCACGGTCGACAGGCGGTGGGCCACGACGACCGTGATCGCGCGCGGGGCGACCGTCGCCAGGGCCTGCTGCACGGCGCGCTCGGTGCGTGTGTCGAGCGCGCTCGTCCCCTCGTCGAGGACGATCACGTCGGCGTCGCGGAGGAACGCGCGGGCGAGCGCGACCCGCTGCACCTGGCCGCCCGAGAGCTTGCCGCCGCGCTCGCCGACGTCGTGGTCGTAGCCGTCCGCGAGCGCCATGACGTCCTCGTGGACGCCGGCCAGCTTCGCCGCCGCCTCCACCTCGGCGTCGGTCGCGTCGAGGCGCCCGTAGCGGATGTTCTCGCGCACCGTGCCGCGGAAGAGGAACTGCGCCTGCGGCACGACGGTGAGCCGGTCGAGGTAGCTGGCGCGCGTGAAGGCGCGGCGGTCGACGCCGTCGACCAGGATCGCGCCGCTCGTGGGGTCGCGCAGCCAGGTGAGCAGGTCGATCAGGGTCGACTTGCCGCTGCCGGTCGCGCCGACGATCGCCACGGTCGTGCCCACGCGGGCGCTGAAGCTCACGTCGCGCAGCGCCAGCCCCGCCGCGCCCTCGCCGGCGCCGTCGTAGCGGAACGAGACCCCCTCGAAGCGGAGCTCCTCGCGGATCCGGTCGAGCGGCGCCGCGCCCGGCGCGTCCGGCGCCTCGGGCCGCTGCTCGAACAGCTCGAACACGCGCTCGAGGGCGGCCTGCGAGTCGTGCACGTGGTTCATGGCCTCGCCGAGCCCGCGGATCGGCAGGTACATGAGGAGCAGCAGCCCCAGGAACGCGCCGAGCGTGCCGGTGCTCAGGCCCCACCACCGGTTGAGCACGACGAAGCTCATCGCCAGGACGATCAGCGGCAGGGTCACGTCGTTCATGACCTGCACCCAGGCCTTGGCCCCCTCGCGGGCGCGGACCGAGGCGATCTGGGCGTCGCGCGTCTCGGCGGCCTGCCGCTCGAGCCGCCGGCGCTCGTGGTCCTCGCGCTGGAAGGCCTTGACCGTGCGCATGCCCGAGAGGAGCTGCTGCAGGGCCTCGAGCAGGTCGCCCATGGCCGTCATGCGCCGGCGCGACGCCCGGCGCAGCTTGCGCGCCGAGAGGCGCAGCGGCCAGAGGACCCCGCCGCCCAGGAGCACCGAGACGACGGTGAGCTGCCAGGAGAGGACGAGCGCCGCCCCGATCAGCACGAGCAGCCGCACGAGCTGCACGACGAGGTCCGAGGTGAGGCTCGTGACGAGGATCGAGAGCTGGTGCAGGTCGGTCGTCAGCCGGCTGAGCAGGTCGCCGCGGCGCTCGCGGTCGTAGAAGGAGAGCGGCAGGGTGAGGAGGTGCGCGGCGAGGCGCGCCTGGACGTCGAAGAACACGCGGATCGTGATCAGCCGCGAGAAGAACGCCGTGACGTACTCGGCCACGGCCAGGCCGAGGGCCAGGAGGAGGGCGATCACGACGATCCGGTGGAGCGTCCCCTGCACCGAGGCGTAGACGACCTCGTAGGCCTGGCGCCGCGCGCGGAGCGAGAGCCCCGTCGCCAGGGCCGGGTCGTCCGGCGCGAGGGCCACGGCGCGGGCCTGGACCCGCGCCGCGCGGGCCAGCGCGGTCCAGAGGGCCGGGTCGACCTGCTCCGCCGCCAGGTCGTCGGCGACGCGCGCGAGCGTCTCGTCGGTGCGGCGGAGGAGGGCGCCGAGGTCCGCCGCGACGCCGGGCAGGGGGGGGACGCCGAGGCGCGGGTCGCGGCGGACCGCCTCGACCTCCTCGGGCGGCGGCGCCGGCACGGCGTCGATGGCCGCGTCGACCGCCGCCTTCGGGGCCTGCGCCTCCATCTCGTCGCTGAGCTGCGCCCGCGCGTCGCCGCCGCGCACGAAGACCCGGTTCACCAGCGGCTCGACGAGCCAGGCGCGCCCGGCGTCGAACGCGGCGTAGGCCAGCGCGCCCGCGAGCAGGAGCGCCGCCAGGCCGAGCTGGGGGCGGAAGAACGGCCACAGGAGCAGGAGGTCGCGGTACTTCCGCCCCGTCACCGCCGCCCCCCCGCGAGCCGCTGATAGGCGCGGATGGTCCCCTCGACCATGGCGTCGGTCGAGAAGCGCTCGACCACGCGCGCCCGCGCGGCGGCGGCCAGGCGCCCGCCGAGCGCCGGGTCGTCGAGGAGGCGCAGGACGGCGGCGGCGAGCGCGGCCGCGTCGCGCACAGGGCAGAGGAGCCCGGTCACGCCGTCCTCGATCGACTCGGGCATGCCGCCCGCGCGCGTGCCGACGACCGGGGCGCCGGCGGCCATGGCGTCGAGGACGCTCGTCCCCAGCCCCTCCATGTGGCTCGGCATGACGAACACGTCGAGCGCCTTGAGCAGGCTCGGCACGTCCTCGCGGAAGCCGGGGAAGCGCAGCTGCCCGGTCACGCCCAGGCGCGCGGCCAGCGCCTCGAGCTCGCCCTTGAGCTCGCCGTCGCCCACGATCGCGCACACGGTCCGGGGGCGGGCGGCCAGGATCGCCGGCATGGCCTCGACCAGGTAGCGCTGCCCCTTGTGGTCGGCCATGTGGGCGACGTTGGCGATCAGCGCGTGGTCGGGCGGGACGCCCAGCTCCGCGCGCAGGGCGTCGCGCCGGTCGGGCGCGGCGTCGATCTTCGCCACGTCGATCCCCGAGTGCACGCACTCGACCCGCTCGGCCGGCACGCCGTCGCCGAGGAGCACCTGCCGGATCGCCTCGGAGACGGTCACGTAGAGGTCGACGCCGTGGCGGTACTTCAGCCCGTTGAGGCCGAAGAACGAGCGCCGGTAGATCGAGAAGTCGACGCGGCGCGAGACGACGACCTTCGGGCGGCGCCGCCCGAACAGGGCCGCGGCGATCGCCCCGAGCGTGTGGGCGTGCGAGGTGTGGGCGTGGACGACCTCGAAGCGCCCCGCGCGCAGGAGGTGGTGGAGGTGCAGCGCCGCCAGCAGGTCGGCCTCGCCGCGCATGCGCAGCGCGCGCGCCGGGAGCCCCCGCGCGCGCGCCCGCTCGAGCATGGGGCCGCCGGGCTGGGCCACGAGGAGCGAGGGCACGCCGCGGGCGCGCAGCCCCTCGAGCAGGTAGAGCACCTGCTGCTCGCCGCCGCGCCAGGTGGGCTCGGTGTTGAGGTGCAGGACGCGCGGCGCGGCGGCGGGGGCGGCGAGGGGCGTCGTCGAGGTCACCGCGTCACGGCCGGCGCCTTGCCGGCGGCGACCTGCTCGTAGACCTCGAGCACCTCGCGCGCGTGCCGGGCGAAGGACCAGCGCTCGGCCGTCTCCCGGGCGGCCTGGCACATGCGCGTCCGCGCCTCCTCGTCGGTCGCCAGGCGCGCGAGCAGGTCGACGGCCTGCGCCGGGTCGAAGGGGTCGTCGAGGACGAACCCGTCGCGCCCGTGCTCGATCACCTCGGCCGCGCCCACGCGGCGCGAGGCGATCACCGGCACGCCGCCGGCCATGGCCTCCCAGGCGGCGCGCGAGAACGGCGCCTCGGCGCGCGCGGGGAGGAGGACGACGTCGGCGAGGGCGATCCAGCGCTCGAGCAGGTGCTGCGGCCCGTAGAACTTCAGGTGGTCGTACACCCCCTCCGCCTTGCAGCGGGCGCTCATCTCCGCCTCGACCTGCTTCTTCTCGCGCCCGACGACGCCGAAGCGCACGGCGCGCCCGCCCGGCAGGCCGCGCTCCTTGAGGCGGCGGCAGACCTCGATCAGCCCGGGGACGTCCGACTCGCGGTAGGCGTTGGTCAGGCAGAGGACCACGAACGCGCCCGGGGCGACGGCGATCCGCTCGCGGTAGGCGGCCCCCCACTGGGCGCGCAGGCCCGGGTTGAAGCGCTCGGCGTCGGCGCCCGGGCGGCTGACGACGACCTCGTCGCCCAGGCCGAAGCGGCGGCGCAGGCCCTCGGCGACGGCGTCCGTCGGCGCGAGCACCCGCGCGGCCGCGCCGCCGCCGTGGCGGCGGGCCTCGATCGCCCGCCGCTGGCGCGCGAGCAGGCCCTCGCGCTTGCCGGCGGGCGGCGGGGGCGCCTCGGCCCCGACCGAGAGCACGTCCTGCGCGCTGCTCCAGGAGAGGCCGTGGACGACGTCCCACTCCGCGCGCCGCACGTGGCGCGTGACCCAGCGGTCGAAGCTCCACGCGCGCATGAAGTCGATCCCCTTCCAGGGGTCGGGGACGCGGCGCAGGCGCGCGCGCGGGTCGAGGCCGCGGGTCCAGGGCGACGTGGGCGTGAACAGGTGCACCTCGTGCCCCGCGTCCAGCACGCCGCGAAGGAGGTCGGCCGCGTAGCCGTCGGCGTCGGGGCCGTCCTGGGCGTGGGTGATCGCGATCCTCATGGGCGCGTATTGTGCCCAGGGGGCCTCTGGTTTCAACAGAGACGATCGGAGGTCGCGCACCACGGAGGACACGGAGAGGGAGGACGCGCTCCTCGCGTGTCCTCCCTCCGTGACCTCCGTGTCCACCGTGGTGAGGATCCTCTCGTCACGACGCCTGGACCGGCGGCGGCGGGCCCCGCTTCGGCCGGCGCGCCGAGCGCGACGCGGGCGGCAGCCCGGCGGCCTGGCGCACCATGGCCCACGCGGCGCGGGTCACCGCCACGACGCCGTTCTCGGAGGCGAGCGTGAGCGGCCGCAGGCGCGCCGCGTTCCTCACCTCCCGCAGGGCGGCGCCGGGCGCGTCGAGGGCCACCTTGCGGGCCTTCTTCAGCCCCTCGCGGGCGACCGCCGCCCGCAGGCGCGCGATCACGGCGGGCGGGAACAGCCCGCGGCGAGCGGCGAGGTCGACCGCGTCGCGCTTGGCGCGCAGGAGCTCGGCGTTCATCTGCGCGAACGTGTGCTGCGAGCTCGTCGAGGCGGCGTGGCGCCGGTAGGCGTAGAGGACCTCGTGCACGTAGGCGACGTCGTGGTCGAGCGTGATCCGCAGGAACAGGTCCAGGTCGGCGGCGAAGCCGTAGGCCCGGTCGAAGCCGCCCACGCCGAGGAGCGCCGCGCGCCGGTAGACGGCCGTCGGGCAGCACACGGGGGTGTGCAGGGTCACGATCCGCTGGAAGTAGTCGCGCCCGTCGCGGACGAAGTCGGCCAGGTGGTCGAGCTCGAGGTGCTCCCAGCGCTCGCCCGTGGGCGCGCCGGTCTCGTCGACCGAGCGCCAGCCCGTGTGCACGAACCCCGCCCGCGGCGCGGCGTCGAGCGCGGCGACGGCCCGCTCGAGGAAGGTCGGCGCCATCTGGTCGTCCTGGTGGGCGACGTTGACCAGCTCGCCGCGGGCGAGCTCGACGCAGCGGTTCCAGTTGCCGGCGAGGCCCTGCCGCTCGGCGTTCCGGTGGACGGTCGCCCCCAGCTCCGCCGCGGCGCGCAGGACCTCGTCGTCCGAGCCGTCGTCGACGACGATCACCTCGCGGTCGGTGAACGTCTGCCCGAGCGCCGCCTCGAGCGCCGGCAGGAACAGCGCGGGACGGGCGCGGTACGTCGGGAACGCGATCGTGACCTTCGGCCCGCTCATCCAGCCCTCTGTCGATCCGTCGACCCGGAGTCGGCGAGCCGGGAGGACCCGCTTCGCGGGTCCTCCCTCGCCTTCGCTTCGCGGCGCTCGGCGCGGCAGAGCCGCGCCTGCGCCCGCTCGCGCCGGGGCCCTCTGACCACCGGGGTGCTCATGATATCGCGTATACTCCCCGCCCGTGAGCCGCGCGGCGCCCGACCTCGAGTACGCCCTGGCCTGCGCCGGCGTCGGGCACGTGCGGCGCGGCTACGAGACGTTCGTGCAGGCGCTGTTCGAGCGCCTGCGCGGCCTCGCCCCGGTGGTGCTCTACAAGGGCGCCGGCGCCGAGACCGAGGACGAGCGCCCCCTCGCCTGCCTGCGGCGGACGGGCGCCGCCGGGCGGGCGCTCGGGCTCGTGCTCCAGCAGAAGAAGGTCAACGACCTCGAGACGTGGACCTTCGGCGTGAGCCTGGCGCGGGCCCTGCGCCGCCGCCCGGCGGCGGTCGTCTACACGCCCGAGCTGCGCACGGCGCGCGCCCTCGTGGCCCGGCGCGGCGCCCTGCCGCCCGACCGGCGGCCGGCGCTCGTGTTCCACAACGGCGCCCCCTACCCCGCCCGCAAGCTGGGGCCGCTCGACCTCGTGCAGCAGCTCACCGGCCCCGCCTACGACGAGGCCGTCGCGGCCGGGCTCGACCGCTCGCGCCTCGTCCCCCTGCCGATCGACACCGACCGCTTCCGCCCGGGAGACGCGGCCGCGGCCCGCGCCGCCCTCGGGCTACCCGCCGACCGGCCCGTCGTCCTCTGCGCGGCCGCGCACGAGGCCTTCAAGCGGATCGACCTCCTGATCGACGCCGTGGCCGACGTGCCGCAGGCGCTCCTCGTCGTCGCCGGCCACCCCGGCCCGGAGACCGAGGCCTTGCGCCGCCGCGCCGGCGAGCGGCTCGGGGAGCGCGTCGACTTCCGCTCGGTGCCGCCGGACCGCATGCCCGAGCTCCACCGGGCCGCCGACGTGTTCGCGCTGCCGTCGCGCAAGGAGGGCTTCGGCCTCGTGCTGACCGAGGCGATGTCCTCGGGCGTGCCCGTGGTCACGCAGGACGACGACACGCGCCGCTGGCTCGTGGGCGACGCGGGGGTCCTCGTCGCCTGCGACGCGCCCGGGGCGCTGCGCGGCGCGCTCGAGCGCCTCCTCGGCGACCCCGCCGAGCGGCGCCGCCTGGGGGCGCTCGGCCGCGAGCGGGTCGAGGCGTCGTTCTCCTGGCGCGCGCTCGTGCCGCGCTACCTGGAGCTGTTCGAGGAGGCCCGCGCGCTCGCCGCGGCCGGCGTCGAGGTCGCCGGGTGAGCCGGCCGACGCTCTCCGTCGTCGTCGTCACGCAGGACCGCGCCGCGCTCCTGCCGCGCTTCCTCGCCAACGTCGCCCCGGTCGCCGACCAGATCGTGGCCGTGGACGGCGGCTCGAAGGACGCCACGGCCGACGTCCTCCAGGCGCATCCCAAGGTCCGCTACGCGCGCCGCGACTTCGACACCTTCCCCCGGCAGAAGAACCACGCGATCTCGCTGGCCACGAGCGACTGGGTGCTCGTCCTCGACTCGGACGAGCTCCTCTCCGCCGAGCTCCGCCAGGCGCTCCCGAACCTGCTCCACGCCTGCCGCAAGCGCTGGTACAAGCTGCCGCGCTACTGGCTGGTCTCGCTCGACCCGCCGCGCTACGTGCACGCCGACGCCCTCTACCCCGACCACCAGCTGCGCCTGTTCAGGAACGCCCCCTTCTGGCGCTACGAGGAGCAGCGCGTGCCGCTCCACGAGCGCTTCCCGCGCGACGGCCGCGGCCCGGGCAAGAAGCTCCGGCGCGGGCACATCCTGCACCTCGACTTCATGCTCAACGACCGCGCCACCCGCGAGGCCAAGGTCGCGCGCTACGAGCAGGTCTGGCCGGGCCACTCGGCGAACCGCGCCTACCTGTGGGAGGACCTGCCGCACGAGGTGCGGGCGTGCGACGAGAAGCTTCCGGGCGACCCGGCGTGACGGCCCGGGCTCCTCGGCGCAGGAGCCCGACGTCTTCACAGGACGCCCCGTCTCCCCCCGCGCGGAGCGAACGGACCGGTCTCCCGTTCCTACGTGCCCGTGCCCGTGCCCGTGCCCGTGTCCGCTGTGGCGAGGTCGCCCGTCCACCTCGGGTCGAGATGTCGGCACCTGCAGGGCGGGCGCGGGCACGGGCACGTCGGACCGAGCGGGCCGCCACGACGCCTTCCGACCGCGGACCGCACCGAAACTAGCGCGCGTCAAATGGATGCGCCGCCAGGAACCCCCGCGCGATCCGCGCGTGGCCGGCCTCGTTCCAGTGGACGTCGCCCGGGATGAAGCACTCGGCCAGCACGGCCTCGGCCGGCTCGTCGGTGATGAACTCCCCGAACAGGTCGACGAACCGCGCCCCGTGCTCCTCGGCCCAGGCGCGCCAGTGGCGCACCTGGAGCGAGTCGAGGTCGCGCGCGACGATCTGGTCGGGCCAGGGGTAGACGACCACGGTCAGGGCGACGCCGTGCTCGGCGAGGAGGGCCGCCAGGTCCGTCATGCGCTCGGTGGCCTGGGCGAGCCCGGCCCGGCCCCAGGCCGCGAGGAGGCCCTCGTCGATCGTCCAGCGGCCGCGCGCCTGGCCGACCTGCGGCGGGCTGCCCGACCAGCCGAAGCGCGCCACCTGGTAGACGAGCGAGTGCTTGCGCAGCCAGTTGCCCAGCCGGTCGAGCCCCTCGCGCTTCGGGCGCACGACGCGGCCCTCCGCGCTCGTGGCGTAGTAGTTCGCCTCGTCGTCGATGTCCGAGATGTCGATGCACACGACCAGGCGCTCGAAGCGGAGGCCCCGCGTCAGCATGCGCCGCGCCGACGCGAGGTAGATGCTCGGCGCGTAGGACGAGCAGCCGGCGTTGAGGACCTCGACCTCGTCCGGGCGCGCGGCCTCGGCGATCCGCCCGACGAACGTGTCCTCGGCGCGCACGCCGAGCCCCTCCGTGAACGAGTCGCCGATGAACACGACGCGCCGCCCCGAGGTCACCGGCGCCACCTCGCGCGGGGCGGTGTCGCGGAACCCGAGCGAGTTGACGTGGAAGGGGAAGGTCAGGCTCCCCCAGCGCGCGTCGGGCACCGAGGCGCCCGGGACGAAGGCGTGGTGGAGCTCGCGGTCCTTCGTGCGGAAGACGTGGTCGTTGGCCTGCCGCATGCGCCGGGTGAACAGCGCCTCGCGAAGGGTTCCGAGCGCGAGGTCGACGCCGACGAGGCCGACCGTCAGGAGGGCGGCGAGCACCTTGCCCCGGTGGCGGCGGAAGCGGTTCTCGCGGGGGGGGCTCATGGGGGTCGGAGTATACTCGCGGGCGGTGATCCTCCTCCTCTGCAGCGCGAGCCCCGACTACCTGCAGGACCTCACCTACGCCGGTCTGGCGCAGGTCCTGGGCAAGGAGCAGGTCGTCGAGCACCCCCCCCGTCCGGAGTTCCACCGCCCGGCGCCCTACCCGCTCGGCTGCGGGTACGTGCCGGGCCCGTGGCCCGGCGCGACCCGGGACGACGTCGTCGCGCTGGCCAGGAGCGGGCGCCTGTCGCTCGTCGTCGTGGGCGCCTGCAAGCCCGAGCCGCTGCGGGCCCTCGCGGCCCTGCGCGACGCCCACGCCGACCTGCCGCCGCAGGTGTTCGTCGACGGGGGCGACCACGCCGGCCCGGGCGCCGACGCGCCCGACGACTTCGCGCGCGTCACGGCCGCGCGGCCGTTCGACCTCGTGTTCAAGCGCGAGCTGCCGCGGGGCGCCCCGCTGCCCCCGCGCACCCACCCGCTCACCTTCTCCGTGAACCTCGACGCCTTCCCGCCGCTGCCCGAAGGGCCGCGCACGCACCCGCTGTTCCTGGCCTTCCGCAACACGGCCCCGATCCGCGGCCAGCTCGCCGCCGCGGCGGCCGCGGCCGGGCTGCCCAACGCCGGCGACGGCCTGGTCACGCGCCGGCGGCCGGGCGTGGTCGCCAAGCTGCGGCGCAGCCTGCGCAAGCGCCTCGGGCTGCGCCACGAGGACGGCTACATCGAGAACCTCGCCCACACCTTCCGCGCCACCGGCGACGACTACCTGCGCCTGCTGGCCTCGAGCCGCGTGGCCGTGAGCGCCCGGGGCGCCGGGTTCGACACCCTCCGCTACTGGGAGGTGCCCGCCTGCGGGGCCATGCTCCTCTCCGAGCGGCCCACGATCGAGATCCCCGACGACTTCGAGGACGGCCGCTCGGCCGTGTTCTTCGACGGCGTCGACGACTTCGTCGACAAGGCGCGCTCCTGGTGCGCCGACCCGGCGGGCGCGGCGCGGATCGCGGCCGCCGGCCAGCAGCGGCTGCGCGACCACCACACGACGCGGCGCCGCGCCGCCTACGTCCTCGCGACGGTCGAGCGCGAGCTCGGCGTGGTCGTCGGCGCCGGAGCCCGCCCGTGAGCCGGGCGCGCCTGCGCAAGGCGGCGTTCGCGGCCGCCGTCACGGGGACCTCGGCGGCGCTGCTGCTCGGCGGGATCGTCCTGGGCGAGCGGCTGGCGCTCCGGCGCATCCGCGGCGTGAACGAGCGCTTCGGCCGCAACGAGGTCCTCGGGCAGCTCCTCGCGCCCGGCGAGCGCGCCGGCGTGGCCGCCTGCTACCTCGACCCGGCCGCGGCGCTGGCGGCGCTCGACGAGATCTCCTGGGTCCCGCCCGCCACGCCGACCCCCTTCGTCGGCCACGCGGCGGCCCCGGGCCGCTCGGCCAACGCCACGATCGGTCCGCACCAGCTCCGCGACGCTCGCCCGCTGGCCGACAAACCGCCCGGCACCTACCGGGTCTTCCTCGTCGGCGGCTCGACCGCCTACGGCAGCGGCGCGCCCTCGGACGACCGCACGATCGCCGGCTACCTGGAGGCGCTCCTGAACGCCTGGCCGGGGCGCGAGCGCCGCACGTTCGAGGTGGTCACGGCCGCCTACCCCGGCTGGGCGAGCACCCACGAGGTCCTGTGGACCACGCAGCACCTGCTGCGCTTCGAGCCCGACCTCGTCGTGGCGCTCTCGGGCAACAACGACGTCTTCTGGGGCTTCATGGGCGAGGACGTGCGCTGGTTCCTCTCCTATCCCGACCGGCACTTCCTCGACCAGCTCAACCGGGCGCGCGGCGGCGCCGGCCTGGACCCCTACCCGGCGGTCCTCCCCGACGTGCGCGAGGCGGGCGTCCGCCCGGCCGTGCCGCCGTCGGTCGTCGCCGAGCGCCTGCTCCAGAACGCCCGCCGGGTCAACGAGGTCGTCGAGGACGCGGGCGCGCGCTACCTGTTCGCCCTGCAGCCGACGCTCGCCTGCAGCGGCAAGCCGCTCACCCCCCGCGAGCGCGGCCTGCTTCCGGAGGCCCGCGGGACCCCCGAGCTGGGGGAGCACTTCCGCGCCTGCTACGCCGCGCTGCGGCGCGCGATCGCCGACCACGCGTCCGCCGCCATGCCCCTGTGCGACGTGTCGGACGCCTTCGACGCCTGCGACGCGGACGAGGAGGTGTTCATCGACAGCTGCCACGTGGGCGACCGGGGCAACCTCCTGATCGCCCAGCGCCTCCTGTCGGTCGTCGTCGAGCTGCTCGGCCAGAACCACTGAAGTGTGATCGACGGCTGCGGCCGCGGATGCCGGCCGATCCGGCGCGCGCGCGGGTCGTCGGTGTGGCCCGCCTCCGCAAGCTCCGTCCCGCGGCTGCGGTGCCGTAGCCTCCGCGAACCACGATCGCTCGCGGCCGTCCGCAGCCGCGGGTCTCCCGCTTGCTCCGGCGGCCCACCGGGGATCCGGCGATCGATACGACCCGCGCGCGCGCCGGCTCGTCTCGGCCTCCGCGGCCTCGCCTCGCGTGCTGCTGCGTCCCACTCGCGATCATCCAGGCGAAGCCGCGAGGCCACGGAGGACGAGGCCTGGGACCTCGCGTGACCGACGCCTGGGGCCACTGTGCGTGCGAGGCGGGCGGGCGAACGCGGGTCGTGGATCCTGCCCCTGACCGGGCTGAGCCCTCGCGTATACTCGCGCGCCCATGCGGATCGCGCTCGACACCACGGCGGCCGTGCGCCCGAAGCGGACCGGGATCGGCTGGTACACGGCCCACCTCGTGCGCGAGCTCCCCGCCGTCCTCGGCCCGGACGACCGCCTGCTGGCCTGCGCGCGCCTCTCGCGCTGGAAGCACCGCGCCCAGCGGCCCGGGCTCGACGACCCGCGGGTGAGCCAGCGCTGGTTCCAGGGCGTGATCGGGCCGCTCGGGCGGCCCGACGTGTTCCACGGCCCCGACGCGCGCCTGCCCGAGTGGGAGCGCTGGCCGCTCGTGGCCACGGTGCACGACGTCTTCAGCCTGCTCAGCGAGGAGTTCGCCAGCGACCAGTTCCGCTCGCACAAGAAGTCGCGCTACCAGGACATCGCGCGGCGGGCCCGGCGCGTGATCTTCCCGTCCGACGCCGCGCGCCGCGACTTCCTCGAGCGCTTCCCGGAGGCCGAGCCGCGGGCGGCCGTCGTGCCCCAGGGCGTGAGCCCCGAGTTCGTCCCGGTCGCCCCGGAGCGCGTGGCCGAGGTGCGGACCCGGCTGAAGCTCCCCGAGCGGTACGCCCTCTACGTGGGCGAGGTCTCGGTGCGGAAGAACCTCCCCGGCATGGCGCGCGGCCTCCAGGCGGCGGGCCTCGACCTGCCCTGGGTGTGGGTGGGCGCCGACTCGTTCGGGGCGGCGGAGATCGTGGCCGAGGTGAAGGGCGTCGCGGGGGTCGAGGTCGTGCGCCCGGGCTACGTCGCCTTCGCCGACCTGCCCGCGGTCTACAGCGGGGCGAGCGTCGTCACGTTCGTCACCCACCACGAGGGCTTCGGGATCCCGGCGATCGAAGGCATGGCCTGCGGCGTGCCCGTCGTCGTGAGCGACCGGGGGGCCTTGCCGGAGGTCGCGGGCGGCTGCGCGCTCGAGGCGGCGCCGGACGACCCCGGCGCGATCGGGGCGGCGGTCCGGCGGGTCGTCGAGGACCCGGCGCTCGCCGCCGACCTGAAGGCGCGGGGCCTCGCCCGCGCGGCCGGGTTCACCTGGGCGCGCACCGCCCGCGAGACGCTCGAGGAGTACCGGAGGGCGCTCGCGTGAGCGACCGGCTGAAGGTGTTCAACATCAACGTCCACAAGCACTGGAACGGCCAGGTCTACCGGGTGTTCATCACCTCGAAGCTCCTGGCCGAGCGCGGCCACGAGGTCGTCGTCGGCGCGCCGCGCGGCTCCATGCTCGCCGAGCGGGCGCGCGCCGCCGGCCTCGAGGTGTGCGACGACCTGGCGCTGTCGACGAAGTTCATCCCGCACGTCTGGTGGCGCGACTACCGCGCGCTGCGGGCGCTGTTCCAGGCGCGGCGCTTCGACGTCGTCCACACGCACGGGTCCGAGGACACCTGGCTCTCGTGCTTCGCCGCCCGCGCCTGCAGCCCGCGGATCCCGGTCGTGCGCACGCGCCACAACAGCTACCGGATCCGCGGCCACGCGCTCAACCGCTGGCTCTACCGGAGCCTGATCGACCAGACGGTCGTCGTCGCGGCCGAGCAGGCCGGGCGCTTCGTCGAGAGCGGCGTGCTCGCGGCCGACGAGCTGGTCGCGATCCACGACGGGATCGACATGAGCCGCTTCACCCCGGGCCCCGGCCGCGAGGAGGTCCGCGCCGAGCTGGGGATCCCGCCGGACGCGCCGCTGATCCTCACCGTCGCGCGCCTGGCGCCCGAGAAGGGGCACCGCTTCCTCCTCGACGCCGCGCCGACGATCGCCGAGAGGTTCCCCGAGACGCGCTACCTGTTCCCCGGCGTCGGCGTGACCGACGCGCCGCTCCTCGAGCAGGCCGAGCGCCTGGGGCTGAAGGGCAAGGTGATCCTCCCCGGCCACCGCGACGACGTCGTGCGCCTCCTGCGGGCGGCCGACCTGTTCGCGCTCGTGCCGGTCGACGGCGAGACGCTCGGCACGAGCATCATCGAGGCGCTGTCGGTCGGCCTGCCGGTGGTCGCCACCGACGTCGGCGGCGTGCGCAACGTCGTCCGCGACGGCCAGACGGGCCTCCTCCTGCCGGCGGGCGACTCCGCCGCGATCGGCCAGGCGGTCCTGCGCCTCCTCGAGGACCGCGACCTCGCGCGGCGGCTGGCCGAGGCCGGGCAGCGCCTCGTCCACACCGAGTTCACGTGCGACCACATGGTCGACCAGAAGGAGGCCCTCTACCGGCGGGTGATCGCGCGGGCGCGGGGCGAGCCGGTCGGGTGAGGACGCGGCGCCAGCCCCCGGCCCGCCGGCCGCGCCGGGGGCTGGTAAGCTCTCGCGCTCGAACCTCCGGGGGGGCTGCCACGTGAAGATCCTGGGCCTCGGCTGCGGCTTGCTCCACGACCCCTCCGCCGCCCTGCTCGTCGACGGCGAGCTCGTCGCGGCCGCGGAGGAGGAGCGCTTCAGCCGCCGCAAGCACGCCGTGAAGGAGGAGCCGGTCGAGGCGGCCCGCTGGTGCCTGGCGCAGGCCGGCGTGAAGCCCGACGAGGTCGACGTGATCGCCTACCCCTGGTCGGCGGCGATCATGCGCGAGAAGCGCTGGGAGTACGCCCGGCGCATGCTCGGCCGCTCGGCCACCAAGGCGATCCGCCCCTTCAAGCGCCTGGCCCAGGAGGAGCAGAAGCGCCGCCGGGTGCTCGAGCACGTCCTGCGCGAGCTGAAGATCGACCCGGCCCGCGTGCAGGTCGAGCACGTCGAGCACCACCTGGCCCACGCCGCCTCGGCCTTCCACCTGTCCGGCTTCCCGTCGGCGGCGGTCCTCTCGGCCGACGGCGAGGGCGAGCTGACGTCGACCCTGTTCCTCGAGGGGCTGCCCGACGGGCGGATGCTCAAGCTGAAGGAGGTCCTCAAGCCCGACTCGCTGGGCCTCTTCTACAGCACGATCACCGAGTACCTGGGCTTCGACGCGGCCGACGGCGAGTACAAGGTCATGGGCATGGCGCCCTACGGCGACCCGACCCGCTACGACCTGTCGAAGATGCTCTGGCTCACCGACGACGGCGGCTTCCGCTGCGACGACGAGCGCGTGTGGGTCGAGCGCGAGCTGCGCGTCGTCCCCGACAAGCACATCTCGCAGAAGCTGATCGACGAGCTCGGCCCGCCGCGCCAGGGCGACGACCTGCACGAGCCCTACGTGCACGTCGCGGCCGCCACCCAGAAGCTCCTCGAGGAGGTGACGGTCTCGCTGGTCGAGCGGCACCTCGGCGAGGCGCTGAAGCGCCACGGGGGCCGGCTGTGCTTCGCCGGCGGCGTGGCCCTGAACGTCAAGCTCAACAAGCGCCTGATCGAGCACCCGCTCGTCGACGAGCTGTTCGTCCAGCCCGCCTCGGGCGACTCGGGCGTGGCCCTCGGCGCG
This sequence comes from Planctomycetota bacterium, assembly GCA_023954375.1. GTDB lineage: Bacteria > Planctomycetota > J058 > J058 > J058 > JAMLIC01. The sequence goes on from JAMLIC010000008.1 coordinate 28,477, forward strand.
GCGGCGTACGTCGCGGCCCTGCGCGGCGAGCGCGTGCGGCCCATGGGCACGGCGGCGCTGGGGCCGGCGTTCACGACCGAGCAGGTGCGCGAGGTCCTCGACGGCTTCTGCATCCCCTACGAGGTGCTCGAGGACGCGCCCGCGACCGCGGCCGACCTCCTGGCGAAGGGCGAGGTCGTCGCCTGGTTCCAGGGGCGCATGGAGTGGGGCCCGCGCGCGCTGGGGCAGCGGAGCATCCTCGGCAACCCGACGGTGCGCGGCACGGCCGACGACATCAACCGGCGGATCAAGTACCGCGAGCCCTGGCGCCCCTTCTGCCCGTCGATGCTCGCCGAGAAGGCGCACGAGGTCCTGGAGACGCACGGGCACGACTCGCCCTACATGACGTTCGCCTTCACCGTCCGCCCCGAGTGGAAGGACCGGATCCCCGAGATCGTCCACGTCGACGGCACGGCGCGCCCGCAGTTCGTCACGCCGGAGCGCGCGCCGCGCTTCCACCGGCTGATCTCCGCCTTCGAGCGGCGCACCGGGATCCCGGTCGTGATCAACACGTCGCTCAACCGCCGCGGCGAGCCGCTGATCTGCTCGCCCGAGGACGCCCTGCAGATGTTCTTCGCGTCGGGGCTGGAGTACCTGGTGATCGAGGACGTGCTGGTGCGCAAGAGGCCGACGGCGGTCTGACGCGCGTCAGAGCCCCTGGTTCACCCTGGCTCGCAGCGCCGAGCTCCGCCGCACGAACAGCGCGTCGAGCTGCAGGAGCGCGCCGTCGCTCCGCTTGCGCGTGATGTCGGCCAGGTCGAAGAGCACGAGGTCGCGGGCGGCGAGGAAGGCCACCACCTCGTGCAGGGCCGGCGCGCCCTCGTTGAAGTCGAGGACGCTCAGCTCGGTCTGCAGGACCTCGACCCGCTCGAGGAGGCGGGTCGCCCCGCGCAGGACCTCGAGCTCGTAGCCCTGCGTATCGAGCTTGAGGAGCGCCGGCCCGGGCGGGGCGTCGGCCGTCGCGGCGTCGAGCGTCGTCATGTCGACGCGGATCACCTCGCGCGGGTGGTCGGTGCGCTCGCGCAGGACCGACGAGCCGGTCTCCATGGCGAAGAACTCGACCTGCGCCCGGGGCTCGGGGCCGACGAGCGCGCGCACGGCCGCGGCGTTGCCCACCTCGGCGCACGCGCGGGCGAGGGCGTCGGCCTTGTCGGGCTGGGCCTCGACCATGACGATCGAGGCGTCGGGGAAGCAGCGCCGCGCCAGGCGCGACCAGTCGCCCACGTAGGCGCCGACGTCGACGATCAGCCCGGGGCGGAACCCGAACCGCGCCAGCTGCTCCAGGCTCCAGCCCATGTCGAGGGCCTTGAACTTCACCCGCAGGTCGGCGGGCGCGAGCGGCGCGAACAGCTCGTGGCCGCGGCGGACGACCCAGGCCGGGGCCCAGTCGCGGACGAAGTTGCGCAGCGCCCGCCCCACGCTCAGCCCTCGCCGTTCGCCGCGGCGACGCCCGGCCGGTGGCGGGCGAGGAGCTCCAGGTAGAGCCCCTCGAGGTGCCGGGTGAGGGCGCGCGCCTCGAAGCGCTCGAGCGCCCGGGCGCGGGCGCGCTCGCCCAGCGCGCGCCGCGCCGCGGGGTCGGCCTGGAGCTGGGCCAGCCGCGCGGCGTACTCCCGCCAGTCGTCCAGCGGGGCGACGAAGCCGGTGTCGCCGATCACCTCGACGTGGCCGTTCATCACGGCGCTGATGTGCGAGACGACGGGCCTCCCGTGGACCATGGCCTCGGCGATGTTGCAGCCGAACGTCTCGCCGTCCTTGCGCGCGTGGGCCAGCACGTCGATCGTGTTGTAGAAGCGCGACAGCCAGCGCTGGTCGACGGTCGGCGGCAGGGCAACGAAGTTCACCAGCCCCAGGCGCGCCGCCTCGCGGACCATGTTCTCGGGCGGCGACAGGGCCAGGAACCAGGTCCGCGGGCCCTGCACCTCGCGGTAGGCCAGGAGCGAGATCGGGTCGAAGATCGCCGGGTCGGCGCGGCCGACGCGGCCGAGGACGAAGGCGTCGGGCGGCAGGCCCAGCGCCGCCCGGAGGTCGCCCTCGTCGCAGGGGGCCTCGACGGGGTTGTGGAGGACGTCGGCGCGCGGGTCGCCGTGGGCCCACGTGGCGCCCGCCTCGAACATGCCCCGCGAGACGAAGAGCATCTTGCGCACGTGGCGGTGCGCCGGCGCCGTGTTGTGGCGCTCGAACTGGTTCGTCGTCACGGTCACGGGGACGCGCGACATGACCGCCTCGTCGGAGGTCGGCGGCTCGGGGTCCCCCGAGTAGTGGACGTGCATGACGTCGGGCGCGAGGTCGAGGAGGACCCGCCGCAGGTCCGCGTCGTCGCGGGCGAAGCGCACGTTGTCGGCCCCGACGACCGCGCGGAAGCGCTCGACGCGCACGTCGCGCGCGCGGAGCTGCCGCCGCTTGGCCGCCGCCGCCTCCGAGCCGAGGAGGGCGCGCAGCTCGACCTTGAGCTTGCGCGAGAGCGAGGTCCGCCCGCGGCGCGAGACGACGAACACCTCGAACCGCTCGCGGTCGAGGTACTGGCAGAAGAGCTCCATCGTCCGCTCGGTGCCGCCGATCCCGAGCTGGTTGCAGTAGTGGACGACGCGCACCTTCTCGCCGGGCATGGGGCGCGATCGTAACCACGCGGGGACGCGGGTCAACGCGCCGTCTTGAGCGCCCCGAGCACCGCGGACCGGTCGGCCTCGGCGAGGGCGGGGGCGAGCGGGGCGTCGGGCGGCAGGGACGTCTCGCCCGTGACGACGACCCGCCAGCCGCCGTCGTCGCGCAGGGCCAGCAGGCGGTCCGGCGCGGCGCGGAGGCCGACCGCGTGCAGGCGGGCCACCACCGCGAGGGCCGCCGCCTCCAGCGCGGCGTCCGGGGCCTCGACCTGCGCGAGCGGGCGGGCCCCCGGGAGGGCCTCGCGCAGGAGCGCCGCCTCGCGCACGCCGAGGAGGCCCCGGCGCTCGAGGCAGGCGAACGCCTGGACCGCCGGCACCCCGCGCACCCGGAGCGCGTGGGCCGCGCGCCAGGCCGGGAGGAGCGGCCCCGCCGCGCGGACGACCTCCACCGGGCGGCCGCCGAGCGCCCCCTCGCCCGCGGTGACCGCGGCCAGGAGCGCGTCGAGCGGCGCGTCGCGCCGGCGCCACACGGTCCAGCCGTCGGCCAGGTCGCGCGTGAACTCGGTCGACTCGGTCACGCAGCGCTTGCTCCGGCTGCGCAGGCGGGTGCGCTCGACCCGGGCCACGCGCGCGCGCAGGGCGGCGCCCTCGGCCGGGTCGGGCGCGAGCAGGTCGAGCGCGCGGCCGAGGTCGGCCTCGTCGACCATCAGCCAGAGCGAGTGGGCCAGCTTGCCGATCATCTTCGCCCGCGCCCGCGCCGACAGGCCCCCGCGGCGCTGGACGGCGTGCAGGTCGACGAGCGCCAGCCGCGGGCGACCGCCCTCGAGGCGGCCGAGCATGTTGCCGCCGTGCAGGTCGGGGTGGAACAGGCCGGCGGCGAGCAGGCGCCGCAGCAGGTCGGCGGTCGCCTCGAGGAGCGGCCCGCGGTCGGCGCCGGCCGCCTTCAGCTCGTCGTGGAGCTCGTCCCAGGGGGCGCCCGGCACCTCGCGGGCGAGGAACAGGGCGTCGCTCAGCCACGGGCCCCGGCGCGCGACGCCCACGGCCACCGGCGGGGCGGCCTCGATCCCCGCCGCCTCGAGGTCGACCGCGGCGCGCCACTCGGCCACGGCGCGCGGCGCGACGGCGAGGTACTTCAGCCGCTCCGACCAGCCGCGGACGCGGTAGCGCTTCACGTAGAACGTCTCGCCGCCCGTCGCCCAGCGCCAGACGACGCGCGCCTGCGACGCCTTGACGGTCACGGCGCCGGCGGCCGCCGGGTCGTCGAGCCAGGCGCACACGGCCTCGACCAGGGCGCGGCCGCCGGGCCGCGCCTGCCAGCCGAAGCCGGCGTGGTCGAAGCGCTCGACCTCGGCCACGGGCGGCTAGCGGCCCAGCCGGGCGCGGACGAGCGGCTCGAGCTGCTCGGCGAGCGCCGCCGCGGCGATCCGGTTGCCGAGGCCGTTCCAGTGCGTCTCGTGCTCCACGTAGGTCCGCCCCTCGTCGCGCCGCGCGAGGAGCGCCGGCAGGACGTCGAGCACGGGCACGCCCTTCGACGCGAAGTGCTCGGCGACGCGCCGCGCCGGCGCGTGGACGTCGAACCCGGCCGGGTCGGCCTTCAGGTGCTCGGCCGCGCGCCGCAGGAGGTCGTGGTCGACCTGCGGCTCGCACGGGTAGACGGCGATCACGTGGCGGCCGTCGCCCGCGAGGGCGCCGATCCGCTCGAGGACGCGGAGGGTGTCCGCCCAGCGCCGCTCCATCCCCTTCTCCCGGGCGACCGCGAACACGGGCAGGTAGATCTCCGCGACCATGTTCAGGTAGAAGTCGGGCGACATGACCGTGCTGATCCCCCGCTCCTCGTCGGGCGGGGTGGTCCGCTCCTCGTTGCGCCGGCGCTCGGCCAGGATCCGCGAGATCCGCTTGAACACGGCGAAGGTCAGCCAGTTGCTCGGGCGCAGGCGCGAGCCCGTCCGCACGACGCCGATGTCGTTGCCGACGAACAGGCCCGTGAGCACGAGGTCCGGCTCGAGCAGGCGCCCCTCGTCGTTGAGCACGAACAGGTAGTCGATCGGCGAGGTCCCCGAGATCCCGAGGTTGCACACCTCGACCGGGACGCCGACGCGCGCCGTGAGGTCCGCCTCGAGGAGCGTGAGGAAGTTCTGCGCGTAGGGGACGACGCCGAAGTGGAAGCTGTCGCCCAGGGCCACGATCCGGAACGTCCCCTCGGGCTTCGGCGTCACCCAGTCCGTGTCGTTGAACCCCCAGGCGTTCGTCGTGCCGCCCAGGTAGGGCGCGTAGGGGGCGAAGCGGTAGTCGCGCACGCGCTCGGCCGACTTCGCGTTGGGCGGCGTGAGGAGCGGGCTCTTCACCGCCCGGCTGGCCACGGTGAGCGCGCCCTCGAGGCACAGGACCACCAGGGCCGCGTTCCAGAGGGCGAGGTCGAGGGCGCGGACCGCGCGGCTGCCGTCGAGCGCCGCGCGGACGCCCGCCCCGGCGAGGCGCTGGAGCCACACGCCCACGGCCAGCGCGACGACGAGCCCCGCGCCGAGGACGACCTCGGCGGCGTCGTCCGGCGCCAGGGCGGCGGCCGCGAACGGCACGACGACCACGTGCGCCCAGCGGCGCAGGCGGGTGAGCCGCGCGCGGCGGCGCGCGCGCGCCGCCATCCGGGCGTCGTCGGTCATCGGGGGCGGGACCTCGTCATGGGGGAACGAGGCTACGGGCGACCGCGGGCGCCGACAAGCGCTGCGCTCCGGGGCAGGCGCGAGAGGAGGTCGGCCAGCGCCTCGGCGATCGCCTCGTTGCCGGCGGGCGAGAGGTGCCCCCCGGCCTGGCGCGGGAGGTTCACGGGGTCGCGGGCGTTCCGGGCCCGCAGCGCCGCGGTCACCGAGAGGAACGGCATGCCCAGGGCGGCCGCCCGGCGCTCGCACAGGCCCTCGAGCGCGTCGTACTTCGACGCCCCCTCCTCGACCGCGCTGCGCATGGGGATCAGCATCCACAGGGGCGTCGCGCCCGCGGCGCGGACCTCGGCCGCGAAGCGGCCCATGAGGCGGGAGAGCACCTGCCAGCCCTCGGCCTCCTCGCTCACCCGCTCGTTCGCCACCTCGCGCCAGCGGCTGAGGGCGTAGCCCGCGGTCCACCAGCGGAGCCCCTGCCCGACCGCCCGCTCTCCGGCGCGGTACTTCGCCAGCAGGTCCTCGGGCGCGACCACGGGCACGTTCGTCAGCCGGAGGTCGTCGCCCTCGAGCACGAAGCGCGGCTTGGCGTAGTCGCGGAAGGTGACCAGGTTGCGCGGGTAGTCGCGCACGAAGAACCCGAGCACCACGACGTCGGGGCGCCAGCGGCGTCCGTGCTCGTGGAACATCAGCACCTGCTGGTCGGTGCCCGAGCCGGGGATCCCCAGGTTGAGCACCTCCCAGCCGGGCAGGTGCCGGGTGGCGAGCAGGTGGCCGAAGGTGTGCTCGTCCGCGACGTTGTCGCCCCACGTGTAGCTGTCGCCGACGAGCAGCACCCGCCTCCGGCCTAGGGTCCGCGCCAGCGGGACCTCGGCCGACGTGCGCATGCCCGCCGAGTTCGTCGTCACGCCGGGGAGCCGGACGAGCGGGCGCGGGCGCCAGCCGACGACCGGGTCGTGCATGAAGAGCGGCGAGAGCTCGCCGGGGGCCGCCGCGCCCTCGCGCGCGAGGTGGCTCGCCGCCCAGCGCCACTCGTCGTCGAGCGACAGGTCGCCCGAGCGGGGCGCGTCGCGCCGCTGGAGCCGCACCCCGACCTCGATCAGCGCCAGGCAGGCGAGCCAGGGGACGAGGAGGAAGAGGACGAACAGGGCGCGGCGGCGACGGCGTTCCGGAGCGGGAGCGCGCATGAGCGGAGAATACCGCCGGCGGTCGCCGCGGGAAGGGGACGGGCCGTCAGGGTCCGAAGCGGAAACGCACGATGTGGAACAGCGCCGCGACCCCGTCGCGCCAGCCGATCTTCTTGCCCTCCTCGTAGCTGCGGCCCGCGTAGCTGACGGGGACCTCGTAGAGGCGCCAGCCGCCGCGGGCGAGCTTGGCCGTGATCTCGGGCTCGATCCCGAAGCGCTCGCTCGTGAGGTCGAGCGACAGCGCCACGCTGCGGCGCATGGCCTTGTAGCAGACCTCCATGTCCGTGAGGTTGTAGTTGGTGAAGACGTTGCTCAGCAGCGTCAGGACCTTGTTGCCCACGGAGTGCCAGAAGTAGAGGACGCGGTGCGGCCCGCCGAGGAAGCGCGAGCCGAAGACCGCGTCGGCCCGCCCGTCGAGGAGGGGCTCGAGGAGCTGCGGGTAGTCCTTCGGGTCGTACTCGAGGTCGCCGTCCTGGACGATCACGAGGTCGCCCGTGGCCTGCTCGAGGGCCGTGCGCACCGCCGCGCCCTTGCCGCGGTTCTGGCCGTGCGGCACGAGCCGGATCCCGGCGTCCGGGTGCTCGCGGCGGAAGCGCTCCACCTCGTCGCGGGTGCGGTCCTTCGAGCCGTCGTCGACGACGACCACCTCCTTGCGCAGCGGCAGCCGCACGGCGTGGACCCGGCGCAGGAGCTCGTAGACCGTGGCCTCCTCGTTGTAGACGGGGACGAGCACCGAGAGCGTGAGGCTCGGCGCAGGCGGCGCGTCGGCGGCGGGCGCCGGGGGGTGGGCGTGGGGGTCGGGCTGCGCGTTCATCAGCACGTCTCAAGGCCCTCCGGCGTCGGGGGCGAGGCGGAAGAGCAGCCAATCGTAGCGCACGCCCCCCTCGCCGGCGCTGCGCACCGGGTCGCCGACCCGGACGACGCCCAGCGGGGCCAGGGCCGCCTCGAGGAGCGGCGCGCGGCCGTCACGGGGCGGCTCGCGCCGGCGGAGGAACACCACGAGGTGCCGCGCGCCGCGGCCGCGCAGGGCGCGCAGCCCCTCCTCGACGGGGCCGGGGACCTCGCGCACGTCCACGTAGGTCGCCCGCGCGTCGTGCGCCACGACCCGGGCGTCGTGGCCGGCGAGCACGAGGGGCCCGGGGCCGGCGAGGGCGCGGAGGGCGGGGCCGAGCGTCCGCTCGGGCTCCTTGCCCCGGAGCTGCGGCTCGAGCGCCTTGTGCGCCAGGGCGAGGAGGGCCACGAGGGCGAGCGCGGCGCGCGCGCCGGGCGCGCGCGCGCCGAGGGACCAAACCCTGGCCGCCGCCACGCCGGCCAGCGGCGTCACGAGGACGGCGGCGGCCGACTGGTGGAGCACCGAGGTGTAGCCCCAGTTCGCCTTGAGCAGCGCGTGGACGGCGACGAACCCGCCGAGCGCGGCCGGGGCGGCCCAGCGGCCCGGGCCGCGCGCGAGCGCCAGGCCGGCCACGGCCAGGGCCAGGACGAGCGGGTGCGCGGCCGCGACCGCCTTGCGGACGGCGACCCACGCCGACGCGCCCGCGGGGGGGAGGGTCGCGCGGGTGCGCCGGGCGGGGGCGGCCGGGTCGCCGCCCTCGGCCTCGATCACGACCAGGTCCGCGAGGCTCGGCGCCGGCCGGGGCGCCCCGGCGCCGGGCTCCGGCGCGGGCGAGGCGGGGACGCGCACCACCTGGTCGACCCGCTTCTTGAGCGACAGCCGCCAATCGCCCGCGTGCAGGCGCACGGCGACGAGGTAGGGGCTCATGAGCACCGCGGCGCCGAGCGCCAGGCCGACGGTCACGCGGGCGGTCGGCCGCCAGCCCCGGCCGGCGGCGGCGGCCACGACGACGAGCGCCAGCCCCGGGCCGGTGGCCAGGGCGTCGCTCCGCGCCAACCAGCCGAGGCCGATCGCGGCGCCGGTCAGGGCGCCCGTGAGGAGCCCTGGGCGCGCCGCGGCGACCACCGCGGCGAGGAGCGCGAGGGCCAGCGCGGCGTGAGCCGGGCCGTAGGCCATGACCTGCCCGCCGAGCCGCACGAGCCAGGGCTGGACCGCGGCCAGGAGGCCCGCCAGGGCGGCGGCGCGCAGCGGGGCGGCGGGCGCCAGGCGCGCCGCGGTGAGGGCGGCGAGCGGGGCCACGAGCGACGAGAGCGCGACGACGAGGGCCAGCGCCGTCCCTTCGGGGGGGAGGCCGGCGCGGACGAGGGGCGCGCAGAGCGCGCCGAGGAGCGGGTGGAAGCGGGTGTCGAGCGCGTCGGCCCAGCGCCCCTCGGCGAGCGCGCGCGCCACCTCGAGCTCGACGGCGCCGTCGGGGTAGAGCGACGCGGCGCGGGCGGCGGCGATCGCGCGCAGGACGAGCGCCGCGGCGTAGGCCTTCAGGCAGAGCGCGCCGAGGCCCGGCGGCGGCGTCGTCGTGCGCGCCGCCTGCGGCGGCGGTCCAGGCGTGTGCGCCGCCGCAGGCGGCGCACGGGGCGTGCGCCCCGCCTGCGGCGGCGCGCCGGGGGTCGTCAGGAGCGGCTCTCCGTCTTCGGGCGCCGGCGGGTGGCGCGCGCCGAGACGGGCCGGCCGTCGGGGCCCAGCTCGCGCCCCTCGTGGTCGACGGCGCACACGACCAGGCTCCCCGACTTCGGCAGGGTGAGCCGGTCGCCGATCGACAGCTCGACGCAGCCGTCGAACGCGCGGCCGTTGAGCCGCGTGCCGTGCTCCGTGTCGAGGTCGGTCGCCTGCAGCCGCCGCTCGGCCACGACCTCGACGATCAGGTGCTCGGCGTTGACGCGCGCCGAGGGCAGGACCACGTCGCAGTGGTGCGCGCGCCCGACCAGCAGGCGGTTGCGCACGGGGAAGCGCAGCGACTTGTCGCGCTGGAGCAGCCAGCGGCGCGTGCGGGCCACGTCCTGGGCGTGGAGCAGGTTCGGCACGTTGGAGAGCGCCGCCCGCAGCGTCGGCTCGTCGAGGTTCACGGCGTGGGCGCCCGGGTGCTGCACGCAGATCAGGTAGGCCTTCGTGTCGGGCAGGCGGACCATGAGCACCTGCCGGTCGCCCCGGAAGTCGAGCGCGCGGCACTCGCCGGCCTTGAGCGGGGCGAGGAGCGAGGCGGTGTTCGTGAGCAGGAGCGACGTCACGGCGGCGACGAACTCGCCCTTGCGGGCCTCCTCGTGCGTGGTCGCCAGGACCAGGCCGTCGGTGCTGGCGACGGAGAGGCTCTCGCAGCCGTGGAGGAGGTTCTTGACCCTGTGCAGCTGACCGACGAGGTCGGTGATGTGATCCACGGCGCCGGGCCTCCCCCTCGAGGGGCATTCTGACAAGGCGGGCGGCTCCGCTCCACGCCCGGGGCGACCGACTAGAATTCCGGCCCATGACGACCGCCGCCGCCGTGCTGCTCCTGGGCTCGAGCCTGACCGCCAAGGGCGCCGCGGCCTCGCGCGCGGTCGGCCCCTGGGCCTGCGCCGGGTTGGCCTCCGGGGCCGACTCCATGAACCCCAAGCGCTGGGCCTGCGAGGACTCGGTCGGCCTGGTCCCGCTCGAGGGCGGGGGCGTGCTCGCCTGCGTGGCCGACGCGCACTGGGGGGGCAAGACGGCCGAGCTGGTCTGCCAGGGCCTGGCGGACGCCTGGGGGCAGGCGCGCGCGGCCGATCCGGCCGCGCGCCTGCGCGAGGCGCTGTTCCTGCTCGACGGCCGCCTGCTCGAGCGCGGGAAGGACGACCGCTCCGAGACGACCGCCCTCGTCGTCCACGTGCAGGGGCGCGCGCTGGCCTGGGCCAACGTCGGCGACAGCCTGCTCCTCGTCGTGGGGCGCGAGGCCGCCGCGCTCAAGAACCAGCCGACCCCGGTGTTCATGGGCGGGCGACCGCTGGCGACCCTGCCGGTCCCGGTCGAGGTGGGGACGGCCACGCTCGCGCCGGGCGACGTCGTGCTCCTGGCGACCGACGGGCTCGAGTGGCAGGCGTCCGGCCTCGACCCGGAGCAGGTCGCGGTCGCCCTGCGGAGGGACGGGCCCCTGCTCGCGCGGGTGGACGGCCTGCTCGACCACGTGAACCGGCGGGGGCGCGACAACCTGGGGGTGGTGGCCGTCGCGGTGTGACGAAGGTCTCACCACGGAGTGCACGGAGGACACGGAGAGGAGGAGGGCTCACTCGAGGGCGCCCGCCTGCGCTCCAGGTCGCCCACGCTGCTTCCTCCTCTTCCCCTCTTCGGCCTCCTCTTCTTCCTCCGTGTCCTCCGTGCCTCCGTGGTTGGCTCTCTCAGCGCGCCCGCGCCGCCTTGAGCGCCTCCACGTCGTGGAACTGCCCGCCCGTGACCTCCGCCAGCCGCCGCAGGAACGCCCCGCCGGCGCGGTCGTTCGTCACCTGGAGCGTGTGCACCTGCACGCGCTGGTAGACGTTCAGGCGCGCGACGTGGCGCAGGAGCCGCTCGCGCTCGACGTAGCGCCCCTCGTTGGGGCCGCCCTCGGAGAGGAAGAACACCGTGTCGATCTCCGGGTCCTCCATGGCGAACACGAGCGGGTCGTAGATGTTCGAGCGCGACCGGTGGCGGTCCTGCGCCTTGCGGAAGTCGGGGGTCACGGCCTCCTTCACGAACCCGATCAGCGCCGCGCGCGCGCGGTTGATCGGGACGAGCTGCTCGGCGTGGCGCCAGTAGTCGCTGGCGAAGAAGACGACGTTCGTGCGCACGTCGTCGGGGAGGGCCTCGAGGACGCGCACCAGCTCGTCCTTGGAGAACTGGAGCTTCGAGAGCGGGCCGGCCTCCTTGTCGAGCGGGTTGTTCATGCCGCCCGACATGTCCTGGGCGAAGACCAGGCGCTTGCTGCGCACGGGCACGCCGTGGAAGCGCACCCTCGTGCGCCCCTCGTTGCCCGTCTCGGGCCGGGCCGGCGCCGCCGGCGGCGCGTCGTCGCCCTCTCTCGGGGCGCGCCGGCGCCCGCCGCGCGGCTCGGGCGCCGGCGGCGCGGGGGGCGCCTTGTCGACCGGCTGGAAGGCGTCGCGCCGCGGCGCCCACCAGCCGCGCCAGATCTCGGGGTCGGCCTCGAGGCCGCCGGCCTGCGTGAGGTCGTCGAGGGTCAGGTTGACCTCGTGCTGCGGCAGGCCCTCCTCGCGGGCGAGGCGCTCGATCAGCGCGTCGACGGCGCGGACGACGAGCTCGCGCGCGCCGGCGCGGTCGGGCCACAGGCGCAGCGTCTCGAGCGCGCACAGGAGCAGGCGCGGCTCCCAGGCCGCGTTCCTCCGGTCGGGCTTGGCCGCGACGACGTCGACGGCCGCGGCCGCGGCCGCGCGCGGGTCGAGGGCTCGCAAGGCGACGATCGCGCCGATCCGCACCGGCGGCGCGGCGTCCTGCAGGGCGCCGTCGACGACGGCGCGCGCGGGCTGCGGCGCGAGGGCGGCGAGCGCGATCAGCGCGTCGCCGCGGACGCGGGGCTCCTTCCTGCGCTTGAACGCCCGCTCGAGCGCCTCGAACGAGGCCGCGTCGCCCAGCGCCTCGAGCGCCCAGATCGTCTCGAGCGCCGTGAGCTCGCTCCGGCTCGCGAGCCCGACCTTCTCCAGGGCCTCGCGGGCGCCGGCGAAGCGGCGCTGCGCGAACAGCTCGGCCGCGCCGGCGCTGACGAACTCGTCCCTGTGGCCGAGGAGCGGGACGAGCGCCCGCAGGAGCGCCTCGTCGTCGCGGTCGGCCAGGATCGTGAACGCCCGGTCGCGCACCAGGCCGCTGTCGTCGGCCAGGAGCGCCGCCACGCGCGCCGGGTCCGACGTGGCGCGCGCCTCGTCGGCCGCCGCGCGCGCGGCCTCGTTCTGCGCCTCGAGCGCGCGCTTGCGGTCGTAGAAGGGCGGGCCGTCGGGCGCGGCCAGGGCCGCGCCGGCGACGAGCAGGGCGAGGGCGAGGGGCAGGGCGGGTCGCATGCGGGCATTGTGGCCCGGGCGCCCCGCCCTGGCCATCGGGTCAGCTCGCCTCGAAGACGACGCGCCCGCCCGTCACCGTCATCGCCGCGCGCGCGCCGGGCCACTCAACGGGCGGGGTCGCGAGCAGGTCGCTCGAGAAGACGACGAGGTCGGCCGCGTAGCCAGGCGCCAGCCGCCCGAGCCAGGCCTCGCGGTGGGCCGCCCGCGCCGACCCGAGCGTGTAGGCGGCCAGCGCCTCGAGGGGCGTGAGCGCCTGCCCGGGGAAGAAGGCGGGGAGGTCGCGCTCGCGCGGCGAGCGGCGGGTCACGGCGCAGGCGAGGTTCGGCAGGGGGTCGAGCGGCTCGACCGGGTAGTCGGTGCCGGCGGCGACGAGCGCGCCCTGGTCGACGAGGTCGCGCCAGGGGTAGGCGTGGGCGCAGCGGGCGCGGCCGAGGCGCGCCTCGGCGATCCGCAGGTCGCTCGCGAGGTGGATCGGCTGGACGGACGCGACGACGCCCAGGCGCGCCAGGCGCTCGAGGTCGCCCGGGCGGAACACCTGCGCGTGCTCGATCCGGTGGCGCGCCGCGCGGAGCGACGCCGGCCCGGCCTCGCGGGCCGCGGCCTCGTAGGCGTCGAGCGCGCGCGCCAGCGCCAGGTCGCCGATCGCGTGCAGGCCCACCTGCCGCCCGGCGCGGTGGGCCACGAGGACCCGCGCCGTGGCCGTCTCCGGGTCGAGGAGCGGCACGCCCGTATGGCAGGGGTCGTCGTGGTAGGGGTCCTCCATGAGCGCCGTGCGCGAGCCGAGGCTCCCGTCGAGGTAGCCCTTGAGGAGCCCGAACCAGAGCAGGTCGCGCGGCACGCCGCGCCCGCGCAGGGCGCGCTCGTCGTGCTCGAGCGCCTCGAGCGGCCGCTCGAGGCGCCGCCAGAGGAGCACGCGCGCCGTGAGGCGGCCGGCGTCGTGGAGCCGCGCGTAGGCCTCGGCCGGGGCGAGCGCCTCGTCGAAGGACGGGTCGTCCTGGACCGACGTGATCCCCAGCGCCGCCAGCCTCGGCAGCACGCGCTCGAGCGCGCGCACCTGCTCGTCGAGCGTGGGCGAGGGGACCCGCTTGCTGACGAGCTCGAGCGCGGGGTCCTCGAGGAGGATCCCGCTCGGCTCGCCGCCGGGCAGGCGCAGGAGCCGCCCGCCCGGCGGGTCGGGGGTGTCGCGCGTGACGCCCGCCAGGCGCAGGGCCGCCGCGTTGGCGAGCGCGGCGTGGCCGTCGCGCCGGCGCAGGAGCACCGGTGTGCGAGGGGCCACGGCGTCGAGCGCGGCGCGCGAGGGCCACGCGCCGCCGGGGAACAGGTCGGCGTCCCACCCGCGGCCCAGGACCCAGGCGTCCTCGCCCCTCGCGGCGAGCCGCCCGGCGACGGCGCGGGCCAGGTCGTCGTCGGTGCGCGCGTCGCGCAGGTCGAGGGCGTCCTCGGCGAGCGCGCCGCCGAGCAGGTGCGTGTGCGCGTCGTGGAGGCCGGGCGCGGCCATGCGCCCCCGGAGCGAGACGACGCGCGTCCCCGGGCCGGTCCAGCCGCGGGCGACCTCGTCGCCGCCCACGGCCGTGACGACGCCGCCCCGGACCGCGACCGCCCGGGCCAGGCCGTCGCCCGTGAAGACCGTCCCGCCGGTGAAGACCAGGTCGGCAGGTCCCTCCACGTCAGGCCCCCGCCGGCGCAGGGGGCGCGGGCGGCGCCTCGGGCTCGAACAGCTCGAGGTCCACGTGGACCGCCTCGGGGACGGCCTGGTCGACCACGCGGTTCAGGCGCGCGACCTCGCGCGCGGCCGCGCGGGCGGCGAGCGCCGCCACCTCCTCGAGCACGAGGAGCGGCGCGGCGCCGCCCGCGAGGCGCGCCGCCTCGCGCTCGAGGTCGGGGCGCAGGCGCTCGGCGAGGAAGCGCTCGCGCAGGTCGATCTCGGCCTTCACGCGCGCGCGGCCGGCGCCGACGACCTCGGTCTTGAGGTCCTCGACGCGCTCGACGACGCCGTCGGCCAGGAGCGCCGCGCGGATCCGCTCCTCGCCGCGCGGGCCGATCGAGGCGCCGAGGAGGAGGCGGCCGTTGGTGCGGGCGAGGAAGATCGCGACGACGCCGAGGAGCGCCGCGATGCACAGGGTGGCGACCGCGTCGGGCACCGGGCTGTGCAGCCACTGCGAGAGGCCCACGCCCACGAGGGCCAGCACGACGCCCAGGATCGCCGCCGCGTCCTCGAGGAGGACGCCGACGCCGGTCGGGTCGTCGCCCTCGCGCAGGAACTCGAAGAACGGCGTGTCGCCGCGGTCGGCGTTGATCCCCTGGAAGGCGACCCAGAACGAGTAGCCCTCGAGCACGAACGACACGCCCAGGATCCCGAGGCCCACGAGCGAGGGCTTCACCTCGTGCGGGTCGAGGAGCGAGTGGACGCCGTGGTAGGCGGTCACGCCGCAGCCGAGGAAGAAGAGGCCCATCGCGCTCTTGAGGTTCCACAGCCAGCGGGCCGCGCCCCAGCCGTAGGGGTGCTCGGGGGTGGCGGCCTTCTGGCTCTGGCGGATCCCGATCCAGAGGAGGACCTGGTTGCCGACGTCCGCCGTGGTGTGGATCGCCTCGGCCAGGAGCGCCGGGCTGCGCGTGAGCACGGCCCCGACGTACTTCAGGACCATGATGAAGGTGTTGACCGCGACGGCGACGATCACCGCGCGCAGCGAGTTGTCTCCCCCGTGTCCGCTCATCGGCGGAAGTCTATGGCGCGGCGGACGCGGCGGCAATCGCGCGCTCGCGCCAGGCGCCCGCCGCGAGGGTGATGGCGACGGCGACGAGCGCGGCGGCGGCCGCCCCGGCGAGGAGGAGCGGCAGGTAGCGCTCGCGCGGGCCGAGCGGCCACGGGCCCAGGGCGAGGCCGACCCACGCGCCGGCGAGGAGGGCCGAGGTCGCCGCGCTCCAGCCGACGAGGAGCGCCGCGCGGCGCGGCCCGACGCGCGCCGCCGCCAGCGCGCCCGTGGCGAGGGCGGCGAGGACGCCGAGCGCCGCGACCCGCGGCGCGTGGTGGGCCGTCGTGTCGAGGGCGGAGTGCGTGAGCGGCCGCCCCAGCAGGAGGTGCAGGCCCACGACGAGCGCCGGCCAGAGGAGCGCCGCGGGCAGGAGCGCGGGCGTCGAGCCCGTCGCGCGCCAGGCGAGGGTCAGGGCGACGAGCGCCAGCGGCACGAGCCACGTGCGCCGCCGGGCGAGGCGCTCGCGCTCGGCGCGGCGGCCCGCCTCGACGGCGGCGGCGAGGCGCCGGTGTCGCTCGACCTCGAACGTCGCCCCGCGCGGCGCGAGCGCCTCGACCGGGGCGCCCACGGCGGTCAGGGGCGGCGGCACGCCGAGCCAGGCGGCCAGCGTGGCCGCGAGGCGCGTCGCGTCGACCTCCTCGGCGAGGCGGCCGGGGGGGAGGCCGAGCGCCCGCGCGAGGAGCGGCGCGCGCGCGACCTCGGGTTCGTGGCCGCCGTGGCCGCCGGCGTCGAGGTGCCCGTGGTCGGAGAGGACGACGACCGGCGCGCCCTCGGCCGCGCGCGCGAGCCTCGCGAGCGTCGCGTCGGCCCGCTCGAGGGCCGCCCGCTGCGCCGCCGAGCCGACCCCGTGGGCGTGCGAGGCCTCGTCGACGGCGATCACGTGCACGAGGAGGAGCGAGGGGGCCGGGGCGGCGCGCCAGCGGCGGACCGCCTCGTCGAGCGGCGCGCCCAGCGCGTCGTCCGCGTCCGTGCCGCCGTCCCCGGGCCGCCCGTGCATGCGCCGCAGCCAGTCGATCCCCTCGGCGACGAAGGCCGCGCTGCCGCCGGCGGCGCGCACGCGGTCGGTGACCGCGTCGTGGCGGGCCCGGCCGTCGAACCGGTTCGAGCGCACGCCCGAGGCGTCGGGCGGCACGCCCGTGAGGAGCAGGTGGTAGAAGGGCCGCGAGAAGGTCGGCGTCGGCAGCGCGATCGTCGCCACGGCGGACGACGGCGCGAGCGCCCGCCAGGCGGGCAGGCGCTCGGCGTCGTCCACGCGCAGGCCGTCGACGAGGACCACCAGCAGGTGGCCCGGCGGGCGGTCCGGGGCGGGCGCGGCCTGCGCCGTCAGGTCGAACCCGGGCGGTCGGTCGGCCGTGGCGAGCAGGCGCTCGAGGAGGCCCAGGGCGCCGAGCGCCAGGACGAAGGCCACGGCCGCGGTCCACGCGGCGGCGCGTCGGTCCACGATCATGATGCGCTCGCGAGGGGGGCGCGATCGGCGTAAGTGCCCGGACCATGGCGTTCGGCCCGTTCCGCGCCTCCCCATCGCTCGCTCTGGCGGGTCGAGCACGAGGGGGGCGCGATCGGCGTCAGTGCCCGGACCATGGCGTTCGGCCCATTCCGCCCGTCCCACACGCTCGCTCTGGCGGGTCGAGCAGGCGCAGCGGACGGACATGCTCTCAGGCTCTCTGAGCCCGATGCTACCAGCGTTACCAGCGCGCGTCCGGGGACGGCGCCGAGGGCCCGAGCAGCGCCGCGAGCGCCTCGCGCAGCCGCCCCGCGCGGACCGGCGTGCTCACGCGCGCGGCGACGCGCGGCGGGGCGCGCCCGCCCACGACCTCGCCGGGCGCGGCGAGGAGGAGGACCTGGACGCCCGTGAGGCGCGGGTCGCGGTCGAGCGCGGCGCACGCGTCGCGCCAGCCCGGCGCGGCCTGGAGCACGAGGACCGGCGGCGGGCCGACGGCGGCGCGCGCGGCGAGGGCCTCGACGAAGGTCTCCTGGGTCGCCTCGGCCCAGCGCCCGCCGGCGGCCTCGATCGCCGCGGCGCAGGCGCGGCGCGTCGGCGCCGTGGCGACCACGAGCAGCGCCTCGGCCTTCAGGAGCCGCCGCGACGGCCGGCCGCCCGTCCCCGTCGCGCGCGGGAGCGGGACCTCGAGCCAGAAGGTCGAGCCGCCGCCCGGCCGCGGGCTGTGGCCGATCTCGCCGCCCATGAGGCCGACGAGCCGCCGGCAGAGGGCCAGGCCGAGGCCGGTGCCGCCGTGGCGGCGGGCCGTCGAGGCGTCGACCTGCGAGAAGGGGCGGAACAGCCGGTCGCGCGCCGCGGCCGGCACGCCGATCCCGGTGTCCCGCACCTCGACCCGCACGCGGGCGCCCGTCGGGCCGACCTCGAGCGCGCGCGCCTCGACGACCACCTCGCCGAACTCGGTGAACTTGATCGCGTTGCCCACCAGGTTCAGGAGCACCTGCCGCAGCCGGAAGGGGTCGCCCTGGAGCCGCCACGGGACCGCCGGGTCGGCGTAGGCGGCCAGCTCGAGCCCCTTCTCCTGCGCGGTCACGCCGGTGACGTCGAGGACCTCGTCGAGCACGCGCCGCAGGTCGAGCTCGCGCGCCTCGAGCGTCAGGCCGCCGGCCTCGACCTTCGACAGGTCGAGGACGTCGTTGATCACCGCCAGGAGGGTCTCGCCCGAGTGGCGGATCATCTCCGCGTGCTCGCGCTGCTCGACGTCGAGCGCCGAGTCGAGCAGGAGGTCGCAGGTGCCCAGGACCCCGTTGAGCGGCGTGCGCAGCTCGTGGCTCATGTTGGCCAGGAAGGCGCCCTTGGCCTGGGCGGCCGCCTCGGCGGCGTCGCGGGCGCGGACGAGCTCGGCCGTCCGCTCGTCGACGAGGCGCTCGACGGCGCGGGCCCGCCCGTGGAGCGACAGGAGGAGGAGCTCGAGCAGGGTGGTCGCCAGGAGCCCCGCCCCGAGCACGAGGAGCTCGTAGGGCGGCGGCGCCCCCTCGTCGGACCAGCAGCGGAGCCGCCAGGCCCGCCCGCCGATCGCCTCCTGGCGGGCCCAGGCGGCGGGCGCGTCGGGGGGGGCGGCGCCCGCGAGCGGGAGGGCGGCCGGACCCGTGACGTCGTCGACCGCGAAGCAGACGGGGGCGCGGGAGGGGTCGGCCGTCATCGCGGCGTGGAGCGCGGGGAGGTCGAGGAGGCCGATCACCGCGCCGAGGAGGCGCGGCCCCTGGCCCTCGTCCTGGAGCACGGGGAGGACGGCGGCGACGACCCCGCGGCGCGCCGGGTCCTGCACGAGCCGGAGCGGCGCCGACACGAGGAGGTCGGCGCGGCGCGCGGCGCCGTGGAGCGCCTCGAGGCGCTGCGGGCTGGTGGCGACGTCGAAGCCCAGGGCCTCCTCGAACCCCTCGCGCGGCCAGGTGTAGGTGATCGGGAAGTACTCGGCGCGCGCCGCCGCGGGGCGCAGCCCGCCGTCGGGGGCGACCTCGCGGATCGCGAGGCGCCGCTCGAAGGCGGCGCGCTCGTCGTGGCGGACGAGCGGGGCCCACTGCACGGCGAGGAGCCACGCCCGCTCCTGCTGCACGGCGAGGGCGAAGCGCTCGAACTCCGCGCTCGAGGTGTCGCCGCGGGTGACGAGGAGCCCGCGGACGGCCCGCAGGGCGTCGAGCGACTGGTCGACGTGGTGCAGGAGGGACGCCCGCGTGACCTCGGACCAGCGCGCGACCTGCAGGGCGGCGCGCTCGTCGAGGAGGCGGCGGGCCTGGGTCGTGGCGAGGATCGTGAGCGCCAGCGCCAGGCCCATCGGGAGCACGGTCGCCAGCCACCGGGCCCGCTGCCGGCCCGTCAACCCGGCGCGCCCGGCGAGGGCGACGGGGGCGACGAGGGCGATCCCGGCGAGGTCGCCCGCCCACCAGGCGAGGGCGTGCGGGAGGGCGTCTCCCGACGCGACGTGGCCCGAGAGGCCGAACCCGGCCGTGGAGATCCCGGCGCTCACCGCGCACGGGAGCGGCCCGCCGAGGGCCAGGAGGCGCAGGAGGTCGCGGAGGCGCTCGGGCCGCTCGAGGCCTCCCGCTCGGCGGACGAGCCACGCGCCGAGGACGGCCTCCAGGCAGGGACCGACGGCCACGAGGGCGGCGACCGGGACGTCGCGCGCGCCGGGCGCCGGGCCGAGCACGAGCAGCGCCTGCACGGCGAACGCGCCCAGGAAGACGCCCGGCCATGCGCCCGGCCCGAGGGTCGTGAGCGCCACCAGCGCCACGCCGGCGGCGGGCCAGACCACGGACGCGCCGGTGGGGTGCGCGAGCTGGAACCCGAGCGCGCCGGCGACGAAGTAGGCCGCGGCGAGCAGGAGCATCTCTGCGACGCGGCGCGGCATCCAGGCGGTCCTCTCCGGCGGGGGGACGCCAAGCAAGGCGTGCCGGAGGCGGGTCCGGGGCGTTCTGCGTCGTGTTCCTGGACGGCGCGCCGCGGAGTGCGACGGTCGGTCAGGTCAGGGGACCGGCCGGAGGGTCACCTGCTGCCCGGGCTCGACGTTCCAGGTGCGGGCGAAGTCGCCCATGTTGACCGCGAGCGCGACGTGCCCGCGGCTGTTCACGTAGACGAGCGGCTGCCCGACGGGGACGTCGCCGAACGTGCGCACGAAGGTGGCCACGAGGCGCTGGGCGCCGACGCCCACCTCGACCCGCGTCCCCGGCTCGAGGCCGTCGAGGTGCTCGGCCGGGATGTTCGTCCAGACGTTGCCGAACGGCTCGTCGAGCGCGGTGACCACGCCCGCGGCCCCGCCGTCGGCCAGGCGCGTGGCGCGCGGCGGGGTCAGCCGCACCCAGTCGGTGATCACTGGCCCGACGTCCTCGAAGCGCGCGCCGGCGGCCAGGTGCCCGGCCGCCGGCGCGAACACGTCGCGCCCGTGGAAGGTGTCGCTCGGGCGGTCGCGCATGAACCTCGTGCTCTCGAGCAGGCGCACCTCCGCCGGCCCGTGGCGCTCGATCGCCAGCGACAGGACGCCGTTGTCGGGCCCGACGAGCAGGGTCCCGCCCTGCAGGCGCGCCACGATCGCCCGCCGCCGCGTCCCCACGCCCGGGTCGACGACCACGACGAACACGCTCCCCGGCGGGTAGACCTCCGGCGCCTCCACGAGCAGGCGCGCGCCGGCCGCGACGTCGAACGCGGGTACGGCGTGCGTCAGGTCGACCACCGGCGACCAGGGCGAGCGCGCGAGCACGACGCCGCGCAGGAGCCCCACGGCGTCGTCCTTCAGGCCGAAGTCGGTCATCAGCACGACGGGCACCGGCGCGCCCTCGGGCGGCGAGGGGGCGCCGGCGCAGGCGGCGAGGAGGGGCAGGAGGGCCAGGGCGAGCCGGGGCATCGGGCACCTCCTCGTCAGTGGACAGGGTGCGTGGGCGCACGACAAGGGCCTGCGTCAGTGGACGTGGATATGCTGGAGGCGGCGGGGCGGAGCGGACGTGGGCGACGCGCTGAAGATCGGCGGGGTGGAGGTGCAGCCCGGCGAGCGGGCGACGATCGACCTCCCCGTGGCGCGGCTCTACACGCACACGCCGATGACCATGCCCGTGCAGGTGGTGCGCGGCCAGGAGCCGGGGCCGCGGCTGTTCGTCACGGCCGGCGTGCACGGCGACGAGCTCAACGGGGTCGAGGTCGTGCGGCGGCTCGTGCGGCTGCCGGAGCTGGCGGGGCTGAAGGGCGACCTGCTGGCCGTCCCCATGGTCAACGTGCTCGGGTTCATCGCCCACTCGCGCTACCTGCCCGACCGCCGCGACCTGAACCGCTCGTTCCCGGGCACGAAGAAGGGCTCGCTCACGGCGCAGCTCGCCAACCTGCTCATGGAGGAGGTCGTCGAGCACGCGACGCACGGGGTCGACCTGCACACCGGCGGGCTGCACCGGACGAACCTGCCCCACGTGCGCGCGCGGCTGGCCGACCCGGAGACGCGCCGGCTGGCCGTGGCGTTCGGCGCGCCGGTGATGGTCGACGCCGACGTGCGCGACGGGTCGCTGCGCCAGGCCGTGATCGAGCGCGGCAAGCCCATGCTCCTCTACGAGGGCGGCGAGGCCCTGCGCTTCGACGAGCTGGCGATCCGCGCCGGTGTGCGCGGGATCCTCGCCGTCATGCGCGCGATCGGCATGCTCGCGCCCGACCCCGACGCGCCGCGCCCGCGCAAGGAGCCCGTCGCCGCGCGGTCGACCCTGTGGATGCGCGCCCCCGTGAGCGGGATCCTCCGCGCCACCGTCGGCCTCGGCGCGCGCGTGCGCAAGGGCGACGTCCTGGGCGTGCTCGGCGACCTCTACGGCGAGCACGAGGAGCCGGTGCACGCGTCCCACTCGGGGATCGTGATCGGGCGCATCCAGCTCCCGCTCGTCCACCGCGGCGACGCGCTGTTCCATATCGCCCGCTTCGCGCGCACCAAGTCGGCCGCCTCGACGCTCGCCTCGTTCCACGCCGCGCTCGAGGCCGAGGTCCCCCCCGAGGAGGCGCCCCGCAACGGCAAGCCCGAGGCGCCCGCCCCCGCCGCCGACAAGGTCGTCGCCCCGGCGCCCGTCGTGGCGAAGGCGGAGAAGAACGAGAAGGCAGAGAAGAGCGACAAGGCAGAGAAGGGCGACAAGGCCGAGAAGAGCGACAAGGCCGACAAGGCCGACAAGGCCGACAAGGCCGACAAGGCCGACAAGGCCGACAAGGCCGACAAGGCCGACAAGGCCGACAAGGCCGACAAGGCCGACAAGGCCGACAAGGCCGACAAGGCCGACAAGGCCGACAAGGCCGACAAGGCCGACAAGGCCGACAAGGCCGACAAGGCCGACAAGGCCGACAAGGCCGACAAGGCCGACAAGGCCGACAAGGCCGACAAGGCCGACAAGGCCGACAAGGCCGACAAGGCCGACAAGGCCGACAAGGCCGACAAGGCCGACAAGGCCGACAAGGCCGAGAAGGCCGACAAGGCCGACAAGGCCGAGAAGGCCGAGAAGGCCGACAAGGCCGAGAAGAACGGCAAGGCCGAGGAGAAGGCGCGCTCCGGGGCGTCGTCGCGCGTGCAGGCCGAGGGCGACAAGGGCAAGAAGTGACGCCGGACGAGCGGCTGCGCCGCGAGGAGCGCGCGGTCGCCGCGCGCCCTGGCGACGCGGGGGCGTGGGCGCGCCTCTCGCGCGAGCACGAGCGCCTCGGCCGCCGTGACGACGCGGTCCGGGCCGCCTTGCGCGCGTTCCGGGCGCAGCCCGACGCGGACGGCCTGGCGCGGCTGCGCGCGCTGGGGGCCGGGGACGGGCTCTGGCCGGCGGAGCGCGGCGACGCGCAGAGCCGGCAGGTCTCGCCGCTCGACGGCCCCGACGAGGGCGTCCTGCGCTGGCGCCTCGACCTGCCGCGCGCCTGCGTCGGGCGCCCGCTCCTCGACCTCGAAGGTCGGGCCGTGCTCCGCGCGCGGCACGCCGGGCTCCTGCGGGTCGACGCGGAGGGCCGGCGCATCGAGGACCTCGGCGCCTGGCGGCCGCAGGTCGCGCCGCTGCTCGTCCTCGGCGACCCGCTCGCCTGGGACGGCGGCTCGGGGCGCCGCGTCGGGCCCGCGCCGGCGGCGGACGTCCTCGCCTGGCGCGGCACGGGGGCCCTGGCGCCCGGCGTCGCCGGCGGGGCCTTCGCGCTCGGCGACGCGCTCGTGGCCCTCGCGCCCGACGGCGCCGTGCGCTGGACGCGCCCCGGCCCGGCGCAGGACGTCGCCTGCTCGCAGGACGGAAGCCGCGTGGTCGCGAGCGTGGGCACGGCGCTCCTCTCGCGACCGCGGGCGTTCGACGCCGCGACGGGCGCGCCGCTGTGGGAGGGGGCGCCCCGGCCGCGGAGCCTGGCCGAGCTGTCGCCGGAGCACGTCGCCGCCGCCGACGACGGCGCCTGGCTGGTCGCGGCGGGCCTCGCCCTGGCGCGCCTCGACCCCGACGGCGCGCCGCGCTGGGAGCGCAAGCTCGAGGGGCCGGTCGGCCCGCCCGCGACGGTCGGCGACCGCGTGGTCGTGACCACGGGCAGCGCCGTCCACGACCTCGACCTGGCCACGGGCGCGACGCGCTGGCGGCGCGACCTGCGGGCCGGCGAGCCGCCCACGCTCGATCCGCGCGGGGTCGCCTACGTGGCCACCTACGACGGGCGCCTCGTCGGCCTGCGGCCCGACGGGCGGACGCACTGCCAGGCGATGGTCCGGGGCACGGGCGCCCCGAGCGCCCCGACGATCGGCTGGGACGGGACGGCCCTGCTGACCGTCGGCCGCGAGCTGGTCGCGGTCAGGTAGCCGCCGGCGCGGGCGCCGCCCCGTCGGCCAGCGGGCACGGGACGACGGTGAGGGTCCCCTCCTCGACGAGGTCCCGCACCAGCCGGCCGACGACGAGGCGGCGCTCGCCCGAGATCCGCACCAGGTCGTCGAAGGTCTGGCGCCCGTCGATCAGCGTCAGGACCTCGGCGTGGCCGCGCTCGCGGATCGCGTCCATCTTCCGCGCGAGGTCGGGGAAGCGGAGCACCGCCCTGCCCGAGGGCACCACGCGGCGGA
Source organism: Planctomycetota bacterium (assembly GCA_023954375.1). GTDB lineage: Bacteria > Planctomycetota > J058 > J058 > J058 > JAMLIC01. The sequence continues at coordinate 52,094 of JAMLIC010000008.1, forward strand.
TCCCGTCCCACTCGGTCAGGGCGCGGATCGCGTCGAGGAGGAAGCGGTCGGTCTCGAGCGCGATCTCGGTCACGCCCTCGCCGGGCGAGAAGAACTCGTCGGGCAGCTCGTCCTGATCGAAGGCGAAGCGCGCCCCCTCCCAGAAGAGGATGTCCAGGAAGCCGGCCTTGATCTCGCGGACCTCGGCCGGGTCGAGCGCCGCCTCGTCGACGCGGCCGCCGTGGCCCTCGCGCGCGGCGAGCGCCTGCACCTGCTCGGCGCCCTCGTCGCCGAGGAAGAACTCGGCGAAGGCCTCGGCCTCGGGGTCGGCGAAGCGCAGGATGAACACCTGCCCGCGGTGGAAGTAGAGCCGCTCCTCGCGGCGCCCGGCGGTGATCAGGAGCGTCCCGCTGCGCCCGTTGTCGCGCAGGGCCTGGAGCACGGCGGCGAGGCCCACGCCCTCGAGGTCGCCCTCCAGGGCGGGGTTGTCGACCGGCGGGCGGACGGGCGGGAGCCCCGTGATCCCGGCGAGCGCGTCGGGCTGGCCGAGGGCCACGATCGCGCGCGCCAGGCGCCCGGCCTGCGGGTCGTCCTCCTTGCGCAGGACCCGCAGGAGCTCGACCCGCAGCTCGACCGCGCCCGGGGCGCGCAGGTAGCCCTTGTCGAGCCCGCGCGCGACGAGCCGCAGGAACTCGAGGCGCCCGGCGCGGGCGCGGCGGCGCAGCTCGCCGACCGAGCGGCGCAGGTCGAAGCGCCGGAAGAAGCGCGCGGCCGGGTCCTTGCCCGGCGCGGCCTCGGCCACGAGGAGCGCGTCCTCGCCGGGCACGCGCGCGACGACCTCCGCCCACTCGGCGAGCGAGCGCAGGAGCTCCTCGCGCGCGGCGGGGCCCAGGACGGCGGTGACGAGCTGGCCGCGCGCCGGCGGCGCGTCCACGCGCCGGTTGGTCAGCTCGACGTCGACCGCCGGCCACAGGGCCAGCTCGGTGATCGCCTGCGCCACGAGCTCGACCCGCGCCTGGTCGCGCTGCGCCGGGGTGACGAGGTCCTCGACCGCCGGGCCGGCCTCGACCACCTGCGCCGGGGTGACCGCGCCCAGGGCCACGAGCACGTCGGCGACGGTGACCGCGCACCCCTGCACGACGACCTCGCCCGGGAGGGCGGCCAGGTGCTCCTCGCGTCCGGGCGCGCGGAGGGCGGCCGAGAACGGGGCGCCGCGCGCCACGAGCTCGCGCAGGAGCCCGGCCGCGCGCGGGCCCGGGAGGCGCAGCGACGCCGTGAACGGCGGCCCCGCCTCGAAGGCCGGGGCGCGGGCGACGTCGAGCTCCGGCCCGGGGGCGCCGCCCTGCGGGGCGACGTCGAGCGCGTGCCCGAGGAGCCGCCCCGCCTCTTGCAGCTCGCCGGCGGCCAGCCGCTCGCGCGCGGCGGCCAGCGCCTCGTCGGCCGGGACCAGCGCCAGGGCGCCCTCCTCGACCAGCGCGGCGACGGCGGCCAGCGCGCCGTGGTGGGGGATCCCCCAGGCGCCCAGGAGGTCCTCGAGGCGCGCGCGGCCGTCGAAGGGGCTCCGCTCGGCGTCGATCCGCGCCGCGGCGAGGCCGGCGACGATCGCCGCGTCCGCGCCGGGCGCGCCGCGCAGGAGCGCCCGGCTGCTGGGCACGTGGGCGCGGATCCGGCGCCGCTCGTCGGCGCGCCGGGCCACCTCCATGAGGAGGCCCTGGACGTCCATGACGAGCCCGCGCGAGGCGGCCAGGTCCTGCTGCACCCTCGGCGGGAGCGCGCCGGGGAGGAACTCGAAGTGGGCGTCGCCCCACAGGAACAGGTCGTGGATCTCCTCGGCCGTCTGGCGGCGGCGCGCGTCGGCGAGCTGCTCCTGGCTGACCGCCTCGGCGCGCAGGAGCTCCGCCTTGCGCGAGCGCGCCGCCTCGCCCATGTAGCGCTCGAGGGCGTCGCGCGAGAGCACGCCCGTGTGGCGCAGGATCTTGCCGAGCGAGTAGCTGCCGCGCCGGCCGGAGAACGGCAGGAAGACGCGCCCCTCCTGCACGTAGAGCCGGAGCGCCGCCTCCTCGCCGCTCGTGACGGTGAGCGCGCCCTCGAGGGCGTTGTGGCCGAGGAAGGCGAGCACCTCCTCGAGGGCCATGCTGGAGACGTGTCCGCGGAGCGCCACCCTCCGGATGTGACTCGCCCGTAACCCGCGCGCAACCGTGTGGGTCGGCTCAGGCGGGGGCCGGGCCCGCCTGGCCGCGCGTCAGGCGGCGCACGTCGAGCGCGACGAGCACCTGCGCGGCGCCCGTGGCCAGGAGGTCGGCCGAGACGACGAGCCCGATCGCCGGCCAGCCGGTCGCCGTCCAGTCGACCGCGGCCAGGAGGCCGAGGACGAACGTGGCCACGCCCCCCGCGAGGGGCCAGCGGCCGCCGGGGAGCGGCTGCATGGCGGCCGCCGCCACGCGGAAGGCGCCCAGCGCCACGAGGAAGCTGCCGAGGAGGAGCGTGGGCGCGACGACCGTGGGCGGCCAGACGAGCGCCAGCCCGCCCACGACCGCGATCACGCCGGCGCCGAGGTAGCCGAAGAGGCCGCCGCGGGTCTCGAGGCGGAAGGCCTGCGCGACCTGCAGCGCCCCGCCGGCGAACAGGAGGATCCCCGCCGCCGCCAGCGGCCGCGGCGGCGTGGTCAGCGCCACGATCACCAGGCCCAGCAGGCCGAAGGCGAGGTGCGCCGCGCCGCCGCCGGCGAGCCAGGGCCACGCGTCCTCGCCGAGCGCGCGCGCCGCGAACGGGGTGAACGGCCGCTGCCACGGGCGTTCCATGGGCGCCTGCCTCCTCGACCGAGGAGGCGCACGGCGCGTGCCGGGGGGAGACGGCCGTGGAGAACGGGTCGCGCGGGTCAGAGGTGTCCCGTGGAGCGTGGCGCCCGGTCAGCTCAGGGCGCGCCGGGCGACCCCTCGAGATCGGCCCTCGCGACGACGAAGGTCGCCGCAGGGTCGTCCGCCCGCAGGCGCGCCGCCTCGTCGGCGGCGCGGGACGCGCTGCGCAGGACGCGGACGACCGACACCCGCTCCGCCAACTCGCCCTCGCCGGGGGCCACGCGCACGACCGCGTGGACCGCCTCGGCCCGCGGCGCGGCCGCCGGGGCCGCCCCGCCGCCCTTCTTCTGCCGCTCGGCCTCGGCGACGGCCAGCTTGTCGACGCGCTCGTTCATCTCGTCGCCCGAGTGGCCGCGGACCCACTCCCACGCGACGTCGTGGCGCGCCGCGACCTCGGCCAGGCGCTCCCAGAGGTCGCGGTTCTTGACCTTCTTCCAGCCGCGGGCGCGCCAGCCGGGGAGCCACTCGCTGATGCCCTTGAGCACGTACTCCGAGTCCGACACGAGGCGGACCTTCGACGGCCGCGTGAGCGCCTCGAGCGCCGAGATCGCCGCCATGAGCTCCATGCGGTTGTTGGTGGTCTCGGGCTCGCCGCCCGACAGCGCGCGCTCGCGGCTGCCGAGGCGCAGGACCGCGGCCCAGCCGCCTGGCCCGGGGTTGCCCAGGCAGGCGCCGTCGGTCCAGATCTCCACCGTCCCGCTGCTCATGGCGCCGTTGTAGCCGAGGGTGGTTGACCCCGGCTGCCGGCCCGGTATCATGCCTTCAAATACGAACGTTCGTTCGCTATCGGGAGGTGCGGCGTGGGCGGTCGGCGCGAGGTCGAGGTGCTCGGGAACCCGTGCTCGGCGGGCCAGAGGAGGCGATGGGGACGGGCGGAGCGGGCCCGTCCGCGCGAGGCCGGGGCGCCCGCCCATCGCCCGCCCCTCGCGAGCGCATCACTCATCGCAGGCGTGCTGGGCCTCCTCGTGGGCGCGTCTCCCGCGGCCGCGCTCGACGAGGTGGTCACGAAGCGGGTCGTCCGGGTGCGCGACCTGCCGACGCTCTCGGGCCAGGTCCTCCCGCTGCTCGAGCTCGGCGTCGAGACCTACGGGCGGCTGAACGCAGCGCGCGACAACGTCGTCCTCCTCTCCCACTTCCTCGCCGGCGACGGCCACGCGGCGGGCCGCCTGGGCGACCCGTCCGGGCCCGTCGGCTGGTGGGACGCCCTGATCGGGCCGGGGCACGCGATCGACACCGACCGCCTGTTCGTCGTCAGCATGGACCTGCCCTGCAACATGAAGGTCGGGTCGCCCGCCGTCGTGACCACCGGGCCGTCGACCGTCGACCCGCGGACCGGGCGCCGCTACGGGCTCGACTTCCCGGCCTTCGGCGTGCGCGACATGGTGCGGGCGCAGCGGGCGGTGCTCGACGCGCTCGGCGTGCGGCGGCTCGTCGCCGTGATCGGGCCGTCCATGGGCGGCATGATCGCGTGGCAGTGGGCGGTCGAGTTCCCGGACTTCATGGACCTGGTCGTCCCCGCCAGCGCGCCGGTGACCTTCACCGAGGCCCAGCGCGCCGGGATGCGCTCGGCGGCCCTGGCCGTCCGGTCGGACCCGCAGTGGGCGTTCGGCGGCTACGCCGACGCGGGCACCGACCCGTCGTTCGGCGTGGCCATGGCCATGCACGGCCTCTCGGCGATCGCCGCGGGCCCCATGGCGCAGTGGCGCTTCTGGCTGGACCTCCCGCGCCACCTCGCCGACGCGCGCCGCTACGACGCCAACCACTACCTGTGGCTGCTGGACCTGCACGTCGGCTGGGACCTGGGCGCCGAGCTCGGCTCGCGCGAGGCCGCCTACCGCCGCGTGCGCGCGCGGGTGCTGGTCCTGGGCTCCCAGGACGACGACTTCGTCACGCCGACCGACCTGCGGCAGGCGACCGGGGAGCTCCAGGCGGCCGGCGGCTCGGCCCGGCTGGTCCTCGTCGCGGGCCGCAACGGGCACCTCTCGGTGCTCGAGGACGCGCGCCTGTTCGGGCCGGCGCTCGCGCAGGAGCTCGCCCGGGTCGCGCCGTGACTACCTGAGCGAGTTCCCGTCCCAGGTGTGCTGCGGGTCGGGGTAGAAGGCCAGCCCGCCGCGCGGGGTCATGACCATCCAGCCGCCCGGGACCTTCGAGCGGTGCAGGGCGAGCCGCTCGAGGAGCTCCTGCCGCTGGGACTCGGCCATGGGCGCCATGGTCGGCGGGAACTCGATGCACACGTTCAGCCGCTCCCATTTGAGCTCGCGCTTCTGGCCGAAGCTCTGCGCGCGGCTGGGCAGGGCGGTCGAGAGCAGGGCGGCGGCGGCGCCGACGGCGGCGCTGGCCACGACGAGCGAGGCGCGGTTCACGGAGTCCCTCCAGAGAGGATCATGACGCGCTGGGCGCCATGTTGCACGCCAGAAGGACCGCGGCGCGGTCAACCGCGCGCGCTGGAGGCCATGGCCAGCGCCAGGCCGAGCACCAGGGTCACGCCGACGACGCTCGCCGCCGCGTCGACCGCCAGCGCGCCGGCGCGCCGAAGGGCGCCGCGGACCTGCGCGCTCACGACCGGGCCCCGAGCATGAGGCCCATGAGGCCGAACGCGCACGCGCGCGCTACCCGCTCGACACACCAGCGCACCATGATCCCCTCCCTCTCGTCGTGTGGTTCGTGTTCGCCAGGGGGCACGCGCCGCCCGCCCTCGTCGCCGGGGGTCGGCGGCGCGCACCGCCCGTGCGCTCGTCCTGAGCGAGCCTCGTGCCGCGTCCGAACCCCCGCCCCGGCGGGGGGTGGGCGGCGGAGGCGTCGGGGATCTGACGCAGTGGTCCAGCGGACACCTGGGCCCTGGCCTCCGGAGCCATGTGCCGCTGCGGGTTAGAGTGGACGCCTGGAGGAGCCGCGCGTGACGACGACCGAGACGACGACCCGGACCACGAAGGACTACCTGGCGCAGGTCGACCGGTTCGGCGCCCGCAACTACGCGCCCCTCGAGGTGGTGATCACGCGCGGCGAGGGCTGCCACCTGTGGGACGTGGAAGGGCGCCGCTACGTCGACATGCTCAGCGCCTACTCGGCGGTCAACCAGGGCCACTGCCACCCGCGGATCGTGGGCGCCCTGGTGGAGCAGGCGCAGCGGCTCACGCTCACCTCCCGCGCGTTCCACAACGACCGCATGGGCGACATGCTGCAGCGGATCGCCGAGCTCACCGGCTTCCGCGCCGTCCTGCCCATGAACACCGGCGCCGAGGCGGTGGAGACGGCGATCAAGGCCATGCGGCGCTGGGGCTACCTGGTGAAGAAGGTCCCCGACGGGGAGGCCGAGATCGTCGTGGCGAACGGCAACTTCCACGGGCGGACGACGACGATCGTCGGCTTCTCGGACGACCCCGGGGCGCGCGACACCTTCGGCCCCCCGACGCCCGGGTTCGTGCGCGTGCCCTACGGCGACGCCGAGGCCCTGGCCCGGGCGATCGGGCCGAACACCGTGGGCGTCCTGCTCGAGCCGATCCAGGGCGAGGCGGGGGTGAAGATCCCGCCCGACGACTACCTGCCGCGCGCGCGGGCCCTGTGCACGGAGCGACGCGCGGTCCTCTGCCTCGACGAGATCCAGACGGGCCTCGGGCGCACCGGCAAGATGTTCGCCTACGAGCACGTGGGCGCCTGCCCCGACCTGATCGTCCTGGGCAAGGCGCTCTCGGGGGGCGTCTACCCGGTGTCGGCCGTGGCCGGGGTCGCCGAGGTCATGGACCTGTTCACGCCGGGGACGCACGGCTCGACCTACGGCGGCAACCCGCTGGCGGCGGCCGTCGCCGTCGCCGCCCTCGACGTGCTCGTGGACGAGGGCCTGCCCGAGCGGGCGGCGCGCCTCGGCGCGCACGCGCTCGCGCGCCTGCGGCGTGAGCTGACGAGCGAGAACGTCCTCGAGGCGCGCGGGCGCGGGCTCATGCTCGCCGTCGAGTACCGCGCCGGCGTGGCCAAGGCCGCGGTCAAGGCCCTCATGAAGGAGGGCGTCCTGGCCAAGGACACGCACGAGACGACGATCCGCTTCGCCCCGCCGCTCGTGATCTCGGACGCCGCCCTCGACGAGGCGCTCGACGTGACGATCCCCGTCCTGAACTCGTTCTAACCTCGGACGCGGGCCCGCCGCTCGCCCAGGCAGGAGAACGCCGCGCAGCCGCCGTGGATCCCCAGGCACTCCTCGTGGTGCACGGCGCCGCAGCGGTCGCACGGGGCCGCCTCCTCCGGCGGCACGGCGTCGTGGCAGTACGGGCAGCGGCCGGGCTCGGCGTCGGCCGACGCGCTCACGCTCACGCTGAGCGTCGGCTCGATCGTCCGCCGCGCCGGTCGCAGCCACGGCGCGCGGCGCAGGAAGTCGTCGACCACGGCCAGGAGGCGCGCCGCCTCGTCCTCGGTGTGGCAGGGGACGGTGTGCGTCGCCCCGGTCCGGAGGCGCAGGATCAGCGCCGCGCCGCTGCGACGGACCGAGGCGAGGTCCTGCAGCGGGAACACGCGGCGGCGGTGAGCCTCGAGCGGCGCGAAGCGGGGGAAGCGCCGGGCGAGCCTGGCCAGGAACACGCGGTACTCGATGATCCGCCGGTCGGTGATCGCGAGATGGCGCGCGTTCCAGAGCGCCGCCGACCAGGCTGCGACGACGACGGCGAGGGCGAGGAGCGCCGTGACCCAGCCGAGGCCCCACTCGGCCACGATCAGGAACGCGGCCAGGAGCGAGAGCCCGGCGAGCGGCGTGAGCAGCTGCCGCCCCTCGACCAGCCGCTCCCCACGCTCCAGCTCCATGTCAGCGCCTGCCATCAAACGTAACAGAAGCCCGGAGCGCCAGGTCGGGGCATGGTCCTCGTCCACAGCTCGGTCGAGGTGGCGCTCCACCCGCCAGGAAGACGACGGCCAAGAAGACCGGTGGAGCGGGGCTAGCGGAGGGCCTCGACCAGCGCCCGGAGGTCGCCCGGCAGCGGGGCCTCGAGCGCGAGCGGCGCGCCGGTGCGCGGGTGCGGGAGGACGACCCGCCGCGCGTGGAGGGCCTGGCGCGCGATCACCGGGGCGTCGGCGTCGGGCCAGGCCAGGCGCCCGTCGCCGTAGAGCGGGTCGAGGAGCACCGGGTGGCCGAGCGCCCGGGCGTGGACGCGGATCTGGTGCTGGCGGCCGGTCTCGATCTCGAAGCGCACGAGGCTCGCCGCCGCGAAGCGCTGGAGCACGCGGAACCGGGTCCGCGACGGCAGCCCGTCGGGCCGGGTGGTCATCATGAGCTCGAGCGGCGCCTCGTCGTCGGGGCCGATCGGCAGGTCGATCAGGCCCTCGTCCGGCCCGACGCGGCCGCGGACGACGGCCACGTACTCCTTCTCGACGTCGCGCCCCTCGAACACCGCCTGCAGGCGCACGCGCGCCGGGGCCGTCTTGGCCACGACGACCACGCCCGAGGTGTCCCGGTCGAGGCGGTGGCAGATCCGCGGGAGGACGCCCGTCGCGCGGCGCGGGCCGTGGCGGTAGAGCCAGTGGAGCGCCTGGATCATCGTGTTGACGCGCGCCCGCCCGACGGGGTGGACGATCAGGCCCGCCGGCTTGGCGAGGGCGACCAGGTCGTCGTCGTCGTGGATGATCAGCCCGTCGAGCACGAGGCCGAGCGCCTCGTGGCGCACCTCCTCCTCGGGCGGCGGCACGGCCACGGCGACCCGGTCGCCGGCGACGACGCGGCCCGCCTTGCGGCGGACGACCTCGTCGTTTCGCGTGACGCGCCCGTCGGCGATCAGCCCGTGCACCTGCGCGCGTGAGCGCCAGGGCATGCGGGCGAGGAGGAAGTGGTCGAGGCGGTCGCCCTGCTCCTCGTGCCCCACGCGCCAGGCGAGCTCCTCCAGCGGCACCGACAGGTCGCGCGGCGGCGCCCGCCGCGGCCGCGGCGGCGGCTTGCGCGAGCGGGCGTAGCGCTTGCGGGCGTGGGTCATGGGAGGCCCGATTGGACCACGGTCCGCAGGTCAGGGGTCGAAGAGGATCTCCGGCGGCAGGTCGTCCAGCTCGATCGGCCGCGTCAGCTCGTCCTCGTCGAGCACGTCCTCCTCCGGGACGACCGCGGGCCGGCGGCGCGACTCCTGCGCCTCGGCGATCAGGGCGTCGAGGGCGTTGCGCAGGGCGGCCGGCGTGGGCGGGCGGTCGGCGGGGTCGGGGCTGGTGGCGCAGGCGAGCAGGTAGGCGATCTGGCGCGGGACGCCCGAGACCATGGTCAGCGGGAGGAGGTCGCGGCGCTCGCCCGCGACGAGCTCGGCCACCGGGTTGCCCGTCAGCGCGAAGCTGAGCGTGGCGCCCAGCGCGTAGACCTGCGCGCGCGGGGTGACCAGCCGGGCGGCCGTGACCTCGGGCGCCTCGTAGAGCGGCAGCGGAGCGCCGCCGGTCTCCACCGGCGCGCGCGCCGCCTCGAGGAGCGCCGGGCTCAGGCCGACGTCGAGCAGGCGCGCGCGCCGGTCGGGGCTGACGAGGACCAGCTCGGGCCGCACGAGGGCGTGGACGACCCCGCGCGCGGCGGCGTGGTCGAGCGCGTCGGCGAGCTCGCGGCCGAGGCGGGTGGTCGCGGCGGGGGAGAGCGGCCCCTGCTGGTCGACGAGCCCCTCGAGGGTCGGCCCGTCGGGCTCCGGACCGACGACGAACAGGACGCCGCGGTGGGCCTCGACGCGCAGGACCGGCCAGAGGGCGGGGTGCTCGAGCTCGCGCGCCTGCTGGCTCTCGGCGGCGAAGGCCTCGGCGGCGCGGGGGCCGACCTCGATCGCGGAGACGAGGTAGGTCTTGCCGCGCGACCGGGCGGTGTAGCGGCGCAGGCCGCCGCGCCCGCCGAGGCGCGGGCCGACCTCGAACCCGCTCTGCTGGAGGGCCGCGACGATCCGGTCCTCGGCGGCGACCACGTCCGACTCGGCGTCGCGCCGGCAGCGCCGGCAGACCCCCGCCTCGTCCTGGGCCAGCGCCTGGCCGCAGAGGAGGCACCCGCGCTCCTGGTCGCTCGACTCGGCGATCGACACCTCGAAGCGCGACTTGCCGAAGGCGAGGAGGTCGCCCCCCTGGAGGCGGACCGGCTCCTTGACCCGGGCACGGTTGACGGTCGAGCCGTTGGCGCTGCCGAGGTCGACGAGCCACACGCCGTCGGGCCGCCGCTCGAGGCGCGCGTGGCGGCGCGAGATCCACCCGTAGGGCAAGGAGACGGCCGACTCGGCCGAGCGCCCCACCTCCATGACGTCGCCCACGGCCAGGAGGCGCTCGATCGTGCGGTCGGTCCCGCGCAGGCGGACGACGAGCCCCGGCTCGACGAGCGGCTCCTCGCCGCTGGCGCGCGCGCCCGTGCGCTGGAGGAGGGCCACGAGCGGGGCGCGCTCCCAGTCGGGCGCGCGGGCCAGCCCGAGCGCCTGCGCGGCGCGCAGGACGAACGGCGCCGCGTCCTGGGAGATCGGGCGGTCGTCGGGGTCGCGCTCCATGAGGCGGGCCACGAGCGCGGCGACCGGGTCGGGGACCTCGGGGTTGAGCTCGCGCAGGTCGGGCGGCGCGTCGTGCACGATCGAGCGCAGGCGCGCGAAGAGCGTCGAGCCGCTGTGGGGCGTGCGGCCGGCGAGGCAGCGGTAGAGCGTCGCCCCGAGGCCGTAGACGTCGCCCTTGGGGCTCGGCGCCGCGTCGCCCTCGACCTGCTCGGGGCTCATGAAGTCGACGGTCCCGGCCGGGACGCGCCCGTGGCTGAGGCGCTCGGCGACGCCCGACTCGAAGCTGGCCCCGAAGTCGCACAGCTTGGCCACGCCGGCCGCCGAGACGATGACGTTCGACGGGGCGATGTCGCGGTGGACGATGTCCGCCTGGGCCAGGGCCTCGAGGGCGCGCCCGAGCTGGGAGGCGACGCCGAGCGCGGCGTCGAGCGGGAGCGGCCCGCCCTGCGCGTCGAGGAGCTGCTGCAGGCTCGGCCCCTCGACCAGCTCCTGCGCGATCCAGGCGCAGCCCTCGGACGAGCCGATGTCGAACGCCTCGACGACGTTGGGGTGGGAGAACCCGAGCAGGCGCCGCCCCTCCTCGAGGAAGCGGCGCTGCCGCTCCGCCTCGGCCGGCGACGACGCCTCGCGCGTGCGCAGGACCTTCAGCGCGCAGGCCCGCCCGGTGGCCCGCTCGCGCGCCCGGTAGACGCTGGCCCCGTCGCCCTCGTGGATCGTCCCGAGGAGCTCGTAGCCTGGAACCTCGTCGGGCGGCCTGGACACCGGGCGGATGATAGCGGGCGCGCCCGGGGGCGGGCCACGACGGTGGGGGTCAGCGCCGGCGGGGCGAGCCCCGGACCTCGACCTCGTAGGGCCCGAACTGGCCCTCGCCCTTGCGCTCGATCAGGTAGGCGCGCCCGTCCTCGACGTTGATGACCACGTCCTTGTACTCGTAAGGCGTCGCCGACTCGTTGTCGATCGGGTAGTTGATCCGCACCTTGAGCCGCCGCGCCCCCGGCTCGACGTAGGCCTTGCTCCGGCGCGAGGGGACGTCCTGGCCGTCGACGGCCCACAGGAACACGTCGTCGCCGGGGATCACGACCCCGTGGGGCTCCTCCTCGGTCGGCCCGCCCGCGTAGGAGGGGCCTCCCACGCAGCCGGCCAGCGCGGCCAGGGTCAGGGCGAGCGTCGCGGCGAGCGGGCGGCGGGTGGTCATGGGGGGAACAGGCTAACCCGGCCGTGCGGCGCGGGACGACCTGGTGCGCGTTTCTCCTCGGGTCACCCGGGCGAGCTCGCCGGGACGCGGCGGGGCGATCGCGCGCGTTGTCGAGCGCCGCCGCCCGGGGTAGCCTCGACCCCGTGAAGATCTTCACCCCGCAGGAGGCCTCGCGGACCCTGCCGCTCGTGCGGCGGATCGTCGCCGACGTCCTCGAGCGCGGGCGCGAGCTGCAGGCGCTCGAGCGCGCGCCCGACCTCACGGTCGAGCAGCAGGACCGCGTGGGCGTGCTCGAGGGCGAGCTCGACGAGCTGTGCGAGGAGCTGGCGCGCCTCGGCTGCTCCTTCCGCTCGCCCGACTTCACCTTCGGCCTCGTCGACTTTCCGGGGCTGATCGACGGCCGCCTGGTGCACCTGTGCTGGCGCGACGACGAGCCCGAGCTGCGCTGGTACCACGAGCCGCACGCGGGGTTCGCCGGGCGCCGCCCGATCCCCGAGCACCTGCTCGCCCCGCCCGCCGCGACGTCCTCGTAGACTCTGAGCTCGAGAGAGATCGCTGCGCGATTTCTCTCGAGCTCAGACCTGCGATGAGTGATGCGCTCGCGAGGGGGGCGCGATCGGCGTGAGTGCCCGGGCAACGGTGTTTGGCCCGTTCCGCGCCTCCCACACGCTGCGCTCTGGCGGGTCGAGCACGAGCGGCGGAACGAAGAGTCCTCAAGCTCTCTGCTACCGGAGGTCGTCGTGAACCGTGCCCTGGCCCTGGCGCCCCTCTTGCTCTCGCTCTCGGCGTGCGCCGCCGAGACCTACACGATCCGCGAGCTCGGCCACCCGCAGTTCGAGCAGGTCGTCGGCGCCGAGGCGCGCTTCCAGCGCGTGCCGGAGCCGCAGCGCGGGCAGCTCGACGCGTTCCCCGAGCGGGCCGACCTCGAGGGCGACCACCGCTTCCTGCACACGATCATCCCCATGGGCACCGAGGAGGACGTGTACCTCGACGTGCGGGCCGCGCGGCGGCCCCCCACGGGGTTGCCGCTCGAGTCGCTGACGGTGGCCGTCTACGCGCTCGACGCGCGCCAGGCCGAGGCGTTCGGCGTCGCGGGCCAGCTCCCGGCGCCCGAGCAGCCGATCACGGTGGTGACCACCCGCGAGAAGGAGGAGGGCGTCCTCGCCCTCCTGGTCCGGCTCCCGCGGTCGGCGATCCCCGAGGGGACGGAGCGCCTGGCGTTCCCGATCCTCGTGCAGTTCGAGGACGGCTGGATCCACCTGCTCTTCTACCGGACGGGGGTCCCCGCGGCCGTGCCGACGATCGACCCGAGCGAGCTGGAGGGGCCGCCCGCGCCGGGCGACGAGACGGCGCCGGGTGGCGAGGGCGGCGAGGGCGGGGCCGACGACGCTCCACGCTGACCCGAACCCGCGCCGCGGCAAGCGGCGCGGCGCTCGTGCAGGCGGGACACACGCGAGGCCGGCGACACAGGGTATGCTCGGCGCTCCCCTCACCGCACCACGCCGCCACCTGCCGGGCCCCGGAGGCCCGAGGACCTCGTCATGACCACCCAGGAGACGTCGACCCACCCGCGCGCCGGGGCCGCGGTCACCGGGACCGTGCGGATCGCCACCGACATCGCGATGATCGCCCTGTTCGACCCGGCGCTGCTCAAGGAGCACGTCAAGGAGCCGCGCCGCTGGTGGGAGGCCGACCCGTTCGGCACCCCCGAGCGGCAGGACGGCCGCCTGGCGCTCTGGCCGCTCGGCGGCCGCGGCGGCCTCTACCGGGTGCGGCTCGGCCCGGCGCTCGAGGAGGCCGAGCGGCCCTACGACCGCGGCGCCTCGCCGCCGGCCCCGCTCGTCGTGTCGCCCGAGGGGCAGGTGTTCCTCGGCCCCGCCGAGCGCCTGCCGGGCGACGGCTACGGCGACCGCTACTCGGCGATCCCCGACAAGGGCGGCCTGATCGACCTGCCGCCCGGCACCTACGGCATCACGGCCCACGCCCTCGACTGGCGCCCCGAGGCGCGCTTCTGGGACGAGGAGAACGAGCCCACCCCCGACGCGCCGCCGGACTTCGTCCTCGTCTACGAGCAGGTCGACGCGCTGCCGCCGGCGCCGCCCGCGCCGGTAAAGCCGCTCCTCGAGCTCCTGCCGCAGAAGAAGGCCCGCGGCGGCGAGCGGATCGTCACGCCGGCGGTCCGGCCGCGCGCGCCGATCGTCCTCGAGGACGAGAAGCCCCAGCGCCGGCGCGCCGCGAGCGGCTCGTCGGCCCCGCGCCGCGAGCCCGCGGCCCGCGCCCGCCCCGAGCCGCTCAGGGTCGCGCCCGGCAAGCCGGGCGAGCTGCGCGAGGGGGCGCGCGTGCGCCACGCCACCTACGGCCTCGGCTCGGTCGTGTTCTTCCGCGAGGGCTTCCCGAAGGCGCGCGTGGCGTTCGACGCCTCGGGCGAGGAGGTCAAGGTGGACAAGTCGGAGCTGACCGTCCTCTCCTGACCTCGAGAGAGATCGCTGCGCGATCTCTCTCGAGGTCAGACCTGCGATGAGTGATGCGCTCGCGAGGGGGGCGCGATCGGCGTAAGTGCCCGGGCGACGGTGTTTGGCCCGCTCCGCGCCTCCCCATCGCTCGCTTTGGCGGATCGAGCACATGCAGCGGGAGGAAAAGTTCTCGAGCTCTCTGAGCTCGAGAAGAAATCGCTGCGCGATCTCTCTCGAGCTCAGACCTGCGGTGAGTGATGCGCTCGCGAGGGGGGGCGCGATCGGAGCAAGTCCCGGGCTGGCACGATCTGGCCCGTTCCGCGCCTCCCACACGCTGCGCTTTGGCGGGTCGAGCACGAGCGGCGGAGAGAAGGGTTCTCGAGCTCTCTCCTGACTGACCGCGTCACGCCGCGCGGCGCAGCGTCTCCGACGCCGTCCGCGCGCCCAGGACCACGCGCCCGAGCCGCGCCCCCAGCCCGCACGAGAGCGCGTAGGGGATCAGGCCCGCCCGGCGGGCCTGCTCCTCGAGCGGCAGGACGGCGTCCCCGTCGCGGCCGAAGAGCGTGGCCACGTCGCCCGGCGCCGGCGCGCGCGGCAGGTCGGTCACGTCGACGAGGAGGTAGTCCATCATCACCGTCGCCACGAGCGGGCAGCGCCGGCCGTGCAGGAGGACGTGCGCGCCGGCGCCCGTGAGCGCGTAGGGCACGCCGTCGCCGTAGCCGGCGCCGAGGAGCGCCAGCCGCGACGGCCGCGCGGCCGTCCAGCGGCCGCCGTAGCCCACCTGCTCGCCCGCGGCCACCTCGAGGATGCGCGTGACGCGCGCGCGGAGGCTCAGCGCCGGCGTCAGCCCGCACGAGGACGCCCCGTCGGGCGCGCGGTCGGGGTCGAGGCCCACCAGCGCGATCCCCGGCCGCACCAGGTCGAAGCGCGCCTCCGGCAGCCGGAAGAGCGCCGCCGAGGCGGCCGCGTGGACGCGCGGCGGGCGGAGGCCCGCGCGCGCGGCGCGCGCGACGAGGTCGGCGAAGGGCGCGAGCATCTCGCGCGAGCGCGCCTCGTCGCGCGGCGCCGGCAGGTGGGTCATGAGCCCCTCGAGGCGCAGGGCCGGGTCGGCGGCGACCTGCGCCAGGACCTCGAGCGCCTGCTCGGGCGCGACGCCGTGGCGGTGCATGCCCACGTCCACCTTGAGGTGGACGCCGACCGGGCGCCCGGCCCTGCGCGCCGCCGCGCTCGCCCGCGCGAGGTCGCCCGGGTCGTTCAGCGTCAGCTGGGCGCGCGCGTGGAGCAGGGCATCGAGCTCGTCGTCCAGGAACGACCCCAGGAGCTGCACGGGCGCGGTCAGCCCCGCCTCGCGGAGGCGCGCGGCCTCCTCCGGCGTGGCCACGCCCAGGCGCGTCGCGCCCGCCTCCAGCGCGGCGCGGGCCACCGGCGCGGCGCCGTGGCCGTAGCCGTCCGCCTTCACGACCGCGAGGACCTCGGCGCCGGCGACGGCGCGGATCGCGCGCACGTTGTCGCGCACCGCCTCGAGGTCCAGCTCGACCCACGCGCGGGACATCGGTCTCCCTCACGTGGCTTATCGGCCCGGGGGGCGCGACGGGCGCAGCCCCGCGTATCATCCAGGGGTGAGCGGGGGGTCGACGACGAACCTGGCGCCGATCGGCGAGGCCTTCCTCGGTGACGTCGCGGCGGCCCTCCGCGGCGCCGACCCCGACGCCTTCGCGGCGCAGGTGGCGCGCCCGGTCCTCGTCGAGCTCCCGTCCGGTGGGCTCGAGCCCGGGGTCGGGGCGTACGCCTTCGACGCGCCGCCCGACGCGCAGCGCGCCGGGTGGGAGGAGCGGCTCAGCCGCCTGCGCGAGCGGCTGCCCGCGGCCGACGTGAAGGTGCGCTTCCTGCATCCGCGAGAGGGGCCCTGGGTGATCGGCGCCGCGCCCGGGGCGGACGTGCGGCTCTCGCCCGAGGACGGCGTGGCGCCGCGTCACGCGGAGCTCCTCCTGCGGGGCGAGCTGTGGCGGGTGCGCGACCTGGAGGCCGGCACCTGGGTCGAGGGCAAGCGCCTCCCGCCCGGGATCCCCCTGCCGATCGTCGGCGGCCACCGCCTGCGCGTCGGCGGCGCGGAGCTCCTGTTCCTCTCGCCGGCGCAGCTGCACGCGCTCGCCACGCCGGCGGCGAGCGCGCCGGCGCCGCGCCCCGGCCTCGCGCCCCCGCCGCGCGGCATCGAGCTCAAGGCGTTCGCCGACGCCGCGAGCCGCCTCACCCCCGAGGCGTTCGAGCGCGCCTGCCCCGGCCCCTTCCTGCTCCAGGTCCCGCAGGTCCTGGTCGAGGGCGGCGACGCCGCGGCCAGCGGCGCGCGCACGCGCTCGCTCACGCTCGAGGAGCTCCTGGGCCTGTCCCGCGACCGTAAGGCGCGGACGGCCGTGGTGCACGGGCTCGGCGCGGCCGACGCGGTCGTGGTGGGCCGCGACGCCGGGGTCTGCCACGTCGTCCTCCCCGAGACGGCGGTGTCGCGCCGCCACGCCGTGCTCAACCGCCTGCGAGGGCAGCTGGTGCTCATGGACCTCGAGTCGCAGAACGGGACCTGGCTGGAAGGCAAGCGCCTCCCGGCCGGGGTGACGACGCCCGTGCGCTCGGGGCAGGTGGTGGGCTTCGGCACCTACCGCGCCGTGCTCCTCGACGCCGCCGCCATGCACACCCTCGCCGAGCGCGTCGCCTCGGAGCCGACCCAGAAGCTCCGCCGCTGACGGCACCGGCCCGGCCCGCCCGCCGTAGGCTGA
The DNA here is from genome assembly GCA_023954375.1 of Planctomycetota bacterium. GTDB lineage: Bacteria > Planctomycetota > J058 > J058 > J058 > JAMLIC01. The sequence goes on from JAMLIC010000008.1 coordinate 68,807, forward strand.
AGGGACGGCGCCCCGCGAGCCGAAAGATGCCCGGGGGCGGGTACGCCCCGCGGAGGCCTGCATGATCGTGCTGGGGATCGAGACCGCCGGACCGCACGGGAGCGTCGCGCTCCTCGAGCCCGACGCGCCCGGGGGCGCGCGGGTGACGCAGACGGTGCTCACCGCCACGCGCCAGCTCGGCGCGGAGCTGGCCCCGACGATCCAGCGCATGCTGCGCGCGGCCGGCCTCGGCCCGCGGCGGCCGCCCGACCTGGTCGCGGTCGACACCGGGCCCGGGAGCTACACGGGCCTCCGGATCGGCCTGGCCGCCGCCAAGGGGCTGGCCTTCGCGTGGGGGCGCCCGCTCATGGGCGTCCCGTGCGTCGACGCGCTCGAGGCCATGGCCCCGCCCGGCGAGCGGGTCGTGTGCGCGCTGGACGCCTCGCGGGGCCAGGTCTACGCGGCGACCTTCCTGCGCACGCCGGAGGGCGTCGTCCGCGAGCAGGGCCCCGACCTGCACGACCCCGCGATCTTGCGCCAGGCGCTCCCGCGCCCGGCCGCGGTCGTGGGCGACGCGGCGTCGCTCATCGCCGACGACGCCGCCGGCCTCGTCGCGGCCGACCCGCCCTGGCCGACGGCCGAGCGCGTCGCCGCGCTGGCTTACGCGCGCTTCGCGCGGGGCGAGCGCCAGGACGCCCTGCGCCTCTGCCCGATCTACTTCCACCTCAACGAGGCCGAGGAGCAGCGGCGCAAGCGCGGCATGCGCGTGGGCTGAAACGGGCGGCGCCGCCGCGGTCCCTCCGGGTACGGGCGCGTTGACGATGCGCGCGCAAGCCCCTATAGTCCGGGGCTCCACGGAGGGACCCGCGTGGGCGGCCGCCGCTACGTCACAGGAAACTGGAAGATGCACACGAGCCGCGCCGAGGCCGTCGCCCTGGCGTCGGGCGTCGTCGCGCAGCTCCAGCAGGTCCCCGCCTGGGACCCGGACGTGGTGCGCGTGGGCCTGGCCCCGCCGTTCCCCTTCCTCGAGGCGGTCCGCGACGCGGTCGCCGGTCACCCCGTCGAGCTCGTGGCGCAGGACTGCCACGCCGAGCCCAGGGGCGCCTTCACCGGCTGGGTCTCGGCGCCCATGCTGGCGTCGGTCGGGGTCCGGCGCGTGATCGTCGGCCACTCGGAGCGGCGCCAGCACGCGGGCGAGGACGACGCGCTCGTCCGCCGCAAGCTCGAGGCGGCGCTCGAGGCCGGCCTCGACCCGGTCGTGTGCGTGGGCGAGCAGCTCGCCGAGCGCGACGCCGGCCGCCACGAGGCGGTCGTCGAGGCGCAGGCGCGCGGCGCGCTCGAGGGGCTCGACCCCGCGGCCTACGCGCGCGTGGTCGTGGCCTACGAGCCCGTGTGGGCCATCGGGACCGGCCGCACCGCCACGCCCGAGCAGGCGGGGACCATGCATCGCTTCATCGGCGGCCTGCTGGCCTCGTTCGGCCCGCAGGCGGCCGGCGTCCCCGTCATCTACGGCGGGAGCGTCAAGCCGGACAACATCGACGGCCTCGCGCGCCAGGACGGCATCGCGGGCGCGCTCGTCGGCGGCGCGAGCCTCGAGGCGGGCTCGTTCGTGCAGATCGTCCGCGGCGTGGCCGAGCAGGCGCGCGCGGGCGCGCGGAGCTGAACATGTACACGATGATGGTGGTGCTCACGGTCGTCTACGTGATCGCCTGCCTGTTCCTGTGCTTCGTCGTGCTCATCCAGAAGGGCGAGGGCGGCGGCCTGGGCGGGGCGTTCGGCGGCGGCGCGGTCGACGTGGCGTTCGGCGCCAAGGCCGACATGACCTGGAAGCGGGCGACCGCGGTGTGCGCGGCGATCTTCATGCTCCTGGCCATGTTCCTGGGCGTCCTGCACCACCGGCTCGACCAGCGCTCGCTGGCCGAGGACGCCGCCCGGCGAGAGGCCGCGGCGCAGGAGCCGGAGGCCCCGGCGACCCCGACGCCCCCCGCGACGCCGCAGTAGCCCCGGAGGACGCGCGTGGGCGGCCTGCGGAGCATGACCGGCTTCGGGACGGCGCACGCCCCGCACGGGGCGGCGCAGCTCGAGGTGGAGGTCCGCTCGGTCAACGGGCGGCACCTCAAGGTCGCGACCCGCGTCCCCGAGGCGCTCGGCGGCCTCGCCCCGCAGCTCGAGGAGCTCGTGCGCGGGCGGCTCGCGCGCGGCGCCGTGCACCTGACCGTGCGCGCCGCGGGCGCGCTGGAGGCGGGCGGGCCCCAGGTCGACGTGGCGCTGCTCAAGCGCCTCCACGGGCAGCTCGCGGCGGCCGCGCGCGAGCTCGGCGCCGATCCGCCGCGCGTGGGCGAGGTGGCCCTCCTGCCGGGCGTCGTCCGCGAGGACGTCACGCACGACGCGGCCGCGGAGCTGTGGCCGGCGCTCGAGCGGCTGGCGGGCGAGGCGCTCGACGGCCTCGACGCCATGCGCCGCCGCGAGGGCGAGGGGATCGCGGACGACCTGCGCCGCACCGCCGGCCGGATCCGCGACGTCGCCCGCGAGGTCGAGGCGCTCGTCCCCGAGGTCGTGCGCGAGCAGGGCAACCGCCTGCGCGCGCGGATCGAGCAGCTGATGAAGGACGCCCAGCTCGCCCTCGACCCGGGCGAGCTGGCGCGCGAGACGGCGCTCCTCGCCGACCGCGGCGACATCTGCGAGGAGGTGCAGCGCCTGCGCAGCCACGTGGAGCAGCTCCTCGGCGCGATCGATCAGGCCGAGGGGCCGGTCGGCCGCAAGCTCGAGTTCCTGGCGCAGGAGCTCCTGCGCGAGGCCAACACGATGGCCAGCAAGACGCACGACACCGCGCTCGTCCAGCGGATCCTCGCCGTGAAGCTCGACGTGGAGCGCATCCGCGAGCAGGTGGCGAACGTCGAATGACCACCTCCCGGAGCGACACCCGGACCTCCGCACGGAGCGGCGCCCCGGGCGCGCGGATCGTGGTGATCTCCGGGCCGTCGGGCGTGGGCAAGTCGACCGTGCGCGACCGCCTCATGGAGACCGGCCGCTTCGTGCGCTCGATCTCCTGCACGACCCGCGCGCCGCGCGGCCAGGAGCGCGACGGGGTCGAGTACCACTTCCTCACGGACGCGGAGTTCGAGCGCCGCCGCGACGCCGGCGAGTTCCTCGAGTGGGCCCGCGTCCACTCGTCGCACTACTACGGGACCCCCGCCGCCCCGGTGCTCGAGGCCCTCGAGGGCGGGCGCCACGTCCTCCTCGACATCGACGTGCAGGGGGCCGCGCAGCTGCGCCTGAAGGGCTTCCCGCTGCTCACGGTGTTCCTGCTCCCGCCCTCGCTCGAGGTCCTGCGCGCCCGGCTCGAGGGGCGGCGCGACACCTCGCCCGAGCAGATCGAGCGGCGCCTGCGCACCGCCCAGTACGAGCTGTCGCAGGCGGACCGCTACGACCTCCAAGTCGTCAACGACGACCTGGAGGGGGTCGTCGCCGCGATCATGAGCCGGCTCGACGGGACGCCGTCGGGGGCGTAGCCGGCGCCGCTACGCGGCGCCGGGCTGCTCGATCGGCTTCGCCCCCTGCATGGCGCGGAACCGCCACACGAGGACGGCCGCCGCCACGAGCAGGCCCACCGCCAGCGCCCACCACACGCCCTCGGCGCCGTGTCCCAGGCCGAAGCCGAGCACGCCGCCGAGCGGCAGGGCGATCACCCAGTAGGCGCCGAGGTTGGCGAGCATGGGGAAGCGGGTGTCGCCGAGGCCGCGCAGGGCGCCGCCGGCCACCGCCTGGGCGCCGTCGAACACCTGGAAGGCCGCCGCGATCACGAGCAGGCTCGCGCCCGCCGCCACCACCCCGGGGTCGGTCGTGAAGGAGCCCACGATCTCGACCCGGAAGAGGAGGAACACGAGCGCGGCCCCGCCCATGGCGAGCGCCCCCAGGCCGAGGCCGGTCCAGCCGGCGCGCGCGGCGCCGTCGGGGTCGCCCTGGCCCGTGAGGGTGCCCACGCGCACGGACGTCCCCACGCCGAGCGCCAGGGCCACCATGAAGCTCGTCGACGCCATCTTGATCGCCACCTGGTGGCCGGCGAGGGCCACGACGCCGAGCTTGCCCACGAGCACGGAGGCGAAGGCGAACGCCCCCACCTCGAGCGCGTGCGTCAGCCCGAGCGGCAGCCCGATCCGCACCACGAGCGGCAGGAGCCCGGCCGGGATCGGGCCGGGCACCCGGTAGGGCGCGTAGCGCGGCTGGCGGCGCATCCACGCGGCCAGCGCCAGGTACATGAACCAGGAGCAGCCGGCGGTCGCCAGGCCGGAGCCGACCACCCCGAGCGCGGGGAGGCCCCAGGCGCCGAAGATCAGGCCGTAGTCGAGGACGGCGTTGACGAGGTTGGCCACGAGCGTGACGACCATCGTCGGCACCGTGGAGCCCAGGCCGTGCAGCAGGTGGCGGTCGCTGCTGTAGAGGAGCCAGGGCAGCACCCCGGGCAGGCGGGCCGCGAGGTAGCCCGCGGTCACCGTCAGCACCCCGGCGTCGAGGTCGGCCCAGCGCGCGAGCAGCGGCACGGCCGCCCAGATCGCCAGGCTGACCGGCAGCGTCAGGACGAGCGCCAGGCGCACGCCGGCCCGCCAGGCGGCGGCGCAGCGGTCCACCTGCCCGGCGCCGTGCGCCTGGGCGATCAGCGGGTCGAGGGCCTGGATCAGGCCGAGCGCCACGACGATCAGGGTGAAGAAGCAGGCGTCGCCGAGGGCCACGGCGGCGAGCGCCGCGGGGTCGCCGAGGCGGCCGACGAGCCACGTGTCCACGAGGCCCATGCCCAGGAGGCCCACCTGCGCCACCATGACGGGCAAGGACAGGCGCAGGATCGTCCGCGCCTCGGCGCCCCAGGGGCGCAGGTCGCGGGCAGGCGGGGGGGTGGGGCTGAGCACGGGGGCGTCCGGAGCCGCGAGGGGGCGGGAGGAGGAGGGGGACATCTGGCGCTCCAGGGGCGCGCGGTCAAGCGCGAGCGTCACCGGGACCTGGCCAAGGCGCTCGGCTGTCATGGGTTGACGCGCCGCGCGGCCGACGGGTTCAGGGCTGCCCTCGCCCGCCCGTCGTGGCGTTTGGCCACGCCCGCCTCCGGGCGGTGACGGTCCGCGCCAGAGTGGAGCCGCGCGCTCGTCGGCCGTAGCATCCGCCCCCACGACCATGCAGCGCCTGCTCACGACCGTCGGCGGCCTCCTCGTCCTCGGCCTCGTCGCCCTCATGGCGCGCGAGGTCGCCATGAACCTCGGCCCGGCCCTGTTCGAGCCGACGCGCCCGGGCGCCGACCTCGGCGACGTCGTGAGCAACCTCTCGCGCGTCCTGGGCGTGGTCCTGTCGATGATCGTGGCCCTGTGCTCGATCGCCGTGCCGCTGACCGCCAACGTCTACACGCCCAAGCTGATCGAGATCTTCGTCGCCGACCGGACGAACCGGGTCGTCGTCGCCTTCTACGTCCTCGCCAACGCCCTCGTCGCCTGGAACCTCTACGTCATCGAGGACGCCGGCCCCGACGGCGCCCGGGCGCGGACGTTCCTCAGCCTCGTCGTGACGATGATCGCGCTGGTCGGGATCGGCCCGTACATCTACTACATCCTGCGGTTCCTCATCCCGCGGAACATCGTGCGCAACCTCGAGCGAGAGGTGCTCGAGGACTTCGCCACGGCGGCCCGCTCCCGCGACGACGAGGAGCTGGCGGCCGCGCGCGCCGGGGCGCTCGAGAACATCAAGTACCTGGGCAACATCGTCCTGCGCTCGGTCGACCGCTACGACCGCGACACGGCCTTCGAGGGGCTGCGCGCCCTGCGCGCCGTGTTCGACGCCTACGAGACGCGCAAGGACCAGCTGCCGCCCGCGTGGTTCGACCTGCGCGAGGCCGAGCTGAACGCGATCGGCCCGGAGCTCGGGCGCGAGGTGGAGCGCAAGCGCGCGGCGATCGAGGTGGCGGTGCTGCTCGAGCTCTCGCTCGTCCTGCCGCTGGCGATCTCGCGCCTGCCCGAGATCGTGGCGCAGGTGGCCAGCCTCACGCGCCGCTTCGGCGTGCGCACGGCGGAGCGCCAGGACCACGGCGCGCGCGAGATGGTCACGCTGTTCTTCAACACGTTCCTGCGCGCCGCGCTGCAGCACAAGAGCTCCGACGCCTTCTACAAGTTCGTGTACCAGGCGCGCCGCTTCGCCGAGGAGGAGCTCGACGTCGATCCGGAGCACTCCCAGAAGGTCGCCTTCTTCCTCGACTACTACGGGCATCAGGCCGTGCGCATGGGCATGGGCTTCCTGATCAACGTCGTGGCCTACGACCTCGCCTCGCTCACCGACCTCGCCTACCGCAAGCAGGCGCCCTGCCGCCGGGCGATCCTCGAGCTCCTCCTGCAGCTCGACCGCGACTCGGACGGCCTCCTGCAGATGCCCGGCGTGATGAAGGCGCAGGTGATCCTGGCCGCCAAGCTGCACACGCGTGGCGAGGAGGAGCCGGTGCGGTCGATCATGGCCGAGCTGAAGAAGGTCCCGCCGGCGCGGCTCGAGGAGGCGTACGCGCAGATCGTCGCCGCGCACGACGAGCACTTCTGGGAGATCGCCGACCGGCGCCGGCACCTCGACCACGTCGAGGCGGAGTTCCGCGGGTCGATCGAGCAGCTCCGGGCCGAGCTCCTGGGTCCGCGGGCGCCGGGCACGGCCACGCAGCGCTTCCTCAAGTCCCCCGAGGGCAACGCCGGGCGGCGGGCGATCGAGCGCCACGGCCCGGCGCTGCGGCAGCGGCGGCCGACGTCGGCCGTGCAGCACGAGCCCCCGCCCGTGCTCGGGCGCCCGCCGAGCCAGCGGCTGACCCCGCCGGGGGCGGCGGGGGGCGGGGGGGAGAAGCCGCCGGCGGCGTCGTCCTGACTTGGTGGGCCAGCGCCTTGGCTCCAATGGGACACGAAGACAACGGAGGACCACGAAGGTCACGGAGAGAGAGAGAGACCTCCGTGACCTCCGTCGATCTCCGTTGCCTTCGTGTCCCATGATCGGCCGACGCGTGAAGCTCGTCAGATGAACACGCGCCGGTTGTAGATCCACCACTCCACCAGCACGACCCCGAGCGCCACCAGCGCGAACAGCTTCCACATGTCCTGGTTCTGCTCGACGGCCCGGGCCTGCGCGAGGGCCGCCGGCCGCCCGGGGAGCTCGAGCTTCGGCGCCGGGGCGATCCGGCTCTCGTCGGCGTCGGCGAGGTTGGCCGCGAAGAGGCTCGTGCGCAGCGGCTCGCCGCCCCCGGCCCCGTGGATCGCCACCGTGTAGATCCCGGCCTGGTCCAGCCCGGCGAGCCGCAAGACGTCGTCGCCGGGCCGGATCGTCACGTCGTAGGGCGCGCCGCCGGGGGGCGGCGTGACGGTCGCCCGCGTCGCGGCGGCGGGGAAGCGCAGCTCGGCCACGCCGCCCGTGCGCACGAGCAGGTCCTTCTTGTCGCGCCCGGCGCCGCCGAGCCAGCGCACGGCGTTGGCCAGGAAGATCGGGTAAGAGGGGTCGAAGGTCCAGGCGCCCTCGACCGGCAGCGACATGAGGTCGAAGGCGCACACGAGCGCGCGCCGGTCGCCGTCGCGGGCCTCGAACACGAGCGGCCCGTGGTTGCCGCGCACGACCTCGACGTCGCCGTCGCGCAGGGCGAAGCGCTGCGCGGTGGGCAGGAGGAGCGTGCTGAAGTTGACGAAGCGGGCCACCTCGTGCGCCTCGTCCCAGTCGAGGGTCTTCCACTCGTTCATGCTCCCCTCGTCGACGAGGCGCGGGAACGGCGGGCGGGTGGCGAAGCACAGGTAGTTGCCGGGGGGCAGGTCCTCCGGGCTCGCCCGGTCGAGGACGATCAGGTCGTACTCGAGGAGCGCGGGGTCGTCCTTCGAGAGCGCGTCGGGAGTGAGCACCGGGACCTCGCCGCGGGCGTTCTTCCACACGAGCGGGTCCTCGCGCAGGGCGCTGTCGAGGAACAGGTTCCCGGGCGTGACCAGGAGGACGCGCACCGGCTCCTGCGGGCGCAGGAGCGCGTGGGCCACGTCGTCGGCCGGCAGGGCGTCCGTGTGGTCGAGGCGCACCTCGAGCCGGCCCTGGCTGGTCGTCGTCTCGTAGGGGACCTGCGCCACGCCGCCGGGGCCGATCTTCACCGAGGTCGAGCCGAGGAGCGCGCCGTCGACGTGGAAGTCGACGCCGACCTCCACCTCCGCCGCGCCGGCGTTGAGCACGGAGACGAACGCCCGCGTCTCCTCGCCCAGGCCCGACGCCGGGCGCACGTCGAGGCCGACGATCCCGACGTTGTCGGTCGCGTCGCCGACGCGGATGTAGTGGAGCGGGACGCGCTCGTCGAGCGCGACCCCGTCGAGCGGGCCCGTGCCGCCGTCGGTGAACACGTACAGCGCCGGCGTGCGCTCCGCCCCGGCGACCAGGGCGTTCACCCGGTGCAGGGCCTCGGCCAGGCGCGTCGGCCGGTCGGTCGGCCTCAGGTCGTCGAGGGCCGCCCGCAGGGCCGCCTTCGAGTTGGTCATGGGCGTCAGCACCCGCGCCTCGTCCGAGTACGCGATCACGATCGCGCGGTCGCCGCGCGACAGGTCCTCGACGACCCGCCGCGCCTCCGCCCGCGCCTGCTCGAAGCGGGTCCTGCCGCCCGTCCCGTCGGTGGCCTTCATGCTGGCCGAGACGTCGAGGAGGAGGATCGTGTCGGTCCCGGCGAGGCCCAGCTGCGAGACCGGGCGCGCCAGCGCCAGCAGGAGGAGCAGCAGCGCCAGCGCCTGCAGCAGCAGCATGAGGTTCATGCGCAGCCGCTGCAGGGGCGAGTTCACGCGCATGTCGTCGAGCGCCGCCCGCCACAGGTAGGTGCTCGAGACCGCGACCTCCCGGCGCTTGAGCTTCAGGAAGTAGAGGAGCACGAGCGCGCCCAGGAACCCCGGCGCCGCGTAGAGCCAGCCCGTGGAGAGGAGCTCGAAGCCCATCAGCGACCTCGGGACCCGGACGATGGTGAGGAGAAGAAGCCCGCGAGGCGCACGAGGGCGAGGCGATGCCGCGCGCAGACGAGCGACGACGTAGTGACTACTTCGAGCGAGTCTGCGCGCGGCAGCGCCCGCCATCGTGCGCCGCAGCTCACTTGACGACCCCCTGGAGGCGTAGCTGCTCCACGACCAGCTTCTCGAACGGCATGGCCGTCGACACGCTCAGGAAGCGCGCCCCGCGGCGGTGGCAGAACTCGCGCAGGCCGCCGACGAGCGCGGCGAGGTTCCGCTTGTAGGCCGCGAGGAGCGGGCCAGACACCGTGATCTCCGTCACGTCGCCGTCCTCGATGTCGGCCAGCTTCAGGTCGCCCGCGAGCGGCGGGTCGAGCTCCTGCGGCGAGAGGATCTGCAGGCAGAACACGTCCATGCGCCGGGCGACGAAGTAGCGCACCGCGTCCTCGTAGCCGTTGCGGTCGAGGAAGTCGGAGATCAGCACGACGACGCCGCGCCGGGGGTGCTCGAGGGCGAAGCGCTTGCACGCGGCGGCCAGGTCGGTGCGGCCGCCCGGGCGGGTCTCCTCGAGGAAGCGCAGGAGCTTGCGCAGGTTGCGCCGCCCGCGCTCCGGGCGGAACGTCCGGTCGAGCGCCGACGAGAACACGCCCACGCCCACGCGGTTCATGTTCACGAGGCCGATGTAGCTCAGCGCGGCCGCGGCCCGCAGCGCGTAGCGCAGCTTGTTGGGCCGCCCGTAGTCCATGGACGCCGACGCGTCGACCAGCACGTAGACGTGCTGGTCCTCCTCCTCGAGGAACAGCTTGACCATGAGCCGGTCGAGCCGGGCGTAGATGCTCCAGTCGAGGAAGCGAAGGTCGTCGCCGGCGGCGTAGGGGCGGTGGTCGGCGAACTCGACCGACCTGCCGCGCTTCTTGCTGCGCTTCTCCCCCTTCATCTTCCCCTGGAGGAGCTTGCGGGCGGCGATGTCCAGCCGCGTGATGCGGGCGAGGAGCCCCTGGTCGAGGAGCGGCCCCTGCTCCTCGGCGAAGGTCCCGGCCTGGTCCAGCGCGACGTCGTCCATCGGAGCGCGTCCCTCCTCCCCCCTCTCCCGTCGACTAGACGGCGATCTCGCTCTTCGTCGGCACGGCCTCGATGATCTCGTTCACCACACGGTCGCTCGAGACGCCGTCCGCCTCGCCCTCGAAGTTCAGCAGCACGCGGTGCCGCAGCGCCGGCAGGGCCACCCCGCGCACGTCGCCGAACGACACGTTCCAGCGCCCGTCGAGGAGCGCGCGGAACTTGGCCGCCAGGATCAGCGACTGCACGCCGCGGGGGCTCGAGCCGAAGCCCACGTACTTGTTCGTGATCGGCGGGGCGAACTCGCCCTGCGGGTGCGTGGCGAGGACGAGGCGGATCGCGTAGTCCTTCACGTGCGGCGCCACGACCAGCTCCCGCACGAGCGCGCGCCAGCCGAGGATCTCGTCGCCGCCCATGACGCGCTCGGGGCGCGGCGCCTCCTTGCCGGTCGTGCGGTCGACGATCTCGGCCAGCTCCTTGCGGCTGGAGTACTGCACGATCAGCTTGAACAGGAAGCGGTCGAGCTGCGCCTCGGGCAGCGGGTAGGTGCCCTCCTGCTCGATCGGGTTCTGCGTGGCGAGCACGCAGAACGGCTGCGGCAGGTCGTGCGTCGTGCCGCCGGCGGTGACGCGGTGCTCCTGCATGGCCTCGAGCATGGCCGACTGCGTCTTGGGCGTGGCGCGGTTGATCTCGTCGGCGAGGACGAGCTGCGCGAAGACGGGCCCGCGCCGGAACTGGAACTCGCGCCCGCCGCCCTCGTGCTCGACGACGATCGTCGTGCCCACGATGTCGGCCGGCATGAGGTCCGGCGTGAACTGGATGCGGCTGAACTCGAGGTCGAGGACCTGCGAGAGCGTCCGGATCAGGTGCGTCTTGCCCAGCCCCGGCACGCCCTCGAGCAGGCAGTTGCCGCCCGTGAACATGGCGCACAGGGCGCCGTCGACGACCTCGTCGTGGCCGACGATCGCCTTGGCGATCTCCTGCTTGAGGCGGGCGTACTTCTCGCGGAACTCGCTGGCCTTGGCCTCGATCTGGCGGGGGTCCACTCGGCTCTCCTGTTCAGGTCCCGGGCCCTTGCCCGTCGCCCGGCGGCTGCTCGCCGAGCTCCTGCCGCGCCCGGCGCTTGGCCGCGAGCAGGCGGTTGGTGAAGTCGCCCTCCGACTTGCCCGCCGGGGGGGCGGCCGGCGGGGGCACCTTCGGCGCCCCCGCCGGCCGCGGCGCGCCCGCCGGGCCCTGGACGAGCGGCGCCGCGCCGGCGACGGTGGCGTCGGCGGGCGGCGGCCCCGTGGGCGCGAACTTGGGCTGGGTCGTCTCCTCGCGCACGACCTGCTTGCGCTCGCGCAGGCGGTCCATGGTGGCCGGCGCCGGCGGGGCCGAGCGGGTCAGGGCGGCCCTTCCGCGCGCCAGGACCTTCGCCCAGTCGATCGCCACCCGGCGCGCCGCCACGTCGAGGAGGAACAGACACAGCCCGAGGGCGAGCGCCCAGGTCCAGCGCTCCTCGAGCGCCACCCGCTTGCCGAGGCGCGCCCGGTCCCACAGGTTCACCTGGCCGGCGAGGACGTCCTCGGCCCGCAGGACCTGCCCGTCGCCCTGGCGCGCGAGCTCCTCGAGGAAGGGGCGGTCGGAGCGCAGGCGCTTGAACTCGTCCGAGTAGGGGAACACGAGCCCGGTGGTCAGCGAGTGGCTGGCGCGCCCGTCCTGGTCGCGCGTGAGGAGCGACACCGTGTAGGTGCCGACCTCCGACACGGGGAAGTCGCCCTCGTAGCGGCCGGAGCCGCGCTGGCGCAGGTGCACCTCGCGCGCCTCGCCGCCGAGCGGCGCGGTCACGCGGGCGGTGACCGTCATGCCGTCCAGGAGCTCGCCCTCGGCGGTGACGGCGTCGAGGACGATCACGCCGCGGTCGCCCTTGACGAAGGTGCTCGTCTGGAACACCGAGTCCTGCACGTCCTTGCTCACCCAGCGCACCGCCTGCGACCAGAAGCGGCGGAAGCCCGGCCACTGGACCCATGACGTCGCCCAGCGCGGGCGGGCGTCGCTGGTGAAGGCGAGCGACTTGCCGACGCCGTACTGCCAGTGGGCCAGGATCGGGGACCCGTCCTTCGCCACGAGGGCCACCTCGGCGCGCGGCTTGGGCTCGGTGAGCACGAAGCCGGTGAGCTGCGGCAGGTCCTGGACGCCCGTGAGGACCGGGCTCGGCGTGCGCGGCGTGGGGACGAACGTCTGGTTGACGATCAGCGAGCGCGAGACGCGCTGCGCCTCCTTGATGAACAGGCGCGGCAGGTCCTTCGGGTCGTCGAGGTAGTAGAACTTGCCCCCGGTGACGTTCGCGATCCGGCGCATGGTCTGGGCGCTGGCGCCCTGCGCCCCGTCGTGGGCGAAGTAGCAGATCGTCGAGACCGAGATGCGGTTGTCGCGGCACTGGCCGAGGAGCGCGGGCGAGGGCGGGCTCGGGTCGCCGTCCGACATGACGATCATGTGCTTGACCGAGGCGTTGGTCCCCTTGAGCGCCTCGAGCGCCATGCGGAAGATCCCGTCGAAGTCGGGCATGTCGCCGGCCTGCATCTGGGTGACCTGCGCCTTGAGGCCCGGCTTGTTGAGCGCCTTCTGCGGGGCGACGGCCCACTCGTTGCCCGAGTTGCCGTAGATCAGCACGCCCACGGTGTCCTTGGCCGAGAGGCCGTCGATCGCCTTGTTGACGACCTTGATCGCGGCGGCGTTGCCCTCCTCGAACTCGCAGGAGTGGATGATCATCACCAGCGCGCCGTCGGGGATCACCTCCTCCTGCTTGATGTCCATCTCGACCGGCAGCGCCTTCTCGACGGGCGAGCCGCGCCACTCGCCGGCGCCGAAGGAGCGCTCGCCGCCGATCATGATCAGGCCGATCCCCATGTCGCCCACGGCCTGCTCGATCGCCGCCTGCTGCCGGGCGGAGAGCGACGGGCGGGCCACGTCGTCGAGGATCACCGCGTCGTAGCCCTGGAGCGCCATGGGCTCGAGCGGGAAGTTGGCCGCGGGCACCGCCACGACGCGGATCTGCTCGTCCGTGAGCGCCGCGAGCAGGTGCTCGGCCTCGCGCGCCTCGGGGTCGGCGTCGTCGTGGACGTAGAGGACCTGCGCCTTGCCGCGGGCGAAGACGAAGCCGTGCGCGGTGTTGTTCTGGACGAGGCGGTCCTGGCGCGCGTCGAGCGGCTCGACCGACGCCTCGACCCGGTAGAAGTCGGGGCGCTTGAGGTCGAGCTGGAACTGCTCCACGTTGGCGCCCGCCTGGAGGACGACGTCGCGCGTCTCGACCAGCTCGCCGCCCTGCCAGAGGCGCATGCGCGCCGGCGTGCGGGTCATCGCGTGGGCGACGACGCGGGCGAGGAACGGCTCGCCGACCTTCGCCTCGGGCGGGAGGACGATCTTCTCGACCAGCACCTCCTGCTCGTAGGCGTACTCGAGCGGGATCACGTCCACCGGCACCTGCGCGGCGCGGGCGCGCGCGACGGCGGCGCTGGCGTCGCCGAGCGTCTGGTTGCCGTCGCTCACGAGCACGATCCGGCCGCGGGTCCCCTCGTCGATCGCCTCGAGCGCGCGGCGCAGCGCCGCCTCGATGTTCGTGTAGCCGCGCTCGAGCGGGGAGGCGACGGACCCGAGCGGCGGGTCGTCGCGCCCGAGGGAGGCCTCGACGAACGCCTCGCGGCCGAAGACGACGAGCTCGCCCGTGTCCTTGCGCGGGTCCATGCGCCGCTTCGCCTCGTCGACGAGGCGCAGGGCGAGCGCGGTCTGCTCGTCGGGGATCGAGCGCGAGTGGTCGAGGACGACGACGACCTTGAGCCGCTCGGTCGTGTCGCGCCACTCGACCTCGGCCAGGCCGAGGACGATCAGCGTCACGACGAGGAGGCGCAGGGCCAGCGCGGCCCGGCGGCGGCCGCGCTCGAGGCCCGCGAGCGAGCGCCGGCCGATGAGCCACACGAGGACCCACAGGAGCGGGATGAGCGGCAGGAACTCGGGGGCGGCGAAGGAGATCGGCATGGCGCCCTACCCGTCCCGGCGCGGGGCGGGGATTCTACCCCGGCCGCCGGCCGGGGCGCCCTCGAGCACGCGCGCGCGGTCGAGCGCGTAGAGGCGGTCATTGTGCGAGTCGAGGACCCACAGCCGGTCGCCCTTGCCGAGCGCGAGCCCCCAGGGCCGGCCGAGCGCGCCCGGGCGCCGCCCCGGCGCGCCCCACAGGCCCAGGCAGGCGCCGTCGTGCGGGTCGAGGACCTGCACGCGCTGGTTGCCGAACTCGGCCACCCACAGCCGGCCCTCGTCGTCGAGCGCGATGTCGTAGGGGAAGTCGAGCTCGCCGGGGCCGCGGCCGGCGCGGCCGATCGTCCGCAGCCAGCGGCCGTCGTCGAGGGCGAGGACGGCGATCCGGTGGTTGACCGCGTCGGCCACGTAGACCTCGCCCGCGGCCGGGCCGAAGGCCAGCGACATGGGCCGGCGCAGCTCGCCCTCGCCCGTCCCGTAGTGGCCGGTCGCGCGCAGCGGCGCGCCGTCGGGGCGCAGGGCCTGCACGCGCGCGACGTCGTCGCCGTAGTCGGCGGTCCAGTGGAGGCCGGCCGGCCCCTCGCGCACGGCGGAGATGAACATGAACTGCCCCGAAGCGCGGCCGGGGGCGCCGTAGACGCGGCGCAGGGCGAGGTCGGGGCCGTAGACGAGCACCCGGCAGTAGTGCGTGTCGGCGACGAGCACCTGCCCCTCGGCGTCGACGCCGAGGCCCGTGGGCTTCCCCTGCGCGATCGCCGGCGTGCGCACGACGGCGCGCAGGCGGCCCTCGGGGTCCCAGCGCTGGATGCGGCCGGTCTTGTCGCAGACGAGCGCGGAGCCGTCGGCCTCGGCGACGATCGCGCGGGGGTACTGCAGGCGCCCGTCGGCCGTGCCCGTGCCGCCGACCCAGAAGGCGAGGGGCGCGGGGCCCGGCTCGGGGAGGGGCGCGCCCTCGATCACGCGGGGGCGCGCCTCCGGCGGGAGCGGGTCGGGCAGGGGGAACGGCACGCCGTCGGGGTGGTCGAGCGGGCCCGTGAGGTCGTCCTCGAGCGGGTCGGGCGTGGGCTCCGGCGGGGGTGCGGGCGGCGCCTCGTCGGCGGCCGGGGCGGCGGGCGGGGCGACGGCAGGGGCAGGCGGCGGCGCGGATGGCGGCGGGGCGTCCGGCTCGCAGCCTGCGAGCAGGACGAGGGCGACGACCGCCGGGACCCCGCGCAGCGCCCGCACGCCGGGCTACTGACGCTCCGGCGTGATGCTGTCGATGTAGCCGCGGACGTAGTCGGCCATGCGCCGCGGGATCCGCGTCTTCTCCAGCGCCTCGGCCGCCTGCGCCTCGGCCGCGCGCGCGACCTCGGCCCACTCGGCCTCCGACTCGCCGCGCACCTGCGCGCCGCGCGTGAAGTAGGAGCCGACGATCTTGCCCTGGCCGACGCGGCCCCGGAGCCGCTCCGAGCGGAACGTCTCGGGCGTGTTCAGGTCGCCGACCGGCCGCGGCCCGAAGCCCTGCCCGGGGCCAGGGGCGGGGTTCGGCTGCTGCTCGCCGTCGCCGCCCTGCTGCCCGTCACCGCCGCCCTGACCGTGCATCTTGCCGCAGCCCGGGCACCACTTCTGAGGTTGCTGGCCCTGACCGGGCTGCTGGCCCTGACCGGGCTGCTGACCCTGACCAGGCTGTTGACCCTGACCAGGCTGTTGGCCCTGACCGGGCTGCTGACCCTGACCAGGCTGTTGACCCTGACCGGGCTGCTGGTCGCCGCCGGGCTGCTGGTCGCCGCCGGGCTGCTGGTCGCCGCCGGGCTGCTGGTCGCCGCCGGGCTGCTGGTCGCCGCCGGGCTGCTGGTCGCCGCCGGGCTGCTGGTCGCCGCCGGGCTGCTGGTCGCCGCCGGGCTGCTGGTCGCCGCCGGGCTGCTGGTCGCCGCCGGGCTGCTGGTCGCCGCCGGGCTGCTGGTCGCCGCCGGGCTGCTGGTCGCCGCCGGGCTGCTGGTCGCCGCCCGGCTGCTGGCCCTGGCCCGGCTGCTGGCCCTGGCCCGGCTGCTGGCCCTGGCCCGGCTGCTGGCCCTGGCCCGGCTGCTGGCCCTGACCCGGCTGCTGACCCTGGCCCGGCTGCTGGCCCTGGCCCGGCTGCTGGCCCTGACCCGGCTGCTGGCCCTGGCCCGGCTGCTGGCCCTGGCCCGGCTGCTGGCCCTGGCCCGGCTGCTGGCCCTGGCCCGGCTGCTGACCCTGACCCGGCTGCTGGCCCTGGCCCGGCTGCTGGCCCTGGCCCGGCTGCTGGCCCTGGCCCGGCTGCTGGCCCTGGCCCGGCTGCTGGCCCTGGCCCGGCTGCTGGCCCTGGCCCGGCTGCTGGCCCTGGCCCGGCTGCTGGCCCTGGCCCGGCTGCTGGCCCTGGCCCGGCTGCTGGCCCTGACCCTGGTCGCCGTGGCTCGGACACGCGCCGCCCTGGCAATCCTTCCCACCATCGCAGTCGCCCTGCTGCGGCTGACCCTGCTGCTGAGGCTGACCCTGCTGCGGCTGACCCTGCTGTCCGGGCGGCTGCGCCGGCAGCCCGGGCGGCGCCTGGCCCGGCCGCACGCAATCCGGGCACGGCTCCTCGATCGCGCCGAAGCCCTGGCAGCCGGGGCAGAGCTTGCCGGCGTCGCGCCCCTGCCCCTTGCACCGGCTGCAGGCGCGCTCGATCCGGCCGACGCCCTCGCACGTCGGGCACACCGGCGGCGGCTGCGCGGGCCCAGCCGGCGGCTGCGGACCGGCGGGCTGCTGCTGCCCGTCGTCACCCGGCGGCTGCGGCTGCTCCGGCCCCCCGGGCTGCTGCGGCTGCTGCGGCTGCTCCGGCTGCTCCGGCTGCTGCGGCCCCCCGGGCTGCTGCTGCGGCGGCGTCCGACCATGCTGGCAGTCGCTGCACGACTCCGTCTGCACGTCGTCGGGCGGCGCGGCGTCGAGGTTGCGCTGGTCGACCTGGTTGAGCGGGTTCTGGGGGTCGTCGCCGCTGCTCGTCAGCGGGTCCTGCGCGTGCGACGAGTCGCCGAACGACTCCATCATCTCCTGCATGAGCTCGAGCTGCTCGCGCAGGTTGGCCATGTCGCGCATGGCGTCGACGGCCTTCTCCAGGCCCGCGAGCCCCTCGTCGGGGCGGCCCTGCTGGAGCCCCTGCGCCGCGCGGTCGAACGCCTGCTGGAGGCTCTGGTTGCGCGACACGTCCAGCGACAGGTCGCGCAGGTCCTGCGCCAGCTGCTCCAGCTGCTCGGAGGTCGTCCCCTCCTGCAGGGCCTGCTTCATCCGCTCGGCGGCGTCGGCCGCCTTGTCGAAGTCGCCCTTGCCGAGCGCGTCGCGCAGGTCGCGCGTGCCGTCGTCGGCGCGCGTCGGCCGCGCGGCCTGCTGCAAGGGCGCGGTCTCGCGCGCCATGTCCCTCGCGCGGTCGCGCAGCTGCTGCAGCTGGCGCATGCCCTGCCGCCGGTCCGCCTGGCCGCTGCGCAGGTCGCTGGCGATCTTCTCCAGGTCGCTCAGGAGCTCGGTCGTGCGCGGCGACGCCCGCTCGGCGAGGCGCTGGCGCGCGGCGTCGGTCCGCCGCTGGAGGTCCTCGGCCTGCCGCCGGAGCGCCTCCTGCTCCTTCGTCCGCGCCTCCGCCGCCGCCGCCCGCCCGAACAGGTCCACGGGCGGCGCCAGCATGAGGACGACCGCCGCCAGCGCCGGCGCCCACACCCAGCGCGCCTCCCGCGGCAGCGCGAGCGGGACCACCCGCGCCGGCTCGAGGCCGCGCACGCGCCGCGCGGCGTCCTCAATCAGCGCCGCCTCCGCCGGCCGGCGCGGCTCGCCGATCGCGAGCGCGCTCGAGACGCGCTCGGCGAGGCCGAGGCGCGCGTCGATCCCGCAGGCCGCCTCGAGCGGCGTCGGCCGCGCGCGCAGCGCCAGGGCGAGGCCGATCGCCAGGGCCAGGCCGACGCCCACCGCCGGGTAGAGCCACGGCGGGGCGCCCAGGTGGACGACCTTCTCCAGGGCGAAGGCCAGGGCCACCGCGACCGCCAGCCAGAAGGTCGCCCGCCCGGCGTGGTCGAGGAAGCGGGCCAGGAGGAGGCGCCGCGCCACGGCGGCCACGGCCTCACGGATCTCCTTCACGGTCCCTCCGCTGCGCGTCCCACTATAGCGGCGCCCGGCGGCGGGCGCCGGCCTGGCAACGACGTCGGCACCCGGGCGTAAGATCCGGCTGACACCCCGGACGGAAGGTCAGCCATGCCGACGCCCACGCCGCGCCGCCCGCGCTCCAGGCAACTCCCCGGCCGAGGCCTCGGCCAGGAGGACCGGCGCTACCACCTGTTCGACACCCCGCTCGGCCAGGCGGCGCTCCTCTGGTCGCCGCGCGGCGTGTGCGGCGCGCTCCTCCCCGGCGAGGCCTCCCCGGCGGCCGTCGCCGAGCGCTGGCCCGCCGCCGCCGCGGCCGCGCCGACGCCCGCCGTGCGCGCCCTCGCGCGGCGCATGGTCGCCCACCTGCGCGGCCGGCCCGACGCGCTCCTCGACGTGCCGCTCGACCTCGAGGGCGCCAGCGCCTTCGACCGCGCCGTGTGGGCGGCGGCGCGCGAGGTCCCGCCCGGGCAGGTCGTCACCTACGGCCAGCTCGCCGCGCGCGTCGGCCGCCCGGGCGCCGCGCGGGCGGTCGGCGGCGCCATGGGCCGCAACCGCGTCCCGTTCGTCGTCCCCTGCCACCGCGTCGTCGCCGCGGGCGGCCTCGGCGGCTTCTCGTCCGTACGCGGGCTGACGACCAAGCGCGCCCTGCTCGCGGCGGAGGGCTACGCCGGTGTGTCCAATCGCCAGGGCAGCTTGGCCCGCTCGCGGTAGTAGCGCAGGATCTGGTTGATGTAGCTCGGCAGCGGCGGCGGGGCGTCGAGCCCGGTGCCGCGCAGGGCCGTGCGCGTGTTCGTCGTGTCGAACACCTGCAGGTGGTTCATGTAGGCCAGCCCCTCCTCGTTGAGGCCCGTGAGCTGGCGCAGCCGGTCGACCTTGAACAGCGGCCGGAACACGCCCTCGGGCAGGTGCACGCGCGGGCGCGGCGCGCCGAGGCGCTCCGCCACGAGGTCGATGATCTGGCGCGCGGTGAGCGGGTTGGGGTCGGCGAGCTGGAAGGTCTTGCCGGCCGTGTCCGGACGCTTCGGGATCGTCGCCAGGCAGTCCACGATCCAGTCCACGGGCACGAGGTTCACCCGCCCGCGCCCGGCGCCGGGGACGGCGACCATCAGGCCCATCATCACGGCGCCGAACATGGGGTAGGGGCCGTCGAACTTCTGCGTCTCGCCGGTGCGGCTGTCGCCGATCACGATCGCCGGGCGGAGGATCCGCGTGTCGAGCTCCGCCTTGCTGCGCTCGACGAGCACCTCGGCGGCGTACTTGGTCGACTCGTAGTGGTTCTTGAACCCCTGCCCGCGGTCGAGCTCGTTCTCGAAGATCATCCCCTCCCTCGTGCCGGCCACGTAGCAGGTCGACACGTAGTGGTGGCGCGGGGCGCGCCCCTCGGGGAAGGAGCGCAGGAAGCGGAGCACCTTGCCGGTGCCCAGCACGTTGACCTTGCGCGCCAGCTCCTCGGGCACTGCGAGGTCGTAGACCGCCGCGAGGTGGTAGACGTCCGACACCTCGGCCCGCACGCGGTCGGCCTGGTCGCCGAGCGCCAGGTCGGGCTGGGTGATGTCGCCCGCGACGGCGACGAGCTGGTCCTTACCGGCGCCCGGGACGTCCTTCGCCCAGGCCTCGGTCGCCTCGCGGAAGCGCGGCTCGCAGAGGAGGAAGACCTGCCGCCCCTCGGGGACGAGCTTCTGCACCAGGCGCTTGCCGATGAACCCGGGGACGCCGGTGATGAGGTAGGCGTTGCTCACGTGGCGCTCCGTGCTGGCCGCGGACTGTAAGAGACGACCTCCGGCGCGACAAGGCGGGTGAGGGCCCGCTTGACCCGGGTCACGCGGGGCGGGCGGCCGCCGCACGCCCGCGGGCGACCTGCGCGGGCGGTATCATCCGTCCCGGGGGAGGAGCATGCTCGACTCGCTGGTGAGCGCGATCGCGCCGCCGCTGCCCGACGACGTGCGGCAGGGGCTGCGGGAGACCGTGGAGCTCAACTCGGCCGGGTTCGACCCGTGGGGGCTGAACCTCGACACCGCCGAGCGGGCCCTGCGCGCCGCGCGCTGGCTCTACGAGCGCTACTTCCGCGTGCGCACCTTCGGGCTCGAGCGCCTGCCGCCGAAGGGGCGGCTGATGATCGTCCCCAACCACAGCGGACAGCTCCCGTTCGACGGCCTGCTCATCGCGCTGGCCCTCGTGCTCGAGGCCCGCCCGCCGCGGCTCGTCCGCGGCATGGTCGAGCGCTGGTTCCCGTCGCTGCCGTTCATCAGCACGCTCTTCACCCGCTGCGGGCAGACCGTCGGCGACCCCGAGAACTGCCGCGACCTCCTGCGGCGCGAGCAGACGATCCTCGTCTTCCCCGAGGGCGTGCGCGGCACCGGCAAGACCTACTGGCGCCGCTACGAGCTGCAGGCGTTCGGCACGGGGTTCATCCGCCTGGCGCTCGAGACGCGCACGCCGATCGTCCCCGTCGCCGTCGTCGGCGCCGAGGAGACCTACCCGAGCCTCTACAACGCGGCCTGGCTGGCGCGGCTCATCAAGGTGCCCTACGTGCCGGTGACGCCCTTCTTCCCGCTCCTCGGCCCGCTCGGCGCCCTGCCGCTGCCGGTGCGCATCGACCTGCGCTTCGGCGCGCCGCGGCTGTTCGAGGGCGACGCGGACGCGCCCGACGCCGAGGTCCAGCGCATGGTCGACGAGGTCAAGGGCGAGATCCAGCGCCTGATCGCCGAGGGGCTCGCCGAGCGGCCCGGGCTCCAGGCGCTCGGCGCCGTCTCCGCCCTGGGGGCGGGCCCGTGACCACGATCCTCGTCACCGGCGCGGCCGGCCCGCTGGCGCGGCTCGTCGCCGACGAGCTGGCGGGCGACGCGGAGCTCGTCGGGATCGACGTGCGCCCGCTGCCGCCGGGCGGGTCCTTCCCGGGCCCCTTCTACCAGGCCTACTACACGCAGCGGCGCGTCGAGGACGTGTTCCGCCGCCACCGCCCGCGGGCCCTCGTGCACCTGGGGCGGATCCGCGGCACCGAGCTGGAGAGCTTCCAGCGCCGCTTCACGCAGAACGTGCTGGGCACGCGCCACCTGCTCGACCACGCCCTGCGGCACGGAACGCGGCGCGTCGTCGTCCTCAGCACCTACCACGTCTACGGCGCGCACCAGCACAACCACGTGCACATCCGCGAGGACGAGCCGCTGCGCGCCAGCCAGATCTTCCCCGAGCTCGCCGATGCCGTGGAGCTCGACCACGCGGCGACGACGTTCCTCTGGCGCCACCGCAAGGTCGAGACGGTCGTGCTGCGCCCGTGCAACATCGTCGGCCCGAGCCTCAACAACATGATCAGCCGGCTCCTCCGCGCCGGCCGGCGCGTGCCGACGCTGCTCGGCTACGACCCGACCATGCAGTTCCTCCACGAGGAGGACGCCGCGCGCGCGATCGCGCTCGCCGTGCGCGAGGAGGGCTGGGGCGTCTACAACGTCGCCGGCGAGGGCGTCGTCCCCTGGTCGCACGCGATCCGCCTGGCCGGCGCCGAGCCGCTGCCCGTGCCGCACGTCGTGGCCTACCCGCTCGTTGGCATGCTGGCCCGCTGGCGGCTCGTCTTCCCCAAGCACCTCATGGACTACTTCCGCTACCCGACCGTGATCGACGACGCGGCCTTCCGGGCCGACTACGGGTTCGCCCCGGCGCTCAGCACGGTCGAGACGCTCCGCTCCGTGCGCGGCCGCGCGCCGGCCGCGCCGGCGTGATATAGAGGTTGGCCTCGCCCGCTGGAGGTCCCCGTGAGCCAGGCCCTGGTCGACGCGTTCGAGCACCTGAAGCGCGTCTACAAGCCCAACGTCGTCGACAAGCAGACGGTCTTCTACGTGTCGCTGGGCGACGCGTCCGACCAGAAGTGGATCATGACCCTGACGCCCGCGGAGTGCACCGCCGCGCCGGGCAAGACCGAGGCGGCCGACGTCGTCCTGAAGATGGCCGAGAACGACTTCGTGCGCATGGTGAAGGGCGAGTGGGTCCCGGGCGCGCTCGACTTCATGCGCGGCAAGATCAAGACGAACAACGTCGAGGGGCTGAAGCTCCTCAAGGACTGCTTCGCATAGTCACCCGCCTCGGCCACAGGTGAGTGTGGACCCGCGCGACCCGGACGTGCAGCTCATGCTGCGCCTCCAGGCCGGCGACGGCGCCGCCCTGGGCGAGCTCCTGCGGCGGAACGCCCCCCGCGTGCTGGCGCTCGCCTTCCGCTACCTCGGCGACCGCGCCGCGGCCGAGGACGTCGTCCAGGAGACCTTCCTCAAGCTCTACCAGGCGCGCGACCGCTACCGCTCCGACGCGCCGTTCGGCGCCTACGTGCTGCGGATCGCCACGAACGTGTGCCTGTCGCAGCTGCGCAAGAAGCGCCCGCGCTCCCTCGACGAGGGCGACGACGGCGAGCGCGCGTCCGAGCCTCCCGCCGACGGGGTGCGCGCGCCCGAGGAGACGCTCCTCGACGAGGAGCTCGCCGGGCGGGTCCGTGACGCGGTGCAGCAACTGCCGGACCGGCAGCGCATGGCCATCCTCCTCAACAAGTTCGAGGGGCTCGATTACCAGCAAGTGGCCGATCAGCTTGGCCTTACGGTCCCGGCCACGAAGAGCCTCCTGCACCGGGCGCGCATGACGCTGAAGGACCTGCTCGAGGGTTACCTGGGCGGGGTCCCGAGCGAAACCCAGGGGCCGCCCGGGCGTTCACCCGGATAGCGGTGGAGAGAGCATGACCTGCGCGACGGTGACGGACGACCTCGTGGCCCTGCTCGACGGCCAGCTCGAGCCGGCGCGGGCCGACGAGGTCCGGGCGCACCTGGCGGCCTGCCCCGCGTGCGAGGCCGAGCGCCAGGCGCTCGCGGCCGTGTGGGAGCGCCTGGACCTGCTCCCCGGCCTCGCGGTGCGGCCGGGCTTCCTCGAGGAGGTCGAGGCGCGGCTGCGGGCCGCCGACGGCTTCAAGGTCCACGCCGGCGGGCGGCGCGCGGTGCAGCGCTGGCTGGCGGCGGCCGCCGCGGCGCTGCTCGTGGCCGGGGCCGGGCTGATCGTGACGACGCGGCCATCTGCGCCGTGGGGGGCGCCGAAGGGCGACCAGGCGCTCCGGCCGAACCGGCCGGCGCCGGCGACCCCGCCGCGCACGCCGCAGCCGCTCGTGACGCCGCCGCTCGTGCCACCGACGCCCGAGGCGCCTCCGACCCGGCAGCCCCCCACCCAGCAGCCCCCGGTCCAGCAGCAGACCCCCCCGACGCCGGCGCCGGCGCGCTCCGACCCGCTGGCCGGCCTCCCGGCCGACGAGCGCGCGCTGATCGAGCACCTCGAGCTCCTGCGCGACCTGCGCGAGCTCGAGCAGCTCGGGCTCCTCGACGCGGCCGACCTGTTCGACGACCTCGAGGCGGAGGAGTTCGATGGCTAGCCGCCTGGTCCTCTCGGCCCTGCTCCTCCTCTTCGTCGCCACGCCCGGCCTCGGCCAGGACGCGCCGCCCGCGCGCCAGCGCGGGCTGACCCCCGAGCAGCGCGCGCGCCTGCTCGAGCGCTACCGGTCGCTGCCGCCCGAGGAGCGGGCGCGGCTGCGCCGCCTCTACGACGAGCACGTGCGCGACCGCGCGCCCGAGGAGCTCGAGGGGCTGCGCCGCGAGCTGCGCCAGCGCGTGCCGAAGGAGGCCGCGCAGGCCGAGCAGCGGCGGCGGCGCTTCGAGCAGCGGCCGAAGGACGAGCAGCTCCGCTACGAGCGCCTGCACCATCAGCTCCTGCAGTCGCTCCCGCCCGAGGAGCGCCGGGCGCTCCTGCAGCTCGAGCCCGAGCAGCGGCGCAAGAAGCTGCAGAAGCTCGTGCAGCAGCACCGGCGCAAGGTGCTCGACCAGCGCGTCCGCAACCTGCCGCCGGGCGTGCGCCAGCCGCTGCAAGCCGAGCTCGAGGGCCTCGACCCGCGCGAGCGCTTCCGCCGCGCGCGCGAGGCGGTCGAGGGCCACACCCGCGGCGAGCTGCGCCGGCTGCTCACCGACCCGTCGCTGAGCGACGAGCAGCGCGCCCGGCAGGTGCAGGAGCTCCTGCGCCGCTTCGTCCCCGAGGAGGAGCGCCGCGAGCAGCTCCGGCGAAAGGTCCTGAGCGAGCTGCAGCGCCGGCGCGACGCGCCGCCGCAGCGGCCGGGCGACGACCGCCGCGAGCGCCGCGACCCGCCCGGCGAGCGGCCCGCCGACCGCGACCGGCCGGACCGCGACCGCGAGCGGCAGGGCGAGGGCGACAGGCCCGGCCGTCGGGCGCCGCCGCCGCGCGGGCCGAGGTAGGCACGACCGACCGCTCGATGTGACGAGGAAGAACGGGCACCGAGGGCACCGAGGGTGCACCGAGGACACCGAGAGCCCTCGGTGACCTCGGTGTGTCCTCGGTGCCCTCGGTGACCGTCCTCGAACGACCAGGCTGGGGGCGGTTGATACACTCCGCCCCGTGACCCACGCGCACGGGCTCTCGATCGACGACGCGCTGGCCCTGATCGCCGCGAAGGTCGCCGCGCTGCCGGTCGAGGACGTGGCCCTCGACCGGGCGCTCGGGCGCGTGCTGGCCGAGGACGTGGCGTCGGACCTCGACGTGCCGGGCTTCGACCGGGCCTGCATGGACGGGTTCGCCCTGCGCGCGGCGGACAGCTTCGGCGCGTCGTCGTACGAGCCGGTCTCCCTGGCGGTCGTCGGCGCCGCGGCGGCGGGGCACGCGTCGCCGCCCGTCGGGCCGGGGCAGGCGGTGCGGATCTCGACGGGCGCGCGGCTGCCCGCGGGCGCCGACGCCGTCGTCCCGATCGAGCACGTCGAGGTGCGTGGCGAGCGCGTGCGCCTCGTGGCCGCCGTCGCGCCGGGCAAGCACGTCGCCCGGCGGGGCGACGAGGTGCGCCAGGGGGCGCCGCTCCTCGACGCTGGACGGCGCCTGCGGCCGGTGGACGTGGGCCTCCTCGCGTCGGTGGGCCGGGCGCAGGTGCGCGTGCACCGGCGTCCCAGGGTGGCCGTCGTCACCACGGGCGACGAGCTCGTGGCGCCCGGTCAGCCGCTCCCCGAGGGGCGCACCTACGAGGCCAACGGCGCGCTGCTCGCGGCCTGCGCGCGGGGGTGCGGGCTCGACCCGCGCCGGGCGGGGCCGGTCGCCGACACGCGGGAGGCGCTGGCGGCCGCGCTCGACGCGTGCGACGAGGACCTCGTCCTCTCGACCGGCGCCACGAGCGCCGGGCCGGACGACGTCCTGCCCGAGCTCGTCGCGGCGCGGGGCGAGCTGTGGCTCCGCGGCGTCGACATGCGCCCGGGGCACCCGGTCGCGTTCGGGCGCGCGGGCGCGCGCGTCCACGCCCTCCTCCCCGGCAACCCCGTCGCCGCGTGGGTGTGCTTCCACGTGCTCGCGCGGCCCGCCCTGCGCCTCCTCGAGGGCGAGCCGCCCGCCGCGGCCCTGGCGCCGCCCCTGCGCCGGCCGGGGCGGCTCGCGGCCAAGGTCACGTCGGCCGCCGGCCGGACGGACCTCGTCCGCGTGACGATCGACGCGCAGGGCGCCGTGACGCCGCTCCCCGGCGGCTCGGCCGCGCTCCTGGCGGCGTCGCGGGCGCAGGGGCTCCTGCGCGTGCCGCGCGCGCTCGAGGGGCTCGAGGCGGGTGCCGAGGTGTGGGTCGAGGTGTTCGAGTGAGCCGCAAGCAGTACCTGGCGGTCGTCTCCAAGGAGGAGGCCCAGCGCGCCTGGGCCGAGGCCCTGGACCTGCGCCCGCTCGGCGCCGAGGAGGTCGCGCTCGAGGACGCCCTCGGCCGCGTCCTCGCCGCCCCGTTCCAGGCGCCGGGCGACCTGCCGCCGTTCGACCGCGCGCTGGTCGACGGCTACGCGCTCGTGGCGAGCGACACGTTCGGCGCCTCGACCGACGCGCCGGCGCGCCTGCGCCTGCTGGGGCGGCCGATCGCCGCCGGCGACGACCCGGCGGGCCGCGTCGTCGACGCGGGCGGGGCGATCGAGGTCGCCACCGGGGCGTCGCTCCCGCAGGGCGCCGACGCGGTCGTCATGATCGAGCAGACGTCGCTCGAGTCGGGGGGCGACGGCGACCACGTGGTCCTGCGCGAGCCGCTCACCCCGGGCCAGGGGATCCAGCGCCGCGGCAGCGACGTCGAGGAGGGCGAGGCGCTGTTCCCCACGGGCCGGCGCCTGACGGCGCGCGAGACGTGCGTGATCGCCGGCGCCGGCGTCGACCGCGTCCTCGTCCACCGCCGCCCGAAGGTGGCCGTGATCTCGACCGGCGACGAGCTCGTGCCGCCCGGCCGCGGGCCGCTCGCGCCGGGGCAGATCTTCGACGCCAACGCCCGCCTCGTGGCCGACCTCGTGCGCGAGCTGGGCGGCGAGGCGCACGAGCTCGGGATCGCCCGCGACGACGAGGCCGCCCTGCGCGCGCTCCTCGAGCGGGCGCGCGCCTGCGACGCGGTCGTCCTCTCGGGCGGCACGTCCAAGGGCGCGGGCGACCTGACCTACCGCGTCGTCGAGGCGCTCGGGCAGGTCGTCGTTCACGGCGTCGCCGTCCGCCCGGGCAAGCCGCTCGTGCTGGCCGCCTGGGAGCGGCGGCCGGTGGCGATCCTCCCCGGCTTCCCCACCTCGGCGGCGGTCACGTTCGAGGTGTTCGTGCGCCCCGTCCTCGCGCAGCTCGCGGGCGTCCCGGCCCGCGCCGCGCACGCGCGCCCGGGCGCGCGCCTGGGCGTGGCCTTCCCCTCGGCGCCGGGGCGCCACGAGTACGTCCTCTGCTACCTGGCGGGGGCCGGCGACGGCCCGCCGCGGGCCTTCCCGCTCCTGCGCGGCTCGGGCGCGACGTCGGGCCTGGCGCGCGCCGACGGCTGGGTCGAGGTCCCCGCCGACCGTGACCACGTCCCGGCCGGCGCCACCCTGCCGCTCACGTGGCTGCGGAGCCCGCACGAGCGCACGGGCGCCGACCTCGTCGTCGTCGGCGAGCCCTCGGCCCTCGTCGAGGCGGCGCTCGACCGCGCCTCGGACGAGGGCCTCCGCGCGCGCTTCCTCCCCGGCTCCGCGGTGGCCGCCGTCGACGCCGTCGCCTCGGGCCTGGCCGACGCCGCCGTCGTCGGCGCGACGGGCGAGGAGGAGGCGCGGGCGCAGGGGCTCGCGCTGACGTCGCTCCGCGCGCGCCGCCTCGGCCTCGCGGCGCGCGCCGGCGCGCCGCTCGAGGGCGAGCCGCGGGCGGTCCTCGCCGCCGCGCTGGAGCGCGGCGCCCGCCTGGCGCGCGCGCGCCGGGGCACCGACGCGCGGCGTCTCCTCGATGACCTGCTCGCCGTGGCGCCCGCGGCGGCGCTCGACGTGGGCAGCGCCAGGGCCGTCGCCCGCGCCCTGGCCGCCGGCCGCGCCGACGTGGGCGTGACCACCGACGACGAGGCGCGCGCCCACGGCCTGGCCTTCCTCGCGGCGGCCGAGGCCCCCCTCGTCCTCGTCACCACGCCCGGCACCGACCGCCCGGCGGCCGAGGCGCTGCGCCGGGCCCTCGTCGCTCACCCCTGACGGCGCCTCACGGTCACGTACCACCGGTCGTCCACGCGCACGAGCGGGAGCGAGTACTCGTGGCCGCACTTCGGGTCCTTCACGAGGACCCGGGCCGTGGCGCGGTCGCCCACGACCACCGGGTCGCCGATGCGGCGCTCCGTGGTCGGGAAGTCGGCGCGGCGGTCGCTCACGTGCTCGCTGAGGTCGGCGAAGGCCGCCGCGAGGTCCTGCGCCGCGCCGACGATCGCGCGCAGCGCGGCGTCGTCCTCCGCCAGGGCCCGGAGCGCGTCGGGCTCGAGGCGCCGGACCTCGCCGAGGCCGTGCCGCGCGAGCACGGGGCCGAGCGCCGCGAGGCGCGCCTCCGCCTCGGGGCCGTGGCCGGCCTGGTGCGCCCGGACGAACAGGCGACCGACGACGAGCGGACGGTCGTCGGGCGCGTGAGCCGCGAGGACGGCGGCCCAGTCGCGCGCCTCCTGGGCCTGGAGCAGGGCGTCGACGGCGGCCCCGACGTCCAGGCCCTGCCGCGCCGGGCAGCCCGCGAGCAGAGCGACGACCACGAGCGGCCAGGGGCGCATGCGACACCTCACGCTCCGGGAGCGTAGCGTCGCGCCGCGCATCGCGCCCCTGGCCCCGCGATCCTCGGTGGTCTACGCTGGCGAGCGGAGGGCGCCGTGGACGACTTCGAGGCGTTCAGGAAGCGGAAGCAGGCCGAGAAGGCCGCCCAGCAGGAGACCCAGAAGAGCGAGGCCGCCTTCGACGAGGCGGCCAAGAAGATGGGCTGGGTCGACGGGATCGGCTTCGTCGGCGCGAACAACCCCAAGGTGAAGGGGTTCCTCGTCGGCCGCGCCCGCCGCAAGCGGGTCGACCCGAACTCGCTCGTGCGCCCGAAGAAGATCGAGAGCCACCGGGTCCGCGGCAAGAAGGTCGACCCGAGCACGATCAAGCGCGCCGAGACCGAGGAGCGACGCCGCGCCCGCGAGAAGCCGAAGGTCGACCCGAGCACGGTCAAGCGGATCGAGCGCGAGATCGTGTCGGCCCGCGCGGCGAAGCCGATCGACCCGAGCACGCTCCAGCGCCCGGAGGGCCTCGAGAGCCACCGCCCGGCCGCCGACGAGAAGAAGCCGGTGGCGCCGGCGCCGAAGCCGAAGGGGCTGCAACGGTTCTGATCTGACGCTTCACCGCTCGCGTCGAGCCAGGGGCGAGGACGCCCTCAACGTCGCGCCGCGAACCGGTCCTGCGCCTCGAGCAGGAAGTTCACCAGCAGGTTCTGCAGGGTGAACTCGTCCGACAGGCTCTGCTGCTTGCCGAAGTGGCTGAGCACGTGGAGCACGAGGCCGGGGCGCGGCGCGGCCGGCTCGTCGCGGCGCCGGGCGCCGCCCGTGCGCGGCCGGCGGCCCGTCTCCTCGGGGGGGCCGAGCGTCCCGCCGGGAGAGAAGCAGACCGCGACGGCCCCGACGCCGTTCGTCTGCGGCTTCAGCTCCTGGCTGGCCAGGAGCACCTGAACGCGCTCCGGCGCAGCGACGACGATCGCCGGGCTCAGGTCGTCGATCTTCCACCGCGACGAGCGCCGCGCCGTCATGGAGCCCGCGTCGGCGCCCGCCGGCGCGAGGACGCCGCGGAGGAGCGACGGGTCGACCTGCCCGGGCACGGGGGCGTAGTCGACCTCGCCGCCCTTCAGGTCGACCCCGGGCGTGACGTAATCCGACCAGGCCTTCCCGGTCAGCTCCTTGAGCCCGTAGTCCTCGGTGAACACGCAGCCGCCCGCGGCCACGAAGGCCTTGATCCTGCGCACCGCCGCCTCGTCGAGCGCGTCGGGCGTGAGGTCGTGCGTGTCGCAGCCGGTGCACACGGGGAGCCGGCTCTTCGGGTCCTGGCCCGGCTTGCAGGTCCGGCAGCGGCACACGGTCCCGAAGAAGCTGCAGTTCATGATCAGCGCCGCCACGCCGTCGAGCGCCGCGGGGTCGGCGTTGAACGCGGTCTTGAGCATCACCTCGTGTCGCACGCCCAGGCGCTCGAGGACACCCTCGATCTCGTCGAAGTTGCGCACCGACCCGCGCAGGACGAGGACCTTGCCGCCGCGGCGGGACATGGACGCCAGCCCGCCGCTGCGGGCGCGGTCGAGCTGGTCCTTCACGGTCCCGGTGCTCCCGGGCTCGGCGCGCCGGCCGAAGGCCGTGTCGCGGTTCTGCGCCCACCAGCCCTCCCAGTTGAGCCGGTCGCCCATGTCCTCGCCGAAGACCGCCGCGAGCGTCGAGCGCACCCGCCGCTCGAGCGCCGAGCCGCTCCCCTCCTCGCGCTTCAGGACCTCGAGCAGGAGGTCGATCGCCTCGGGGCGCTCCAGCTCGCCCAGCCGGTCGACGGCGAGGAGCTGCAGGGGCCCCGAGCGGGGGCGGAGCAGGCGGCGGTGCAGCTCGAGGACCTCCGCCGAGCGGTTCCCCTGGAGCGCCAGCATCAGGTCACGCGCCAGCGGCGCGTCGCCCGAGGCCTGGAGGAAGTCGCCCACGGCATCGAGCCCGCCCCGGTCCGTGACCGAGGCCACGCCGCCCACGACCTGCCAGTAGAGCGGCTCGCGCCCGGCAGGGAAGCCGGCCGCCAGCTCCAGCAGCCCCTTCACCGGCGGCTTGCCGCCCTCGGCGAGCGCCGCGCGCAGGGCGCGGTCGAGCGCGTCCCCGTCGCCCGCCTGAGCCGCCTGGCGCGCCTGCTCGAGGGCGCGCTTCAGCTCGGCCGCGCCGCCCCAGGCGGCCGCGGGCACGAGGAGGAGGGGGACGGAGAGGACACCCACGCGGACGAGGCGGCCGGTCATCGAGGGACTCCCGCCGGGATCGTAGCTCCGGCGACCCGGACGCGCCCTGCGGGTCGGCCCATTCTTGCCGACCCTGTAAACCCCCTCCGCCCGACCCTGTCCGGGACCGAGCGACAACCCTCGTCACGCGGGTGCCCTTGCGCGTCAGGTCGGCCTGGCACGGCGGGTGTTCAGGGTCCGGGCCCTGGGCGTGCCGCCGGATGCAGGACGCGCCCTCCACCCCGGGAGCACAACGCCATGTCGCACATTCGCTTCGGCGACAGCGCCGTCGTCGCCACCGACGTCGACGAGGAGTACCGCCTGTTCGAGGACCTCGAGCGCTCGCGCCGGGCGCTCCGGGCGTCGATCGCGCAGGCGGCGAGCGACCCCACGCGCCACGTCGGCCGCTTCGTCCTCATCCAGCGCGTCGAGCGCAACGCCGCCGGCGAGCTGCACCAGGCCTGGGACGACGAGAACCAGCGGTTCGTGGCCGTGCGCACGGTCGAGGGCGTCGGCGCCCTGACGAAGGACGCGCAGCGCACGCTGGAGACCGCCACCTTGCTCCGCCATCCCGGCATCCTCGCCCCGCTGCCGGGCGGGTTCGGCGTGGCCCCCGACGGGCGGCTGTTCGTCGCCATGGAGATCGCGCCGGGGCGCACGCTCGAGCCGCGGCGGGGCGAGTCGCCGCGCCGCGAGCCGCGCCAGGCCGCCGCGATCGTCTGCGACCTCGCCAGGGCGCTGGGCTACGCGCAGGGCCTGGGCCTCGTCCACGGCGCCCTCCACCCGGCGAGCGTCGTCGTGAACGGCCACGGGCAGGCACGGCTGATCGACTGGGGCGTGGCCGAGGCCGAGGCGGGCAGCCCCGCGCGCCAGGGCCACCTCGTCGCGCGCCTCGAGCGCCGCGGCTGCCGCGCGCCCGAGCTCGGCGAGGGCCAGGCCGGCGACCCGCTGACCGACGTCTATGGCCTCGGCGCGCTGCTCCTCCTGCTCGCCGGCGGCAAGACCCCGTCGCAGCTCACCCCCGAGGCGGACGACCCCGACCCCAGCCTGCCGCCCGACCTCGAGCCGGTCGTGCGCCGCTGCCTCGAGCACGACCCGGCCCGGCGCTACCCGTCGCCCGTGATCCTCGCCCGCGACCTCGAGCGCTGGCTCAACGGTGACCGGCCCGAGGCGAAGACGCCGCTCGGGATCCGCCTCGGGCGCCTGACGCGGCGCGTGCAGCGGGTGTTCGTCGAGGTGTGCGCGTCGACGCGGGTCGCGGCGACGGCGGCGGCCTCGCGACCTGGCCCTTGATTCGACGATCGCCCGGACCCGGATTCGACACGACGGCAACGAAGGTCAACGGAGATCACAGAGGCCTCTGTGATCTCCGTTGACCTTCGTCGCCTTCGTGTCCCATGTTCAGCCGACCCGAGGTGCGTCGTCTGTTGGTCGGTCAGGACCCCTCCAGGGCCCGCCTCCACCGCTCGCGCTCGTCGTCCCGCTCCGCGGGCGCCGGCGGCGCCGCGCTGATCTCGGGCGCGACCTCGGCCGCCGGCACGTCCACGGAGAACGGCTGCCCCTGCGCCTCGAGGTGCGCCTGGACGTGGTCCATGTGGTCGCGGTGCCGGCCGACCTCGAGGACGATCTGGTCGAGGCTCGAGGCGATCCCCTGCGCGGACGTCGCGGCGATCACCTGGTCGCGCACGAGCTTGACCGTGTTCTCGAGCGTCTCGAGGCTCACCTCGACGTACTCGCGCTCCTCGCGCGACTTGGCGAAGCGGTCGGCCCGCTGGCGCAGGACGAGGAGGTTCTTCTCCTTGGCCGCGCGCAGGCGGCCGGGCTCCATCGCGGCGACCTCCTGCTCGAGCGCCGCCAGCCGCCGGGCGAGCGTCCCCTCCTCGGAGGCCTTCATGTTCTCGTCCAGCTGCCGCAGGGCGAGGAGCATGCGCGCGTACTCCTCGAGCAGGTAGTCGAGCTTGGCGAGCGTCTCCTCGAAGACCTCGAGCTCGCCCTCCTGCGCGGCCTCCGCGTGCTTGCGGATCTCCTTGACCACCGCCGCGGTCGTCTCGTACTGCCGCTTCAGCTCGGGCGGGAGCTCGTCCGTGATCGACCTCCGCCGCGTGTCGCGCGCCTCGAGCGCCGCCGCGTTCTTGCGCGCCCGCACCGCGCGGCGGAAGCGCGCCGAGAACGGCGCGATCCCCAGCCAGCACACCTCCCAGGCGACGAGGAGCGACCCGGCCAGCAGCGTGAGCGGCGGCATCATCACCGCGCTGGCGACCGTGAGCGCGCCGAGCCCGCCGACCGTGATCAGGTTGTACTGGTCGTACAGCGCCTCCTGGAAGTAGCTGATGTCCTCGTCGCGGTTCTTGAGCCAGCGCTCCTTGATGAGCGCCAGCTCGCGCCGCAGGCGGGCCTCCTGCTCGTCGAGGGGGCCGCCGTCCTTCACGACGCGAGGCCCTCCGGCCGCGCCAGGCGCACGCCGCCCTTGGCCTCCGGCCGGACGTCGCGGCCCTCGAACTTCCAGGAGACCTCGTTGACGAGCTTGGCGAAGGCGTCGGTGCGCTGCACCTCTGCCGCCGCGCCCGTCGGCGGCGGGACGGGGATCTCCTCGACGATCGTGCCGGGGCCGTCGGAGAAGATGTAGATCCGGTCGCCCAGGAACACCGCCTCGGCGATGTCGTGCGTGATCAGGAAGACGGTCGCGTGGACCTCGTGCCACAGCTCGACCAGCAGGTCCTGCATCTCCCAGCGCACGACGCGGTCGAGCGCGCCGAACGGCTCGTCCATGAGGATGATCCGCGGGTGCAGGGCGAGCGTCCGGGCGAGCGCCACGCGCTGGCGCATGCCGCCGGAGAGCTGGTGCGGGTACTTGCGCTCGCTCCCGTCGAGGCGCACGCGCTTGATCCAGCGCATGGCCCGCTCCTCGCGCTCCTCCTTCGGCACGCCCTGGAGCTTCAGGCCGAAGGCCACGTTCTCGAGCACCGTGTAGCAGGGGAACGACGAGTAGGCCTGGAACACCATGCCGCGGTCCGGCCCCGGGCCGCGCACCGGCTCGTCGAACACCAGGACCTCGCCCGTGGTCGCCGGGTGCACGGGCTCGAGCCCGGCGATCAGGTTGAAGACGGTCGACTTGCCGCAGCCCGACGGGCCGAGCAGGACGACGAACTCGCCCTTGTCGGGCAGGTCGTCGACGCGGAAGTTGACGTCGCGGATCGCCTCGTGGGCCCTGCCGTCGGGGCTGACGAAGGTCTTGCCGACGCCCTTGAACTCGACCACGGCCGGCAGCGGCATCAGCGCGCCTCCTGCCACGGGAACAGCCGCTTGCCGGCGAGCTTGAACCCGTAGTCGATCACGATGCCCACGGCGATGATCGCCAGCACGGCGGAGAAGTAGTTCACCATGTTGTGGCGCCGCTGCATCTCCGTCATGAAGAAGCCGATCCCGAACTCGCCCGGGATCTTGCTCGAGGCGTAGCCCTCCGCGAGGATGATCGACGCCCAGCCGATCGCGTACGTCGCCCGCAGGTGCTCGAAGAGCTTGCCCGAGGCGACGGGCACGAGGACGCGCAGCACCACCTGCCCGCGCGTCGCGCCGAGCGTGTAGGCGGTGTTGACGTAGACCTGGTCGACCGCCTCGATCTCCTTGACGACCATCGGGTAGAGCCAGAAGGCGATCACCAGGAACAGGAAGCCGATGCGCGCCGTGTTCTCGGCCACGATCCCCGACACGCCCGAGTTGACGAGGAAGCCCGAGGCCGCGGCCGCGAGCGGCAGGATCGCGACCGGCGGGGCGTAGCCGCCGGCGATCTCGAGCGGCGAGATGAACCGCTTCACCGGCGGGAAGGCGCCGGCGAGGACGCCGAGCGGGACGCACACGGCCACGGCCACGAAGAAGCCCAGCGTCGTGCGCCAGAGCGTGCTCTTGATCCCGCCGCGGAAGCCCTGGGACGAGGTAGGGATCGCCAGGGCCGTGCCGGCCAGCGGCGCGGCGCAGCGCGGGCAGGTGATCGACGGCGGCTCGGTCGTCTCGGGCGACGAGCGGTGGGCCTCGAGCGCCTGGCCGAGCGACGCGCTCAGGGGGATCGGGTCCGACCGGGCGCAGGCGGCGGCGGCGCAGCGCGCCTGGTAGGCGGGGCCGGTGAACAGCTCGACCAGGCCGGCCATGACGTCGGTCGGCTTGGGCAGGAGGAAGTTGGAGATGATCGGGTCATGGCCGAGGTCGTAGCCGACGTCGACCTCCGCCCCCGCCGCCGCCTTCGGGAGCTCGAGGGTCGCCGGGGCGCCGGGGACGACGCGGAACTCGTCGTCCGCGAGCGGGGCGGCGGCGTCGGCCGCCTCCGAGTAGCCCTGGACCCACACGTGGGTCCGCGCCTTCACCTCGCGGGGGAG
The DNA here is from genome assembly GCA_023954375.1 of Planctomycetota bacterium. Taxonomy (GTDB): domain Bacteria; phylum Planctomycetota; class J058; order J058; family J058; genus JAMLIC01. Next base: position 103,545 of record JAMLIC010000008.1, read on the forward strand.
CTCGACCTTGCCGTCGGACCCGACCGTGAGCTTCACGTTGCGCGCGTCGGGGCCGCCGGCGGTGAGGAACGCCCACAGGAGGAGGAAGACGGTGGCGCCGCCGAGGAAGATCGCGATCGCGCTCGTCCCGTCGACGTCGCCGCGCACCCGGAGGAGGTGGTCGTAGGGGCTCCGGCGCGGCGCCGGCCGCTCGAGCGGACCCGCGCCGGCGGCGATGGGATCGCGCGTGGTGGGAGCGGGAGCGGGAGCGGGAGCGGGAGCGGGAGCGGGAGCGGGAGCGGGAGCGGGAGCGGGAGCGGGAGCGCCGGCCGGTGCCGGCGCGACGGCGGCGGGAGCCGCCACGCTGGCCGGTCCGGGCGGGTCCACCGGCGGCGGCGAGGCCGCCGCCGGCGTGTCGGCCGGCGCCGGCGTGTCGGCCGGGGAGGACGACGGGGGCGGGGCGGCGCCGGCGTCGGCGCCGGCCCCCTCCCCCTCCCCCTCGGGCGGCGGCGCCGCCTCCGTCAGCGACTCGGCCATGGCGCCCCGGTCACTCGACCGGCAGGACGCGCACGTCGACGCGCCGGTTCTTGGCGTGGTCGACGGGGTCGATCGGGTGGTCCCAGCCGTTGCCGAACGCGATGATCTTGTTCGGGTCGGTCCCCGGCATCTGCTTGAGCACGGCCTCGCGCAGGGCGTTGGCGCGCTTCTCCGAGAGCTCCTGCACCGCCTGGGTCATCTCGGCGTAGATGCGCGGGCCCATGGAGCGGAACTCGTTCTTGCGCGACGTGTCGACGTTGCCCTCGATCACGATGCGCGCCGCGCCGAACTCCTCGGACAGCTGCTTGATCTTCTTCAGCGTCTCGGGGATCGTCGCGTCGTAGCTCGTGTCGAGGTCCCAGGCGTTGGGCTTGTACTGCACGTGCAGGGGCACGCGCAGGATCTCCGGCAGGGTGGCCTCGATCTGCCCCCTGAGCTGCTCGGCCGTGACCGGCGCGAACGTCTGGTGCTCCGCCTGCTGGTCGGCGAACGCGCCCTCCTCCTTCAGCTTGCGGATGACCGACGCGTCCATGACCTGGTCGGCCGGGACCGGCTGGCCCTCGATCGCGCCGTACTGCCGGTAGAGGCGGCTGGCCTCGTTCCAGGTGGCGACGAAGTTGATCGAGCTGTCCTGGTCGAGGAAGAAGCGCTCGTTGTCGCCCAGGCCCGTCGAGTAGGCGTCGCCGAGCATGGCCTTGCAGTCGTCGACCGGGAAGCCGTAGCCCTGCGCCATGAGCTGGGCCACGCGGTCGGGGTTGTCCTGGAGGACCTTCATGCCCTCGAAGATCCCGCGCACGAGGCCCTCGATCACCTTGGGGTGCTCCTGGGCGAAGTCGGGGCGCGCCGCCCACACGTCGGCGATGATGTTCGCCGCGTCGGCGGTGGTCGAGAGCAGCCGGTTGCGGTTGCCCACGTTGTGCTTCGGATCGACGAGCGTGTAGATGTCCGGCGCCCACGAGACGCAGGCGTGCACGCTCCGGTCCTGCGCGAACAGCGCCGACGCGCCGAACGCCGTGCTGGTGAAGCGGAACTTCACGTCCTGGTGCGACAGGTTGGCGTGGTCGAGCAGGCGCAGGATGTAGAAGTGCGAGGGCGAGTTCTGGCAGAGGGCGACCGTCTTGCCCTTGAGGTCCGCCACGCTCTTCACCGTCGACCGCACCACGATGCCGTCGCCGCCGCGCGACCAGTCGATCTGCTGGAACACGCGCGGGGTCAGCCCGACCTTCTTCATCTGCGGGGCGAACAGCGCGATCATGTCGAGCGTGCCCCACATGGTGTGCGCCTGGCCCGACGCGTAGGCGTCGGCCGCCTGCGCCGGGTCGTCGATCAGCCGCAGCTCGACCTTGAAGCCGTACTTCTTGAACAGCGAGTTCGGCGAGCCGGGGGCGAAGCCGTCGTTGGCCGCGATGATCGGCCCCCAGCCGGCCCAGATGTTGATCGGGAAGACGACGGTCGGGTCCTTGTCGTTCCAGGCGAACTTGCCGCTGCCCTTGAGCTGCGGCACGGTCTGGCGGCCGACCTCCTCGAACTCGTTCGAGGTGAGCGGCACGGCGTCCTCGTCGCCGCCCTGCGCGGGCGGCTGGCCGCCGCCGGCCTGCTGGCCGCCGCCGCCGGCCTGCTGGCCGCCGCCGCCGCCCTGCGCGACCTGCTGGCCCTGCTGCTCGGCCTTCTTCTGCGTCGCGTACCAGGCCATGCCGACGAGCGTCATGGCGAAGCCGACGATCAGGATCACGCCACCCGGCTTCAGTCTCGCTTCGGACACCTCGTCCCCTCCTTCTGGTTCACGCAGTCCGTGGCGCCGCTGACGCGGAGAGCCAGGCGCTCGCCGCGTCATGCGCCGGCCGATCCTCGGCGGCTCAGAGCCCCAGCTCGCGCTCCATCTCGCCGATCGTCTTCTCGGCGCCGCGCGCCTCGGGCGCGGCCGGCGCGGCCGAGATGTCCTGGGCCATGCCCATCTGCATCTCGAACTGCCGCAGCGTCTCGTTGGCCTGCAGCTTCTTGGCGTCCTGCTCGATGTCGTAGTGCTCGGTGGCCATGCTGTCCATGGCCATCTCCAGCTTGGCCTCGGCGTGCGCCGCCTCGCGCTCGAGCTTGTCGACCATCTCGGAGTGGGTCTGGTCGATCCCGGCCACCTGGAACGACGACATGGCGTTGGCGACCTTCTGGTTCCACTCCGCCTGCCGCTTCGAGTTGAGCGCCTTCTTCGCCTCCTGGATGCGCTTCTCCTTCTCGAGCATGAAGACGCGCTTCATCTTCTGCGCCTTGTCGAAGGCCTCGGTCGCGGTCTTGAGCTGCCGCTCCTGCGCGCCCTTCTCCCGGCGGACCTCCTCGAGCGTCGTGGCGTAGTTGAGCGCGATGTCGCGCCGGCCGCCCTGGAGGGCCGCCTTGATCTTGGCCGTGAGCTCGACCTCGCGCTCGTTGAGGCGGCGCAGCTCCTTCTCGACGAGGGTCACCTGCGCCTTGATCATGGCGAGGTTCTCGTTGAGGGCGGGGACCTGGTCCTCGAGGTCGCGGATGTTCTGCTTCAGGATGAGGACGGGGTCCTCACCGAGCTCGATGAACCAACCGATGATCGAGCGGAAGATGCGCTTGATCCGCTGCCACATGTCGAGGAATCCCCTCTCCGCACTCGACGACCACGCCGCAGGGCGTCACGCCGGCCCAGACGGCCCGGACCATAGCGAAACGGGCTCGCCGAGACAAGGCCGCCCGGCCGCCTCCTCCTCGCGGGAACGGCGCCGCGCGCCGCCCCTCGAGACGTCCTCTGCGCGGACCGGCGCGCGTGTCCATCGCCGCGGTCATCGCCCTGTCCAGCCGTGGGTCCCGGAGCGCGTCCCTTCTGCTATCTTTCTCTGCCGGCAGGGGGGTGGCGTTGAGCGGGCTCGACCGGGCGGCCGTGGAGCAGGCGACGGCGGGGCGGCGCCTGACCGGGCAGGCGGGCGCGGCGCTCGAGGTCCACGACGAGCTCGCCTCCACGAACGACCGCGCCGCCGCCCTGGCGGCCGGCGGCGCCGGCGAGGGCTCGCTCGTCGTGGCGGCGCGGCAGACGGCCGGCCGCGGGCGCCACGGGCGCCCCTGGGCCTCGCCGCCGGGCGGCCTCTACGCGTCGCTCGTCCTGCGGCCCGACGAGGCCATGCTCCGCCGCCTCCCGGCGACGCTCCTCGCCGGCCTGGCCGTCGCCGAGGCGATCGACGACACGACCCAGGGGGCCACGACCGAGGGCGCCCGCGCCGAGCTCAAGTGGCCCAACGACGTGTTCCTGGCCGGCCGGAAGGTCTCGGGCGTGCTGGGCGAGCTGACCCGCGACGCGCGCGGGCCGCTCCTCGTCCTGGGGATCGGCGTCAACGTGACCACCGACCCCGCCGCGCTGCCGGCCGACCTGCAGGCGACGGCGACGAGCGTGGCCCACGCCTGCGGGCGGGCGCCGGCGCCGGCGACCCTCCTGGGGGCGATCCTGGAGCGGTTCGAGGTCCACTACGACGCCGTGCGCCAGGGCGGCGGGGCCACGATCCTGGCCGCCGCGTCGGCGCGCATGCCCGTGCTCGGCAAGCCCGTGCGCGTGCGCCTGGTCGACCGCGTCCTCGAGGGGCGCGCCGCCGGCCTCAACGCCACCGGCGGGCTGGTCGTCGAGGCCGACGGCCGGCGCGAGACGGTCGTCGCCGGCGAGGTCGAGGAGGTCCGCCCGGCGTGAGCGAGGCCCGCACCGAGTACGACCGGCTCGTGTCGAAGGCGCTCCAGCGCTCGCCCGAGCGCGCGCCCGCGTTCACGACCGCCTCGGGCCTGCCGCGGGAGCGCGTCTACGCCCCGGCGGACCCCGACGCGGCCCTGGACGAGCGCCTCGGCTGGCCGGGGCTCTACCCGTTCACGCGCGGGATCCAGCCGACCATGTACCGCGGCCGGCACTGGACCATGCGCCAGTACGCCGGCTTCGGCTCGCCCGCGGAGACGAACGCCCGCTTCAAGGCGCTCCTCGCCGCCGGCCAGACGGGCCTGTCGGTCGCGTTCGACCTGCCGACGCAGATCGGCTACGACTCGGACGCCTCGATCGCCGCCGGGGAGGTGGGCAAGGTCGGCGTGCCGATCAGCACGCTCGACGACATGGAGGAGCTCCTCGACGGGATCCCGCTCGACGAGATCAGCATCTCCATGACGATCAACTCGAGCGCCGCCGTGCTCCTGGCGCTGCTCGTCGCCGTGGCCCGCCGGCGCGGGCTCGACCCGGCCTGCCTGCGCGGGACGACGCAGAACGACATCCTGAAGGAGTACGTGGCCCGCGGGACGTTCCGCTTCCCGATCGGGCCGTCCATGCGGCTGGTCACCGACACCTTCCGCTACTGCTCGACCTCGCTGCCGCGCTGGAACCCGATCTCGATCTCGGGCTACCACATCCGCGAGGCCGGCTCGACGGCGCCGCAGGAGCTGGCGTTCACCTTCGCCGACGGGATCGCCTACGTGGAGGCCGCGCGCGCGGCCGGGCTCGACGTCGACGCCTTCATGCCGCAGCTCTCGTTCTTCTTCGCCGCGCACTCGGACCTGCTCGAGGAGGTCGCCAAGTTCCGCGCCGCCCGCCGCCTCTGGGCGCGGCTCGCGCGCGACCGCCTCGGCGCGAAGGACCCGCAGTCCTGGCGCTGCCGCTTCCACGTGCAGACCGGCGGCGTGACGCTCACGGCGCGGCAGCCCGAGAACAACATCGTCCGCGTCGCGCTCCAGGCGCTCTCGGCGGTCCTCGGCGGCTGCCAGTCGCTGCACACCAACGGCATGGACGAGGCGCTGGCGCTGCCGACCGAGGCGTCGGCGGTGCTGGCCCTGCGCACGCAGCAGGTGATCGCCCACGAGACCGGCGTCGCCGACACGGTCGACCCGCTGGGCGGCTCGTACGCCCTGGAGGCGCTGACCGACCGCGTCGAGCAGGAGGCGACGGCGCTGCTGGAGAAGGTCGACGCCACCGGCGGCATGATCGCGGCGATCGAGGCCGGCCTGCCCCAGCGGCTCATCCAGCAGGCGGCCTACGACCACCAGCGGGCGGTCGACGCCGGCGCGCGGGTGGTCGTCGGCGTGAACCGCTTCGAGACCGGCGAGGAGGTCCAGCCGGCGGTGTTCCGCGTCGACCCGGCGGTCGAGGAGGCGCGCGCCGCGCGCCTCGCCGAGTTCCGCGGCCGCCGCGACGAGGGGCGGGCCCGGGCCCGCCTGGCCGCCCTCGAGGCGGCGGCGAAGAAGGAGGGCGCCCCGCTCGTCGAGGCGATCGTGGACGCGGTGCTGGAGCAGGTGACGCTCGGCGAGGTCATGGGCACGCTGGCGGGCGTGTTCGGGGAGTACGCCGGTGCCGACCATTACTGAGCTACGCGCGCGCCCGCCCGTGCCGCTCCCCGGCGGGCGGCGCCTCGACCTCGGCCGGCCGGTGGTCATGGGCGTGGTCAACGTGACGCCCGACTCGTTCTCGGACGGCGGGCGGATCGCGGACCCCGTGGCCCACGCGCGGGCCCTGGTCGCCGAGGGCGCGGCGATCATCGACGTCGGCGGCGAGTCGACGCGGCCCGGCGCGCCGCCCGTCCCCGAGGACGAGGAGCGCGCCCGCGTGCTCCCCGTGATCGAGGCGCTCGTCCGGGGCGGCCTCGGCGCGCCGATCTCGGTCGACACGCGCAAGCCCGGCGTGGCGCGCGCGGCGCTCGCGGCGGGTGCCGCGCTCGTCAACGACGTCTCCGGCCTCGCCGACCCCGACATGGCCCGCGTGGTGGCCGACGCCGGCGCCGCCGTGATCGTCATGCACATGCAGGGCACGCCGGAGACCATGCAGGTCTCGCCCTCCTACGTCGACGTCGTGGCCGAGGTGGCGGACCTCCTCGCCGAGCGGCGCGCGCGGGCCGTCGCCGCCGGCGTCGACCCGGCCGCGGTCCTCGTCGACCCGGGGCTCGGCTTCGGCAAGACGGTCGACCACAACCTGGCGCTCCTCCGCCACCTCGAGCGCCTCGCCGAGGTCGGCCCGCTGGTGGTCGGCCTCTCGCGCAAGTCGACCCTGGGCCACCTCCTCGGCGGCCGGCCGCCCGAGGGGCGCCTCTTCGGCGGGCTCGGCGGCGCGGTGTGGGCCGCCCTCCACGGGGCCAGCGTCGTCCGCACGCACGACGTCCTGCCGACCGTCGACGCGCTGCGCGTCGTGTCCGCCATCGCGGCTCGTGAGGGCGCCCATGCTGCGTGAGCTGGAGCGCCTGCTCAAGGACGCAGGGAACCTCTCCGAGGTCCTGATCCTCTCGGTCCTCCTCTTCGGCCTGCTCTCCTTCCTGCGCGGCACGCGCGGCGAGGGCATGCTCAAGAGCCTCGGCTTCTTCCTCGCCGTCGGCTTCATCGTCCTGCGCGGCCTCTCGCAGGAGTTCGAGCTGGCGCGCCTGACGCTCGTCCTCGACGCGATCTTCCAGGCGTCGGTGATCGCGCTCGTGGTGATCTTCCAGCCGGAGCTGCGCCGAGGCCTGGCGCTGAAGATCGGCGACAAGTGGTTCCAGTCGAACGTCCCCGAGCAGCAGGTGCTCGAGGAGGTGGCCACGGCCGCCGCCCGCCTCTCCAAGTCGAAGGAGGGGGCGCTCATGGCGATCGAGCGCAAGGACGGGCTCAAGAACTACATCACGACCGGCACGGTCCTCGACGCGCAGGTCAAGGCCGACCTGCTGGCGAACATCTTCTGGCCGGGCGCGCCGCTGCACGACGGCGCCGTGATCATCCAGAACGGCCGGATCGCCGCCGCCGGCTGCTTCCTGCCGCTCACCGACAACCCGGACATCAGCAAGGCGCTCGGGACGCGCCACCGGGCGGCGATCGGCCTGTCGGAGGTCGAGGACGCGCTGGTCGTCGTCGTCTCGGAGGAGACGGGGACGATCTCGCTCGCCGAGGGCGGGCGGCTCCACCGCGAGCTCGACCGCGAGTCGCTCCTGACCATGCTCAAGGAGCTCTACCTCACCCCCGAGGACGACGACGAGCCGCCCGGCGTCGGCGCCGACCTGCCGCCCCTGCCGGGCGACCCGACCGGGACGTCGACGACGCTCGGCCCCGGGGGGGGCGGCGGCGGCGGCAAGACGACGACCCGCCACCAGCGCCGGATCGTCGGCACCTGAGGCGCCCATGAGAGCCCACCTGCTGAACGCGTTCCTGGCCGTCGTCTTCTCGGTGCTCATCTGGAGCGCCGTCGGCGCGCAGCTGAGCGAGACGACGACCGTCGACGTGGACTACATCATCCAGGTGCCGCCCGACGTGACGGTGACCTACCTGGGCAAGCACGCCGCGGGCGAGCTGAAGATCCCGATCAAGGTCGAGGTCCGCGGCCCGCGCGAGGTGATCGGCCGCCTCGCCCCGGGCGACGTGCAGGCCCGGCGCACCTTCTCGCACGAGAACACGTTCCTCCGCGAGGCGCTGGCCGCCGGCGGCACGCGGACGATCGAGCTCGGCAGCTCGGACGTCTTCGTCATGCGACCCAACGTCGAGCTCGTCTCCGCCCGGCCGAGCCCGCTGGAGGTGGCCTTCTCGCAGGTCGACGACTGGGAGACGCGCCTCCTCAGCCCGCAGCTCCTGGGGGCGCCGGCGCCCGGGTTCCGCGTGGCGAGCATCGACGTCAGGCCGCAGCGCGTGTGGGTGCGGGGGCCCGCGTCGCTCCGCGACCGGCAGCCAGGCCCCTACGAGGTGGAGGCGGTCGACGTCACGGGCGAGCGCGTCCCGGCCGGCAAGCGCAGCATCGACCTGTCGCTGCCCCGCGCCGTGCGCACCCCGCTGGGCGTCACGTGCGACACCAAGGTGCAGGTCGTCGTCACGATCGTGCCCGAGCCCGAGGTGCGCGAGCTGCTCTTCCCCGTGAAGGTCCTCCTCTCGGCCCAGCGGGGCGGGGCCGGCGCGGCGGCCGTGGAGCCGCTCGCCGTGTCGGTGGAGCCGCGGCCGCCCGTCCAGGAGTGGTCGTGGCCGATCCCGCTCCGCGGCGCGGCCGCCGACCTCGACGCGCTCGGCCAGCGCCTCGACCAGGACCGCCGCTCGCCGGGCTCGGTGCGCAGCCTCCCCGTCGCCTACGTGCGCTTCGACGGCGTCCACAACCTGCCCGCAGGCACCGTCGACGACCTCGACGTCCTCGTCGTCGGCCTCCCCGAGGGGATCTCGGTCGAGGTCGGCAGCCTGCGCAAGTTCCCCATCCGCACCAGGGCCCAATGACCGCGCCCCCCATCCGCGTCCTGATCGGCAAGCCCGGCCTCGACGGCCACAACCGCGGCGCGCGCGTGATCTGCCAGGCGCTCCGCGACGCCGGCATGGAGGTCATCTACACCGGGATCCGCCGCAGCCCCGAGCAGGTGGTCGAGGCGGCCCTCACCGAGGACGTCGACGCGATCGGCCTGTCGAACCTCTCGGGCGCGCACCTGTCCCTCTTCCCGCGCATCGCCCGGCTCCTGCGCGACGCGGGCGTGGGCGACGACGTGCTCCTGTTCTGCGGCGGCACGATCCCGGCCGAGGACCGCCCGGCGCTGCTCGAGGCGGGCTACCAGGGGGTGTTCGGGCCGGACACGCCGCTGGAGGAGATCGTGCGGTTCGTGCGGGAGCACGTGCGAGGGCGTCGAGGCGGTTGACGCTGACTCACGACGGAGGAGCAGACGGCGTGGCGCCGCCCTCTGCTCCTCCGTCGTGAGGCTCCGGGGCCGCCCCTCCGCCCTCGCCCAGGAACTCCGTCAGCCGCCTCACCAGCGCGTCGCGCGCCTCCGGCGGCTCGGTGATCTCGACCAGCTCGCCGTAGAGGAGCGCCTTCGACACGGCCCAGGGGATCGAGCCGCACGTCAGCTCGACCACGACCTGCCCGCCGGCGGCCTTCTCGACGCGGGCCTCGGCGTGGTCCTCGGCGGCGAAGCGGGCGATCTCCTCCTGGAAGCGCAGGCGCACCTGCTGCGTGCGCTCGCCCTTGCCGATCGCGCCGATGCGCTCGAGCGACCCGCCGAGGTCGAACCCCGGCGGGACGGCGAAGGCACCCGGGTCGCCCACGGGCGCGATGCGCGAGATCCGGTCGAGGCGGAAGGAGAGGAGCTCCTGCTTCTGCTCGCAGAAGGCGACCAGGTACTGGTTGCCGAACGCGTCGCCGCGGCCGTAGGGGCGCACCCGTCGCCCGCGCGAGACCTGCTCGCTCGAGGCCGAGTAGTAGGTGAGCTCGAGGGCGGTGCGCGAGGCCGCGGCGGCGTCGATCACCGTCAGCTTGTCGCCCACGTCCTGGGCCTTGGGCGCCTCGATCCGGCCCTCGAGGTCGGCCATCTTGCTGCCCTTGTGCCGCGGCATGAGGCGGTCGAGCGCGTCGAGGAGCTCGATCGCCGCGTCGGCCATGTCGCCGTCCTCGGCCAGCGGCAGGCGCTCGATCGCCAGGCGCAGGGCCAGCGCCTCGCGCAGCGTCAGCCGCGCCGGGCGGGCGAAGTGGCGCGCGTGGTCGACGGTGACCCAGTCGCCGTCGATGAACACCGAGATGTAGTCGCTCGGCAGGTAGGGCGGGACGCCGCAGAGCAGGATCGCGTTGAGGTCGCCCTCGAGCTCGCGCTTGCTGATCCCCAGCGTCTCCTGCAGCTCCTGCTTGGAGATCCCCCCGCGCCGCTGCAGGAGCGGGATGATCGCCAGGAGGCGGCGCAGGCGCGGGACGGGGTTGCTCACGGCGCCCCGCCGTCCGCGCCGGCCGACGGCCGGTAGAGCGACAGGACCTCGCGCGCCAGGTCGCGCACCGAGCCGTCGAGGTCGGGCGGGTCGACGACGCGCAGGCGCGGCACGTAGCGCAGGAGGAAGCGCGCGAACGGCCGGCGGCGGCGCACGTCGAACTCGAGCGTCTCCCAGTCGTCGTCGCGCTCGACGACGCGCGCCGACGGCACGAGCGCCCGCACCTCGCTGGCGACCGGCGCCTCGAAGGCCACCCGGGCCGTGAACGGCGGCTCCGCCGGCCCCGGGGCGAAGGCGGACTGCAGGTCCTGGTACTCCCAGCGCGTGCGGCCGAGGTGCTCCCGCACGCGGAAGCCGGCCGGGATCTCGTAGTCGGGCCCCTCGCCGCGCCCGGCGAGCGCCACCTCGCCGCGGAGGCGCTGGACCTTGAACACGCGCTCCGCCTGGCGCAGGTGGCACCAGCCGACGAGGTACCACGCGCCCCGGTTCCAGGCCTGGCCGGCGAAGCCCAGCCCCCAGGGGTCGACCTCGCGCGCCTGCTCCTCGTGGCGGCCGATCGAGTAGTAGCGGAAGCGCACGCGCCGGCGCCGGAACAGCGCCTCGGAGAGGAGCTCGAGGTTCCGCGCGACGACCGGGCCCCGCTCGAGCTTGGGGTCGAGGGCCTCGCGCGCCCGCTCGGGCGGCGCGGCGGCGTCGTCGTCGACGAGGTAGCCCACCTTCACGAGCGCCGTGCGCAGGTCGGTCGACAGCTCGCCGCCGCCGCCGTGGGCCCAGGCGAACAGCGCCCGCAGCACCTGCGCCGAGGCCGGCGGCAGGCGCACCTCGTCGAGGAAGTAGGCGCCGCGCGGGATCGTGTAGCCCTCGACGCCGAACGCGCCGGTCGCGTGCTCGACCGGGATCCCCATGTCGCGCAGGACCTTCTTGTCGCGCTCGAAGCGGCGCATGAGCGAGTCGCGCGTGGCCTTGTCGTTGTAGCCCGTGACCTTGCCGAGGATCTCGGTCAGGGGGACCGGCTCGTCCGAGCGCAGGAGCACGGCGATCAGGTTGAGGATCCGCTCGCTCTTGGCCACGCGCTCGGGCGAGCCGTCGCCCGCCGCGGCGACCCCGCCGACCTCGTCGTCGTCGTCCTCGTCCTCGTCCGCCATGGCAGGGCGGTAGTCTACCCATCGCGCGCGCCACCGCCATCGGCGACCCGCTGCCCGGCGGCCCGGGCGCGCGGCGTTGCTCGGCCGCCACTTGCGCCGCCGGCCGCCCCGGGCTTCAGGCAGGGCGGGGCCCCGGCCGAAAGGCTGGAGGGGGCGACGCGGCCCCCGGCGCCGCGCCGTCCCCACCCCGCGACCCAGGAGGCCCCCGTGAGCAGCGACCCGCAGCAGGCCGACCCGTCCCTCCCCGCGCCCACCGACGAGGCCGGGCCCGGCTTCTGGCGCCGCGTGTTCGGCGGCCCGACGCGGCCCGAGGTGAAGGACCTGCCCGCCGCGGCGCCCGAGGGCGAGCTGGCGCCGGCGCGCCCGCGCGCCGAGGGCAAGCGCAACGCGCCGCGCGCGCCGAAGACCGACGACGAGCAGCAGCGGCGCTTCGCGCGGGCGGCCATGCTCCGGCGCGAGCGCCTGGCGCGCGCGATCGGCGAGCGGGTCGAGCAGGTCCTCACCGACCGGATCGCCGACGGCGAGCAGCGCCTGGCCGCCGCCCAGGAGGGCTTCGCCGATGGGATCGGGGAGGTCGGCGGCCTCCTGCGCTCGATCGGCAAGAACCTCGACCACCAGGCCGACCGCGGCGAGCGCGTGGCCCGGATCCTCGAGGGGCTCCCCGGCGCGTCCGAGCGCGAGCGCGAGGCGCTGCTCGAGATCGCGCGCGTGGTCGAGCGAGAGGGCGCGGGCACGCAGGGCGGGCTCGCGGCCGTCAAGGACCTGCTGGCCGAGGTCGGCCGCGGGCTCGACCAGCAGGGCGAGCGCGCCGCCCGCACCGCGGCGATCCTCGAGGCCCTGCCCGAGCTCGCGCGCCGGGAGGCCGAGGCCCTCGACGGCGTGTCGCTCACGCTCGACCACCACGGGCGCGGCATCCGGGACGGCGTCGGCGCCCTGCACGAGGCGCTGACCTCGATCGGCCGCGACCTCGACCTCCAGGGTGACCGCGCCGAGCGCACGGCGCGCATCCTCGAGACCCTCCCCGACGCCGCGCGCCGCGAGCAGGAGTCGCTCGACCGCGTGGCCCGCGTCCTCGAGGGGCAGACCGGGACGCAGCTGCAGCTGGCCGAGTCGGTGCGCGACGTGCCGCAGGTGCTGGCGCTCGCCCGCGAGGGGCAGCGGGCCGCCGAGGAGCGGCTCGCCGCCCTGCGCGAGGTCAAGCACGAGCTCGAGCTCCAGCGCGACCAGCGCGCGCAGCTCGTCGAGGCCCTGCGCGCGACGTCGACGCGCGTCGAGCAGCGCCTGGTGCAGCTCGAGGCGCACCTCCAGCAGGGGTCGCTGCAGGCGCGCGCCGACGCCGAGCAGGTCCGGCTGGCGCTCGAGGGCGTGGGCGCGCGGCTCGCCGCCCAGGCGCGCGAGGAGGCGCAGCGCGAGGAGGCGCGCGCGCGGCGCCTCGAGCAGGGGCTCGTCGACGTGTCGCGGCGCCTGGGCGAGAGCAACGTCCTCCAGGCCGCCGGCCTCGACGGCCAGCGCCAGACGGTCGTGGCCCTCCAGGACGCGCACACCGAGCTCATGGACGTGTTCCAGCGCGCGCAGAGCCGCGCGCTCGGCGAGGTGCAGCGCATCCAGGACGAGGCCCACCGCCGCGCCGAGCACCTCGCCTGGCGCTCGCGCCTGGCGCTCGTGGGCTCGGCCGGCCTCGTGGCGCTGTCGGTGATCTTCGGCGTCGCGCGCCCCGCGCCGGCGCCCGTGGTCATCGCCCCGGCGACCGCCGAGGCCGAGCGCCCGGCGCCGACCACGCTGCCGGCCGGCTTCCGCCGCGCGCCCGCGGGGCCGCCGGCGAGCGACGACGTCGACCGCGAGCGCCGCTTCGCCCGGGAGGCCGCCAAGCGCGAGGAGGAGGAGGAGGGGCGGTGACCCGCGCCAGCTAACGCAGCTCGACCGCCCGCACCCGCGCGTCGCGGCGGGCGGCGTCGGGCACGACGCCCGGCGCGACGCGCAGCTCGTCGCGCACGTGGCGGTTCAGCCAGGCGGTCACGTAGCGCCGCGCCGCCGCGTGCTGCGCCGCCAGGCTCATGGACGCCTGCCCGTCGCTCAGGATCCGCTGCGCCGAGTCCTTGAACTGGCTGTGGTTGGCGCCGGCGAGCTCGAGCGCCGCGCTGCCGGCGCCGGCGAGGGCGAGGATCGCCCGCTGCTCGGCGAACGGGGCGATGCGGTCGGCGCTGCCGCCGAGGAGGAGCACGGGGAGCGCGCTCAGGTCGCCGAAGCGGAGCGGCCGCCGCCCGTCGCGCGAGTCGGTCGACGGCGGCGAGAGCGCCACGACCGCGCGCACGCGGGCGGCCGCGCCGCGCGCGGCGAGGTCGCGCGCGCCCGCCATGAGCGCGGCGTCGCCGCCGCGGCTGTGGCCGCCCACGGCGGCCCGGCCCGCGTCGACCAGGCCGAACAGGGGCGAGGTCGGCTCGTTGCCGAGCCGCGTCGCGTGCGCGAGCGCGGCCAGGAGGTCCTCGGCGTCGCGGCTCGAGTTGGCCTGCCCCGTGGCGTCGGCCCCGAAGTACTTCGTGTTGCTCGACAGGTCGGGGCACACGACGACGTAGCCGAACGAGGCCAGCCAGCGGGCGATCCAGGCGTTGTTGCGGTGGTCGACGCCGGCCGCGAACAGGAACGGCTTGAACGCGTGCCCCCAGGCCACGACGGCGTGCGGCCCGTTGCGGGGGTCGCCGGGGGCGCCCACGCCGGCCCGGGTCGCCGGGTAGTAGACGCGCACGGCCCGCGCGCCGCCCGGCCCCGCCAACCGCCCGTCGAGCGTCCCGACGAGGTGGTCGCCCGCGACGTCCGGGTCGGCGCGGTTGAGCACCGTCAGGCGACCCGCGGCGGCGGGACCAGGCCCGGCGGCCGCGTCGACCGCGACGACGGCGTACGCGCCGCGCGGCGTCCCGGCCGGGACCACGACGTCGGCCCGGTCGGCGCCGCGCGGGCCCACGAAGCGGGTCAGCGCGACGGGCGCGCCGCCGCCCGCCGGGACGAGGCGAACCTCCGTCAGGGCCCCGAGGCCGCTGCCGCGCAGGACGACGACCACGTCGGCGTCGTTCCACGCCTCCTGGGGCGCGATCGCGCCGACGAGCGGCGCCTGCTGGGCGTGGGTCGGGGTGGCCGCCGCGGCCAGCGCCGCGGCGAGGACGAACAGGTGGCGCACGAGGTCTCCCTCCTCGCGCCGGCGCTCAGCACCGGGCGTTCCCCGCGCAGGTGCTTGCGGCGCCGGCGGAGACGAGTACAGAACCTATACAGATTTCGGGAAAGAGGTGTCCGTCGGCGGACCGCGCCCGCGTGGCCCCCTCCTCCGAGGGATGACCAGGGCTGGAACCGTCGGGCTCTCCTGGCCATGATCCCCCTACCCGCGCGTCAGGCGCGCGAGGAGACGGGGATGCCGAGGCTCATGCTGCAGACCAGCGCGCCGGACGAGGAGCGTCCGGCGACGCGGATCGGCGGGCGCCCGCTCGCGCCCGTGGGGACGATGTGGCCCGCGTGCCGCACGTGCGACGGCGCGATGCAGTTCATCGCGCAGGTGCGCCTGACGGACGTGGGCGAGCGCGGGGTGCCGCCGGGGCTCCTCCTGCTCTTCCACTGCAGGAACGACCCCGACGGCTGCCGCGCGTGGGACGCGGAGGGCGGGGGGAACCTCGCCCTGCGCGTCGTCGAGCGCGGCGCCGTGCTGCTCGAGCCGCTGGTGCCCAGCCGCAAGACGCTCCTCGACGACATGGACGGCGTGCGCCTCGTCGCGCTCGACGGCGACTACGCGGCGCAGCGCGAGCGCGACGAGCAGGTGCTGGGCGTGCTCGGCGGCGCGCCCACCTGGGTGGGGCCCGACGAGACGCCCGCCTGCGGCCGCTGCGGCAAGCCCTTGCGCTTCGTCGTGCAGCTCGAGGCGCGCGGCGGCGGCGGGATCGACTTCGGCGACGAGGGCAGCGGCTACGGCTTCGTGTGCGCGCGCTGCCCCGACGAGGCGCGCTTCGTCTGGCAGGGCGGGTAGACGGGGCTCAGGGCCGCTCGAGGCGCGAGAGCTCGCGGCGGAGCTCCTCGTAGGCCTCCCAGGCGGCCGTCATGCGGTAGACGGGCGGGTAGGCGGCGAGCCGACCCCGGGCCTCGTCCACGCGCCCGGCCTCGACGAGCTCGATCGCCGTGGCGCGCAGCCCCTCGAGGCGCTCGAAGGCCTGCTCCTCGAGCCGCTCGCGGGCGCGGCGCAGCTGGAGGGCGAGCTCGTGGCGGACGGGCGCGTCGGCCGGAAGGCGCTCGACGACCGCCCCGAGCCGCACGACCTGCCCGGCGTGGTCGTCGGGGTGGGCGACGGTCCAGCGCTGGGCCTCGGCGACCGCCTCCATGGGGGCGCGCGCCGCGAGCTCCAGGAAGGCGGCCTGCGGGTCCTGCGGGGCCGCGGGCGCCGTGGCGCCCGAAGCCGTGCGCACGTGGAGGCCGAGCACCACGCCGGCGCCGAACAGGCCCAGGAAGGCCAGCGCGGCGACGACGGGCGAGCCGAGGCCTCGCCGCGGCCGCCAGCCGCGCGCCGCCGCGGCCGGGGCCGCCCCGGCCGCACGGCGGACGAGCTGCCGCGCCGCCGCGCGGGCGCCGGCGCCACGGCCGGCGTCGTCCCGGGCCGCGGCGTCCGGCGGGGCTGCGGCAGCGCCGGCGCCTTGCCCTGCTCGAGCCGGTCGAGCGCCTCGAGGACGGCCTCCGGCGTGGCCAGGCGGTCGGCCGGCTGCTTCTCGAGCAGGTTCAGGAGCAGCGCCTCGAGCCCCTCGGAGATGCGCGGGTTCTTCTGCCGCGGCGCGGGCGGGGCCTGCTCGACGTGCGCGCGCAGGAGGTCGGCCTGCGCGGCCGCCTCGAACGGCGGCACGCCGCAGGCGAGGTGGTAGATCGTCGCGGCGAGGGAGTAGAGGTCCGACCGGATGTCGATGTCCGAGCGGCCGCGCGCCAGCTCGGGCGAGATGTAGAGCGGCGTGCCCAGCGTCTTGCCCACGCGCGTCAGGTGCGCGTCGTCGTCGAGCTGCCGGCACAGCCCCAGGTCGGTGAGCTTGGCCACGCCGTCGGGCGTGACGATGATGTTCTCCGGCTTGATGTCGCGGTGGACGATCCGCTGCGCCCAGTAGTGCGCCAGCGCCGAGAGGAGCTGGCGCAGCGTCGCGCGCACCTCGGCCTCCGGCGCGGCGCCGAAGCGCTTGATCCGCTCGCGCAGCGTCAGGCCGGGCACCAGCTCCATGGCGAACCACAGGTGGTCCTCGCACTCGCCCTGCGCGAACGAGCGCACGAGGTGCGGGTGCTCGAGCGTCTGCGTGACCTGCGCCTCGCGCAGGAAGCGGGCCCGGAAGCGCGAGTTCTGGGTGGCCCGCGGCGGGAGGATCTTGACCGCCACCTCGCGCTCGGTGGCCTCCTCGCGCGCGCGGAAGACGCAGCCCATGCCGCCGGAGCCGAGGTGCTCGAGGAGCTCGTAGCCGGCGATCGGGCCCTTGTCGCGCTGGAGGCGCAGGAGCTCCTTCGCCTCGGCCTTGCTGAGGATCCCCTCGCGCACGAGGAGCGTCCCGATCTTGGGCGCGGGCTCGTCGCGGTCGCGCCGCGTGCCCTGCGAGCGGAGCACCGACTCGAGCTGCTCGCGCGTGACCAGCTCCTTGAGCAGGGCCAGCTCGCCGAAGTGCAAGCCCTTGCCGGCGGTGGGGCCGGCGGTGGGGGGTCCACCGTCGGGCGGCTGCCCGGAAGGAAGCGCCTTGCGCGTCGCGCTGCTCACGCCGTCCCTCTCGCGCCGGGAGGACAGCAACGGGCTTGCCGGCCTTCGCGTCGGCGTAAGGCGCGACAACACAGGGTGTACACCGTCTCTTGACCGTCCGTTTCCCGACTTCGGGAGGCCGCTGGCGGACGAATCGTTACGACTTGCCCGTGAGGGTGTTATCGCTCGAGCGTCCAGGCCGCCGCGCCGTAGCGCGCGACGACGAGCCGCTCGGCCTCCGCGATCTCCGCCGGGCGCAGCGCGTCATCTCGTCCCGGGCCGAGACGCTCCTGGAACGCGTCGACGATCGCCGCCTCGATCGCCTCGACCGCGGGGAGCGGCCCCGTCACGAGCTCCCGCAGCGAGACCGCCCCGGGCACCGCCGGGTCGGGCGAGACGGGCAGCGCCCCGTGCTGCAAGAACGCGTGGCCGCGGCGCCGCTGGGCGCTGCCGACGAGCTTGCGCCCGGCGGCGACGAGGTCGTAGTCGGTGGCGGCCGCGAAGCACATGCCGCGCAGGGGCGCGCGCGCGTCGCCCGCGGCCCCGCGCTCGAGCGGGACGCCCAGCCGCGCCAGGGCGAGGGCGAGCGCGTCGTGGACGGCGTGGTAGGCCGCGCGCGGGTCGCGCGCGCCGAAGCGCGCGTAGGGCGCCACGACCGCGTAGGTCACCTCGTCGGGCCGGTGGTGGAGCGCGGCGCCGCCGGTGATCCGCCGCACGAGCGTCGCGCCGGCCGGGACCTCGAGGTCGCGCGCCGGCTGGAACCGCCCGAGCGACAGCGCCGCCGGCGACCAGCGGTAGAGGCGCAGGACGGGCGCGTCGCCCGGGCGACATCGCTCGAGCAGCGCCTCGTCGACGGCCATGTTCCACGCCGGCGCGCCGGGGCCGCTGCGCAGCACGCGCCAGGGCGGGGCGGGTTCGCTCGGGGGCATGGGGCGCTATCATGGCACGCTTCCACGAGGGCACGATGATCGAGGAGACGACGACGCCGGCCGACGACGACGCGACGCGGGCCCCCGACGCGCAGGGGGGCAGGCCGTCGGGCGGCAAGCAGGGCAAGGCCGGCGGGGGGCCGCGGCCGCCGGCGCCCGAGGAGGACGAGGGCGAGCTGCGCCGCGTCCGCCTCGAGAAGCTCGAGCGCCTCAAGGCCGAGGGCGTCCACCCCTACCCCGAGCGCTTCGAGCGCACCCACACGCTGGCCGAGGCCAGCGCGCTGGCCGAGGGGACGCGGGTGCGCGTGTGCGGCCGCATGGTGCTCATGCGCGACATGGGCAAGCTGACGTTCGCGACGCTCCAGGACCTCGACGGCAAGCTGCAGCTCTCGCTCACGCGCGACGGCCTGGCGGCCGACCCCGAGGAGAGCAAGCGCCTCTACCAGCGCTTCACGAAGCTCCTCGACCTGTGGGACTTCGTGGGCGTCGAGGGCGAGCTCTACCGCACGCGCACGGGCGAGCTCACGGTGAAGACCGAGCGCTGGGCGTTCCTCGGCAAGGCGATCGCCCCGCCGGCCTCGAAGTACAAGGGCACGTCGGGCGAGCTCAACTGGCGCAAGCGCTACGTCGACCTCGTGGCCAACGCCGAGACGCGGGGGCGCTTCAAGCTCCGCTCGCGCGTCGTGCGCGCCCTGCGCGACTTCCTCGACCGGCACGGCTTCCAGGAGGTCGAGACGCCGATCCTCTGCAACCAGGCCTCGGGCGCCCTGGCCCGGCCGTTCGTCTCGCACCACAACGCGATGGACATGCCGGTCGTCCTGCGCATCGCCCCCGAGACCTACCTGAAGCGGCTGGTCGTCGGCGGCTACGACCGCGTCTACGAGATGGCGCGCTGCTTCCGCAACGAGGGCATGGACCCGTCCCACCTGCAGGACTTCACCATGCTCGAGTTCTACGCCGCCTACTGGAACTACGAGGACAACATGGCCTTCACCGAGGCGCTCGTGCGCCACGTGATCCAGGAGGCCACGGGCGGGCTGGTGATCCGGCGCGGCGAGCACACGATCGACTTCGGCCAGCCGTTCCCGCGGCGCAGCATGCGCGACGTGATCCTCGAGCACTCGGGGCTCGACATCGACGCCCTGCCCGACGCGGCGTCGCTGCGCCGCGCGATCATGGACAAGAGGGTCGACCTCGAGAACCCCGACGCCGGGCGCGGCAGCCTGATCGACCAGCTCTACAAGCGCACGGCCCGGCCGAAGCTCGTCCAGCCGACGTTCATCGTCCGCCACCCGATCGACCTCTCGCCGCTCGCGCGGCGCAGCGACGACGACCCGAGGACCGCTGACCGCTTCCAGCTCGTCGTCGACACGTGGGAGGTCGTCAACGCCTACAGCGAGCTCGTCGACCCGGTCGACCAGCGCGCCCGCCTCGAGGAGCAGGCCCGCCTGCGCGGCGCCGGGGACGAGGAGGCCATGGAGCTCGACGACGACTACCTCGCGGCCATGGAGCACGGCATGCCGCCGATCTCGGGCTGGGGCATGGGGATCGACCGCTTCGTCGCGCTGATCACCGACTCGCCCAACCTGCGCGACGTGGTCCTCTTCCCGCTCATGAAGCCGGTGGAGTGATCGCGGCTGCGGCCGAGGATGGCGGGCGCTGCGGTGCGTCGGGGGCCGCCGTCGGGGGCCCCCCCCCCCCCGCGCCCCCCCCCACCCCCCCCCCACCCCGTGAGAACACCCCCGTCTCAGCGTTCGTTCCCGAGCAGCCGAGCCTCTCGCTCTCAGGCTCGGTCGGCGGCCAGGAGGCCGCCTTCCCTCGCCTTCGCGCCGCCTCGCCTCGCCCTCCTCGGCCTCGCCTGGGGCTCTCGCGGCGAAGGCGCGGTGAGGTGTGCTCGGAGGCGCCTCGGCCGTCTGCGAAGATGCGTCCGGTCGTTCGGTTCGCTACGAGCGCATCACTCATCGCACAGAGCTTGAGAACGTCTCCTCCCGCTGCCCGTACTCGACCCGCCAGAGCGCAGCGTGCGGGAGGCGCGGAACGGGCCAAACACCGTTGCCCGGGCACTTGCGCCGATCGCGCCCCCCTCGCGAGCGCATCACTCATCGCAGGTCTGAGCTCGAGAGAGATCGCGCAGCGATCTCTCTCGAGCTCAGCCGGGCGTTGCGCGCCCCGCTCCCCCCGAGCACCATGCCCCCGTGGACTCCACCCGCGCGGGCGACTGGCGGACGGCCTCCTCGGGCGAGTGGCGCACGACGTCGTCGTCGGGCGAGTGGGGGCTCCGGCTCCAGCCGGGCGCCGTGGTCGGGGGCTTCGTCCTCGAGCAGAAGCTCGGGCACGGCGGCATGGGGGCCGTGTTCGTCGGCCGCGCGCTCGACGGCGAGCAGCGGGTCGCGATCAAGGTCCTCCTGGTCGGCGCCGACGAGCTGCGCCCTGAGGAGGCCGAGCGCTTCCGCCGCGAGGGTCAGGCCCAGGCGGCGGCCGACGCCCACCCGAACATCCTGCGGGTGGTCACCTCGGGCGACCACCTCGGCCACCCCTACCTCGTGACCGAGCTCGCCCCGGGCGGCGACCTCAAGGGCCGGCTGCGGCAGGGGCCGCTCGCGCCGGCCGACGCCGCCGCGCTCGTGGCGGCGCTCGCGCGCGGCATGGCGCACGCGCACGCGCGGGGCGTCCTCCACCGCGACCTCAAGCCGGCCAACGTCGTCTTCGGCGAGGACGACATCCCCAAGGTCATGGACTTCGGCCTCGCCCGCCTGGCCGGGGCCCGCAAGCTGACGCAGACCGGCGCGGCCCTGGGGACCGCCGCCTACATGGCCCCCGAGCAGGCGGCCGGCGAGCGGATCGACGAGCGGGTCGACGTCTACGGCCTGGGCGCGGTCCTCTACGAGTGCCTCGCGGGCCAGGCGCCGTTCACGGGCGGCTCGGAGATCGCGGTCATCAAGCAGGTCCTCACCGACCCGGTGCGGCCGCCCCGCGCCCTGCGCCCCGAGGTCCCCGCGGCGCTCGAGGCGATCGTCCTGCGGGCGCTGGCGAAGGACCCCGCCGTGCGCCACCCGACGGCCGCGGCGCTGGCCGAGGACCTCGAGCGCTTCGCCGGCGGCGGCGCCCCCGCCGGGGGAGCGCCCGGGCGCCGGGTGCTCCTCGGCCTCGCGGCGGTCGCCGCGGCCGTCGTCGCCGGCGCGGCCGTCGTCGCCGCCGGGCGAGACGACCGCGCGCCGCCCGCGCCCGCCGCGCCCGAGCGCCCGCGCCCCGCGCCGCGCCCGGCGGGGCCGGTCCAGCTCCGCCTCGCGACGCCGACGGACTGGCAGCTCGTCGCCGGCGAGGAGCTCGAGGTCACCGGCGACGCCACGGGCGAGGCCACCGCCGTCCTGCTGGGGCCGGGCGACGACCCGGCGGCGCTCGCGCCGGTGGCGAGCGCCTTGCCTGCGCGCGTGCGCCTGCCGGTCGGGTGGAGCCAGCTCGTCGTCGAGTCGTCGACCCCGGGCCGCGCTCCGCGCACGGAGACGCGCCACGTCGTGCGCCTCCCGGCCGCGATGACCACGGACGCGGCGGGGCGCGCGGTCAACGCGCGAGACGGCTCCGTGCTCGTGCTCGTGCCCCCCGGCAAGGCGAGGGTGCGCGAGGACCCGCTCCGCGACGACAGCCCGCTCGTCGACCACATGGTCGAGCGCCCCTACCTCATGGGGCGCCACGAGGTCACCTGGGCGCAGGTCCGCCGCTGGGTGGCCGACACCGGGCGCGAGCCGCTGCCCGACGTCGTCGTCATCGACGGGCAGCGGCACGAGGCCGCCCCCGAGGAGCCCGCGTTCAACGTCCTGCCCGGCGAGGCGCGGGAGTACTGCGACTGGGCGGGCCTGCGCCTCCCGACCCTCAGCGAGTGGGTGTACGCGGCCACGGGCGGCGACGGGCGCCGCTACCCCTGGGGCAACCAACCCGCCCCCGACGGCCCCGGCTGGGACGAGGCGACGCCCCGCGCCAACGTCCGCGCGAAGGGGGTGCGCCATGGGCCCCACCCCGTCGGGTCCTTCCCCGCCGGACGGTCGCCCTTCGGGCTCGACGACATGGTCGGCAACGTGTGGGAGTGGGTGGCGCCCTTCGACCGCGGCGGCATCAGCGTCGTGGCCAACGTCGGGGGGGGTTGGACGAACCCGCCGGAGAAGGCCGGCTGCTACATCTTCGCCAACGAGCCCGACAGGAACAGGCGAAGGATCAACAACGGGCTCCGCGTCGCCGCGTCGGTCGACCCGGCGCGCTGACCACTTCATCTGACGAGTAGAAGACGGTCACCGAGGCCCTCGGCTTGAAACAGCCCTCGGTGTCCTCGGTGCACCCTCGGCGTCCTCGGTGATTGTTCTCGCTCATCACGACAACGGGTGCTCGCGGTCAGCTCGCCCCCGCCGCCCGCGCGCGCGCCACGCGCGCCTGCGCGTCGAGGCGGAAGCACTCGAGCGCCCCGAGCGCCAGGCCGAGGCCGTAGTCGTCGCGCGCGCGGAGGTCGCGCTCCAGGCGCTGCACGCGCGCCAGGTGCGCCTCGCACGCGGCGGCGTCCGGGCCGCGGACGCGCTCGGCGTCGAAGCGCCGGAGCGACCAGAGATGCACGTGCTCGACGTCGGCCTCTCCGGCCCGGAACTCGCCGAGGGCGGCCTCGAAGGCGTTGGTGGCCGCGTCCCCCCAGGCGTCGGTGAAGGCCTTGCGCCGGCGGTCGTCGCCCATCCCCGGCTCCTTGCTCACGAGGACGTAGAACTCGGCCTCCCAGCGGAAGAACTCGGCCGCCGGCAGGTCGGACGGGCGCGCCAGGCCGCCGCGCAGGGCCCGCGCGCGCGCCGCCCCCTCGAGCCGGAGCACGCGGTCGAGGTGCGCCTGCAGGAGCGCGCGGTCGCGGGCGGCGTCGAGGTCGCGCTCCGCCTGCTGCAAGCGCGTCGACCAGCGGTAGGCCCCCTCCGCCTGCCCCTGACCCGCCTCGAGCGCCGCCTGGGCCTCCTTGTGCCGCCGGCGCGCCGCGGCGATCCGGCGGGTCCACACCTCGGGCTCGACCGTCTCCGCGCGGGCGCCGGCGTCCCACAGCGCGGCCTCGAGGAGGAAGAACTCGACCGCGCCCCGGTCGGCCTCGGTCGCGGCGGCGCCGCGCGGCCGCGCGTCGAGGTCCCGCTCCAGGCGCTTGATCCGGCCGAGGTGGCGCTCGTACGGGCCCGCCCCGTCGTAGAGGCCCCGCTCGACCTCGAGGAGGCGCCGCGACCAGGCGTAGACGCGCTCGGCGTCGGCCGCGCCGATCACGAACTGCAGCCGGAGCGCCTCGTAGAAGCGCTGCGTCTCGTCCAGCATGGCTGGAGTCTAAACCAGGCTGGAACGCCGGGACCAGCGGGGGAGGTCCGGAAGCGCGCGAGGCGGAGGGTGACCCTCCGCCTCGCTCCGCGCCAGCGTCGCGTGACCGTCAGCTACCCCAGCGGGGGCGGCATGGGGGGCGGCCCGCCGGCCGTCGGCAGCGGGGGCGGCCCGGCCGGCGCGAACACGGCCGCGAGGTCGGGCACGTCCTTGGCCGGCGTCCACGCGGCCATGCCGGGCCGCCAGACGAGCGTGGCCGGGGTCACCTGGCCCTGGCCCGCCAGGCCGCGGATGGCGTTGACGTCGAACGGCCCCTGCTGCGCGCCGTTGAGCGCCACGTGGAACGGCGCCCCGCCGGGCAGCGGCGGCGGCGGCGCCATGGGCGGCGGCGCCGCCATGCCGGGCGCGCCGTAGCCGTAGCCGGGGTGCCCCATGCCGGGGTGCCCCATGCCGGGGTGCCCCATGCCCATGGCCTGGCCCATCATGCCGGGCATCATCATGCCGGCCGCCAGGCCCATGCCCGCGCCCATCATGCCGCCCGCGCCGCCCTGGTTCTGCGAGGCGTTGCGGAGCGCGTCCGCCGCCGCCATCTGCATGTAGCCCTGGCCGCCGGGCGCCAGCCCGAGCGCGCCCATGGCGCCGCGCTGGTCGACCGCCTGCTTGACGGCGTCGGGGAGGCTGATCGACGAGACGAGGAAGTCGTACAGCTCGATCCCGTACTTGGCGAAGTCGTCGGCCGTGCGCGCCTTCGTGGCCACGGCCAGCTCGTCGCGCTTGGCCTGGAGCTGGACGACGCTCTTGCCCTGCATGTACTCCGCCACGAGGTCGGCGAAGCGCGCGCAGACGACGTCCTTGAACCAGCGCTCGATGTCCTGCGAGTCCTGGCGGCCCTCGGTGCCCACGACCGTCTGGATGAACATCCCGGGGTCGGTGACGCGGATCGAGAAGCTGCCGAAGGCGCGCACGTTCACGAAGCCGAACTTCGTGTCCTCGAGCAGGATCGGCTCCTTCGTGCCCCACTTCAGCTCGCGGAAGGGCTTGAGGCTGACGAAGTAGACGCACGACTGGAAGGGCGCGTCGTTGTAGACCAGCTTGAACAGCGAGCTGACGACCGGCAGGTTCTCGGTCGTCAGCGTGTGCGCGCCGGCCTTGAGCGTGTCCATCGCCTTCCCGTTGCGGAAGAAGACGGCGGCCTGGCTCTCCTGGACGATGCAGCGGGCGCCGAGCTTGATGTCGGCCATGCCCGACTCGGGCATGCGGGCGACGATCTGGCGCCCGCCGCTGGTGTCCTCCCACTTCAGAACTTCGAGACGAAGGCCCATGGTGGTCTCTCCCTGCTCTCTCAGGCGCCCTTGCGCAGGATCTCTTCGCGCTTGCTGAAGAACGCGTCGACCCGGTCCACGAGCTCGATCGTCTCCTTGACCCTGGTCATGAGCTTGTCGCGGTCGCCCGCATCCATCTCCGACACCTTGTGCGCCACCTCGGTCACGGCCTCGGTGAGCCCCAGGTCGTGCTCGTAGACGCGCATCAGGTCGTCCTCGTCGACCTTGATCGTGTCGAACAGCCCCGAGTAGCCGCGGTCGGCGTTCTTGATCCGCTGCGCCACCCGGTCGAGGCGGTTCATGAGCTTCTCGAAGGGCGTGATCCCGTCGATGTCGCCGCCGGTGATCAGGTCGTCGAGGACCCGCTTGATCGCCGTCTTCTGCGCGAACAGCTTGTCGGCGCAGAAGTCGCGCTGGAGCTTGTCCGCGTCGCGGCGCGTCTCGCGCTCCAGGTAGCCGGCGAACCCGGGGATCTTCGCGGCGAGGCGCTCCAGCATGTTGCGCTGAGCCACCGCGCGCTCGTGCAGATTGGACATCCCGCCACCCTCCTTCGCAGGCCCGGCGCCTGCGCCGGATCATACGGGTGCCGCGCATGGGGGACAAGGCGCTTGACCGCCCCCGGCGGCCTCGCGCGCGGCTCCGGCCGGCGCATACAATCCTCCCCACATGGGCGGTGCATCCGACGTCATCGCGGAGGCGCTCGAGGCCAACCGCGTGAAGGAGGCCTTGTTCTCCCAGCACGCCCGCACCGTCGGGCGCATGGCCACCCATCTGCTCGATGCGGCCCGCAGCGGCAAGCAGGTGCACACCCTCGGGGAGGGGCCGCGCGCCGCCCTGGGCGCCTACCTGGCCGACGTGCTCTTCCGCGCCGGGCTCCCCGCCCGCCCGCTCCCGGCGCCCGACGACGACGGCGCGCTCTTGCGCGCCGTCGACGCGTTCGTGCAGGCGGGCGACGTCGTCCTCCTCGTGGCCCACGAGGCCCGCCCGGGCCTCGAGCGCGCGCTCCTGCGCGCGCGGGCCCGCGGCGCCGCCTGCCTCGGCCTCCTGGGCGAGCCGTGCGCGGGCCTGGCCGCGCACGTCGACCTCCCGGTGACCGCGCCGACGCCGCGGGCCCACGTGGCGGCCGAGGCCCTGCTGGGCGTCGGCCACCTGCTCGTCGGCCTCGTGGCCGAGGGGCTGCGCGCGGGCCCGGGGCGTCAGGCCCAGGGCTCCGGGGTCAGCTCGTCCCACGCCGGGCGCGCGCTCGACCCGGCGCCGCCGCCGCAGCCGCCGCCGCGGCCGCCCCCGCTGCCGGCGCCGGCGCCCCCGCCGGCGATCGTCGACTCCGCCCTCGGCTTCGTCAGCGGCTTCGGCGGGGCGACCTCGGGCGTCGGCTCGCGCGTGACCGACCTGGGCGTGATCGACGAGGACCCGCTGGCCTCGGGCGACGACACGGACGACGAGGCGACCGACGAGGCCGCGCTCCTCGCCGAGGCGGTCGAGGGCGCCGTCGCCCCCCCGACCGACCCGCGGGGCCTCAGGCGCAAGCGCGCCGCCGCGCGGCCGGCGGGCCCGGCCCCGACGCCGGCCCCGGCCCCGGCCCCGGCCCCGGGCCTCCTGCGGTTCCGCTGCGGCGGCTGCGAGGAGCCGATCGTCGTCGAGGAGCGCCACGCCGGCCGCCGCGGCCAGTGCCCCCACTGCCGCATCGAGTTCGTGATCCCGCGCCCGCAGGTCGACATCACCGCCACCCAGCGGGCCGCCGTCGTGCCCCGGGGGGCCCAGCAGCAGCAGGCGCCGCGCCGCCCCGAGGCCGGCCAGAGCAAGGCGGAGCGCCGGCGCGCGGCCCGGATCACGGTGAAGGACGCGCTCGTCCGCTTCGACAAGGGCGACTTCCCGGCGGCCGGCGCCTACCACGAGCCGCACGTCCTCGAGGACCTGTCGCTCACCGGCATGCGCTTCCTCGGCCGCTCGAAGGCCTACGAGGTCGGCGACGTCCTCTGCTTCGCGCTCGACTTCCCCGCCTTCCCCGAGCCGGTCCGGGTCAAGGGCGAGGTGCGCCGCGTGGTCCGCCTGAAGAACGGCGCCGGCTTCGGCGCGGGGGTGCGCTTCGTCCAGTACCACGGCGACGCCGAGGCCAGGGTCCGGCGCCTGCTCGAGAGCGCCCCGCTCCGGGCCGTCCGCCGCCGTTGAAGAGGAGGCGTTTGGCTCGCGTCCGCCCCTTCGGGCACAATGGCCCCGCGGGCAGCGGAGGGGGGAACGGACCATGGGGGAGAGGACCGCACGCAACCTGGCCGCGCGGGGCCTCCTCGGCGCCGCGGCGCTCGCGGCGGCGCTCGCGCCGCCGGCGGGCGCGATCGAGTCGGACGCCGAGCCGGCGATCGGCCTCGCCGGGCGCCTCGGCCTCACCGGCTTCCAGGACATGGTGGACGCCCGCGTCCCCGGCGTCCTCTCGGCGCGCGCGGGCCTGCGCTACGACGTGTTCGTGCACGACCAGAGGCTGCGCCGCGAGGTGCGCGCCCGGCGGCGGCTCGAGCAGCACGACTTCGTCGCCTACGCCGGCGGCTCGGCCTTCGGCCTCCTCGACGCGGCGATCCGCTTGCCGTTCATCTACCGGCGCGACGACGTGGACGTCCGCGGGTCGACGCAGCAGCTCCGCGCCCGCTACGACGAGGGCTGGGGCGACCTCGACATCGCGGCCAAGGTCGCCTTCGGCCTGGGCCCCCTCACCCTCGCCCCCTACCTGCACGGGCGCATGCCCACGGGCGAGCCCGACGTGGGCCGCGTCGCGCGGCTGGAGTACGGCGGCGCTGCGACGTTCGCCATCCTCAACCAGTACCTCGCCGTGCACGCCAACCTCGTGGGCGTGCAGATCGAGGGCGGCCGGGCGGCCTTCCGCTTCCGCCTCGGCGCCTCGGCCGTCGTGCTGGCGACGGAGATGGTCTTGCTGCGCGTCTACGCCTACGGCGACGGGGTCGAGTACGAGGGCAAGGCCGACACCGACTTCGACCTCGACATGGGGATCCAGGCGATCATCTTCCGCTTCTTCACCGTCGAGCTCGGCGGGACCGTGCGCCTGGTCGACGCCGGGCACATCGACGACACCATCCGCCGGGACCTGCGCGGGTCGAGCCGCGTCTCGCGGCACCTCGACGGCGAGGCCTGGGGGCTGTCGCTGTCTGCCGGCGTGCTCTTCACGTTCTAGCGGCCAGGAGGCCGCCTTCGCGCGGCATCGCTCCGCGCTCCTCCGCCTCGAAGGCGCGGGAGGTGTGCTCGAGGCGAATCGGCGGTCTGCGAAGAGGACCGAGGGCCACGGGCCGTGGTAGGACGTGAGGCGATGAAGCGCGCCCTCGCCCCCCTCGCCCTCCTCGCGGCGCTGCCGCTGGCCGGCTGCCCCGACCGCCCGGCGCGGCGCGGCGCCGACGCCGCCGCGCTCGAGGCGCTCGACCCGACGGTCCGCCGGGTGGCGGGGCTCGAGCGGACCGAGCCGACGCCGGTGGCGACGTGGGACGCGGCCATGACGAGCGCGCTCACCGCGGCGCGGACCGTGCGCGGGTGGGAGGTCGTCGACGGCGCGGCGGCCGTGCGCGTCGACCTCGCCGCGCAGCGCAAGGGGGTCAAGACCACGTCGACCGAGTGGCTGCGGCCGGCGGGCGACCGCCTCGAGTGCGTGGCGAGGGCGATCGGCCGCGACCGCGCGCGCCTGGACCCGCCGCAGCCGGTGCTGGCCGCCCCGCTCGAGCCGGGGCGGACCTGGCGGTGGGAGGGGACCTGCGGCGGGGCGCCGGCGGCGGCGGAGTTCCGCGTCCGCGCGGCCGGCGTCGACGAGGGCGGCCGGCTCACCGTGGAGGTCGAGCAGACGACCCGCGCGGCCGGCCTCGACGCCCGCCGCGTCGTCACGTGGGTCGAGGGGCTGGGCGTGGTGAAGGAGGAGGGGACCCAGCCGGCGGCCGACGACGCGGAGCGGCCCGAGCGCTACGACCTCCGCCCGCTGGCCGCCGGGTCCTGATCACGCGGGCCCGAACCCGCCCGGCGGGGCCTGGATCGTCATCGTCGGCTCGTCGCCCTGCGGCGTGCCGACGTGGAACTCCGCCTCGAGGTCGCCCACGGCGAGGACGTCGCCGTCGGCGAGCCACGCGCGGACGGTGACCGGGCGGCCCGCGACCCTGACCGCCGCCCCGGGCGTCGGGCCGACGTCGAGCACCTGGAACCCGCCGTGCCCCCGGACGATGACGGCCAGCCGCGGGGCGCCGGCGACGGGCAGGTCGGCCCCGGGCGCGGCGCCGAGGACCAGGGCGTCGCGCTCGAGGAGCACGGGCGGGCCGGGTCGGTTGCGCAGGATGAGGAAGCCCTTGAGCGACGCCGCCTGCTCGCGCGCCTCGGGCGTGCGCCCGTCCTCCCGCGCGCGGACCCGGCCCGAGGGCGCGCCGTCTCCGGCGGGCCCCAGGCGGAAGGAGACCTGGAACTTGCCGATCGAGAGCACGTCCCCCTCGCGCACGGGCGTCCGCTGGCGGATCGCCGCGCCGTTGACGAGGGTGCCGTTGTTGCTGCCGAGGTCCTCGACCACCCAGCCCTCGCCCGCCCGCTCCAGCAGGCAGTGGTGGCGCGACACGGCCATGCTGTCGATCTGCACCTCGTTGTCGGGGTGCCGGCCGATGCGCACGCGGTCGCCGGGCAGCTCGAAGTGCCCGACCGAGCGGTCGCGGAAGGTCACGTAGACGTGGAGCACCCCGAGAGCATAGTCCCGCCGCGCCGCGCAGGCACGCCAGCGGTCAGCGTTCCTGCGGCGGCGTCCCCACGAGCGGCGGCCCCGGGCGGGGGTCGGGGACCGCCTCCGGCGGGTCGGGGGTGAACGGGAGGCCGAACGGCCAGAAGGGCGCCGCCAGCAGGTCGCCCACGAGGACGCCCAGGGCGAGCGCTGGCGCGAGCCGGGCGGCCACGCCGTAGGCCTGGTCGACCTCGGGCCCGAAGAGCGCGGCGAGGGGCCAGGAGAGCAGCGCGAGCGGGGAGGCGACGATCATCCCCAGGCCGGTGCCCACGTAGAACGGGACGACGGCGACCGGGTTGGGCGTGAACACGTCCGCGCTGGCCTCGTAGAACCCCTGCGCGCCCCGGCCGAGCGCCTGGCAGCCGGGCGCCAGCGCGAGGCCGACCGCGAGCAGCAGCGCGCGCGCCCGGGTCAGGGACCTCGACGACCTCGGGGGGCGCACGTGCTCCACCCCCCGACCGAGCGAGCGATGGGGACGGGCGGGGCGGGACGGCTCGTGCCCGTCCGGGAGGCGCTCCGATCGCCCGCTCCTCGCGAGCGCGTCACTCGTCGCAGGGCCGAGCTCGAGAGGAGTCGCGCAGCGCATCCTCGTCGAGCTCACGCTCAAAGCCCGAGCTTCTCCCGCAGCCGCTGCACCTCGGCCTGGTCGTGGCCCAGGGCCGCGGCCGTCTCGAGCGCGTTGCGCGCGTCGAGCGAGTTGCCCAGCCCGCCATGGGCCATGGCGAGGAGGAAGCTGGCGCGCGCGCGCTGGGAGTCGGACAGCTCGGCGGTGCGCACGAGGCCCTCGAGCCCGTCGACCGCCTCGCGCAGCTGCCCCGCCTGGATCCGCTGCGCCCCGAGGCGCAGCGCCTCCTCCGGGTTCGTCACCATGTCCATGCCGAGCTTGCCCCGCAGCTCCTTGACCTTGGCCCGGAGGTTCGGGGCGTCGGGGTAGTCCGCCTGCTTCTCCTGGGCGTAGCTCAGGGCCTGCTCGATGCGGCCCTCGTTCTCGTAGAAGCCGATCCGCTCCATGATGAAGTCCGGCGCGGGGTCGCCGGTGGGCGTGGTGGCCCGCTCCGTCGTCGTGGTCCCCTTCTTGCCGTCCGCCGCGGGGGCGGCCTTCCGCTGGGTCATCGTGTAGCCGCCCACCCCGATGGCGACGACGACCACGAGCAGCACGAGCGGCATGAGGTTCGGCCCGCTCTCGGGCGGCGGCGCGGAGCGGATCACCTTGAAGTCGGGGCGATCCTCCTTCCTCGGGCCACCGGGGAGGTTGGGCGTGGGCGACTGCGACGAGCTCCCGGACTCCGCCATGGTCACTCCTGCGACGACGCGCTCACCCGAGCCACCGACCGAGGTCGGCGACCCCCCAGGGAGCCGGCTGATTGTGCACATCCACCCGCGTCCGCGCCACGGTCCCGGCCTCCTCCACGTCGAGGACGATCGTCCGTCGCAGCCGGCTCCCGTAGGAGAGGAAGCAGTAGGCGAGGTCCAGCCGCCGCCGCTCCCCCGGGCCCACCCGCTCGGTGCGGTCGTAGACGTGGAGGCCGACCGCGCCGTCCGCCTCGACCCGCACGAGCTGCACCTCGGTCGGGTGGATCACGTGGGGCAGGGTGGAGAGCAGGTGCGCCCGGACCTGGTGCTCGCCCACGCTGCCGCCGGGGGTGTGCCGGTAGTCGCTCTGCCGGAACTCCGTGAGGGCGACGCGTGCGTCCGCCGGCAGGCCGTCCGGCGCGTGCACCGCGACGCGCTCGTCGCGGCGGGCCCAGGCCAGGTCGAGCGGCCCGAGGTCGAGGCGAGTGCGGCGCGGGTCGGGCAGGGCCCCGCCGGGGCGGGGGCCGTCGAGGTCCATGAGCGTCGAGCGGTAGCAGAGCGTGACCAGGGCGAGGCGGTCCGCGGGGACGGCCAGCTCGGCGGGCGGCGGCCGCTCCACCTTCTCGCGGCGGAGGACCTCGGCGCTGCGCGGGTCGTCGAGGAACTCGGGGTCGCGGAACGTCGGGAAGTTGACCGTCCCGTCGCCCGGGAAGTAGGCGGCCTCGATGGCGTCGCGCAGGTTGGCGGGCTCGAACGGGGCGGCCACGATCTCGAGGCCGAGGACGTCGCGCAGGAGGCGCAGGGCGCGCCGGCTGGCGCGGGGCATGCACGCGACGGTGAGGACGTCGCCGAGGCGCCGGAGCGGCAGCACCCCGAACCCGGCCGCCACGACGGGCGGGACGAGCTCCATGAGCTCGCGGTCCTTCAGCGCCGCGTCGAGGATCGCCTTGCGCTGCGTCTCGCTCACGCGGCCCCCCCGCGGGCGGCGCGGGTCCGCGCGAGGAGCTGCTCGGCGGCGGCGAGGACGCGCTCGGGGCCGAGCCGGGTCATGCAGCGGAAGTCGATCGGGCAGCGCTTGAGGTGGCACGGCCAGCAGGGGACCTCGTCGCAGAGGACGTCCAGCGCGTCGTAGTCGACGTGCGCGTAGCCGGGGTGCGTCGACCCGATGAGCACGAGCACCGGGACGTCGGCCGCGACCCCGAAGTGGCGCGGCCCCGAGTCGGTCGTGACCATCACCTCGCAGCGGCGCAGCACGGCGACGAGCTCCGTGAGCGGGACGACCTCCTCGGCGCCCGGGACCGGCGCGCCGGCCGCCTCGAGCGCGCGCTGCGCCAGGTCGCGCTCGTCGGGCCCCGTGAGGAGGAGCGGCGTCCGGCCCGACGCCTGGAGGAGGCGGGCCAGGCGCCCCGCGTGCTCGGGGATCCAGCGCTTGGTCTCCCACGACCCGCCGATGTTCAGCGCCCACGGGCGCACGCCCGGCGGCACCCCCTGGCGGCGCAGGAACTCGTCGGCGCGCCCCTCCTGCTCGGGCGTGGTCGTCAGGCGCGGGCGGCGCGGCGCGCCCTCGACCGACGCGCCCGCGGCGGCGAGGAGGCCCAGGTAGTACTCGACCATCGGCGTCGGCCGCAGCCGACCCTCCTTGCGCGCCCGGAGCCCGCGGGTGAGGAGGACGCGCCGGCCGTTGAGGGCGTAGCCGACGCGGGCGCGCGCGCCCGTCGCGCGGGCGATCAGGGCCGACGAGACGCTGTTGGGCAGGAGGAACGCGACGTCCGGCCGGCCCGCCTCGCGGCGCACGCGCCGCCCCTCGCGCAGGAGGCCGACGAGCCCGCGCGCGGGCGACAGCGGCACGGCGCGGTCGCCGAGCCCCTCGCCGGCGAGGACGGCGAGCCCCGCCCGCTTCCCGTGCAGGGTGATCGCCGCCGCCGGGGCGGCCCGGCGCAGCGCGTGCAGGAAGGGGGTGGCCAGGACGACGTCGCCGACCCAGTTGGGCAGGCGGACGTAGACGTGCCGGGCTGCTCGCAGGTCCGCCACCACCTCGTTGTAAGGGCGGGGGACGTAGCGGTCCAGGCAGCGCCACGCCGACCGCGGCTGGGGCCCGTTGCCAGGCGCCCGGGGCGCGATTAGAGTGCGCGGCCCTCCCCCCCAGCAGGAGCAAGAAGATGGGTGCCAAGCGCATCGCGTTCGACGCGGATGCCCGCACGGCGGTCCGCCGCGGCGTGCAGCAGCTCGCCCGCGCCGTGAAGGTCACGCTCGGCCCGCGCGGCCGCAACGTCATGATCGAGAAGGGCTTCGGCGGGCCGCTCGTCACCAAGGACGGCGTGACCGTCGCCAAGGAGATCGAGCTCACGTCCCCGTGGGAGAACGTGGGCGCGCAGCTGGTGAAGGAGGTCGCCTCGAAGACCTCCGACACGGCCGGCGACGGCACGACCACCGCCACCGTGCTCGCCGAGGCGATCTTCGACCGCGGCCTGCGCGCCCTGCAGGCGGGGATCCGGCCGGTGCACCTCAAGCGCGGCCTGGAGAAGGCGTCGGCGAAGGTGGTCGAGGCGCTGCGGGCGCAGAGCACGAAGGTCTCCGGCACGACGCAGATCCAGCAGGTGGGGACGATCGCCGCCAACAACGACCCCGAGATCGGCGCCGTCCTGGCGCAGGCGCTGGAGAAGGTCGGGCGCGACGGCGTGATCACCGTCGACGAGGGCCAGGGGATCGAGACGACGATCGACTTCGTCGACGGCATGAGCTTCGACAAGGGCTACCTGTCGCCCTACTTCGTCACCGACCCCGAGGCGATGACCGCCGCGCTCGAGGACGCGCGGATCCTCCTCTACGACGGGAAGATCTCGGCCGTGCGGGACCTCGTGCCGGTGCTCGAGGCGGTGCTCCAGGCGCAGAAGCCGCTCCTGATCGTCGCCGAGGAGCTCGAGGGCGAGGCGCTGGCGCTGCTCGTCGTCAACCGCCTGCGCGGCGCGCTCAAGGTGTGCGCGGTCAAGAGCCCGGGCTTCGGCGACCGGCGCAAGGCCATGCTCGAGGACATCGCCGTGCTCACCGGCGGGCGGCTCGTGACCAAGGACGTGGGCCTCACGCTCGAGGGCGTGCGCCTGGAGGACCTCGGGCAGGCGGGCAAGGTCGTGGTCAAGAAGGACGAGACGCTCATCGTCGACGGCCGCGGGCAGCAGGCCGAGGTCAAGGCGCGCCTGGCGCAGCTGCGCGCGGAGCTGGAGGCGACGACCTCGTCCTACGACCGCGAGAAGCTCGAGGAGCGCGTGGCCAAGCTCTCGGGCGGCGTCGCGCGGGTGCTCGTCGGCGCGGCGACCGAGACGGAGATGAAGGAGAAGAAGGCGCGGGTCGAGGACGCGATCCACGCCACGCGCGCGGCCGTCGAGGAGGGCGTCCTCGCCGGCGGCGGCGTGGCCCTCCTGCGGGCGTCGCGCGCGCTCGACGGGCTCGACCTCGAGGGCGACGAGGCGATCGGCGCGCGGATCATCCGCGAGGCGCTCGAGGCGCCCCTGCGCCAGATCGCCCACAACGCCGGGGTGAACCCGTCGATCGTGGTGGGCAAGGTGCTCGAGGGGCAGGGCCCGTTCGGCCTCAACGCCCAGACGATGGAGTACGGCGACCTGGTCGCCCAGGGCGTGATCGACCCGACCAAGGTCACGCGCATGGCCTTCGAGAACGCCGCCAGCGTCTCGACGCTGCTCCTCACCACCGACGCGCTCGTGTGCGAGGCGGAGGCGGCGAAGAAGGTGGCCGCGCCGGGCGGCCACGAGGACCTGGACGACCTGGACGACATGGGGTACTGACGTGAGCACCTACGACGGCCCGGGCCAGCCCCTCGGCTTCCTCCAGCTGTGCGCCGACCGGCGCTTCCATCGCCAGGTGATGACCGCCTTCGAGCGGCACGGCGGCCTGGCCGAGGCGCACGGCCCGGCGGCCCCCATGAGCTACTGGATCGAGGCGACGCCGGGCGGCGCGCTGGCGCTCGGCGACATGACGGTCTCCTGCCGCCACGCCCTGTCGAAGGGCGCGCGCGTGATGGGCCTGGCCGTGCACGGCGACGACTGCGGCGGCTACGGCCGGTGGTCGACGACCGACCTCGAGGCGGCCCTGCTCGGCACCATGGAGCGCCGCGCGTCCATGCCGGCCTACGCCGGCGCCACGCACCTCGGCTTCATGGCGACCGAGCAGGCCCTGCGCGTCTACCGGGTCAACGGCCGCAAGGCCGAGCTCGAGTGCTGGTACGCGATCGGCGACGCCGCCTGCGCGGAGCGCCGCACGTCGGGTGAGCCGCTGGATTGATCGCTCCGCGTCGTCGATGAATGAGCCGAGGGCACCGGGTCGGCTCAGCATGGGACACGAAGGCAACGAAGGTCAGAGGAGGTCGGGGAGGTTCGTTCCAGAGCCTCCGTGCCCTCCGTCGATCTTCGTTGCCTTCGTGTCCATCAGGGCCCGAGCGACCGGCGTCGTCCTGAACTAGATGCCCCCGAAGAAGCCCCGCTTCACGTTGCCGATGCGCTCGATGCGCTCCTCGGCGAAGCGGTCGGCGGCCTCGGCCGTGGTGATCCCCTGCTCGCGCGAGATGTTGATTACGCGCTCGGTGGTGTTGTAGATCCCCTCGGCCATGCGGAGGGCGCGGTCGCGCACGTAGCCCTCCATCTCCACGTAGACGTTGATGAGGCCGCCCGCGTTGACGACGAAGTCGGGGGCGTAGAGGATCCCCTTCTCGCGCAGCGCCATGCCGTGGCGCTCCTCGGCGAGCTGGTTGTTGGCGCCGCCGCAGACGACCTTGCACTTGATGCGCGGCAGCGTCGTGTCGTTGATCACGGCGCCGAGCGCGTTGGGCGAGAAGACGTCGCAGGCCACGTCGTAGATCGCGTCCGGGGCGACGACCGCCGCGCCGAAGTCGCGCCGCGCCTTCTCGCACTTCTCCTCGTCGATGTCCGTCACCGTGATCTTGGCGCCCGCCTTGACCAGGCTGTCGATCAGGTGGCGGCCGACGTTGCCCAGGCCCTGCACGGCCACGTGCTTGCCCTGGAACGACTCGCTGCCGAAGGCGGTCTTCATGGCCGCCTTCATCCCCTGGAACACCCCGAAGGCCGTCACCGGCGAGGGGTCGCCCGACCCGCCGTGGGCGGGGGCGACGCCGGTGACGTACTTCGTCTCCATGAAGATGTACTCCATGTCGTGGACCGAGGTGCCCACGTCCTCGGCCGTGATGTAGCGGCCGTTGAGCGACTCGACGAAGCGGCCGAAGACGCGGAACAGCGCCTCCGACTTGTCGGTGCGCGGGTCGCCGATGATCACGGCCTTGCCGCCGCCGAGGTTCAGGCCGGCCGCCGCCGCCTTGTAGGTCATGCCGCGCGCCAGGCGGAGCACGTCGCGCAGGGCCTCGGCCTCGCTCTTGTAGGGCCACATGCGCAGCCCGCCCAGGGCCGGCCCCAGCGTCGTGTCGTGGATGGCGATGATCGCCCGGAGGCCGGCGCGCCGGTCCTCGCAGAACACGACCTGCTCGTGGGCGCCGTTGCTGGCCATCGCCTCGAAGACGCTCATGCTCGGTCTCCTGGTCGGTGCGCCGCCCGGTCGGGGGCGCGCGGGACGGGGCTGGGGGTTGCGGGGAGCGGGCCGAGGGCCCGCGCGGCGCGCGTAATCTAGGGGCACGTCGGAGGGCTGTCAACGGCGCGCAGGGGGCGCGGAGAGGGGCGCGCAGGGCCGCTGACGCGGCGCGTTGCGACGCGTCATGCCTTGAGGAGCGGGCGTCCGCCGCGCAGGATACGCGCCCTCATGCGCCTCCTCCTCTTCGACATCGACGGGACGCTCGTCCGCACCGACGGCGCCGGCCGGCGCGCGCTGGACGCCGCCCTGCTCGAGCTCTACGGCTGGCCCGACGCGACCCGCGGGCTGTGGTTCGGCGGCAAGACCGACCCGCTCATCGTCCGCGAGACCTTCGCCCGCCACGACGAGCCGGCCGAGCGCGCCGCGGCCGAGCTGCCGCGCATCGCGCCCGTCTACCTGCGCCACCTCGAGCGCGAGCTCGACGTCGGGCGCGCCGGGTGCGCCAGCCTGCCCGGGATCACGGCGCTCCTGGCCGCGGTCTGCGCGCGCGAGGGGGAGTGCCTGCCGGCCCTGCTCACGGGGAACATCGAGGGCGGCGCCCGGCGCAAGCTCGAGGCCTGCGGCCTGGCCTGGTCGACGTTCCGCTGCGGCGCCTTCGGCGACGAGGCCCCCCGCCGCGTGGACCTGCTCCCCGTCGCGCTCGAGCGGGCCCGCGCCTGCGCCGGCCGCGCGTTCGACCCCTGCGCCGCGGTGGTCATCGGGGACACGCCGGCCGACATCGAGGTCGCCCGCGCCCACGGGGCGCTGGCGATCGCCGTGGCCACCGGCGCGTCGTCGCGCGAGGCGCTCGCCGAGCACGCGCCCGACGCGCTCCTCGACGACCTGTCGGACGTGGAGGCGGCGCTCGGGCTGCTGGTGGGGTGACCTCGCTACAAGGCCCCTGCGACATCCTCCTCGGAGACCTCGTCGCGCTCGGCCATCACGGCCAGCCCCTGGCAGACGTGCTCGAGCTCGCGCACGTTGCCCGGCCAGGCGTGCGCCTGGAGCCGCGCCGCGGCCCCGGGGGAGAGCGTGAGCGCCCGCCCGTGCGCCTCGCCCGCCCGCTCCAGGAAGACCTGCGCCAGGAGGAGGACGTCCTCCTTGCGCTCGCGCAGGGGCGGCAGGACGAGCGTGATCACGTTGAGGCGGAACAGCAGGTCCTCGCGGAAGCGGCCGGCCTTCACGGCGGCCGGCAGGTCGACGTTCGTCGCCGCGACCAGGCGCGCGTCGATCTTGCGCGGCTTCGCCTCGCCCAGGCGGACGACCTCGCGCTCCTGGATCACGCGCAGGAGCTTCACCTGGACCGCCATGGGCACGTCGCCCATCTCGTCGAGGAACAGCGTGCCGCCCTGGGCGGCCTCGAAGTAGCCGACCTTGTCCTTGTGCGCCCCGGTGAAGGCCCCCTTCGCGTGGCCGAACAGCTCGCCCTCGATGAGCGTCGCCGGGAGCTGGCCGGTCGTGGCGATGAACGGGCCCTTGCGGCCCGAGAGGCGGTGGAGCGCGCGGGCGATCAGCTCCTTGCCGGTGCCGGTCTCGCCCAGCACGAGCACGGGCAGGTGCGACGGGGCGACCTTCTTCACCGTGTGCAGCACGCGCGCCAGGGCCAGGCTCCGGCCCGCGATCTCCGGGAACTCGGCGTAGACCCCGAGGTCGACCTTCCCCTCGGCCACGTCGCCCTGCGGGCCGCGGGCGAGGTCGCGCTTGTCGAGGCCGGCGCGGATCCGCGCGCGGACCTCGTCGATCCGGAAGGGCTTCTGGATGAAGTCGATCGCGCCGAGCTTCATCGCCTCGACGGCCGTGGGGATGTCACCGTGCGCCGAGATCATGTAGACGAGCGTGTCCGGCGCGACCTGCCGGGCGTGCCGCAGCACGGCCATGCCGTCGCGGCCCGGCATGCGCAGGTCCGTGACCACGACGTCGAGCCCCCCCTGGTCGAGGCGGCGGACGGCCTGGTCGCCGTCGTCGGCCGTCTCGACGTCGTAGTCGGCGCGGGTCAGGACCTCCTTCAGCCCCTGCCGCATGGGGAGCTCGTCGTCGACGACGAGGACCTTGGGCTTCATCCCCCCTCCGCGCCGGCCGCTTCGGCCGGCAGGTCGATCGTGAAGGTCGTGCCGACCCCCGGCTCGCTGTGCACCCACATGCAGCCGCCGTGCTCGCGCACGATGGCGAAGCTCACCGAGAGGCCGAGCCCGGTCCCCTCGCCCACCGGCTTGGTGGTGTAGAAGGGCTCGAAGATACGGTCGATCACCTCGGGCGGCATCCCGACCCCGGCGTCCGCGACCGACACGCGCACCCGGTCGGGGTTGCCCGCCACCAGCCCGACCGGGCGCCCGGGGGGGTAGGCGTCCTCGCGCGCGCGCGTGACGCCCACCCGCACGGCCCCGCCGCGACCCTTCATGGCGTGGGCCGCGTTGACGACGAGGTTGTGCACGACCTGCGCCAGCTGCCCCTCGCTGCCGACGACCACGGGCGGCGGGTCGACGTCCAGGGCCCGCTCGAGCGTCACGCCGTCGAGCACCTTGCGGTGCTCGACGAGGCCCAGCGCGCGCTCGATCGCGGCGCGGACGTCGTAGGGCCGCCGGGGCCCGTCGCTCCGGCGCGAGAAGCCGAGCATGCTGCGCACGATCTCGCCCACATCGGCCGCCTGGGCCTCGATCGTGCGCAGCTTCTCGAGCGCCGGCGCGTCGGGCCCCAGCGCCTCGCCGAGCTCCTCCTGCAGGAGCTGCGCGTACATGCTCACGGCGGCGATCGGGTTGTTGATCTCGTGCGCGACGCCCGCGGCCATCTCGCCCAGCGTCGAGAGCTTCTCGCTCTGGATGAGCTGGGCCTGGAGCCGC
Organism: Planctomycetota bacterium; assembly: GCA_023954375.1. GTDB lineage: Bacteria > Planctomycetota > J058 > J058 > J058 > JAMLIC01. The sequence goes on from JAMLIC010000008.1 coordinate 142,618, forward strand.
CGCATCTCCGTCACGTCGCGGGCGTGCTCGACGACGTGGGTGACCGCGCCCCCCTCCGACCGCGGCCAGCGCTGCACCTGCCAGGCCCCGCCCAGGGCGTCCTCGACCTCGTCACGGCGCGGGCGGCCGCGCTCGAGCACGTCGCGGAGGGCCTCGACCTCGTCGGCGGGCGCGCGGCGCCCGCGCGCGACGGTCTCCTCGTAGCGGCGCCCGACGAGGTCGTGGCCGTGGCGGGCCCGGGCGGCCCGGTTGGCGACCATGACGACGAGGCGCGCGTCGACCACGACCAGCGGGTCGGTGATCGCGTCGAACACGGTGTCCGAGAAGCGGCGCTGCTCCTCCGCGGCGCGCTTGCTGCGCTCCGTGAGGTGCAGCCACAGGAGCAGCAGGGAGAGCGGGAGGAGGAGCAGCGCGCCGAGGGACAGCTCGAGGACCTCGCGGGTGACCTCGTCGCGCGAGCGCGACGGCGCCCGGGCGCGCAGCTGCCACCCGCCGCGCGGGACCCCCGGGACGGCGAGGGCGCTGACGATCGCCTCGCCCTCGACGACCGTGCCGCTGGCCCAGGCGTCCAGGCCGGCCGGACGCTCGAGCGCCGGGCCCCCGGCCGGGGCGAGCACGCGGCCGTCCTCACCGACGAGGGCCCACGGGCCGTCCGCGGCGGCGTCGGCCAGGCGCCGGAGGTCGCCCGACGCGTCGACGTCGACGACCACGACCGCGCGCCGCGGGGGCTGGCCGATCGCGATCGCGGCGACGAGGCGGGCGCCCTCGGGCTCGAGCGCGAGGTCGAACGCCGCGCCCCCGGCCGGCGCCGCGAGGGCGCGGCGCGCGGCCTCTGGCGGCGCGGGGGCGGCCAGCGGCGGCGCGGGCGGCCGCGGCCGCCGGTCGTAGCCGACGAGGGGCGCGCCGTCCTCGCGGAGCACGCGGACGCCGCCCACGTCGTCGTCGGCGGCGAGGCGCGGGAGGAGCCGGTCGAGCAGCCCCCAGCCCTCGGCCGGGCCGTCGTCCTCGAGCACGACCTCGCGCAGCGAGCCCGCGTCGGCCAGCGCGCGCGCCAGCCCGCCCGCGCGGTCGACCCGGGCCGAGAGGGCGAGCGCGGCCTCCTCGAGCCGGCGGTGGCGCCGGGCCCGCTCGGCCTCGACGCGGGCCGCCGTGCGCGCGTCCAGCCACGAGGTGAAGACCCCCACCCCGGCGAGGGTCAGGAGCGCGACGGAGAGGAGCGCGACGCCGCGGCTCACGGGCGGCTCCGGGGGCGGACGGCGGGCGGGCGGCGCGCGCGCACGTCAACGCTCGAGGAGCGCGCGGGCGACGTCGGCGAGCCGCCCGTCAGGGTCGGCCTCGATCGCCTGGCCGAGCAGGCGCCGCGCCGCCTCGGCGTCGCCGACCCGCCGCGCAGCATCGCCGGCGAGGACGAGGAGCCGCGCGCGCTCGGAGGGCGCGTCGGCGCGGGCGGCGGCCTGCTCGAAGCGCGCCCGGGCGGCGGCGAGCAGCCGCGCCTCCTCGGCGCAGGCGGCGCGGAGGCGGGCCGCCTCGGCCGCGACCGCCTCGCCGTGCCGCGCGCGGGCGGCCTCGAGCCAGCGCTCGCGCCGCTCCGGATCGCCGAAGCGCGCCCAGGCGCGCGCCAGCACGAGCTCGAGCCCCGCCTCCGAGGGGGTCACCGCCAGGTGGGCCTGGGCCTCGAGCACGCGGCGCTCGACGAGACCGACGAGCTGCCGGGCGCGGACGACCGCGATCAGGTCGGGGCCGCCGACGGCGGGCAGGAGCCCGTCGAGCGCGCGCCGCAGCAGGTCGAGGTCGCCCGCCGCGGCCTCGAGGTGGGAGGCGGCGGGGTCCTGGTCTCCGCCGCGCCGCGCCCGCTCCTCGAGGACGCGGAGCTGCTCGCGCGCCTGCGGCACCGTGCGCGGCCGGTAGCCACCGTCGGGGCCGGGGCCGGCGGCCTGGGCGCGCGCGGCCCAGGCGGCGCGGAGGAGGAGCGCCCCGACCTCGGCCGCGCCGGCCCCGAGCGCGGCCCGGACCTCCGCCGCGCGCTCGAGCCGCCGGGCGGCGCTCTCCGGCGGCGCCGCGCCGGCGAGCGCCGCCAGCAGGCTCGCGGCGGCATCGGGCGGGAGGCGCCCCGGGAGGGGGCCGTCCGCCGCGAAGGCGGCGCCGCAGCGGGGGCACGCCAGGGCATCCGAGTCGGCCACCCGCCGCCCCTGGGCGGTGATCGACCACGTGCAGCCGTCGCTGTCCACACCGGCGCCCGCGTTCCAGGCGCGCGGCGCCGGCGCCGTCAGGCGGGCGCCGTCGACGGGGCACTCGGCGGCGCGCGCGCTCGCGGCGAGCGTCAGCGCCGTCACCGCCGCGCACGTGAGCCGGCCGGGTCCCCTCACCGCCACGAAGCTTAGTGGGGCCGCGCGCGCAGGGCAACGCACGGCGGGTCGTCAAGTCACGGCGCGGCACGCGCACGGCGCGGCGCGGCACGGTGGGCTTGCAAACGACGTCGGGATGGTCGACACTTCGACCCCCGGTGGGGTCAGAGGCCCCGCGGACGATCAACGAGGCTGCGCCGAGATGCCGGCGCGAAAGGGAATGAGGAAGACGAGCATGAAGAAGATCCTGACGGCCCTTGTCGTGGGCATCGGGCTGACCCTCACCGGTTGCCCCGGCGGCGACACCCCGACGGGCGGCGGCGGCGCGGCCCCCGACGCCACCGGCGGCGACGGCGCGACCGCGCCCGACACCCCGGCCACCCCGGACAACGGCGGCGACGCCACCCCGGCGGCGCCGACGGCGACCAAGCCCGACCTCTCGCACGTCACGCAGGGCCAGAAGTACCACTACACGCTGACGAACCCCGGCGCCCCGCCGATGTCGATGGTCTACGAGGTCACCGAGGTGGGTGACAACCTCGTGAAGTACGAGATCTCGACGATCATGGACATGGGCCAGGGTCCGGCCCCGGTCGGCCCGCCGACCCCGCAGGAGTGGAAGTACGAGCCGGTCGCCACGACCGACGCCGCCCCGAGCGACGCGCCGAAGGCCGAGATCTCGCGCGAGAAGGTCGAGATCAGCGGGATCACCTTCGACTGCATGGTCGTGACCTCGGGCAACTCGAAGTCGTGGGTGCCGGCCACGGGCGACCTGGCCACGTTCCCCGGCGTCGTGAAGACCCAGACCGACGGCGCCACGACGATGGAGCTGACCAAGATCGAGTAGTCGGGCGGTGGCCTCGCGCCACCCACGACCGGCGATCACACGAGGGCGGCGGGCGCGAGCTCGCCGCCCTCCGTGCTTCCGGAGCGCGCGTTCGCCGCCCGCGGTGACCCGCTCGCGCGCCGTCGTCAGGAGCGCCGGAGGTATGCTGCGGGGTCGCCGGCCGCGCGACCCGGCGCAAGGAGCCCCGTGCCCGCCCCCCGCCGACGGCCTCTCGCGCCCCTCGCCCTCCTCGTGGCGGCCCTCGCCGGCGGCTGCCCGGGCGGCGCCACCGGGCCGGCCGACGTGCGCCCCGGGCAGCGCTGGCGTTTCCGCCTGGCGGGGCTGGGCGAGCAGGTCTACGAGGTGACCGACGTCACGCCGACGGAGGTCCGCTACCGCGTGCGCACGTCCGCGGGGGGCGAGCCGCTCGGCGAGCCGCTCGAGCAGCGCTTCCCGACGAGCCCCGCGCCGCCGCCCCTCGGGGAGGGCGAGCCGGGGCCTCCGCTCGTCGTCGGCGTCGGGCGGCTCGAGACGTGGGTCACGCGCGACGGGCCGATCCGGACGACCACCGCCGTGCGGGGGCGCGTGCCCGTGTTCCCCGGCGTGGTGCGCGTGGAGCGCGAGGGCGCGGCCCTCGTCGAGCTGGTGGACGCGCGCTGACGTCGGCGCGCGGGCTCCGGGCGACGACGCTCCGGGCAGATGGCCGGGGCCGCTGGCTGTAGAGTGTCCCGCCCGGGAGACCGCCATGCGCCGCCGAGACCTCGCCACCCTCCTCGTCGCCGTGGGCCTGTTCGCGGGCACCCCCGCGCTCGCGCAGGAGCCGCGCGAAGGCGCCCTCCGGCTCACCGTCCTCCACACCAACGACCTGCACGGGCAGGTGCTCGAGCCGCCGCGCCGTCCGGGCGGGCTCGTGGCCCTGGGCCGGGCGATCCGGCAGGAGCGCGACCGCGCGCGCGAGCGCGGCGACGCCGTGCTCCTGCTCGACGCGGGCGACCTGTTCAAGGGGACGCCCGAGGGTGACCTGACCGACGGCGAGGTGATGGTCGCCTGGATGAACCACATGGGCTACGACGCCGCGGTCGTCGGCAACCACGAGTTCGACCACGGCGTCGACGTGGCGGCGCGCCTGTGCTGGGGGGCCGACTTCCCCTTCCTGGGGGCCAACATCCGGCAGCCGGACGGCGCGCGGCCGGAGTGGCTGGGCCTGCCGGGGGCGCGCCTGGGCGAGCCGCTGCACGAGGCGCTCCGCGGCGCCGCGGTCGTGCGCACCCTGGCCAGCGCGGCGGGGCGCGCGCGCGTCGCCCTCGTGGGGCTGACGACGAGCGCGATGAAGGACGTCACCCTCAAGGGCGTCACCGGCGACCTCGAGTTCCCCGACGAGGCCGCGACGCTCGACCGGGTCCTCGAGCTCCTGCCGCCGGTCGACCTGGTGGTGCTGATCACCCACTGCGGCCTGACGACCGACCGGGCCCTGGCGCGGCGCTTCCAGGGGAAGGTGGACCTGATCATCGGCGGCCACAGCCACACGCGGCTCCCCTCGGGCGACCGCCAGGGCGCGGTGCTCGTGTGCCAGACGGGCTCGCGCGGCGAGGCGCTCGGGCGCGTGCGGGTCGAGGTGACGCCGGCGCAGGGCGGGTCGCCGCGGAAGGTCGTCGCCGAGGCCGACCTCCTGCCGACCGGCGACGAGCTGCCCGGCGTCCTCGCCCCCTACATCGAGAAGGTGAAGGAGAAGGTCGGGGCGCGCGTTGGCACGCTCACCCGCGACCTCGAGCGCGGCCGCGGGTTCGAGCCCTCCGGCCTGGGGAACCTGCACGTCGACGCCATGCGGAGGGCGACGGGCGTCGACGTGGCCCTGCACAACCGCACGGGGATCCGCGCCGACATCCCCGCCGGCGAGGTCCAGGTGCGCCACCTCTACGAGGTCGCGCCGTTCGGGAACACCGTCGTCACGCTGCTCCTCAGCGGCAAGGACCTCCTGGAGCTGTTCTCGGGCATGCTCGGGTCGCCCTCGCGGGTGCTCGAGGTCTCGGGCGCCGTGATCACCTTCGACCCCGAGGCCCCCGTGGGCCAGCGGCTGGTCGAGGTGACGATCGGCGGCAAGCCGCTCGACCCCGACCGGACCTACAAGGTGGCGACGAACAACTTCCTGGCGGCGGGCGGCGACGGGCACGCCGTGTTCACGCGCGGCGCCGACGTGCGCGACACGGGCGTGATCCTCCTCGACCTCCTGCTGGCGCACTTCCGCGAGCGCGAGGGGCCCTTCGACCCTGGCGTCCCCGAGCAGCGGCTCGTCGTGGCGCAGCCGGCGGGTGCGCCTCGGTAGCTCGCTCAGCCGAGCCCCTGGCGCCCGAAGCGCCGGTCGAGCTCGTCGAGGGTGAGCGTCAGGGCGGTCGGCCGCCCGTGCGGGCAGCAGTGGCCGTTGTTCACCTCGTCGCGGCGGCGCAGCAGCGCCTCGACCTCGGCATCGCCGAGGGCCTGGCCGAACTTCACGGCCGCCTTGCAGGCCAGCCCCGCGGCGACGTCGTGCAGGAGCCCGCCGCCCCCGTCGTGCGGGCCGAGCGCCTCCGGCTCGCCGAGCAGCTCGGTGATCGCCTCGGCGACGCGGTCGGCGGCCAGGAGGCGCGGCGCGGCGTGGACGGCCAGCGCGTCGCGGCCGAACGCGGCCACCTCGAAGCCCAGCGCCTCGAGGGCGGCGCGGCGCTCGTCGAGCGCGGCGAGCAGGACCGGCCCGGCCGTGACCACCTGCGGGAAGAGGAAGCGCTGGCTCTCGAGCGGGCCGGCGGCGAGCCGGGCGAGGATCTCCTCGTAGAGGATCCGCTCGTGCAGCGCGTGCGGGTCGAGGAGGCGCAGCCCCTGCGGCGTCTCCTCGAGCACGTAGCGGCGGTGGACCTGGAGGAAGCGGCCGGGCGGCGCGGGCGCCACCTCGGCGGGCGGCGCGGGCGCCGTCCCGGGCGCCCCGGCGGTCGCCAGGGCCACGGCGACCGCCGGCGCGGCCGGGCGCGGGGCGCCCGGCGCGGCGGCCAGCGCCGGGGCCGGGCGGCGCGCGAGGTGCAGCTCGGCGACCATGCCGCCGCGCTGCAGCGCGGCGCGGACGGCGCGGACGATCAGGTGGAACACCTCGCGGTCGCGGCGGAAGCGCACGTCGGCCTTCTGCGGGTGGACGTTGACGTCGACGTCGGCCGGGTCGACGTCGAGCCACAGGAGCGCCGTCGGGTGGCGGCGCGGCGGGAGCAGGTTGGCGTAGGCCTGGCGCACCGCCGAGAGCAGCGTCGGGTCGCGCACCGTGCGTCCGTTGAGGAAGAAGAACTGCTGCTGCGAGTCGCCGCGGCTGCGGTCGCACGGCGAGACGTAGCCGCGGAGCGTCCCCGCCTCCTCCTCGGCGCGCGGCACGGCGATCAGGTCCTCGGCGAGGTCGCGCCCGAGGAGCTGCGCCAGGCGCTCGCGCGGCTCGTCGGTCGCCGGCGCGTCGATCACCACCTGCCCGTCGGCGACGAGGCGGAGCGTCACCTCGGGGCGGGCGAGCGCCTGCCGGCGCACCTCGACCGTCACCGCGCGCAGCTCCGCGCGCGACGTGCTCACGAACGCGCGCCGGGCGGGGACGTTGAAGAACAGGTCGGCCGCCTCGATCGTCGTCCCCGGCGGCAGCCCGGCGGGCACGACGTCGGTCAGCCGCCCGCCCGCGACGCGCAGCTCCGCCCCGGCGCGGGCGTCGCGCGGGCGGCTGGCGACGCGCAGGTGCGAGACGGCGGCGATGCTCGCCAGCGCCTCGCCGCGGAACCCGAGCGACCGGATCGCGAACAGGTCGTCGACGGTGCGGATCTTCGACGTCGCGTGGCTGCGGACCGCGAGCGGCAGCTCGTCGGGCGTCATGCCGTCGCCGTCGTCGGTGACGCGGACGAGGCGCAGCCCGCCCTCCTCGACCGCCACCTCGACGCGGCGCGCCCCGGCGTCGAGGGCGTTCTCGAGCAGCTCCTTGACGACGCTCGCCGGGCGCTCGACCACCTCGCCGGCGGCGATCTTGTCCACGAGGTCGGGGGGCAGCTCCCGGATCCTGGTCATCGCGCGCGCATGTTACGCGGCCCCTCGGACAGGGGCGCGCGTGCGAAGATCGCGGCGTGACGGCCGCCTGGACGCTCGACCTCCCCGACGCCGAGGCCACGCGCCGCCTGGGCCAGGCGCTGGGCCGCGCCCTGCGCCCCGGGCTGGTCGTGGCCCTCGAGGGCGACCTCGGGGCGGGCAAGACCGCGCTGACCAAGGCGGCCATCGCGGCGCTCGGGCAGGTCGAGGAGGACGACGTCGTCAGCCCGACCTTCGTGATCGCCGCCGAGTACCCGGGGACGCGCGAGGTCCTGCACGTCGACGCCTACCGCCTCGCTGGCCCCGGCGCGTTCGTCGACCTGGGCTTCGGCCCGCTCGAGGCCTGCGCACGGGCGGTCATCATCGAGTGGGCCGACCGGGTCGCCGCCGCGCTGCCTGGCGATCGGCTGACCGTGCGCCTCGCTCACGCCGACCCGGGGCGGCGCGCGACGCTCGAGGCGAGCGGGCCGTCCTCGACGGCGGCGCTCGAGGCCGTGCGAGCGGCGCTGTGAGCGTCGAGGGCGGCCTCTTCTGGCGCGACCAGCGGCTGCCGGTCGGCGACGAGCGCGAGCTGCGCGCCCTGCTTCTCCGGATCGAGACGACGCTCGAGCGCGAGGGGCGGACGGGGCTGGCGCAGCTCGGCAGGCCGCCCGGCGGGATGTGGATCGGCCTCGGGCGGGCGGTGACCGTCCTCTGCTACGAGCCGCTCGATCGAACGGCGCCGGGAGCCGCGTACGCCCTGAGCCGAGGCGACGACCCCGGCGCCGCCGGCGAGGTCGAGTTCGAGCTCGCGAATCAAGTCTCCTGCTTCCCTGTCGGCGCGGTCATCCCCCTCGAGCTGGGCAAGCGGGTGCTCACCGACTTCCTGGCCACCGGCGCGCTCTCGACGCGCATCGCGTGGTCGACGACGCCCTGCGCCCCGCCGACCGGCTGACGGACCGCGCTCGCCGGATGATGCTTGGCGCTCCCGAGGGGTCCATGCGCGCGAGCGCGATGGGGACCGCGGGGGCGTAGGCCGCCGCGAACCTCGCGCAGGGAGCAGCGCTTGTCACTCGAGTGACGAGCGCCGGGACGGTGCGGGCGCCGCACGGTGAGGAAGCGACCCGGGATGTCGGACCCTTGAGTTAGGCTTTCGTTCGTCTCGGCGCCTGGTCTTTGACAACTCGGTTTCCAAGCCCGCGCGCGGCGGTGATCGCGCGGGGGCGACCTCCGGGGGTGGCGTCGGCGCCGGCGTCGCTGCCCGCGGGGACGCCCCCGCGCCCGGGGACGTCCTCAGGGGCCGATCCGCTGCCGCGCGGCCTCGACGACGCGCGCGAACGGGACGTCGTCGAGGCACCGCGGGACGAGGCAGGCGCGGCCGTGGGGGCTGCCGCGGCACGGGCTGCACGCGAGCCCGAGGTTCAGCACGGCGACGCGCTCGGCGCCCCAGGGGCGCGCCGCCGCGGTGGACGGGCCCTCGAGCAGCACGAGCGGCGTGCCGCAGGCGGCCGCCAGGTGCGCGGGGCCGGTGTTCGCCGACACGTAGAGGTCCACCGCGGCCAGCGCGCCGCCGAGCGCCTCGAGGTCCAGGCCGTCGAGGAGGAGCGCCGGGACGCCCGCGCGCAGGAGCGCCGCGTGGGCCTCTCTCGCCGCGCGGCGCTCGGCGCCGCCCGCGCCCGCCTGCACGACGACGCCCCCGCCGAGCGCGGTGTGCAGGGCCTGGCCCGCGCCGCGCACCCAGTCGGGGGAGGGGTCGCGCCGCCGGCGGGGAGCGAGGAGGCCGCCCATGGCGTGGCTGCCGACCTGCAGCCCGACGACCGGCCGCGGGAGGGCGGTCAGGCGCTCGCGCGCGGCCGCGAGCGCCTCGTCGAGGGGCCGCCAGCGCACGGGCGGAGGGGGCCCGTCGGTCCAGAGACCGAGGGGGGCGAGGACGCCCGCCTTGCGCTCGACGACGTGCGTCCCGGTCGTGCTCGTCGCGTGGAAGAAGCGGCAGCCGATGCGCGCCGCCATGCGCCGCGCCCACGGCTTGTCCTCGAGACCGAGCCACAGGTCGACGGGGCCGGCGGCGGCGAGGGCGCGCGCGACCCGCCGGCGCGCGAGGAGCGCGCCGGGCGAGCGGCCGCGAGGGAGCCCGAGCACCTCCGTCGCCGCGGCGCCGCGCGCCGCCGGACGCGCGTAGTCCGAGACGAGGAAGGTCACGTGCGCCGCCGGGAGGGCGGCGCGCAGCAGCTCGAGGGCAGGGCGCACGTGGAGCGTGTCCCCCACGCGCGCCACGCGCGCCGCGACCACGCGCCGCACCTCGCCCCGGCCGAGCGCAGCGCGGAGCTCGGCCACGTCCTCCGAGGGGCGGCTCATCGCGCGGGCGCGGGACCTCCGCGCTCGCCGGCCGAGGGCACGGGCTCGGCCGCCTCGGCCGGCCTCGGCAGGCTGGCCAGCTCCTCCGGGGGCACGCCGAACGACGTGCCGACGGAGACGGCCGTCCACACCAGCTCGCTCCGCGGATCGACCGCCTTGGTCGTCCCCACGGCGCGAGCCAGGGGGACGTGGACGATCTCGCTCCCGGAGATCCCGACCATCTGGCCGAAGCGCCCCTCGTGGGCCGCCTTCACGGCGGCGGCGCCGAAGCGCGTGGCCAGGATCCGGTCCTGCGCGTTGGGGGCCCCGCCGCGCTGCAGGTGGCCGAGCACCGTCACCCGGTAGTCTGCAGGGCACAGCGCGTCGACCCGGGCGGCGAGGCTGCTGGCGACGCCGCCCTGTCGCCGCACCCCCGGGTCCTCGAACGCGGGCGCCCCGCCGACCTCGCGCGCCCCCTCGGCCACGACGATGATCGTCGAGTGCTTGCCCTGGGCCGCCCGCTCGCGGACCACCTCGGCGATCGCCTCGGTCCGGTAGGGGATCTCCGGGATGAGGATGACGTCGGCCGCGCCGGCGAGGCCGGCCGAGAGGGCGATCCACCCGGCGCGCCGGCCGACGACCTCGATGTACATGACGCGGTGCTGGGTCTCGCGGCTGGTCTGGAGCTTGTCGATCGCCTCGCAGGCGATCTCGACCGCGGTCGAGTAGCCGAAGGTCACGCCGGTCCCGTCGAGGTCGTTCTCGACCGTCTTGGGGATCCCCACGAGCGGCACGCCCAGGCGGTGCAGGCGCTCGGCGATCGCGAGCGAGCCGTCGCCGCCGACGCACACCAGGCCGTCGATCCCCAGCCACCGCACGGTCTCGACGACCTCGTCCGAGCGGTCCCGGCCCTCGCTCGAGAAGGGGCTGCCGCGGTTGCATGAGCCCAGGATCGCCCCGCCGCGGCGGGAGAGGCCGCGCACGTCCCCCGGCCCCAGCGGCCAGATCTCGGGCGGCCGGAGCAAACCCTCGAACCCGTGGCTGACGCCGACCACATCCGATCGGTAGCGGAACACGGCGGTCCGGACCACCGCTCGGATGACCGCGTTGAGCCCGGGCGCGTCGCTGCCCCCGATCAGGACCCCAAGCTTCATGAGCACCTCGCCCTATCGGACCAGATCCTAGTCTGTTAGGCTCGGTCGCACGTGCGCGACGGGGTCGCGCGAGGGCGAGCGCATGTCCACGGTCGGGGGTAACGAGAAGCGGCGCGCGGCGCGGATCAAGTTCCGGCCCGCCGAGCACCTCGAGGTCCGCTACAAGTTCCTGTCGCACATCGAGCAGTATCAGTGCGACAAGATCTTCCCCGGGCTGGTCCACAACCTGAGCAAGGGCGGCGCGCTCTTCACCGGCCCGATCCCCGGACCCGAGTGGCTGCCTCGCCTGGGCGAGGGGCGGATCCTGATCGGCCTGAACCTGGTCATCCCGGACGGGAGCAAGCCGGTGAAGGCCCTCGCGTCCCTGCGATGGTGCCGGCCGAGCCCGGAGGCGCGCATGGGGCAGTTTCCCAGCTACGACCTCGGGGTGCAGTTCGAGCAGCTCGAGCCCGAGCATCGGAACAACCTCTCGAAGTTCCTCATCGGGGTGCAGATCCGCACGCGCAAGTTCAACCGGCGCGAGCTCCTCGAGGAAGGGTTCGGGCCCGGGTCGTTGCCGTCGTGAGGCGGGCGGCGCGGGCGCCGCTCGTGCTCGGGCTCGTCGCCGCCGCCCTGGTCGTGGTCGCGGCGCCCGCCGGGGCGCAGTCGGGCGTTCCGGCGCCGGAGCTCGCGCGGTGGATCGAGGCCCTCGCGGCCCCCGACCCGCAGGTCCGCGCCGAGGCCCTGGCGCGGCTGGGCGAGGTGGCGACGCGCGCCCCCGAGGACCTGCGGCCGTTCCTCGCGCACGATGACCCGGACGTCCGCTTCCAGGTCCTCGCGCTCCTCAGCGTGCGCGACGCGAGGACGGAGCAGCACGTCCGCCAGATCGTCGAGGGACGCTCCACATACTCGGCCACGTACCCCCAGGCGCTCGAGGCCCGCGCGGCGCTCCTCGCCGCGGCCGAGGCCGAGGCCGACGACCCGGCCCGCGCGGGGCGCACGCTCGACCTGCTGGTGCGGCTGGCGCGGCGGCGCGCCGGCGGCGGCGAGATCGGCGCCCGCTATGCGCTGGTGGCCCTGGGCGTCGTGGCCGACATCCTCGCCCGCGCGCCCCTCGACGGCGACGTGGCGCGGGAGATGAGCGGCCTGCTCGCGACGCTGACCGAGGCGGAGCTCGACGAGGTCTTCCACGAGCTGGCCGTGTGCTTCGCCGCGCTGCCCGCGGATGCGGTGCTCGGCGCCCTCCGGGCCGTGATCGGCGGCGGGTCCCCCATGGCGCAGGCGCGCGCGGCGCGGCTCCTGGCCGAGTCGACCGACGCCGCGCGGGCCGACGCCGCGGCCGCGGCGGTGCTCCCCATCCTCGGGCACGCCCTCCCGGAGGTCCGGCTCGCCGGCCTGCGCGCGCTCTCGGTCATGCCGCTGCCGCCGTCGGCGCTCTTGCCGGTGGCGGTCATGACGCGCGACCCCGACGCGACGGTCGCGGAGGAGGCCATGCGCCTCTCGGGCGAGCGGGGCCTCGCACCCGCGCGGGAGCGGGCCGAGCAGGTCGTGCGCGACCCGCGGGCGCCGCTCGGGCTCCGCCGTCAGGCGGTCCGCGCGCTGGGCCTCCTGGGCCACGCCGGCTCCGCGGCGGCGCTGCGTCCCCTGCTCGAGGACCCCGACCGCGACCTCCGCGTGCTCGCCGGCTGGGCGCTCGGTGCGGTGCGCGCGCCCGGGGCGCTCGAGGCCCTGCAGGGGTTGATCGCGGCCGCCGAGCTCGGCGACGACGACCGGTTCTTCGCCGGCCTGGCGCGCCTCGGCGGGCCCGGCGTGGCGGCGCTCGGCGCCATGCTCGAGCCCGGCAGCGGCGCGGGACGGGCGCGGCGCCAGCGGGCCATCCGGGCGCTCGGCCGGGCGCCCGCCGGGGCGGCGGCGGAGGCCGTGGCGCTCCTGGCGCAGCTCTCGACGCAGCCGCTCGCCAACCGCCTCGACGAGCCCACGATCACCCCGAACGAGCTCGAGCACGTGATCCGCGCGCTGGGTGACCTGGCGCCGGCGTGCGACGACGCGCGGGTGGCGCTGGCGCGCCTCGTCGAGCGCGGCGACCTCCGCGTGCTCGGGGTCGCGCTGCCGGTGATCGCCGAGGTGGGCCCGCCGCTCGACCCTGCCCTGACCGCCTCGCTCCGCGGCCACCTGGCCCGGTACGTCAGCTCCTTCGGCGGGAGCCTCCGCCCCGCGGCCGGGGCCGCCCTCCTGCGCGTCGACCGGGCCCACGCCCTCGAGGTGCTGCGGCGGGCGGTGGGCTCGCCGGGGCGCGGCATCCACAACGACGACGCCCTCGAGCTCATGCGGGTGCTCGCCCGCGCGGGCGACCCGGGCCCGGTGCAGCGCGTCGCGCTGCCCTGGGCGCGCGACCGCCTCGAGCAGGAGCGTCGGCCGGAGGACCGCCTCACGCTGCAGAACCGCCTCGGGATCGAGCTCCTCTACGCCGAGGCGCTCGAGGAGGCGATCCTCGAGTTCCGCCGCATGCTCTGGTGCCGTCCCGGCGACTCCATCGCCAGCTACAACGTCGCCTGCGGCCACGCGCTGGCGGGCAGGGTCGATGACGCGCTCCGCTACCTGCGCCGGTCGGTGCGCAACGGCTACCGCGACCCCCAGCACATGTCCGCCGACCCCGACCTCGACGCGCTGCGCGGGGACGAGCGCTTCGAGCGCCTCATCGGGCGCCTGCGGCTGGAGGACGAGACGGGGCTGCGCCTCGTGAACGACTCCTGGCCACGCCGGCTCCTCCCGAACTAGTTCATCGCGGCTGCGGCCGAGGATGGCGGGGGGGGGGGGGGGGGGGGGGGGGGGGGGGGGGGGCGGGGGGCCCGCCGCGCCCCCCCCCGACCGCTCAGGCTCGGTCGGCGGCCAGGAGGCCGCCTTCCCTCGCCTTCGCGCCGCAGCGCCTCGCCCTCCTCGGCTTCGCCTGACGCTCCTGCTGCGAACGCGCGGTGAGGTGTGTTCGGTGGCGGCTCGGCCGTCTGCGAAGACGGGGGGTGAGGACAGGCCCTGGTTCATCGCGGCTGCGGCCGAGGATGGCGGGCGCTGCGGTGCGTCGGGGGCCGACTTCGTCGGTCCCGACCGCTCAGGCTCGGTCGGCGGCCAGGAGGCCGCCTTCCCTCGCCTTCGCGCGGCATCGCTCCGCCCTCCTCCGCCTCGCCTGGGGCTCTCGTTGCGAAGGCGCGGCGAGGTGTGCTCGGAGGCGGATCGGCCGTCTGCGAAGACGGGTTCGAGGACAGGCCCAGGTGTGTACAAGCGGCTGCGGCGGAGGATGGCGGGCGCTGTCGTTCGCCGGGTATCGCGCGCCGCACGACACCCGGCCGCTCAGGCTCCCTCGGCGGGCCAGGCCGCCCGCCATCGGTCGCCTTCGCGCGGCATCGCCCGGCCCTCCTCCGCCTGCTTCGAGGATCGAGCCGTGAGTCCCTGGGCCGACTGGGACTCGAGAGGCGTAGGGGCGCAGCCTGCAGCGCCCCTGGACCCGCAGGCTCGACCCACCAGGGACCTCGACGGCCACGCTCGGCGGACGCGGCCGGGTCAGCGCGGAGACGGGAAGCCCGTCTTCCTCACAGCGGCGACCGCTTGACCAGATCGACGACTTCCACGGTTTGGCTCCTCAGGGGACACGAAGGCAACGGAGAGCAACGGAGGTCACGGAGGAGACGTAGGGACAAGACCTCCAAGACCTTCGTGGACCTTCGTTGCCTCCGTGTCCCATGTGAGCCCACGCGGTCGGCCGTCGATCACATCATCTGGCGGACGCTGTCAGACCGCCGTCGGCCGGCGCCGGCCCACCGCGCGCCACAGCGCCGCGGCGATGATCCCGACCGCGGCCGCGAGCACCGTGTGCGAGATGCCGTACGCCGCCCCCTTCAGGGCCCGGCTGCCGCCGAACATGGCCCCGTGGATCTTCGCCAGGTCGAAGCCCCCGACCTCGTCGACGCCCACGTAGGCCATGAGGAACCAGCCCTTGTAGATGATCAGCCCCATCGCAGCGAGCCCGCCGGCGAGGTAGAGCCAGTAGAACGCCTCGAGCGTGCCGCGCCCGATCGTCGCGCCGCCCATGCCGTGCACGACGGCGAGCGCCGCGGCGAGGCAGAGGGGCAGGACCCCGCCGATGAGGATCACGTGGCCGTGGCTGAGGCGCAGGTCGATCCCGACCTCCCACATGAGCCCGGGCGGGAGCTCCATCTCCACGCGGGACCCCTCCGCCGCGCGGTCGGCGTCCGAGAGGCGGCGCGGCGCGCCGGTGACCTCGAGGTAGCGCAGGCGCTTGTTGGCGTCGGTCGACCAGACGCCGAGGCAGAGGCCGACGAAGATCGAGACCACCGCGAAGCGCACCAGGCGCCGGATCGTCGTCACGTAGTGCTCGGGCAGGGGGCTCACGGTCACCTCGAGGTGGCTCATGCTACGCGCGGCGGGCTCCGTCCGGTGGGCGGGGCCAGCTCGCGCCCGGCGCCGCCGGGCGCTACTCGATCGGTGTGAGGCGGACGAGCAGCTGGTAAGGGCGCCCGCGGTCGTCCCCCGTCACGCCGACGAGCACCACCCGCTCCGCCGGACCCGGCGGGACCCGACCGGCGCGGGCATCGGTCGCCATGACCGCGTCGGGCAGCGGGGCGGCGGACGTCGAGCGCAGCGTCAGCTGGAAGGGCCCCTCGGGGGCCATGAGCGTGACCGACAGCCCGAGCCCCGGGGGGACGACCACCCGGAACCAGTCGGGGTTCCACTGCCGGAGGGCGACCTGCCGGCCGGGGGTGATGGTCACCGCCTCGCTCGGGTCGTCGTTGGGCTCGTGGCGATCGTCGCGGCGCGCGGTGAGCTCGTGGACGATCATCTCCGCGACGTCGCGCAGGGCCTCCTCCATCGCCGTCTCCCGGGTCTGGCCGCGAGCGGCGGTGAACTCGGCGTAGCCCTGGCGGGTCAGCTCTCCATCGGGCCGGCCGTCGCCGTCGACGTCGTCTCCGACGAGCATCTGGCCGTCGCGGCCGAAGACGGCGAAGCGGACCGACACCGAGACGGCGGCGTGCACGACCTCCTGGGCGGGACCGGCGATCAGCACCTGCTCACGCACGTCCTGCACGGCGCCGCGAACGACCAGGTCGGCCGCGCCCTCGGCGGCGAGATGCAGGGGGGTGGTCTCGAGCACCTCCCGCCGGACGTGGCGCGTGAGCGCGTGCTCGACCTCGCGCCGGAGGGTCCTGTTCTGGAACACGAGGACGGCCACGCTCGTCGCGCCGTCGACCGGCTCGACCCCGAGGTGGTAGCAGCCGGGGAGCGCGAGGGCGAGCAGGAGGAGGCCGAGACGAGGTCGGTCGGAGCGGCGGCGCATCAGTCGACCGGCTGCGGGAACATGCCCGGCGGGAGGTCGGGGGGCGGCGGGCGACGATTCGCCGGCCGCGGCCCGTCGTCCTCGTCCTCCTGGTGCTGCTTGGGCTCCGGCGGCTTCACCCCGGTGAGCCCCGCCTTGAGGCGGGCGGCCGCCTGGGCGGCGTCGGTCCGCGGGTAGTCGCGCAGGACCTCCTCCAGGCAGAGCGCGGCGGAGTAGCGTCGGTCGCGCTGCAGGTAGAAGCGCGCCACCTCGACCTTATGGGCGGCGATGCCCTCCTCGAGGCGAGCGACCTCCTCGCGCGCCTCGGCGACGTGGTTGCCCGTGGGATGGCGCTCGATGTACCGGCGGAGGCGCTGGAGCGCCGTGAGGAGGGGGCGCTTGTCGTAGGCGGTGCCGTCCGACATGAGGACGTAGGTGGTGGCGATCCTGAACTCCGCCGTCTCGGCCCACTCGCTGCGCGGGTACTCGTCGATGAGCTTCTGCCAGGCGTCGATGGCCAGGCCATACTCCTCCTGGGCGATCCGGGCCAGGGCGATCGCGTGCAGCGCATCGTCCGCCAGCGGGTGCCGCTCGCGCGCGCGCTGGAACTCCTCGAGGATCTCCACCCCGAGGGAGCGGTCGCTCATCTCCATGCCGAAGAACCAGGTCGTCGTCTTGGCGCGTCCCTCGGCGTAGAGGCGGCCGATGAGGAAGATCCGCTCGACGACCAGCGGGTAGCGCGGGGTGGAGGGGAACCGACGCAGGAGCTTGCGGTAGGTGTCGTAGGCGTCCTCGTGCTCGCCCGCCCCGAGGGCGGCCTCGGCGGCGAAGAAGAGGAACTCCGCGCGCCGGGCCGGGTCCGACTCGTAGGTCGCCAGGCGCGAGAAGGCGTCGTGCGCCTCGTCGTAGCGCCCCGCCGTCAGGTGCTCGCGGGCCGCGACCTCGTCCGGGGCGGCGGAGGAGGAGGTCAGGGGGGCGACCTCCGGCCGGAACTCCAACCCCTCGTCGGGACGGTCCCCTCGCGCATCGGTGGAGCCGCACCCCGGGCCGAGGAGCAGGGCGGCGAGCGGGATCAGGAGCGGGAGACCGCGCATGGGGCGCATTCTGCCACAGGGTCAGCGATCGTGAGCGACGGCTGTCGGCGGCCGGCGGCAGGCGATCCCGCAGCGCGTGCTCCGTGGCGCCCGCCAGTCGTCGCGCCGAGGGCAGGCTGACGTCGCGGGTCGTGGGTAGGCCTGATGGGGGAGACCCCGCGAGCGACCGCCGGGCCCGCGCTCGTCAGATCGAGTGACGAGCGCGCCGGGAGGTCGTGCTCCGCACGACCGGTCGTGCTCCGCTCGGTCTCTCGGCGCGTGGTCCAGGCTGGCCGGGGTCGACCGGGCGCAGCCAGCGGACCATCCGCCCCTCCCGGCCGAGGTGCCAGGCGAGGAACCGGTCGAGGAGCCGGCGCACCTCGAGGTCGGCCTCGGGCTCCGGCGCGACGGGGCGCCCGAGCGCCGTGGCGAGCAGGCGGCGCAGGAGCGGGCGCGAGACGGCGGCGGCGTCGGCCTCGCCCCGACCGTGCTCCAGGCACAGCGCCCCCCCCTGGGCGGGTCCGAACCAGGCATCGTCGCCGCGCCGGTCGCGCGCGGATGCCTGGGCGCCCCCGAGGGGGCTGGCGGGCGGCTGCGGGAAGACGGGCCCCCCGCAGCGGGCGCAGCGATCGAGCACCGGCCGCAGCCCGGCGGCGGCCAGGAGCCGGAGCTGGCAGGTCACGAGCGCCTGCTCGAGCCCCTCGCGCGGTCCGCGCGCCAGGCGGTCGAGGGCGCCGGCCGCGGCGTCGAACGCCTCGGGGGAGGCGACGTCGGGCTCCGAGAGCTCCGTCAGCAGCTCGCCCACGTAGACGCCCCGGTGGAGCCGGGCCAGGTCGCCGCGCAGCCCGAGGTGGAGGTCGGCGGGGTCGAACTCCTTGGCGATGTCCAGGGCGTCGGGCTTGGCCTTGCGGTAGAAGACCAGCTCCCCGCGCACGAGCGGCTCGAGCGCCCCTTCGAACGGGCTGCGCGCGCGGCGGGCCCCCTTCGCGATGAGGTGGACGCGCCCGTGCTCCCGGGTGTACAGCCAGACGATGAGCGAGGTCTCGGAGTAGTCGATCGCCCGCAGGACGATCGCATCCGTCGTGTGGATGGCCACCGGGCGGGACTCTAGCACCGGGGACGGACAGGTCCGCGCGGCGCCGCGGCCATCGCCGCGGTATCGGGCCGTTCCCTGCCGGGTTACGATCGTCGGCGTGATCCCCGACGGCGGCACCGCCACGCTCACGCGCTCGCTCGACGAGAAGCGCCGGGTCGCCCTCGAGGTCCTGCGCGCGGCCGTCCCCGCTGGCGCCGGGCGCCTCGGGGTGGCCTTCTCCGGCGGCGTCGACTCGTCGCTGCTGCTCGCCCTGGCCTGCGAGGCCCTGGGCTCCGAGCGGGTCATCGCCGTCACCGCCCGCTCCGAGAGCCTCGCCGGCGTGGAGCTCGAGGCCTGTCGGCGCATCGCGCGTGGCGTCGGCGCGCGCCTCGTGCTCCTCGTCACGCGCGAGCTCGAGCGCGAGGGCTACCGGCGAAACGGGCCGGACCGCTGCTACCACTGCAAGACCGAGCTGTTCGAGCGCATCGAGGACGAGGTCCTGGCCGACGAGGGCCTCGTCGCGGTCGCCTACGGCGCCACGGCCGACGACGTGGGGGATCATCGCCCGGGGATGGACGCCGCCCGCGAGCGCCGCATCCTCGCGCCGCTGCTCGAGGCCGGGCTGACCAAGGTGGAGATCCGGCGGCTCTCGGGCGAGCTCGGGCTGGAGACCCACGACAAGCCGGCGCAGCCCTGCCTCGCCTCGCGCATTCCGTACGGGCAGGCCGTGACCGGCGACAAGCTGCGCCGCATCGAGGCGGCAGAGGCGCTCGTCCGCGGGCTCGGGTTCGTCGACCTGCGCGTGCGCCACCACGGGGACGAGGCGGAGGCGACCGCCCGGATCGAGGTGCCCCTGGAGCAGGTCGCCGCGCTCGCGGCGCCGGGCACGCGTGAGGCGGTCGTGCGGGGCCTGCGCGGCCTCGGCTTCAGGTACGTCGTGCTCGACCTCGAGGGCTTCCGCAGCGGGCGGCTGAACGAGGCGCTCCGGCGCCTCCCGGTCGCCGCGGCGGAGTCCGAGGCCGGGGTCGACGGGGGGGAGGGGCGATGACGACGATCCGCGTGGCGGCCGCGCTGGCCCTGGGCCTGGCGCTCGGCGGCTGCCAGACGACCGAGCGCGTCGTGCCGGGGTCGAGGACCACCGTGCGCCACGCGTGGGAGTCGGAGCGCGAGACGCGCGAGGACGTGCTGAAGCGGCGCACCGAGGAGCGGCCCGACGACCCGAAGGTCTGGTTCGACCTCGCCGACTACTACGAGGAGGGGCAGCAGTTCGCGGCGGCGATCGCCGCCTACGAGCGCTTCCACGGCCTCGTGAAGGAGGTCGAGCGCCGCGACGGGCTCAAGTACACCGCCGGCGCGTACCACCTCGGGCGCGCGTACGCGCGGGCGCGCGAGTTCCGCGGCGCGGTGCGCTTCCTCCGCGAGGTGCTCGAGCTCCAGCCGAGCGACGCCGTGGCCGCGTCGCTCAACCCCCACTTCCGCGAGGCGCACTACCTCCTGGGCGGGATCTACTACGAGAACCGCCAGTGGAGGCCGGCCCGCGAGCACTTCGTGTCCTTCCGCGAGCTCGGGGGCGAGCCGCTGCGCGTCGAGCCCTGGCTGGCGAAGATCGACGAGGCCGAGTGGTCCGGGACGATCCGCGCCAGGCGCACCGACCGGGTCGGGGAGGGGCGCGCGGCCCCCGCCGCCTCCGCCGCGCCGTCCGCGCCGGGGGGCGAGTGACCGCGCGCACGCCATGGCCGCTGCTCGCGGCCCTGCTCCTCACCATGGCCGCGGGCTGCGAGACGACCGAGCGGGTGGTGACCGGGCCGCGGCAGCGCGGGGTCGAGCCGCCCAAGGAGTCGCGGGAGGCGCGGCTCAAGAAGCAGGTCGAGGAGCGGCCAGACGACCCGAGGGTGTGGCTCGAGCTCGGGGAGTACTACGAGAGGGGTCGTGAGTACGCCTCGGCGGTGGCGGCCTACGAGCGGTTCGACGCCCTCCTGGAGGAGGAGACGGCCCGCACCGGCGTCCGCTACACGGCCGGCGGGTTCCATCTCGGGCGCGCCTACGCCATGGCGCGCGAGCCCCGCGGCGCGGTCCACAACCTGCAACGGGTGCTGGCCCTGAAGCCGCCCGGTGAAGAGGCGGCCCTGAACCCGCACTTCCGGGAGGCGCACTACCTCCTGGGCGGGGTCTACTACGAACACCGCCAGTGGAGCGCGGCCCGCGAGCACTTCGCCGCCTTCGAGGCGCTCGGCGGCGACCCCGAGCGGGTGGCGCCGTGGATCGAGCGGATCGACGAGGCGGGTTCGACCGGAGGAGCGCAGGCGTCACCGGGACGCTGACCGCGCTCGCCCGCCAGGCGTGACGGAGCGCCCGAGGGGCGACGCGCGCGAGCGCCTGGCGCAAACCCCACCCGTCCTTGACGGCCGAGGTGACGAGCGCCGTGACCTGCTTCCGGCTCGCGGGGAGGCGCTTGCGTAACTGCTGTGAGCGCAATGGCTTTCGGGCGCGGGCACGGCGGGCCGGCGAGCGCGGTCACGGGTCCGTGCCCCCGACACGCATGCGCCCGCGAACGCCCGGAACTCGACGACCGATGTGTCCAGATGGCTGCAGTGCCTCCCCGCGGTGACGGCGGGCGCTGCTGTAAGCTACATGAGGGCAAGACCTGGCGGCGCCTTGCACGCCGGCCGGGCGCTTGCTTCAGTGAAGGGCGCTGGAGGTCCTGTGAACAGATCACGGTGTCGCGGCGAGGGCTTCACGGAGTACGTCGTGATCCTCACCCTCATCATGGTCTGCTCGGTGGTCGGGCTGCTGCGGGCCAGCTCGGGCGCGATCGACCGCATCGCGTCGAGCAAGGCCCTCTGCGCCGAGTGTCCGGACGCGGTGCTGACCGGCGACGAGCTGGAGGAGTACCACCGCCTCCGCGCCGCCAAGGCTAGGGCCGAGGCGGAGGGGGCGGAGCGGCTGTTCGAGTCCGACGCCGACGAGGCGGCCTACTACGAGTACGCGGAGCGCCGCGCCCGGGACCTCCGGATCAAGCGCGAGGCGGGCACGTTCACGGAGAGCGACGCGCACGAGCTTGCCGCGCTCGAGGACGACCTGTCCCGGCGGCCCAACCACGGCGGAGAGAACGGCGTGGCGCCGGCCCGTCCGGGCGTGCTGGGCATGTTCGACAGCCTCTTCGGACCGGGCTGGGAGAACACCTGGGCTGCCAGCCTCATGGGCATCTTCGGCTGGTTCAGCTTCTTCGTCTGAACGCAGGACGTGGGTGGGCCCCGAGGCCTACACCGCGAGCGCTCGGGCCGCAGGGGCGCCGCCCTGCGGGCCACCGCGTGGGTCCGCGCGGCTCGCCCTCCCGGCCACCCGTGGCTATGATGCCGCCGGGACATGCGACTGGCACGCCGGCTGGCCATCTTCGCCCTGCTCCCCGCCTTCGGGGTCACGCTCGACGCGCGCGCCGACGATGCGGTGCGGGTCGTCGACATGGTCGGTCCCTCGGTGGCGAGCGTCGTCGCCGAGCCTCGGCGCGGCGAGGCGCGCCACGTGGGCTCGGCGGTGGTCGTCGACCCCGACGGCTACCTGCTGACGAACGCCCACGTCGTGGCCGGCGCGCGTCGCCTCGTCGTGTCGCTCCCTGGTCGGCCCCCGCTCGAGGGGCACCTCCTCGCGACGGCGCCCGACCACGACCTGGCCCTGCTCCGCGTGGACGCCGCGGGATCGCTGCCGGCCGCACGCCTGGCGCGGCCCGGCGCGGTCAAGGTCGGACAGCCTTGCCTCGCGATCGGCAACGCCCTGGGCCTCGACAGCACGGTCACCCGCGGGATCGTCTCGGCGCGCGGTCGGCGCCTGGTCCACGAAGGGCGCCCGCTCGGCGCCGACTTCATCCAGACCGACGCGACGATTCACCCCGGGAGCTCCGGCGGGGCGCTCGTCGACCTGGCCGGCGAGGTCATCGGGATCATCGTCGCCATGGAGGCCGACGCCCCGGGGGTCGGCTTCGCGATCCCGGTCGCGCGTGTGCGGCAGGTGCTCGCCGCGCTCTCGAGCCCCCTCACGCTCCGCGAGCGCTGGCTGGGGCTCGAGGTCGAGGACGCACCGGACGACGGGGGCGCGCGCGTGGTGTCCGTCGCGCCCGGCAGCCCCGCGGAGGCCGCCGGCCTCCGGCCCGGGGACGTGATCACCAGCGCGGGGCCCATCGACGTGCGCACCGCCTTCGACCTCCACGCCCGCTTCCTCGGTCCGAAGCCGCTGCCGGTGCGCCTCGCCGTCCAGGGCGCGGACGGCCAGCGCCGGGGCGCGCGCCTGGCGCCGGCGCCTCCCCCCTGGAGCGCCGGGCTCCGCGCCCGGCTGGGCGTCAGCTTGCGCGGCGCGCCCTCCGGCGGCGGCCTCCTCGTCGAGGCCGTCGACCCGGGGGGCCCCGCCGAGGCGATCGGCATCCGGGAGGGTGACCTCCTGGTGGGCGTCGGCCCCGAGCGCGGTCCCTCCACGCCGGCGGACGAGCCCCGCGCCCTGTGGGACACCGTCGGCGAGCTGCCGCCGGGGCGCCTCCTCGGGGTGACCATCCGCCGCGCAGGCCGCCAGTACTGGGGCGAGCTCAAGCTGCGGTGAGCAGACGCCCTGGCCATGGGAGGGCCGCCTCCGCCGGGGGAGCCGCCCGACCGCCCCCCCTCCGGTGACGACGCGCCACGCCGGCCGGCAGCACCGGGCGCGGGTCGGTTAAGGTGAGCCCCCCGGGCGCGGACCACGCCGCCAGCGCCCCGGAGCGAGCACCCATGACGACGAGCGACCTGTCCGACCCGACGGGCGTGCCCGTGGGCGGCCCCGTCCCACCTCCGTCGCCGGACGCCGGCGGACCGGCCCCGGCCCCGAAGCCCGAGCTCCAGGGCCCGCAGGAGGCCCTGCGCGAGCGGCGTCAGGTCGAGGCGCGCGGCCGCGCCGCGAGGGCGCTCGAGGCGCCCATCGCCCCGGAGCTCGGGGTGCGCTGCCCCCGCTGCGGCCAGCGGCTCGCCGCGAAGGGCGCGCCGCGGCCTGCGACCTGCTCGCGCTGCGGCGTGGAGGTCGATTCGCCCCGGGCCGGGGAGCTCCTCGTCCCGGCCGCCCCGTGGACCCGCGAGCTCCTGCGCGGGGCCATGTACCTGCCGCGGGGCTTCTTCCGGCTCCTGCGCAGCCCCTCGCTCTGGAAGTGGGCCGTGGTGCCCCTGATCCTCAACATCATCGCGGTCGTGATCTCGCTCTGGCTGGCGAGCTTCATCGCGCAGTGGCTGACCACCAAGACGGGCGCGGGGGCGCTCAACGCGTGGGAGCAGGCGGGTTGGCTCTGGTGGGCGCTGTCCTACGTGGTGTGGGCGCTCGGGTGGGTGGCGAGCAAGCTGGTGTGGATCGTCATGCCGATCATCTCCACCTGGCTGATCGTCGCCTTCCCCTTCGGTATCATCTACAAGCTGATCTTCATGCCCTTCATGGAGCTCATGACCGAGTCGACGGAGCGCATCGTCCTCGGCTTCGACGAGGACCAGCCGTTCGACTTCACCCGCATGTACACCAACCTGATCCTGGCGGTGATCGACGCGATCGCGCTCACGCTCATGCAAGGGCTGCTGTACCTGCTGCTCCTGCCGATCAACGTGCTCCCGTTCCTCGGGAGCGTCCTGTGGTTCGTCCTCCCGCCGGCGATCTTCGCCGGCATGGACTACTCGGACATCAACCTCGTCCGCCGGCGCTACTCCCTGCGCGAGAAGTTCCGCCTCTGGCGGACGCACGAGTGGCGGTTCCTCGGCTACGGGATCTCGTTCTTCTTGCTCATCACGACGCCGGTGATCAACGTCGTGGCGATCCCGTGCGCCGCCGTCGGCGGGGCGCTGCTCTACCTGGAGCTGGACCGGAAGTAGTCGGGCCGCCGCTCGCCATGAGCCGCGACAGGCGCTAGACTCTCGCCCCCATGGACACCGCCGACGACGCGGCCCTCGCCCGCGAGGTCACCACGCGCGAGGCCACCACACGCGAGGTGGGTGGCCTCGTCGAGCTGCTCGAGCGGCCCTCCGACCCGCGGCTCCACAACCCCGACCTCGACCCGACGGGCATCGCCCAGCGGACCTGGGGCGCCTTCAACATGGCCACGCTCTGGGTGGGCATGGCCGTGTGCATCCCCACCTACATGCTCGCCGCGACGCTCGTGCAGTCCGGGATGACCTGGTGGCAGGCCATGGCGGCCATCCTCCTGGGCAACGTGATCGTCCTCGTGCCCATGGTCCTGAACGCCCACGCCGGCACGCGCTATGGCATCCCCTTCCCCGTGTTCGCCCGGGCCAGCTTCGGGGTCCACGGCTCCCACGTCCCTTCGCTGGCGCGCGCGCTCGTGGCCTGCGGCTGGTTCGGCATCCAGACCTACATCGGCGGCGAGGCGATCAGCCTGACGATCGGGGCGGTGTGGCCCGGGTGGCTCGAGCTCGGCGGCGGGGCGACGTTCATCGGGCTCACCCTCCCGTCCTGGGTGTGCTTCGCCCTCTTCTGGGCCGTGAACGTCTTCTTCGTGTGGCGCGGCCACGAGTCGATCAAGTGGCTCGAGAGCCTCGCCGCGCCCTTCCTCATCCTGGTGGGCCTCGTCCTCCTCGGCTGGGCCGCCCGTCGTGGCGGGGGCCTCGGCGCCGTCCTGGAGGGCTCGAGCGCCCTCGTCGCCGGCTCCGGGAAGGAGGGCCTGCCGTGGCTGCTCGGGGTGTTCCTGCCCGGGGTCACCGCCATGGTGGGCTTCTGGGCCACCCTGTCGCTGAACATCCCCGACTTCACCCGCTACTGCCGCAGCCAGCGCGACCAGCTGCTCGGGCAGGCGCTGGGGCTGCCGCTGACCATGGTGCTGTTCAGCTTCATCGGCGTGGCGGTCACCTCGGCCACCCTGGTGATCTACGGGGAGGCCATCTGGGACCCCGTCGTCCTCGTGACCCGCCTGGCCAAGGAGACGGGCTCGGCGACGCTCGCGGCCCTCTCGACGTTCGCCCTGGCCGTGGCCACGCTCTCGACGAACATCGCCGCCAACATCGTCGGGCCGGCGAACTCGATCAGCAACGCGTTCCCCCGGAAGGTGTCGTTCCGGCTCGGGGGGCTCATCGCGGCCGCCCTCGGCGTGGCGCTCTGCCCGTGGCTGCTGCTGGGGCAGTACATCGGCTGGCTGGTGACCTACTCCGGCCTCCTCGGGGCGGTCGGCGGCGTCCTCATCGGCGACTACGTGTTCGTCCGGCGGACCCGGCTCGACCTGGCCGGGCTCTACCGCGTCGACGGGCCCTACCACTACCGGGGGGGGTTCAACCTCTCCGCCCTGGCCGCGACCGCGGCCGGGATCGGGGTGGTCCTCCTGGGCAAGGTCGTGCCGGGCCTGGAGTTCTTGTTCGACGGCGCGTGGTTCAGCGGCGCGCTGACGTCCCTCGGCCTCTACGTCGTGCTCATGCGGGGCCAGGCGAAGGCGGGCTGAGGGCAAGGTTCTCGCGGGATTGTGCGGGCCTGGGAGGTCTGGCATCATCGGCGGTTACACACCGCCGCCCGGGCCGGGGGATGATGCCGGGGGCGGGCAGAAGGGCGAGGGGCGTGGGAGCCGAGAAGCGACGTTACCGCCGACTCGACACGAACCTCGAGGCGCGGGTCAAGAACCTGTCGGACCCGTCGAGCGAGACCCAGCAGGTCACCATCATCAACCTGGGGCCTGAAGGGGCGTTCCTCTCCACCCAGTCGCTCCTCCCGGTGCAGAGCCAGATCGCGCTCGACTTCCGGATCGACTCCTACCCCAAGGAGATCAACGTCATCGCGAAGGTCCTCTGGCACAAGCGCACGGAGGCCGAGCACGGGATGGGCTGCCAGTTCGTGCACATCCCGCTGTTCGAGAAGAACATCATCATCGACTACATCCTCCGCCGTTACGCCGAGTACCAGGCCAGGTACGGCTAGGGCGGCGAGGCGACGGGGGGTCAGGAGAGGTCCTCGTGAAGGTCCAGATCACGTACTGCACGCGTTGAAACTACGGCCCCCAGGCGACCGGTCTGGTCGCCGAGCTCAAGGCCCGCTTCGGAGAGGGCACGGTCGAGCCCGAGCTGATCAAGGGCGACAACGGGGTGTTCGACGTCGTCGTCGACGGCAAGCGCGTCTTCTCGAAGGACGACCACGACCGCTTCCCGGAGTACCAGGAGATCCCCAACCTGATCGTGATGGAGGGGCTGGCGGACTAGGTGTGATCGCGGCTGGTGCGCCAGGCGAAGCCTGGAGGGGGAGGACGCCATGACCGAGTAGGGTCACGTTGAAACCCCCTGTCGGAACCCAGTGGGCAGACCCCGAAGCCAGAAGGCCCGGGCGACCACCCGGCAAAGATGGCGACCGCCGGAACCGAGTCTTGCGCAGCTACCGGCGACGGGACGCTGCGAGGCGTAGACAGGGAGTGCGTAGGCCGCGTATTGAGCCCCGAAAGATCCAACCCGAGGCCGACGCTTTCAGCTGAGCGGAAGGCAGCACCCACGTGACGGATGCCAGGCACGTGGGCTCGGCGGGGTCGTAGACCGCGGCATGTGCACGAGGGTTCCCCAGGAACCTGGGAGGCTCTGCTCGTCTCCTGCCTCACGGACCGGTGGGGACCGGTCTATCAACACCAGGCCCGCGGGGTCCGCAGCCCATGCCCCGCGGGAGCGAACACAGGGCAGCAGGGCAAGTGCCCCCGAGCGAAGGCGACCGAGCGAGGGGAAGGAGAGCAGAGGTGAAGCGCCCCATAGTAGCGAGGAGGCGGGGTAACCCCTCCCCGAGGGGCCCGCCCGCGGAGCGGAGGGGCGCCGGGAAGAAGCCCGGCCGACTGGCCGGCCTCACGCACCGTCGGAAGGAAAGAGCGGGATGCAGGGCCCCGCAACCGTCTCCACGAAACTTCGACGGATCGCGGAACTGGCGAGGAACGCCCCGGACATGGCGTTCACCTCGCTCTCGCACCATATCGACTTCGACTTCCTCCACGGGGCCCTATCGGCGCACTCGCAAGGACGGGGCTCCTGGGGTGGATGGCCAGACGGCGGCCCAGTATGCAAAGGGTCTGGAGGGCAACCTCCAGGACCTGCTGGAACGCTTCAAGGCTGGCACCTACAGGGCCCTCCGGTGAGGCGTACATTCCCAAGGGGACGGCACAGAAACCCGACCCATAGGGATCCCGACCATCGAGGACAAGATCCTCCAGGGGCGGTGACCATGGCGCACTGGGGCCGTCTACGAGCAGGACTTCCTGGACTTTCGTACGGCTTTCGGCCCAAGCGGTCAGTACCAGGCGCTCCAGACCCTCTGGAAAGGAGCGATGGACATGGACGGGGGCTGGGTGCTCGAGGTGGACATCAGGAAGTTCTTCGACTCCCTGGACCACGCCCATCTCCGAGCGATCCTCGACCAGCGGGTGCGTGACGGCGTGCTGCGCCGCACGATCGACAAGTGGCTCAAGGCAGGTGTGCTCGAAGAGGGGACGCTCGAGATCCCCGACGAAGGCACTCCTCAAAGGTGGAGTGATCTCCGCCTCTCCCTCGCCAACGTCTACCTCCACACGGTCGTGGACACGTGGTTCGAGAGCGAGATCCGACCCAGTCTGGAAGGCAAGGCCTTCCTGGTCCGCTACGCGGACGACCTGGTGATCGTCTTCGCTTCGGTGAACGACGCGCGCCGGGTCAAGGCCGCCCTCCCCGAGCGATTCGGGGTGTGCGACCTCGCTCACCACCGAGAAGACCCGCCTGGTCCCATTCCGGCGGCCGACGTACCGGTCCACCGGAAAGGGCGAAGACCCTTCGGCACTCAACCGCAGGACTTCGACTTCCTCGGCTTTCGCCACTTCTGGGCGCGGACGAGGAAGGGCGGAGTGGGTCGTCAAGCAGAACACGGCCGCGAACCGTTTCCGCCGTGCATGAAGGCCGTCGACGACTGGTGTCGCCGGCACCGCCACTGGTCGCTCAAGGAGCAGCAACAGGCCCTGGCGCAGAGCTCCGGGGGCGCTTCGCGTTCTACGGGATCACCGGGAACTCGCCACCCTCTCCCGCTTCCGCTTCTGGGCTCTGGGCGAGCAGGAGGGTGGCTGGACCGCCGCTCCCAGCGCGCGGATGGGGTGGGCCAGGTTCAACGCCATGCTGGAGCGCTATCCGCTCCCGCCAGCGAGAGCGACCCGCTCCGTCCTCCGCCACGCAGCGAAGGCGTGACCCGAGGAGCCGGATGCCCGAATCGGGCACGTCCGGATCTGTGGGGGGCCTGGGGGGGCAACCCCCCGGCCTACCCCGATCGGCCGAGGATGGCGGGCGCTGCGGTGCGTCGTGGCCGACTTCGTCGGCCCCGACCGCTCAGGCTCGGTCGGCGGCCAGAAGGCCGCCTTCCCTCGCCTTCGCGCCGCATCTCCTCGCCCTCCTCGGCCTCGCCTGGGGCTCTCGCTGCGAAAGCGCGGTGAGGTGTGCTCGGAGGCGCCTCGGCCGTTCGCGAAGATGCGTTCGAGGACAGGCCCTGGTGTGATCGCGGCTGCGGGGGTGGGGGGGGGGGGGGCCGCCGCCGCCGCCCCCGACCGCTCAGGCTCGGATCGGCGGCCCACGGTCGCCCTCCCTCGCCGCCGGGTGAGATGCACCGGGGCCGCAGCCGTCGATCGCGCGTCAGGCCGGGCGCAGGCTCCGCCCGAACTGCAGGGCCATGTCGCAGGCCGCGGGGGTGCGCGCGACCACGGTGAAGCCCACCCGGTCCGCGCGGTGCGCGACGAGCCCCTGGATGAGCGCGTCGCGCGTGCCTGCGTCGGGCGTGGGCACGACCACGGCGTAGCCGCGCACGTCGCCGCCCGCCTCGATCACCTCGACCCGCGCGAGCGCCCGCTCCGCCGGCGGCAGCCAGCCCACGTGGCGCGCGGCCGCGGCCCGCGGCGAGAAGGCGCGCGGCGGCCCGCGGCCCACGCTCACGTGAACCGTCATCTCGTCGTCCCAGAAGACGTCGTGCCCCTCGCCGCGGACCGCGCCGCGGAGCCAGCCAGGCACCCCGACGGCCCACGCGCCGATCGCCAGCCGGATCCAGCCCTCGCGGTAGCCCCCCCAGAAGGTCCCGGGCTGCGCCTCGCCGGCCAGGCGCTCGGCCGTGCGGCGCCCGCGGGTCCGCCCCGGTCGGAGGGCGGGGCCGTCTTCGGGCACGGCCACTCCCGGTCTTCCGGCGCCAGGGCGCGAGCGATCGCGCTCGGCGCGCCCGCGCTGGCCCGGCTCACCCGGGCGGCCGTGCTCCGCACGACCAGCGAGCTCGTAGAGGCGCCGCATCTCGGGGAGCGGGACAGGGGCCCGCGGGTCGGCGCGCAGGGCCGCCTCGAAGCAGTCGAGCGCGCGGCGACGAACGACCTCCTGGTCGGGGTCGTCCTCGCCTTCGAGCGGCCGCCAGATCACGTCCGACGCGCACAGCGCGCGGCCGAGCTGGCTCAGGTCGACCGCGTCGGGGGCGGCGCACCACCAGAGGAAGGCATCGCGCGCGGCCCGGCCGAGCCGGTCCGGCCGGACCGAGCGCCGCGCGCGGTCGAGCGCCGCGCGGGTGTCCCGCGCCCATGCGCGCGCCTTGAAGCCGGTCGGGGTCGCGACCTGGCCGGGCGGCACCTCGAGCGGCCCCTCCGTCGTGAGCCCCACGCGGTCGGCCTCCTGGACCGCCGCATCGCAGGCCGCGTGGCCCCAGTCGAGGAACCGGCGGCACAGCTCGAGGCGGCGACGCGCCTGGAAGTAGCCGGTGGCGTCCCGCACCTCGCGCCAGCCGCCCGGCAGGGCCGAGCCCAGGCGGTCGAGGATCGCCGCCACGCGCTGGTGGTAGCCAGGCCCCCAGGGGGTCGTCCGGGCGTGCGCCACGAGCGCGCCCTCATGCAGCTGGACCGCCACCGGAGCGGCCGGGCCGACGTCCACCTCCGCGAGGCGCGGGCCCTCCTCCGCCGCCGGGCCGCCCAGCGCGAGCTCGCGCCAACCCCCCGCCGGGAGGGCGCGGCGGCAGCGGCGGGAGAGCTCCTCCCAGGGCAGTCCGGGCTCGGCGCGCGCGACGATGTCGAGGCCCACGACGGGAGCGTAGCCCTCGCCAACAGGCCGTTCCAGTCGACCCCGACGGACGGCTCACGCGCTCGTCACGGCGCGTGACGAGCGCGGCCCGGGCCAGCCCCCCGTCGCGAGCTCGGACTCTCCCTTCCGCTGCACGTGCTCGACCCGCCAGAGCGAGCGATGGGGAGGCGCGGAACGGGCCGGACGCCATGGCCCGGGCACCTACGCCGATCGCGCCCCCCTCGCGAGCGCGTCGTTCAACTCTCTCTCCGCGGCACGTGCTCGACCCGCCAGAGCGAGCGTTGGGGAGGCGCGGAACGGGCCGGACGCCATGGCCCGGGCACGTACGCCGATCGCGCCCCCCTCGCGAGCGCATCACTCATCGCAGGTCTGAGCTCGAGAGAGTTCGCGCAGCGGTCTCTTCTCGAGCTCAGAGCTGCTCGGCGATCGACTTCCCCTGCATGAACAGCTGCAGGTAGTCGGTGCCGCCGGCCTTCGAGTCGGTGCCGCTCATGTTGAAGCCGCCGAACGGGTGCACGCCCACCAGGGCGCCCGTGCACTTGCGGTTCAGGTACAGGTTGCCCACGTGGAACTCGTGGCGCGCCTCCTCGAGGTGCGCCCGGTTGCGTGAGTAGACCGCGCCGGTGAGGCCGTACTCCGTGTCGTTGGCCCAGGCGAGCGCGTGCTTCCAGTCCTTGGCGCGGCCGATGGCGAGCACCGGGCCGAAGATCTCCTCCTGCATGAGCCGCGTCCGGCTCTCGAGGCCCGCGACGACCGTCGGCTGGATGAAGTAGCCGCCGTCCGGCCCCTTGCCGCCGCCCGCCACGACCTCGCCCTCCTGCCGGCCGACCTCGACGTACTTGAGGATCTTCTCGTAGGCGTTCTTGTCGATCACCGCGCCCATGTGGTTCGACCGGTCGCGCGGGTGCCCGAGCTGGAGCCGCTTCGTCTGCTCGACCACGCCGGCCACGACCTTGTCGTAGACCTTCTCGTGGACGATGAGGCGCGAGCAGGCGGAGCACTTCTGCCCCTGGAAGCCGAACGCCGCGGCGACGGCGCCCTTGATCGCGGCCTCGAGGTCGCAGTCGTCGTCGATGATGATGGCGTCCTTGCCGCCCATCTCGAGGATCGAGCGCTTGATCCAGCGCTGCCCGGGCGCGACCTTGCCGCAGTGCTCGGCCACCTGCAGGCCGACGTCCTTGCTCCCGGTGAAGGCCACGAACCGCGTGCGCGCGTCCTTGACCAGCGCGTCGCCGATGCGGGCGCCCGCGCCGGTGACGAAGTTGAGGACGCCCGGCGGCAGCCCCGCCTCGTGGAACAGGTCGACGAACTTGGCCGCGATGATCGGCGAGGTGCTCGCCGGCTTGAGGATCGTCGGGTTGCCCGTGACGACCGAGGCCGACGTCATGCCGACCGTGATCGCCAGCGGGAAGTTCCAGGGCGGGATCACGACCCCCACCCCGAGCGGCAGGTAGCGCAGCTCGCCCTCCTCGCCGGCGAACGGCGTGACGGGCTGCGCCCCGCCGAGGCGCATCATCTCGCGCGCGTAGAACTCGAGGAAGTCGATCGCCTCGGCCGTGTCCGCGTCGGCCTCGACCCAGGTCTTGCTGACCTCGAAGACCATCCAGGCCGAGAACTCGTGGCGCCGCGCCCGCATGAGGCTCGCGCAGCGGAGCAGGGCGCGCGCGCGCACCTCGGGCGGCGTGCGCCGCCAGCGCTCGCACGCGTCGACCGCCGCCTCGAAGGCGCGCTCCACGTGCTCGGCGGAGGCCGAGGCCGCCTTGCCGACGACGGTCTTGCTGTCCGCCGGGTCGAGGGAGTCACGCGTCTCGGGCGTCGTGATGCGCTCGCCGCCGATCACGAGCGGGTAGGTGCGGCCGAGCTGCGAGGCGACCGTGTCGATCGCGGCCTCCATGGCCGCGACGTTCTTCGAGTCGCTCCAGTCGGTGAGCGGGGTGACCTTGTACGGGGTAAGCGTCACGGGGCCTCCTCGGCGCCGCGCCTGCGCCGCCAGGCGCGCGATTCTAAGGAATGAGCCCTGCCCGTCAACGCGATCCGCGCGCCGCGCGGCCGCGGGTCGCGCGGGGAACGCGCGCTGACCGCGCTCACCGCTCGATCCGCGAGCGAAGCGAGCAGATCGAGCCGTGGCGCGCGCCCCGAGCGGAGGCCGCGAAGCGGCCGGAGCGAGGGCGACAGGTGCCTCACTGCGGAGCGGAGCATCGGGCCGCGTCCCCGGACGTGGACGTCGCGACGAGTGACGGCCGCCGTGAGACCTGCCATGAGTGATGCGCTCGCGAGGGGGGGATCGGCGCCAGTGCCCGTGCGACGGCGTCTGGCCCGCGCTGCGCGCCGGCGGGTCGAGCACTCCTCGTCGTCCGCCGTCCGTCGCTCAGCCGAAGGCGACGTACGCGCCGGCGAGCGCGGCGATCAGCGCGGCGACGATCACGAGGGCGATGATCGCCTTCTTCGCGCCCCCGCCGCCCCCGTCGCGCGCCGCGGCCCGCGCGGTCGTCCGCTTGTCCTTCTTCGCCGGCCTGGGCGCCGCGGCCCGCTCGCCGCCGCTGTCGGGGAGGTCGGCCGGTCCCCCCGGGGCCGGCGCCGGCCCCGGCCCCGGCTGCGGCTGCTGGCCCAGCGGGCTCCACGAGGGCGGGAGCGTGATGTCTTCGTGGGAGCCGGCCGCGTCGCCGCCAGGCGGGGGACCCAGCGGGACGTCGTCGAACGCGTTCAGCTCGTCGACGGACAGCGCGCCGGCAGGCGGGCGCTGCGCCCCGTGCCCCGGCGGCCTCGGCGACGCGGCCGCCCCCGGACCGTTCGCCATCATCGCGAACGGGTTCAGCTCCTCGACCGAGACCTCGCTCGGCGCGCCGAGCAGGGTGGGGATCGCGTCCTGGACGCCGGCGCGCGGGAACGCGCCCGGGGTGAGCCCGCCAGGCGGCACGTTCAGGGTCGGCATGGCGTCCTGGTCCACCACCTCGGGCGGGGCGAGGAACGGGTTCGAGGCGGTGGCGTGCGTCGCGGTGGGGCGGGGGATGCGCCCCGAGGCGCTGGGCACCGGCGGCGGGGGCATCCGGCCGACGCCGCCCGGCGCCGGGCCGCCGATCCGGCCCTGCAGGGCCGACGACCGGGTGGACGCGTCGAGCCCGCCCGTCATCGCGGGCGCCTGGGCCGTCGGCGCGCCCGACGGGCCCGCGACGGCGCGCACGGCCTCGTCGAGGGCGCCCCGCTCGACGTAGCCCTTCCGGACGAGCACGTCGCCCAGCCGCATGCGGTGCTGGAGCTGCAGGGCGCGGCACTCGCGCAGGCGCTCCTGCGTCACCAGGCCGCGCTGGAAGAGGGCTCGCGCGAGCTGGGTGTCGCGCTCGAGCGCCTCCTCCCAGGAGCCGTCGTCCGTCGAGGCCGGCGTCGGGCCGCGCGGCGGCGCCGCGACCGCCTGCGGCGCCTGGACCGGCTGCAGCTGCGCCGGCGCGGGACCGGGCGGCGCGGCGAGCGACGGGCCGACGCTCGAGGCCGAGTGCCCCGCCTGCTGCCAGAGCGCGCGCAGCTTGCCCAGCTCGGCGGGCCCCAGCCGGCCGCTCTGCATCAGGAGCTGGACGAAGCGAGGCGAGCCGGGCGCCTGGAGCTGCTGCCAGTAGCGCATGGCTTCGTCGCGCGTCAGGAAGCCGTTGTCCACCGCGAGGCGGATCAGGCTCCGGTCGGCATCGTCCGGCATGGTGGGATCTTAGAGGCTGCCCGCGTCATTTTCCAACGGGACGGGCGCAGGCCCTCTGCGATGAGTGATGCGCTCGCGAGGGGGGCGCGATCGGAGCAAGTCCCGGACTGGCACGATCTGGCCCGTTCCGCGCCTCTCCATCGCTCGCTTTGGCGGGTCGAGCACGAGCGGCGGAGAGAAAAGTTCTCAGGCTCTCTGCGGCCCCGTGCCTCTTGTCAGCAGGGCGGCAGGGGCCAAGACTCTCGGTTCCATGGCGCCCCCTGACTGGCAGCTCCTCGACGCCGCCGCCCTCGGCGAGGACCCCGAGGCCTTCCTCTCGCCCGGCGAGCGGGCCGTCGCGCGCGCGTTCACCGCGGAGAAGCGGCGCCAGGACTGGGTCCTCGGGCGGGCCGCCGCCAAGGCGGCCGTGCGGGCGCTCCTGCGGCGCGAGGGCGCGGCGCCGCCGGCGCCGGCGGGGGTGGTCATCCAGGCCCTGCCCACGGGCGCGCCGCACGTCCTGCCCGTCGACGCCGGGCCGCCGATCGTCGTCTCGATCAGCCACGGGCACGGCCTGGCCGCGGGGTGGGCCCTCCGGGCCGGCCCCGGCGGCGGCCTCCCCGGGCTCGACCTCGAGCGCGTGCGGCCGCGCAGGGAGGGGACGCTCCGCTTCTACCTGTCGCCCGAGGAGCGCGCGGGCGTGCTGGCGCTCGCGCCCGGCGCCGACGACGAGGCGGGCCCGCGCGACGACCTGGCCGTGCGCCTGTGGGCGGTCAAGGAGGCGGCGTTCAAGGCGCTCCGCCCCCCGCGCGGGATGGGGCTCCTCGACGTGCGCGCCGAGGTCGACGACGTGGGCGGCGCGCGGGTGGCCTACACCGGCCGCCTGCTCGAGCGCGCGCAGGCGCTGGGCGCGCGCGAGGTGCGCGCCGGCTGGCTGCGCCGCGGCGACGTGTGCGTGGCGTGGGTCCAGGCCGTCGACGCACACCCCGACCGTGAGTGAACGGCGGCGACCCGCGCGCCGTGCACCCCATGGCGGCCGGGTCCCCTCCCGGTCATGATCGACCGCGGAAAGGAGGTGCTCGATGAGACACTCGCTCGTCGCCGCGGCCGCGCTCGCGCTGCTCGGCGTCTCGCCCCTCGCGCAGGGCGCCGACCACAAGGGGAAGGTCCCCTGGGTCACCGACCCGGCGCAGGGGTTCGCGCAGGCTCGCCGCGAAGGCAAGCCGATCATGCTCTTCTTCACCGCGGAATGGTGAGGGCCCTGCGGCCAGCTGGCAGCTGGCGCCTTCTCTGACGACTCCGTGGTCCAGGCCGCGCGCGGCCTGGTGCCCGTCATGGCCGACTGCACGCAGGGCAACCACCCGCACAAGGAGCTGATGCAGCGGTTCGGTGTCCGTGGGTTCCCCACGGTCCTGTTCCTCGACCCGAACGGCAACAAGGTCGAGGAGCTCGGCTCGCGCGACCCCGCCGGGGTGCGCGGGCAGATCGAGCGCGTGGTCCAGCAGCACGCGCGGCCCACCGTCTCGGACATGTCGATCGCCGACGGCCTGGCGCTCGCCCGCGAGCAGAAGAAGCTCCTGGCGGTCGCCTTCATGGAGCCCCAGGGCCAGGAGAGCGCCGCCTTCCTGGAGCTGGTGATGTCCCCCCAGATGGAGGCCGTCCGCGGCCGGTTCCACTGGATCCGCCGCCCCGCCACCGGGGAGCGCAACCGACCGACGGACGAGGCGAAGGAGCTCGGCGTGCGCAAGCCGCCGGCGCTCGTGATCCTCGACCCGTGGGCCGAGGGGGACGCGCGCGAGCTGAAGAAGCTCACGGCGTTCCGCAGCCTCAAGCGCGACCTCGAGAAGGCGCTCGAGGAGGCGCAGAAGCGCGGGCACCCGCCCGCCGACGCGCCGCCCGCGGCCGACGACGAGTCCGAGTGATCGGCGAGGGGAGCGGCCGGCCGGCCGCTCCCCTCGCAGCCCTCACGGGCGCGCGCCGTCGACGTAGACGTCGCCCGTGGCGCCCTGGTGGTCGACGACGACGATGTGGTACGGCGACGTGAAGGCCAGCGTCACGACCTGGCCGGGCGCGGGCGTGCGCCGGGTGACGGAGAGGTGCAGCTCGTCGCCCACGCGCTCCAGGGCGCGGACCTCGATGCCGTAGCCGCCCGACGACTGCCGCCCCTGGAACACGGCGACGACCACCTGGCGCGAGAAGTCGACGACCGGCATGGCCACGCCCGGGCCCGTCCCCGCGTGAGCGGCCCAGAGCGCCCGCAGGGCGGCGGCGTCGCGGGCCACAGTCACCCCCGGCTGCGCCACGCCGCTGTAGGTGCCGCGCTCGAGCGTGCGGAACGTCGCCGCCCGCTGCGCGTGACCCTGGAGCGCGGAGACGAGCGCCTGGACCGCCGCCGGCAGGGTCGCGCCGGCCTCGATCGTCACCGTCACCTGCCCCTGCGCGTCGGCGAGCACGAGCGAGGTCGTCGGCACGTCGAGGAGCGGGAACTGCGGCCGGAAGACGCTCGGCTGGCGGCGCAGGTCGGCGGCGTCGACGAGCCGCTCGAGGCCGGCGCGCTCGGCCTCCGCCAGGCGGCCGGCCCCCTTGCGGGCCTGGTCGGGGAAGACGACCGTCCGCTCGTGCAGCCGGTAGGCGCCGGTGCGCGGCAGGTCGTCGACGGTGAACGCGTTGTCGGTGCCCGCCAGGCCGCCGGCGACGCGCAGGGCGATCGTCACCGTGGGCCGGTGCGAGCTGACCCGCAGGCCCACGGCGCCGGCGATCGCCGACCGGTGCCCCGGCTCGAGGCGCCCGGTGACGCGCAGCGGTCGGCCGAGGGGGCGGCGCAGCAGCGCGGTCGCGAGCGGGCCGACCGGCTCGTAGAGGGTCCCCTCGCCGTCGCGCAGGGCCGTGCCCCCCGCGCGCGCCTCGAGCGCGCCGGTCACCGCGACGTCGTCGAGGGTGAACGAGACCACGCGCACGGCCTCGGGCAGCGCCGTCGCGCCGAGCGGGTTCTGCTCGGCGTCGCCGGTGAGGAGGAGGGTGCTGCCCGCCCGCGCCCCGGCGGCGGTCAGCGTCGTCGGGTCTGTGAGCTCGCGCGGCGTCGCCTCGCCGTCCTGCAGGAACGCCAGCGTCTGCCCGCCGCGCCGCGTCGGCGCCAGGACGAGCTCGCCGTGCACGTCGTCGAGCGGCGTCGTGACCGACGCCTGCGTGACGTCGCGCACGGCGAAGGTCAGCGGGCCGGTCCGGTTGATCGCCACGAAGTGGCACGGGTTGACGGGCGTGCCCGACGGCTGGCCGGTCGGGCGCGTGACCGCCACCTGGACCTCGAGCGTGTGGCTGTCGATCGCGGCCACGCCGACGACGTCGATCGCCCAGCCCGACGACGGCTGCTCGCCGAGGAACACGGCGACGACGGTCTCGCTCCGCAGGTCGACCTGCGGACGGCTGACGATCGCGCCGCGGTGCTGGTGCTCGTTCCACAGCGCGGTCCACTCCGGCTCGCTGCCGGCGACGCGCTCGAACATGCCGGTGAAGGGCGCGATGCTGACGCCCGAGACGTCGCTGCGATGGACGTCGCGGAAGGCGAGGGGGGCGGCGCTGGTGACGGGCGCGGCGGCGCTGGCCTTGCCGCCGCCGCCGCCGCCGCCGCTGCCGCAGCCCGCGGCCACGAGGAGGCCGGTGACGAGGAGGGGGGCGGACGTGGTGCGGATCCGGCGCATCGTGCTTCCTTCCCTGGCTTCCCGGACGAGGGCGCCCGCTCCCGGAGCGACGCCCGTGCCGGGCTCCAACCACCGCCGTCTTCATGGGTTGACGTGACGCCGGTCATGGCTGAAAAGAAGGCCGCGAGAAGAGTCCGGGCCGCAAGTGGGACGGATCAGCCCGGCAGCCGGCCCCGGACCAGGAGGTGCCGCTCGCTCACGGCGCCGACCCTCAGCGCGCCGGCCAGTCCCGCGTCTCGCACCTGGGCGCACACCTCATCGATGGTGAACGCCGCCAGGAGCGAGGCGAAGAAGTCCCGCTCGAGGAGCGGGTGGTCCGACACGGCCGCCTCGCGCACGATCCGGCGGGCGTCGTCCTCGCTCGGCGGGCGGAACAGGTCGCCGACGACGACCGGCGCGCCGGGGCGGCCCAGCGCCCGGACGGCCCGCCAGAACGGCGCCGGGTCGGGCAGGTGGTGCAGGAGGCTGTTGCTGACCACCGCGGCGCACGCGCCGGGCCGCAGCGGCAGGTCGGGGAGGTAGGCGCGCACGAGGTCGACGCGCGCCGCGCCGCCGACGGCGTGTCGGGCCAGGGCGAGCATCGCCGCCGAGGCGTCGACCCCCACCACCCGGACCCCCGGCGGGAGCGCGCGCGCGAGGCGCAGGGGGATGTCGGCGGGTCCGCAGCCGAGGTCGACGACGAGGCCGCGCTCGACGCCCCGCAGGGCCTCGACGCACCGGTCGGCGAACGCCTGGTTGCTGGCGTCGAAGTCGGCCGCCGCGTAGGCCCCCGCCTGCTCGGGGTCGTCCATCACCTCGGGCTCGAGGCGTCGCTCCACGGGCCCTCCTCCTCGGTGCAAGACCGCCGGCCGACGGCTAGAGTACCCCCGCGCTCGGCGCAGGAGGTCCCCGTGGGGGTCGAAGAGGAGCACCCGGCCAAGGACGTGGTCGAGGACGTGGCCCAGGACCTCGACGAGGTCTACCAGGAGGCCGACCGCCTCCGGCGCGTGCTGGAGGAGAAGCTCACGCGCTGGGCGGAGGCCAAGGAGGAGGGGATCCGCTCCTGGGCCGGCAAGCTGGCGAGCCTGCGCGACCGCCTGGAGCGCGCGCTGGCCGAGGTCGACGCGCGGACCGACGAGGTCGCGGGGCGCTTCCCTCGTCGCGACGTGTGATCGACGGCTGCGGCCGCGGATGACGGGCGATGCGGCGCGCGCGGGTCGTCGGTGTGGCCCGCCTGCGCGAGCTCCGTCCCGCGGCTGCGGTGCCGCAGCCCATGTCGGACCCTGTCGCTCGCGGTCGTCCGCAGCCCCGGGCCTTCCGCTCGCTCCGGCGGCCCACCGGGGATCAGGCGATCGATACGACCCGCGCGCGCGCGGCCTCGCCTGGCCCGGCGCTCGCGCGGAGCGTCCTGCCTGTCTCCATGCCGCGCGGAGAGTCCGCCTGTCTCGCGGCCGGGCGGAGAGTCTTGCCTGTCTCCGCTCGACCCGGCGTGCGCGTGGAGCGTGACCCGAGGAGCGTGGCCGAGCTGACCTGAGAGAGCTCGAGAACTTCTCCTCCCGCTGCACGTGTTCAACCCGCCAGAGCGAGCGATGGGGAGGCGCGGAACGGGCCGAGCTCCATAGTCCGGGCACTTGCGCCGATCGCGTCCCCCTCGCGAGCGCATCACTCATCGCAGGTCTGAGCTCGAGAACTTCTCTCTCCGCCGCTCGTGCTCGACCCGCCAAAGCGCAGCGTGTGGGAGGCGCGGAACGGGCCGAGCTCCATAGTCCGGGCACTTGCGCCGATCGCGCCCCCCTCGCGAGCGCATCAACTCATCGCAGGTCTGAGCTCGAGAGAGGTCGCGCAGCGATCTCTTCTCGAGCTCAGGTTCCGATCAGTCCCGATCGATGAGGCGCACCTTCTCCAGCTCGCCCTTGTCGAGGTACAGGCCGCAGTCCTTGGGGCACTTGTCGACGAGGAGTCCGGGCACCTGCTTGTAGTTGACCCGCTCGAGGTGCGCGTCGCAGCGCGGGCAGACGCGGTCGGTCGGGCGGGGGTCCTGGGCCGTCTTCCACTGGCGGAGGAGCTCGTACTTCTTGCGCCGCATCTCGTCGGCGGGGCTCACCGGGCCGCGGCGGGCGAGGTTGTCCGCCTCGCCCGCGTCCAGCCAGACGCCCCCGCAGCGCTCGCAGCGGTCGATCGTCACGTCGTCGACGACCACCTCTTCCATCGTGGCCCCGCAGCCCGAGCAGTTCATCGCGCCTCCGCTGACCGCGGATCGTAGCCGCGCACGCCGTCGGGGTCGAGGCGAGCGCGGGTCGAATCCGCCGGCGGAGACTGGGCCGCATCTGGTCCAGCGCCGGGACGAACCCCGGGGCCGTGAGCCGAATACAGAGACGTGACACTGCAAGTGATTTGTTTGCGGCTCCGCGGACCGACGGCACGGCCCCTGCTCTAGTGACCACCAAGTTGACACGCTCGCGCGCGGCGCGGGCAACGGTCCGACAACCCACAACGTGAGGGGCCCACCACGGCGGCCCTTCGGAGTGACTCACCATGATGGACGCGATCAAGAAGTACACCCGCGCCTTCCTCGTCTCGGCCGCCGTCGCTGGCGTGTTCGCCTTCCCCGCCACTCCCGTGTTCGCCGACCCGGAGAACCAGGCCGCGACCGGTCAGCAGGCGCCGCAGCAGACGTTCCAGATCACCGGGGTCGACTCGCAGCGCGGGCCGTTCACCGGCCAGATCACCCTCCAGCAGCGGGCCGACGGGCGGGTCGACGTCCAGCGTCAGGTCACCTTCCAGCAGAGCGGCGAGCGGCTGGTGCAGGCCGGCGTCGGCGAGCAGCGCGGCAACGAGGTGCGGGCGCGCATCACCCAGTCGCAGGAGCAGGGGCTGGCCGGCAGCGTCGGCAACCTCGGCAGCACGAACCAGACGAGCCAGGCCGAGGAGGCGCGGCTGCGCCTCGAACTCGACCCGGCGCAGGGGACCTGCGCCGGCCAGTGCGCGAGCCAGCAGGGCACCACGCGGGAGCGCGGCCAGCGCGTCCGCCGCTCGAACCCCCAACAGACCCCGCGCAGCAGCAACCCGACGCGGCCG
Source organism: Planctomycetota bacterium (assembly GCA_023954375.1). GTDB lineage: Bacteria > Planctomycetota > J058 > J058 > J058 > JAMLIC01. The sequence continues at coordinate 183,225 of JAMLIC010000008.1, forward strand.
GCGGTCGCCGAGGAGGCGCCCCAGCAGAGCCCGCAGTCCGGCCCCGCCCTGCCCGCGCTCGGTGAGGAGGCCCCCGCCGCGCAGCAGCGGCCCTCGCAGGCGCGCCCGGCGCTCCCCGCGCTCGGCGAGGAGGCCCCGGCGCAGCAGAGCCCGGCGTCGCAGGCGCCGGCCCCGGCGCAGCAGGCGCCGGCGGTGTCGTCGGAGGCCCCGGCGCAGCAGAGCCCGGCGTCGCAGGCGCCGGCCCCGGCGCAGCAGGCGCCGGCGGTGTCGTCGGAGGCCCCGGCGCAGCAGAGCCCGGCGTCGCAGGCGCCGGCCCCGGCGCAGCAGGCGCCGGCGGTGTCGTCGGAGGCCCCGGCGCGGCAAGCCGGCGTCCGCAGGCGGCCGAGCGGCGCCGGCGGTGTCGTCGGAGGCCCCGGCGCAGCGGGCCCGGCGTCGCAGGCGCCGGCCCCGGCGCAGCCGCCCGCCCAGCGCCCCGGCGTCGCAGGCGGCCGCCCCGGCCCAGGGCCCCGGCGTCGCAGGCGGCCGCTCCGGCCAACAGGCCCCGGCGTCGCAGGCGGCCGCTCCGGCCAGGCCCGGCGTCGCAGGCGGCCGCTCCGGCGCAGCAGGCCCCGGCGTCGCAGGCGGCCGCTCCGGCCCAGCAGGCCCCGGCGTCGCAGGCAGCCGCTCGGCCCAGCAGGCCCCGGCGTCGCAGGCGGCCGCCCCGGCCCAGCAGGCCCCGGCGTCGCAGGCGGCCGCCCGCCCAGCGGCCCCGGCGTCGCAGGCGGCCGCCCCCGGCCCAGCAGGCCCCGGCGTCGCAGGCGGCCGCCCCGGCCGCAGGCCCCGGCGTCCAGGCGGCCGCCCCGGCGCAGCAGGCCCCGGCGTCGCAGGCGGCCGCCCCGGCGCAGCAGGCCCCGGCGTCGCAGGCGGCCGCCCCGGCCCAGCAGGCCCCGGCCTCGCAGGGGCAGCAGGCCCCGGCGTCGCAGGGGACCGCCCCGGCGCAGCAGGCGCCCGCGTCGCAGTCGCCGGCGCCGGCGCAGCAGGCGCCCGCTCAGCAGAGCACGAACCAGAACGGCTGATCACTCCCGCCCGACGGGCGGACGATCGAGCGCGCGCGGCCCGGGTCCCGACCCGAGCCGCGCGCGTCGCCGTTCGCGGCGCCTCGTGCCCGGGGGACGTTGACGCGCGCCCCTCCCGGCCAGAAACTCTCCGCCTCCTCAGCCCCCCACGGAGAGTGAGTCCACATGAAGCCGCTCGTCGTCACCGTCACCGGCGCGGCCGGGAACATCGGCTACGCCATCCTGCCCCGGATCGCCCACGGGGACGTGTTCGGCCCCGACCAGCCGGTGATCCTCAAGCTCCTCGAGATCCCGCCCGCCCTCAAGGCGCTCGAAGGCGTGCGCATGGAGCTCGAGGACTGCGCCTTCCCGCTCGTGCAGAAGATCGTCTGCACGTCGGACCTCGACGAGGCGTTCGGCGACTGCACGGCCGCCTTCCTCGTCGGCGCCCGGCCGCGCGGCCCGGGCATGGAGCGCAGCGACCTGCTCAAGGCCAACGGCCCGATCTTCACCGGGCAGGGCCAGGCGATCGCCCGCGTGGGCAGCCCCGACGTGCGCGTCCTCGTCGTCGGCAACCCGGCCAACACCAACGCCCTGATCGCCATGCACGCGGCGAAGGGCAAGGTCGCGCCGGAGCGGTTCACGGCCATGACGCGCCTCGACCACAACCGGGCCGTATCGATGCTCGCCGGGCGCGCGAAGGTGCAGGTCCGCGACGTGTCGAACGCGTTCATCTGGGGCAACCACAGCCCGACCATGGTCCCCGACGTCGAGCACGGCACCATCCAGGGCCGCCCGATCCGCGCCGTGATCAACGACGACGCCTGGCTCCAGGGCGAGTTCCAGAAGGCGGTCGGCCAGCGCGGCAAGGCCGTGATCGACGCCCGCGGCGCCAGCTCCGCCTTCTCCGCCGCGCACGCGGCCATCGAGCACATGGCCCTGTGGTTCCGCGGCACGAAGCCCGGCGAGATCACGAGCATGGCCGTCCCGTCCGACGGCAGCTACGGCACGCCCGAGGGGCTGATCTCGTCCTTCCCCGTCATGTGCCCGGGCGACGGCTCCTACCGCATCGTCGAGGGCCTCGAGCTCTCCGACTGGGCGAAGGGCAAGATCAAGGTCACCTGCGACGAGCTGGCGCAGGAGCGGGACGCGGTCAAGGACCTGCTCTGACGAGCCCGCGCCGTCTATGATGCGCTCCTGGCGGGCTCTCGCCCGCCAGGAGCCCCCGCGTGGCGATCAGCGTCTTCGACCTGTTCACGATCGGCATCGGCCCGTCCAGCTCGCACACGGTCGGGCCCATGCGCGCGGCCCGGCGCTTCGCGCTGGCCGTGCACAAGGCCGACCTGCTCGCGCGCGTCGAGGGGGTGCGCGCGGAGCTCTTCGGCTCGCTCGGCCTGACCGGCCGCGGGCACGGCAGCGACAAGGCCGTGCTGCTCGGGCTCGAGGGCGAGACGCCGGAGGACGTGGACGTCGACGCGATCGAGGGCCGGCTGGCGCGCATCCGCGCCGAGGGCCGCCTCGCCCTGCTCGGCGAGCGCTCGGTCCCGTTCACGGACAAGCAGCACCTCGTCTTCCACCGCAAGGAGGTCCTGCCGCTCCACCCCAACGGCATGCGCTTCGCCGCCCTGGGCGCCGGGGGCGAGGAGCTGCTCGCGCGCGTCTACTACTCGATCGGCGGCGGCTTCGTGGTCGACGAGGAGACCGCGAGCGAGGACCGCCTCAAGCGCGACCGCACCGTCCTGCCCTACCCCTTCAAGAGCGGCGACGACCTCCTCCGCCTGGGCGCGGAGCACGGCCTGTCGATCAGCCGCATCATGCTGGAGAACGAGAAGACCTGGCGGCCGGAGGCCGACGTCCGCGCCGGGCTCCTGCGCATCTGGAGGGCCATGCAGGCGTGCGTGCAGCGCGGCTCCCGCCGCGACGGCGCGCTCCCGGGCGGCCTCAAGGTCAAGCGCCGGGCTCCCGAGCTCCACCGCGAGCTGACGAGCCGGCCCGAGGCCGCGCTGCGCGACCCGCTGACGATCCTCGACTGGGTCAACTGCTACGCCATGGCGGTCAACGAGGAGAACGCGGCCGGCGGCCGCGTCGTCACCGCGCCCACCAACGGCGCGGCCGGGATCCTGCCGGCGGTGCTCCACTACTACGACCGCTTCTGCCCCGGCGCCAGCGAGGACGGCGTCGTGCGCTTCCTCCTCACGGCCGCGGCGATCGGCATCCTCTACAAGGAGAACGCCTCGATCTCCGGCGCGGAGGTCGGCTGCCAGGGTGAGGTCGGCGTGGCCTGCTCCATGGCCGCCGGCGGCCTGACCGAGGCCCTGGGCGGCACCGTCCAGCAGGTGGAGAACGCGGCCGAGATCGGCATGGAGCACAACCTCGGCCTCACCTGCGACCCGATCGGCGGCCTGGTGCAGATCCCGTGCATCGAGCGCAACGCCATGGGCTCGATCAAGGCGATCAACGCCGCGCGCATGGCGCTGCGCGGCGACGGCACCCACCACGTCTCGCTCGACCGCGTGATCGCCACCATGCGCGCAACCGGCGCCGACATGAGCACGAAGTACAAGGAGACCTCGCGCGGCGGGCTGGCGGCTGCGGTCCCCATGCCGGTCAACGTCACCGAATGCTAGTCGTGTGATCGCGGCTGCGGCGGAGGATGGCGGGCGCTGCCGTTCGCCAGGGTGTCGCGCTTCGCGCGACACCCTGGCCGCTCAGGCTCGGTCGGCGGCCACGAGGCCGCCTTCCCTCGCCTTCGCGCGGCATCGCCTCGCCCTCCTCCGCCTCGCCTGGGGCTCTGGCTGCGGAAGCGCGGTGAGGTGTGCTCGGAGGCGTTCCGGCCGTCTGCCAGGACGGCCGAGCGGGCCTGAACTGAACGATCGCGACCGCGGCGCGCGCGCCACGAACGCCGCTGCCGGTCGCGTCGCAACACGCCACTTAGGCCGCCAACCGGGTCGCCGAGGACGGGGGGGCTTGACACAGGGTGTCTCGGTCGGCGGCCACGAGGCCGCCTTCCCTCGCCTTCGCGCGGCATCGCCTCGCCCTCCTCCGCCTCGCCTGGGGCTCTCGCTGCGAAAGCGCGGTGAGCTGTGCTCGGAGGCGGCTTGGCCGTCTGAGAAGACGGCCGGGTGCGCGCCGCCAGAGACGGCGAGGCTACCGGGTCCGAGGACAGTGCCGGGTATCAGAGGCGAGCCGCTGGCTTCGCCTCCGAGGCGACCCCTGCCGCCACCGTGTGGCTCGTGCCTGATCGTTCGAGGCGGGTCGAGTTCGGGTAGCGTAGGGGACCGGAGGCGCCGCGTTGGTCCACGCGCTCGTCCGCTACGGTCGCCTGCGCCAGCTGGCGGAGTTCGTCCCCTCGGGCGATGCGCGCCTCGAGCCGCGGCGCGCCTGCGTCGTCGCCACGCCGCGCGGGACCGAGGTCGGGCTGGTCCTGGCGGTGGTCGAGGCCGAGCGCCTGCCCGAGCAGGCGGGGCTGCTCCTGCGCATGGCCACCCCCGAGGACGAGGCGAACGCCCGCGCCCTGGCCACCCGCGCCGAGCAGGACCTCGCGCGCGTCGGCGCGCTGGCGGCGACGGTCGCGCCCGAGGTGCGGGTGATCACCGCCGAGCGCCTCCTCGCCGGCGCCCGCCCGGGCGCGCAGAAGCTCGTCGTCTACTACGCCGCCAGCGCCCGGGTCGACGTCCCGGCGCTCCTCCGCGCGGCCGAGGACGCGCTCGGGGTCGAGCTCGACCTCGTGCAGGTCGGCGCGCGCCAGCGCGCGCGCGTGTGCGGCGGCGCGGGCGTGTGCGGCCGCACCCTCTGCTGCTCGACGTTCCTGCGGGCGCTCGAGCCCGTGACCATGCGCATGGCGCAGGTGCAGGGGCTCACCACCTCGCCCGAGGCCACCGCCGGCGCCTGCGGGCGGCTCAAGTGCTGCCTGCGCTACGAGAACCCGCTCTACGAGGAGAGCCGCCGGGGGCTCCCGCGCGTGGGCTGGATCGTCACCGCCCGGCGGGCCCGCGGGCCCGTCGTCGCGGTGGACGTGCTGCGTCGGCGCGTCCTCGTCCGGCCCGAGGACGGCGGCGCGCCCGTCGCGCTGTTCGCCGAGGAGGTCCTCCGCGCCGCCCCGCCGGCCCGCGCGCCGCTGCCCCTGGCCGGCGCCGCGCCGCCCCCCGAGCCGCCGCAGGCCGAGCGCGGCTGGTCGGACCTGGCGCGGCGGCTCTGGCGGCGCATGGGGTCGGGGCGGGCGCCCAAGCAGGAGGAGTGACACCCACGGTTTGGCTCACATGGGACACGGAGGCAACGGAGGACAACGGAGGCCACGGAGGGGACGTAGGGACAAGACCTCCGTGACCTTCGTGGACCTTCGTTGCCTCCGTGTCCCATGCGAGCCCACGCGCTGGACGATCGTCGGTCCAGGTGACGAGCGCGGTGACCGCCCTCTACTCGCCCGCGCGCCCCATCCACCGCGCGAGGTCCTCCACGGGCACGACCTCGACGCGGCCGTCGGCGTAGACGACGTTGAAGCCCTCGGCGTGGTTGCCGAAGCGGTCCCAGCACACCGGCCGCCCGCCGGGGATCCGGGTCGGGTCGGCGGGGTCGGGCGGCGGCAGCTCGGCCCAGAACGAGTTCTGCCCCAGGTCGTGGCCGCGCGGGCCGGGGCACACCAGCCGCGACGCGTCGAGGTAGCCGCCCTCGACCAGGGCGGCGCGCAGGGCGGCCCCGCGCAGGGCGGGCGCGTCCGGGCGCTCGTGGCGGTAGCGCACGACGGCGCGCGCCACCTCGCGCAGGCGCTCCTGGCAGTCGTGGAGGCGGCGCTCCTCCACCGCGTGGATCATCGCCGGGTAGAAGACGGCCACGAAGCTGGTGCACACGCCGAAGAGGAGCAGCGCCGCGGCCGCCTGCGTGACGAGGCGCAGGGCCAGCTGCCCGCGCGTCGGCGGGATCGGCGACACGGCCCCGCCGCCGCCGAGGGCCGTCGTGGTGAGGATCTCGACCGACGAGCGGCGGCGCGGGCGCGCCGCCTCGGGGAACGGGACGAGGCGCCCCGCCGGCCCCGGCGCGCCCGGGGGGAGGTCGACGGCGGCCTCCCCCGCCGCCGGGCGCGCCAGCGCGGCCACGGCCAGCCCGGCCAGGGCGCGCTCGACGAGGTCGTCCCGCGGCGGCGCCACCGTCCAGGCGTCGAGCTCGCCGCGCAGGGCGCGCGCCCCCTCGACGACCCGGGCGCACGCCTCGCACCCGGCCGCGTGCGCGCCGACGTCCGGCGGCGCGTCGCCGCGGACCAGCTCCGGCAGGTGCTCGCGCACCGACGCGCAGCTCATGGCAGCTCCTCCTGCGGCGACAGCGCGCGAGCCAGGCGCGCCATCGCGTTGTGCATGCGGCTCTTGACCGTCCCCACCGGGATCTCGAGCGCCTCGGCGATCTCCTCGTAGGACAGGCCCTGGTAGTAGAAGAGCACCACCGCGGCGCGCCCCTTCTCCGGCAGGTCGTCCACCGCCGCGCGGACGACGCCCGCCGCCTCGGCCCGCTCGGCGGCCTCCCCGGGGGCCCCGGCGCGCCCGGCCAGCTGGGCCACGAGGGCGCAGCCGTCCTCGTCGGGGCGGTCGAGCGGGACGGCGTCGCGATAGCTCCTCGCGCGGAAGGTGTTGCGCGCCAGGTTCGTGGCGATCGAGTAGAGCCACGGGCGGAACGTCCGCGACCGGTCGAAGCGGCCGGCGTGGCGCAGGACGCGCAGGAACGTGTCCTGGAACAGGTCGTCGGCGTCGTCGCTCGACCCGAGCAGCCGGCACAGGTAGCCGTGCAGCGGGCCGCGGTAGCGCTCCATGAGCTGGCGCAGCGCCGCCGCGTCCCCGCCCTCGAGGCGCGCGACCAGCGCCTCGTCCGTGTCGCCGGCGCGCGCGCCCGGCTCGGTGCTCCCCGGAGCCATCCGTGTGTCGCCGCCTCCGCGCGCGCCCGGCCGTCCCGGGACCGGCGGCGGCGCGGACCGGGGCCGGAGCCCGGGGCTCAGGCTATGCCTCCGCCGTCCCCTCCCGCAAGCCCGCGCGCCGCGCCACCCGCGCCGCGCGCCCCGGACCGCTCGCGTGACCTCGCCCTGGCCGACCATGGCCCCGATACCCCCGTGGGTCGCCGCCGGTTCACGCGCCGCGCCCGCGGCGCGCCGCCGTCCACGGCGACGTCAAGCGCTTGACGCTCCGACGGCACCGGCTTAGGCTCCCCACCCCTCGGGAGGTGGCCCGCGGCGCGGGGGACGCGTCGGGCCGGAAGGAAAGGGAGTCGCACCGTGCTCAAGGTCCCCGGCGAGGTCGACCAGATCCTCGTCGCCAAGACTTACGAGGCCGGCCAGGAGCACGTCTTCGACTTCTGGGACGAGCTCTCGGAGGCGGAGCGCGCCCGCCTCCTCGACCAGCTGCGGGCGATCGACTACCAGCTCCTGGGTCGCCTGGCGAAGTCGATCGACGTGGAGCCCGCGCCGCCGGGCGCGGCGCAGGGGATCCCGACCGAGCCCGTGGCGCCCGAGCGCCGGCGCGAGCTCGAGGCCCTCGGCTGGGAGGCCCTCCGCCTGGGCAAGGTCGCCGCCCTCGTCGTGGCCGGCGGCCAGGGCACGCGCCTCGGCTGGGACCACCCGAAGGGCACGTTCGCCGCCTCCCCCGTCCTCGGCAAGAGCCTCTTCCAGCTCTTCGCCGAGCAGGTGCTGGCGACCTCGCGCCGCGCCGGCGCGCCCCTGCCCTGGTACGTGCTCACGTCGCAGCAGAACCGTGCCGAGACGGAGGCCTTCTTCGTCAGCCACGAGCACTTCGGCCTCCCCCCGGAGCAGGTGACGTTCCTCGTCCAGCGCGAGGTGCCGACGGTCGACCCGCGCGGCAAGCTCCTCATGACCGGCAAGGGCGAGCTCGCCATGAACCCGGACGGGCACGGCGGCACGCTCCGCGCCCTCCGCGAGGCCCGCGCGATCCAGGACCTGCTCGCCCGCGGGGTCGAGACCCTCTTCTACTTCCAGGTCGACAACCCCCTGTGCCGGATCGCCGACCCGGCGTTCATCGGGGCCCACCTGGCCGCCGGCGCCGAGGCGTCGACCAAGGTCGTGCGCAAGGTCGACCCCTCGGAGAAGATCGGCCTCGTCGCCGAGCGCGGCGGCCGCGCCGGCGTGGTCGAGTACACCGAGCTGAGCCGCGCCGAGCAGGAGCGCCGCGACGACTCGGGCCAGCTCGTGTTCCGCGCCGGGAACACGGCGATCCACGCCTGGAGCCTGGCGTTCTTCCAGCGGCTGATCGACGCCGGCTACGAGCTCCCCTACCACATCGCGCGCAAGGCCGTCCCGCAGGTCGGCCCCGACGGCGCGGTCGAGACGCCGTCCGAGCCGAACGCGATCAAGTTCGAGACGTTCATCTTCGACCTGCTCCCCGAGGCGAAGGCCCACGTGGCGTTCGAGGTCGAGCGGGCCGAGGAGTTCGAGCCGCTGAAGAACAAGAGCGGCCCCTACTCCCCCGAGACCGTCCGCCGCGCGCAGAGCGACCGGGCCGCCCGCTGGCTCGCGGCCGCCGGGGCGACGCCGGACCCGGCGGTCACCTACGAGGTGTCGCCGCTGACCGCCCTCGATGCGGCCGAGCTCGCCGAGCGGCTGGCAGGCCTCGACCTCGCGCCGCGCGAGGGCAAGCTGGCGCTGTAGCGCGGCCCATCCCAGCCTTGCGCCCTGGCGCCATCGCCTATAATCTCCACCGCGACGGGCGGTTGTCGCCGAGCGGTGTATCCCGGAGGGTCGATGCCCCGAGCCGCGAGGCGGCACCACGGACCTACGCGCGCGGCGGCGCTCGCCGCGCTCCTGGGGGTGCTGTCCGCGGGCCTCGCCTCGGCCCAGGAGGTCGCGCCGGGCGGTCAGCCGCTGCGCCCGCCGGTCCTGGCCGTGGACGACCTCGTCGGCCCCGACTGGCGGTCCGCCCGGGCGGCCCACGACGAGCTCCTGCGCATGGGCGCGCGGGCCGTCCCGGCCATCCTCAAGGCCCGGCAGGAGGCGGCGGCCTCGGGCCAGGCGCGGCGCGCCCTCGACCGCGCCGCGACGACGATCATCCTCGCGACGGCCGGCGAGGCGCTGGCCCCGCTCGACGACGACGGCGCGCGCGCCGCGGCCGACGGGGCGCTCGGCGGCCTCGCCGGCGCGGACGGCCGCGAGCGCCCCGACGCGCAGATGCCGACGCTGCGGCTCGACGACCTCCGGGACGTCGGCGCCGTCACCGCGCCGGTCCCGCGCGACTGGTTCGGGCGCCGCCAGCGCGCGCGGCTGGCGCGCGGGGCGCTTGCCCTGATCGGGCCGGGCGCGGCCGGCCCGCTCCTCGCCGTGCCGCCGGCCCGCAGCCCCGAGCACGCGGCCGCCCTCGTCGCCGTCGTCCAGCACGTCTACCAGGCCGAGCGCGCCCGGGCGCAGGCCGCCGCGGACCCGGCCGCGCGCGAGGCGTTCCGCGCCTCCTACCGCGGCCTGGCCGACCTGGCCGCCCCGGTCGTGGCCGCCGGCGTCCGCGACGAGGACCCGTCGGTGCGGGCGACCTTCCAGGCGATCCGCGACGAGGCGGTCGAGGCCGCGCTCGCCGCGCTCGACGACGCCGACGCCGACCGCCGCGCGGCCGCCGAGGACGCGCTCCTGCGCCTCGAGCACCTGGCCCTCCCGGCGCTCCAGCGCGTCGCGCGCGGCGAGGACCCGGCGCGCGCCGGCCCGCACGCCGTCGAGGCGGCCCGCCGCCTCGCCCGCTGGGTGCGCTTCGGGCTCTCCCCCGACCTCGTGCGCCGCCTCGGCCACGACCTCGAGGGCTACGAGGCCCTCGACTACCGCGCGCGGCGCGCGCGCGTGATCGAGCTCGAGCGCCTCGGCGGCCCGCAGGCGATCCCGGCGCTCCGCGCGCTCCTGCGCGAGGAGACCTCCGACGAGGTGCGCGCCGTCGCCGCGATCGGCCTCTTCCGCCAGGGCGACGCCGCCGGGGCCGAGTGGCTGGCCCTGCACGGCGGCGGGATCCCCCTCGTGCGCCTGTCGAAGCGCGACCTGTCGGCGATCTTCATGGACCAGGGGCTGCGCTATCTGACGCTCAGCCGCTTCGAGCGCGCGGAGCGCGAGTTCAAGCAGGTCCTCGAGCTCGAGCCGGCCAACGAGATCGCCTGGTACAACCTCGCCTGCACCTACTCCCGCTGGGGCAAGCCCGACGAGGCCTTCGAGCACCTACGGCGCGCCATCGAGCACGGCTTCGACGACGTGAGCCACATGGAGAAGGACACGGACCTCGACCCGCTCCGCGGCGACCCGCGCTACAGGGAGCTGATCGACGGGATCCGGGCGCGCAGGAGCAAGCAGTGACGGCCGTCACCGACGCGCGCACCGGGGCGGAGACCGACTTCGCGCTCCTGCTCTCGCAGCTGCAGGAGCAGGGGCGGACGGGCACGCTCAAGCTCTCGGGCCCCGACGGGCAGGTGAAGTACGTCTACTTCAAGCGGGGCACGATCGAGCTGCTGAAGACGAACCGCTCGCGGACGCTCCTGGGCAAGGCGCTGCTCAAGCAGCGCAAGCTCACCGAGGAGCAGCTCCAGTCGGCGCTCGAGCGGCAGCGCGCCGCGTCGGCCAAGCTCCGGCTGGGCGAGATCCTCGTGGGCATGGGGATCGTCCTCGAGTCGGACGTCCACCGCGCGCTCGCCTACCAGATCGCCGAGGAGGTGTTCGAGATGTTCGGCTGGCCCCGCCTCCGGAGCGAGTTCTACCGGGGGGAGCCGCCGCTCGACATCTTCGAGAGCGAGGACCTGCAGGCCCGCGTGTCGCTCTCCCCCGTGCAGCTCTCGCGCGAGGCGGTCCGGCGCCAGAACGAGCTGGAGGAGATCCACCGCGCGCTCCCCTCGCAGCGCGACGTCGTGGCGCTCGGGCCGCAGGCCTACGCCCGGGCGGAGAGCGAGCAGAACCCGGCCGTGCAGGAGGTCGTCTCGACCGTGGACGGCCAGGGCAGCCTCGCCGAGGTGCTCGACCGGGTGCGCGCGCCCGACCTCGTGGCCCTGCGCGTCCTGTCGAAGATGATCCACGAGGGCGAGGCGCACACCCTGCCCGCCAACGAGCTGGTGAAGCTCGGGGCCGAGCTGGAGCGGCGCGGCGAGTTCGAGCGCGCCCGCGAGCGCTTCCTGCGCGCCGAGGAGCTCGGCCACGCCGACTTCGACCTGCCCTGCCGGATCGGCCAGCTGTCGGAGGCGCTGGGCGACGTGCCCGACGCCTGCCGCCGCTACGTGGTCTACGCCGAGCGCTGCGCGCAGCAGGGCTACCCCGACGTGGCCACGGCCACGCTCCAGCGGGTGATCGACCTGCAGCCCGGCGACCTCGAGGCGCGGGAGCGCCTGGCCGAGCTCCTGGCCCGGAGCGCCCGAACGCTGGCGGAGGCGGGCGACCCCGCCGCGGCGGGGCGGGCGCTCGAGGCCGGGCAGCACTACGAGCAGCTCCTCTCGCAGACCGCCGCGCCGCCCGAGCAGCGGCGGGTCCTCGGCGCGCTCGTGGCGCTCCTGCCCGACCGCGTCGACCTGCGCGAGCGCATGGCGCAGGTGTCGCTCGCGCTCGGCGACCCGGGGCAGGCCGTGCAGGACCTGCAGGACCTGGCGATCCACGCCCTCGAGGCGGGGGACCTCGCGCGAGCGACCGCCACGCTGGAGAAGATCCTCGAGATCGACCCGGACGACCTGCTGGCGCTGCAGTCGCTCGCCACGACCTACGCCCGCATGGGGAGGACGGCCGACGCGGTGCGCGAGTTCCTCCGGCTGGCCCGGACGCTCGAGGAGAGCGGGCTGGCCACGGCCAGCGCCGACCGCATGGTCGAGATCTACGAGAAGGTGGTCGACCTCGAGCCCGGCAACACCGAGGCGCGCGCCTTCCTCGCCCGGGCCTACGACGACAAGAAGGAGGCCGACAAGGCCGTCGCCCACTACGCGAGCATCGCCGACGCGCTGCGCCGCAAGGGCGACGACGCCGAGCTCCTGGCGACGCTCGACAAGCTGATCACGCTCAGGCCCACCGACCAGGCGCTGGCGCTCGAGCGCGCGGGCCTCCTGCGCACGCTCGGGCGCGGGGGCGAGGCGCTCGAGGCCATGCGCGCCATGGCCGAGGCGGCCGCGCGGCAGGGGGACGCCGCCACGGCCCAGAAGGCCTGGTCCGAGGTCCTGGCGCAGGTCCCGGGCGACCTCGACGCGCACCTGGCGCTCGCCCGGCTCGAGGAGAAGAACCGCGAGCACGCGGCGGCGGCGCGGCGGCTCGCGGCCGTGTTCGAGCTGGCCCTGGTCGCGGGCAAGGACGACCTGGCGGAGGAGGCGGTCAAGCGCGCGCTGGACCTCGAGCCCGATCGCCCCGAGCACCGCGAGCGGCTGGCGCGGATCCTCGCCCTGCGCGGGCGCAAGGACGAGGCGGCGCGCACGCTCGTCCGCGCGGCGCGCCGCGCGCGCGACGACGAGAACGTGGGCACGGCGCAGGCCTGGGCGCGGCGCGCGCTCGAGCTCGACGGCACCTGCGACGACGCCCGCGACCTGCTCGAGGCGCTGAAGCGGCCGCCCGTGGCCGCCGCGCCGGCGCCCGAGGAGCAGCGGCCGGTCATCCACGCGACGATCACCGGCGGCGCGCCCAGCATGTCGATCGACAGCTTCAAGACCAAGACCCGCAAGATCGGCGGGATCGCGGAGCGCCTGCGGAACATGGCCGGCGGCGGCGGCCCGGCGACGCCCGCCCCGCCCGCGGCCCCCGACGGCGAGCAGAAGGTCGCGAAGGGGCCGGAGGCGCCCGGCGAGGCGGCCGACCCGTCGCTGTCGCGCAAGGCGTCGTCGGCCATGAGCCGCCTCAAGGCGCTCAAGTCGGGCGGCAGCGAGCCCGCCGCCCTGCCGCTCGACGACGCGCCGCCTCCCCCCCTCTCGACGCCGGTCTCGAAGGGCCCCGAGGGCCCGGGCGAGGCGGTCGACGTCGGTGTGCCGCCGGAGCAAGCGGGAGGCCCGCTGCTGCGCACGCCGTCAGAAGGTGGCGGCGTCCACGACCCGCAGCGCGGCAGCGCGACGAAGCTTGCGGAGGCGGGACACACCGGCGCCCTGGCGAAGAAGGCGTCGTCGGCCATGAACCGCCTCAAGGCGCTGAAGGCCGGCGGCGGGAGCGAGCCCGCGGCGCCGCCCCTGCCGGCGCAGCAGGTCTCGAAGGGGCCGGAGGCGCCGGGCGATGCCGTCGACGAGGGCCTGGCGAAGAAGGCCTCGTCGGCCATGAACCGGCTCAGGGCGCTCAAGGCGGGCGGGGGCGCGCCCCCGCCCGAGGCCGCGCCGCCCGCGCAGCCGATCTCGAAGGGGCCGGAGGCGCCCGGCGACGCGGTGGACGAGGGCGTGGCGAAGAAGGCGTCGTCGGCCATGAACCGGCTCAAGGCGCTCAAGGCGGGCGGCGGCGCGCCCCCGCCGCCCGAGGCCGCGCCGCCCGCGCAGCAAGTCTCGAAAGGCCCCGAGGGCCCGGGCGAGGCGGTGGACGAAGGCCTGGCGAAGAAGGCGTCGTCGGCCATGAACCGGCTCAAGGCGCTCAAGGCGGGCGGCGGCGCGCCCCCGGCGCCCGAGGCCGCCCCGCCCGCCCAGCAGGTCTCGAAGGGCCCCGAGGCGCCGGGCGACGTGGTGGACCTGGGCCTGGCGAAGAAGGCGTCGTCGGCCATGAGCCGCCTCAAGGCGCTGAAGGCCGGCGGCGGCGGCGCGTCGCCGTCCGAGGCGCCGGCGCCGGCGGCTGGCCAGACGATCTCGAAGGGGCCGGAGGCGCCGGGCGACGCGGTGGACCAGGGCCTGGCGAAGAAGGCGTCGTCGGCCATGAGCCGCCTGAAGGCGCTGAAGGCGGGCGGGAGCGCCCCGCCGCCGCCGCCTGCGCCGGACGGCGGCCCGGCCGCCGGCGTCCAGGCCGACGAGGACGACGCGTCGGGCGAGGGTCAGGCCTTCGAGTCGACCGTCGCCTGATCGCGCTCCGCCGAGCCCGGCGTCACCGCTCGCCCGAGGCGAGCGCACGTCGCCGATCACCGGCCCCGAGGTGCTCGGGCGAGGGCGAAAGCACGCACGGCGCCGCCGCTCAAGCCCGCGCCGCGTGTCGCGCTGGACGCGGCGGCCGCCCGCGCGCGTGGGCCGCCCCCGCCGCCCCGCCGCGGCGTATCATGGAACGACCAGGCGCGCCCGGGCGCGCGCCGCCGAGGACACCCACCCATGCCGTCGTTGTCTCTCACGTTGACGCCGGAGCAGCTCGTCGACCTCGACAGCGCGGACCGCGACGAGGTCCTGCGCGCCATGGCGGAGGTCGCCGCCAAGGACGCCGGCCTCGAGCCGGAGCGGCTCCTCCAGGCGATCCTCGACCGCGAGGCGCTCCTCTCGACCGGCTTCGGCGGGGGCGCGGCCATGCCGCACGTCCGCCTGCAGGGGGTCAGACGCTTCCACACGGTCCTCGGCCGCACCCGGCAGGGCGTCGAGTTCGCCGCCGCCGACGAGCGGCCGGTGCACATCCTCCTCCTGATCGTCGGCCCCGAGGCCGACCGCGACGGCTACAAGAAGCTCATGGCGAAGGGGGCCCGCTTCCTCAAGCAGGAGTACACGAAGCTCCTCGAGGCGCCGGACCTCTCGGCCTGCCTGCTCGAGCTCGTGCAGGAGTACTAGCGTGACCGAGCGGCCCGAGGACGAGGAGTCGGAGAGCCTGACCCGGCGGATCCTCACCCTGGGGCTCGGGGCCTACTTCCTCACCGAGGACACGGTCCGCCGCTACGTCAAGGACGCCAAGATCCCGCGGAACATCGCCCAGGGGATCGTCCAGAACGCCACGAAGGGCAAGGAGGAGCTCTACGCCTTCGTCGCCCGCGAGCTGTCGGGCTTCCTCAAGCAGCTCGACCTGCAGGCCGAGCTCGACCGGTTCGTCCGCAGCCACAAGGTGCGGATCAACGCCGAGATCGAGTTCCTGCCCCGCCCGGCGCCGCCCGACGACGCCGAGCCCGCCGAGGAGGGCGAGCGCCCGCTGCCCGAGTTCGAGTGGAACGTCTCGCTCAAGCGCCCCGACGACGAGCAGCAGGTCCCGGAGCGCTGAAGCGGTCGCGCCCGGCGGGGGCCCCGGTCGCGCCGCCGTCCAGGTTCACGGGCGTGCTCGGGCCGGAAGTGATCGCTATACTCCGCCGGCTGGGGCCTGGCGGGGCACGTCGGCGTGGGGCCGGCGGACGTGACCGGGCGCCGGCCGACAGAGGAGAGCCCGCCAGTGAAGATCACCAAGCTCGTCGGCGTGATGGCGATCAGCGCCCTCGTCTCGATCGGCTGCAAGAGCGGCGACTCGGGCGGCGGCGACGCGTCGGGCGGCGGCAAGGAGCCGGCCGTCAAGGACGACTCGTGCGGCAAGGACCACGACCACGGCGCCGGCGGCGGGGCGCAGGACGACGGCGCGGGCAAGCAGTAGCCGCCCGTGCGACGCCGCGGGCGGGCAGGCCGGACGCTCCTGTGATCGACGGGGTCGTCTGGTCCGCCGCCGTCCGCGAGGCGCCGGGGTAGCCGTGGAGCCGCTCCCCTACCTCGGCGTCGGCGTCGGCCTCCGGCGCGAGCACTTCGTCGCGTTGCCGGGGGTCGACCGCCCGCTCGACTGGGTCGAGGTCACCCCCGAGACCTTCCTCCACGTCGGCGGCCGGGCCCGGCGGGCGCTCCTGGCCTGCCGCGCGCGCTGGCCCGTCGTGCCGCACGGGGTCGCGCTGGACGTCGGCGGCCCGGACCCGCTCGACGACGCCTACCTGGACGCGCTCCGCGGCCTGTGCGACGAGGTCGACGCCCCCTTCTTCTCCGACCACCTGTCGTTCTGCCGCCTGGGCGGCGTCTACCTGCACGACCTCCTGCCGCTGCCCATGAACGACGACGCGGTCGCGCACGTGGCGCCGCGGATCCGGGCGGCCGCGGCGCGGGTCGGGCGCCCGTTCCTGCTGGAGAACCCGACCTACTACGAGGTCATGCCGGGCGCGACGCTCGACGAGGCGGCGTTCCTCACCCGCGTCGTCGAGGCGGCCGACTGCGGCCTGCTCCTCGACCTCAACAACGTCCACGTCAACGCGCTCAACCACGGCTACGACCCGGTGGCCTTCCTGGACGCCCTGCCGCTGGAGCGCGTCGGACAGGTGCACCTCGCCGGCCACGACGTCCGGCCGGACGTCGTCCTCGACACGCACCGCGGCCCGGTGCCGGACGCCGTGTGGCGCCTGTTCGAGCACCTCCTCGCGCGCACGGGTCCGGTGACCACGCTGATCGAGTGGGACACGGCCGTCCCGCCCGACCCGGGCCCGCTCCTCGACGAGGCCGACCGCGCGCGCGCGCTCCTGGCGACGACCGCCACCCGGCGCGTGGTCAGGCCGCGGGGGACGACGTGACGCCCCACCTCGAGGCCTTCTTCGCCGCGCAGGCCCGCTTCTTCGCGGCGGCCGGCGACCCGCCGGCCGCGGCCGCCGCGCTGACGGCAGAGTTCCCCGGGTGGCGCCCCCGGGCGGGTCGGCTGGCGGTCTACGCCGCGGCGAACCTCGGGCACCTGCGCGCGACGCTCGAGCAGGTGCTGCCGGCGACCCGGGCGGCGCTCGACGACGCGCGCTGGGCCGCGCTGGTGGCGCGGCACCATGCGCGCCGCCCGGCGAGGTCGACCTCCCGCCGTTCCTCCCCTGCCTGGCGCGGCTCGAGTGGGCGCTCGTCGCCGCCTACACGGCGCCGGACCCGCCGCCCCACGCCCGGCTCAACCCGACGCTCGAGGCGCTCGAGCACCCCTGGCGCCTGTGCGCCTACCTCGACGCCGCGCCGCCGCGCGCGGCGCCGGCCCTGGGCGACGAGGTCGCGCTCGTGTGGCGGCATCCGGTCACCCTGCGGGTGCACCACCGGCCGGCCGACGCCCGCGCGCTCCTGGCGATCAAGCTCGCCGCCGAGGGGATCGACCCGGCCTCGGCCGCCGCGGCCGGCGGCGTGCCGGTGGAGCAGGTGCAAGCGGCGCTCGACGACGCCGTGCGCGACGGCCTCCTCCTGGCGGCTTCATCGTAGGATGTCCCGCCCCGAGGAGACCCACCCATGAGGATCCGCCCACGGCGCCTGCGCCGGACGCCGGCCCTGCGCGAGGCCTGCGCGGAGGTGCGCCTGGCGCCGGAGCAGCTCGTCCAGCCGCACTTCGTGCTCCCGGGCGAGCGGACGTCGCAGCCGATCCAGGCCATGCCGGGGATCGAGCGGCAGACCGTCGACCGGCTCGTCGAGCAGGTGCGGCGCGACCGCGACCTGGGGCTCCGCAGCGTGCTCCTCTTCGGCGTGCCGGACGCGGGCAAGGACCCGCGCGGGGCGTCGGCCCACGAAGGGACGCCGCTGGTGGCGCAGGCGGTGACCGCGCTGCGCGAGGCCTACGGCGACGAGGTCGTCGTCATGACCGACGTCTGCCTGTGCGCCTACACCGACCACGGCCACTGCGGCGCGCTGACGTCGGCGGGCGAGGTCGACAACGACGCGACGCTGCCGCTCCTGGCGAAGATGGCCGTCGCCCACGCGCGGGCCGGCGCGCACGTCGTGGCGCCGTCCGACATGATGGACGGGCGCGTGGGCGCGCTCCGCGACGCGCTCGACCAGGCCGGCTTCAGCGCCACGGCGCTCCTCTCCTACGCGGCCAAGTTCGCCTCGGCCTACTACGGCCCCTTCCGGGAGGCGGCGCACAGCGCGCCGGGGCAGGGCGATCGGCGCGGCTACCAGGCCGACGCGCGCAACGCGCGCGACGCCGTCCGCGACGCGCTCCTCGACGAGGCCGAGGGCGCGGACATGCTCATGGTCAAGCCGGCGCTCGCCTACCTCGACGTGGTGGCCGCCCTGCGCCGCGAGAGCCGGCTGCCGGTCGCCTGCTACAACGTCTCGGGCGAGTACAGCATGGTCAAGGCGGCGGCCGCGGCGGGCCTCGTCGACGAGGCGGCGATCGTCATGGAGAACCTGCACGCCATGCGCCGGGCCGGCGCCGACCTGCTGATCACCTACCACGGGCGCGAGGCGCTCGAGAAGGGGTGGCTCCGGTGAACCTCGAGCGCTCGCGGGCGCTGTTCGAGCGGGCGCAGGCGCTGCTCCCCGGCGGCGTGTCGAGCCCCGTGCGCGCCTTCCGGTCGGTCGGCGGGACCCCCGTGTTCCTGGCACGCGGCGAGGGGCCGCTCGCCTGGGACGAGGACGGCAACCGCTACGTCGACCTGTGCATGTCGTGGGGCCCGCTGGCGCTGGGCCACGCGCCCGCGCCGGTGGTCGAGGCCATCGCGGCGGCCGCCGCCTCCGGGACGTCCTTCGGCACGCCGACGTCCGCCGAGGTGGCGCTCGCCGAGACGGTCACGCGGCTCCAGCCGCTCGCGGAGCGCGTGCGCTTCGTCTCCAGCGGCACCGAGGCGGTCATGAGCGCCGTGCGCGTCGCCCGCGGCTTCACCGGGCGCGACCTGCTGGTGAAGTTCGACGGCTGCTACCACGGGCACGCCGACTACCTGCTGGTCAAGGCCGGCTCGGGCCTGGCGACGAGCGGGCAGCCCGACTCCGCCGGGGTGCCCTCGGCCGTCGCGGCGACGACGGTCGTCCTGCCGCTCGACGACGAGGCCGCCTTCCGGGCGCTGATGTCGGCGCGGGGCCGGGAGGTCGCGGCCGTGATCGTCGAGCCGGTCCCGGCCAACTGCGGGCTGCTCCTCCAGCGGCCCGAGTTCCTCGCGGCCCTGCGCGAGGAGACGGCGCGCCACGGGGCGCTCCTGATCCTCGACGAGGTGATCTCCGGCTTCCGGCTCGGCCCGGGCGGCGCGGCGGCGCACTACGGGATCGCCCCGGACCTCCTCACCTACGGCAAGGTGATCGGCGGCGGCCTGCCCGTCGGCGCCTACGCTGGCCGGCGCGAGGTCATGGAGGTCGTCGCGCCGGCGGGCCCCGTCTACCAGGCGGGCACGCTCTCCGGGAACCCGGTGGCCATGGCGGCCGGCCGGGCCACGCTCGAGGCGCTCGAGCGCGGCGGCTGGGAGCGGCTCGAGGCGGCCTCGGCCACGCTCGAGGCGCTGCTGGCGCCGGTCGTCGCGCCCTACCCGGTGAGCCTGGTGCGCCTGGGGTCGATCTTCTGGCTGGCCTTCCAGCGCCCGGCGCCGCGCGCCTGGCACCAGGTCGAGCGGGCCGGGGCGGAGCGCTACAGGCGCCTGCACCGGGCCATGATCGAGCGGGGCGTCTACCTGGCGCCGAGCGCGTTCGAGGTGTTCTTCACCTCGGCCGCGCACGGCGACGACGTCCTGCGCGAGGTGGCCGACGCCATGCGCGAGGCCCTGGTGATCGCCTTCGAGGAGGGCCCGTGACCGACCAGCCCCGGTTCCTGGCCGCCTGCCGCGGCCTCCCCGTCGACCGCCCGCCCGTGTGGCTCATGCGCCAGGCCGGGCGCTACCTGCCCGAGTACCAGGAGGTGCGCGCGCGGGCCGGCGACTTCCTCACGCTGTGCCACACGGCCGACATGGCGATCGAGGTCACGCTCCAGCCGATCCGCCGCTTCGGCTTCGACGCGGCGATCCTGTTCTCGGACATCCTCGTCCCCGCCGAGGCCATGGGCGCGACGGTCGTGTTCGCCGCCGGCGAGGGCCCCAGGATCGAGGACCCCGTGCGCTCGGCGCGGGACCTCGAGCGCCTGCGCTGCCCCGCGCCCGAGGAGGCCTGCCCGTACGTGTTCGAGGCCGTGCGGGGCCTGCGCCGCGCGCTGGGCGACACGCCGCTCGTGGGCTTCGCCGCGGCGCCCTGGACGCTCATGGCCTACCTGGTCGAGGGCCACGCCAGCCGCGAGTTCGGCGTCGCCAAGCGCATGCTGCTGGCCGAGCCCGACCTCGCGAGGGCGCTGCTCGGCAAGATCGCCGACTACACGGTCGCGCACCTGGCGGCGCAGGTCCGCGCCGGCGCCCAGGCGCTCCAGCTCTTCGACACGTGGGCCGAGCTGCTCACCCCGGGCGACTACGCGGCCTGGGCGCTCGCCTACGCGCGCGACGTGCTCCAGCGCGTGCGAGAGGCGGTCGGGCCCGACGTGCCCCTGATCTACTTCAGCAAGGGGACGGCCGGGCACCTGCAGCTGCTCCGGGAGGTGCCGTCGGACGTGGTGTCGGTCGACTGGCGGATCGACCTGCCGACGGTCCGCGCGGCGCTGGGCGAGGGCCGCGCGCTCCAGGGCAACCTCGACCCGATCGTCCTCCTCGCCGGCCCCGAGGTCACGCGCGCGCGCGCGAGGGTCGTCCTCGACGCGCTCGGCGGGCGCGCGCACGTCTTCAACCTCGGCCACGGGATCCTGCCGACGACGCCGATCGCCAGCGTCGAGGCGCTGGTCGAGACCGTGCGCGCCTGGCGGCCGTGAGGCCGTGAGCGACGCTCCGCGCCGGGTGGTCGTCGTCGGCGGCGGGCTGGCCGGCCTCGCCTGCGCCCGCGCGCTCGCGCGCGAGAGCGGCCACGTGCCGCCCGACGTGCTCGTGCTCGAAGCGGCGTCGCGGCCGGGCGGCAAGGCGCTCACGGACATCGAGGAGGGCGGCTGGGTCGTCGAGTGGGGGCCGCAGAGCTTCCTCGACGACCGGGACGGCCCGCTCCGCCGGCTGATCGCGGCGGCAGGGCTCACGGACGAGGTCGTCGACCCGCGGCCCGAGGCGCGGCTGCGCTTCGTCCTGCACCGGGGGCGGCTGCACGCGGTGCCGCGGGACGTCCTTCGCCTGCTCGGGGTGCGCGGGGCCCTGCGCGCCGCGAGCGAGACCTTCCGGCGGCCGCGGCGCGACGACGCGGACGAGAGCGTGCACGCCTTCGCCGTCCGTCGCTTCGGCGCGAGGGCCGCCGACCTGCTCTTCGGCGCGCTCGTCACCGGGATCTACGCCGGCGACGCGCGCCGCCTGAGCCTCCGGAGCGCCCTGCCGCGCGTGCACGCGCTCGAGCAGGCGCACGGCAGCCTCGTGCGCGCGCTGCTCACGGGCGGCTTCGTCGGCCGGCGCTCGGCCACGCTGCGGCGCGGGCTCGGCAGCCTCACGGACGCCCTGGCCCGCGACCTGGGGCTGCGGCTGCGGCTGGCCGCGCCCGTCGACGAGGTCCAGCCGCCGGCCGCCCCCGGGGCGCCCTGGCGCGTCGTCACGCGCGCGGGCGGCGAGGAGGTCGTCGAGGAGGCCGGGGCCGTGGTCCTCGCCACCCCTGCGTTCGCGTCGGCCGCGCTCGTGCGGCCGTTCGCGCCGGGGCTGGCCGGGCCGCTCGAGGCGATCGCCTACGCGCCCGTGGCCGTGGTGGTCCTCGGCTACGACGGGGCCGCCTTCCCGGCGGGCCCGCCGCGCGGCTTCGGCTTCCTCGTCCCGCGCGGGCAGGGCCGCGCGCTCGGCTGCCTGTTCCCGACGTCCATGTTCGACGGCATGGCCCCCGAGGGGAAGGTCATGCTCCGCGTCCTCGTCGGCGGCGCGCTCGACCCTGCCGTTCTCGACCTCGACGACGACGCGCTCGTGCGCCTCGCCCGCCAGGAGGTCGAGCCCGTGCTCGGCGTGCGCGGCGAGCCCGAGCGCGCGCGCGTCCTGCGCCACGCGCAGGCGATCCCGCAGTACGAGCTCGGCCACGCCGGGCGCCTGGCCGCGGTCGACGCGCAGCTCGCGGCCTGGCCGGGGCTGTTCCTCACCGGCAACGCCTACCGCGGCGTCTCGCTCGTCGACGTCGCGGCCGACGCCGAGCGCACGGCCGAGCAGGTGCGCGCGGCGCTGCCGGCGCCGCAGGGGCTCACGGCGTCGCCGGAGGCGTGACCTGCGTGTGGTCGCGAGGCTCGCGCCCCTGCGGTCCGGTCAGCGCAGCCCGCGCAGGTCCACCTCGACCGGGGTCGTGACGCCCGCGCGGACGTCGACGCGCAGGTCGACCGGGCCGAGGCGCCGACCGTCGACGGTGTAGGCCCAGCAGCGCAGCTCGACCGCGTCCGGCAGCAGGCCCTCCAGCCGCGCGGTGACCGTGTCGACGTGGCGGGGCGCCTCGAGCCCGTCGCCGCCCCTCTCGCCCGCGGGGCCGGTCCACTCGACGCTCACGAAGCGGACCGGCGCCTCGGGCCAGCGGACGGTCAGGTCGACGGTGCCGGCGATGCCCAGCGGGAGAACGCCCAGGTCCAGCGTGCCCCCGGTGAGCGCGACCACCCGCCAGACGCTCACGCGCCCGGGCGCAGAGATCCAGAGGCGGAGCTCGGTGCCGACGACCTCGCGCTCGAGCTCACTGCCTTCCAGGGTCTCGGTCCTGTAGCCCCGGGCCAGGTGCACCTCGGCCGACCAGCGCACCGGCAACGGGCTGGCGTTCTCGGCGCGGACGGCCCTGGCCCGGACGGTCGTCGGCGGGGGCAGCTGGAGCTCGACCGCAGCGCCCGACCTGGCGCGCGTGGACGCGACGTCGGGCGCCTCGACGATCAGCTCGGCGTCGGGAGGGAGGTCACCGAGCGTGAAGGAGCCATCGCTCCGGGTGAGCGCCTCCGCCATGACCCCATCCGGGAGCACGGAGGCCGGCGGTCGCTCGACCGCGACCCCTACCTCGGGCCAGGCGGGGAGCACCTCGATCAGGCGGCCGTCCTCCAGCGTGTACTCCGGCCAGGCGCGCGCCATCACGGGCTTACCGGCCAGCGGCGCCCCTGCGGCGTCCAGCAGCCGGCCGGTGATCGGCGGCCCGGCCGGGGTGAGCCGCACCACGAGGTCCTCCGCAGGCAACCGGGCGCGCAGGGCGCGCGGCGCGTGCCCGGTGGCGAGCACCGCCAGGTCGCAGCGCTCGCGTCCGGTCAGCGCGAAGCGCCCGGCGGCGTCGGTGCGCGCCTCGGTTCGGCCGACGAGCACGCGCGCGCCGGGCAGCGGGCGTCCCGCGGCGTCGAGGACCACGCCGGCCAGCGGCAGCCCCTCGCGCTCGACCTCGAGCACGACCGGCCCAAGACCGGGGCCGAAGGTGGCGTCAGCCCAGGCCTCCTGGCCGTCGGCCTCGACCCGGAGGTCGGCCCGCGCGAAGGCGGGCCCGACCGAGCTCCAGCCGGAGCCGCCCGGGGCCTCGAATTGGAACCTCCCCTCCGCGTCCGACACGAGGTCGAGGTGCAGGCCGACCGTCTCTTCACGCTGGCACACGTCGACGAGCCGGAGCTCGGCCAGGACGGGGACGCCGGCGAGCCGCCGGCCGTCGAGATCCTGGACGACGCCCTCGCACGCGACCGGGCAGGCTCCGAGCACGAAGGTCACCGGCGCCGGCGACTGGAACGTCCCCTCCTCGTCGCGAGCGAGGCCCAGGGACGCGCCCGCCTGGGCGAGGCCGGGCGCGCCCGCGACGAGGAGGCCGCGCCCGCCCTCCAGCCAGGCGGGGACGGGCAGGACGAAGCGTCCGTCGGGGGCCACCGGGCGCGAGGCGACGACGCGCGACGGCCGCCGGTCCAGGCCCGGGCAGGCGAACGCCTCCACCCGCGCCGACGCGACGGGCGCGCCCGCCTCGTCGATCACGACGCCCTCGATCGGGATCGGCGAGACCAGCTCCAGGACCAGCGGCGTGCTCGCTCCGACGAGCGCGACGCGGCAGGAGTCGGCGGAGCCCACGAAGAACAGCAGCCGGCCCGGCGCGCGCGGCGTGTCGCTCTGGCAGCGCACCGACGCGCCCTCCGGCCAGCCCGGGGCCTCGTGCACGCGCCAGGGGCCGCGGTCGTCCAGCGCGACGACGAAGGCCCCGTCCTCGTCGGCGACGACCTCGACCTCATGTCCGGTCTGGACCTTCCAGGTCTCGCGGTCGACCTGCACGAGGCGCGCGCGCCCGCCGGGCCACGGGCGGCCGTCGAGGAGCAGCTCGCCAGGCACCCGGGTCGGCTCGTCGCGCGCCGGCGCCGGGGCGGCGAAGGCGACGAGCAGGACGGCGAGGCGGAGGACGCACCGGCAGCTCGAGCTCACCTGCTCGCACACGCCAGCGGGACGCCCCGGGTTCCCTCGCTCAGCCTTCTGCGCAGGACTCTGACCAGTAGGTGGCCAGGTCCAGCGTCAGCCCGGGGACGGCCGCCGAGCGGACGACGCCCGCGCGGACGACCGGCAGGTCGCGGAAGGTGGCGACCACGTCCGCGCCGTCGACCTCGAGCGGCCGCCAGGTCCCCGCGTCGTTGCGCAGGAACAGCCCTGCGCGGGTCGGGAGCGGCGCGGCGGCGATCCCGGCGTTGAAGACCCACAGCTCGGGCACGCCCGACTCGAGGTAGGTGCGCCAGCGGTCGACGCGGTCGGCGCGCCCGAGGCCGAGGTCGGAGCGGAAGGTGTCCTCGGACAGGACCTCGGCCACGAGGAGCAGGCCCCCGGGGCGCGGCGACGTCACGCGTCGGCATGACGCCCGGCCGGCCGCGGAAGACGGCGAGGTCCGGCTCGATCGACTTCGGGCCGAGCCGCGACTCGGGCACGGGGTGCCCGCGCAGGCTGACGATCCTCGGCAGGGCGACCGAGCACTTCGGCAGGACCTCGAACGGTCGCTCGATCCGACGGAGCACGTGCCGGATCAAGATGCTCAACGGGAACCGGTGATGACGCTGCGAGTCCGGGGACATGAGGGCGAGCCTCCCCTCGTCGTCCCGCTCGTACCAGCGGCCGTCCGGGGGGAGGGCCAGCAGGTCCTGGAGCGAGATCGGGTCCCCGAGGCGGAAGCCGGCGGGCGCGAGCTCGGGCGCGGTGACGTCCGGGGTCGTGTCCATGTCGGCCTCCGAACGTCACCCTAACACGGGCCGCCCGGCGACGGCAACGGGCTCACCGTCGCCGGTAGCGCTCGTAGAGCCGGAGCTGGCGGTCGCGCAGGTCGACGGGCTGCCCGCCGATCCACGCGGCGGTGACCTCCGTGCGCACGTCGAGGATGTCGCCCGTCGCCGCGAAGAGCGTGGCCTCCCGCCCCGGCTCGAGCGCGCCCAGGCGGTCGCCGACGCCGAGGATCTCGGCCGCGCCGGCCGTGAGCGCGCGGAGCGCCGCCTCGCGGGGCAGGCCGTGGGCGACCGCCTGCGCCGCGTGCAGGCGCAGGTGGCGGGCGTTGGCGGCGGCGAAGCCGTGGCCGCCCGAGCCGAAGGCCAGCCGCACGCCGGCCGCGTGCAGGACCGCGGCGTTGCGGTAGGGGGCGTCGACCGGGTCGTCGTCGCGCGCGGGGAGCTCGAACGGCGTGCCGACGATCACCGGCACGTCGCGCGTGGCCAGCGCGTCGGCGAGGCGCCAGGCCTCCTGCCCGCCGACGACGATCAGCCGCAGGCGCTCGCGGTCGGCCCAGTCGAGGGCGGCGCGCAGCTCGAGGATCCCGTTGGCCTCGACCGCCACGGGGACCCGCTGCTCGACCACGTCGCGCATGGCGTCCCACTTGGGGTCGCGGTCCGGCCGCCGGGCGACGCCCACCTCCTTGCGCGCCCTCCAGTAGGCGCGGGCCTCGGCGAGCGCCTCGTCGATCGCGCGCAGCTTGGCCTCGCGCCCCTCGACCGCCTCGCGCAGCTCCTTCTCGCTCTTGCCGACGGGGTCGACGCGCATGCGCGGCCAGCGCACGTGCAGGGCCACCGGCGCCCGCACGGTCATGTCCTCCCAGGTCCAGCCCTGGGTGTAGATCAGGGCCGACGTGCCCGAGAGGAGCCCCGTTCGCAGCGCCGTCAGCGCCACGAGGACGCCGCCCGTGCGCGCGACCGGCAGGAGCTCGGAGTCGGGGTTGACGCCCAGCTCGGCCCGCAGGTTCGGGTTGACGTCGCCCACCTCCGACGTGTCGTTCGTCGCGGCGACCGACCCGATCTCGGTCAGGCCGAGGATCGTGTCGGCGTCGATCAGCCCGGGGTAGAGGTGCTGCCCGCCCAGGAACACCCGCGCGCCGCCGGCCGGCAGCGCCACCTCGCCCTCGGCGCCCACGGCGGTGATCCGGCCGTTGACGACGACGACGACGCCGCGCGGGATCGGCCCGCGCGGCGTGTGCACGGTCGCGCCGCGGAGGACGAGGACCGCGTCCTCGGACGCGGGCTGCACGTCGTCGTCGTGGTCGTGGTCGTGGTCCTGCGCCGCGAGCGGGCCGGCCAGGGCCAGGAGCCCGACGAGGACGCGCGAGAAGACCCTGGTGTTCACGGTCACTTCCCCTCCTCCTCGTGCGCCACGCAGCACCCCTGCTCGAGCACCTCCGCCCGGCCGCGCCGCGCGCCGAACGTCGGCCGCCACCCGGTCGCCTTCGGCTCGTCGTCGGCCTGCCGCGCGGCCTCGGCCGCGCGCAGGAGCTCCCGCCGCTCGACCTCGTGGCGGGCCCGCGCCTCGCGGTCGCGGCCCAGCCGGTCCCAGTAGCGCCGGCCGGCGATGAACGTCTGGTCGCAGATCGCCTCCGTCGTCAGCGGGTGCGCGCTCCACAGGACGAAGTCCGCCTGCTTGCCCAGCTCGAGCGAGCCGAGCCGCGCGCCGAGCCCGAGCTGGATCGCGGGGTTCAGCGTCACGAGCGCCAGCGCCTCGACGTCGGACAGCCCGCCGTAGCGCACGGCCTTGGCCGCCTCCTGGTTGAGGCGCCGGGCCATCTCCGCCGAGTCGGAGTTGATCGACGTGAGCACGCCCGCGCGCGTCATGAGCGCCGCGTTGTAGGCGATCCCGTCGTAGACCTCGAACTTGTAGGCCCACCAGTCGGAGAAGGTCGAGGCGCCGGCGCCGTGCTCGGCCAGCTCGCGCGCGACCTTGTAGCCCTCGAGCACGTGCTGGAAGGTCCCGATCGTGAAGCCGAACTCCTCGGCCAGGCGGAGCATGGCCAGGATCTCGTCCTGTCGGTAGGAGTGGCAGTGGACGAGGCGGTCGCCCTCGATCACCTCCGCGAGGGCCTCGAGCTGCAGGTCGACCCGCGGCGGCGGCCGCGTCGCGTCCTCGGCCCGGATCCACGCCTCCTGCGCCCGCCGGTAGTTGCGCGCGGCGAGGAAGCGCTCGCGGATGAGCTCCTCGACGCCGGCGCGCGAGCGCGGGTAGCGCGGCGGGAGCTGCTGGCCCCAGTTGCTGCGCTTGGGGTTCTCCCCCAGGGCGAACTTGATCCCGGGGCGCGCGCCCTCGACGAGGAGGCGCGAGGGCGCCTCGCCCCAGCGCAGGTGGACCGTGGCGCTCTGCCCGCCGATCGCGTTGGCGCTGCCGTGGAGCAGGTTGGCGGTCGTCACGCCGCCCGCGAGCTGGCGGTAGAGGTCGACCGTCTCGGCGTCGAGCACGTCCTCGATGCGCACCTCGGCCGTGCAGCTGCTCGTGGCCTCGTTGACGCCGCCCTGGATGAACGCGTGCGAGTGGCAGTCGACGACCCCGGGCGTGACGTGGCGCCCGCCGGCCTCGATCACCAGCGCCCCCGGCGGGGCCTCGAGCGCCGTGCCGACGGCGGCGATCGCCCCGTCGCGCACGAGCAGGTCGCCGCGGAAGGTGCCGCGCGGCCCGAGCGTCCAGAGGACGGCGTCGCGGACGAGCACCGCCTCGGGCGCGGGCTCCGGCCGCGGCGGCCAGGCGGGCCAGGGCTCGATCGCCACCCCCGGGCGGACCGGGGCCGGCGGCGCCTCGTCCTCGCCTCCCTTCTTCTTCCTGGGCGCGCCCTCGACGCGCCGGCCGAACGCCTCGCCGCCGTGTCGGCCGAGGGCCTGGCCCTTGCCTATGTTGGCCTCGTAGCGGCCGACGAGCCGCGGCCCGTCGACGCGCAGGGTGAGCGTGGCGTCGCGCTCGGTGCCGGCGAGGTCGGCCGGCAGCACCAGCTCGAGGCGGTCGCGCCAGAGCCGCGCCTCGGCCTGCCGCGCGTCGGGCGCGTCCTCGCCCAGGCGCGCGACGAGCGCGCCGCGGCGCTGCTCGAGGTCCACGCGCACGACCGCGCCGCTCTCCAGCTCGAGGCGCCAGGCGCCGGCGAGGTCCTTCGGGGCGGGGAGGCCCCGGCTCACCAGGTGCCGCGCGCCGTCGACCCACACCTCGACGACGCTCGTCTCCTCGGCGAAGAGCGGGCCGTCGGTGATCGTCAGGTTCGCGAGGCTGCCGGGCGCGATCACGCCCAGGCGCGGCGCGCTGAGCAGCGCCGCCGGCGCCGTGGTCAGGGCGGCGAGCGCGACCTCCTCGGGGAGCCCGCGGGCGATCGCCTGGCGCGCGCGGGCGCGCCAGTCGCGCCGGTCGGTGAGCCCCTGGGTGGTGAAGGCGAAGCGGACGCCCGCCTCCGCCAGCCGCGCCGGCTCCTCGGCCGCGAGCCACCAGGCGCGCAGGGCCGCGTGCGGGACCGTCTCGGCCTCGTCGGGGCCGTCCCAGCGCGGCGGCGGGGGGAAGTTGAGGCTCAGCACGAGGGGCGCGCCGGTGGCCACGACCTCCTCCTGCCAGCGGTGCGCGTCGTGCGCGCCGAGGACCACCGTCGGGACGAGGTCGAACTCGCGCAGGAGGGCCGTGGCGCGCAGGAGCACCTGGGCGTCGTCGGCCTCGACGAACACCGGCCGCTCGCGCGCCAGCGCCGGCGCCAGCGCGTCGAGCGACACGTTGGTCTCCGGGCGCTCCTGCCCGAGCGGGGCCTGGGCGTAGGCCTGCGTGGCGGCGCGGTGGTGCTGCGCGTCGATCAGCGTCTGGCGGGCGAGGGCGATCGCGCCCATGAGGGAGCCGGGGTAGTCGCGGGCCCCCCAGCCGCCGCGCTCGAGCGCCACGTGCTGGGCGACGCGCGCCCGGATCACCTGCTCGCGCGCCGAGCCGTCGCGCAGGCTGACGAGCGCGCTCTCGCCGCGCAGGACGCCGCGCCCCGGCGCGACCAGGGCCGCCGTGAAGCCGGCCGTGCGCAGGGCGTCGAGCGTGTCGCGCGAGAGCGCCAGCTCCTCGGCCACGGACCGCTCGGGCGTGACCTTCGGGTTGGGATGCACCGCGCCCTTGCGCACGACCTTCGGCGGGGGCGGCGGCTCGTCGTCGTCCTCGTCGTCGTGGCGGTGCGCCGCGCCGCGCCGCCCGTCGTCCAGGCGCAGGTAGGGCTCGATCAGCCCGGGGTAGATCGTCAGCCCGCGCAGGTCCCAGACGCGCGCGTCCGGCGGCGGCGTGACGTCCGGGCCGACGGCCTCCACCGCCCCGTCGCGGAGCACGACCGTGCCGCGCTCGAGCACCTCGCCTGGGCGCAGGACGATCCGCGCGTCGACGAGGGCGTGCACGCGGTGCGGCCGCCCGCCGGGGCTGTCGGGGCCGTCGGCGCGGGCGACGCCGAGGATCGCCGCCGCCGCGGCGACGAGGCCGGCGGCGCCGAGGCGGCGCGTGGTCGGGCTCATGGAGGCTCCCCCTGCCGGGCCGCCGGCCCGGCGCGGGCGCCGACTATACCCGCGGGCCGGCCGGCGGCGCTCGCTCAGGCGAACAGGGCGCGGGCCTCGTCGAGCGAGGTGATGAGCGCGGCGCGGCGCACCAGGCCCTCGAGGGTGGCGGCGTCTGTGACCGCGCGCACGCGCGCAGCGAGGTCCTCGGGGAGGGTGGCGACGCCCAGGCGAGCGGAGAGGACGGCCGCGAGGGCCTGCTGCAGGCCGAGAGGTAGGCCCTCCGCCCGGCCCTTCGCGCGCCCCTCCTCGCGGCCCTTCTCGTGTCCCTCCACGCGTCCCTCCACGCGTCCCTCCTCGCGTCCCTTCTCCAGCCCCTTCTCCAGCCCGCGAGCCTCCGCGCGGAGCTCGAATGGCGCCCTGAACGGCATCGTCCTCTCCTCCTCCAGCTCCGACAGACGACGATCGAACTCGGCCTCGAGCGCCGGCGGCAGCGCCAGCAACCAGTCGATGAACCGGTACAGCTCGAGGATGTCCTTCCGGCCCAGGCCACGGTCGAAGAGGGCCCGCGTCAGTGACCACTTCCAGTGTAACCGCGCCAGGGGGTCCTTCCCCGTGCGGATCGACGCCAGGTGGGCGAGGACGACGACCGCGAACGGGTTCGGGTCCGCTTCGAGCGCGGCCTCGCGCCCCTCGAAGTCGAGCAGCTTGACGCTGGGGAACTCGAGCGTCAGGCGCCCGCCGAGGAGCTCGGCCCGGTAAGGCCCCGGACGCCAGCCCGGCCGGTCGTCGGCGAGGATGACGAGGTTGACCAGGGGCCGGGAGTAGCGGTCGAAGATCCGGTAGTGGTAGACGAACAGCCGCGCCGGCAGCGCCGCGTCGACCTGCCCCTGCACCTCCAGGTGCACGAGGACCCACGCCTCGTCGCCGTCGCGGAGCCACACCCGGTACAGCTTGTCGGCGTACCGGCGGCCCAGCTCCGCGTCGCGCACGACCTGCTGGAGCTCGGCGTCGAGGGACTCCCAGCCCTTCGCCCAGTCGATCCCCGCGTGGACCGCCGGGAAGAGGAGGCGGAGGCAGGCCTCGAGGTAGCGGTCGAGCGCCTCCTTCCAGGGGCTGTCGCGGTCGTCGCCTTCGGGCTCGTTGGTTCGGGGCATGTTCGTGCGCCCGAGCGTAGCGCGAGGGGCCGACAGGCCGACGTCAGTGCGCCTCGCGCACGCGGTCACCGCCCTCCTGCGAGGCCAAGGCCATGGCGGTCGACGCGCGGATCACGGCCTGGGCCCACGTGTCGGCGCGGCCGATCCCGATCGACACGGTGACGCGCTCGCGATGACCGTCGCCCACGTCGAACGGCACGTCACCCACGGCCTTTCGGATGCCTTCGGCCACGGCGCGCGCGTCGACCTCCGGCTCGAGGCGCACGAGCCACTCGTCGCCCGACCACCGGGCCACCCGGTCGCCGACGCAGGCGTGCAGGCGACGGGTGGCGTCGAGGAGCACCTGGTCCGAGGGGACCCCGAACATGTCCAGCAGCCGCCTCATGTCCTTCACGTCCACGTCCATGATCCAGTCCCGCATGGGCGCCTCGCGCGGCGCGTCCGACACGAACGGCGCGGCCGGGTCGGCAACGAACGCGGGCCGCGTGAACGCGCCCGTCAGCATGTCGCGCGTCTCCACGGGGCAGGCGTCGGGCGCCCAGACCGGGCGGAAGGGGAGCCCCGGCAGGAGCGCCGGCGCGGGCGGCGGCGCGCCGGCCTCGACCGCCACGAGCACGTCCTCGGACCCGCGGTGACGCGCCAGCGCCTCGACCGCGCCGGCGCGGGCGGCGTGCCAGAGCGCCGTGAGCAGGAGATTGGGGTGACCGAACTCCCATTCGTGCACGGTGCCGCGCTCGGCCCGCGCGACGAGCCTCGCAGCCTCGTCCGCGTCCAACCTCGCCCGCGCCAGGCACAGGAGCGGCAGGTCGGCCCCGGCGCGCTCGACGACCAGCCTCCGCCGCTCGACCCCGCCGCCGCGGGCCGCGGCGATCAGGCGCTCGTCCTCGCGCCACTCGCCATGGACCTCGAGCGGCGTGCCCGTCGTCGCCAGCAGCGCGTCGACGAGGCGACCGAGCGGCGCGTCGACCCGCGGGTCCTCGTCGCCCAGTAGCCAGGCCATGGCCGTCGTGATGTCGTGGCCTCGGCGCCCCTCGGCGAGCGCCGCGACCACCTGGTCGAAGGCTTCGGGCGACCCGGCGTCGAGAGCCTCTCGGTCGTCGCGCCGCCCCTCGGCGAGCGCGGCCGCGACCACCCGCTCGACGCGCGGGTCGAGCGGCCACCCGGCGTCGAGCGCCTCGAAGGCGCCTGCCCGCCCCTCGCGCGCGGCCGCCTCGACCACCCGCCGCGCCGCCGCCTCCTGGCCGGCCCGCCGCAGGGCCGCGGCGTAGGTCAGCGGCGCGCCCGCGCGCTCGAGCCGCCGCAGGTCCTCGTCCACGCGTCAGCGCCGCCGCGCGGGCCCGCGCGGCGCGCCGATCGTGCGCAGCTCGCCCCGGCCCAGCTCGGCGAGCTCCCGCAGGAGCTCCGGGTCGGCCTCGCCGATCCCGACGCAGTGGAGCTCGGCGCGCCGGAACAGGTTCATGCGCTCGACGTCGCGCAGGAGGAAGCGCCACTCGACGTAGGGGCCGTAGTAGTGCAGCTCCTCCGCGTCGCCGTGGTCGGCGCCCGTCTCCGGGTCGCCCGCGGTCATCCCCTCGACCCGGATGTCCTCCGCGTCGAAGTCATCCCAGCTCGGGACCCCGTCGCTGAGGAGGAAGATCGTGTCGCAGCCCGTGTCGAACCCCGCCGGCGCCACGTGCTCGTGCGCCGGGATCGGCTGCCTCTCGGTCATCCGGTAGGCCAGCCGCAGCCCGCCGTGCAGGTTCGTGTAGCCCTTGAGCGTCCCGTGCTCGCGGCCGGCCTCCGGCTTGCCGACCCGCAGGGCGTCGAGCGCCGCGGCCGCGCGCTGCACGTTCTGCGGGGTGGCGCGCACGAGGCTCGGGCCGAGGAGCGACTCGGCCTTCGTGCCGAAGACGACCACGCCGAAGCTCATCTTGTCGCCGAGCGCCAGGAGCGACCGCCGCAGCACCTCGCGCGCCAGGTCGAAGCGGTTCTTGATCTTGTCCCACGGCAGGTCGAGGTCGTCCTGCGCCCCCGCCGGCGCGCCCGTGCGCGGCCGACGCAGGTCGGCCAGCTCGGCCTGGGCCAGCGGCTGGAGCATGGAGTCGGACAGGTCCACGACGAACACGACCCGCGCCCCCGCGGCCTCGATGCCGAAGAAGCGGGGCGACGTCAGCCCGGGCCCGCCCTGGACGCGCAGCCGCGTCCCGCCCGCGTCCCCGGCCGGCGCCTGCGCCTCGGCCGCGCGCCCGGCGAGCAGCCGGCGCCACGGCTCGGCCTCCAGGTACAGCGCGTCCGACCGCAGGGCCCGCGCCAGGGCACGGGCCACGACGAGCCTGCTCCGGAGCTCGAGCTTCTTACCGTCGAGGCCGTCGATCACCAGCCCGGCGGCCGTGGTGAACGCCTCCGTCCCCAGCCGCGCCCGCGCCGCGGGCAGGACCCAGGCGCACGCCTCGGTCAGGACGAGCCGCTCGCCCGCCTTGAGCCGGGCGCCTTGCGGCGCGCCGAGGACGCGCTGCACGGCCGCGAGGCCGGCGTCGGCGCGGTCCTCGTGCGACAGGACGTGGAGCGCCGCCGCGCGCACGAACGGGTCGCGCTTGCCGTCGCAGGCGACCGCGACCACGCCGTCGGTCCCTCGGTGCCGCGCCTCGAGGCGCAGCGCCTGCAGCCACAGCCAGGCGTCGGCCGCGTCGGACGCCCGCTTGAGGGCGTCCTGGAAGCCGTCGACGTGCTCCGCCCCCTGGAACGCGTCGCCCGCGATCCCGGCCACGAGGTAGCGCACGTGGTCCTCGGGCGGGTCGGGCTGCAGGTAGCGGCGCATGAGGACGCGCAGGGCGCGGGCGTCCCTCGTGAGCGCGAAGCGCTCGGCCGACAGCGCCCGGATGTAGAGGGCCCTGCGCTGGAGGCTCGCCTCGTACCTGCGCGCCTCCTCGTCGAACGGCCCCGTGGGCTCGACCTGCGCCGGCGCCGGGAGGGCGAGGAGGAGGAGACCGACGAGCGCGCGGGACCAGGGCATGGGCGCCTCCGGCCGGAGATCCTAACGCTCCCGTTCGCCGGGGTGTCGCGCTTCGCGCGCCTCCCGGCCGCTCAGGCGCACCCGGCGGCCCGGCGCCACGACCCGCGCGCGCCCCCCCATCGGGCGGCATTCGCGGCCGCAGCCGTCGATCACACCAGGGCCTGTCCTCGAACCCGTCCTGGCAGACGGCCGAGCCGCCTCCGCACACACCTCACCGCGCCTTCGCAGCAGGAGCGTCAGGCGAGGCCGAGGAGGGCCGGGCGATGCGGCGCGAAGGCGAGGGAAGGCGGCCTCCTGGCCGCCGACCGAGCCTGAGCGGTCGGGGGGCCGCGCGCGCGGCACCTCGACGCACCGCAGCGCCCGCCATCCTCGGCCGCAGCCGCGATCACACTAGCGCCGGCGCTGCGCCTCCCGCTGCGCCTGCTTCCAGGCGGCCAGCGCCTCGCGCAGGGCGGGGTCCTCGTGCGCCTCGAGGTCGGCGATCACCAGGCCGGCCTGCCGGTCGCTCGCGCGCAGGGCGGCGAGCAGGGCCTCGAGGTGCTCGGGCGCGCGGGTCTGCCTGTAGAGCGCGGCGCGGCAGGAGAGCGCCAGCTCCGGGTCGCCGAGCCCGCGCTCGAGCGCGGCCGCCGCCGCCTCGCCCGGGAAGTGGCCCAGCGCCAGCGCGGCCCGGCTCCGCGCCGCGACCAGGCCGACCCGCTGGAACGAGGCGCTGAAGTCCTCCTTGTCGCCGCCGGGCGGCGGCGCCGCCGTGACGAGCCGCGCCAGGTGAGGCACGGCGCCCGGGTCGCCGAGCGCGGCGAGCGCGCCGGCGACGTCGAGGTTCCAGGTCGGCGCGACGTCGCGCGGGAGCAGCCGGACGAGGACCTCGAGCGTCCCGGGCGCGCCGAGGCGCGCCAGCCCGTGCACCGCCCCGCGCTTCGTGCAGGCGCTCTGGCCGCCGTCGAGCAGGGCGCGCAGGGCCTCGACGGCGTCGGCGCGGCCGCCGAGGAGCTCGAACGCGCGGTCCTCGGCGGCGCTGTGCGGGTGGTGCCACACGAACGCGGCCAGGAGCCCCGTCGTCGCCGACGACGCGTCCTCGGCGACCTCGTCGATCACGGCCGGCGTCACGCCCTCGCCCGAGAGGCGGGTCATCGTCGCGTGGGTGGCGTCGTCGAACTCCACCCGCGCGAAGGGCGGCAGCCAGGCGTAGAACGCCGCCTGTCGGCGGTGGCGCGCGGCGGCGTCGGCCTGCCCCTGCGCCTCGCGCGCCTTCGCCAGCGCCTCGTGCACCTCGCCCGCCCGCGGGTCGAGCTCGAGCGCCTGCTCGAGCGCCGCCACGGCCTCCTCCTCGCGCCCGGCCGCCTGCAGGACGAAGCCCAGCCGCGCGAGCACCGGGCCCGTGGCGCGCCGCGCCCGCTGCGCCTCGAGGACCTCGAGCGCCGACGCCGGCGCGCCGAGCTCCAGGTGGACCTCGGCCAGCGACACGGCGGCGTCGGGGAGGTCGGGCTCGAGCGCCAGCGCCCGGGTCAGCGCGTCGCGGGCCCGCTCCAGGCGCGCCCGCTTCCACGCCGCCGCGGCCGCGGCGTCCTGGGTGCGGCGGAAGCTCATCTGGCCGCGACGGTGCGTGACGTCCGGCCCGTCGCTCGCCTGCCGCCGCCGCAGGTGCGCGGCCGCGAGCAGGGCGTCGACCCCGGCGCCCTCGCCCTCGAGCACGGCCGCCGCGTCGTCGCGCCGGCCGTCGAAGTCCAGCACCTCGGCCAGGAGCTGCCTCGCCCGCCCGTCGTCGCGCGCCGCCTCGAGCCGCGCGCGGAGGAGCCGCTCGGCGTCGGCCAGCCGCCCGGACCGGGCGAGCTGCAGGGCGTCGTCGGCGGCGTCGGGTCCGGGCGCCTGGGCCAGGGCCGGGGCCGCCGGGAGCAGGAGGACGAGCAGCAAGGCGAGGGCGCGCACGGGACACCTCGGAGTGCATGAAGCAATCGGCTCTCGCGGCCGGGTCGTGGTGACCAGCCTACGATCGGAGCAGCACGCGAGGCGAGGCCGCGGAGGCTGAGGCGAGGCGGCGCGCGCGCGGGCGACGTCGTATCGACATACTTCGAGCCCGCGCGCGCGCGCCGCCCCGCCCAGCATCCGCGGCCGCAGCCGTCGAGCACGCCTCCGGCCGGCAGGGTACACCTACGGCCGGTCGCCGTCCTCCCCCTCGTCGTCGTCGTCCCCCGCGGCGTAGCCGTACTTCTGCAGCCGCCGCAGGAGCGAGCGGCGGTTGATCTGCAGGAGCGCCGCCGCCCGGCTGCGGTTGCCCCGCGTGAGCTTGAGCGCGTTCTCGATCTCCGCCCGCTCGACCTCCTCGACCACCGCGTCGAGCGACCTCGGCGGGCGCGTCGGGGCCTCATCCGGCTCGGGCTCGCCGAGGAGCTGCTTGTCCTCCGCCAGCGCCTCGTAGGTGATCACGTCGCCGGCGAGGTAGGCGAGCTTCGTGACCACGTTCTCGAGCTGCCGGATGTTCCCCGGCCACGGGTAGCGGGTGAGGACCTGCAGGATCCGCTCGTCGCGCCGATCGAGCACCTTGGGCCGCGCGCCGCGCTCGCGCGCCACCTTCTTGAGGAAGTGGTCGACGAGGAGCGGGACGTCCTCCTGGCGCTCGCGCAGGGGCGGAAGGTCGATCCGCACCACCTTGAGCCGGTGGTAGAGGTCCTGCCGGAACCGGCCGGCGGCCACGTCGGCGTCGAGGTCGCGGAGCGTCGCGGCCACGATCCGCACGTCCACCTTCACCGGCTCGGACGAGCCCAGCGGCACGACCTCCCGCTCCTGCAGGACGCGCAGGAGCTTGGTCTGCATGTCGAGGCTCATCTCGCCGATCTCGTCCAGGAAGAGCGTGCTCCCCGAGGCGATCTCGAACAGGCCCTGCTTGCGCCGGTCGGCGCCGGTGAAGGCGCCCTTCTCGTGGCCGAAGAGGAGGCTCTCGAGGAGCGACTCGGTGATCGCGCCGCAGTTCTGCGCGTAGAAGCGCTTCTTCTTGCGCCGGGGGTCGTTCCGGTGCAACGCGCGGGCGACCAGCTCCTTGCCGGTGCCCGTCTCGCCCGTGATCAGCACCGACACGTCGGTGCCGATCACGCGGTCGAGCTTCTTCAGGACCCCGTGCACCTTGGGCGAGCGGGTGACGAAGTCCGAGTAGTCGTACTTCGACTCGCCCCCCGCCGGCCGCTCGCGGCTGCGCAGGAGGTGCGGCCCGAGCAGCCCGCCGAGGATCGTGAACAGGTGGTCCTGCGCCTCGCCCGGGTCGACCGGCGCCGCGGGCGAGGGGAGGAGGCCGAGGACCCCCTCCCAGGCGCCGGTGTCGGGGTCGACCACCGGGAGCGCGTGCACGGGCGGGTGCCCCGCCTCGGCCTTCACCGCCACCGCCCCGCGCGGCGCCCGGCCGCCGGTCATGGACGGCGGCGGCGCGTCGACGACGCCGTCGAGGGACTCGCGCACGCGGTCGGCGACCCGCTCGAGCTGCCGCGCCGCGACCTCGAGCGGGCCGCCCCCCTCGCCGAGCGTGGTCACGCAGCGGAGGCCGTTCTCCTCGACCCGGGCCAGGAAGGCGCCACGCGCGTGGCCGGCCACGAGCGCCAGCTCGAGCACGGCGCGCGCGGCGTCGTCGGCGGGCGCCGAGCCGGGCCCACCGGGCCGCGACCGCTCCACCGCCTGGGCGAGCGCCCTGAGCGCCTCATCCGCCGTCACCCCCCTGCGCCTCCTCGCTGCGTGTGGAACTACCATAGCACCGTGCGGCTGCTCCTCGTCCGGCTGAGCGCGATCGGCGACGTCCTGCACGCGCTCCCCGCCCTCGAGGTGCTGCGGCGGGCCGCGCCGGCGGCCGAGCTCACCTGGGTGGTCGAGCCGACCGCGGCGCCGCTCCTCGAGGGCCACCCGGCGCTCGACCGCCTCGTCGTCCTCGACCGGCCCGGCGTGCAGGCGGGGCCGCGGCGCCTGGGCGCCCTGCGCCAGGCCGCCGGCGCCCTGGCCGCCCTGCGCGGCCTGCGCGCCGACGCGGCGCTGGACCTGCAGGGGCTCTTGCGCAGCGCGCTCGTCGCCCGGGCGGCCGGCGCGGCGCGGGTCCTCGGTCCAGTTTGGGCGCGCGAGGGCGCGGCCCACCTCTACACCGATCGCCTGGGTCTGCCGCGCCCGGGCGAGGCGCACGTGGTCGAGCGGCACGCGCGCGCGGCGCGGGCGGCGCTGGCCGCGCTCGGCCTCGGCGCGGACGACGGGCCGGTCCCGCGGGCGCGGCTCGGCCTCACGCTGCCCTCGCGCGTCGAGCGGCGCGTCGTGCTCCTGCCGGGCGCCGGCAAGCCCGCCAACCGCCCGCCGCCGGGGCTCCTGGCCCGGGTCGCCGACCGACTGGCCGGGCGGGCCGAGGTCGTCCTCGTCGGCGGCCCGCGTGACGCCCCGCGCGCCCGGGCGATCGTCGAGCGCTGCGCGACGGCGCGGCCCGTCGACCTCACGGCCCGCCACGGCCTCGCCGCGACGGCCGCCGTCCTCGCCGGGGCCGCGGTGGTGGTCGGCGGCGACACCGGGCCGCTGCACCTCGCGCGCGTGCTGGGTCGCCCGGTCGTGGGCCTGTTCCACGCCGCCGACCCCGCGCGCACCGGGCCCGCCGGGCTCCCGGGCGACGCGCCGGTCCACGTGCTCCGCGGCCAGGCCGACTGCGCCCCCTGCTGCGCGGCCCGCTGCCGGCGACCCGACCGGCGGCGCGTGTGCCTGCGGCCGATCACGGCCGACGCGGTCGCCGCGCGGGTCGTGGACGCCCTCGACTACCCCGGCCAGTCCCCCGCCTCGGCGTAGACGAACGCGCCGGGCAGCCGCGCGTCGGCGGCCAGGGCCTCCAGCGCGTCACGAGCGGCGACGCGCCCGGGGAGGTAGGCCAGGCCGCGCGCGCGGGCGGCCTCGGCGAGGCGCGCGTGGGCGCTCGCCGGGCGGGGGCGCAGGCCGAGCGGGCACAAGAGGTCGGCCGCGCCAGGCGCCAGCCGCGGGGCGAGGCCGCGCCGGGTCAGGCTGCGCAGCGTGTAGGTCGTCGGCCGGTGCCACACGCGGCCGCCCGGCGCCGGCGAGGCGAACAGCACGCGCGGGGCGTCGGGCCACGCGCGCCGGGCGAGGGCGAGCAGGTCGAGCGAGCTCGCGGCGAGCCACAGCCCGGCCGGGCGCCGCGTCGCCAGGTCGGCCAGGGCCTCGAGCGCCCGCTCGACCGGGCCGACGCCCGCCTTGAGCTCGACCAGCAGCGGCAGGTCGCGCGCGCGCTCGAGGTAGGCGTCGTCCACGAGCGCCAGCCGGTCGGCGGCGGCCCAGCGGCGCACGCGCGCCGGCCCGAGGCGCTCGCGCCCCGTCGGGCCGTGCCACGCGTAGAGGAGCGCCCCCGCCCACTTGAGGTCGAGCTCCACCCCGTGCGCCAGCGCGCGCCCGGCGAGCGTCGCCGGGCCGCGCGCCGCGGCGGCGCGGACCGCGTCCACCCCCGCCAGGGTGTTGCCGTGGCGGTGCCAGAAGAGCGCGAAGGTCGGCGCGGGTCCCAACATCGGCCCTCCGTCGTATCCTCTCCTGCATGGGCCGCGACAAGGGCGACGTCGAGACGCTGGTCGTCAACGAGGTCTACGCCAGCGTCCAGGGCGAGGGGACGCGGGCGGGGCGCCCGTGCGCGTTCGTCCGCCTGACCGGCTGCGGCCTGCGGTGCACCTGGTGCGACACCGCCTACGCCTTCCACGAGGGGGCGCGGCGGACGGTCGACGAGGTCGTGGCCGAGGTGCGCGCGTTCGGGCTCGACCTCGTGCTCCTCACCGGCGGCGAGCCGCTCGAGCAGCCCGGCTGCCTGACGCTCGCCGCGCGCCTGTGCGACGCCGGGCTCGAGGTCACGGTGGAGACCGGCGGCCACGTCGACGCGGCCCCGCTCGACCCGCGCGTCGCGCGGATCCTCGACGTGAAGTGCCCCGGCAGCGGCATGGAGAGGCGCAACCACTGGCCGAACCTGTCGCGCCTCCGGCCCACGGACGAGGTGAAGTTCGTCGTGGCCGACCGCCGCGACGTGGACTACGCGCTCGCCGTGATCCGCGAGCACGGGCTCGTCGAGCGGGGCTGCGCGCTGCTCTTCTCCCCCGTGCACGGCGCCCTCGACCCGGCCGTCCTGTCCGGCTGGTTGGTCGCGGCGCGCGTCCCGCGAGCGCGGCTGAACCTGCAGCTCCACAAGCTGGTCTGGCCGGCGGCCACACGGGGGGTGTGAGCCGGCTGGTATCCTGCGCCGCCGGGAGGGCTCCCATGGACCCGGCGCGCCGCTTCCTCGACGACCTCCAGGCCTGGCTGCACGAACGGACCGCGAGCGACCTCGTCACGCGCGAGGAGGCCTCGCGGCTCCTCCAGGACCTCCGGGGCGACGAGGCGTTCTGGGGCAAGGCGCGTCCGCACTTCGACCGCGCCTGGAAGACGACCGAGGACCGCCTCCGCGGCGAGCGCCGGGCGCTCAAGGAGCTGCTCTCGCCCGAGGCGCAGGCGCGCCTCCTCGACGCGGCCGAGGCCATGGAGCCCGACCCCGAGGCGGTGCGCACCTTCCTGCGCTCCCCGGCGATCGAGACCATGCTCGGGTCGATCCTCTACGCCGGGATCTTCGAGTTCATGAAGAAGGCCGACCTGCTGGGCGCCCTCGTCAACAAGCTCCCGGTGATCGGGCCGATCCGCAAGCGGCTCGTCGCGGCGTTCGCCGAGGAGGTCGAGGGGCGGCTCGAGGGGCACATCAAGGCGTTCCTGGGCACGTTCTCGGGCCTGGCCGTCGAGCGCATGATCCAGTTCGTCCTCTCGGACGAGAACCGCGAGGGCTTCCGCAAGGCGCGCCGCCGGCTCGCGGAGCACCTGCTCGAGCGCCCGGTGGCCTCGCTCCTCCCCGACCCCGCCACGACGGCGCGCTGGCGCGACGTGGCCTGGGGCGCCCTGCGCGACGCGTCGCTGCGCGACGAGGCGCAGGTGCTGGCGTGGATCTACGAGGACCACGGCAAGGAGCCCCTCGGCGCCTGGGCCTGGGAGGGCTCGCCGCTCGGGCGCGACCTGCTCGCGCGCGGGCTGGCGCGGTTCCTCGAGGCGCGCGGCTGGCAGGTGGTGGGGCCGGCGGCCGCCGTCACCTGACGCGTCAGTCGCCCTCGTCCACCGGGGGGAACGGCGTCGCGCCCGGGCCGTCGTCGGTCGGTGGCGTGCGGCGGCGCGACATCCCCGGGAGCAGGGCCTCCACCGCGTCGGTCCCGAGCTCGAACGGCGGGGCGCTGTAGAAGCCGTCCGACCAGAGGGCGTGGAGCACGCCGGCGCGGTGCCAGGTGTCGGGGAGCTTCTTGTCGAGGTGCGGCAGGAACCCGTCGGGCAGGCGGAAGAGCGCCTGGCCCTCCGGGCGCTCGAACCGCCGCGGGCCCGGCGCCGGCTCGCCCGCGTCGGGGTCGACGCCGTAGCGGCGCGACACGACCCAGAACGGCGTCTGCCCGGAGAGGTCCCACACGTAGAGCGTCGGGTCGCCGAGCGGGGCGCCCGGCTCGACGTCGACCTCGGCCTCGAACACGGTGTGGTCGACCCCGACCGGCGTGGCACGGAGCGTGAGCCGCCCCCGCGGCACGTCGACGGCCTCGACGTGGCCGCCGGGCACGAGCTCGTCGGCGAGCACCTGCTTCGGGGTCTCGACCTTCACGAGGTAGCGCGTGCTGTTGAAGATCAGGACGCGCGCCTGGCGCGTCCGCGCGCGCTCGACGTGGCCCTCGGTCCAGAGCACCTTCCGCACGACGCCCGTCGAGCCCCTCTTCGCCGCGACCTGCT
Organism: Planctomycetota bacterium; assembly: GCA_023954375.1. Classification (GTDB taxonomy): domain Bacteria; phylum Planctomycetota; class J058; order J058; family J058; genus JAMLIC01. The sequence continues at coordinate 224,352 of JAMLIC010000008.1, forward strand.
CGGGGAGCGGGCCGTCGACGGCGGGCAGGAAGTCGGGCGGCAGACGGAAGAGCGCGCCCGGCGCCTCGAACGGCGCGGCCGACTCGCCCTGGTGCGCCTGGTCGCCGTAGCCCTTGCTCGCGGCCCACCAGCCCTCGACAGGTGCCACGGCCCACACCCAGGTCGGGTGCGGCGGGCGGGACGTCCCGCCCAGGTCGGAGCGGATCGCGGCCACGCCCGGCGCCTCGAGCAGGAGGCCGCCCGTGGGGACGCCCGGCAGCGAGAGCGTGCCCGCGGCCGGGACCTCGACGGCCTGGCCGCCCACGACGACGCGCGCCGGGGTCGGTCCCGGGTTGACGAGGAGCAGGTCGGCGCGCGGCCGGAGGAGCACGGCGGCGGCGGCGGCGAGGGTGGCGACCACGAGCGCGGCCGCGACGGCGAGGGCAGGCGAGTGCTTCATGGTGGGGCGGAGTCTACCCGCCGGGCGGCGACCTGTCCGCGGACGCGTCAGGGGAGGCCAGGGTCGGTGCGGCCCTCGAGCGCGGCCGCGACGATCGCGCGCGCGCCGTCGAGGCCGTTGGGCGGGGGCGGCTCGGCGGGCTGCGCCTGGCGCGCGGCGGCGAGCGCCGGGCCCCAGCGGCCGGCGAGGAGGTCGTCCTCGCCGAGCTCCACCCACGGGAGCACGCGCCGCCCGAACGCCCGCAGGCGCGGGTGCTCGCGGAACTGGTCGTCGCCACGCACGGCCACGAACGGCGTCGGCCGCTCCAGGCACTCCGACAGGGTCCCGTAGCCGGGCTTGCCCAGGAGGACGTCGGCGCCGAGCACGAGGTCCTGGTGGGCGAGGTCGTGGTCGTGCGGGAGGACGACGAGGTTCTCGGGCGGTGGGTCCCTCGGCGGGGCGAACGTGACGAAGGCGTGGTCGGGGTGCGCGCGGGCGATCGCGCTCAGGTCGAGCGCGTCGCCGTAGCCGCCGAACGAGACGAGCACGACCGGGCGCGGGTCGTCGGGCCGGGGACGCGGCAGGCGCCGACGGGCCTCGTCGGCGGAGCAGGTGGGCGGGCGGCGCAGGGCCAGGTGCGGGCGCGGCGGGCCGAGCGCGTCGAGGCCGCCGCCCCCGGGCAGGGCGACGACGTGCGTCGCCAGCCCCTCGGCCACGCGCAGGCGCGCGCTGGCGACCTCGAACCACTCGTCGCGATCGGCCCAGCCGGCGTAGATCCAGCTCCAGGTGAAGTTGGCCACGGCGACCGCCGGCACGTCGAGGCGCCGCGCGACCTCGAAGGCCAGCGGCGGCACGTCGGCCAGGACGAGCGTGGCGCCGAGCGCTCTCCCGCGGGCGACCTCGGCGCGCACGAGGTCGGGCCAGCGCTCGAGATGGCGGGCGAGCGCCTCGCGCGTGGCCGGCACGTCGACGTGGAGCGGACCCCGCTGCACGGCGCCCGGGCCGACGTCGACGTCCTCGACCGACGCGGGCCAGGGCGCGCGGCGCGCCCAGGGGAGCGCGCGCCCGCTCGTCCGCACGTGGACGGGCAGGCGGCGGGCGAGGCCCTCGAGGAGCGGGCTCGTGCGCGTCCAGTGGCCGAAGCCGTGGCCGGAGACGTAGGCGAGCACGCTCATTGGCGCGCCTCGGCGAGGGCCTGGGCGAGCGTCGCGCCGGCGAGGACCTTCGCGCGGACGGCGAGGAGGGTGGCGTGGTCGGTGGGGAGGGTGGGGTCTTCGGTGAACGTGCCGAAGTCGTCGAGGCGCACGGCGAGGGGGCCGTCGCGAAGGGTGTAGCTCCGGTCGAAGAACTCCTGGCGCAGCGAACGGAACCCCTTGTAGTCGAGGGGGAGCGAGCCGGGGGGCTCCACCACGCGGCCCATGTCGCCCCGTTGCACGTCCAGCCTGGCCTTCGCCGTCCCCCTGGCAACGAAGGCCACCTCGCCGCTCCGGACACCCCAGAGCAGGCGCTCCGAGCCCGTGGGGCACAGCACGTCGAAGCAGCACCGGGTCGTCCAGCCCTGCCCAGCCGCGCGGATGGTCCGATCGAGCAGGCCCTCCGCCATGGCCTCGACGACCTCGGGCACGGAGGGAGATGTCCCACGCACCTCGACACCCGGGCGGTCCTCGAGAAGCTGACGGAGATGACGCTCCTGAGCCTCGGCGAAGTACTGCCGCTGGAGAGGCTCGCTCCAGGCGTCGAAGCACGGGCTCGGACTCCACGCGATGCGTGACGCGACGACCTCGTCCTCGCGCACGTGCACGAACGTCGCCCCCGGCGCGAACGCACGCGTCGCCGCCCCGGGCTCCCGCACCTCGCCGCGCGCCAGGTCGACCACCCGCGCGCAGACGACGCCGTCGGTCAGGGTCCGCGGCCACCAGTTCGCCGTGCGGACCGCGGTGCCCGGCGGCGCGAGCACGACGGCGGTCGGCCGATCGCCGTCGCGCGCGTGGACGAGGTACAGCGCCTGCCCGTGGACGTCCTCCCAGCGCACGAGGACCTGGTTGGGCGCCGTCCAGCCGAGCGTCACCAGCGCCAGCGGCACCACGAACGCCGGCCCGCCGCGCAGGGCGGCCCGGAGGCGCCGTCGCCCCGCCCGCGCCCACGCGGGCAGGGGGCCGAGCACGTCGTCCTGGTGCCGGCCGGCCTGGCGCAGCCGGCGCTCGAGCGCGGCGCGGATGGCGGCCTCGTCGGCGCCGACGCGGGCGATGCACGTCCGGCCGCCGCCTTCGCAGGCGATCGTCCCCGCGTCGACGCCGACGCGCTCCAGGTCCTCGTAGGCGAACACCTCCTCGCCCACCGCCACGGCGCGCCGGCCGACGTGCACGCGCCGCGCCGTGGGGATCAGCGCGGCGAAGAGGAGGAGGCCGAGCGGCAGGGAGACGAGCACGATCGTCATCACCCCGGCGACCTCCAGGCCCGGTTCGAAGCGGCGCGCGAGCGCGACCGTCAGACCCGCCGCCGACGCGAGGACGGTCACGCCCCAGGCCACCCCGATCCCCGCGACCCAGCGCGGCTCGGCGCGCGTGTTCGAGACCGGGGGCTCGAGGTCGCGGCGGTCGAGCTCGGCCAGCGCGTCCTCGAGCGCCCCGGGCGACGCGGCCGGAATCCTCGCTCGGGTCCCGTCGGCCGCGCGCAGCCAGACGCCGTGCGGGTCCGGGATCCGCTCGACGACCTCGTCGCGCCGCACGACCAGGCGCGCCCACCACCCCGGCAGGTGCCCGGGGACGACCTCCAGCCAGTCGGGCCCGGCCACGCAGCGGCCGAAGCGGGTCGCCGCGAGGCGCAGGGCCAGGACGAACGCCGCCACCGGCGCCAGCGCGAGCGCCGCGAGGGCGCCGGCAGACGTGACCTGCCCGAAGGGCGCGCCGAGCGCCTCGACCAGGTCCCGGACCTCCGGGCGATGCCGCCACAGCGCCGCGAGCGCCAGCGGCACGAGCAGCGCCAGCCCGACCAGCCCCAGCCCGCGCCACGGGCCGAGCCGGCGCTCGAACACGCGCGCGCCGTCGTCGTCGGCGCGGGCGCGGCGGTCCGCCCCCGGGAGGAGGCTCCCGTCCACTACGCGGCGTCCTCGGGCGGCACGGCGGGCTCGGCGGGGGCGAGGGGCGGCGCTGCCGCGGCGGGGGTCACCTGCAGGACCGTCGCCGGCCGCTCGGCCGGCGGCGCGCCGTTCTTCCTCGCCAGGTCGACCAGCTCCTCGGCGAGGATGACCTCCTTCTGCACCAGGTGCGAGGCGATCGCCCGCAGGGCGCGCTCGCGCCCGCCGAGCAGGTCGCCCACGCGCGCCTCGACCTCGCGCACGATCCGGCGCACCTCCTCGTCGACCTCGCGCGCCGTGGCGTCCGAGTACTCCCGCGCGCCGTCGCCGTCGACGTTGAGGAAGCGCTGCCGCCGGGTCGTCGAGCCCAGGCTGACCGGCCCCATGCGCTCGCTCATGCCGAACTCGAGCACCATGCGCCGGGCCAGGTCGGCCGCGCGCGCCAGGTCGTCCGAGGCGCCGGTCGAGGTGTCGCCGTAGATGATCAGCTCGGCGCCGCGGCCGCCGAGGAGCACCGCCAGGCGGTCGTCCAGTTCGCCGCGCGTGTAGAGGTGCCGGTCCTCGGCCGGCGTCTGCATGGTGTAGCCGAGCGCGCCCACGCCGCGGGCGATGATCGACACCCGCGACACCGGGTCGGCGTGCGGGACGGCCAGCGCCACCAGCGCGTGGCCGGTCTCGTGCACGGCGATGCGCTCCTTCTCGGGCGCGCCCATGATCCGGCTCTTGCGCTCGAGGCCCACCAGGCTGCGCTGGATCGCCTCCTCGAGCTCGACCTGCTCGACCGCCTCCTTGCGCCGGCGCCCGGCCAGCAGGGCGGCCTCGTTCACGACGTTCGCCAGGTCGGCGCCGACGAGCCCCGGCGTCTGGCGGGCGAGCTTGGCCAGGTCGACGTCGTCGGCCAGCCGCACCTTCTTCGCGTGGATCCTCAGGATCTGCTCGCGGCCCTTGACGTCGGGGCGGTCGACGACCACCTGCCGGTCGAAGCGGCCGGGGCGCAGGAGCGCGGGGTCGAGGATCTCGGGGCGGTTCGTGGCCGCGAGGATCACGACGCCCATGTTCGGGTCGAAGCCGTCCATCTCCGACAGGAGCTGGTTGAGCGTCTGCTCGCGCTCGTCGTGCGCGCCCGAGACGCCCACGCCGCGCACCTTGCCCAGGGCGTCGAGCTCGTCGATGAACACGATGCACGGCGCCTGCCGCTGCGCCTGCTCGAACAGGTCGCGCACGCGCGAGGCGCCGACGCCGGCGAACATCTCCACGAAGTCCGAGCCCGACAGGCTGAAGAACACGACGCTCGCCTCGCCGGCAACGGCGCGCGCGAGCAAGGTCTTCCCGGTGCCCGGCGGCCCCACGAGCAGGATCCCCCGCGGGATCCGGGCGCCCAGCTTGTGGTAGGGCTGCGGGTCGCGCAGGAACTCGACGATCTCCCGCAGCTCCTCCTTGGCCTCCTCGATCCCGGCCACGTCGTCGAGGGTGATCTTCGTCTCCTTCTCGGCGTAGACGCGCGCGCGGCTCTTGCCGAAGGACATCACCTGCCGGTTGGGCGAGAGGAGCCGCATGATGAAGAACAGGCCCAGGATCAGCACGAGGCCGGGCAGCAGGATCCACAGGAGCAGGCTGCCCAGCCGGCTGTCCTGCCGCCCCGTGACCACCGGCCGCGCGTCGGCCGGCACCGCCTCGAGCGCGCGGACGAGCGCCTGGTCGTCGCCAGGCAGGCGCGCCGACGTGAAGCGCTCGACCGACCGGATCTGCTCGGGCGCGCCGGCCACCGGCAGGTCCCGCGGCTCGCGCAGCGTGCCCTCGACCTCGGTGGGCGTCACGACCAGGGTGGCCACGTTGCCCGCCTGGAGCTGGTCCGCGAACGTCGTGTAGGAGATCGCGTAGACCGCCCGCTGTGGCCCCACGAGGTAGGTGTTGAGCGCCAGGAGCAGGGCGAAGGCCAGGGCCACGTAGATGAGCGTGAACATGGCCCGGCGGCCCGGCGGCTGCGGCGCGGGTGGACGCGGTGCGGGCTTCGCCGGCTCCTGGTTCAACGCGTCGTCCTCCCTGCCCCCGTCATCCTGGCCCCCACCGTCCCACACATGATGACCTCCCGGGGCCGCCCGTGGGGGTGGGGTGGGCCGCTCACCGCCACGTGCCCCTGGCGCCGGGCCGGTGGCTATACTCCCGCCCCGTATCAGGGGGGAAACGTGAAGACCACCTTCTCGATGCTGGCCATGGCGGCCGCCATCGCGAGCACCGGCTGCATCGGCAACATCCGTGACACGACGACGCCGCGCACCGCGCACGAGATGCTGCTCGTGTCGACGGCCGCGCAGCGCGCCGTGCGCCTCTACGACGCCGCGCCGCTCAAGGGCCGCAAGGTCCACCTGGACCTGACGCTGTTCGACCCGATCGACAAGAACTACGTGCAGAGCTCGCTCCGCTACCACCTCGCCAACGCGGGCGTGATCCTCACGGACGGCGCGGCCGAGTCCGAGATCGTGATGGAGGTCCGCAACGCCTCGCTCGGCCTCTGGGATGGCGACTTCGTCCTGGGCATCCCGCAGCTGCCCGTCTCGGCGCAGGGGCTGCCGCCGGTCATGCTGCCGCCGCTCTACGCCTTCCGGCGCCTGAGCCACCAGGGCTTCGCCAAGTTCCAGCTGTGGCTCTACGAGCCGAAGACCAAGGCCTACCTGGGCCGCAGCCAGGACCTGTGGGGGACCTCCTACTACAACCAGTGGTGGTTCTTCGGCATCGGGCCCTTCGACGGCAGCAACGACGTGTTCCCGGACATGGACTTCGGCAACATGGTCGGCATGGGCGGCGACTCGGGCGACGAGTCCGCGGAGTTCAAGGACGGCGACACGACCTCGCCGCCGCAGGAGGTTCCGTCTTCGGGCGACACGCAGTCGCCGCCGCGCGACGACTGACCGGAGGGCCGCCCCGTGTCCACACGGCGACACGGGGCGGCGTCACCTGGAGGCGCATCTGACGCGGGGCGCGGCGCGCCCTAGCCTGTACCTCGCGGCCGGGGCCCTGCCCGGCCCGCGAGGACGGGATGCGCATCACCTCGACGCTGGCGCTGGGGCTCCTCCTGGTCGCCCCGGGCTGCATCGGGTCGATCCGGGAGACGACGTCGCCGCGCACGGCGACCGAGATGCTCCTCGTCTCGACGGCCGCCCTGCGGGCCGTGCGCCTCTTCGACGCCGCCCCGCTCGACGGGCAGCGCGTCTACCTGGACCTCACGAACTTCGAGTCGATCGACAAGGGCTACGTGCAGAGCGCCCTGCGCGACCACGTCTCGGGCGCCGGGGCGATCCTCGTCGAGCAGGTCGACGGCGACGGCGAGCGGCCCGGGGCGGACGTCGTCGTCGAGGTGCGCAACGGCGCGCTGGGCATCTACGACGGCACGTTCACGCTCGGCCTGCCGGCGCTCCCGATCACCGTGCCCGGCCTGACCACGGCCCTCGTCTCGCCGCCGCTCTACATCTTCCGGCGCGACACGTCACAGGGCTGGGCCAAGTTCCAGATGTGGATCTACGACCGGCGCACGGGCCGCTACGTCGGCCGCAGCCCCGAGCTGTGGGGGGCCTCGTACTACAACCAGTGGTACTGGTTCGGGATCGGGCCGTTCGACGGCAGCAACGACATCTACCCCGACTGGGACTACGAGGAGCTGTTCCGGACCGAGCCGCCGCGCGCGCGCCCGCACGGGCCCGAGCCCCCGCCGCCCGGCGGCGACGACCGCCCCGTGCCCGGCGAGCGCCGGACCGGACCAGGCCCGGCGGGCGACGAGCCCGCCGACACCGGCGCGCCGCCGCGCGAGGGCGGGCCGCGCGAGTAGGCCGCGCGATCGTCGCCGAGCGAGGTGGGCGGCCATCCCGTGTTGACGGGCGGAGGCGCGCTCCTATAGTGACGCGACCCGGGTTCCCGAGCCGCTCCGTCCGGCCCGCGTGCGACCCGCGCGGAAGTCCATCACGAGAGAGGAGCGCTCCCATGTCGCGCGTCGGCGCGGTGATCAAGGCCAAGCGGAAGGTGAAGGTCGGCATCAACGGGTTCGGGCGCATCGGCCGGCTCGTCTACCGCATCTGCCACGCCCGCCCGGACGAGTTCGAGGTCGTCCACGTCAACGACCTCACCGACGCGGAGACGCTCGGCTACCTGCTCAAGTACGACACGGTCCACGGCCGCTTCGCGGGCGACGTGAAGGCCCAGGGCGACCACCTGGTCGTCGACGGCAAGCGCCTGGGCATCAGCGCCGAGAAGGACCCGACGAAGATCAAGTGGGGCGAGATGGGCGCCGAGATCGTGATCGAGGCGACCGGCGTGTTCCGCAAGCGCGAGCAGCTGGCCAAGCACCTCGAGGGCGGCGCGCGCAAGGTGATCCTCACCGCGCCGGCGAAGGGCGCCCTCGACGCGACGGTCGTGATCGGCGTCAACGACCACCAGCTCACGCCGCAGCACACGATCGTCAGCAACGCCTCGTGCACGACGAACGCGCTGGCCCCGCTGGCGAAGGTCCTGCACGAGAAGTTCGGCATCAAGCGCGGCCTGATGACGACCGTGCACGCGATCACCAACGACCAGCGCCTGCTCGACCTGCCGCACGACGCGCTCCGCCGCACGCGCGCGGCCGGAAACAACATCGTGCCGACGACCACCGGCGCGGCGAGCGCGGTGGGCGAGGTGCTCCCGGCCCTCAAGGGCAAGCTCAACGGCCTGGCCCTGCGCGTCCCCGTACCCGACGGGAGCGTCGTCGACCTCACGGCCGACCTCGAGAAGAGCGTCACCAAGGAGGAGGTCAACGCGGCCCTCAAGGAGGCCGCCGAGGGCGCGCTCAAGGGCGTGATGATCTACACCGAGGACGAGATCGTCTCCTCGGACATCGTCGGCGAGCCCCAGTCGTCGATCATCGACTCGGCCCTGACCGACGTGCAGGACGGCACGATGGTCAAGGCGTTCGCCTGGTACGACAACGAGTGGGGCTACTCGAACCGCGTCGTCGACCTCGCGGCGCTCATGGCGAACCTGGAGGGCTGAGCGTGGCCAAGCGGCGGATCGACGCCCTCGGGGCGCTCGGGGGCAAGCGCGTCCTCGTGCGGGTGGACTTCAACGTCCCCCTGCGCGAGGGGGCGGACGGCGCCATGGCGGTCGGCGACGACCACCGGCTCGTCATGTCGCTGCCGACGATCCGCCGCCTGCGCGACGCCGGCGCGCGCGTGATCCTCGGCTCGCACCTCGGCCGCCCGTCGGGCGGCAAGGTCGAGCCGGAGTTCAGCATGCGGCCGGTCGCCGGGCGGCTCTCGACGCTGCTCGGCGCGCCGGTGCGGTTCGTGCCGGACCTCGTCGGCCCCGAGGCGCAGGCGGCCGCCGCCGCGCTGAAGGACGGCGAGGTCCTCCTGCTCGAGAACCTGCGCTTCGACAAGGGCGAGAAGAAGGGCGCCGAGGAGTTCGGCCGGGCGCTCGCCGCCCTGGCCGAGGTCTACGTCAACGACGCCTTCGGGGTCAGCCACCGCGGCGACGCGTCGGTCACCGTGCCGCCCCGGCTCCTGCCGGCCGCGGCGGGCGACCTCGTGGCCACCGAGCTCGAGCGGCTCGCGCCGCTGCGCGACGGCTCGGCGCCGCGGCCCTACGTGGTCGTCATGGGCGGCGGCAAGCTCGCCGACAAGATCCCGGTCCTCGAGGCGCTGGTGCCCAAGGTCGACGCCGTGCTCATCGGCGGCGGCATGAGCTACACGTTCCTGAAGGCCCGGGGCGAGGAGATCGGCCGCTCGCGGCACGAGCCCGAGCTCCTCGACACGGCCCGCAAGATCATGGAGCGCGCCGGCGACAAGCTGGCCCTCCCGATCGACCACGTGGTCGCCGCGTCGCCCGACGACCCGACCGGCTACGCGGTCGTCGAGCGCCTGCCGCAGGACCGCATGGGCCTCGACATCGGCCCGCGGACGATCGCCGACTACTGCCGGCGCCTGGCCGGGGCTCGCACGGTGTTCTGGAACGGGCCGCTGGGCGTGTTCGAGAAGAGGCCCTTCAACCTCGGCACCGACTACGTGGCCAGCTTCCTCGGCTACAGCGGCGGGGTCCACACCGTCGTCGGCGGCGGCGACAGCGCGGCCGCCGCGCGCGAGCTGGGGATCGACGAGCGCATGGGCTGGGTCTCGACCGGCGGCGGCGCGTCGCTCGAGTTCGTGCAGGGCGAGGCGCTCCCCGGCATCGAGGCGCTGCCGGACGCGTGACCCGCCCCATCATCATCGCCCCGTCGATCCTCTCGAGCGACTTCGCCCGCCTGGCCGAGGAGGCCGCGCGCATGGAGGCGGCCGGGGCCGACTGGCTGCACGTCGACGTCATGGACGGGCACTTCGTGCCCAACCTGACGATCGGCCCGCCGGTGGTGAAGGCCCTGCGGAAGGTGACGAAGCTGCCGCTCGACTGCCACCTGATGATCAGCGACCCGCACACCTACGGGCCGCAGTTCATCGAGGCCGGCGCGGACGTGGTCACCTTCCACGTCGAGGTCGAGGGCGACCTGCGGGCGCTGTGCCGCGCGATCCGCGCCGCGGGCAAGCGGGCCGGCGTGGCCGTGCGGCCGCGGACGCCGCTCGACCGCGTGCTCCCGCTCCTCGACGACCTCGACATGGTCCTCGTGATGACCGTCGAGCCGGGCTTCGGCGGGCAGGCCTACATGTGGGACATTGCGCCCAAGCTCGAGGCCCTCCGCGCGGCGATCGGCGACCGGCCGATCGACGTGCAGGTCGACGGGGGGCTCAACCCCGAGACGGTCCGCCACGCGGCCGGCCTGGGCGCCAACGTGATCGTCGCCGGCAGCGCGGTGTTCCGGGCGCCCGACCCGGCCCAGGCGATCGCCGCCCTGCGCGAGGGCGCCCGGGGGACCGCGTAGCGAGGGCTCCGACGCTCACAGCGGCCGTCGCTTGTTCTGATGTGTCCACGTCCGGGCGCGCGGCTCGATGCTCCGATCCGCAGCGAGGCACCTGTCGCCCTCGCTCCGGCCGCTGCGCGGCCTCCGCTCGGGGATGCGCGCCACCGCTCGATCTGCTCGCTTCGCTCGCAGATCAAGCGGTGAGCGCGGTCAGACCTTCTTGCCGCGCGGCGCCTGGCCCGGGAGCAGGAACGTCTTGATGAGCTCCCCCTCACCACACACGGTCATCCCCGGGAAGCGGCGATACCACTCGCCCGCGGGGACCTCCGGCGCTTCGTCGAGCCAGCGCGCCAGGAGGACGAGCTGGTCCGCGGCGATGCGGCGCTCCTGGACACGGTCGAGCAGGTGCTGGAACAGCGCCGGAGGGAGGTTCTGGCGCCGCACCCTGGGCACGGCTCAGATCCCGTAGAACCCGCGGGTCAGCTGCTCCCGCAGCCGCGCGGCCTCCCGGGGGTCCTCTGCCCCGGCGAGCGCCCTCCCGAGCGCGCCGAGCTCCTCCGGGGAGAGCTTCACCCCCTTCGCCTCGAGCGCCGTGAGCTCCGGGGTCTCGAGCGTGACCTCCTCGCCCGTCCGCTTCCGGGCCGTCACGCGAGCCCCCGTCATCGCCTGGCGGACGAACCACGCGTAGACCGCGAGGGCGTTCTTGATCACGTCCGTGCGGCGAGTCTGCGTCAAGGCCGCGACCTGCTCCACCAAGTCCGACTCGGCCTGCGTCAGCGAGGGCTGGATCCTGGCTGGCTTCTTGCTCATTCGGCACTCAACGATAACTCGCGAATGAGTGGAGGCAACGCTGCCCGGCGCAACGCCGCCCGGCGTTCGCGCGCCGCCGAGGCCGTGCTGGCCAACCGGCCGAGCCGCCTCCGAGCGCACCTCGCCGCGCCTTCGCAGCGAGAGCCCCAGGCGAGGTGGAGGAGGGCGAGGCGATGCCGCGCGAAGGCGAGGGAAGGCGGCCTCCTGGCCGCCGACCGAGACACCCTGTGTCAAGCCCCCCCGTCCTCGGCGACCCGGTTGACGGCCTACGTGGCGTCTTGCGACGCGACCGGCAGCGGCGTTCGTGCCGCGCGCGCCGCGGCCCGAGCTGGTCGTAGACATGCCAGGGCGGCAGAAGCAGCCGCGACGCGCGCGGCACTGCCGCCGCGATGCCGGTCGCTTCCGGGGTCGCTGGGGCTGTCGAGTTCCCTGAGCGGACTCCTGCGGCTCCCTTCGGCCCCGGAGAAGACTCTGAGGAGGGGGGCCGAAGGGAGCCGCAACCGCCCGTGGCAGGGCTGACGCCGCGATCGAGCGCAATCTGGGCCCCGCCCGCGCGAGCCGTCTGGGCACTCCATTCGCCATGGGGGGCGGGGAAGAGACGCTAAGCAGCCCGTCGAGCGCCGCCGTGGAGTTCGGGGTCGTAACGCGTGCCGTCGCGCCAGCAGCGCCAGAGGATCCTGATCCACGCGCGGGCCAGGATCCGCACCGCATGCGGGTGATCGCAGCCACGGCCGCGGGCGCGCTGGTAGACCTCAGCAGCCCACTGCGAGGCGTGGCGCGAGTTGTCGGCGAAGCACGTGATCGCAACCCGTAGGCGCTTGTTGCAGGCGTGGCGGAAGCCGACGCTGCGATGCTTTCCCGAGGCGCGCGTGACGGGCGCCACTCCCGCCTCGGCTGCCAGGTGCTCGGCCGACGTGAACCGCTCCCGCTCGTCACCGAGCTCTGCCAGGATCTGAGCGGCGTTGATCCGCCCGGCCCGCGGGAAGGACGCGATCGTCGGCCCGTCGGGGTGCTGCTCGAGCTCGTGCTCGATGAGGGCCGTGATCTGCGCGATCTGCTCGACGATCGGGCGGATGGCCTTCACGAGCGCCTGGGCGAGGACACCCTTGGTCTCGTTCTCGATCGGGCCGGCCTGGCCCGGCGCGGCCTCACGCAGGCGACCGAGCAGCTCGTCGGGGCTCCGTCGGCCGCTGTAGCGGTTCCGGGCGAGGAAGCTCGCGAGGCGCCGCTCTCCCAGGCGGCTCGCCTTCGCAGGGGTCGGATAGCTCTCGACGAAGGCAAGGGCGATCGGCGAGTCCACCTCCGCGAAGATCCCGGCCGCACCAGGCCAGTAGCTCTCGAGGAGCGAGCGGAGCTGGTTGGCGAGCGACACGCGCATGGCGACCAGGTCGTCTCGCGTGCGCACGAGCGCCCGAAGCGCCCGGGTCTGGTCGGACGAGCCCTTGAGCGCGCGGAAGCGGTGACCGTCGGTGCGCAGGAGATCCGCGAGCAGGTAAGCGTCTGCTCGGTCGTCCTTGCCGCCGGCAGCCGAGTAGCGGGGACGAGCCGCCTTGACCACGTTCGGGTGGATGGGCACCACCGTGAAGCCCGCCTCGACCAGGGTGTCTACGAGCAGCCCGGAGGGTCGCTCGATCGCGACGTGCACCTGGCTGGGCTCGCTCTCGAGCTTTCGCAGTCGAGCCACCAAGTCGCGCAGTCCGGCCGACGTATGAGCGACGGCGAACCGTGTCCTGACCTTGCCGCGCTCGTCGACGACGCAGACGGCATGCTCCTCACTCGCCCAATCGATGCCGACGAAACCTCGAACCATCTCGCCCCCCTCTGCTCGCGGTTACGATTCCGGCGAACGGGAGGCCCCGCCGGTCGCTCACTGAAAGGCGCTCGGGGCGAAAGCCCTCGGCGCAACACCCTGTGGCCGGTTGGGGCCTCCCGGTCTCTCCGAGGCAGCAGGTCTCGGTCCAGCCGTCGAGCGGCTAGCCTTGCAGGCTGTCCTCGGAGAGACGCCGGGAGAACCATAGGCGGCTCACCGACGATGCGGGGTCGCCACCTTCAGAGGCAGGGTAGCCCAGTGAGCCTGAGCGGCCGGGGGGGGGGGGGGGGGGCGGGGCCCCCCCCCCCCCCGCCCCCCCC
>JAMLIC010000080.1 GCA_023954375.1 Planctomycetota bacterium
GTGGTGGCGCGGGGCGCGCCCCCCCTCGACCGCTCAGGCTTCCTCGGCGGCCAGGAGGCCGCCATCGGTCGCCTTCGCGCGGCATCGCCTCGCCCTCGTTCGTCTCGGCTGAGGCTCAGGCTGCGAAAGCCCGGGGTGGTGTGCTCGCGCGGGGTCCGGCCGGTTGGCCGACGTGACGGTCAGCGCCCAGCCTCCAGGGAGGACTTGAGGGCCGCCGCCATCGTCCGCATGGCCGTCGGCTCGCTCAGCCGGTCGAAGGCGAAGCGCACGAACAGGTGGGCAGCGTAGGCGCGTGTTCGCGCGCCCACGGCGTCGATGCTCGAGGCGAGGAAGGACCACTCCGAGTCGCGGGCCCCCAGCCCTCTGATGATCACCACCAGATGCTCGTCACAGGGGCAGCGCAGCCAGGCCTCGACGGACGCGAGGTCGGTGACGAGCTCGGCGTCGGACGAACTGCCGGGGTCACTGCGCTGCACTTCGTGGGCGAGCGCGAGCAGCACCCCGACGAGCATGTGCGGGTCCTGCCGGAGGAGCGCGGCGACCCAGCGCTCGTCGATCGGTGGCAGGTCGTCGCTGCCCACGGCCAGCAGCGCCGCAGGATCCCCGAGGCTGGCGAGCTGGACGAGCCGCTCCCGGCCAAGGGCCCCCCGGCGCACGCACGCCTGCAAGTAGGCGGCTTCGTCCTCGGTCGCGCCCGTGTGGCGCCAGCGGCGCTCGAGGCTCCTGAGCTCCTGATCGACCATGGACCCTGCCCGCCACCGTGCATCCATCATGACACTCTGCCAGCTCCACGGCGCGCGGCCGAGACCTCTCGAAGGTGACCGGCCCGCCCGGCGGGACGGGACGCGGGCGTCCCACCGGGGCCCCCCCGCGGGGGTTGTGACGGCAGCCCGTTCGCTGCCTCCCGGCTGCCCCCGCGGGGGCCTGGAGGAGCCGGTGCGCGCGGAGGAGTGCAGCAGCAGCGCCGAGGCGCGGGCGCCCATCGCGGTCGAGGGCGAGAGCTGCTGGAAGCGGCCGCCGGCGCGGCGCGTGAGCTTCCTCGTCGACGGGCAGGCGTACTACCGCGCGGTCGCGGCGGCCCTGCGCCGGGCCGAGCGGCAGGTGCTGATCCTCGGCTGGGACTTCCACCGCCAGACGCGGCTGACGCCTGACGCCGGGGGCGACGCGGGCGAGCAGGAGCTCTCGCAGCTCCTGCGCGAGGTGGTCGAGCGCCGGCCCGCCCTCGAGGTGCTCGTCCTCGACTGGGACTTCGCCATGCTCTACGTGCTCGAGCGCGAGCCGCTGCCGCGGCTGCAGCTCGACTGGTACCGGCGCCGCCGGATGCGCCGGCACCTCGACGGTGACCACCCGACCGGGGCGTCGCACCACCAGAAGGTCGTGGTGATCGACGACGCCGTGGCCTTCTGCGGCGGCCTCGACCTGACGATCCGCCGCTGGGACACGCGCGAGCACGCGGCCGTCGACCCGCGGCGCGTCGACCCGGCCGGAAAGCCCTACGGACCGTTCCACGACGTGCAGATCATGGTCGACGGCCCGGCGGCCGCCGCCCTGGGGGACCTGGCGCGCGAGCGCTGGCGGAGAGCGACGGGCGAGCGGCTGCCGCGCCCGCGCCGCGGCGCCGCCGACCCGTGGCCCGAGGAGGTCGCCCCCGACCTCACGGACGTGCGCGTGGCGATCGCCCGCACGGAGCCCCCGTGGCGCGGGCGGCCGGCCGTGCACGAGGTCGAGCGCCTGTTCCTGGGCGCGGTCGCGGCGGCGCGGCGCTGGATCTACATCGAGCAGCAGTACTTCAGCTCGGACGCCGTCGGCGACGCCCTGGCCCGCCGCCTCCAGGAGGCCGAGGGGCCGGAGGTGGTGATCGTCGCCCCGAGCGCCTGCCCCCACTGGCTGGAGGAGACCGCGCTCGGGGTCCTGCGCGCCCGCCTCCTGCGGCGCCTGCGCGCGGCCGACGTCCACGGGCGCCTGCGGGCCGTGTTCCCCGTCGTGCCCGCGCCCGAGGACGGCGAGCGGGTGCCGGTGCAGGTGCACGCCAAGGTGCTCGTCGTCGACGACGAGCACGTCCACATCGGCTCGGCGAACCTCAACAACCGCGGCATGGGCCTCGACACCGAGTGCGACCTGGCGCTCGACGCGGCCGACGACCCGCGCGTGCGGCCCGCGATCGCGCGCCTGCGCGACGGCCTCCTGGCCGAGCACCTGGGCGCCCCGGTCGACGAGGTCGAGGCGGTCCGGCGCGAGACCGGGTCGCTCCTGGCGGTGCTCGAACGCCTGGGCGGGCGCGAGCGCACGCTCGTGCCGATCCCGGACCACCTCGAGCCGTGGGTCGACGAGATGCTCCCCGACCAGGCGCTGCTCGACCCGACCGGGCCCTACGAGGCGGGCAAGCTCGTCGACCACCTCGTGGACGAGAAGGCCGCGCCGGTTGCCCGCCGGCCCGTGGCCCGGGCGGTCGCCGTCCTGGCGGCGCTGCTGGCCCTCGGGATCGCGTGGCACTGGACGCCGCTCCGCGACCTCGCCGACCCGGAGCGCATCCTGGCCTGGGCCCGGCCGCTCCGGACCAGCGCCTGGGGCCCGCCCGTGGCGACCGCGGCGTTCGTCGCCGCGAGCCTCGCCCTCGTGCCGATCACGGCCATGACGGTCGCCATGGCGCTGCTCTTCGGCGCCTGGACCGGCTGGGTGTGCTCCTTGATCGCGTGCCTCGCCAGCGCCGCCGCCGGCTTCGGGATCGGCCGCGTCGTCTGGCGCGACTCCGTGCGCTGGCTCACGGGGCCGCGGCTCGACCGGCTGTCGAAGAAGCTCTCCGAGCACGGGTTCATCACCGTCGCCACGGTGCGCCTCGTCCCAGTCGCGCCGTTCACCGTGGTGAACCTGGTCGCCGGCTCGTCGCACCTCCGGCTGCGCGACTTCATGCTCGGCACCCTCGTGGCCATGGCGCCGGGCCTGCTCGCCATGTCGTTCGTCGCGCACCGGGTCGCGTCGGCCGTCGAGCGCCCCTCGCCCGTGACGATCGGCGCCGCCGTCGGGCTCATCCTGCTCCTCGTGCTCGCCGGCCGGTGGGTGAAGCGGAAGCTCGCCCCGGGCGAGGAGCCGCCCGACGCCGCCGAGGAGCCGCCCGCGCGCGAGCCGGAGCGGGAGCCCGCCGTGCACCACGCCGCCGCCAGCTAGGGGGACATGGTCCGGATCGCGACGTACAACGTCCACCGCTGCATCGGCGCCGACGGCCGCTACGACGCCGACCGGGTCGCCGCCGTGATCCGCGAGCTGGACGCCGACGCCGTGGGCCTGCAGGAGGTCGACGCCCGCTACCACATCGAGAACGACCTCGACCAGATCGAGTACCTCCAGGAGGCGACCGGCATGACGGCGGTCGCCGGACCGACGCTCACCAACCACCGCGGCTACTACGGCAACGCCCTGCTCACCCGTCACCCGGTGCTCTCGGCGCGCCACGTGGACCTGAGCTGGGCCGGGCGCGAGAGGCGCGGCGCGCTCGACGTCGAGCTCGACTGCGAGGGCGCGCCCGTGCGCGTGATCGTCACCCACTTCGGCCTGCGCGGCGCCGAGCGGCGCGAGCAGGTGCGCGGGATCCTTGCCCTCGTCGAGCAGGGCCGCCCGGCGCCGCTCGCCGTGGTCGGCGACTTCAACGAGTGGTCGTTCATCAACCGGACCGTGCGCGTCCTCGACGAGCGGCTCGGCGCGTCGGCCGCCGTGCGCAGCTTCCCCAGCCGCTGGCCGCTCCTCTCGCTCGACCGCGTGTGGGTGCGGCCCCCGGCCGCGCTCGAGGCGGTGTGGGCCCACATGAGCCCGCTGGCGCTCGTCGCGTCCGACCACCTGCCCGTCGTCGGGCGCCTCGCGGCGAGATGGGTCGAGGCCATGGCCTGACCGGGTCCCGCGCTGATAGACTCCAGCCGGTGAGCCAGCTCGGGCGGCCCTGATCCGGCGCCTGGAGAGGGGGCCGATGAAGGTCCAGGTTCGTCCTCCTCCGCCACCGGCGCACGCCCACCTCGCCGACCCCGCCGCGACGGTGCTCATCGGGCGAAAGCTGAGCGATGGGCCGGGGTACGCCGTACCGATCGAGGTGATCGAGGTCGTCCGGGGCGGCGCGCAGGTCGGCGAGCGGCTCACGATGATCGTCGGGGGCGCCGAGGACCATGTCGCCGTGCTCGGCGACCTCACGGCGCTCGACAGCCCCTGGCACCGGGCGACGCTCCCCTTCCCCGGGTCGCTCCTGCCGGACGTGCAGGAGGTGCTCCGCGCCGGGCTCGAGCTGTCTTGCGCCACCGACCCCGACGAGGCCGCCAGGTCGCTCGCCGCCGCGTTCGCCCACGCCGCGCCGGGGCGCGCCGAGGCCTGGCTCCTGTGCTTCCCCGAGTGGCTCGCCGAGACCGACCCAGGTGACCGCGGCGTCGTGGCGCGCCTCGAGGCGGTCCTCGAGGCCGAGCTCGAAGCGGACCCCGGATCGGAGCGGACACCCGGGGTCTCCGCCCTCCGGCTCGCCTGCCGCCCGGGTGCGTCCCGGCTCCCAGCCGGGCTCCTGATCAGGGCGCTGACGCATGGGCGCAGCCTGCGACGGGACGCGGCCAAGCTCGTCGGGCGAGCTCAGGGCGCCGAGCGCGAGGTCGCCCTCGACGCGCTGCTCGGCGTCCTCCGGGTCGAGGAGGCTTGCGCGGCCACGCACGCCATCATTTGCGCCCTCGGAGACCTGCGCGCGCCGAGGGCCGTCCCGGCGCTCGAGGAGGCCGCGCGAGGCGCCGAGAACCTGTCACAGCGCGCCGCGGCATTGCGAGGGCTGGCGCTCGTGGACCCGGCGCGGGCGGTCGAGGCGGTCCTCGTGGACCTGCGCGGCCTGGGCCGGTTCGGTTCCAGCTACGGTACGGAGCTGGCCCGCGAGCTCCGTGTCCCGCTCCGCGCGCCAGAGCTCGTGCCGTACCTGGTGGCCCTCGCTCAGGCCCTCCTCGAGGACAGCATGGGGGACGACGGGGTCTTCCGCTGGCTCTCGGCGATCACCGGCCTGTCTGGGCGCGACCTGGCGGCGCACCGCGCGTGGTGGGAGGAGCGCGCAGGCGGGCAGCGCTGGCCCGTCGAGCTCACGCGCGCGCCCGACGGCAGGAACTTCGAGCTCGTCCATCGCGGAGGAGATGGTGGTGGCGGCGTTGAGAGAGGAGCTCAGCCTCCTGCCCGCCCCGGCGAGGTAGGCGCAGGCGGGCGCGCCAGCCGCGCGCGCGCCTCGACCACCCGCGCCCGCGCCTCCTCCGGCGTCCCGCCGAGGGCGGTGAGGTGGCCCATCTTGCGCCCCGGGCGCGGGACGAGCTTGCCGTAGAGGTGCAGCTTCACGTCGGGCAGCGCCAGGGCGGCCGCCCAGTCGGGCTCGCCCGCCTGCCAGGCGTCGCCGAGGAGGTTCGCCATGGCGGCGGGGCGGAGGAGCTCGGTCGAGCCGAGCGGCAGGCCGCAGATCGCGCGCAGCTGCTGCTCGAACTGGCTGGTGACGCAGGCGTCGAACGTCAGGTGCCCCGAGTTGTGCGGGCGCGGGGCCAGCTCGTTGACGAGCAGCCGCCCGTCGCGGGTGAGGAACAGCTCGACGCACAGGACGCCCACGACGTCGAGGAGCTCGAGCACCGTGCGGGCGAGCGCCACGGCCTCCTCGACCAGGGCCGGGCTCACCGGCGCCGGCGCGACCGAGACGTCGAGGATGTGGTGGGCGTGGTCGTTGGCGATCAGCCCGTAGTGCGCGAACGACCCGTCCAGGCCGCGGGCCGCCACGACCGAGACCTCTCGCTCGAAGTCGACGAACGCCTCGAGCACGGCGTCCTCGACGCCGAGCCTGGCCCAGGCCGCGGCCGCGTCCTCGGGGCGGGCGACCTTCACCTGCCCCTTGCCGTCGTAGCCCCAGCCGGCCGTCTTGAGCACGGCCGGGCAGCCGAGCCGCCCGAGCGCCGCCTCGAGCTCGGCGAGGCTGCGCACGCGCGCCCACGGCGCGAGCGGCAGGCCGGCCTCGCTCAGGAACTCCTTCTCGCGCCCGCGGTGCTGCGTCGTGTGGAGCACCGCGCCGCTCGGCCGCACGGGCGCGTGCTCGGCGGCGACCTGCGCCGTGCGCGCGGGGACGTTCTCGAACTCGAAGGTCACGACGCTCACCTGCTGCGCGAAGCGGGCCACGGCGTCGAGGTCCTCGTAGGGCGCCTTGACCTCGAGGTCGGCCACCTGCCCGGTCGGCGTGTCGTCGTCGGGCGAGAGCGTGTGCACCCGGTAGCCCATGCGCCGGGCCGCGATCGCGAACATGCGCCCGAGCTGGCCGCTGCCGAGGACGCCGACGGTCGCGCCGGGGAGGATCGGCCGGCTCACGACGCCGCCCCCCCGGGCGGGAGCGTCTCCCCCAGCACCCGCTCGGTCTCCGCCGCCCGCCAGCGGCGCAGGGCCTCGCGCAGGGCCGGGCGCTGCGCCCCGAGGATGCTCACGGCGAGCAGGGCCGCGTTGACCGCGCCCGCTCGCCCGATCGCCAGCGTGCCCACCGGCACGCCGGCCGGCATCTGCACGATCGACAGCAGCGAGTCGAGGCCGCTCAGCGCCTGGCTCTGCACCGGCACCCCGAGCACCGGCAGGACCGTGTGCGCCGAGACCATGCCGGGCAGGTGCGCCGCGCCCCCGGCCCCGGCGATGATCACCTGGACCCCGCGGCCCTCGGCCTGCTGGGCGTACTCGGCCAGCCACAGCGGCGTCCGGTGGGCCGAGACGACCCGCGTCTCGCGCGGCACGTCGAAGCGCGCGAGGGTCTCGTCGGCGTGGCGCATCGTCTCCCAGTCGGACGTGCTGCCCATGATGATCCCCACGAGGGGCCCGGCGTCTGTCACACTCCGAGGTTACCGCGTCCGGGTGAGGCGGGGGGAACCTCCGGCCCCGCGCCGGCGTGTGGCGGGAGGAGCCACGATGCGTCGCGCCTGCCTCTGCCTGACCCTGGTGCTGACCCTCGCGGGGACCGCGCGCGCGCAGGTCGCCCCCGAGCACCGGGCCTCGATCGAGTTCCGCCTGCTCGAGCGCGCGACGGTCTTCACCTCGGACGCGGTCGGCTACGGCGGCGACACGCCCGAGACCGTCCACGCGCTGCGGCTGCTCGTCGAGCGCCCGGACGCCCGCGCGGCCCTCCTCGACCTCCTCGGCGCCGCTCGCCACCCCGCCGGACGGCTGTTCGCGCTCGCGGGGCTGCGCGTGGTCGACCCCGTGGCGTTCGGCCACGAGGCGCAGGCGCTCCGCCGGGCCGGCGGCGAGGTGCGCTCGTTCCAGGGCTGCTTCGGGACCACGGCCCCCGTCGAGGCGTGCGTCGCAGCGCTGGAGGAGGGCGCGCTCGCACGGGCGCTGTGTGGCGCCGAGCGGCCTGCGCCCACGCTGACCGTCGACGCCGCCTGCGCCCTCCTCCTGGGCGAGGGCGTCGGGCAGCTCGATGCGGTCCGTGCGCTCGTCGACCACGGCCCGGCGGCGGTCCCGTCCCTGCGCGAGGCGCTGCGCGACCCGTCGTCTCGACGTCGGGCCGGCGCGGCGTGGGCGTGCCAGGGGCTCGGCCCCCTCGCCCGGCCGGCGGTGCCCGAGCTCCTCGCCTGCCTCGAGGACCCGGACGACGCGGTCCTGAGCCACGCGCTCGACGCCCTCGCGCACCTCGGCCCTTGGCTCGTCGACCACGCGCCGGCGCTGCACGCCGTCGTCGCGCGCGCCGCGCTCCCGCCGCGCCGCCTGGTGAGCGCCCTGTGGCGGCTCCACGAGCTCGCCCGCGCCCACTGCCTCCTCGAGCCGGACCGGCTGCCGGCCTTCGTGCGCCCCGTCGCCCCCGCGCCGGAGGGCGAGGACGACGGGGGCGCCGAGGACGAGGACGACCTGTTCGAGCTGAGCCCGCGCTACACGCTCGCCGGGATCCCCCCGAGGGCGGTCGAGGTCCTGGCGCGCGCGCTCGGCGACCCCGAGGACCACGTGCGTGACGCCCTGCGTGACGCGCTCGAGCGCTGGGCCGGGGGCGCGCCCGCCGTCGAGGCCCTCGTCAGGACGATCGAGGACTCGCCCCCGGTCACCCGGCGGCGGGTCGTCCAGGTCCTGGGCGTGGTCGGTCGGCGCCCCGACGACCGGGCGCGGGTCGTGGACGCGCTCCGCCGCCTGCTCGAGCGTGACGAGGACGAGATGGTGCGTGTCTTCTCGGAGGAGGCGCTCGAGGACCTCACGGGCGAGCGGCCGGCCGCGAGAGACGACGGCGACTGACCTGGCGAGCCCCCGCGGCCTCACCGGTGAGGTCGCCCGGCGAGGTCCGCCGAGCTCACGTGGAGAGTGCCCATGGAGTCCAGGACGATCTTGACGTGCGTCGCCGCGCTGGCCCTCGCCGGGTGCGCGGCGCCCCACACGGTGTCCACGCGGGCGCCGGCGGCGGACCCGTACGTCGTCGACGCGCGCGCCGGCGAGGCCGACCGCGAGGCCGCGGCGCCGCGGGTGCCGGGCTGGACCGACTCGCGCCACGCGGACGAGCTGGGCGCGGTCGCCCCGGGCGCGCGGGTCGAGGTCGGCGCCGACGCCGTCTCCCTGCGCGGGCCGGCGGCGGAGGTCGACGCGGCGGCCGCGTTCCTGAACGATCGGGCGCGCTTCCAGGGTCGCGCGGTCCGGCTCGAGGTCGCCCAGGCGCGCGTGCGCCCGGGGAGCGTGCAGTTCGACGCGCTCGACCGGATCGAGGGCGGGGCGGCGGCGGCGGTGGTCCCCGTCCGTCAGGCGGCGGGGCTGCTGGCGGCGGGGGCGCCGTTCGCGACCGGCGCGCTCACGGCCGGGGACGGCGAGCGCCGGCACACGCACGTGGCGCACGCCCAGCGGACGTACGTCGACGCCCAGCCGCACGACGGCCCGCCGAGCCTCTCCCTGGCGCACCTGGGCCAGGTGTGGACGGCGCGGCCGAGCCTCGCCGACGCCGGCGCGCTCCTCGTGCTCGACTGGGCGCAGGAGCGCGCGGTGCCGGCGGGCGACTGGCCGGCGCTGCGCGTCGTCGCCGGGACTCGGTCCCTCGACGTGGAGCTGCCCGCCCTGGTCCACCAGCGCGCGGCCGGCCGGTTCGTCCTCCGCGACGGCGAGGCGCTCGTCATCGCGCAGGCCCTCCCCGACGCGCCCGGCGAGGTCCTCCTCACGGTCGTCCGCTGGGCGGCGGCGACGCCGCCCGGCGCCTGACGGCTACGCCTGCGGCCGCCACTCCCGCGGCTTCACCCGCCGCTCCCCGTGGAACGACTCGCCGCTGGCGGCCATCTCCCGCAGGAGCGGCGCCGGGGCGAAGCGCATCCCGTGCTGCGCCTCGAGCCGCTCGAGCCGGCTGACCACCTCGCGCGCGCCGAGCGCGTCGACGACCCGGAAGGGCCCGCCGCGGAAGGGCGGGAAGCCCAGGCCGAAGATCGCGCCGATGTCGCCGTCGCGGGCGCTGCGCAGGATCCCCTCCTCGAAGCAGCGGACGGCCTCGTTGACGAGCAGCAGCGTGCAGCGCCAGGCCACGTCCTCGCCCGCGTGGTGCTTGTTCGGCTTCGCGCCGAACAGGTCGTAGACCGTCGGGTCGACCGGGCGCCGCTCGCCCTTGCCCTTGTCGACGTCGTAGCGGTAGAAGCCCTTGCCGCTCTTGCGGCCGAGGCGGCCGTCCTTGATCAGCCGCTCGGCGCCCGTGACCGGCGCCATGCGCTCGCCGAAGGCCTCGTGGAGGACGTGGCCGACCTTCTCGCCGACGTCGATCCCCACCTCGTCCATGAGCGTGATCGGGCCGACCGGGAAGCCGAAGTCGAGCAGCGCGTCGTCGATCGCCTCGATCGCCCAGCCCTCCGAGAGCAGCCGCGAGGCCTCGTTCATGTAGGGGGCCAGGATCCGCGTCGTGTAGAAGCCCGGGCCGTCCTTGACGACGATCACCGTCTTGCCCTGCTTCTTGCCCAGCTCGACGCACGTCGCCGTGGCCCAGGGGGCGGTCTTCTCCGTGACGATGATCTCGAGGAGCGGCATCTTCTCGACCGGCGAGAAGTAGTGCATGCCGAGCACCGTCTCGGGGTGCGCGCTCGCCTCGGCGATCTTCGCGATCGGGAGCGACGACGTGTTCGACGCGAACACCGTCGTCGCGCCGGCGACGGCCTCGACGTCGCGCAGGATCCGGCGCTTGAGCTCGAGGTCCTCGAACACGGCCTCGATCACCACGTCGGCGTTCTTGAACCCGTGGTAGGTCGTCGTGCCCGAGACGCGCGCCATGAGCCGGTCGCGCTGGAGCGGCGTGAGCCGCCGCCGCTTCAGCTGCTCGTCGAACAGCGCCCGGACCTTCGCCAGGCCCTTGCCGACCGCCTGGTGGTCGCGGTCGCGCAGGCGCACCTGGAGCTTCGCCTGCTGCGCCGTCACGCACGCGATCCCCTGGCCCATGAGGCCGGCGCCGAGGACGCCGACCTTGGCGACCGGGCGCGGCTCGACCGGCTCGTCGGTGCCCTTGTCCTTCTTGAGCGACTGCGTGGCGAAGTAGATCCCCATGAGCTGCCGGGCCTCGGGGCTGACGACGAGCTGCCCGAAGGCCTCGGCCTCCGCCTCGAGCCCCGCGCGCATGCCGCGCTCGAGCCCGACGCGCACGACGTCGAGGATCCGCTCCGCGGCCGGGTAGTTGCCGCGGGTCTTCTTCAGCGTCTCCTCGCGCGCCCGGTCGAAGAGGACCTTGCGGCCGAGCGGGTTCTTCTCCAGGCCGAGCTCCGTGAGCCCCTCGGCCGAGAAGAGCTCGCGCAGCCGGGCGCCGAGGCCCGGCCTGGCGGCCTCGCGGCCCTCGCCCGAGCTCAGCTTCCGCGCCCGCTCGATCGCCACGTCGACCACGATCGCCGCCGGGACGACCTCGTCGACGAGGCCCAGCTTCAGCGCGCGCCGCCCGTCGAGCTGGCGCCCCGTGAGCATGAGGTCGAGCGACGAGGCGACGCCGATCAGGCGCGGCAGCCGCTGCGTGCCGCCGGCGCCGGGCAGGAGGCCGAGCTGGACCTCCGGGAGGCCGAGCTTGGTCTTGCGGTCGTCGCTGGCGACCCGCTCGCGGCAGGCCAGCGCCAGCTCGAGGCCGCCGCCGAGGCAGGGCCCGTGGATCGCGGCCACGATCGGCGCGCGGAAGCCCTCGAGCTTGTCCATCGCCGCCTGGCCCTTGCGCGAGAGCGCGGCCGCCTGGGCGGCGGTCTTGGCCCCCTCGAGCATGCCGATGTCGGCGCCGGCCACGAACGAGTCCCGCTTGCCCGAGGCGAAGACGACCGCCTTGACCCGCGGGTCGCGGTCGAGCGCCTCGAACGTGCGGGCGAAGGTCTCCTCGAAGTCGGCCTTGAGCGTGTTCACCGGCTCGCCGGGCACGTCCATCGTGACGACGGCCACGCCGTCGTCGCGCACGTCGACCTTCAGCGCCTCAGCGGCCACCTGCTCCTCCATCATCGTCGTCGTGCTCATCACGCCGCCTCCAGGACGAACGCCGACCCGAGCCCGCCCGCCGCGCAGGCGGTGCAGAGCGCCAGCCCGCCGCCGCGCCGCTTCAGCTCGCGCAGGGTCTGCGTGAGCTGCCGCGCGCCGGTGGCCGCGAACGGATGCCCGATCGCGATCGAGCCGCCGCTGACGTTGAACCGGTCCATGTCGACCTCGCCGAGCGGCGCCGCGCGACCGAGCTGCTCCTCGGCGAACGTCCTGCTGGAGAAGGCCTGCAGGTTCGAGAGCACCTGCGCCGCGAACGCCTCGTGCATGTCGACGAGCGTCAGGTCCTTCAGCGTGACGCCGGCGCGGTCGAGCGCCTTCGGCGTCGCGTAGGCGGGGCCCATGAGCATCTGCCCGTCGGGGTCGAGCGCCGCGAAGGCGAAGCTGCGGATCGTGCCGAGCACCTCGAGCCCCTCGGCGCGGGCCTTCTCCTCCGACATGAGGAGCACGGCCGCCGCGCCGTCGGTCAGGGGCGAGCTGTTGCCCGCCGTGATCGTCCCGTGGCGCCGGTCGAACGCCGGCTTGAGCTTGCCGTAGCTGGCGGGGTCGGAGTCGCGCCGGATCACGTTGTCCTCGACGACCACGTCGTACTTCGGCGGCACGTAGACCGGCGTGACCTCCTCGCCGAAGCGGCCGTCGGCCCAGGCCGCCGCGGCCCGGCTGTGGCTCCGGTGCGCGATCGCGTCCTGGTCCGCGCGGGAGATCCGGTTCTCCTTGGCCATCTTCTCGGCGCTCTCGCCCATGGTCAGCCCGGTCGAGGGCTCCGTGGGAGAGGGCGGCTCGGGCAGGAGGTCGGCCGGCGACAGGCCCTGGAACGCCTTGAGCCGCTCGGGGACGCTCCGCGCCTTCGAGGCCAGGAGCAGCGCCTTCTGCAGCCGGCGCGTGACCGTGATCGGCACGACGCTGGCGCTGTCGGCGCCGCCCGCGATCCCGCAGTCGATCTGGCCGACCTCGATCGCCTCGGCCACGCAGGCGGCGGCCTGGTAGCTGGTCGCGCAGGCGCGCGAGACGCTGTAGGCCTCGATGTCCCGCGGCAGCTCCGTCCCCAGCACGATCTCGCGCGCGATGTTCGGCGCGTTCACCGACGGGACGACCTGCCCGAACACGAGCTGTTGCACCGCGTGCGGCGGCACGCCGCTGCGCTCGAGCAGCTCGCGCACGACGATCCGCCCCAGGTCGAGGGCGGTCATGTCCTGGTAGGCCGAGGCCTGCTTGCAGAACGGGGTGCGCAGGCCGGCCACGATGGCCACCCGGGGCTTCGCCATGGGTCCCTCCTTACGCGACGCGTTATGCCATGACGCGGTGCGAAACGGAAGGGGGCCCCGGGCCGCCGGAACCACGTGACGCCGCCGCGCGTGCAACGTCCGGGAGATAGCGAGGGACGCCCCGCGCGAGGAGAGGGAGGTCGCCGTGACGCCGCCCGTCGTCGGTCCCGAGGCCCCCGCGCCGGCGCGGCCCGCGCGCCGCGCGCCCCGCCGCATGCTGCTGCGCGACCGCTTCGCCCCGCCCGCCTGGGCCGGCAAGCGCGGACCGGCCGCCTGGCTGGCGCGCGGCCGGGCCTGGCTCGAGGCGAGCCCCGGCTACGCCTTCGCGGCGTTCGCCCACCTCCTCGTCGTCGTCCTCCTGTCGTTCGTGTCGGTCGCCGTCGCGGTGCACGACCGCGTGTCGCGTCCGGTCGAGGTGCGCCTCGTCGCCCAGTCGGACGTCGAGCTCGTCGCCCCCGACGACGTCCCCAGGGCGCTCGATGACGTCGCCCCGCCCGAGCTCGACCTGCACGCCGAGGTCGCCACCGACGACCCGTTCCAGGAGGCGCTCGGCAACGCGATCGGCCACCTGAAGGACGCGGCCAGCTCCGGCTTCGGGCTGGCCGGCGGGGGCGGCGCGGGCCGCGGCGGCGACCGCGACGGCGTCGGCGGGGCCTCGCGGGCCAGCGACGGCGCCCTGCGCGCCGGCCTCGACTGGCTCTCGCGGCACCAGTCGCCCGACGGCGGCTGGACGAACCTCCCGCCCGACCACCAGGCCACCGGCCGGATCGGCGCGACGGGCCACCCGGGCGTCACGGCGCTCGTCCTCCTCTGCTTCCTCTGCGCCGGCGAGGGGCCGCACGAGGGGCCGTTCGCCGACGTGGTCGCGCGGGGGCTCGCGTGGCTCGTGCGCTCGGTCGGCGTGGACGGCGCGATGGGGCGCCGGTTCAGCGGCTACGAGCAGTCGGTCGGGGTGCTGGCCCTCGCCGAGGCGCAGGCCCGCTTCCCCGCGCCCGAGGTGGAGCAGGCCCTGCGCCGCGCCGTGGCCTGCCTCGAGGCGGCGCAGGACCCCGTGGGCGGCGGCTGGCGCTACCGGCCGCGGGAGAAGGCCGACACCAGCGTGACCTGCTGGGCGGCGCTGGGGCTGAAGGCGGCCGAGCACGCCGGGGTGCAGGTCGGCGCCGGCACCTGGAGCGGGATGAAGACGCTCCTCGAGGACGTGTCGCGCGAGGACGGCACGACGACCTACATGGCCGGCGTGAACCGGATCGGCGACGGCATGGTCGCCTCGGGGCTGTTCCTGCGGCTCATGCTCGGCGAGCCCGCGACGACGCCGCGCAACGCCGCGGCGGCGCGCCTCACGGCGGGGATCGCCGACCGCTCGCGCGTCGACCTGTACGCCACCTACTACGCGGCCCTGGCCATGTACCAGGTCGGCGGGACCGAGTGGCGCGAGTTCAACCCGAAGGTGCGCGACGCGGCCGTCGCCGCGCAGACCGGCGGGACGCACTGCGAGCGCGGGTCGTGGGCCGGCGGCGGGGTGTGGCTGAACCACAACGTCGTGCTGAGCACCGCCTTCAACGTGCTCACGCTCGAGACCTACTACCGCTACCTGCCCGCCGGGGGCCAGGCGCCGCGTCCGCTGCTCGGGCGCGCGCCCGAGACCGTCGCGGAGCGGCACCTGGCGCGCGCGGGCGAGCTCCTCGCGGCGGCCCCGGAGCGGGCGGCGGGGGTGCTCCTGGCGGTCGAGGCCGCCTGCGACGAGGCCCTGGCGGCGCTCGAGGCCGAGCCGGCCGGGGCCTCCCTGCGCGAGCGGGCCCGCGCCGGCAAGGTCCTCGCGGCGGCGCGGGCGGGCGACCCCGTGGCGGTCCTGGCGCGGGCCGCGGAGTACCTGGCGGCGCTCCCGCCCGGCGAGGCGCCCGACCCGGGCGTGCTCCAGGCGCGCTGGGCGGCGGCCGTCGAGCGCGCGGGCGCGCTGGCGGAGCGCGCCGCCGACGCGGCCACGCCGCCCGCCGAGCGCGAGCGGCTGGTGCTCGAGCTGGGCGCGCTCGAGCTCCTCCTGCGTGACGACGCCGACCGGCGCGCCGGCCGCCAGCGGGACGCGGTGCTCGCGGCCACGGCCCGGCTCGGGGAGCTGCGCCGCCGGCTGGCCCTGCGCGTCGCCCCGGACGACGCGATCGCCGAGGCCCGGGCGCGGCTCGGCCCGCCCGAGGGGCCGGCCGACGCCGACGAGGTCATGCTCCTGCACGCGGTCGTCGCGCAGGCCCTGCGCGCGCTCGCCGGGCCGGGGCGGGGGCAGCCGCTCGTGCTCGAGCAGGCGGAGCGCGACCTCGCCTGGGTCGAGGCGCGCGCCGCGGCCGGGCGCGTCGGCCCCGACGAGCGGCGCCGCCTGGTCGAGGGGCTGCGGCGGGCGGCGCTGCAGCGCCTCGCGGCGCTGCAGGCCCTCGGCCGCCACAGGGACGTGCTGGCCGGCGTCGACCGCCTCCGGACCGCCGCGCCGGAGGAGGCCGCGCCCGCGATCGACGTCCTGGAGCGGTCGTCGCTGGCGCGCCTGCTGGAGCTCGGCGAGGCGCGGCCCGAGGAGGAGGGGCGCCTGCTCGACCTCGTGCTCGGCGGGCCGCTGGCCGCCGCTGACGGCGACCGCGCCGGCGCGTGGTTGGCCGTGGGCGAGCGGGTGCTGGCGCTCGGACGCCACGCCGAGGCGGGCGGCTGCGCCGCGCGCGCGCTCGAGACGGCCCGCTCGCCCGAGGAGTCGGCGCGCGCCCGGCTCCTGCGCGCCCGGGCGGCGCTGGCCGGCGGCGACGCGGCCGCGGCCGAGGCCGACGTGGCCGCGCTCGAGCGCGAGGGCCTCGGTGACCGCGTCGACGTGCGCCTGGCCCGCTGCGCGCTCCTGCGCGCGCGCGGCGAGCACGACCAGGCGCTGGCCCGCTACCAGGAGGTCGTCCGCGCCCTCGACGGCGCGCGCCCGGCGCCGTGGTGGGAGGCGGTGGAGGAGATCGCCCACACCTACGTGGAGAAGGGCGAGCCCGCCCAGGCGCGCCGGGTCCTCGACGAGCTGCGGCGCAAGGACCCCACGTTCGGCGGCGACCCCGCGAGGGCGCGGCGGTTCGTCGAGCTCATGGGGCGGCTGGACACGATGCGCTGAAAGCGCTGCGACCCCGGCCAGCAAGGCCGGGGTCGCGCGCGGAAGGAAGGAGGAAGGGAGTCTCGTTTGAGCTCTCGCGCGGCCGCCGGGAGGGTCCTCCTGGGTTCGGGTTCGTGGCTGCTGCGCGTCGCTCGACATTGGGCCTCCAGTGCGAGCGGCGGGCCAACGTAAGTCCTTGCCTGTCAGGCAGAGTTTCACCCGGATCTTGAAGATCGCGCCGCCGCGACGGCACGAAACCATCTGCTACCCTCGCCGGCCATGGTCCTCCCCGCTGACCTCGCCGACCGCACCGTCGTCATCACCGGCGCCAGCCGCGGGATCGGGGCCGGCGTCGCTCGCGACCTCACCGCGCGCGGCCTGCGCCTCGGCCTCTGCGCCCGCTCGATGCCCGCCCTCGCCGACGCGCCGCGCCTGGTCGCCGCCCAGGTCGACGTGCGCGACGGCGAGGCGGTCGAGCGGTTCGCCCGGCAGGTGGAGGAGCGCCTCGGCCCGATCGACCTGTGGGTCAACAACGCGGCCGTGCTCGAGCCCGTGGGCCCGCTCCGTGACCTCGAGACCGAGGCCGTGCGCGCGCACCTCGACGTCAACGTCCTCGGCGTCCTGCACGGGGCGCGCGCCTACGCGCGGCACCTCGCGCGGGTCGGTCGCCCGGGCGTCCTGGTGAACGTCAGCTCGGGCGCGGCGCGGCGCGCCGTGGCCGGCTGGTCCGCCTACTGCGCCGCGAAGGCCGCGGTCGAGCGGCTGACCGAGGTGCTGGCGCTCGAGGAGGGGCCGCGCGGCCTCCGCGCCCACGCGGTCTCGCCCGGCGTGGTCGACACCGACATGCAGCGCGCGATCCGCGCCACGCCCGAGGAGCGCTTCCCCGACGTGGAGCGCTTCCGGGCCATGGCGAGGGAGGGCCGCTTCTCCAGCGTCGAGCACGTCACGCGGCACCTCCTCGCGCTGGCCTTCGACCCGGACGACCCCGCGCGCCGCGAGGTCCTGGTCTCGTTCCCGCCGGAGCGCCCGTGACCGCGGACCCCCTCGCCGACGTCGTGAACCTCGACGACCTCGAGGCCCTGGCGCGCGAGCGCCTCGACGCGATGACCTTCGATTACTACGCCGGCGGCGCGGGGGACGAGGTCACGCTCCGCGAGAACCGCGCCGCCTTCGCGCGCCTGGTCCTTCGCTACAGGGTGCTCCGCGGCGCCGACCGGCCCGACCCGCGGACGACCGTCCTCGGCCAGGAGCTGAGCCTCCCCGCGCTCGTCGCGCCGACCGCGTTCCACGGCCTCGCCCACCCGCAGGGCGAGCTCGCCACGACGCGCGCCGCCGGCGCGGCGGGGACGGTGATGGTCCTCTCCACCCTGGCCACCGAGGCGGTCGAGGACGTCGTCGCCGCGGCCGCCGGGCCCGTCTGGTTCCAGCTCTACGTCTACAAGGACCGCCCCGCGACCGAGGCGCTCGTGCGCCGCGCCGAGGCCGCCGGCTGCCGCGCGCTCGTGCTCACGGTCGACTCGCCCCGCCTCGGCCGGCGCGAGCGCGACGTGCGCAGCCGCTTCCACCTCCCGCCCCACCTGCGGGCGAAGAACCTCCTCCCCGCCGGGATGGCCGACCTCGGCCCCGATCGCCACGACTCGGGGCTCGCCGCCTACTTCCACGCCCTGCTCGACCCCGCGCTGACCTGGGCCGACGTGGGCTGGCTGCGCTCGATCTCGCGCCTGCCGCTCCTGGTCAAGGGCGTCGTGCGCGGCGACGACGCCGCGCGCGCGCTCGACGAGGGCGCGCACGGGGTCGTCGTCTCGAACCACGGCGGGCGGCAGCTCGACGGGGCGCCGGCCACGCTCGACGTCCTGCCCGAGGTCGTCGACGCGGTCGCCGGCCGCGGCGAGGTCCTCCTCGACGGCGGCGTGCGCCGCGGCGCGGACGTCCTCAAGGCGCTGGCGCTCGGCGCCCGCGCCGTCCTGCTCGGCCGTCCGGTCCTGTGGGGGCTCGCGGTCGGGGGCGAGGCGGGCGCGCGCCGCGCGCTCGAGCTCCTCCGGGCAGAGGTCGAGCTGGCGATGACCCTCGTGGGCGCCCGCGCCGTGGACGAGGTCTCCCGGGACCTCGTGGCCCCGACCCCGCGCTGACCGCTGGATCTGACGAGTAGAAGGCGGTCACCGAGGACACCGAGGACACACCGAGGGCACCGAGAGCCTCGTCTTGAAAGGACCTCTCGGTGTCCTCGGTGCACCCTCGGTGTCCTCGGTGACCGTTCTCGCTCATCACGACGAGCCTGCGCGCCAGTTCGGTCCAGTCCGGGACTTGCTCGCGAGCTCAGCGCAGGAGCGCGTCGAGCTCGCGGCGGTCGTGCGGCCGCAGGGCGGCGCCGCGCTCGGCGGCCTCGCGCGCGCCCGCCGCGTCGCCGCGCTGCCGGCGGACCAGCCCGACCAGGGCCCAGGCGTCCGCGCGCTCGCCCGCGGTGAGCGGCGGGTCCTGCGGCGCCTGGGCCGCCTCGAGCCCCAGCGCCTCGGCTCTGGCGGGGTCGCGGGCGAGGAGGAGGCGGCCGAGCGAGCGCGCGACGAGCGCGCGCACGTCGCTCGACCTCGCCGGCAGGGCGAGCGCGACCGCCGGCTCCAGGGCCGCGGCGGCCGCCGCCCGGTCGCCGATGCGGTCGAGGAGCCGGGCGGCGGCCAGGCGCGCCAGCGCCGCGCGCTCGCCCTGCTCTCGCCCGGCCAGGGCGACGAGCGCCTCCGCCGCGCGGCGGTCGTCGCCGCCGTCGGCCGTCCGCCGCGCCTCGGCCACGGCGAGGAGGAACGGGTTCGCGGGGAAGTAGTGGGCGACGCGCCGCCCGGGCACGTCGTACACGGTCGGGTCCGCGCCGCTGCGCTGCAGGTCATCGGCGTGGGCCTGGAAGAACGCGCGCGCCCGCGGGTCCCGGGTGGCGGCGAGCGCGTCGCGGTAGGCGCGCACCGCGCCGTCGACGTCCTTCAGGAACAGGCGCAGCTCGCCCAGGTTCGCGTGGAGGTCCCAGGTCGGCGGCATGAGCGCGTCGCCGTCGCGGGGGTCGAGGGCCCGCGCCGCCAGCGTCCGCCCGAGCAGGTCGACCGAGCGCTGGACGTGGACCACGGGGGGCGCCGACTTCATGTAGACCTGCACCAGGCACAGGCCCTGCTCCGGGTCGGGCGTGCGGTCGGCGAAGGTCGGCTCGAGCAGGTCGGCCGCCGCCCGCTCGAACCCGAGCGCGTGGTTGAGGCGCGCCGCCCGGTCGCGCAGGACGTCCGGGAGGTCCGGGGCGCGCGCCAGCCCGCGGAGCAGGCCGCGGCGGGCCTCCAGCTCGTCACCTCCCCGGAGGAGCTCGGCGAGCCCGACGAGGTACGCCGCTCGGCCGTCGTCGGCCACCCGCGCGGCGAGGGCCGGCGCGCGCTGCCTGAGCCGGGCGGCCGCCGCGTCGTCGATCATGCGCGGCCCGTTCAGCCGGATCACGCCCGCGGCGTCGGCGAGCAGGGCCTCCAGGTCCTCCGCCTGCCCCGGCAGCGCGGGGCGCCGGAGCGCCTCGACCCCGCGGACGTCGCTCGGCCGCAGCGCCGCCGCGCGCGCCGCCGCCTCGGCCGCGCCGGCCTCGTCGCCCGCCGCCCGCCGCGCCTCGCCCACGAGCACCCAGGCGTCCGCCCGCTCCCCCGGCGTGCAGGCCGGATGGTCCGCCGCCGCCGCCGCGTCGAGGGCGAGCCGCTCCGCCCGCCGGGCGGCCTCGGCGCCGGACCCGTGCCGGAGGACCGCCCGGGCGAGCCGGCGCCGGACGAGCGACGTCACGTCGCCGGCGTCGGCCGGGAGCGTGAGCGCCGCCGCCTCCTCGAGGCAGCGGAGGACCTCGGGGGGCGCGCCGCCGCGCTCGAAGGCGCGGGCGGCCGCCAGGAGGAGGAGCGCCGCCCTGGCCGGCGCGAGCGGCCGCTCCTGACGGGCGAGCTCCTCGAGCTTCGCCGCGCCCTCGTGGTCCTGCCCGCGCGCCTCCGACTCCTCCAGGTGCTGGCCCCACGCCGCCAGGAACTTGCCCAGGCCGAAGTAGTAGGGCACCTGACGCAGGGGGACGTCGTGCCCGAGGGGGAGCCCGGGCGAGGCCTCCAGGCGGTCGGCGTCGGCGCGGAGCTGCTCGTCGTACCCCCGCCAGCGCGTCCGGTCCGCGGCGTCGCGGAACGCCTGGACCGCCGCGCCCTTGTCGCCATGGAACAGCAGC
The DNA here is from genome assembly GCA_023954375.1 of Planctomycetota bacterium. Lineage (GTDB taxonomy): Bacteria > Planctomycetota > J058 > J058 > J058 > JAMLIC01. Next base: position 20,033 of record JAMLIC010000080.1, read on the forward strand.
AGCTGCGCGAGGAGGATCCGGACCTCCCAGGCGCGCGGCTGATCGGGCCCGCGCCGCCCGCGCGGCCCGCCGCGATCGGCGTCGGCCAGCTCCGCGGCGAGGTGGGCGAGCTGGAGCGCGCGCGCGGCGTCCCGCACGGGCGGCTCGGCCTTGGCGAGGACGACCGTGAGGTCGAGCACACCGCGCGGCTCGGGCGCGCGCGCGCCCGCGACGAGCGGCTCGAGCAGGTCGGCGGCCGCGCGCTGGAAGCCGAGGTGGAAGCACAGGCGCGCCGCCCTGTCGCGGAGGCGGCCGTCGGCGGGCGGGTCGAGGGCGAACGCGCGCACGAGGTCACGCCGCGCGACCACCTCGTCCAGCTCTCCCCTGAGCAGGCGCGCGAACGCCCCGGCGAAGACGGCGCGCCCGTCCTCGGGGTAGGCCGCCGCGAGCGCCGGCGCCTGCGCGAACAGGAGCTCGACGGCGTCGCGCTCCGTGGGCTGGCGCTGCTCGTTGAACATGAGCGCCCGGAAGGTGGCGTCGGTCAGGCGCGCGGCCTCGTCGTCAGAGAGCCGCGCCGGGACCGGCGCCGGCGTGGGCTCCGACGTCGTCGGCGGTGTGAGCGGCGGCGGTTCGCGGGGCGGCTCCGCGACCTCGGACCCCGGCGCGACCGGCGGGGGGGCGGGCGAGGGCGACGGCCACGCCGCCCACCCGACGAGGACGGCCGCGCCCACCAGCGCCGCGGCAGCCCCGGCCGCCCAGCCGCCGCGACCCGGACCCGAGGTCAGCGCGGCGGGCGCGCCTCGACGGCGCTCCGAGGCGCGCCCCGCAGGCGCCTCGACCGAGGAGGCCACCGCCGCCTCGAGCTCGTCGGCGAGCGCCGACGCCGTGGGGGTCCGCTGGAAGCGCTCGCGCGCCAGCGCCCGCAGGCACGCCTCCTCGAGGGCGCCGGGCACGCCGGGCGTCAGCGCGCGCGGCGGGCGCAGGGGACCGTGCAGCACCTGCTCGGCCAGCGAGACGACGTCGGCCCCGACGAACGGCCGCTCGCCGGTGAGGCACTCGTAGAGCACGACCCCGAGGGCGTAGACGTCGACGCGCGCGTCGAGGCCGCGCTCGCCGCGGAGCTGCTCGGGCGCGGCGTAGGCGGGGGTGCCGACGACGTCGCCCGTGCGGGTCATGCTGCGGGCCAGCGAGCGGTCGCGCGCGAGGCCGAAGTCGGTCACGCGCGGGCGGCCGGTCGACGCGTCGATGATGATGTTCGCGGGCTTGAGGTCGCGGTGCAGGACGCCGTGACCGTGCGCGAACGCCACGGCGCGCGCGACCTCGGCGACCAGCCGCGCCGCGTCGACCGGGGCGAGCGGACCGCGGCGCAGGCGGTCGCGCAGCGTCTGGCCGTGGCACAGCTCCATGACGAGGAACGGCAGCTCGCCGTGCTGCCCCGCGTCGAACACGCCCACGACCCCCGGGTGGTGCAGCTTCGAGGCGACCTGCGCCTCGAGGCGGAACCGCGCCAGGAGCTCGGGGTCCTCCCCGGCCCGGAGCAAGACCTTGAGGGCGAACGCGCGCTCGAGCCCGGGCCGGCGCACCTCGTAGACGACGCCGAACGCCCCGCGCCCCAGCTCCGCGACCACCTCGTAGCCGCCGATCACCCGGGGCGCCCCGGCGGCGGGGTGCGGCGGCCCCACCGGCCGCGAGGCCGGCGCCTCGCCGTCGGGCGTCAGCGGGGTCGCGCAGCGCGGGCAGGCCAGCGCCGCCATCGTGGCGAGGTCGTCGAACCCCAGGAGCACGCACCCGCGCGGGCAGGCGAAGCGCGTGCGCCTGGCGGCGTCGTGCAGCAGCTCGAGCTGCCCCGGGCCGAGGACGCTGTGGAGGCTCTGGGTCAGCCCGGCGCCGCTGGCCTCGGCGAGCAGCCGGTCGAGCACGTCGCCGCGGACGAGCCCGCGGCGCCGCCCGACCTCCAGGATCGCCTGCTGTCGCGCGCTCGACGCCGGCACCCCCCGAGGATGACGCGGGCCACGGGCGCGCGCCACGGGGGCACGGCTACACTCGGTGCCGATGGAGCTCGACCCGGGGGCGGTCGTCGGCGGCCGGTACGTCGTGCAGGGGCTGCTCGGCCGCGGCGGCATGGGCGCGGTGCACGCCGCCGTGGACACGAAGTTCGGCGTCGAGGTGGCGCTCAAGGTCGCCGCCGCGGCGGGCGACCCGCGGGCGTTCCGGGCGCGCTTCGTGCGCGAGGCGCGGATCGGCAACCGCCTGGGCCGCGCGTCGGGGTTCGTGCGCGCGTTCGACTGGGGCGAGCTCGAGGCCGACGCCGCGCGCCTGTGGCTGGCGCTCGACCTCGTCCCCGGCGCCACGCCGCTCGACCTCGTGGGCGGGGAGCGCGAGGCGCGGCTCGACCGCCTGGTCACCGCGGCGGCGCTGGTCGGGCGGGCGCACGAGCAGGGGGTGATCCACCGCGACGTGAAGCCGAGCAACTTCCTCGTCGGCGCCGACGGCGCGGTGTGGCTCTCCGACTTCGGCCTGGCCAAGGTCGACGACGGGCAGCGCGACCTGTTCGACGACCTCGACCAGGACGAGGTGACGCGCAGCCTCGAGGCCATGGGCACCCCGCGCTACATGGCGCCGGAGCAGTTCGACGACGCCAAGCGCGTCGACCGCCGCGCCGACGTCTACTCGCTCGGGGTCATGCTCTACCACGCCCTCACCGGCGCCTTCCCCTACGGCTCGGGGCGCCTGGGCGAGCTGATCCGCGGCCACGAGCGCGTGCGCCTCGGCAAGGAGCCGCCGCCCCGCGCGCGCGACCGCGCTCCGGACCTCGACCCGGACCTCGACGACGTGTGCGCGCGGGCGCTCGCCGTCGACCCCGCGGCGCGGTTCGCCACGGTCGACGACCTGCTCGCCGCGCTCAAGGCGGCCCGGCCGCGTCGGCGGCGACGCGCCCCGTCGGTCGCGACGCGCCGGCGCGCGGCCGCCCCGCCGCCCGCGCCCGCCAGCCTCCCGCCCACCGTCTCCATGCGGCCCGGCCCGTCGCCCGGCCAGCAGGAGTACGTCAACGACGTCGACGGCTCCGTCCTCCTGTGGGTCCCGCCGGCCACGTTCGTCATGGGCGCGCGCGACGACGCCGCCGAGGAGGCCGAGGGCCCGCCGCACCGCGTGGAGCTGACGCGCGGCTTCTTCATCGCCCGCACGCCGGTCACCTGGGCGCAGTACGAGCGCTTCTGCCAGGCCAGCGGGCGGCCGCTCCCGGGGCGCGCCTTCGACACGGTGGCGGCCGCGCCGGGCGCCCCTGACCCGCTGGTCCTCGCCGGCCCCGACCACCCCGTCTTCAACGTGACCTGGGAGGACGCGCAGGCCTACTGCTGGTGGGCGGGCCTGCGCCTGCCGACCGAGGCGGAGTGGGAGCTCGCCGCTCGCGGCGACGACGGCCGGCCCTACCCCTGGGGCTTCGAGCCGCCGGACGCGACGCGCCTCAACGCCCGGGAGCACCCCGGGTGGGGCGGGCAGAGCACCAGCCCGGCGGGGGCCTTCGCCGCCGGCGCCTCGCCCGTCGGCGCGCTCGACCTCGCCGGCAACGTCTGGGAGTGGGTCGAGGACGCCTGGGAGCGCTACCGCCGCCAGGCGCGCACGGACCCGCTGACGAAGGGCGAGGCCGCGTCCCTGCGCGTGGCCCGCGGCGGCTCGTGGAACACGCCGGGGGCCCGCTGCCGGGCGACCACGCGCCGGCCCATGCCGCGCCACGGGCGGAGCTCGAACCTCGGCTTCCGGGCGGCGCTCTCGGCGCCGTGAGCTGGCGCGGCCGCTAAGCCTTCCACCAGTCGGGGTCGCGCTCCCACGCCTCGCGCCGGGCGTCGTACCCCCCGATCTCGGCGCCGAGGCCGCCCATGCGCAGGGCGCGCAGCATGAAGTAGTTGTTCAGGCCGAGGATCCCGAACAGGAACGCCGGCAGGCCCGTCGTCACGCCCGCGTACCACAGGTAGCAGAACCCGGCGGTCACGACGACCGCCACCCCGATGCTGAACTTGAGCGCGAGGGCCAGCCCGTCGTAGGGGCGGCGCCAGAGGAACAGCTCCTGGGCCACCTGGCCGCCGTCGAGCGGGTAGACCGGCAGGAGGTTCACGAGCCCCCACCAGAGGCACACCCACTCCATGTGGAAGAGCGCCTCCTGGGCCAGCGGCGACATGACCGCGGGGTCGAACAGGAAGCGCGTCGACAGCCACAGGACCCCGAAGAGGAGGAACCCGGCCCCTGGGCCGGCGAGGCACTCGACGATCCGCTGCCAGCGCTTGAGGCCGCCGCCGTTGATCGCCAGGCCGCCGAAGCCGTAGAGGACGATCCGCCCGCCCTTAGCGCCGAAGCCGCGCGCGACGAGGGCGTGGCCGAGCTCGTGCACGAGGATCGCCACGAACACGCACGCCGACCAGATCATGAGCTGGTCGAGCGTCGGGTTCCCGCGCCAGCCCGTGAACAGGCACAGCAGCCAGAACCACGGGCTCACCCGGACGGGGAAGCCGAGCATGCGCCACTGGATGTCGGCGCGGGTGGCGGGCGGCTCGAGGAGCATGGGCAGGACCTTCCGGCGAACGACTCTACAGAGCCGATGCGGGAAGGTCCATGCACGCGTCTTCGATGAGTGATGCGCTCGCGAGGGGGGCGCGATCGGCGCAAGTGCCCGGGCGACGGCGTTTGGCCCGTTCCGCGCCTCCCCATCGCTCGCTTTGGCGGGTCGAGTACGAGCGGGGGAACGAAGAGTCCTCAACGAGCTCTGAGTGCTGCGCTCGCGAGGGGGGCGCGATCGGCGCAAGTGCCCGGGCGACGGCGTTTGGCCCACCTGCGATGAGTGATGCGCTCGCGAGGGGCGGGCGATCGGCGCAAGTCCCGGGCTGGCACGATCTGGCCCGTTCCGCCCGTCCCCATCGCTCGCTCTGGCGGGACGAGCACGGGCAGCGGGAGGAAGAGCTCTCTGGCTCTCGATCGAGCGCTCAGAACTGGCGCGGCGCCTGCGGCGCGGGCGGCGCCGGCGCCCGGCGGGGCAGGTCGATTGTCACGGCGCGCTCGAAGACGAGCGACGGGTCGCGGCGGGCGGCGAAGCTGCCGGCCACGGCCTCGAGCGTCGCGGGCACCGGGCCGTCGTGGACGACCTCGCCGTCGACCTCGATCCGCACGGAGGCCGCCGGGTCGACGAGCGCCGGGTCGAGGCGCACGGTCAGGCGGCGCACGCCCTCGGTCGCGACGACGATCCGGTTCCCCTCGAGCGCCTCGGCCTCCACGCGCGCCGGGCCGTCGACCCGCTCGACGCGCACCCACCAGGCGTCGCCGTGCGCCGGCGACAGCGCGTGGTGGACGACGCGGCGCGGGTGCGCCTCGCGGACGCGCGCGGCCAGCCACGCCTCGAGGCGGTCGCTCACCTGGTCGCCCTGGAGGAAGCGCATGAGGATGTGCCCGCCGCCCTCGACCTCCTCGTAGACGTGCGCCGCGCCGAGCGCGGCCAGGTCCTCGGCGATCGTACGCGAGAAGCGCGCCGGGACGACCCGGTCGGCCGAGCCGTGCACGAAGAAGCTGGGGAGCATGCGCGCGTTGCCGAGCACGTGGCGCATGCGGTCGTCGCGCGGGAGGACCATCTCGCGCCGCGAGATCCCGCCGGCCAGCGGCGCGATCCCGGCGAAGCGGTCGGGGTGGCGCAGGCCCGCGTTCCAGGTGCCATAGCCGCCCATGCTGTAGCCGAGCAGCAGCACGCGGTCGGGGTCGACGGCCGCACGGCGGCGGACCTCGTCGACCGCGAGCAGCGGGAAGCCGTCGTGCTCGTAGCCCCACCAGTGGGGGAGCGCGCCGCGCTGGGCCCCCTCCGCCAGCCGGCGGAGCCGCCGCCGGCGCTCGGCGTCGGGCCCCTCGCCGCCGTCGTCCTCCCCGGCGCCGGCCAGGCCGAAGGCCTGGCTGAGGAGCGCGCCGTCCTCCGCCTCGCGCTCGGGCGGGAGGTGCTGGGCGGTGGGCGAGGCGACGATGAACCCGGGCGGCGCGATCCGCCGCGCGAAGGGCATGAGCTGGCGGGCGTCGCCGCGGAGCCCGTGCAGGGAGACGAGGAGGCCGTAGCGCCCGTCGGCGAGCGGCGCCTCGGGGACCACCACGATCAGGTCGGTGCGAACGCCGTGCGGGTCGACGAGCTCGAGCGTGTGCTCGCCCGGGCGCAGGGCCGGGGCGGACGGCGCCGCCTGGAGGAGCGCCGCCGCGTCGGCCGGCGTCAGGCCGGCGTCGCCCCAGGCGCGGGCGGCGGCCGCCGGCTCGAGGCGGCCCGCGTCGAGGGCGCGGGCGACGTCCTGCGGCGTCGACGGGTCGGCGCCGGCGCGCGTGACGAAGAGGAGCAGGGCCAGGGCGGGCCAGGTTCGGACGACGCGCATGAGGAGGTCTCCGTGGTGCGAGGGCCAGGATAGCGGGTGCGGGGACGGGCCTGGGCCGGGTCGAGGCCTGGAGGTCGGCGACCCCGCTGGCTACGCTCCAGCAGGGCAGGTGTTTGGAGGCCCCGTGGACCTCGCCCGGATGCTCGACCGCTGCCGGCGCGACCAGTGGGAGGTGGGAGAGATCGACTGGGAGTCGCCCCCGCGCCCGCTCTCGGTCGCCGACGAGGTCGCCTTCGTCCAGCACTTCTCCGACATGGCCGGGATCGAGCGGCTGGCCGCGGCGCTCTTCGCCGAGCAGCGCGACCGGGCCTCCTGCCCGGTCCTGCGCGAGGTGTTCGCCACGTTCGTCGCGGACGAGCTGCGCCACGCCGACGTCGCCGAGCGCCTGGCTCGCCGCTTCGACGTGCACGGCTACCGCGCCTACCGCATGAACCCGGCCCTCGTGCGCTTCACGCCCCACTTCGTCGACACCGTGCGCCACCTCTCGGCGGAGGTGGCGAACGTCTACATCACCACGGGCGAGCTGATCCTCGACGTGGCCCTCCTGCGCTCGCTGAACGACGCCGTCGCCGACCCCGTGTGCGCGCAGGCCATGGAGCGCATCAACCGCGACGAGTCGCGGCACATCGCCGTCGACTTCCACATGATCGACTACTACAGCTCGCCGGCCTACCAGGCCGACGAGGCCCGCCGCCCGCCGCGCCCGCTGCGGCGGCGCCTGCGCGCCTGGTGGGCCTTCGCGAACACGTTCCGCCACGCGGCGCCGTTCTTCCGCGAGGTGTTCTTCCGCACGATGGACCGCGTCGACCCGACCGGGCGGCGCCTCGTCGAGGCGTTCAAGCGCATCCAGCTCGTCTCGGCCAAGCCGCAGGTCGCCCGCCGCCCGTTCGTGCGCTTCCTCTCGTTCATGCAGGGGACGTTCGAGCACCCGCTCCTCGGCCCCCTGTTCGGCCCGCTCGTCGTGCGGATCCTGGGGATCGAGGCCCGCGTCCTCGTGACGCTCACGACCGAGGCCGAGCGCCGGCGCGCGCGCGAGCAGTCGTTCGACGACATGGCCGCGGAGGCGCTGGCGCTCAAGCACGGGGTGTGATCCCCCACCCGGGGGACACGCGCGTCCCGCCGGAGCCGTTCACGTCGCGACCGCGGGACGGCACCCGGTTCGCGACGGTCACGCCCGTTTCCTCACCGACGAAAGGAGGTTCCCAGCGTGGTCGCCGAGGCCATCTTGGTCGTCCTGCTGCTCTCCATGCTCCTCGGGGCGCTCCCCACGTGGCCCTACAGCCGCACGTGGGGGTTCTGGCCCAGCGGGCTCATGGGGACGGTCATCGCGGTCCTGGTCGTGCTCATGTTCACACGCGGGCTGTGACGGGCCGGTATCCTCGGTCGCCGTGAAGGCGAGGCGAGGACGTCATGGCGGCGGCGGGCGGGGTCGCGGACCCGCGCCGCGCCGCGACGACGAGCGCGAGTGGCAGGACCTGGAGCGGTTCGTCGCGCTCGCCGTCGAGGCCGACGCCCTCGAGGGCTTCGGCCTCGACCCCGACGAGGCCGCCGGGCTCCTCCTCGCGGCCCCCGCGGGCGACCCGGTGGACGCGCTGGCCCCGCAGGTGGCCTCGCTCGAGCGCGCCCGCGCCGCCCACGACCTCCTGCGGGCCTTGCTCCGGGTATCGCCCGGCGACGCAGGGCTCGACCGCCACGCGGTCGCCGCCGCCACCCGCCTGGCGAGCGACTGCGTGCGCGACGGCGCCCTGCCCGATCATCCCTTCTGGGAGGTCTACCTGGCGGCGTCGCTCCAGCGGGCGCTCACCACCGGGGCGCTCCTCGACCGCCTGCTCCTCCCCGAGCTCGACCCCGACTGGGTGGCGGGCGCGGTCGACCGCGCCCTGGCGCGCGACGACGTGCGCGCCGCCCTGGCCGCGGCCGGCGCGAGCGCGCCGGCGGACGCCCGCGCGGCGGCCGACCTCGTCGCCGGGCTGGCGGCCGAGGACGACCCGGCCCTGCCGCCGCTCGGCACCGACGCCGTCCTGCACCTCCTGCGGCTGCGCCACGCGCTCCTCTCGGGCGAGGCCGGCGCGCTCCTGAGCGAGGGGCTCGGGGACCAGCGGCGGGCCGCGCTCGCGGCGCGCGTCGAGGAGGCCGCGCGGGCCGACCTCACGCCGGCGCTGCGCGACGAGGCGCGCGACGCCGTGCGGCGCCTGCTCGAGGCCGCGGCGCCCCCCGACCGGCCCGCGCTCGGCGCCCTGTGGCTGACCCTCGCCGCGCCCGACCCGCCGCACGAGCACCAGCTCCTCCGCGGCCTCCTCGGGCGCGCGCTCGTCGAGCCGCTCCTGCCCGAGGACGAGGAGCCGCTGGCCGTGGCCGTCTGGGCCGACCCGGGCGACCGCGCGGCGCTCGAGGCCTACGAGCGCCACCTGAGGGCCGCGGGCGCCGAGGCGCGGGCCGAGCGCGTCCGCCGCTACGCCGGCGGGGCCTGACGCAGGCGCAGGACGGCCGGCCCGGCCGCGCCGACGACGATCAGCCCCATGCCCGCCCACGACGCGCCCGTGAGCGCCTCGCCCAGCCACCAGGCCACCGCCAGCGTCGAGAGGAGCGGGTCGAGGTAGGTGAGGAGCCCCAGGCGCGCCGCGTCGCCCAGCGCCATGGCGCGGCCCCAGCAGTGGAACGCCAGGGCCATGGGGCCGACGCCCAGCCACACCGTCGCGACGAGCGCCCGGCCGCCCGGGGGCGCGAGCCCCGCCGGCCCGTCGGTCGCCAGCGCCAGCGGGACGGAGAGCAGGAACGACGCGCACACGAACGCCGTCATGCGGCCCTCGGCGGCCTGGCCGGCGCGCCGGAGGCCGAGCGAGAACGTCGACCACGCGAGCGCCGCCGTCCCGGCCATCACGTAGCCGAGCGCGTGCTCGGCCGCCGGGGGGCGCCACTCGCCCTGCGTGACGACGAGCGCCGCCCCGGCGAAGCCCACGAGCGCGCCGGTGACCGTGGCGCCCGTGAGCGTCTCCCGGGCGATCCACGGCGCCAGGAGGACCATGAGCAGGGGCCACAGGTAGTTGAGGAGGTTGGCCTCGACGATCGGGGCGCGCGCGAGCGCGGCGAAGAACAGCGCGTGGTAGCCGAGGATCCCCCACACGCCGAGCGCCACGAGGGCCGCCGCTTCACGCCGCGAGGGCCACGGGCGCCAGGCGCGGGCGGCCGCGTCGCCGCGGCGGCGGCGGGCGGCCGCCGCCGCCAGGTCGAGGGCGAGCAGCGTGGCCGCCGCGAAGCCGAGCGACCAGACGACGAGCGTCGCGGGGCGGAGGCCCTGGAGCGCGTCGCCCGTGCCGGCGGCCAGCGTCCCCCAGAGGAGGATCGCCCCGGAGGCCCACAGGAAGGCGCGCCGGTGATCGCGCGGCGGCGCCTCCGTCGTCGTCGGCGCTGTGACCTCGCCACCCACCCCCCGATCTGACCACGCCGGTGGCCGGCGGTGGCGGAACGGTGGCGCGCAACGGCGCGAGCGCATCACTCATCGCAGGTCCCCGGTTTGCGCCCGCCCCCGCCGCACCACGCAAACGCGCGGCGCGGCGGCGGGCGCGGGACGCCCCTGACCCGCCCGGCCCGCGCGCGCGAGAGGAGCGCGCCATGGACGCCCGACCGGGGACCGCCCCCACCACGATCGACGACCTCCCCCTGCCCTTTCCGGAGGTCCAGCCCTGGGACGAGCACAACCGCGAGCTCGTGGAGCACGTGCGCCCGCCCGCCTGGCGCAACCCGCAGGGGACCGGCCGCTACAACCTCGTCGTGATCGGCGGCGGGACGGCCGGGCTCGTCACCGCGATCGGCGCGGCGCGCCTCGGCGCGCGCGTGGCGCTGGTCGAGCGCGAGCTCATGGGCGGCGACTGCCTCAACGCCGGGTGCGTCCCGTCGAAGACGCTCCTCCGCGCCGCGCAGGCGGTGGTGCAGGTGCGCGAGGCGAGGGCGCTCGGGGTCAAGGTCCCCGAGCAGGTCGAGGTGGACTTCGGCGCGGTGATGGAGCGCGTGCGCGCGGTGCGCGCGCGCCTCGCGCCGCGCGACTCGGCGCACCGCCTGCAGGAGCTCGGCGTCGACGTGTTCCTGGGCGACGCCCGCTTCACCGGGCGCCGCGCGGTCCGCGTCGGCGACCGGACCCTGCGCTTCTCGCGCGCCTGCGTGGCGACGGGCTCACGCCCGCTGGCGCCGCCGGTCTTCGGCCTGGCGACGGCCGGCTTCCTCACCACCCAGAGCATCCCGTCGCTCACCTCGCTCCCCGGCCGCCTGGCGGTCCTCGGGGGCGGCGCGTCCGGCTGCGAGCTGGCGCAGGCGTTCGCGCGGCTGGGCGCGAAGGTGACGCTGCTCGAGGCGGGGCCGCGCGTCCTCCCGCGCGAGGACCCCGACGTCGCGGCGGTGATCGAGGCGGCGCTGCGACACGACGGGGTGGAGGTGCGCACGGGCGTGCGCGTCGGGCGCGTCGAGCGGCGCGACGGCGAGCGCGTGCTCACCTTCTCCGACGAGGGGCAGGCGCCGCTGCGCGTCGACGAGGTCCTCGTGTGCACCGGCCGCAAGCCGAACGTCGAGGACCTGCAGCTCGAGACGGCCGGGGTGGACTACGACGAGCGCGGCGGGGTCCGGGTCGACGACCGCCTCCGGACGACGAACCGCGACATCTACGCCGCCGGCGACTGCTGCACGGCCGACCGCTTCACGCACGTCGCCGACGCCATGGCGCGGATCGTGGTCAGGAACGCCCTGCTCTTCGGGCGCGAGACGACCCGCGACCTGGCGATCCCGTGGGTCACCTTCACGGACCCCGAGGTGGCGCACGTCGGCATGACCGAGCGCGAGGCGACGGAGCAGGGGCTGCTCGTCCAGACGGTGCGCGTGGACCTGGGCGACCTCGACCGGCCGGTGATCGACGCCGACCCGTCCGGCTTCCTCGCCGTCCACCTCGAGCGCGGGACCGACCGCGTCCTCGGCGCGACGCTCGTGGGCCGCGGCGCCGGGGAGGCGCTCGGGGAGCTGTCGGTGGCGGTCCAGACCCGCCTGGGGCTCTCGCGCCTGGGCCACGTCATCCACCCCTACCCCACCCGCGCGGAGGCGGTGCGCCGCGCCGCCGACGTCCTCCTGCAGCAGCGCGGCGACTCGCTCGTCGTCAAGACCCTGCTCAAGGGCCTCATGGCCCTTCGCAGGTAGATCGATGGCTGCGGCCGAGGCGGCCTCGCCTCGCTCGTCAAGTTCTCGAGCTCTCTGCCCTGAGGACAGGCGCGAGGCGGCGGAGGGTCCGAGCGGGACGGGGCGGGCGGAGCGGGGAAACGTTCCCGGCGCGGCGCCGAATTCCCTCGGCGCAACGCGCTCGGCGGCCGCGTGACCCCGCCACCGCGCGCCAGAGAGACGCGTCGTGCGGGTGGTGGGGCGGCCTCCGGCGCGTGGCACGGGATCCGCGAGAGGTGGCCGACGGGCGGCCGGCGCCACGGCGCCAGCTCTCCCGGTGGGGGCCGGAAGCGGAGGAGACGACCATGCCCCCCCAGCCCGACCCGCGTCGCCGCGAGGCCCGCTGCGTGCTCGTCTACCACGGGCCTCGCCGGGCCGGCACGACCGAGACGCTCCACGCCATCCGCCGGACCGTTCCCGGGCGGCGACGGGGCGACGTCCTCGCCCGCCCCTCCGGCGTGCATCCGGCGCTCGTCGTGGAGCACCTGCCCCTGTCGCTCGGCCCGCTCGGCGGCCTGATCGTGCGGCTCGACCTCGTCGCCCTGCCCGACCACGAGGCGCTGCCGCTCCTGGGCGACCTCCTGCGGCGCGCCGACGGGATCGTGTTCGTCGCCGACGCGCAGCCCGGGCGCCTCGAGGCCAACCGCGAGGCGCTCCGCGAGCTCGAGCAGACCCTGGCGCGCGCCGGCGTCGACCGCGGGGCGCTCCCGTTCGCGTTCCAGTGGAACAAGGCGGACCTCCCGGACGCGCTGCCGCCCGCCGAGCTGGCCCGCGCCCTCGGCGCGGCGCCCCGGACCGGCTTCCCCGCCGTGGCGACGACGGGCGCCGGCGTGCTGGCCCCGCTCCGCGACGTCGCCCTCCAGGCGGTCCAGCGGCTGCGGCGTCGGTCCGACGGCCGGCGCGCCTGGCCGCCGCCGTCGAGGCGGCGGGCCAACGGACGAACGGACGGCGGCCCCTCGCACGGGCCCGCGATCCCGGCCTTCGGCCCGCGCGCGCGGTCCAGGGCCGGCGGCCGGCGCGTGGCGTAGGAGCGCGGGTGGGGCCGACCGTCTGCGAGCGCATCGTCACCATGCTCCGCGAGCTGGCGCGCACCGCGGAGGACCTCCCGCGCTGCGACACGGAGGTCCGGCGCGCCCGCGCGGCCGAGGCCTACAACCTCCTCGCGGCCCGGCTCACCGAGGTCGGGGGCGCGGGCGAGGGCCTCGACGAGGCGCTCGCGGCCGCCCTCGGCGACCGCGACCCCGGCGTGCGCGTGGAGGCGCTCAAGGCCATGGCTCGGCGCCGGCGCGCCGAGGCCGGCCCGGTCGCCTGCGGCGCGCTGACCGACGACGCCGAGCCCGTGCGGCTCGAGGCCGCGCGCGCGCTCGCCGTCCTGGCGGCCCCGATCACGGCGCCGCACCTGGCGCGGGCGGCCGCCGCCGACCCGGCGTCGTCGGTGCGCGGCGAGGCCCTGCGCGCCCTGCTGCGGGCCGACCGCGGGCGCGCGCTCGAGGTGTTCGCCGAGGTCGCGCCCGAGGTCGAGGAGTCGGCGCTGGCGGTCGCGCGCGCCCGCTTCGACGCCGCCCGGCGGCGCTGGGGCCAGCGCGCGGTGCGGCACCTCGTGCCGCTCCTGCGCCACGCGAGCGCGGCGGTGCGGCGCGGCGCGGCCTCGTCGCTCGGGCACACCGACAGCGCCGAGGCCGTCATGCCGCTGGTGGCGGCCCTCGCCGACACGTCGGTCCCGGTGCGGCTCGAGGCCGCGCGGTCGCTCGGCGCGATCGGCGACCCGCGCGCGCTCCCGCGCCTCTCCGGCGCCCTCCACGACCCCGACCACCTCGTGCGCGGCTTCGTCGCCGAGGCCCTCGGCCGCATCGGCGCCGCCGCCGCGGACGCCTCCGTGCTCGCGCCCCTGGCGACGGCGCTCGTCGACCCGGCGCCCGCCGTGCGCCAGCAGGCCGTGGCCTCGTTCGGGCGGATCGCCGAGCGCCAGCGCGAGCGGGGGTGGGCGTGCGCGCCGCTCCTGCGCCAGCTGATCATCGACGCCCTGGCCGTCGCCCTGACCGACGTCGAGGCGAAGGTCGTGGCGGCCGCGGCCCGCCTCGCCGGCAGCCTGCAGGACCCGCGGCTGATCCGCCCCTTGCTGGGCGCGCTCTCCCACCCCGAGGCGTTCCGCGGCGTCTACGAGCCGGTGCTCGCCGCCCTGCGGCGCATGGGCGCGGCGGCCGAGGGGCCGGTCCTGCGCGCCCTGCGCGACCCCGAGCCGCGGCTGCGCGCGCGGGTGGCGCAGCTCGTGGGCGCGCTCTCGCTGCCGGGCGGGCCCGGGGCCCTCATGGAGGCGCTCGGCGACCCCGTGCCCGGCGTCCGCGCGGCGGCGGCGGCGGCCCTGGGCGAGCAGCGCGAGGGGCGCGCGCTCGGCCTGCTCCTCGTCGCCCTGCGCGACCCCGACGCCGACGTGTGCGCCCGCGCCGCCCAGGCGCTGGGGCGCCTCGGCGACCCGCGCGCCGTCCCCGCGCTGGCGCAGGTGGCGGCCGACCTGAGCAAGCGGACGCGCGGCGACACGCGGCGGCTGGAGCGACCCGCCTACGCGGTGCTCGCGGCCGCGATCGAGGCGCTCGGCGCGCTCCGCGACGAGCGCGCCCTCGCCGCGCTCGTCCAGTCGCTGACCCACGGCGACTGGCGCGTGCGCCGCGACGCGGCCGACGCCCTCGGCCGGCTGGGCCAGGCGGAGGCGTGCGAGGCGCTGTCGACGGCGCTGTTCGACGACGAGCGCCTCGTGCGCCGCTCCGCCGCGTCCGCCCTCCGCGCGCTCAAGGTGTGATCGCGGCTGCGGCGGAGGATGGCGGGCGCTGCCGTTCGTCGAGGTGGGGGGGGGGGGCCGGCCCCCCCCCCCCCCCCGCGC
>JAMLIC010000081.1 GCA_023954375.1 Planctomycetota bacterium
CCCCGCGGGGGGGGGGGGGGGGCGGGGGGGGGGGGGGGGCGCCCCCCCCCCCCCACCGCCCAGGCTCGGTCGGCGGCCATGGGCCGCCTTCCTCCGCCTTCGGCCGACACGGCCGGCGCTCGTCCGGTGCGCCGCCGCGGACGACGTGGGTCAGCCGCCGAACAGCCGTCGCAGCCACCCCCGCCCCTCCGGCGGCGGCTGGGGCTCGGGCGCAGACGCCGCGGCGTCCTCGGCGAGGAGCCAGGGGATCAGCCGCTCGCGCATGGCGGCGAGCAGGGCCGGGTGCTCTGCGGGCATGACCCGCGCGAGCGCCTGCCGGAGCTGCCCGAGCGCCTCGGTCGCCGTGGGCGCGGCGCAGGCCCAGGCGGCGTTGCTCTCGATGCCGCAAGGCACCTCGTCCGCGACGTCGCGGACGCGCGAGAGCGTGGCCCCCGACGGCCGGGCCAGCCAGGCGTCGACCGCCGCGAGCTTGCGCCGCGCGCCGTCGGCCCACGGGCTGGAGCCGCCTGGGTGTGCTCCGCCGCGCGCGCGGTCGACCTGCACCGCGGCGAGGATCGCGCGCACGATCGCCGGCGCGCCCACGCGCTCCAGGGCCGGCGGCAGGCGCCGCTCGAGCAGCGTGCGCGTGCCTGGGGCCTCCTCGAACGGCACCCCGTTGTGCGCGAGCGCCTGTGCGGCGGGGGCGTGGCCCAGGAGCGCCGCCAGCTCCAGCCGCTCGCGCGGCGCCCCCCGCAGCCGCTCCACCTCGCGGTCGGTCACGGCCGGCGCCTGGGCTCGAGCTCCCGCGGGCGCGCGCAGGGCGTGCGGCGGCCCGTCGGCGCCACAAGAGACCAGCCACGTCCCGACCTCCCGGACGAGCAGGCCCGGGTCGTGCTCGCGGGTGGCCCACACGCCCGCGTAGGCCGCCTCGCGCGTGCGGGGCCCGCAGCCGCGCTCCGCGCGCGCGGCGTCGAGGAGGTCACGCCATGCGCGGAGGTCGGGGCCGCCGTCCAGCCAGGCCGGGTCTGCGGCCAGCGCCTCGGCGACCTCCAGGAAGGGGCCCGGGGTGCCCGACACCAGCGCGCGCGCCGAGAGGATCAGCGCCTCGCTCGACGGCCACCGCTCCCCGGTCTCCTCCTCCTCCGCCTCACGGCTCGCGTCCCACTGCCCGGCGACGGCGTGCGCGGCGGCCAGCACCGCGCGGCTGCAGAGCGCATGGCACGCTCGCTCCAGCTCGGCCGCGGGCGCACCCTGCCGCGCCTCGAGGAGCCGCTGCTCGATCGCGGCCAGGCGCTCGCCCGGCTCGACGTCGTCGCGCGCCCCCGCACCGACGGCCTGACCCGCGGCGGCGTGGCCCAGCTCGGCCGCGTCACGCACGAGCTCGCGGTCGAGCGCCCCCGCGCGCATGGCGGCGGCGATCCAGGCCGCGTGGTCGGCGACCTGCCCCGACGAGCGCCACTGGCGCTCCAGCCGCGTGAGCTCCTCGTCCACGTGCGTGATCGTAACGCGCAGGGGACCCCTGAGGTCCGCCGCAGGCGGGGCTTACGTTTTACGGGGTGGAGGTCGTAATTCCTGGCCCGCGAAGGCATCATGCGATGGTTCCGACGTTGCTCGGGACGCCGGGTCACCCAGAGGGCGGCACATGGCGAGCGTGATCGTCGTCGGCAGGTCGAAGAACCGGGAGGTGTCGCTCGAGGACGCCGTGACGGTCATCGGGCGCGACGGGGGGGCCTCGATCGAGCTCGGCGACCTCCAGGTCTCGCGGCGTCACGCGCTCCTGGTCCGCGCCACGGAGGGGTTCTTCGTCAAGGACCTGGGCAGCCGCAACGGCGTCCTCCTCAACCAGCGCCGGATCCCGCCCCGCCAGCAGGCCAGGCTGCGTAACGGCGACGTGCTGAGCCTCGGCAAGACGACGATCGTGTTCAAGGACATCCAGGCGGGCGACGCGGAGCCGCAGGTGCCGACGCTGGTCCGCGTGCCGGCGCCGCCGGTCGCGACGCCGACCGGCGGCTCGAGCGGGGGCGAGCCGGCGGGACCGGCGACGTCCCCGGTCGCGGCGGCGCCTGGGTCCGGCCCGGCGGCGTCGCCGCGGCGGCCGGCGCCGGGCCCGCGCGGGCCGTCCGGGCGGGCGGCGGGCGGGATCCCGCGCGCGCTCCCGGCGGCGGGCGCCGGGCGCGGCGGCGCCGACGTGCTCCTGCGGGCGCTCGAGCGGGCCGAGACCGAGCGGGTCTTCTACCGGAACCTGCTGGTCGGGCTCGCCGGCGTGGTGCTGCTCACCTTCGTCGTCCTCCTCGGCTGGGCGCTCTCCGGCGGCGGGCGCGCCGCGCCCACGGGCGCCGCCACGCAGGACGAGGGCGGCGCCCAGGCCGCGACGGTCGACCCCGGGCGGGCGGGCGCGACCGACGCCCACACGCACGCGGGCCTCGACCCGGTGGCCTTCGGCCGCGACGTCCAGCCGGTCCTCGCCGCGCGCTGCGCGAGCTGCCACAGCGTCGTGGGGGGCGGCGGCGGGCTCCTCCTCGCCCAGAGCGGCGACCCGCGCACCGTCGAGGCGAACCTGTGGGCGGTGCGTCGCTTCGTGCAGCCGGGCCGGCCGCAGGAGAGCGCGCTCCTCCTCAAGCCGCTCCCGGCGCACGAGGGCGGGCCCGGGCACGGCGGCGGCGACGTCCTGACGATGACCTCGCCCGAGTGGGCGGCGATGGCCGCCTGGGTCGCCGGCGGGCCGACCCCGCGCGAGGCGACCCCGCCGTCGACCGCGGCGGACGAGGACCTCGCGGTCCGGATCGACCTCCCCGGCGCCGAGGTCCCCGTGGGCCGGGCGGCGCCGCTCCGCTCGGCGCCCGATGCGGCCGCGGCCCAGGGGCCCCTCTCCTACCGCTGGGCGCTGCGCGCCCGGCCGGCCGGGTCGGCCGCCCGGATCGAGCGCCCCGCCGAGGCGCAGGCCGAGCTCGTCCCGGACCGCCCGGGGACCTACGTCGTCATGCTCGTCGTGCACGACGGCAAGGCGTCGGGGTCCGCCGAGGCGACGCTCGTCGCCGTCGACGGCGCCGGCGGTGAGGCTCCGCCCGGCACATCGGCGTCCGCCGCGGCGCCCTCCACGGGGCCGGCCGCCGGGCCGGCCGGGGCGCGCGCGTTCCAGGCGCTCGTCGGCCGGGCCCCGACGGCGGACGAGGCGCGCGGCCTCGAGGGCCTCGCCGGCGACGCCCTGGTGAAGGCGCTCCTCGAGCGGCCCGAGCCCTACCGCGCCTGGTGGGAGGCCGAGCTCGAGCACCTCGGGCTCACCGGCGAGCACCGACCGAAGGGCGCCACGTGGGACTCCGTCCCCGAGCGGCTGCGCGCGAGCCGGATCACGGCGGTCGACGCCCTGCAGGCGCTCCTCTTCAGCCAGGCGTGGGCCTCGCGCCACGCGGGGCGGGAGGCCTACGTGGCGGCGGTGCTCGAGCGCGTCCTCGGCCTCGACGGCGCGCAGGCGACCGCCGCGCGCGGCCCGGCCGAGCGGCTCCACGACGGCCACGAGGCCGAGCTCTTCGGGCGCAAGGGGGAGTCGCAGGCCGACCTGGTGCGCATCGCGGGCCAGGACGAGCGCGCGCGCCGCGCGCTCCTCGCCCGGGCCCACCGGCGGGTCACCGGCCGCGCCGCGCCGCCCGACGTGCTCGAGCCGGCCGTCGCCCGCGCCGTCGAGGCGCCGGCGGACGTCTTCCGCATCCTCGCCCGCTGGGCGAGCGAGTAGCCCGGCTCACGGTCACAGCGCCGGCAGGCGGCGGGCGGCCAGGGCGTCGTACTCGCGCACGACCTCGTCGACGATCTCGCGGCAGGGCTGGATCGCGCGCAGCTTGTAGACGCCCGTCCCGGCGTAGAGCAGGAGCGGCCGCGCGTTCTCCTCGAAGAACGCCTGGCTGAGGGCGAACACGCGCTCCTTGTCCTGGAAGATCTTCTCGACCTCGCCCTCCCTCGAGGCCGTCTTGTAGGCCTTGTTGGTGATGAACCGCATCGAGAGCGTGTCGTTGACCGGCGTGAGCGCCGTCGTCAGCGGGCGCTTGAGGTTCGAGTCGAGGACCTGCGCCTTGATCGAGGGGTGCAGCGGCGACTCCTCGGCGAAGAAGAAGCGCGTGCCCATCTGCACCCCGGCGGCCCCACGCAGGAGCGCGCGCAGGAGGTCGCCGCCGTCCCACATGCCGCCGGCCCAGAGGAGCGGGGCGCCGGGGCGGGCGACCGGGCGGACGAGGTCGAACAGCTGCTCCGTCCCGTAGTGCGAGTTCGCCCCGCCCGACTCGTTGCCCTGCACGATCAGCGCGTCGTAGGGCCGCTCGGCGACCATGCGCGCGACGGTCGGCGCGTTGACGCTCACGAGCACGGTCAGGCCCAGCTCCTCCTTGAGGCGCTGCATGGACTCGGAGAACCAGCCGCCGAGCGTGAACACCTTCACGCCGTCCTCGCGGGCCAGCCGCTCGACGAGCGCGAAGCTCTGCTCGAAGAAGGGCACGTTCACCGAGAACGGCCGCGCGGTCGCCCGGCGGATCAGGTCGACCTGCTCCTTGACCCGGTCGTGCGTGCGGTAGTGGAAGGTCCCCAGCGTCCCCAGGGCGCCGGCCTCGGAGACCGCCGCCACGAGCCGGGCATCCGAGCCGAAGGTCATGCCGCCCTGCACGAGCGGGTAGCGGATGCCCAGGGCGCGGCAGAAGGCCCGGGCGGGGTGCGTCTCCTCGGCGGCGGCGTCGGTCATGGGGCCGGGATCCTACCCGCGGCCGGCGGCCCGCGCGCGAGGGCCGGGCCGCTCCGGAAAGAGGGCAGGCGGGCCACGCTCCACGGCGCGGCCCGCCTGCCCCGTCCCTTCGCGAGGACGTCGTCTTCCGATGCGCTCGCCGTCGAGGACGAGCAGCGTCCCCCGCTACCGCTGCCGCGCGGGCCCGGCCGCCTCGATCAGCGTCGTGGGCTCCTGCGAGATCACCGGCTGCGGGTTGGCCTGGCTGACCATGCGCACGGTGAACTGCACCTGCCCCGGCTCGAGCACCTCCGCCCGCACGCGCCACGTGGCGGTCTGGCCCGGCGCCAGCCGGTCGATCGACGCGAACTCGAAGCGCTGCTGCTGGCCCTGCACCTGCGTCGGGCCCGAGCCGTCGATGAAGCGCAGCTGGCGCGGCAGCTCGCCCGTGATCCGGATGTCGAGGTCCTCCTCCGTGCCCTGGTTCATGACCTGCACCTCGTAGACGACCACGTCACCCACCGCGACCGGGTCGGTCAGGTCGACCGCCAGCAGGCGGATCGCCGGGACGCCGATCACCTCGGTCGCGATCTGGTCCTGGACGATCGGCGCGCAGTAGGCCTCGGCGCGCGCGACCATGCGGATCTGCGCCGGCTGATCGCCCGGGTCGAAGGTCACGGTGAAGCTGCGGCGCTCGCCAGCCGGCAGCGTGCCGACCTCGAACGCGCCCTCCTCCACCTGCCGCACCTGCCGCGTGTCGATCTGCGGCCGCTGGAACCCCTCGGGCACCTGCAGGCGCACGACCGTGTTCAGCGCGGTCACGTCGCTCGGGTTGGCCACGGTCACCCGGTAGGTCACCGGTCGGCCGAGGTAGGCCTGCTGCGGGCCGTCGATCTGGATCGCCAGCTCGGGCACGACGATCATCGCCGTGGGCACCGGGGCCCGCGCCGTGAGGTCGCCGGCCTGGGCCTGGACCACGCCCTCGAACGCGCCCGTCCCGATGAACCGGAGCGGGATGCGCCGCTCGATCACCTCGCCGGGCGGGATCGCGCCCACCTCGAACTCGACCTGCGGCGCGCGCGTGTCGGCGACCTGCGCGAACTGCGGCAGCTGGTGCGTGACCCGCGCCGGGGGCGTCGCCGCCGTGCCGGGGTTGAAGACGCGGTAGTAGAGGAACAGCTCGTCGCAGGCGTAGGCCAGGTCCCGCCGGCGCCCCTCGGCGTCGACCAGGAAGGCCTGCAGCCCCAGGTCCGGGGCGACCACGTTCACCACCGTGCACAGCGCCTGGCGGTAGGTCGCCGACGTGCACAGCTCGAGGGCGCCGACGTCGGGCGGCATGAAGCTCGCCTCGATCGTGCGCGACTCGCCGGGGCCGAGCATGTCGAAGTGCCACTCCTGGCCCTCGAACACGCCGTTCTGCTGCTGCTGCTGCTGCTGCTGCTGCTGCCCGTTCATCTGCTGCTGCTGAGCCTGCTGCTGCCCGTTCGGCTGCTGCTGCTGCTGCTGCACCTCCTGCTGGCCGACCTGCTGCTGCCGCTGCATCCGGTCGTCGCCGACCTGCTGCCCGGCGCCGCCCGGCTCCGCGTGCGCGTGGCGCCCCTCGTGCGACGTCATGCGCATCGTCTCGCGGATCACGACGTCGTTCAGGGCGAACTCCGACCGGTTCGTCACCACCAGGGTGTAGGCGTACTCCTCGCCGCCGCGGACCTGCTCGGCGCCGCGGCGCTCGATCACCAGGACCGGCTCCGCCTCGGAGGGCAGCGACATCGTCGTCGTCTCCTCCGGGCCGACCGGCTCGCGCCGCGGCGGGGCCGCGTCGTCCTGCCTCGCGCCGGGCGTCGGCTCGAACGTCGGCGCCGCGCCTGGCTCGCCGTCGTCGCCGGGGCAGCCGGCGACGCTCGCGACCAGCAGCGCGGGCACGAACAGCGCCGCCCTGCCTCTCGTTCCTCGACGCACCACGTGTCCTCCTCCTCTCCGGGTGGCGGTTTGAACGGGGCGCCGATGACGCCCGACCCGGTCGGCAGGGGCAAGCGCAAGGGGCTTGCCACGCCCGGGCCCGTCGACGCGCGCGGCGAAACCCCGCCGCGGCGGCCGTCCGGGGTCGCTGCTGACCCGCCCGGGCGCCGGGTGGCGCGCCCCCCCTGGCCCGACCGCGGGCCCGGATGCTCCGATCTCGGGGTGCGCGCCCGCGTCGTCGCCCTGTGGAAGCCCTACGGCCACCTCTCCCAGTGGACGCCGCGCGCGGGCCACCCGGGCCTGGGCGACCTGCTCGCGGCCGACCCCGGCGGGGGCCGCGGCCCGCGGGGCCCGCTGCGCGCCGTCGGCCGCCTCGACCACGACAGCGAGGGGCTGCTCCTGCTCACCGACGACGGCGCCCTGACGCACCGCCTCACGGACCCGCGCTTCGCCCACCCGCGCACCTACTGGGCGCAGGTCGAGCGGGTCCCCGACGACGAGGCGCTCCGTCGCCTCGCGCGCGGCGTGGCGCTCGGCGACGGGACCACGCGCCCGGCCGCCGCCCGCCTGCTCGACGGCGAGCCGCCCCTGCCGCCGCGCGACCCGCCGATCCGTGCGCGCAAGACCGTGCCCACGGCGTGGCTCGAGCTGACCCTCACCGAGGGGCGCAACCGCCAGGTGCGGCGCATGACGGCGGCCGTGGGGCATCCCACCCTGCGCCTCGTGCGGGTCGCCGTGGGTCGCCTGCGCCTCCTCGACCTCGGGCTCGCGCCGGGCGCGTCCCGCGACCTCGGCGCGACGGAGGTCCGCGCGGCCGTCACCCCGTGAGCGTCCGTCACGTCAGTCCTGGATCTGCCAGCGGAGGCGCTGCGAGAACGGCCCGCCGCCCCCGGCCACCTCGCCATCGATCTGCGCCTCGGCCTCGAGGAGGCGCCCGCCCGCCAGCGCGGCGTGGCCGCGCGCCCGCACGGAGTGGACCGCCCTGGCCCCCTCTGGCCACTCGGGCGCGCCGACGAGCCGCCAGCCGAGGCGGACCTCGTCGCCGCGCCGCGCCTCGAGCGTGACGCGCCGGCGACCTCGCCCCACATGGGTCGGGCCGAGGACCGGCGCGTCGCGCGTCCAGCTCTCGCCGACGTCCGGCGCCGCGCCGCCCGGCAGGACGTCGCCGAGCACGCCGAGGAGGGCGCGCATGGTGACGTCGCGGATCCCCCCCACCGGGCCGCCGGCCGCGCGCAGGCGCTCGTCCAGGGCGTCGAGGCCGGTCACCTCGAGCACCGCCCCGGTGGTCGGCGCGAGGACGACCCGCAGCGGCGCGCCGACGGCGAGGCCCAGATGGCGCAGCCAGGCGGCCTGCTCGGCCGCCGGGCCCTCGGAGTCGAAGCCGGCCGCGGGCGCCCCGGGGCCGGGGTCGATCCGCACGGCGCGGATCACGCCGTCGAGGCGCAGCCGCTCGGCGGTCGCCTCGGCGCAGGTGAGCGTCACCACGTAGCTCAGCCCGCCGCCGGCGCCGGCGCCGATCTCGAGCCGCACGTCGAAGGCGCCGCCGGGGCTCAGCGACCAGCCGAACGCGGCCTCGGCGACGTCGGGCTCCGGCGCGGTCGTCGCTGGCGCGGGGCTCACGACCGGAGCGGCGGGCGGCTCACCGACGCGGGCGGCCGCCCCGACGACCGCCCACACGAGCGCGACGACGAGCGCGACGACGAGCGCGGCCGCGGCCGCGATCGGCCAACGCCGAGGCGCCCGGCCCAGCGCGTCGGGGCGCTGACCCGCCGCGAGCCGCTCCAGGTCCGCGAGGAGCGCGCCGGCGTCGGGGTAGCGGGCCGACGGGTCCTTCGCCAGGCACCGGGCCACGACCGCCTCCAGCCCCGGCGACGCGTCCGGGCGGCGCTCGCGCAGGCGCGGCGCCGGCGCGCCGATCACGCTCGCCAGGCAGGTGGCCAGGTCGGGCCCCTCGAACGGCGACGCGCCGCAGCAGGCCTCGAACAGGAGCGCCCCGAGCGCGTGCACGTCGGTCCACGGCCCCACCCCGCCGGGCCCGCCCGCCTGCTCGGGCGCCATGTGGCTCGGCGTGCCCACGACCTGCCCCGTGCGGGTCAGCCGCTCGAGGTCGAGGACCAGCGCCACGCCGAAGTCGGCCAGCCGGAGCCGACCGTCCAGGTCGACGAGGACGTTGTCGGGCTTGACGTCGCGGTGCACGACGCCGGCCGCGTGCGCGTGGGCCAGGGCCGACGCCAGCGCGCGCCCCCACCCGACGACGCAGGCCTCCTCGGGCGGCGGGCCGGCGCGCAGCCGCTCGCCCAGCGTCTGGCCCTCGACCAGCTCGAACAGGAGGTAGGGCGCGCCGTCGGGCAGGGCGCCCGCGTCCACCGCGCTCACGATCCCCGGGTGGCGCAGGCGCGCGACCACCTCGCCCTCGCGCCGCAGCCGCTCGACCCCGCGGGCCGAGACCCCGCGCAGCACCTTCAGCGCGAGCCGGCGCGGGTCGCCGGGGCGGCG
Organism: Planctomycetota bacterium; assembly: GCA_023954375.1. Lineage (GTDB taxonomy): Bacteria > Planctomycetota > J058 > J058 > J058 > JAMLIC01. Next base: position 9,134 of record JAMLIC010000081.1, read on the forward strand.
GACCTCGAACACCGTCGCCATGCCGCCCTGACCGAGAGGTCGGACGACCTCGAACCCGGGCCCCTCGGTCGACGTCATCGCGCGGATGCTCGCAGCCGATCCGGGGCGCGACCACCCGGACCTTCCCTTCCTGCCCCGCGCCCCCCGTGGTAGACTCCGCGCCCTCCCCAACCCGTTGTCTCAGGAGCACCTAGGATGCCCACCGGCGACCTCGCGCGCCGCTCGTCCATCGCCCTCGCGCTCGGCGCGGCGCTCGTCGCCGTCGCCTGGGGCGCGCGCGGGCAGGACGCGCAGCCCGCCCCGACGACGCGTCCCACCTCCCGGCCCGCCGCGCGCGCGCCCGAGCTCCCGCCGCTCGGCGCCCCCGCCGGCGCGTTCGGCGCCGGCGTGACGCTGCCCGACGCCACCCCCCTCGAGCGCGTCGTCGCCGAGCCGGGCGCGCTCCAGGGCCGCCCCGTGCGCGTCGACGGCCGCATCAAGGACGTGTGCCGCAAGAAGGGCTGCTGGATGGTCCTCACCGACGGCGAGCGCGAGGTGCGCGTGCGCTTCAAGGACTACGGCTTCTTCGTCCCGCGCGACGCGAGCGGCCGCGCCGTGATCGTCCAGGGCGAGGTCCTGGCGGAGGAGATCTCGGAGGAGGTCGCCCGCCACTACGCCGAGGAGGGCGGCGACCCCGACCGCGCCGCCGAGATCCACGGCCCCCAGAAGGTGGTCAGCGTGATCGCCACGGGGGTCGAGGTCCTCGGGCGCGACGCGCCGCCGCTCGTCGCGGCCGGCACGCCGGAGGTCACCGCCGCCCTCGCCCGTCGCCTGGGGCAGGCGCAGCGCGTGGCGCCCGGCGGCGCGCCCGTCGCCTCGCTCGACGAGGCCTTCCGCGCCCTGCGCGCCGCCCCGGGCGGGCGCACGGCCGAGCTCGGCCTGGCGGCGGAGCTCCCCGACTGGTTCGCCTTCAGCGTCGAGGGGCCGGGCGAGCCGTTCGTCCGCGGCTGGGCCGTGCGCCGCGCCACCGGCGAGGTGGTGCGCTTCGGCGCGGGGGCGCGGTGACCGTGGCCGGGCACGAGGGGAACGGCGGCGACGGCGAGCGCGCCGACGACGAGCTGGTGGAGGTCGGCGAGGCCCGCGGCCCGTCCGACGAGCAGCCCGTGGTCGTGTTCGGGGTCGAGGACTCCGACGACGCCATCCCGGCCCTCGCCGGCGGCGACGGCGACGAGCGCCTGCCCGACCCCGACCTCCCGACGGGCGAGGGCGCAGACCACGCCGGGCTCGCGCTGCGCACGCCGCCCGAGGAGCTGGAGGCGTTCGCGCGCGGGCGCGTCGACGCGCTCGCGCGCGCAGGGCAGGCCGAGCGGGCCGCCCTGGCCGGCGAGGCGCTGGCCATGGCGCAGGCCGCGCTGCGGCGGGTGATGAGCGCGTCGCCCAGGGAGGCCCCGTGATCCTGCGCGAGCTGCACGCCGAGGGCTTCATGCGCTACGAGCGCCTGGAGCTGACCGACCTCCCCGCCGGCGTGATCGGCCTCACCGGCGAGAACGAGGCCGGCAAGACGACGATCGGCGAGGCGATCGCCTTCGCCATCTTCGGCCGCACGATCCGCACCGAGGGGACCGACCCCGCCCAGGCGATCCACTGGGAGCGCGACGAGTGCCGCACCCGGGTCGACGTCGAGGTGCCCGGCCGCGGCGTCCACCGCGTCGAGCGGCTCGTCGCCCGCACCGGCGAGTTCGAGGCCCGCCTCAGCGGGCCCGACGGCGCCCTGCTCGCCGAGGGGCCGCGGGCCGTGGCCGAGGCGCTCCAGCGCCTCCTCGGGCTCGACTTCTCCACCTTCCGCTACTCGTTCTACGTGGCCCAGCACGAGCTCGACCTCCTGCAGCGCGACGGCCACGACAACGCGCGCCGGATCGTCTGCGACATGCTCGGGATCACCACGGTCGAGCGCGCCCGCGCCGCCCTCGAGCGCGAGCAGGAGGAGGCGCGCGAGCGGGCGAGCACCCTCGAGCGCGACCTGACCGTCGCCCAGGCCCTGCACACCGAGGCGCTCCCGGCGCGCGAGGAGGGCGAGCGGGTCGAGGCGACCCTGGCCGAGGCCCGCTTCCGCCAGGCGGAGGCGCTCACCGCCGAGCAGCGCGCCCGGCTGGCGCGCGACCTCGCCGAGAAGGCGGTCGAGGCGGAGCGCGAGCGCGCGGCCGCCCTGACCCGCGTCGAGACGTCGCTCGTCGCGGCCGCCGAGCGGCAGCTCCTCCTGGGCGCCCTGCGCCGGGTCGAGGCGCTCTCGGAGCAGGCCGCGGGGCACGCGGCGCGCGTCGAGGAGGCCGCCCGCCAGCAGGACGGCCCGCGCGCCGCGGCCCGCCAGGCGCTCGAGCAGGCGCAGGCGGTCGACCGCGCGGCGCAGGCGCTGACGGCCCTCGTCGGGGCGCGCCGCGACCAGCTGGCGACGGAGGTCGCGCCCGAGACCGGGCCGGACTCGCTCCCCGCGCGCCTCGAGCGCGAGGCGGCGGTCGCCGCCCGCGAGCGGCGCACGGCCGGCTGGCGCCTGTTCTTCGGGGTCCTGGCCCTGCTCTGGGGCGCTGGCGCCGGGGGGGCCGCGGCGGCGACGCGCCTCCCGGCCGAGCAGCCGGCGCTGAGCTTCCCGCCGCGCCCCGTCGCGCTGCCGGGCGGGCAGACGCTCACGGTGACCCCGGAGCTCGCCACGGCGCCGCTCGGCGCCCTGGGCGCCGGCCTGGCCGCGCTCGGGCTGTGGTGCCTCGTCGTGCGCGCGGGCGCCGTCCGCCGCGCGCGCGCCGCCGAGGCGGAGCAGGCCCGCCTCCAGGCGCTCGACGCGCACGACCGGCGCGAGCTCGAGGCCTGCAAGGCCTTCGCGCCCGGCCCGATCGCCGCCATGCTGAAGGCGCTCGAGCCGGTCGTCGCCGCCAACGTGCGCGACGCCGCCGCCGCGCTGAAGCAGGCCGCCGGCCCGCACGGCGAGCGGGGCGCCGCCGACCTCCTGGCCGACGCCCAGGCGCGCGTGACGAAGGCCGACGGCGCCGCCCGCGAGGCCGACGGGGCGCTCGCCGACGCGCGGCGCGTCGAGGCGACCGCCCGGCAGGCGCTCGCCGAGGTGCGCGAGACGATCAAGGTCGCCTTCCCCGAGGGCGTGCCGCAGGCCGCGCCCGCGGCCGACGCGGCCCCCCCCGACGCCGCGGCGCTCGAGGCGGAGGTCCACCGGACGCTCGCGCTCGTGGTCCGCGCCCGGATCGAGCTCGACGCGCTCGAGCACGGGCGCCGCGCCGCGCCCGTGGGCGAGGCGAGCAAGGCCCTCGAGGCCGCCCTCGCCCAGGCCTTCGAGGCGCACGCCGGCGACGCCGCCGCGGCGCGCCGGCGCTACGAGGAGCAGAGCGGGCTCTCCGAGCTCCTGCGCGCGCGCCCGGAGGCGCCTTCGGTCGACGACCTGCGCGCGGTCATGCGCCGGGAGCGGGAGCTCCTCGACGACCTCCTCGGCGACGCGGCCACCCTGCGCACGGGGCTGCAGCAGGCCGAGGGCGCGGCGCGCCGCGCGCGCGACGAGCTCGTGCAGGCGCAGGTGGCGCTCGACGAGGCGCGCGCCGCCGACGAGCGGCTCGGCCGCCAGCGGCGGCGGCTCGACGAGCTCGAGGCCAAGGTGCGCCAGCTGCGCGAGGTCCTCGCGCCCGCGCGGCGCGAGGTGGCCGCGCGCGCCGAGGCGATCGCGCTCCTCGACGGGCTCGCCCGCTCGCTCGAGGCCCGCTTCGGCCCGGCGCTCGCGCGCTACCTGGAGCAGGTCCTCCCGCGGCTCACGAGCGGCCGCTACCGGCGCGTGCGGGTCGACGCCGACCTCGACATCCGCGTCTTCTCGCCCGACCGCGGCGACTTCGTGCGCCTCGTCGAGCTCTCGAGCGGCACCGCCGACCAGGTGCTCCTGGCCCTGCGCCTCGGCCTGGCCCGCGCCCTGGTCGCCGCGCGGGGGCTCGCCGGCGGCCACTTCCTGTTCCTCGACGAGCCGCTGGCCTCGGCCGACCCGGCGCGCGAGCACGCGTTCCTCTCGCTCCTGCGCGCCTTCGACGACGAGTTCGCCCAGATCTTCGTCACCAGCTCGCGCGGCCTCGACGAGGGGCCGTTCGTGCGCACGCTCGAGCTGACGCGCGAGGCCCGGGCCCTCACCACGTCGACGGCCGCCGGGGCCGGGTCGTGAGCCCGAGGCCGCGGCGCCTGGCGATCAGCGAGCCCTGGTACGCCCAGGGCCTGCGCTTCACCTGCACGCGCTGCGGCGAGTGCTGCCGCGGCCCGGACCCGGGCTACGTCGAGGTGGACGAGCCCATGATCGAGCGCCTGGCCGGCCACGTCGGGCTCTCGCCCGAGGCGTTCTCGCGCCGCTACGTGCGCTGGGTGGCGAACCTGGGCGTCTACTCGCTCACGGAGCAGCGGAACGGCGACTGCGTCTTCTGGTCGGACGACCAGGGGTGCACCGTCTACGAGGCGCGCCCGACGCAGTGCCGGACCTTCCCCTTCTGGCCGGAGACGATCGCCACGCCCGAGGCGTGGGACGAGTACGCCGCCGACTGCCCCGGGATGACCCGCGGCAAGGCGGGCGCGGGCCTCTGCTACGCCCGCGAGGAGATCGAGGCCCTGGCCGGCGGCCAGGGCGAGACCGGGTCGTCGCGCGCGCGGGCGCGCCGGACGGCCCCGGAGGCGGACGCATGAGCGGACTCACGCAGGACGAGGCGCGGCGGATCGAGCAGGTCGGCGCGAAGGTCCAGAAGCTGCGCGACCAGCTGCGCCGCCGGATCGTGGGCCTCGACGGGCCGATCGAGGAGCTCCTCTGCGCCGTGTTCGCGCAGGGCCACTCGCTGCTCGTGGGCGTGCCCGGCCTGGCCAAGACGCTCCTGATCTCGTCGATCTCGGAGTCGCTCTCGCTCGACTTCCGGCGCATCCAGTTCACGCCCGACCTGATGCCGTCGGACATCACCGGCACCATGGTGATCGGGCGCGACCCGAGCGGCGAGCGCCGCTTCGTGTTCCAGCCCGGCCCGATCTTCGCCAACATCGTCCTGGCCGACGAGATCAACCGCACGCCGCCCAAGACGCAGGCCGCGCTCATGGAGGCGCTCGAGGAGCGGCAGGTCACCTGCGCCGGCACGAAGTACGCCCTGCCCGACCCGTTCTTCGTCCTCGCCACGCAGAACCCGATCGAGCAGGAGGGCACCTACCAGCTGCCGGTGGCCCAGCTCGACCGGTTCATGTTCATGATCCACGTCGACTACCCGTCGTTCGGCGAGGAGTACGAGGTCATGAGGCTGACCACGTCCTCCTACGGGGCGAAGCTCGAGGCGGTCTTCTCGACCGACGAGATCCTCGAGGCCCACCGCCTCGTGCGGCGCGTGCGGGTGCCCGACGACCTGGTCCGCTACGCCATGGCGCTCACGCGCCGGACGCGGTCGGCGAGCGGGGTCGCCCCCGCGTTCGTGCGCGAGTGGCTCGCCTGGGGCGGCGGGCCGCGCGCGACGCAGAACCTGCTCCTGGGCGCCAAGGCGCGCGCGCTGCTCCAGGGGCGCGCCGAGGCGACCCCGGCCGACGTGCGGGCGATCATCCACCCGGCGCTCCGCCACCGGATCATGCTCAGCTACCACGCCGAGGCCGAGGCGATCTCGACCGACGAGGTGATCACCGAGCTGGTCGCGTCGACGCCGGCCCCGGACCGCCGGGCGGCGGCGGGCTGACCAGGCCGAGCTCCTCGGCGGCGCCGCCGACGCTGTGGCCGGTGGCGCGCGCGACCGGATAGGCGGCGCGTGCCTCGTCCTCGCTCACGCGCGGCGGCCGCCGGCCGTTGCGCCGGTCGACCGCGTGCACGACGACCAACCCGGCGGCGGCGATCCCGCGAGCCTCCGGCTCGGGGTCCTCGAAGAGCGCGCGCAGGAGCTCCACGGCGCGGTCGCGCAGGCCGGAGTCGTCGCCGGCTCGCGAGAACAGGTCCGTGGCGAAGCGGGCCCGCGCGGCCGGCGCGCGCGGGCCGCGCAGGAGCTCGGCGTGGCGCTCCGGGCGGCGCGGCGCGACGGAGACGGCGCGCTGCGCGTGGACGCCCGGGTCGTCGGTGCGCGCGGCGGCCTCGTCGAGGACCCGCTCGGCCTCGTCCAGTCGGCCGCGCCGCTCGAGCCAGATCGAGAGGAACACGGCCGCCAGCGGCGCGGCCGCGCCTCGCAGGCAGGCCTCGAGCTCGTCATCCGGCACCAGGTCGGGCCGCATGAACCAGATCTGGCCGACGTCCACGCGCGCCCGTTCGAGCTCCTCCGGCGTCGCGCCGGACTCCGCCGCCTGCGCGCGGCGCAGCCAGCCCAGGGCCGCCTCCGGGTCGTCGAGGCGGAGGGCCGTCCCCAGCGCGACGGCGCTCCCGGCGTGCCCGAGCTCCGCCGCCGCGCGGTGGCAGCGCAGCGCCTCCGGCCTCGACCGTGCGACGGCGAACCCGTGCTCGAAGTGGAGGGCCAGCGCGTGCCACGCCCGCGCGCGCCGGAGGGGGTCTCGCGCCGACTCCGCCACCCACCGCAGCGTCGACGCCGCGAGGAGCTGGTCGCGCACCTGCGGCGCCACGGAGATCAGCTCCGTCATGATGACCCCGTCGGGGTCCTCGAGCGCCGCCTCGTCGACGAGGCGCAGCAGGGCGACCTCGTGCGCCCAGGGCGGCAGGCCGGCCGGCCGCGGCGGGAGCGCCTCGACGGTCGCGGGCGGCCCGACGGTCGGCGAGGGCGGCGGCGCGGGCGCCGGCGGCGGGTCGGCGGTCGCCGGCGCCGTCGAGGGCGGCGCCGGCGCGGTCGCCGGCGGCAGGGCCGGCGCGGGGAGCCAGAGCGGGGCCGCCGCCGCGCCGCGGCCCGAGCGCCGCCGCGCCCGCGGCGAGCCGGGCGACCCGGCGTCGAGGACCCGCGGGCGCCCGCCGGCCGACCAGGGCGGCGGCCACCTCGGCGGCGCCCGCGAAGCGCTCCGCCGGCGACTTCGCCAGGCAGCGGAGGACGACCGCCTCGAGCCGCGCGTCGACGTCGCCGCGCAGCCGTGACGGCGCCACGGGGGCGCGCCGGGCGGTCGCGACGAGGACCTCCTGCAGCGACTCCCCCGTGATCGGCGGCGCCCCGGTCAGAGCGGCGTAGAGCACGGCGCCGAGGCCGTACACGTCGGTCGCGGGCCCGAACCGGCTCCGCTCGCCGGCGGCCTGCTCGGGCGACCAGTAGCCCGGGGTGCCGAGGAACGTGCCCGTCTGCGTGAGGCGCTCGGCGGCCTCGCCGGCCAGGGCGGCGAGCCCGAAGTCGACGAGGCGCGGGGGGCCGCCGGCGTCGGGCAGGAGCACGTTGTCCGGCTTGAGGTCGCGGTGGAGCACGCCGCGGGCGTGCGCGTGCGCCAGGGCCTCGGCGAGGGCCAGGCCCACGCGCGCGACCTCGGCCGACGGGAGCGGCCCGCCCGCCTGCAGCCGCGCCTCGAGCGAGCGGCCGCGCACGCGCTCGATCGCCACCCACAGCCGGCCCCCGTCCTCGCCGGCCGAGAGCACGGCGACGATCCCCGGATGGCGCAGCCGCGCCAGGGCCTCGGCCTCGCGCGCGAGGCGCGCCCGCGCCCGCGCGTCGTCGACGCGCAGCACCTTGAGCGCCACCTCGCGCCCGGTCGCCGGCTCGACCGCGGCGAGGACCACCCCCATGCCGCCCCGCCCGAGCTCGCCCGTGACCTCGTAAGGCCCCACGCGCCTCACGGCGGCTCCTCCAGCGCGACCGGCCGCAGGGCGACGGCTCGGATCGAGGCCGGGGCCTCGTCGAACTGCACCTCGGTGAGCGTCGCGCCCGTGGCGAGGACGACGTAGGCCTGCCCGCGCGAGGCGTAGCGCGCCGCGCCCAGGCGCTCGACGCGGACGACCCACTGCGTCGTCGCCACCTCGACGGCGCGCGCCCCCCGCGCCGGCGCGAGCGCGTCGAGCGGCGCCCACGCCCAGCCGCCGCCCAGGTCCAGCCGCGCCCAGCCGAGGTCCTCGGCGTCGCTCACGAAGCGCCGCCCGGCCGGGAGCGTCGCCACGGCGAGCCCGCCCGGACGGTCGCGCGCGACGAGGCCGTCCTCGCGCACCTCCACGGCCCGGCGGGGGCGGGCCGGGGCGCGGCGCGGGAGCTCGAGCGCGGCGCCCTCGCGGATCAGGTTGACGTCGTCGATCCCGTTGAAGACGCCGAGGACGGGGAAGGCCAGGTCGCGCCGCTCGGCGATCCGCCCGAGCACCTCGCCGCGCCCGACGACGTGGACGCCGACCTCGTGCCAGCCGCGGACGGCGCGGGCCTCGCGGCCGCCGAGGACCAGCCGCTCCTCGAAGAGCCCGCTCGCCAGGCGCCCGTCGTCGAAGCGGGCGGGCGCCGCGCCCCGGAACAGGGCGTCGAGGGCCCGCGTGAGCGCCGCCTCCTCGAACCCGTCGGCGAAGGCCCGGACCGCCCAGTCGCGCGTCGCCTCGGGCCGGGCGGGGAGCCACGGCGCGGCGGCGAGGACCGCGTCGCGCAGGCGTCCGGCGTCCTTCAGGCGCACGGCCCCGGCGTCGCGGTCGACCTCGATGATCACGCGCTGCCCGAGCACCGCCTCGAACGCGGCGCGGACCTCCGGCGCGTCGCCCTTGCGGGTGGCGCCGTCGTGGTCGAGCGCGAACAGGGGCCCGCGCACCTGCACGCGGACCCGCCGGACCGTGGCCCAGAGCGTGACGCGGCCGTCGGGGCCGTCGGGCCCGACCTCGAGGCGCAGGAGGAGGCTCGAGGCGAGGCGCGGCGCGCCGACGCCGGGGCACTCGGCCAGGAGCGAGAGAGCGGCGTCGAAGGCGCCGTCGGGCGCGAGGCCCGACCAGCGTCGCGGGGCGGACGGGGCAGCGACCGGCGCGGGGCCCGCGGCGCGCGGCGGGGCGGGCGCGGCCGCGGGGGTGCTCGTCGGTCGGGCCCACCACGCGGCGGCGATGGCCACGGCGAGGGAGAGCGCGGCGCCGGCGGCCACCGGGGCGACGGAGCGGCGGCGCCGCGCGGGCCGCGCCGGCGCGGCGCCGCCGCGCGCGGCGCGCAGGGCGTCCGCGAGCGCCTCGGCCGAGGGGAAGCGGTCGTCGGGCGCCTTGGCCATGGCGCGCAGGACCACCGCCTCCAGGGCGGGCGGCACGTCGGGGCGCAGGCGCGACGGGCGCGGCGGCTCCTCCTTCACGACCCGCTCGAGGACCTCCGCCACGCCGGCGCCGGGGAAGGGCTCGTGCCCGACGAGCCCCGCGTAGAGGACGGCGCCCAGGCCGTAGACGTCGCTCCTCGCGTCGACGTCGCGCAGGCCGAGGGCCTGCTCGGGCGCCATGTAGGCGGGCGTCCCGAGGACCTGCCCGGTGGCCGTCAGCGCGACGGACGCGCCCGCGGCGCGGCGCGCGAGGCCGAAGTCGGTCAGGCGCGGCTCGCCGCGGTCGTCGAACAGGACGTTCGCCGGCTTGAGGTCGCGGTGGAGGACGCCGAGCGCGTGGGCGTGGGCGACGGCGCGGGCCACCTTCTCGCCGAGGTCGAGGACCTCGTCGGGCGGGAGGGGGCCCTGGCGCAGCCGGTCCTGGAGCGAGCCGCCGGGGAGCAGGTCCTGCACGAGGTAGCTCGGGTCGCCCGCGAGGTCGGCGGCGTGGACGCGCGCCACGTGCGGGTGGTCGAGCCCGGCCATGACCTCGGCCTCGCGGCGGAAGCGCTCGCGCGCCTCGCCGTCGGCGGCGGCCGGCAGGAGCTTGACCGCGCGCGGCGCGCCGGACGGCTCGTGGACGGCCTCGTAGACCGCGCCCATGCCGCCGCGCGCGAGGAGGCGCACCAGCCGGTAGTCGCCAAGGCGCTCCGGCGCCGGCGCCGTGGCGCGCCACGCGCCCGAGCGCGGCGGGAACGCCCCCGCGCCGCTCGGGTGGCTCGACGCCGGGCGCCCCGGCCAGAGCGACGAGGCCGGGCGGGCGGAGACGGTGTTCCCGCGCTGCACGACCTCGACGAGCGCCCGCTCGACGACGTCGGGCGGCACGAGCCCCTGCTGCGTGAGGAGCCGCGCCGCGCTGGTCGGCTCGCCGGCGCGCTGCCGCCGCCGGGCCTCGTCGAGGCACGCCTCGGCGCTGCCGGGGGCGAGCGCCCCGCGGGCGACCAGGACGCGCACGAGCTCCGCGTCGTCGTCGGGCTCCACGCGTCCAGCTTAAGACTTCAGGGTCGGCGGAGCACGAGCGACAGGTTGTCCCAGGCCATCGGCACGCGCTCCACGGGCTCGAGCCCGGCCGCGCGCGCCGCCGCCTCGACCTCGACCGCGTCGCGCACGCCCCAGCGCGGGTCGCGCGACCGGAGCGAGCGGTCGAACGCCTCGTTGCTCGGCGCGATCGCGCCGTCCAGCCGGTAGGGGCCGTAGAGGAAGAGCGCCCCGCCCGGCGCCAGCACGCGCGCCGCGCCGGCGAGGAGGCCCAGGCACGCCGACCAGGGGGCGATGTGGATCATGTTCGCGCACACGACCGCCTCGGCGCGCTCGACGGGCCAGCGCGCGGCCGCGGCATCGAGCACGAGCGGCGCGAGGACGTTCGTGGCGTCGGCCGCCCAGGCGGCGATGCTCGTGAGGGCGTCCGGGTCCGCGTCGGTCGGCTGCCAGCGCAGGTGGGGCAGGCGCGCGGCGAAGTGGGCCGCGTGCTGCCCGGTGCCCGACGCGACCTCGAGGACGAGCCCGCCCGGGGGGACGCCGGCGAGCGCGCGCGTGAGGACCGGGAGGATGTCGTCCTTGTTCTCGTCGGCGGCCTCGGCGAAGCGGCGAGACATGGCCCCTCACGCTTCGAAGAGGAACGACGACACGCGGTCGGCGAGGGCCGCGAGGACGGGCTCGTTGTGCTCGAGGAGCGGTCGACGCCAGGTCGGCGCCCGGGCGCCTCCTCGGCACTCGCCGGCCAGGACGGCGCCGATCTCCTCGAGCTCGAGCCTCAGGTCTCGCCTGAGCCGCTCCGGCTCGGAGAGCACGCCGACGGTGAAGACCCTGCTCGCCAGGTCGCCCGGGACGTTCTCCTCGACGAACCTGCGGCGAGCGTCGACCTGCTCGTCGAAGTCGAGGAGCAGCACGACGAGCCGCTCCTCGAACCTGCGCATGTCCGAGACGTGGTCCGAGAGGAGGGTCTCGACGACGCTCCGCCACCCTCCGGCCGGGGGCAAGACCTGGATCCTGCGGAGCGCGATCCCGGGAGCTTCGACGAACCCGTTGGCGAGCTGACGGTTGGCGTCGTCCTCCGGGATCACCACCACGTGAGGCCTGTAGTGGTTGATCCAGCTCACGCGCCCAGGTCCCCACGCAGCAGGGAGGAGACCAGGTCGCCCGAGTAGCCGACCTCTGCGAGTCGCCGCGCCTCCGTGGGCTCGAAGCGGCTCCGACGCAGGAGGAGGATGGTGCTCTCGTCCGAGAAGCGCCGGATCGTCTCGGCGTGGTGGGACGTCGCGATCAGCTGGCCGCCGGCCTTGAACGCCCGCCGGAGCGCATGGACGAAATGACCGACCTCGGTCATGGCCAGATGGTTGTCGGGCTCGTCCCAGAAGGTGAGCAACGGCCCATAGGCCTCGTTGGCGGCGAGCACGACGGCGCCGACGAAGAAGCACTTCTCGCCGTCGGAGAGCTGCTCGAAGGACGGGCTGAACTCGGTCCCGCCGTCCTCCGTGCGGAAGCGCACGACGATCTGTCGGGCGTCCCTGCCCACGAGCGGGTTCTTGACGTCGAGGAACTCGGGCATGACCGCCCGGAGGTGACTCTCGACCCGCCCGTAGGCCGCGGGGAAGGCTGCGAGCAGCCCGGCGAAGACGCTGGCGAAGTTCAGGCAGTCCTTGTCGAGGAACAGCGTCTCGCCGCTCGACGCTCCGGTCATCCTGGACGGGACCGGCGAGACGATGAACATGCGCGCGAGCCAGGTCCTGAACACCGACAGGGGATCGGCGGCGGACTCCTCCTGGATGATCGGCAGCGCGACGAGGTGCCAGTCCACGCGGAACTGCGCGCGCGAGCTCGCGGGGCGCTGGAGCGCGACCTGGGCGGAGGTCCTGGCGAAGACCTCCTCGCCGGCGGCGGAGAGCCGCTCCTCGAGCACCCGCAGCTCGTGGAATCGCGGGGGTAGCTCGAGGGCGAGCTGGTACTCGTACGTCACCCCTCCGAGGAGCGCCTCGACCACGAAGCGCATGGGGACGTCCTCGCGGCCACGGGTGAAGTCGGACCGGGTCACGAGTCGTCCGACGCGGTTCTCTCCGCGGGCGACGGTCTGCAGCACCTCCAGCACGCGGCCGACGGTCGACTTGCCGGCGCCGTTCGCGCCGATGAGGAGGGTCGTCGGGGTGTTCTTCAGGTCGAGGGTGAAGTTCTCCAGGCAGCGGAAGTTGTGGACGTAGATGCGCTGGATCATGCGACCTGCCCGCTGCGGACCTCAGCGGCTCTTCTCATCTGCATGCTAGCAGAGGGCCGAGCCTCCGCGCTCGACGCTGACTCGGCGAGAGGGCGGCGGCGACGCGCGCGCGGGTGGCGGTATCGTGGGGGCATGGACGCGGACGAGGGCGGGACGGCGGCTCCACGAGGCGATTCGGAGAGAAAGGTTCTCGAGCTCTCTCTTCCCTGAAGGAGCCCCCGTGGACGACCTGTGGGTGTGGGCGCCGCTCGCCGATCGCGTCGAGGTGGAGGTCGACGGGCGCCGCCGCGCCTTGAAGCGCGCCGACGACGACGGCCGCTGGACGCTCGGCGCGCCGCTGCCGCCCGGCGCCGACTACGCGTTCTCGCTCGACGGCGGCCCGCCGCTGCCCGATCCGCGCTCGGCGTGGCAGCCCGCGGGCGTGCACGGGCCGTCGCGGGCGTTCGACCCGGGGGCGTTCCGCTGGACCGACGCCGGCTGGCGGCCGCCGGCGCTCGAGGACGGGGTGATCTACGAGCTGCACGTGGGCACCTTCACGCCCGAGGGGACGTTCGAGGCCGCGATCGGCCGGCTCGACCACCTCGCCCGGCTGGGCGTGACCCACGTCGAGCTCCTGCCGATCGCCGAGGCGTCGGGCGAGCGCGGGTGGGGCTACGACGGGGTGGGGCTCTACGCGGCGCACCACGCCTACGGCGGGCCGCGTGGCCTCCAGCGGCTCGTCGACGCCTGCCACGCCCGCGGGCTCGCCGTGCTCCTGGACGTCGTCTACAACCACCTCGGCCCCGAGGGCAACTACCTGCCGCGGTTCGGGCCCTACTTCAGCCGGACCACCTCGACGCCCTGGGGGCCGGCCATGAACCTCGACGGCCCGGGCAGCGCCGCCGTGCGGCGGTTCCTGTGCGACAACGCGCGGTGGTGGCACGAGGCCTTTCACCTCGACGGCCTGCGCGTCGACGCCGTGCACGCCCTGCACGACGGCTCGCCCGAGCACCTGATGACGCAGCTCGCGCGGGAGACGGACGACCTCGCGCGCGCGCTCGGGCGGCGGCTCGTCCTGATCGCCGAGACCAACCGCCACGACCCGCGGACGGTCACGCCGCGGGCGCAGGGCGGGCACGGCTTCGACGCGCAGTGGTGCGACGACCTGCACCACGCGCTCCACGCCGCGCTCACGGGCGAGCGCGCCGGCTGGTACGAGGACTTCGGCGCCCTCGCGCAGGTCGCGCAGGCGCTCGGACGAGGCTTCGTGCTCGAGCCAGGCACCCCCAGCCCGAAGCGGCGCAAGCGCGGGCAGAAGGCGCCGCCGCCCGCGACGTGGCCGGCGGCCCCGGGGCACGCGTTCCTCGGCTACCTGCAGGACCACGACCAGGTGGGCAACCGCGCGCGGGGCGAGCGGCTCCACCACCTCGTCGGCGCCGACCGCGCGCGGGCGGCCGCCGCGCTCGTCCTGTGCGGTCCCGGCGTGCCCATGCTCTTCCAGGGCGAGGAGTGGGGCGCGACGACGCCGTGGCAGTTCTTCTGCGACCACGGCGACCCCTGGCTGCGGCCGTCGGTGCGCGAGGGGCGCTGGAAGGAGTTCGGCCTGCCCTGGGGGCTCACCCCGCACGACATGCCCGACCCGCAGGACGCGCGCACGTTCGAGGCGTCGAGGCTGCGCTGGGACGAGCTCGACCGGCCCGAGCAGCGCGCCTTCCTCGACTGGTACCGCGCGCTCCTGGCCCTGCGCCGGGGGCGCGCCGACCTGCGCGACGGGGTCCTCGACCCGACCGGGGTGACCTTCGACGAGGCGGCCCGCTGGCTCGTCCTGCGCCGCGCGCGGACGGCGGTGGCCGTGAACCTCGGGCCCTCGGCGCAGGCGGTCCCCCTGCCGGCGCTCCCCGGCGAGGTGCGGCTGCTGCTCGCCTCGCAGGACGGGGCGCGCCTTGGCGCCGGCGAGGTGCACCTGCCACGCGACGCTGCGGCCGTGGTCGGCAGCTGACGCGAGGCGAGGGCTATATATACTCGGAGGAGCATGCGGGACGAGGTCGAGCAGCGCCTCCGCGAGTACTTCGCCGGCCGCGAGGACGTGGTCGCGGCGTATCTGTTCGGCAGCGTCGCCCGCGACGAGGCGGGCCCCGCGAGCGACGTGGACGTGGGGGTCCTGCTCGGCGCGGCGCCGCCCGCGGGCTTCGCGGGGCTCCGCGTGCAGCTCGACCTGGAGGCCGCGCTCGAGGCGCTGCTGCGGCGCCCCGTGCAGGTCGTCGTCCTCGACCGCGCGCCGCCGGACCTGGTGCACCGCGTCCTCCGCGACGGGCGCCTCGTGCTCGAGCGCGACCCCGCCGCGCGCGTGCGCTTCGAGGTGCGCGCGCGCCGGGAGTACTTCGACGTCCTGCCGGCGCTGCTCGAGTACCGGCGGCTGCGATGACGATCGACCCGCTGCTCCTGGCCAAGAAGCTGGCGTTCATCGAGACCTGCCTGCAGGAGCTGCGCACGCTCGCGCGGCCGGAGCGGCTCGAGGAGGACCTCAAGGAGCGCAGGTTCGTCGAGCACACGCTCCAGCTCGCGATCCAGGGCGCCCTCGACGTCGCCTCCCACCTCGTCTCCGAGCGACGTCTGGGCGAGCCGGCCACCAACCGCGAGCTCTTCGAGCTCCTCGCCCGCGCCGGGCTCCTCCCGCCCGAGCTGATCGGGCCGCTGCGGGACATGGTGGGCTTCCGGAACATCCTGGTCCACGGCTACACGGCCGTCGACCTGACCATCGTCCGGGACGTCGTCGAGCACCACCTCGGCGACCTCGACGCCTTCGTCGCCGCCGCGCGCCGACTCCTCTCCTGACCCCCCTCTGGAGGGCTGGCTGGCTCCCGGCCGCGCCGGCCGGTAGCCTCGGGCCCCCATGACCCTCACCGCGCGCGCCTACGGCGGCAGCAAGCAGCTCTCCGTCACCTGTGAGAGCGACCTGGCGGCGATCGACCGCCTCGACCCGGCGCGCTGGGCGGCGACCAGCGTCCCGATCGCCGACCTCCAGTGCGACCCCGTGTTCCTGAAGGCGGTCGACGCCCAGGGCAAGGGGCGGGTCCGCGTCGCCGACGTGATCGCCGCGCGCGACTGGGCCTTCGCCCGCCTGGCCGACCGCCGCGACGTGGGCCGCAAGAGCGACGTCCTGGCGCTGGCGTCGCTCGACACGGCGCAGGAGCCGGGCCGGCTCCTGCGCAAGGCGGCCGAGCACGTCCTGGCGCAGGTGGGGTCGCCCGGCGCCGACCGGCTGTCGCTCGCGCAGGTGCGGACGTTCATGGCCGGCTACGCGGGCACGCTCGCCAACGGCGACGGAGTCGTCTGCCCGGGGCTCCTGCCGGAGCCGGAGGCGGCCGCCTACGTGAAGGACGTGCTGGCGGTCCTGCCCGGGGCGAAGGACGCCAGCGGCCAGCAGGGGATCGGCACGGCCGACCTGGCCCGCTTCCTCGAGGGGGCCGAGGCGTGGCTCGCCTGGCGCCGGCGCGGCGAGGCGTTCGACGAGGAGGCCCGCGCGGCCGCGGCGCTCGTCGACGGCCTGGCGCCCAAGGTCGACGCGTTCTTCCTCCTCTGCGACCTCGCGCGCCACCAGGGCGCGCCGCCCGAGGCGCCGAAGCTCGAGGGCGAGCCCGACGCGGCGGCGATCGAGCGCCACCTGGCCCTTGCCCCGCTCGCGCCGCCCGACCCGGCCGGCGCCCTGCGCCTCGACGACGGCGTGAACCCTGCCTACCGCGAGCGGCTCGACGCCCTGCGCGCCGGCGCCGGCCGGGTCCTCGGCGCGGCGCCCGGCGAGCTCACGCGGGCGACCTGGGCGCAGGTGCGCGCGGCGTTCGACGACCTCCGCGCCTGGCAGGCGTCGCGCCCGCCGGAGCCGTTCGAGCGGCTCGACGTCGAGCGGCTCAAGGCCATGCTCACGAGCCCGACGATCGAGCGGGTGCGTCACTTCATCGCGCTCGACGCGGCCGCCGCCGGCGAGGTCGCGCAGGTGCAGGCGCTCGAGCGGCTCGTCCTGCACCAGCGCTGGCTGCTCGAGCTGGCGGCGAACGTCGTCAACTTCTCCGCGCTCTACCACCCCGAGCGCCGCGCGCTCGTCGAGCGCGGCTCGCTCGTGATCGACGGGCGGCGGCTCGAGCTGTGCGTCAAGGTCGACGACCGCGCCGCCCACAAGAAGGTCGCCGCCGACAGCCTGATCTTCCTCGTCTACGCGGCCGTGTCGGGCCGGACCGGCGAGGCGCCGTTCGAGGTCGCGGCCCCGGTGACCACGGGCGAGCGCGGCCGCCTGCGCCCCGGCAAGCGCGGGCTCTTCGTCGACACGGCCGGGCGCGAGTGGGACGCCGTCGTCGTCGACCTGGTCGAGAACCCGATCAGCGTGCGCGAGGCCGTCCTGGCGCCGTTCCGGCGCGTGGCCGCGTTCGTGAGCAAGAAGGTCGAGGACCTCGCCGGCTCGAAGCTCGCGAGCGCCGAGTCGAGCACGCAGGGGCAGCTGGGAGACAAGGTCGACGGCCTGCCCGAGGCAGCGCCCGCGCCCGCGCCCGCGGCGCCGCAGCCGAGCGCCTTCCAGAACACCCTCCTCGTGGGCAGCGTCGCCGTCGCGGCCCTGGGCTCGGCGACGGCCTACGTGGCCTCGGCGGTGGCCAAGATCAGCCCGCTCGAGCTCGTGGGCGGCCTGGCGAGCGTCGTGGGGCTGATCGCCGCGCTGAGCGGCTTCCTCGGCTGGCTCAAGCTCCGGCGCCGCGACCTGGGGCTGCTCCTCGAGGCCAACGGCTGGGCCGTGAACGTCCCCCTGCGCGTGACCCGCCGCGCGGCGAGCCTGTTCACGCGTACGCCGCCCTTCCCGCCCGGCACGCGCCGCGACCTGCGCGAGGAGCGCCTGCCCGACGACTTCGACGAGGCGACGCTCGCGGCCGCCCGGCGGCGCCGCCGGCGCCGCGTCGCGCTCGTGGTCGCGCTCGCGCTCGTCGGCGCGGCGGTGACGTGGCTGGCGTGGTCGCCCGACCACCGCGCGCGGGCCCGGCGCTGGCTGGACCGGGGGCGGGCGCTCGTGGGCGGCGAGGTCGCCCCGGTCACGTCGCGCTGAGAAACGGATCCGAGAACGTCGTCGCCTGGCGGGTGACGGACTTGCGTCTGGCGCCCGGTGTGCTCTCCTCGGGTCATGATGCGAACCATCGCCGGCCTCGCCCTGGTCCTCCTCTTCGCGGCCCCCGCCCTGGCGACCGACTTCGCCGTGAAGGCGGGCGACGCGCGCGGCCACCTCTCCGTGCGCCTGCGCAGCGACGGGTGCTTCGACGTGGCCCTGCGCCTCGCGGACGTCGGCGCCTTCACGGGCGTCGCGAGCGGGACGCTGGCGGGCCTCGAGGGGACGCTCCGCTCCGAGGCGGGGCTGGTGGGCGCCGTGGCCGGCGTCCGCGCGCGGGAGGGGCGCGTCGCGCTCGCGGTCGACCCGGCCGCGGGCCGCTGCCAGGGGGCCCTCGTCGTCGACGGCGAGAGCCTGCCGTTCGAGGGCGCGCGGCCGGCGAGCGCGCCGGCGGGCGCGGCCTACGAGGGGTGGCTGCCCTGGGAGAAGCAGGAGACGGTCTGGCGCGCGGCGAGCGCGACCCCCTACGCGACCTTGCCCGCGATCGGCGGCCGGGGGGTCGGCGGGAGCGTGTGGGACACGCTCCAGGCCCTGCGCCTGCCGCTCCTCGAGCGGACGTTCTCGACCGCGAGCGACGTCCGCCCGGCGCGCACGAAGATCTTCCACCCCTTCGGGAGCGTGGCCCGCGTGGTCTACGAGCCCGTGGGCGACCACCCCTACACGGGCCTGTTCGCCAGCGGCGCGCCGGGGATCGCGCGGCTGTCGCTGGCGACCGACGAGAAGAGCTTCATCCCGGGGATCGCCCTCAAGCTCTTCGTCCAGGGCCGGCCGTCGGTGAACGTCCACGCGATCCCGTCGTTCGACGCGCAGGAGGGCCGCGACTTCTTCCTCCGGGCGCCGACGAACGTGATCCCCGAGCCGAGCGCGCTGCCGATCAAGCTGTTCGCCCGGCTGGCGTCCCGGATCGCCGACCCGCTGCGCCGGTCGGTCGGCCACCTGGCGGCCGTCGACCTCGCCGGGGCGACGGTGAGGGAGCCCGTCGCCCCGGGCCAGGTCCACTTCCGCCCGGCGCAGGTCCGCTTCCCCGCCGGCGGGCGCGACGACTTCAGGACCCAGCTGGCCACGATCCCCGAGGGCACGGTGATCTACGCCGTCCACGCGGTGACCAAGGAGGGCGAGGTCCACGTGGGCAACGTGCGCACGACGTCGCGCTTCGTGGCGTCCGACTGGGGCGACCGCGTCCTGCACTTCCTGCACGCGCGCTGATCGTCAGCCCGGCAGCGCCTCGCGCGCCGCGCGCCACGCCGCCGGCACCCCGCCCTCGCCGACGTGCAGGGCGACGACGCCGCCCACGATCGCGCAGGTCGTGTCACGGTCGCCGAACGCGCTGACGGTCTGCCACAGCGCCTCCTCGAACGACCCGCCGAAGCGAGCGACCGCCCACACGCACAGGGGCACGGTGTCGGGCGCCGACACGCGCGACCCGTTGCCCAGGAGCCCGGCCGCGCCGGCGATCGACGTGGACGGCCCCAGGGCCAGCGCCCGCTCGAGGCCGTCGCGCGTGGCGCCCGGCGGCGTGCGCTCCATGACCTGGACGACGAAGGCCGCCGGCTCGTCGGCGAACGGCCACGCGGGCGCGACCTCGCGCCGGTGGCGCCTGGCCAGGGCGGCGGCGAGGGCGACCGCGATCGCCCCGGCCTGGCCCTCCGGGTGCGCGTGCGTGACCTCGGCCGAGCGGCGCGCCTCCTCGGCGACGCGGTCGAGGTCGTCGGCGAAGTAGGCGCCCACCGGCGCGACGCGCATGGCGCCGCCGTTGCCGAGCGAGCCCTGCCCCTCGAACACGGCCTGCGTCACCGGGCGCCAGGGCGCCCCGCGGGCGATCTCGGCCAGGTAGTGGTGGGCGCCGGCGCCGTAGCCCCGCCGCGGGTCCTCCATGTAGCGCCGGGCGAAGGCGATGGCCAGCGCGTCCTGGTCGATCTCGCCGCGCGCGTCGAGGACCTCGACGATCGACAGCGCCATGGCCGTGTCGTCGGTCCACAGCCAGGGCGTCTGCGGGAGGCGGCGGCGGATCAGCAGCTTGCCCGTGAACGGGCGGAAGAAGCACTGCCCGAACGCGTCCCCCACGGAGAGCCCCTCGAGCGCCAGGCGGGCGCGGGCGATCCGGTCGGCGTGGTCGTGCGGCAGGTTCATGGAGGTCCTCGAGGCGTCGCGACCGTGGCGACCGCCCAGCACTGTCGCTCAGCCCTCGAACCGCCGCACGCCGACGCCCTCCAGCAGCACGACCATCTCGTGCTGCCGCTCGCCCTCGCAGGGGATGAGGGGGCCGACCAGCCTCGTCCAGGGTCGACCACGCACGACCAGACGCACACCGCCCTCGACCAGCCGGAAGCCGGCGATCGAGGGCCAGGCGAGGCGCGCGCCGTGCCACGCCGGGGAGTGGTCGAACAGGAGGCCCAGGCGGTCGATCAGCACGGGACGGTGCCGGTGGTGGTGGAGGAGCGCCACGAGCGCGAGCGCCGCGAACGGCACCACCAGACCCGCCGCCACGACGGAGTAGGCGGCCCAGGGCGGGGCGTCCGGGACCCCGGCGACGACCGCCTCAGCCACCGACAGGAGTCGCTGGTGCTGGGGGATCGCCGCCGCGAGGACGACCGCGCCCAGGAGCGCGGCGTGCGCCGTCGCGCCGCGCGGGGCGGCCGGGACGAACAACCAGGGCCCCCGCGCCCGCTCCTCGAGCGTCCAGGCGGGGTGGCTCGGCCGCGCCAGCGCGCAGCCGGGGCGGGCGCAGCCGGAGCCCTCGCAGCCGACGTGGTGGCCCGCGCCGCAGGCGGCGCACGTGAGGGCCTGCCGCTCGGCGGCGCCCTCGTCCGCCTGGGCCAGCGGCTCCTCGCAGCGGGGGCACGCCTCGGCGTGGCTCATGCGTGCGGCCTCGCCCCGGGCCAGAGCGCCTCGTAGGCCGCGGCGACGGACGCGGCCATCCACGGCGCAGAGAGGGCGGACAGCACCAGGACGACCTCGAAGGGCGGAACCGTGAAGGTGTGGAAGAGGACGGCCGCCATGGCGACCAGGGACACGACGACCGGCAGCGCGGGGACGATCAGGACGACGAGGATCCCCCACCACCGGCCGCGCGTGGCCGTCCAGGAGGCCTGCAGGGCCGCGAGCGCGCCGAGGCCCTTGTCGAGCACGAAGGGCTGCGCGAGCGCGGTCGCCGCGTAGACCAGGACGCCAGGCAGGACGAGCAGGGCCAGCCCGACCTGCGCGAGGGCGCCGGCGAGCAGCGCCGCCGCCGCGCCCTGCACGAGCGACCCGACGGGGAGCGCGTCGCGCGCCCGGACCGGCTCGCCGCGCAGCGCCCGGAGCGAGATCCCGTAGAGCCCCAGCCAGCAGAGCGTCGCCAGCAGGACGGCGAACGCCGACAGGACCGCCTCGAGGAGGAGCGGCCTCGGGTCCCCCGTGTCGTTCATGACGACCACGCGCGCGGGTCCGGCGCTCATGGCGACCACCCCGGCGCCGAGGAGCAGGGCGAGGCCGAGCGCCGCCGGTCGCCGGAGCAGGGCGGCCCCGCCGCGCTGGACCGCCGCCAGGCCGCTGAACTCCGCCCCCCACAGCCTCCGCCGCCGTTCGCGCATGGTCCCCCGCCAGCGGCGCCGATGGTGGCCGCTCGTCGCGCCGCCGGCAAGGGCGCTCAGCCGCGGCCGACGCTGCGCTCGCGGCCGGTCTGCCATGGGGAGCGCGGGCTCCTGCGGGGGCGGTTCGCGCGGCTTCCGCCCGCAGGCAGGACCCAGGTCGCCATCACGCTCGGACCGGCGATCGCGGTCACTCCCCTCGCACGACCTCGAACCACAGGACGACGCCCCGCTCCGTGCCCACGAGCAGCGCGCGCCCGTCGGGCGTGAAGGCCAGCGACGAGGGTCGGTCGTGCACCGCGCTCATGGGGACGCGGTCCACCTGGCGCGGCGCGCCGCCGGTGTCCCACAGGCGCAGCCCCTCGTCGTCGCCGGTGACCAGCAGCCCGCCGTCGGGGGAGAGCGCCAGGGCCCTGAGCTCCTCGTCCGGGAGGCGCACCTGCCCCACGCTCGCGCCGTCGCGGGCGCGCACGAGGTGCACGACGTGGTGCTCCCTGAACCCGACCGCGGCCAGCGCCCCGTCGCGCGAGAGCGCCAGCCCGACGCGCCAGCCCTCGCCCTCGTCCTGCCGCCAGCGGTCCTCGTCGCCCACCCGCAGGCGGACGTGGGCGCTGCGGGTCGCCCCGTCGTACTCGGTGCCCAGCACCACGGACAGGTCGTCCGACACCGCCTCCGGCCGCAGGCCCGGCGGGAGCGGCGCCGCGCGCCGCTCGCGACCCTCGCGGTCCACGAGGCGCAGCGCCCCGTCGCGCTGCACGACCAGGCCGCCCGCCAGCGGACGCAGGGGCGGCCCCGCGTCCGCCTCGATGGTCCAGGCGGGCGCATCGGGGCCGGCGTCCCACGCGCACAGCCGGCCGTCCTGGTCCAGCGCCGCCACCCGCTCCCCCTCCACCAGCGCCAGGCCGGCGATCGCGCGCCCGCTCTCGTAGCCCCGGCGCATCGTGTGGCGACGCTCCAGGCCCCTGTCCGGCAGCCTCCAGACGGCGACGTCCCCGCGGACGTCACCCGAGACCACGCGCTCCCCGTCCGTGGTCACCTGCAGGACGGCCCCGTCGTGCGGCGTCCCCGGGACGGTGACCGCGCCGCCGTCGAGGCGCAGCACGGCGACCTCCGAGTGGCGCGCGAGGAGGAGCGTCTCCGCGTCCGCGAACGCCACGCCCGCGAGCGGGGTGTCGCTGACGGGCGCCAGGCCGCGCACGTGCGCGCCGCTGGCCGCGTCCCACAGGTCCAGGCTGCGGGACCCCTCGCGCCGGGCCACGGTGACCAGCCGGCGGCCGTCGGGCGAGAGCGCGAGCGCGCTCGGCTGCTCCACCTGGAGCGTGGCCCGCCGCGCCCGCGCGGTCAGGTCCCACACGCAGAGAGCTTGAGAACTCTTCCTCCCGCTGCATGTGCTCGATCCGCCAAAGCGAGCGATGGGGAGGCGCGGAACGGGCCAAACACCGTCGCCCGGGCACTACGCCGATCGCGCCCCCCTCGCGAGCGCATCACTCATCGCAGGTCTGAGCTCGAGAGACATCGCGCAGCGATTTCCTCTCGAGCTCAGATGAGCCCGTCATGTCGGCGGTGGCGCACGTGCGCCCGTCGCCGGCGAGCGCGACGAGCGTCACCGGCGCGGCGTGGCCCGCGAGGGTCCCCACGACGGCGCCCGTGGCGACGTCGAGCAGGGCGAGCTCCGCGGCGCCGACGACGAGCGTCCCACCGTCCGGCGCGAAGGCCAGGGCCTGCGCCGGGAGGCGCCGGACCTCGCGGTCGCCGCGCGCCGCCGGGGCGATCAGGGTCCGGCCGGCACCGCCGGGGGCGAGGCTCACCACATGCAGGGCCCCGTCGAGGGTGGCCAGGGCGAGCGCTCGCCCGTCCGGGCTCACGGCGAAGGCCGATGGCGGCGCCGGAAGCGGCGGGAGGTCCAGGCGCCGGCGCACGTCCACGTCCCAGGCGAGGAGCTCCCGGCGGTTGCTACCCACCGGACCGACCAGCGCGACGACCACGCGGCCCGCCGCGCACGTCTCCAGCGACAGGGCCCGGTCGAACCCGCCGGCCGCCACGCGCTCGAGCGGCGTCCGGAACAGCGTACTCCGGGAGGTCGCGTCCAGCGCGGCCACCTCGCTGCCGCCCAGGACCACGCGCCCGCCCGCGAAGCGCGCGACCGACGCGCCGCCCAGGGCCGGCTGGAGCCGCCACCCGCCGAGCACGCCGCGCAGCCGCGTGCGCGACGTGCGCGCCAGGGGACGGGCCTCGGCCGGGAGGTCCGGTCCGCTCTGGGCGCGGCACGGGGCAGCCAGCGTGAGCAGGGCGAGCACGGCGGGCCAGGGGCCAGGACGGCGCATCGCGGCACCTCCACCTCGGGAGGCCGCGCATTGGAGCACGACGGCCCCCGCGCTGCCGGTGACCCTCCGGGCGGGTGTGCGCCCTCCGACCGTCAGTCCATGAGCCAGTCGAGCGTTCCGCCCGGGTCCCAGTCGGCCAGCGCCAGGGCGAGCCAGTAGCCGAGCACCAGCGACAAGAGGCCGGCGGCGCCGGAGAGCCAGCGACGTCGCCACAGTCGCGCCCCGGCCGCCACGACGCCGACCAGGAGGGCCGTCGGCCACTGTGTGATCAGCCCCACCGCGATGACCTGCAACCAAGGGAAGGGCCACGGGAGCCCGCCAGGATCATCGACGTACATGCGCGGCCAGTGCCCGAGGTGCATCGACGCCAGCCACGCCATCTGATGGATCAGCCCGAGCAGCAGCAGCGGGTAGAGGCCGCAGAGCTCCGGCGCCCAGCGCGCCGCCCACGCCGCGCCGTCGCGCGTCGTGAGCCAGCACGCGCGAGTCATCGGCGCCATCTCCGCGGCGTCCGCGAGGGGCTCGCACCCGCGATCTTCGTCGGTCGCTCCTGTCGATCCCCTCACCACCCTCTCGCCTCCCTCGCGCCTCCCGTCCTCGCCTCCCGTCCTCGCCTCCTGTCCTCGCCTCCTGTCCTCGCCTCCTGCCTCCTTCCTCCCTCCTCCTTCCGCCAACCCGCCGACCACGCGCGAGCACACCACGACGGGCGAGGCGCAGCCAGAGCCTCAGGCGAGGGCGAGGAGGGCGAGGCGATGCCGCGCGAAGGCGAGGGAAGGCGGCCTCCTGGCCGCCGACCGAGCCTGAGCGGTCGGGGGGGGGGGGCG
>JAMLIC010000082.1 GCA_023954375.1 Planctomycetota bacterium
TAGGCCGGGGCGCGCGCCCGCTCGCCCCGGGGCCGCGCCCCGCGGCAGCCGAGGACCGTACACCCGGCCTCGTCGAGGCAGGCGTCGTGGTGCGGCGTGCGGCAGGCGCGGCACTGCGCGCGCGAGCCAGGGTGGATCTCGTCGCGGCAGTAAGGGCACGACTCCGCCGCGCTCCGCGGCGACAAGGTGATCGGGACCGCGCTGTCGGGCGTGGAGACGAGGCCCTTGAAGCGAATCAGGCGGAGGAGGAGGTCCCGCAGCCGCACCGGGTCGAGGGTGGCCGCGCTGGCGGGGACCTCCGCCGAGAGGCCGTCCTGGTCGAACTCGAGCCGCAGCACCCGGCCCTCGTCGAACAGCTGCAGCAGCCGGCGCCGCGCCTCGAGGTCGCCCTGGAGCGCCTCCGGAACGACCTCCCCGTCGAGCCACAACCAGCCCTCCTCGTCGGGGCTCGGGCCGCCGCGCCGGTCCGAGGCCGTCCACCGCCGCTCGAGGCGGCAGCGCAGGGGCGTGTCGAACGCGACGTGGCACACGAGCACGTCCTCCGGCGGCGCCGCCGTGGGGTCGTTCCACACCCGGACCCCGACGGGCTGCCCCCGGTAGTGGCCGGCGACCGCGACGTGGTGCCGGGACCGCCGCAGCGCGCCGCGGTCCAGGCGCTCGATCAGCTCCCGCAGCAGGGGCTCGCGCCGGGCGAGCCGCGCGGCGAAGCGCCCCTCCGGGTCCGGGCGGTCGAGGAGGTGGACCGCGAGGCCGCAGGCGAGGGCCGCCAGGGGGTAGAGGGCGGCGAGGACGACGCCCGACGGCAGCGCGCCCGCGGCCAGGGCGAGCTTGAAGAGCCCGAGGAGCAGGGCGAACGGGCCGATCAGGGCGAACGCCAGCACGACGCGGCGGTGGCTCCGCTGGGCGGCGCGCACCGCCGCCAGGTCGCTGGTCTCCGCGATCCACGAGGGGCCCCGCGCGGCCACGGCCGCATGGTAGTCGTCGAGGCGCCGCGGCGCCCGGCGCCGCCACGCCGCCCGGCGCGCCGCCGTCCGGTAGGCTAGCGGGTTCATCCCGAGAGCCCCATGAACGACACGAGAGAGCCCGACCGCGCCGAGCCGCCCAGCAACTTCATCCGCGACCTGGTCGTCGAGGACCGCCAGGCGGGCAAGCACGGCGGGCGGGTGGCGACGCGCTTCCCCCCCGAGCCCAACGGCTACCTGCACATCGGCCACGCCAAGGCGATCTGCCTCGACTTCGGCATCGCCCGCGAGTTCGGCGGGACGTGCAACCTGCGCTTCGACGACACGAACCCGACCACCGAGGAGACGGAGTTCGTGGACGCCATCCAGGCCGACGTGCGCTGGCTGGGGTTCGAGCCGAGCGCCGTCTACTTCGCGTCGGACTACTTCGAGGAGCTGTACCGGATCGCCGAGCGGCTGATCGAGCAGGGCGACGCCTACGTGGACAGCCTCTCGGAGGAGCAGATCCGCGAGCACCGCGGCAACTACTACATCGCAGGGCGGCCGAGCCCCTACCGCGACCGGCCGGTCGCCGAGAGCCTCGACCTCCTCGGGCGCATGCGCGCCGGCGAGTTCCCCGACGGCGCGCACGTCGTCCGGGCGAAGATCGACTTCAACTCGCCCAACATGAACCTGCGCGACCCGCTCCTCTACCGGATCCGGCGCGCGCCGCACCACCGCACGGGCACGGCCTGGTGCATCTACCCCATGTACGACTACGCCCACCCGCTGTCGGACGCGATCGAGCAGATCACCCACTCGATCTGCACGCTCGAGTTCGAGGCGCACCGGCCGCTCTACGACTGGTGCATCGAGAAGGCGGGCGTCTTCCGCTCGCGGCAGCTCGAGTTCGCGCGCCTGAACCTGACCTACACGGTCATGTCGAAGCGCAAGCTGGCGGAGATGGTGCGCGAGGGCGTCGTGCGCGGCTGGGACGACCCGCGCATGCCGACGCTCGCGGGCCTGCGCCGGCGCGGCTACACCCCCGAGGCGATCCGCGCCTTCTGCGAGCGGATCGGCGTGGCGAAGGCCGACAGCACGGTCGACGTGGGGCTGCTCGAGTACCACGTGCGCGAGGACCTCAACCGCCGCTGCCCGCGCCTCAACGCCGTGCTGCGCCCGCTGAAGGTCGTGATCACGAACTTCCCCGAGGGCGAGGTGCGCGAGCTCGAGTGCCCGCTGCACCCGGAGGACCCGTCGGCCGGCAGCCGCAAGGTGCCGTTCACGCGCACGCTCCTGGTCGAGCGCGACGACTTCCGCGAGGAGGCGTTCAAGCAGTGGTACCGCCTCGCGCCGGGCAAGGAGGTCCGCCTGCGCTACGCCTGCCTGATCACCTGCGACGAGGTGGTCAAGGACGAGCAGGGGCAGGTCGTCGAGCTGCGCTGCACCATGGACCCGGGCTCGTGGGGCGGCAACGCGCCCGACGGGCGGACGGTGAAGGGCACGCTCCACTGGGTCTCGGCCGAGCGCTCGGTGCCGCTCGAGGCGCGCCTCTACGACCGGCTGTTCCGGGTCGAGGAGCCGGGCACGACCGAGGGCGTCTCCTTCCTCGACGAGGTGAACCCCGACTCGCTCGCGACCGTCGAGGGGCGCGGCGAGCCGTGGCTCGCGAACGTGAAGCCGGGCGATCGGGTGCAGTTCGAGCGCCTGGCCTACTTCTGCGTCGACCCCGACAGCCGCCCGGGGCGGCCGGTGTTCAACCGCACGGTCACGCTGCGCGACTCGTGGGCCAAGCTCGAGGCCAAGCTGACCGGCAAGCAGGAGGCGAAGCCCGCGCCCCCGCCGAAGCCGGCGAAGGAGCCGAAGAAGCCCAAGGAGAAGGCCAAGGCCCCGGAGCCGGCCGCCGAGGTCGGGATCGACGACTTCCAGAGGCTCGACCTGCGGGTCGGCGTCGTGAAGGTGGCCGAGGTCGTGCCGCAGGCCGACAAGCTCCTGCGCCTCGAGGTCGACCTGGGCGAGGGGCGGGCCCGGCAGGTCTTCAGCGGGATCCGCGCCGCCTACCCCGACCCGGGGGTCCTCGTCGGCAAGCGCGTGGCGGTCCTCGCCAACCTCAAGCCCCGGCAGATGAAGTTCGGCCTGTCCGAAGGCATGGTCCTGGCGGCCGGCGGGGCGGACGGCGTGGTCCGCGTGTGCACGTTCGACGAGGGCGTGAGACCGGGCGACCGGATCACCTGAGCCGGCTGCCGCCTCCCGGGGGGGTGGCCGTCGAGGGGGGCGCCGTGCGGAGACTGCGATACCAGATGGCGATGAGCCTGGACGGGTTCATCGCGGGGCCGAGGGGCGAGTACGACTGGATCGCCGCGGACCCCGACATCGACTTCGCGGCGCTGTTCGGGCAGTTCGACGCGGCGGTGATGGGCCGCAAGACCTTCGTCAGCGTCTCGGCGGCCAGCGGGGGCGCGCCCGCGCCGGGCCTGGAGACGATCGTCTACTCGCGGACGCTCCGCCCGTCCGACCACCCGGGCGTGACCATCGTCGGCGCCGATCCGATCGAGCACGTCCGCTCGCTCAAGGCGGCGCCGGGTCGAGACATCTGGCTGTTCGGCGGCGGGGAGCTGTTCCGCACCCTCCTCGCCGCGGGGCTCGTCGACACCGTCGAGCCGGCGATCGTGCCGATCCTGCTCGGCGGAGGCGTCCCGATGCTGCCTCCGCCGGGCGCGCGCACGGCGCTCTCGCTGCGCCGCAAGCGCCTCTACCCGCGCTCGGGAATCCTCCTGGTCGAGTACGACGTCGTCCGCTGAGGCGCGCGCGGTGTGTCGGTGCCCTCGCGTATCCTGCCCACCCGGACAGGACGCGAACCATGCAGCTCCGCCCCTACCAGGAGGAGGCCGTCGCGGCCGTGATCGCCGCGCGCAAGCGCGGCGTGCGCCGGCAGGTCGTGTGCCTGCCCACGGGCGCCGGCAAGACGGTGATCTTCTCGCGGCTCGCGCGGCTCGCGCGGCGGCAGGTGCTCGTGCTCGCGCACCGGGCGGAGCTGCTCGAGCAGGCGCGCGAGAAGCTGGCCCGGGCGCTCGGCGACCCCCGCGCCGTGGCGATCGAGCAGGCCGAGCGGCGCGCGCCCGACGAGGCCAAGGTCGTCGTCTGCTCGATCCGGTCGCTCCACGACGAGCGCCTGCGGCGGGTGGTCGCGAACCGGCGGGTGGGCCTCGTGGTCTACGACGAGTGCCACCACGCGGTCGCGGACGACAACCAGCGCGTGCTGCGGTCGCTGGGGGCGTTCGACCCCGGCTGGGAGGGGACGCTGCTGGGGTTCACGGCCACGCCGGCGCGCGCCGACGGGCAGGGGCTGGACGCGGTCTTCGAGGAGATCGTCTACAGCCGCGACCTGCCGCAGATGATCGCCGACGGGTACCTCGTGGGCCTGCGCGGCTACCGGATCGCCACGGCGGCCGACCTGTCGGCGGTGTGCGCGGGCGGCCAGGACTTCGTGGTCGACGAGCTCGCCGAGGCGGTCGACATCGAGGAGCGCAACGCCCTCGTGGCCCGCTCGCTGCAGGAGCTGGCGCGCGACCGGCGCTCGATCGTCTTCTGCGTCACGGTCGCCCACGCGCGGCGCCTGGCGCGGGCGCTCAACGCCGTGGGTGTGCCGGCGGGCACGGTCCACGGCGAGCTCCGGCCCGACGTGCGGCAGGACCTGCTCCAGCGCTTCCGGCGCGGCGAGCTGAGCGCGCTGACCAACGTGGGCGTCCTCACCGAGGGCTTCGACGACCCGGAGGTCTCGTGCGTGGCCATGGCGCGGCCGACGCGGTCCCAGGCGCTCTACGCGCAGTGCGTCGGTCGCGGCACGCGGCCGGCGCCGGGCAAGGAGGACTGCCTGATCCTCGACTTCGTCGACGCGTCGAGCGTGCCCCTCGTGACCCTGCCCACGCTCTTCGGGCTGCCGACCGGGTTCGACCTCGAGGGGGGGCGCGCCGACGAGGCGGCGCGCGGCTGGCGCGACGCGCTCGCCTGTGCGCCGGGGCTCGAGGTCGAGCCGGGCGCGATCACGCTGGGCGAGATCCAGCGGCGAGCGGCGGCCTTCGACCCGCTGACCCTGCGCGTGGACCCCGAGGTGGCGGCGATCTCGGCCAACGCCTGGGTGTCGCTCGGCAGCCGGGGCCTGGCCCTGCACGTCGAGCGGCGGGCCGGGCGGACGACCGAGTACCTCGTGCTGGCGAACGGGGCGCGGCGCGCCGATCGTTACCACGTCCTCGTGGACGGCCGGAGGGTGGCGCAGTTCGGCCGGCTGGAGGAGGCGGTCGAGGCGGTCGACCACGAGGTCGCGCGGCGCGGCGCCTGGGCCGAGCGGGCGGCGCGGCCTGGTGCGCCGTGGCGGCGGGGGCCCGTGCCCGAGGACCTCGCCCGGCGCCTCGGGGCGCTCCGGCCGCCGCGGCGCGCCCGGGACCTGGGCGAGGCCCTGGCGCTGCTCGCGTTCGCCGCGCACGGGCCGGGGGGGCGGGCGGCGGCGCCGGCGCGGGCGGGGAGCTGACCCAAGTCCCGGGCGGGCCGCCCCCTCCGATCGAGGGGCGGCCGAGGGGCAGCCGGGGTGGTGATCCCGGCCGTTGCGTCGCCCCCGGGGAAAAGGGTAGCCTCATTTGGTCTTACGCTCGGTGCCACCCCGGCGTGCGGGGCAGGCGAGGGCGCGCGCGGACGCGCGAGGACGGGGAGCGGTCGCTCGATGGATCCAGAGCTCAACCGAGAAGTCCTCGACGTCCGCAAGGTCATCGAGAAGAGCACGTCCAAGGTCAGCCTGCGGGACCTCGAGAAGAAGGGGTTCCGGCAGGTCAAGGTCCTGCGCGCCGGCGACATCAACCAGCTGATCTTCAAGGCCGTCCAGAACGTGCTCGCCAAGCAGCCCCGCGGCGCGGGGATGAGCGAGGAGGAGCGCGACCGGATCATCAAGGAGGCCCGCGCCGAGGTCGACCAGCAGATGTCGGCCATGCGCGAGATCCAGCAGGAGTCGCAGCGCATCGAGGCCGAGAAGGAGACGCTCCAGCAGGCGCACAAGAACCTCGAGGCCAAGCTCGCCGAGGTCAACCGCCAGCTCGCGGCCGAGCGGCAGGCGGTCCTGCGCGAGAAGCAGGCCTTCCTGGCCGAGAAGCAGCAGCTCTTCGAGAAGGGCCTCGAGGGCCAGCAGCTCGCCGAGCGCAAGTACGAGGCGCAGCTCCAGGACCTGCAGGAGCGGCTGCGGCGCGCCGAGGCCAAGGCCGAGTCCGCCGAGCACATGGTCTCGCGCGAGGAGCACGCGGCGCTGCAGCAGCGGCTGGCGCGCGCCGAGGCCAAGGCCGAGGCCGCCGAGGCCAAGCTGCGCTCGACCGACGGGGCGGTGCCGCGCGAGGAGCACGAGCAGGCGCTGGCGCGGGCCAAGGCGCAGCACGAGGCGGAGCTGCAGGAGATCGAGACGCGCTCGACGCGCTACCGGCGCCACGCCGACGAGCTCGAGGAGTCGGAGTCGCGGCTGCGCTCGAAGGCCGCGGGCCTGGCTGAGGACGTGACCCGGCTCGAGGGCGAGGTCGCCCGGCTCAAGCGCGAGCTCGAGGAGGCCGAGGCCAACCCGCGCGCCTCGGGCATGGGCTCGGTCGACGCGCAGGAGCTCCAGCGCATGCGCTTCGAGATGGAGCAGAGCTCGATCAAGACGCGCGAGATGTTCCAGACCCTCGCCTCGACGCTCGTCCAGGCGAAGAACGCCCCGCAGGACCCCGCCGACCTGCAGAAGCACTTCAAGTCGCTGCAGCAGGGGCTGCAGGACTCGCTGCGCAAGATGGCCGGCTCGGGCGCCGGCAAGGGCGGCCTCGGCGCCGACTACCTGGAGCTCACGGCGGAGCACGCCGCGGCGATCTTCGCCGAGCAGGACCAGGTCAAGGTCGAGACGAACATCAAGGACATCGCGGTCAAGGAGCAGGCGGCCGCCGGTGTCAAGGACAAGCTCTCGAAGCTGAAGAACCTCCGGGGCGGCAACAAGGGCTAGCTCGTAGTAGACTGCCGCCCCGCACGACGACCACACCGCACGCACACCGCGTTCATGGGAGACAGGACCAGGAGCATGAGCGAGAGACCCAGCATCGACTTCGGGCCGGCGACCACGCCCCGGCAGCACAACCCGTCGGCTGCCCAGCCGCGCCTCCGCCCGGGGAAGGGCCTCGACGTCGGCACCGCCAACCTGCTGTCGGCCGTCCAGGACTTCGAGGGCAACGTCATCATCAAGGCCCAGCGCAACGCGTTCATCGACATCGAGCAGAACGACTTCACACGCAACATGCTCACGAAGATGGACGTGCAGTACGTCGTCCTGAACAACAAGATGGTCGTGATCGGCGACCCCGCGTTCGACCTCGCGAACATCTACAACCGCGAGACGCGCCGGCCGATGCAGGACGGCATGATCAGCCCGAAGGAGACGGACGCGCTCCCGATCGAGAAGCTGCTCATCGACCGCCTGCTCGGCGCGCCGCAGGTCCAGAACGAGGTCGTCTACTACTCGGTGCCCGCCGAGCCGATCGACTTCGACATGAACGTGGTCTACCACAAGGGCATCTTCAACGACCTGCTGCGGAAGCTGGGCTACAACCCGAAGGACATCCTCGAGGGCCACTGCGTCGTGTTCGCGGAGCTCGACGAGGACGACTTCACGGGCGTCGGGATCTCCTGCGGCGGCGGCATGTTCAACATCTGCGTGTCGTACAAGACGCTGCCGGCGCTCTCGTTCTCGACGGCGCGCGGCGGCGACTGGATCGACCGCAACGTGGCCAAGGTCCTCGGGATCAAGGCCTCGCGCGCCACGGCGATCAAGGAGAAGGGGGTCGACCTGCGCAACCCGCGCACGCGCGAGGAGCAGGCGATCGACGTCTACTACCGCGAGCTGATCCGCTACACGCTCAACGAGATCAAGAAGCGGTTCGAGTCGTCGGAGGACATGCCGCAGTTCCCCGAGCCGGTGGACATGGTCTTCGCCGGCGGCACGAGCAAGATCGGCGGCTTCATCGACGTGGTGCGCGAGGAGCTGGGGCGCATGCAGTTCCCCATCCCCATCAAGAACGTGCGCCGCGCCGACGACCCGTTCACCTCGGTGGCGCGCGGCGCCCTCGTGGCGGCGGCGGCCGACGAGGACAACCCGGACGTTTGACCGCGCTCACCGCTCGATCGGCGAGCGAAGCGAGCAGATCGAGCGGTGGCGCGCATCCCCGAGCGGAGGCCGCGTAGCGGCCGGAGCGAGGGCGACAGGTGCCTCACTGCGGATCGGAGCATCGAGCCGCACGCCCGGACGTGGACATCAGAGCAAGCGACGGCCGCTGTGAGCTGGCGCCTCGTCGTCCCGCACGATCGCTCACCGCCCGCGGCGCCCGCGCCGCGGGCGGCGCGCTGTACGCGCTGCTCGCGCTCGCGTCGCTCGCGGGCGCCCAGGCGCCGGGCTACGAGGTCACGGACGAGGGCGCCTACCTGCTCGAGCGCACGAGCGTCTCCGGCCCCACGGCGGCGCGCCTCCGGGCCACCTGGGACGGCGCCGTCACGCGGGTCGAGGAGGGCCTGGGCCTGGCGGTCCCGCCGCGCCCGCGCGCGATCCTGGCCCCGACCGACGCCGAGTTCGCCCGGCGGCTCGAGGCGCTGGGCGCGTCGACCGCGCACGCCGACGCGCTCGCCGTGGCGTTCCCCGGCCAGGGCGTCGTCGTCGTGCGCGAGCGCGGGATCGCCGAGGGCACGGCGGCGGGCCTCGAGGCGACGCTGGCCCACGAGCTGGCCCACCTGGCGCTCGGGCAGGTCGAGGCGGCGAGGGGGGCGCGCCTGCCGCGCTGGCTCAACGAGGGGCTGGCCGAGTGGGCGAGCGGCCGCCGCCCGACGCGCGACGAGGTGCTGACGCTCGGCGGGCTCGTCGTGCACGACGAGCTGCCCTCGCTCGAGAGCCTCGCCGAGGCCTTCCCCCCGCACGGGGTCGGGCGGGCCTACCTGCTCGCCCTGAGCTTCGTCGGCTGGCTCGACGCGCAGGAGGGCGGTGGGGGCGTCGGGCGCCTGGTCCAGGCGCTCAGCCGGGGGGCCTCGATCGACGACGCCGTCGGGGCGGCGAGCGGCCGGACGCTGGCCGACGCGGAGGCGGCCTGGCGCGACGCGCTCCGGGCGGAGTACTCGCTCGCCGAGGTGCTCCTGCGCAGCGTGACGGTGTGGACGATCGCGGGGCTCCTGGCCCTCCTGGCGATCGCCAGGCACCTGTGGCGCCGGCGACGCCTCCTGCGGGCCCTGGAGGCGGCAGACGCCGCGGACGAGGGCGAGGAAGACGACGACGCGTTGCCGGACGAGGACGAGGTGACGACGCCTGGCCCGCCGCCCACCGCCTGAGGGCGCCCGAGGGCGTCACTCCCGACGCCCCTGAGCGTCACCTCGTCCCGACCCGAGGGCAGTTGAGCCGGCCCGTCACTTGCTGCCAGGCACTCGCTGAGGTTAGCCTTACCCGGCAGGGGGGGATTTCCATGGGGAACGGCGAGCACACGGTGACCGTGCAGGGTTTGAGCGCCGAGGACCGGCAGGCGCTGGACGACCTCGTCGAGGACTCGCCCTTCCCCGAGCAGGTGCTCCTGCGCATGGCGCTGCGGATCGGCATGATGGCGATCCGGAAGGACCCGAAGATCGTCCTCGCCTTCCTGCAGAAGGAAGGCAAGAAGTAGGCTCAGGTCACCAGCCGCGCGCGCTCGTCGAGGCGCTCGAGGTCGACGAAAGCCGCGCGCAGGCGCTGGCGGCTGGCGCCCGGGTTGACGGCCAGGGTGCGGCCGATCCGGTCGTCGATCCGGCCGGTGAGCCGCGGCGACTCGTGCACGTGGCCGTGGAGCGTCAGCGGCGGCTGCCGGCGGTCGATGAACGCGCGGAGGGCGCGGCTGCCGATGTGCGCGCCGCCGTGCATGACGTCGAGCGCGGCGCCCCAGGGCGGGGTGTGGACGACGTAGACCGTCCGCGCCGGGTCGCTCTGGAGGGCGAGCGCCTCGAGGTCCTCCTCGATCGACGGGCGCGCCGCCACCTCCTCGAGGGTCGCCGCGCGCACGCGCCCGCCCTCGCCCGCGACGTCGCTCAGGACGACGTTCTTCGGCGGCCGCGGCGGGCGCCAGCCGGGCGCGTCGAGGCGGTCCCAGTCGCTCATGGAGAAGGGCGTCACGGGCACGCAGGGGTAGCCGGCGATCCAGCGCGCCTCGTCGAGCGGCGCGGCGCGCCCGTGGAGCAGCGCGAACAGGCCCTCCCGCTCGAGCCGCGCGAGGTGCGGCGCGCAGCACGCCCAGTCGTCGTTGCCCATGACGGCGAACACCCTGGCCCCCTGCGCGCGCGCGCGCTCGAGCCAGCCCGGCAGCCACTCGCGCGCGAAGCGCAGCTGCGCGGCGAGGCGGTCGCCGCCGTGGGCCAGCGGCAGGAGGTCGCCGCCGAGGACGAGCGTCTGGACGTCGAGGCCGCGCGCGCGGGCCAGGAGGTCGTCGTAGGCGGCCTGGTTGCCGTGCGGGTCGGTCGCGAACAGCAGCTTCACAGCCGCAGGTACTCGGTCGCGCCCCACCAGCGGATGCCCGTGCGCGCGAGCAGCGTGCACCGGGCCGTGGCCGGGTCGACGCGCAGGATGTCGCCGCTGGAGGTCATCGCGTAGAGGACGCCGCCGCGGGCGAGGAGGCCGAAGACGTTCGGCACCGGCGCGCCGGTGGCGGCCTCCGTGAACGGCGCCACGTGCGTCGCGCGCCCGCTGCGCGGGTCGATCGTCACGAGGTGCTCGACGCGGCCGGGGTCCTTCACCGAGGCGTAGAACACCTCGCCCATGAGGGCCATGTCGCCCGAGGCCCGGAAGCCGCCGCCGAGCGCCCCGACCTCGCGCGCGCGGGCGGTCGTCGGGTCGACGACGAACACGCGGCCGTCGCGGGTCATGGCGTAGACCTGGCCCCCGGGCCCCAGGCCCACCCCGTAGGGGTTGTCGAGGCCGTGCTCGCCGACTCGCTGCGAGCGGGCGGGCTCGGTCAGGTTGATCAGGTAGACGGTCGTGTCGGAGAACCCGTAGAGGTAGCCGTCCGGCGTGGCGACGAGGTCGCCCAGGACGGGCCGCTCGTCGCCGGCCTGGATGTGGCCGATCCGCCGCGTCGTCAGCGCGGCGAGGTCGAGCGCGTAGAGCGCGCCCGCCTCGTCGACGGCGTAGTCGAGGTGCGGCTCGCCGGCCGGGGCAGGGCGCGCCGCGCCCAGCGCGAGCGCCACCAGGACCGCCAGGGCCTTCCGCTCCATGTCCCCTCCTCGCCGGCGCGCATTACCATGCCAGGGGCGCCGCGAGCCGTCACCCCCGTCCGGTCCGCCGCGGGTGACGCGTGCACCCTGGCGCGCGGGGGCCGCCTCGGGCAAGGTGCTCGGGGGCCCCCGGAGGGGTGGTCGCGATGACGCCGAACGAGCAGGACGACAGGGGCCCCGCGTGAGCGCGAAGAAGGCCGCGAGGGCCGCCAAGGCCGGCGCGAAGAAGACGAAGAAGGTCGCCAAGAAGGCGGCCAAGGCGGCCAAGAAGGCGCGCGCGGCGGCGAAGGCCCCCGCGGCGAAGAAGGCCGCCACGAAGAAGGCCGTCGCCGCGCCGGCGGAGCGGGCCGCGTCGAGGAAGGCCGCGACGAAGAAGGCCGCGACGAAGAAGGCCCCGACGAAGAAGGCCCCGACGAAGAAGGCCGCGACGAGGACGGCCGCGACGAAGACGGCCGCGACGAAGACGGCCGCGACGAAGAAGGCCGCGCCGGAGGTCGTCCCGCCCGACGTCGCCGCGCCCGACGTCGTGGAGGAGGACGCTCCCCCCACGCCGCCCGCGACGCGCGCCCGGAAGAAGGAGGCCGCGGGGCCGGCCGTCGCCGACCCGGCCGTCGTGATCGAGGAGCGCGCGCCCGCCGCGCGCCGGGCCGCGCCGGCGGAGCGCCCGCGCCGCCCGGCGGCGGCGGCCGGAGCGGTCGCGTCCGGCCCCGCCGTGCCCGCGTTCGGCGCCGCCCGCGAGGCCGCGCGCCCGCTCCCGCCGCCGCCCGTGTTCACGAAGCGCCTCCTGCCGCTGGACCAGCGGCCCGGGCCGCCGCCGGGCGTCGCCGTGCCGTCGTTCCTCCCCGACCGGATCCTCCGCGCCGCGCGCCGCGTGTTCGGGATCGCGCGCCTGCACCCCGAGCAGGCCCGCGCGATCGAGGCCGTGATGACCGGGCACGACGCCATGGCCGTCCTGCCCACCGGCTACGGCAAGTCGCTGATCTACCAGGTGCCCGCCGTCCTCCTCGACCGGCCGGTCCTCGTGATCTCGCCCCTGATCGCGCTCATGCGCGACCAGGAGGACAAGCTCCGCGCCCGCGGCGTGCCGGTCGTCCGGCTCGACAGCACGCTGCGCGCGCAGGAGCGGCGCGACGGCCTGGCGCGCGTCGCGAAGGGCGGCAGCCTGGTCGTCCTCACCACGCCCGAGACGCTCCACGCCAAGGACGCGAAGCCGGCGATCGAGGCCGCGCGCCCGGCGCTGCTCGCGGTCGACGAGGCGCACTGCATCTCGGAGTGGGGGCACGACTTCCGCCCGGCGTACCTGGCGCTCGCCGAGACCCGCAAGACGCTCGGCGTCCAGCACGTCCTCGCGCTGACCGCCACCGCCACGCCGCACGTCCGCGAGGACATCGCCCAGCGCCTGGCCCTGAAGGACCCGGTGGTCGTCCTCGCGCCGCCGCACCGCGCCAACCTGCGGCTGGGCGTGCACACGGTCTCGGGGCCGAGCGTGAAGCTGGAGATCGCCGGCCGCCTCCTGCAGCGCCTGCCGCGGCCGGGGATCCTCTACTGCGCGACGACCCGCGCCGTGGACGACATCTTCGCCGCGCTGTCGCAGACGAAGATCCCCTGCGCCAAGTACCACGGCGGCCTCTCCGACGAGGAGCGCTCGTCGGCGCAGGCGCGCTTCATGGCGAAGGACGGGCGGATCGTGATGATCGCCACGAGCGCCTTCGGCATGGGCATCGACAAGCCGGACATTCGCTACATCGTCCACTTCCAGGTGCCGGGCTCGCTCGAGCAGTACGTGCAGGAGGCCGGGCGCGCCGGGCGCGACGGCAAGCAGTCGGACTGCGTGCTCCTGTTCGACCGGGCGGACCTGCAGATCCAGGAGTTCCTGGAGGCGCAGGGGCGCCCCACCGGCGCCCAGCTCAAGCGCGTGGCGACCGCGATCTCGGCCTGGAGCGAGGACGACGACGAGGGGGCGAGCCCCAACGACCTGGCGCTGGCGGCGGGCGTGCCCGCCGGCGCGGCGCGCGCCGCCTGCGTCGAGCTGGCCGACCTGGGCCTCGTGAGCTTCGACGGCAAGCGCAAGGCGAAGGCGCTCGTCGACGTCAAGACGCTGAAGAAGTCGACCGACGAGCTGGCCCTGCGCTTCGACATCCTCGCCATGCAGGACAAGAAGCGGCTCGACGCGATCACCGGCTACGCCGAGGTCGACGAGTGCCGGAGCGCGTTCATCCGCCGGTGGTTCGGCGAGAAGGAGCCCCCGCGCTGCGGCAAGTGCGACGTGTGCCGCATCGGCGAGCGCATCCGCCTCATCGAGGAGGCCGAGGCGCGCGGCGAGGCCCCGCCGCCGCCGGACATCTACGACGTCACGGCCAACAAGCTGCGCCAGGCGCGCGAGGCGCCGCGGCGTGGGCGGCGCGGCCGGCCGCAGAAGAAGAAGCCGCAGGCGCAGCCGGGGAAGCGGCGCGGGCGGCCGAAGCGCAAGGCGGCGCGGCGGTAGGTCGTCGTCAGGCCAGGCCCGCGAGGAGGGCGGCGAGCGCCTCGCCGACCGCCGCCGGGGCCCCGGGGCGGGCGAGCAGCGCCTGGTTCAGCTCCACCTCGATCCCCGCGTAGCGGTCCGGCGCGAAGCAGGTGCGCAGCCAGGTCGTGAGGCCGTCGTCGGTGCCGGCGTAGGGCTCGTTCGGGCGGGCGGGGCGGCCCGCGGCCCGCAGGCCCGCCAGGAGCGCGTCGGCGGCGGCCACCTCGAGCGGCCGGTCCGGGTCGAACAGGACGCCCGCGTCGTAGGGGCGAGGCCGCCCGTGGAGCTCCGGCGTGAAGCTGTGCACGGACACGTGCAGGCACGCCCCCGCCTCGACGACGGCGCGCTCGACCGCCGCCCGGACCGCCGCGCGGTAGGGCGCCTGGACGGCGGCCAGGCGACGCGCGCGCTCTTCGGGGGGCAGCGCCTGGTTGCCCGGGATCGGCACACCGCAGCTCTCCGCGGGGACGGCGCCCGGGAGGTCGGGGCTGCGGTTGAGGTCGACGAACAGCCGCGACCACTCGCCTGCGAGGAGCGGCGCGCCGGTGCGCGCGGCGACGACCTGCGCCACCTCGAGCGCGCCCGGGTCCCAGCCCAGGTGCGACGCGACGACCTCCGGGCCGACGCCCGGGTCGAAGCCGGGCGGCAGGGCGCAGGAGGCGTGCTCGCACGTGAGGAGGAGGGCGGGCATGGGGAGAGCCTGACCGAGCCTAACCGCGCCTGCCTGTCACGGCGGCCGTCGCTTGTTCTGATGGCCACGTCCGGGCGGTCGGCCCGATGCTCCGATCCGCAGTGACGCACCTGTCGCCCTCGCTCCGGCCGCTTCGCGGCCTCCGCTCGGGGAAGCGCGCCACCGCTCGATCTGCTCGCTTCGCTCGCAGATCAAGCGGTGAGCGCGGTCAGAGCCCTCGCCAGCTCGCGACGTCGTCGCCCTCGCCGAACTCGTTGATCCCGTTCGGGCCGTTCGACCAGAGCTGGTAACGCCCGACGGGCCGGTCGAGCACCGGGCCGTCGACGGGCGGGTCGTCCGGGGAGCCGGGCAGGAGCCTGAACCCGGTCCGCGCCGGCGGGTCGCGCTCGAGCGCCTCGCGCGTGGTCGAGGGGACGCTGGCCCACTCGCGGTAGTGGTAGGGGTTGCCCCACGGGTCGAGGAGCACGAGCGGCTCGGCCGAGCGCGGGCCGTGGCGCGCCTGGAAGTCGGCGTGGCGCGCGCGCTGCAGGTCGGCGGGGCCGAGGGCGACCACGCCGGTCTCGCCGTCGAGGCCCATCGTCGCGGGCTCGAGGCGGCTGCGATCCACGACGCGCCCGAGGGGGATCGACCAGGTGACGTACGGGCCGCCGGGCCCGCCGCCGGTCGACGCCGCCGGCGCGTGGAGGAGCGCGGCGCACAGCGCCGGCCCGTCGTCGAGGAACAGGCCCGGCCCGCTGCGCGGCGCGAGCCGCGGCAGGGCGCGCGTGTCGGCGTGGTAGCTGGCGAGCGCCAGGCTCAGGCGCTCGATCTCGGCCCAGGCCTTCGCGCGCGCGGAGCGCTTGCGGACCTGCCCCAGCGCCGGCAGGAGGAAGGCGAACAGGAGCCCCACGATCGCCATGACGGCCAGGAGCTCCATGAGCGTGAAGGCCCCCTGCGGGGGCGCGGCGCGTCGCGTCACCCGGTCCTCCTCGAGGAGCGTGCTCGTGGGCCGCGGCGCGGCCCCAACCCACCCGCTCGGATGGACGAGCGACGGCGGGCGGTTCTTGCAGCGGCCCCGGAGGGCCGCTCAGCCGGGGCCGGCGGCCGCCTCGAGCAGGGCCCGGAGCCGGGCGGGATGGTCGGTCTCGATCGCATCGACGCCGAGCTCGATCATCCGGCGCATGCGGCACTCGCTCTGCGCGTCCCAGGCGACGATGCGATAGCCGCGCTCGT
This sequence comes from Planctomycetota bacterium, assembly GCA_023954375.1. Classification (GTDB taxonomy): domain Bacteria; phylum Planctomycetota; class J058; order J058; family J058; genus JAMLIC01. The sequence continues at coordinate 15,617 of JAMLIC010000082.1, forward strand.
GCGCGCGGCGGACGAGCCGCCCGGTGACGAACGCGGCGTGCACCTGCAGCCAGGTGACGTCCCGCTCGAGCGGGTCGGTCAGGCGCGGGCGCCGGTCGATGGCCAGCCCGAGCCAGGGGACCCGCGCCACGACCACGTACAGCCGCGGCAGCTCGGGCGCGAGGGCGGCGAACGTCTCGAGCACGTCGGGGTCGAACGACTTGAGGACCGTCGCCCCGCGCGGGCGGCCGGCCGCTCGCACGGCCGCGACGACCCGCTCCTCGATCCCGGGGTAGACGCAGCCGCCGTCCTTGACCTCGAGCACGAGCAGCACGTCGTGGGGCGTCGCGGCGAGCACCTCCGCGAGCGTCGGCACGCGCTCTCCGGCGTGCTCGGGAGCGAACCAGCTCCCTGCGTCGAGCGCCCGGACCTCGGCCAGCGTCATGTCCCCGACGCGCCCGCGCCCGTCGGTCGTCCGCCCGACGTCCGCGTCGTGCAGGGCGACCACCGCCCCGTCCCGCGTCTGATGCAGGTCCACCTCGATCGCGTGAGCGGTCTGACGGACCGCCTCGCGCACGGCCGCGAGGGTGTTCTCCGGCGCGTCGGCCGAGGCGCCGCGATGGGCGATCACCAGGATGTCGCCCGGCGGGACCCCGGGCCCGCCCGGCGCGCAGCACGCCGAGCCGAGCGCGAGCGTCGAGAGGGCGGCGCCGGCGAGCACGAGGCGGCGGCGGCGGCGAGGGCGCGGGGGCATGGGGCCTCCTCCCCGGGAGGATAGCAGGTGCGCGGGCCCGGTCGCGGCGCCCGAGGCCGGATAGGCTCGTGCCGGACGGAGGAGACGGTGAAGCCAGGGGTGCTCATCGCGGGTCGCTACCGGCTCGAGCGCATGATCGCTGGTGGCGGGATGAGCACCGTGTGGGAGGTGAACGACGAGCAGGAGGGCGGCGGGGGCCGGCTGGCGCTCAAGCTGGCCAGGCCGGGCGGGTTGGGCTGGGAGGAGTTCGAGGCGCGCTTCCGCCGGGAGGCGGCGATCGGCCACTTCCTGGGGAGGGTGCGCGGCTTCGTGCGCGTGCGTGACTGGGGCGAGCACGGGTCGAAGGCGCTGTTCCTCGTGATGGACCTCGTGGAGGACGCCAGCGAGCTGGACCTGATGAACGGGCCGCTCGCGACGCGCCTGGAGCGGCTCGCGCTGGCCGCCGAGCGGGTCGGAGACGCGCACGTCCTCGGGGTCGTCCACCGGGACCTGAAGCCGGCGAACATCCTGGTGCGCCGCCGCGACGGGGAGGTGTTCCTGGCCGACTTCGGGCTGGCGAAGGTCGTCGATGCGGCGCCGGACTCGGAGCTGGCTGACCTCGACACGCTCACCGCCAGCGGGATGACCATGGGCACGCTGGTCTACATGGCGCCGGAGCAGGCGGTCGACGCGAAGCGCGTCGGGCCGGCCGCCGACGTGTTCTCCCTGGGGGTGATGCTCTACGCGGTGCTCACGGGAGCGCTACCGTTCAAGGGCAAGACCGGCGATCTCGTGAGCACGCAGCAGATGCTCCGGGCCGGACGGATCGCGCCGCCGAGCCCGGCGCTGGCGCTGCCCGGGGTCCCCCCCGAGCTCGACGCGCTGTGCGTCCGCTGCCTCGCCGGCGCCCCCGAGGCGCGGCCCTCGGGGCTCGAGGTGGCGCGCGCGCTCGCCGCGTCGGTCACCGCGCGCACCGACGCCCGGACCCGTCGGCTGTAGCGCCGCGCGCCGGTACCCGCGCGCGGCATCGAGGAGGCGCCGCCGCCCGGCCTCGAGCGCGGCGTCGACGGCCGCGAGCACCTCGCGCGAGAGGCGCGCGCGCTCGCCGCGGACGAGCTCGCTGCAGCGCGCGCACAGGGCGCCGGTGCGGATCCGCGCGTCGAGCCGGGTCTTCTGCGCGCAGCGGTCGAACAGGCAGCCGACGTCCGGGTCGTGCCGCGGGGGCTCGCCGCCCGTCGTGCCTCGCAGGCGCGCCTCGAGCGCCTTCTTCAGGGCGAGATGGCCGAGCAGCAGGTCGACCGGCGCGCGGAGGCGGGCGCGCACGAAGTCGTCGAGCCACACGGCGATCGCCTCCGGGTCGCCGGGATGGTGGCGAGCGACGTAGCCGTCGGGGCCGTCCGACGCCGAGGCGACGACCACCGCCTCGCGCGGGCCGGACGTGGCCGCCGCGCGGACCTGGTCGCACGCGGCCCGCAGCGCGTCCTCGTCGGCGCGGGAGGACCCGCGCGGCGACGGGAGCGCGCCCGGCACGACCCGGACCTCGAGCCCGGGGACGCGCTCGGGCGGCGTCGCGTCGCGGAGCCACGCGGCGGCCGCCTCGAGCACGTCCGGCCGGACGGACGCGTCGCGCGCCAGCGCGAGGCGCAGCCGGTCGACGCGCCGCGGGGCATGCGCCCACCCGGGGAGCGGGCCGAGCGTCGCGTGGAGCAGGCCGCGGCGGAGCCGCGACCACGCGTCCGCGGGCCCCGCGAACAGGCGGTGGAGCTCGATCAGGAACGGCGGCGCCTCGATCGGCGCGTCCTCGCGGGCGGAGAACGCGGCGACGAGGGCCTCGGCCTGCATGACGTCGACCGGGGCGAGGCCCGAGATGTCGAGGTCGGAGCGCGGGGGCGGTTCCTCGGCCCAGGCCACGAACGCCGCGACGCCCGCCGGCGACACCGACGGGAGGCGGGTGATGGCCAGGACGCCCGCCTCTCGCAGCCAGGGGGCGGGGAGCGCGGCGGCGGCGCCGAGCAGGAGGCGCCAGGCCCGGGAGAGCTGCCGGACCGCGCCCTGTTCGAGGTGCACCGACGAGGGCGGCGGGGCGGCGCGCCCGAGCAGCTCCATGGCCGGCCCGAACTCCAGGATCGCGAGGGCCGCCGCGGCGTTCGGCGGCAGGTCGCCCGCCCGCTCGCGGGCGCGCAGCCAGCGCGCGCCGTCGGCGTCGGACCGGCTGGCGTGCCACGCCCGCTCGAGCCGCTGGACCTCGTCGTGGTTCATGGGGCCATGCTGGCGGGCCTGCGCGCGCGGCGCACGCGGCCGCGGTCCGGGGGGGGCGCCGAGGCTCGCGTCCCCGCCCTCCCCGACGGGCGCACGCGCCTCGGGGCCGCCCGGAGATCGGGCGAGCGCGGTCACCGCGTGACGGGGCTCAGGTCGGCGCTCCCCCCTCCGGCGCGCCGCCGCCCTGGCCGCGGCGCTCCTCCTCCTCGCGCCGCGCCTTCTCCTGGGCCTCCTTGGCCCTCCGCGCCTCCTCCTCCTCCTCCTTGCGGCGCTGCCGGTCGCGCTCGCTCTTGATCATGCGCCCGGCGGCGATGCCGCCCGCGACCAGCGCGGTCAGGTCGCCGAGCCCGGCCTCGCGCGGGGCGTCGCCGGCGGCGACCGGCGGGGGCGCGATCGGGGCCGCGGTCGGCGGCGGGGTCGGGGAGGGCGGCGCCGCCGTGAGGCCGGCGGCGACCGTCGAGGCGGGAGGCGCCGAGGCCGGCAGGTCGGGGACGGGCGTGGGCCGCGGCAGGCTGGCCTGGACGGAGCCCGGCGGGAGCTCCACGACCGGCGGCGCGGGCGAGGCCGGCGCCGCCGGCGCATCGAACAGCGCCGGATCGACCAGCGGCCTCGGGTCCTTGAGGACGACGATCTCCTCCTCCTCCGCCTCGTCGTCGTCGGACGAGGCGAGGACGACGCCGCCCAGGACCGCGGCGCCGCCCGCGCCACCGGCCGGGACGGCCGGCGGAATGCCGCCGCCCCCGCCGCCGCCCCCCGGGGGCGGCGGCGACGGCGGACCCCACGGCGGCGGGAAGGCCCCGGGTCCGGTGCCGGTCCCCGGGCCGGTGCCGGTCCCCGGGCCGGTGCCGGTCCCCGGGCCGGTGCCGGTCCCCGGGCCGGTGCCGGTCCCCGGGCCGGTGCCGGTCCCCGGGCCGGTGCCGGTGGTCGTGGCGCTGGCGCTGGCGGTTGCCGTCGCGGTGCCCGTGCTCGTCGCGGTGCCCGTGCTCGTCGCGGTGCCCGTGCTCGTCGCGGTGCCTGTGCTCGTGCCCGTGCCCGTCGCGGTGCCGGTGCCGGTGCCCGTGCCCGTGCCCGTGCCCGTGCCCGTGCCCGTGCCGGTGCCGGTGCCGGTGCCGGTGCCGGTGCCGGTGCCGGTGCCGGTGCCGGTGCCGGTGCCAGTGCCGGTGCCGGTGCCGGTCCCTGTGCCCGTGCCGGTGCCGGTGCCGGTGCCCGTGCCCGTGCCCGTGCCCGTCGCGGTGCCGGTGCCGGTGCCTGTGCCGGTGCCGGTGCCGGTGCCGGTGCCGGTGCCGGTGCCGGTGCCGGTCCCTGTGCCGGTGCCGGTGCCGGTGCCGGTGCCGGTGCCCGTGCCCGTCCCGGTGCCCGTCCCGGTGCCGGTGCCCGTCCCGGTGCCGGTGCCGGTGCCGGTGCCGGTGCCGGTGCCGGTGCCGGTGCCGGTGCCGGTGCCGGTGCCGGTGCCGGTGCCGGTGCCGGTGCCGGTGCCGGTGCCGGTGCCGGTGCCGGTGCCGGTGCCGGTGCCGGTGCCGGTGCCGGTGCCGGTGCCGGTGCCGGTGCCGGTGCCGGTGCCGGTGCCGGTGCCGGTGCCGGTGCCGGTGCCGGTGCCGGTGCCGGTGCCGGTGCCTGTGCCTGTGCCGGTGCCTGTGCCGGTGCCGGTGCCTGTGCCGGTGCCTGTGCCCGTGCCCGTGCCCGTCCCGGTGCCGGTGCCCGTGCCGGTGCCCGTGCCCGTCCCGGTGCCGGTGCCCGTGCCGGTCCCTGTGCCCGTGCCGGTCCCTGTGCCCGTGCCGGTGCCGGTGCCGGTGCCCGTGCCCGTCCCGGTGCCGGTGCCCGTGCCGGTCCCCGTGCCCGTGCCGGTGCCGGTGCCGGTGCCGGTGCCGGTGCCGGTGCCTGTGCCGGTGCCTGTGCCGGTGCCTGTGCCGGTGCCTGTGCCGGTGCCTGTGCCGGTGCCTGTGCCGGTGCCTGTGCCGGTGCCTGTGCCTGTGCCGGTGCCTGTGCCGGTGCCTGTGCCGGTGCCGGTGCCGGTGCCGGTGCCGGTGCCCGTGCCCGTCCCGGTGCCCGTGCCCGTGCCCGTGCCCGTCCCGGTGCCTGTGCCTGTGCCTGTGCCCGTGCCCGTCCCGGTGTCGGTGCCCGTGCCCGTGCCCGTGCCCGTGCCCGTCCCGGTGCCCGTGCCCGTGCCCGTGCCCGTCCCGGTGCCCGTGCCCGTGCCCGTGCCCGTGCCCGTGCCCGTCCCGGTGCCGGTGCCGGTGCCGGTGCCCGTGCCCGTGCCCGTGCCCGTGCCCGTGCCCGTGCCCGTGCCCGTGCCGGTGCCGGTGCCCGTGCCCGTGCCGGTGCCGGTGCCGGTGCCGGTGCCGGTGCCGGTGCCGGTGCCGGTGCCGGTGCCGGTGCCGGTGCCGGTGCCCGTGCCCGTCCCGGTGCCTGTGCCCGTGCCCGTCCCGGTGCCGGTGCCCGTCCCGGTGCCGGTGCCGGTGCCCGTGCCCGTGCCCGTGCCGGTGCCGGTCCCTGTGCCGGTGCCGGTGCCGGTGCCGGTGCCGGTTCCGGTGCCGGTGCCGGTGCCCGTCCCAGTGCCGGTCCCGGTGCCCGTGCCTGTGCCTGTGCCTGTGCCTGTGCCTGTGCCCGTGCCTGTGCCCGTGCCTGTGCCGGTGCCGGTGCCGGTGCCGGTGCCTGTGCCGGTGCCGGTGCCGGTGCCTGTGCCGGTGCCTGTGCCGGTGCCCGTTCCCGTCCCCGTCCCCGTCCCCGTTCCCGTCCCCGTCCCCGTCCCCGTTCCCGTCCCCGTTCCCGTCCCCGTTCCCGTTCCCGTTCCCGTTCCCGTCCCCGTCCCCGTCCCCGTTCCCGTCCCCGTTCCCGTCCCCGTCCCCGTCCCCGTCCCCGTTCCCGTTCCCGTTCCCGTTCCCGTCCACGTCCCCGTGCCGGTCCATGTCCCCGTGCCGGTCCACGTCCCGGTGCCGGTCCATGTCCCGGTGCCGGTCCCCGTCCCGGTCCATGTGCTCGTGCCGGTGCTCGTCCCCGGCCCCGTCTCCGTGCCCGGGCCCGTTCCGGTGCCGGTCCCCGTGCCCGTCTCCTCCGTGCGCGGAGGCGGAACGAGCGGCGGGATGGGGACGATGTCGACGTAGGTGTAGTCGGGGTAGGGGAACGGGATCGGCGGGACGAGCGGCGCCTCGAAGAACAGCAGCTCGACGCGCCGGTTCCGTCGCGAGCGGTGCTCGTCACGCCCGGGCTCGTCGATCGGGTAGCGCTCGCCGAGCGCCACGAACCGCTCCTCGCGCGCCCAGCGCAGGTGGCCGCGCAGCTCGGCCAGCGCCGCGCGCGCCTCCTCGAGCGCCTCGGGCGTGCGCTCGGTCGCGCCGCCGGCGAGCAGGGCCAGGTCTTCCTCGAACACGTCGAAGTAGGCCCCGCGCGTCTGGTCGCCGAGGATCCCGTCCTCCTTGATCGCCGCGCGGAACGCCTCGTTGTAGGCGTGCTGGAACTCGCGCAGCGCCGCCTGACGCGTGCGCGGCCCCATGCGGCCGTCCGCGCGCAGGCGCGCCGTCCGGAACCTGCGGTTGTGCTCCTCCTGGAAGGCGCGCGTCGCCTCGCCCCCGGCCCCCGGGTCGGTGCGCCAGCGGCGCGTGCGCGCCGTGTAGTCGAGCACCTGCGGCTCGTCGTCCGGAGCATGGAACTCGCGCGCGGCCTGCACGAACGCCGCGCGGTCGCCCTCGAGCAGGCCGACGATCGCCCGCGCCCGCGCCGACGAGAGCCGCTCGTTGTACTCGTTCGTGCCGACCGTGTCGGTGTGCCCCGCGACCAGGAGCCGCCGCGTCGGGTTGGCCTTCAGGTGGCGGAGCGCGTCGAGGACGAGGAGCAGCCCGCGCTCGCCGGGCGGCGCCGGCAGGAGCACCGCGCTGTCGAAGTTGAAGAACGCCTCGCGGAAGGGGAGGCGCTCGACCTGGTTCTCCTCCAGCTTCGCGAGCAGCCGCTGGCGCTGCAGCTTGATGGTCGTGATCCGCCCGGAGCGGACCTCGACCTCCTCGCGCCGCTGTGGCCCGGTCCCGGGCTCGTCGCCGGACATCGTCCCCCCGCTCTCCAGAGGGTAGAGGGCCCGCGCGTCCGGGGCCAGTCGAGCCGGCGTTGGACCGGCGCCCGCCGGCCGCCTACAGTCGAGGCCATGCGAACGGCTCCGCTCGCGGTCGCCCTCCTCCTCCTCGCCGGCTGCGCCGGCCCGCTCTACCAGGGGCCGCCGCTCGCCGGCGCCTGGCGCGCCACCGACGAGGAGCTCGGCACCATGCTCCTCGAGGTCCAGCACGGCGCCGCCGGCGGCGTCGACTGCGTGCTCACGGGCGTCGACGGCCGGCGCTTCGCCTTCGACGCGACCCTGAAGAAGGACGGCGACGCCGGCGGCTTCGACGTCGTCCTCGAGGTGGGCGAGGAGGGCCTCATGGTGCTCTTCGGCCCCGAGGGCACGGCCGAGGCCGAGGGGCACGTGACCTTCGCCATGGGCCGGGTCGAGGCGACGTTCCGGCGGCGCAAGGACCAGCCGTTCCTCGACGCCCGCTTCTCGCGCCAGGGCCAGCGCCGCGAGCGGACCCTCAGGACGATCCGCCTCCTCGAGGTCCCGGGCGGCGCCCCCAGGTGAGCGGGGTCGCCGCCTCGCCGGCCGCCCTCGCCGAAGAGGCGGCGGGCCTGCGCGCGGCCGGGCGCCTCGAGGGCGCCCTGGGCCTGGCCGACCGGGCCCTGACCCTCGACCCCGCCTGCGCCGCGGCGCTCCTCGAGCGCGGCGTGTGCCTCCTCCTCCTCGGCCGGCATGACGACGCCCTCGCCCCCCTCCGCGCGCTGGTCGACCTCTCGCCGGAGCACGCCCTCGGCCTCCTCAACCTGGGCAACGCCCTGCACGGCCTCGGGCGGTCGGCCGAGGCCGCGGACGTCTACGCGCGCGCCGCGGCGGCGGCGCCAGCGTCGGCCGTCGCGCGGAACAACCTCGGCCGGGCGCTGCAGGACCTCGGCCGCCTCGACGAGGCGGTCGCCCGCTACGACGAGGCCCTGGCGCTCGACCCGGGCTGCGGGCTGGCGCTCGGCAACCTGCGCCAGGCGCTCGAGCGCCTGGGCCGCCCGGGCGAGATGCTCGCGAGGTGCGAGGTCGCCTGCGCCGCGCGGCCCGACGTCCACGAGGCGCGCCTGCACCTCGCGATCGCCCTGCGCGAGGCGGGGCGCGCGCACGACGCCCTGCCGCACGCGCGCGCCGCCGCCGACCTCGACCCGGAGTCCCCGGCCGCGCGCCTGCACCTCGGGCTCGCGCTGCAGGAGGCGGGGCGCCTCGACGAGGCGCTCGCCGCCTACGAGGCGGCGCTCGCGCTCGACCCGGCCTTCGCCCCGGCGCTCAACTGCCTCGCCGGCGCGCAGAGCGCGCTGGGCAAGGTGCGCGAGGCGGTGGCCACGTGGACGCGCGCGGTCGAGGCGGCGCCCGGCTACCACGCCGCGCACGGCAACCGGCTCCTGTGCATGAACTACCTGCCGGCCCCGGCGGAGGACCTGTCGCTCGCGCATCGCGCGTGGGGGGCGCGCGTCGTGGCCGAGGTCGGGCCCGCGCCCGAGGACCACGACAACGACCCCGACCCCGACCGCCGGCTCCGGGTGGGCTACCTCTCCCCGGACCTGCGCGCGCACCCGGTCGCCAGCGTGCTCGAGCCGCTCCTCGCCGGCCACGACCGCGACGCGGTCGAGGTGATCGCCTACGACGTGTGGCCCGGCGCGAAGGACGGGGTCACGGCGCGCCTGCGCGGCCTGGTCGACGGCTGGCGCGACGTCGCCTGGCTCGACGACGCGGCGCTCGCGGCCGCGGTCCGCGCCGACCGCGTGGACGTGCTCGTCGACCTCGCCGGCCACACGGGCGGCAACCGCCTGCCGGTCCTCGCCCGCCGCCCGGCGCCCGTCCAGGTCACCTACCTCGGCTACCCCAACACGACGGGCCTGCCGACCGTCGACCTGCGCCTCACCGACGCCACCGCCGACCCGCCCGGCCTGGCCGACGTCCTGCACACCGAGGGGCTCGCCCGCCTGCCGCGCTGCTTCCTCGCCTGGGCGCCGCCCGACCCGTCTCCGGCCCCGGCGCCGCTCGACGACGACGACCCGCGCGCCTGCACGTTCGGCTGCTTCAACAACCTCTCGAAGGTCTCGCCCGAGGCCGTGGCGCTCTGGGCGCGCCTCCTGCGCGACACCCCGGGCGCGCGCCTCCTGCTCAAGAACCACTCGCTCGCCCACGCGACCGCCCGCGCGCGCGCGGAGGGGCTGTTCGCCGCGCACGGCGTCACCGCCGACCGCCTCGTCCTCACGGGCCGGCTCGGCCAGGCCGAGCACCTGGCCCTGCACGACCGCGTGGCCGTGGCCCTCGACCCCTTCCCCTACGCGGGCACCGTCACCACGCTCGAGGCGCTGTGGATGGGCGTGCCCGTGGTCACGCTCGTCGGCGACCGCCACGCCTCGCGCGTCGGCGCGAGCCTGCTCGAGGCCGCCGGGCTGCGCTTCCTCGTCGCCCGCACGCCCGACGAGTACGTCGAGGTCGTCCGCGCGCTGCTCTCCGACCGCGCCCGCCTGCGCGAGCTCAAGCGGGGCCTGCGCGCGCGGCTGCTCGCCTCACCGCTGGTCGACGGGGACACGCTCGCCCGCGCCGTCGAGGACGCCTACCGCGCCGGGTGGGGGGCGTGGTGCGCGTCGCGGCGCGCCCGCGTCGGGCCGAGCTGACGCGGCCGCGAGGACCGCGCTGTCCCACCCCGCCGGACGGCGGGGGGGCCCGCGCCGGCACCGTCCTTGCGCCGCCGCCCCTCGAGCCGAGAGGAGAGCACCATGAAGAGGCGACGGTGGATCGGTGTCCCGGCCGCGCTCGCGCTGGTCGGAGCGGTCGGCCTGACGGCGCTCGCGCGGGGCCAGGGCGACGACTTCGTCGCCGTGCGCGCCGGCGACCTCGAGTGGGTCGAGTTCGAGCTCCCGGGGCTCGAGCCCGGGGTCCAGTTCACGCGCGTGCACGGCGACCCCGGCGCGGCGGGCGAGCTGTACGTGATCCGCGTGCGCTTCCCCGACGGCTACCGGGTCCCGCTCCACGTCCACCCCAACGCCGAGAGCGTGACGATCCTCGAGGGGCGCATCCTGCTCGGCATGGGCCTCGACGAGGACGCGGAGCTCGAGGCCTTCGAGGCGGGCGACTTCATTCACATCGGCGCGGCCGACCCGCATCATGTGCGGGTCGAGGGCGACACGGTCATCCAGGTCCACGGGGTCGGCCCGTTCGAGCTGATCCTGTTCACGGCGCCGCAGCCCGCGGCCCAGGAGCATGAGGGCGAGGAGGAGGGGCGATGAGCACGTCGACCAGGCGGCGCTGGCTGGTCGCGCCGGCGGCGGCCCTCGTGGCCCTCGCGGTCGGGCTGGCGCGCGGCGAGCAGCACGAGGACGGCTTCGAGGAGGTCCGCGCCGACGCGCTGACCTGGACGGACCTCGAGGTCCCCGGGCTGCCGCCCGGGCTGAAGACGGCCCGGCTTCACGGCGACCCGACGGCCGGCGACGAGACGTTCGCGTTCCGGCTGTTCATGCCCGACGGCTACCGCATCCCGCTCCACTGGCACCCGGCGGACGAGAACGTGACGGTGATCGAGGGGCGCTTCCTCCTCGGCATGGGCGAGGAGGCGGACTGGGAGCGCATGCAGGCCTACGCGCCCGGCGACTTCCTGCACATCCCCACGCCGCACCGGCACTACGCCGCGGCGGAGGGCGACACGATCGTCCAGATCCACAGCCACGGCCGCTGGGCGCTGATCCTGGTCCGGCCCCCCGAGCCCGCCGGGCGCTAGAGTCCCCGGCCCGCCCAGGGCCGGTTCTCGACCAGGCACTCCGAGAGCTGGATGTAGAGCCGCCGCGCGGCCTCGGTGAAGGTGTCGGCGTCGCCCATGTAGGGGTCGAGCGCCGCCTTCATGCACTCGGACAGGCTCCCCTGGCGGACGATCCCCGCGACGAGGTCGAGGTAGGGCTCCTCGCGGGCCGGGGCCTTCTTGCGGGCCATGGCGATGAGCTCGTGGAGGACGCGGCGGACCTCCACCTTGTCCTCGTCGTCGCGCTCCTCCTGCGCGAGCAGGTGGGGCGCGTGGACGCGCGCGCGGGTCCCCTCGCGCACGACCGCCTGGAAGTCCTCGACCAGCAGGCTGTGGTCGTCGGTGACCATGCGCCCGGAGAGGAGCGCGTCGGCCAGCGCCTTCAGGGCCCAGCGCACGAACACGGCGATCGCCACGTCGAGCTTCACGCACTCCTGCGTGTCGAGGACGCGCACCTCCATGGACTCGCGCGAGAGCTTGAACACCGCCCCCCGGGCGTTGAGGAACTCGTGGCGCAGGACCCGACCCCCGTCGAGCTTCTCGACGGCGCGGTACATGGGCCCGAGCACGTCGCGCTTGTACTGGGCGAGGCTGGCCACGAACTCGGGGACGATCTCGCCGCACGACTCGGGGATCTTCGTCTGGTGCTCGATGATGAACTGCAGCCGGCTGTCGACCGCCGGCTGCAGCTCGCCGTCGTGAATGGGCGTGCTCGCGGCGACCGCCGGCAGGTAGGGCACGAGCAGGGCGGCGGCGTTCATCATCGCCACGGCCTCCTTCTCCGTGCCCAGCGGCAGGTTCACGTGCAGCGCCTGCACGTTCGCCCAGCCGTGCGTCGTCGTGTCGAACAGCCGCGCGTAGGTCTGGTAGATCCGGTTGTTCGAGCGCTCCCACATGCGCGCCTTGCGCGGGTCGAGCCAAGGGTGCATGCCCGTGGGCAGGAGGCGCGCGTCGAAGCGCTCGGCGAGGAGCCCCGCCGCGCGGCGCACGCCCTCGACGAGGAGCTCCTCGCTCTGGGCCAGGCTCTTCAGCGGCACCTCGGTCTTGAGCTCCAGGACGTGCTGGAAGATCTCGTTGCTGAAGCCGACCACGCCCAGGCTGGCGTCGGAGGCCGGGCGGCCGGCGAGGGCCGCGAGGCACTGCTCCGCCAGCGGCACGGCGTTGAGGTCGCGGTCGACGAGCACGTACTCCAGCTCGAGGCCGCACACCTCGTACGCCTTGTAGGTCTCCCCCGCCGCGCGCGGCGGGACCTTGCCGATCGGCCGGCGCAGGCGCGACGAGCCGGTGTCCTCGCGCCGCTCGCCCTTGCCGTTGTTCCCCTTGTCGCCCCTGGCCGCCGTCGCCGCGGCGGCCAGGGTCTTCTGCCGGCGAGCCTCCTCGATCCGCCGCACGAAGGCGTCGAGGAGCTCCTCGTAGATCACGTCGCCGTCGGCGGCGTCGTCGTAGCCGACGTCGATGTTCGGGTTGTCGTTGACCTCGATGATCACCGGCCCCGCCGGCGTCTCCTTGAGGTCGACCCCGTGCAGCCCCTCGCCGATGAGCTTCGCCGCCTTGCAGGCGAGCTTCACCACCTCGCGCGGGGCCTCGTCGCGGGGGACCGCCTCGACGCGGCCGTAGCGGGCGCCGCGCGGGCCGGTGTCGCGGATCTGCCAGTGGCCGGTCGCCATGTGGTACTTGCAGGTGAACAGGGGCTTCCCGTCGAGGGTCGTCACGCGCCAGTCGAAGTCGCTCGGCGTGAACGCCTGGCAGATGACGAGCGGCGACTCCTTGAACAGCTCGGCCGCCCGGTGCTCGTAGTCCTCGCGCCCCTTCACCTTGAACACGGCGCTCGAGAACGAGCCGTCGGGGAGCTTGACGATGAACGGCAGCCGCAGCGCCGCCGCGAGGTCCTCGTAGCGGGTCTGCCGCGTGGCGATCATCGTCGGCGGCATGGGGAGGCCGGCGCGCGAGAGGAGCTCGTGCAGGTAGACCTTGTTCGAGCAGCGGATGATCGAGCGCGTCTCGTCGATCACCGGCATGCCCAGCGCCTCGGCGCGCAGGGCGAAGCGGAACGCGGGCAGCTCGAGCCCCGTGAGCACGCGGATGAACAGGGCGTCGTAGTCGCCGAGCCGCGCGACCTCGCCCGGCTCGATCCGGTGCACGTGCACGCCCTTCTTCGCGCCGATCTTCACCAGGCGGTCGATCGTCTCGGGCGTCGACGGGCGATGGCGGTCGTTCTCGTCGTAGAGGACGGCGACCGAGAGCGTCGGCCGGTCGTCGTCGGGCTCGCGCCGGGGGAGGAGCTTGCTCGCCGGGCGGTCGAGGGCGCGGACGAGGTCCTCGCGCTGCGCGTCGCTCAGCTTGTGCACCTTGAGCGGGACGAGCTGGATCACCTTCCACGCGTCGTCCTCGCGCAGGAGGCGCAGGAGGAGGAGCGGCATGGGCCAGACCCGGTAGACCTGCGCCGCGAGGCGGGCGAAGCGCTTGTCGCCGCACTCGCCCAGGAACACGACCGCCTCGGCCATCTCGGCGTCCTCGGCCGGGCGGTAGGTGACGATGTCGTTGACGAGGTGGCGGACCAGCGGCAGGTCGGCGCGGCGGCGCCGCGGCGGGAGGCCGATGTCGTCGGTGACGACGATCGTCTCGGGCAGCGAGCGGCGGCGGCCGCTCATCTGCTCGACGTCGATCGTCTTGATCCCGGCCTCCTGGAGGGCCCGGAACACGGCGTGCGGGTTGAGGACGCCCTCGACCGTGTCGACCGTGGGCAGCACCGTCTGCCCGCGCGCGTCGGCCAGGAGCGAGACGTAGTAGCCCTTCGACAGGTAGCGCCACGACCGGCACAGGTTGATCACGGTCGCCTGGCGGCGCGTGTCCTCCTCGACGCCGGCGAGGAAGTCGTCGGCCGTGACCAGCCGGCCCGCCCCGGGGGGCAGGTCCTTGAGCTCGGACACGACGATGATCGTCTCGGCCTTCCTCGTCACTCGCTCGCCATCCCCGTGTGTGCGGCCCCGCCGCCGCGGGTGCCCGCCGGCCGGGGGCCCCGTCGCGGCCGCCGCCGAGCAGTTCACGCCCGCCCCCCGGCGCCGTCAAGGTACCCGCGGGGGGCGACAGCGGGAGCCACGGGGCGCGGCCGCCCGCCCGGAGGGGCCGCCGGGATGCGATGATCCACCCATGACCGCCGACCTGCTCGGGCGGCCGCTGCGGGACCTGCGCCTGTCGGTGACCGACCGGTGCAACCTCCGCTGCTCGTACTGCATGCCCGGGGAGGCCTACACCTGGCTCCCCCGGCCGGACCTGCTCACCTTCGAGGAGCTGTCCCGGCTGGTCGACGCCTTCACGCTCGTCGGGGTGGACGAGGTCCGGCTGACCGGCGGCGAGCCGCTCCTGCGCCGCGACCTCGCCCGGCTGGTCCGCCTGCTGGCGGAGAAGCCCGCCGTGCGGGAGGTCGCGATCACGACCAACGGCGTCCTGCTCGCCGAGCAGCAGGCCGACCTCCGGGCGGCGGGCCTGTCGCGCTTCACGGTCAGCCTCGACACGCTGCGGCCCGAGCGCTTCCTGGCGATCACGCGCCGGGACGACCTCGCCCGCGTCCTCGGCGGGATCCGCTCGGTCGCGGGCACGCCGGGGCTCAAGCTCGACGCCGTCGTCGTGCGCGGCGAGAACGACGACGAGCTCGTCGACCTCCTGGCCTTCGCGCGCGAGGTCGGGGCGGAGCTCCGGTTCATCGAGTACATGGACGTGGGCGGGGCGCGGCGCTGGTCGATGGACCGGGTCGTCTCTCGGGCGGAGATGCTCGCGCGCGTGACGGCGGCGCTCGGCCCGCTCGAGCCGCTGCCGGGGCGCGGCTCGGCGCCGGCCGCGCGCTTCCGCCTGCCCGACGGGGCGTCGTTCGGGGTCGTCGCCTCGACGACGCAGCCCTTCTGCCGCGCGTGCGATCGGAGCCGCGTGACCGCCGACGGCGTCTGGCTCCTCTGCCTCTACGCGACGCGCGGGGTCGACCTGCGCGGGCCGCTCCGGGCCGGCGACTCGGTCGAGGCGCTGGCGGCGCGGCTCCGGGTCGGCTGGCAGGCGCGCGACGACCGCGGGGCGGAGCTGCGGCTGGGCCTGCCCGACCGCGGGGCCCGGCCCCTCGCCAGCGCCGGCGACCTCGACGCCGACCCGCACCTCGAGATGCACACCCGCGGCGGATAGTGTGATCGCGGCTGCGGCGGAGGATGGCGGGCGCTGCCGTTCGCCAGGGTGTCGCGCGGC
>JAMLIC010000083.1 GCA_023954375.1 Planctomycetota bacterium
CGGGGGCGGGCCGGCGGGCGCCCCCCCCACCCCGCCCGGGGGCGCCCCCCCCCGGGCCCCCCGCCACGTGACCCGCTGGAGGCGGACGAGGAGCTAGCCCTCGAGCTCCGCCTTGAGGGCCGCGAGGTCGTCGTCGACCCCCGAGCTCCCGCCGCCGAGGCCCAGGAGCGCGATCTCCTTGTCGAGGTCGCGGTCGCTGCTGCCAGCGGTCGCGCCGGCCAGCTCGTCGAACGCCAGGGCGGCGGCCTCCTGCTTCTCGACCGTCTCCTCGAAGCGCTTGAGCGTCGAGAAGGCGTTGTCCTGGTCGCCCAGGTCGGCGATCGCCGCCGCCACCTTCTTCTGGGCCGCGGCCGCGTTCTTGCGCGCGACGAGCGTGGCCGACGTGCGCTCGGCCTCGGTGATCCGGGCCTTGAGCTGCTCGATCCGCTCCTTGATCGTCTCGCTCGACTTGAGCGCCGCCTCGACCTGCGGCTTGAGCGTCGCCGCGTCGCGGTCGAACTCGGCCCGCTTGGCGAGCGCCCGCTTGGCCAGGTCCTCGCGGCCGCCCTGCAGCGCCGCCTTCGCCTTGCCCTTCCACTCCTCGGACTGGCCGATGAGCTTGTCGTGCTGCCGCTGCAGGCGCGTGCCGTTGGCCATCGCGTCGGCCGAGGCGTTGACCAGCTTGCGCAGGTCGCCCTTCATGTCGGCGATCGTCTGCTTGAGCGTCGTCTCGAAGGTCGCGTCCTCGATGGAGTCCATGACCGCGTTGGCCTTGCCGCGCGCCACCCGCCCGCCGCGGGAGAACCAGTCGAAAACACCCATGGCTCGCTCCCCTCTCCTCAGCCCGCCAGCGCGGCCAGCAGGGCGCGCGCGCGGACGGTGTCCAGCTCGATGAACTCCAGCGCCGTCTCGATGTCGTCGCGGTCGTCCGCGCCCAGCTCGCTGAGCTTGCAGTAGTTCATGAGGACGACGCGCACCTGGTCGCCCTTGCAGCGCACCAGCTCGATGTGCGACGTCGTCAGCCCGTTGTCCTGCCACAGCATGGCGAGCGCCACCTCGCGGGTGAGCTTGGACTCCGGCACCGTGACGAGCGGCACGGTGATCTCGAAGATCTCCTCCTCGACGCCGCAGATGATCTTGATGCCGCTCGAGCCGCGCATCGAGAACACGCTGCCCTGGTCATCGACGAGCTCGTAGCCGAGCTCCTTGACGATGTTCTTCACGCCCTCGGCGCTGACCTCGGTCTCCATGGCCCCTCCTGGGCTGGCGTTGGGGCGCGGAGTGTACCTGGCTCGCCCCGCGGGGGACAGGCCCCGCCGCTAGTGACGGGTCTCCTCGTCCGGCAGCGTGTCGACCTCGTCGCTGTCCATGATCGAGGCCTCGGTGCTGTCCATGATGACGATCCCCTCGTCCGAGCAGAGGCGGCCGGACGCGCGGGGCGGCGGCGGGGCCTCGACCGAGTCCTCGATGAGCACGTCGGGGTCGGGGCTGTCGTCGTCGAGGGGGGCCGAGCCGTCGTCGCCGGCCGGCAGCCCGCCGAGGACCCTGGCCGTGGCCGGGACGGCGGCGGCGCTGGCGAGGTTCTGGTCGTCGTCGAGGATCACGAACACGCCCGAGTCGCGCACCTCGCCCTCGCCGATCGACACGCCGTCGACGAAGCGCTCGGCCAGCTCCTCGGCGCTCGGCTCGCGGTCGAGGTAGACGTAGCGCCGCGCCTTGTGCTCGTGGACGACGGCGAAGGCCGTGCCGTGGCGCAGCACGGCCTCGTCGGCGAGGACCGTCGGCCGGTCCTCGTGGACGATGTGCGCGCCGTCGAGGGCGCGGGCGTGGACGGCGCCGTCCTCGCGCACGGTCAGCTCGAGCGAGGCGCTCGAGTCCTCGGGGAGGATCACCGACGACAGGTCCTCCTGGCTGTGGTCGAGGAGCCGGTAGCGCTCGAAGGTGAGGCGGCCGTTGTCGCCCACGGCCCGGAGCTGGCGCTCGCCCATCGCCTGCTCGGCGGCGGCGATCAGCCGGCCGCGGCGCCGGACGAGCGCGACGAACCACACGAGCGACCCGACGATGATCGCGGCGGCCAGGCCGCGGCGCGTCCAGCTCGGGCCGGCGTCGAGCGACAGCGCCCTGCCCGCGGCCAGCTCGCCCTCGTCCCCGGCGCGCACGCGGAGCGTCACGCCGGCGTCGCCCAGCGCCCGCGGCCAGACGAGCTCGACCGGCAGCGTGGCGCGGTCGAGGAGGGTCACGCCCTGGGGCGCGCGCAGCTCGCTCCCGGGCGCCGCGCCCTCGAGGACGGCGGCGAGCGGCAGGGGCGCCCCGGCGGGCGGGTCGAGGCGCACGGTCACCTCGAGCCTCACGTCGCCGCGGGTCACGTCGACGACCTCGCCCGGCGCCAGGGGCCCGGCCGGGCGGCCCTCCCAGGCGGCCGTGATGCCCTCGATCAGCAGGCTCCGCGCCACCTCGGGGCCGACCTCGAGCGGCGCCGCCAGGCGCAGGGGCAGCTCGCCCTCGGCCGTGACGTCGAGCGCCCCCGCCCGCTGCGGGACGACGCGGGCCACGACCTCCCGCCCGCGGACCTCGAGCGGCACGACCCTCGACGCGCCGCCCGCCTCGTGCACGCGCAGGGTCGTGGCCCGCCGCGGGACGAACCCGGGCGGCAAGGCGCCCGCGAGCTCGACCGGGCTCCCCGCCTGCGCCGGCCCGCGGGGCGCGAGGACGACGTCGGCCGGCGTGACCGGCACGCGGCGGCGGGCCGTGACGGCGCGGCCCCCGCCGCGGGCCACGACGCGCAGGACCTCGACCTCGCGCGCGCCCTCGGCGCTCCACAGGTCGACGTGCCAGAGGCCGGCGCCCGCCGGGGTGAGGGCCGCGTCGTCGCCCCCCGGGACCCTCGCCGCCAGCGCGGCGCCGGGCGGCGCGGCGGCCTCCTCGGCCGTGACGCGCACGACGCCGCCGGCGAGCCCCCAGGCGTGGACGGCGCCGGGGACCTCGACGCGGGGCGCGAGGACCGCCGCGGCGCCCGGGACGGCGGGCACGGCCCCCGGCCCCGCGTCGAGCAGCCACAGGCGGCCGCCGCCGTCGAGGCGCACGCCGCCCGGGACGTCGACCGGGCGCGGGGCGAGGACGCCCACGCGCGCCGGCCAGGGCAGCTCGAGCGGGGCGTCGAGGGCGTCGTGGCGCAGGAGGACCGGGTCGCCGGCGACGGCGGCCGCGAGGCGCGCCACGACCTCGGCGTCGGGCGACTCCGGGCGCAGCTCGATCAGCGCCGCGCCGAGCCGCTCGAGGACCGGCACGGTGCGCACGGGGAGCTCCGCGCGGAGGCCCACGAGCGGGCCGCGGCGCGCGGGGAGGGCGTCGTCGAGGAGGTCGGCCGCGGCGCGGTTCACGTCGTCGCGCGCCGGGCGCGCCGCCTGGCGTCGCGCCCGCTCGAGGGCGTCGGCCGGCGGGCGGCCGTCGGCGCCGACGACGTCGAGGTCGTCGTCGGTGTAGAGGATCACGAGCCCGCGCGGCCCGGCCAGGTCGTGGGCCCGCGCGAGGACCCGCGCCAGGTCGGCGCCCCCCGCCTGGCGCGGGCTGGCGGCGAGCGCGGCGTCGAGCCGGCCGAGCAGGGCCACCGGGTCGCCCGCCGCCACGACCGGGCCGGCCTCGGCGCCGTCGGTGCCGAGGAGCGTCACGCGCTGGCCCTCGGGCGCGGCCAGGGCCAGGGCCATGGCCAGCACCCGCGGACCGCGGGCGGTGGGGTCGGCGTGGCGCAGGCTCGCCGAGCGGTCGAGCACGACCACGACCGCCTCGGGGGCCGCGCGGACCGGCCCGGCGAGCGCCAGGAGCAGCAGCGGCAGGACGGCGCGGCTCACCGCCGCACCTCGAGCTCCACCGGGATCGAGAGCGCGTGGCCGGCGGCGACGAGCTCGAGCGCGCCGCGGTAGACGCCGGCGGGGAGGTCGGAGGAGAGGAACACCTGCAGGGCGAAGCGGCGCGGCTCGTGCGAGAGCCGCTCGCCCGACCAGCCGTCGAGGGGGACGACGCGGATGTCCAGCTCGGGGTCGATCGTGGCGTCGTCGCCGCGCAGCGGGCCCGGCGAGATCGTCAGCGCGACCTCCTCGAGGGTCGGCCAGGCCACCTCGACGGGGCGCGTGACCCACCCCCAGCCGCCGTGCACGGCGACGGCGTGGGGCGCCCGCACGGCGGGCAGGACCTCGAGCTCGACCGGGACCTCGCGCGAGCGGAGCCCGCGCGGCGCGTCGGCGACCACGACGAGCGCCCCGGCGTAGCGCCCGGGCGGCGCGTCGGGGCCCGGCCGCGCGACGAGGCCGTCGTCGCCGCGCTCGACCTCGACCTCGTGGCCGGACGGGTGCGCGAGCACGAGCCGCGCCGGCGAGACCTCCGCCCGGCCCTCTGGCTCGAGGGCGACGGCGAGCGGGACCGGCCGCGAGGCGACCCCGGCCGGCGTCGCCGGCAGGGTCACGCGCGCGGGGCTCAGGCGATGGCGGCGCACCTCGCCCCGGAGGTCGAGGCGGAACGGGAGGGCGCCCTCGGCGTCGCCCGTGAGCGTGAGCGCGCCGTCCTCCGGGCAGGGGACCTCGAGCACGCGCGACGCGCGCGCCGGCACCTCGACCGTGACGCCCTGGCAGGTCACGCGCGCCGCGCGCGCGGGGTCGCCGCGGACGGTCAGGCGCACCGGGTCGAGCGGATCGCCCTCCCACACGAGGCGGGTGAACGTCGTCGGGCGCACGGTGAGCTCGAGCGGCGCGGGGGGCGCGTCGGCGGGCGGGGCGTCCTCGGCGGCGGATGTGTCGGCCGGCTGGACGGTGAGCGCGCGCGCGCGCCGGAGCTGGAAGGTCCGCTCGCCGAGGGCCACCTCGGCCTCCACGACCACCCGGGCGGCCGTCTCCTCGCGCACGGGCGGCGCGGTCAGGCGGGCGGGCTCGCCCGGCGCGAGGGGGGTCCAGCCTCCCGGCGCGGCGCCGTCGAGCTCGAGCCGCGCCTGGAGCCGCAGCCCGGGGCGCGCCTGCTCGACGAGGGCCGGGTCACCGGCGAGGCGCACGGCCACCGGGACGGCGGCGCCGGCGGCCACCACCGGCGGCACGGGCTCGAGGTCGACCGAGAAGCCCGGCTCGAGCAGGAGCACCGTGTCGCGCGCGCCCGCGAGCTCGGCCCGCCAGGCGCCCGGCGCCGGCGCCTCGACCAGCGCCACCCCGAACGGTCCGGCGCCGGCGCCCGGCGCCGGGGTGCGCACGACGGCCGCCTCGTCGACGGCGGCGCCGTCGTGGGTGACGACGCCGACCTGCCCCGCGCGGTCCCAGCGGCCGAGGAAGGCCAGCCGGCGGGCGTGCGGGAGCACCGTGAGCGCGTCGCCGCGCTCGGCGCGCAGGTAGCCCAGCGCCTCGATGGCCACGGTCTCGAACGCCGCCGGCAGCTCGCCCGGGTCGCGCGCGACGACGATCGCGCCGCCGGTGGAGGCGACCAGGCGGTTGAGGAACGGCGTCGACGCGCCGCGGCCCAGCGCGATGGCGAAGATCCGGTAGCCCCGGGCGGCGATCGCCGCCACGGCGGCGTCGACCTCGGGGCCGGCCGAGAGGCGCCGGCCGCGCGGCTGCCGGTATGGGACGCCGTCGGTGAGGAACACGATCGGCGAGCCGCGCGGCGCCTGGCCCGCCTCGAGCACCTCGCGCGCGCGCTCGAGGGCGCGGCCGACGTCGCTCACGCCGTTGCGCTCGAGGCCGTGGAGCGCGGCGCGCGCCGCGGCGCGCGCCGCCGTCCCGCCGGCGGGGCGCAGGGGCACGACCACCTCCGCCGACGTGGCGAAGGTCACCACGGCCACGTTGTCGCGCGCGCCCGCGAGCGCCAGCGTGAGGTCCACCCCCGCGCGGGCCGCGTCGTCGGGGTCGTTGTCGCGCATCGACGTCGAGCGGTCGAGGACGACGACCAGGCGCCGCCCCCCCGCGTCCACGCCGTCGACGAGCGGACCGCGGGCCGCGCACGCGGTCAGGGCCAGCGCACCGATCACCGCGCTCGCCCTGCGCCGTCCGCGCGTCATGACCGCGTCACCCCACGTCCCGACGAAAGCCGCGCTGTTCGGACGACCTACGCCTCGACCCACGCCTCGACCCCATGGCGCGCGGACCGCGTGAGGCCGGCCCCGCGCCGGGGTCCACACGGGTGCACGCGCCGCCCGGGGGCGGACAACGTAACCCCTTGGCAGACGGGCGCGCAAGCCCGCCGTCGGCCCCGCGTGAACGTCGCGCGCCGCGTCGTCGTCAGAGGGGACGGAACCCCCGCCCTGGGTGGCGGGTGACGTACGAGCAGGGAGGTCGGGGTGAGCGGGGGTCGGGAGACGCGGGCCTGGGGGCGGACGACCGCGGCGACGCGCGGACCCGCCGGCGCGCCGGCGCTCGCCCCGTGGGCGCCGCCCGAGCGGGTCGGCCCCTACCGCGTGGTCGGCCCCCTGGGCCGCGGCGGGATGTCGGTGGTCGTCGAGGCCGAGCACGAGGTCGTCGGCCGCCGCGTCGCGCTCAAGCTCGCGCCGCCGGGCCTGGCCGCGGCGCGCCTCCTCGACGAGGCCCGGCTGGCCGCGCGCGCGCGTCACCCGGGGGCGGTGGACGTGCTCGACGCCGGCGTCGTCGACGGCCACGCCTACCTCGCCATGGACCTCGTCGCCGGCGAGACCCTCGAGGCGCGCCTGGCGCGCCGGGGCCGCCTCGACCCCGAGGAGGCCTGCCGCCTGCTCGCGCCGGTCGTCGCGGCCCTCGCGCACGCGCATCGCGCCCGGATCGTCCACCGCGACGTGAAGCCGTCCAACGTGCTGGTGCGCGCGAGGGACGGCCAGGGGGTGCTGGCCGACTTCGGCGTCGCGTGCGACCTGTTCCAGCCGTCGGACGGCCTGCTCGGGACCGCGACCCACATGGCCCCGGAGCAGCGGCGCGGCGAGCCCGTCGGCCCGGCCTGCGACGTGTGGGCGCTCGGCGTCACGCTCCACGAGTGCCTGACCGGCCGCCTGCCCTGGCCCGACGCGGGCGACCTCGAGGCGCTCGCCCTGGCGCAGGCGACCGGGGCGCCCCCGCCGCTCCGCGCGCTCGCGCCCGAGGTGAGCCCCGCCCTCGAGCGGGTCGTCCTGCGCTGCCTCGAGCGCCGGCCCGAGGCGCGCTGGCCCGACGCCGGCGCCCTGCTCGTCGCCCTGCAGCAGGCGACCCGGCCGCGTCGCGCACACGCGCCCACCCGGGCGCGGCTCGGCCGGCGCGCCGCGGCGGCGCTGCTCGTGACCGGGCTCGCCGCCGGCGCCGCCGCGCACGCGGTCGCGCGCCTCGTCGGCCGGGGCGTGGCCGCGCCCGGGCGCGAGGCGCCGGCGCGCGGCGCGCGCGACCCCGCGGAGGCTTGACGCTACTCGATCGCGACCAGCTCCAGGATCGTCTTGCCGTCGTTCTGGACGCGGTAGACGCCCGGGGAGGTCGCCAGGTCACCCGACATCGTCACCCAGCTCCTGGACCCCCCGAGGTGACGATCATGCAGTCGAAGGTGACTCCGGAGACGGTCACCCGCTCGCGGGGCAGATCGGTCCGCTGCGCCTCGGGCTCCTCGACGACCGGCGGCTCGTAGCGCCACTCCTGGGGCGTGGGGGGGCCCGCCCTTCTCGAGGCCGCGCCCCATGTCGAGCAGCGTGCTGATCTCGTAGCGCACGGTCACTCCCTCGACGTGGCGCACCTCGTAGAGCATCTCCATGTGTGGCGCGCCCGGGCTCGTGAGCACGAAGCGATGGCGCCGGCCGACAAGCGGTCAGCGGCCGAGGAGCGCCCGCGCCCGCTTGAACAGCGACGACTCGAACGACTCGCGCCGGACGGCGACCTTCTTGCGCAGGGTCGGGTCCTTGAGCTCGGCGCGCACCCCCGAGGGCAGGTGCGGCTGGAGCTCCGGCGCGTCGAGGCGCCGCACGCGGTCGAAGCCGGCGAGCGCCCGGTAGTAGCCCTCCTGGCCCTTCACCTTGCGGACGCCTTGGACGACGGCGGCCAGGACCTCGGCCCGCTCGACGGGCGTCCATGGCGCCCACGACGCGAGCGTGGCCCCCCAGTCGTCGAAGAACGGCCCGACGGGGAGGAGGAGCGCGGGGTGGGCGCGCAGGAGCTTCGTCTCCCGCAAGGGGTAGTGGCGGTGCCCCTCGCTGGCGAGGAGCTCGCGGTAGAGCGCCGCGGCGCGCGCGAACGCGCCGCCGTAGCGCGCCGGGCCCTCGTGGGCGAGGCGGCCGAAGCGCTCCCGGAGCCGGACGCCGGTCGGTGTGCGCAGGAGCGGCTTGCCCCAGGAGGCGGAGAGCCCCTGGTCGACGTCGCCCGCGTTATGGACGATCGAGGCGGCGAGCACGAGCAGGTCGCGCTCGCGCCCGGGCGCGCGGGCGAGGCGCGCGAACGCCTCCGCCTGGCGCGTGAGCTCGGCGTCGACCGCCGCCTCGAGCTCGGCCAGGCCGTCCGCGTCCCCGACGGCCAGGTGGCCGAGCGCGCCGCCGCAGAGGATCGACAGCCGCTCGCCGTCGTGGCCCGAGACCCGCCCCACCTCCTGGTCGACCTCGACCACGCGGGCGCTGACGCCCGTGATGTCCCACGCCGCCGTCGCCAGCGCCACCCGGCGCTGGCGCGCCAGCTCCTCGGGCGGGCGCCGCCACCACAGGTGCGCGCGGATCTTCGTGTCGACGTCGGTCGGCACGAACGTGGCGACCGTGGCGAAGTGCGCGGCCACGCACAGCGCGAAGTAGTCGGTGAGCTGCTCGGGCGTCGGCGCGTCGCAGGCCTCGAGCCGCTCCGCCGCGCGCAGGACCGACCACCAGCCGAGCGGGCCGGGCGCCAGCGCGTCGAGCGGCACGGCCGGAGTCGCGGGCGGCGCGGCGAACGCCGGGACCGAGCCGTCGAACAGGTACGGGGCCGTCCCCTGCACCAGCCCGAGCAGGTTCTTCGGCCCTATGAACCCGCCGAAGGCGCCGCGCTGCTCGGGCGCGGTCCACGTGCTCGGTCGGCGGCGGGGCACGCCGCCATTGTAGGTGCTACGCGTCCTCGCGCCGGACGAGCTGCGAGCACTGCTGCCGGTCACGCGTCCGTCTCGCCCGCCCCGCCCTGCCGCGCCCGCTCGAGCGCCGCCTGGAGCCGCTCGGCCTCGAGCCCGCCGCGCTCGTGGTCGAGCGCCAGCGCGGCCTCGAGCGCCTGGGCCGCGCCGGGGGCGTCGCCCGTGCGCCGCAGGGCGGCGGCGTGGGTCTCGAGGTTCCTGACGCTCCGGTGGACGCGCACGCCCTCGCGCGCCACCTCGAGGGCGCGGTCCGGGCGCGGGTCGGCCTCGAGGAGGAGGCGCACGAACGCCGCGCGCGCCTCGTCGTCGTGCGGCGACCGGCGGAGGCGGCGCTCGTGGGCGCGGCAGAGGCGGCCGAGGCGCAGGCGACCGGCCCAGCCGAGGCCGTCGTCGCGCCGGCCGAGGAGGAGCAGGTTCTCGCGCGCCGGGAGGAAGTCCGGGCGCAGCCGCGCGGCCGCGCGGAAGGCGGAGCGCGCGCCCTCGACGTCGCCCGTGGCGCGCCGCGCCACCCCGAGGTTGTTCCAGGCGACGTGGCAGGCGCGGTCCACGGCGAGCGCCCGCTCGTGCCAGCGGAGCGCCTCGTCCCAGGCGCCGCGGCGGCCGTGCAGGCGGCCGAGGTTCGTGCAGGCCAGCGCCGCGTGCTCGTCGGTGGCGATGGCCCGGTCGAACGCGCGCTCCGCCTCGTCGAGGCGCCCCAGGCGCAGGGCCACCTCGCCCAGGAGCAGGTTGGCGCGCGGGTCCTCGGGCGCGATCTCGACCGCGCGCAGCAGGTCGGCGCGCGCCGCGAGCAGCTCGCCGCGCTGGAGGGCGAGGAACCCGCGCCCGACGTAGGCGCGGGCGAAGCTGCGGCTGACCTGGACGATCCGGTCGAGGTCGCGCGCCGCGCGGGCGACGTCGCCGCGGTCCCACCAGAGGTTCGCCCGGTTGTTGAGCACCTCGACCAGGACCTCGCGCCGGCGCAGGCTCTGCAGGTAGACGCCGCGGTCGACGAGCGACGGCGCGATCCGGAACCGCTCGACGTAGTGCTCGTCGGGGTGCGCCGCGCCGCGGGCGGTCGTCTCGACGTTGCGCCGGAGGCCCTGCCCGTCCCAGCGGACGAAGAAGTGGCCGGGCGCCGAGACGCCGAAGAGCGGCAGCCCCGCGCGGGTCCCGACCGCCAGGTAGACGCTCGACAGCCCGACGCAGTGGCCGCGGCGGCGGCGCAGGACGTGCGGCAGGAGCAGGTCGCCCAGCCGGTCCTGCCCGTCGCGCGTCGCGCGCGCCGAGGCGGGCTGGAAGCCCAGCGCCTCGAAGAAGAAGGCGTTGGTCACCTCGAGGCGGCGCGCGGGGTCGTCGCGCGGGACGGCGCGGAGGCACTGGCGCAGGGCCCAGGCGAGGTGCGTCACCTCGTCGAGCACGCGCTCGGCGTCGACGGCCGGGGCGTCCTCGCAGGCGATCAGGGTCGTGCCGCGGGCGAGGTCGAGGTGCCGGTCGTCGGCGCGCAGGAGCGCATCGACCTCCGGCGACCCCGCCGGCGGCCCCTCGGGGAGGACGACGTCGCCGGGCGCGAGCGCCCGCAGGGCGAGGGCGCGGAGGCGGCGCGCGTCCTCCTCCACCCGCAACGCCGCGGCCGCCCGGACGACGGCGCCCTTGACCCCGGCGAACATCGCGCCGGCGACTAGCGCTTGCCGCCCGGGTTCATCTCGATCGGCGGCAGCTCGAGCGGGTCGTAGAGGTCGTCCTGCGGCTCGAGGATCCGGCCGCGGTTGGCCGTCCACCACGAGCGCCAGCGCGCCGGCTGGGGGCCGTGGTCCACGTCCGTGATCCAGGCCAGCGAGCGGGCGATGTAGGTCGAGACGCGGAACTCGCGCTCGCGTTCGAGCGCCTCGATCAGCGGCTCGATCATCTTGGGGTCCTGCGTGAACCCGAGCCCGATCGCCGCGTGGTGCCGCAGCGCGACCGCGCGGGGGCCCTGCGTCGTCCTGAGCGCGCCGAGGAGGAGCTGCTTGCAGCGCTCGGTCCCGATGCTGCCGAAGACGAGCAGGCTGCGGTAGGCGACGCCGTCGTTGCCCCGCGACTGCGCGACGGCCTGCTCGTAGCGGGCGGCGAGCGGCGCGACGGCCGCGTCGCCCATCTGGACGAGCGCCACGCGCGCGGTCTCGGCGATGCGGAACCAGTCGTCGTTGAGCGCGTCGATCAGCGCCGGGATGGCCGCCGGGGCGCGCAGGGCCCCGAGCGTGAGGGCGGCCTCGGTGCGCACGTCGAGCGGCCGCTCCTGGTCGCGGAACAGCGCCAGGACCGGACCGGCCTGCGCCGGGCCGCCGACGTGCTGCAGCACCTGCAGGGCGGCGATCGCCGTCGGCGGGTCGAGGTCGGCGAGCACCCCGGCGACGGGCGCGGCGACCGACTTGCCGGCGGCGCCCAGCTGGCGCTTCGCGCCGTCGCGGGTGGCGGGGCTGCGCAGCTCGCTGAGGAGCTTGGCGACGTCGACCCGCGGCGCCAGCCCCTCGCCCTGGAGCTCGACCGGCCGGGCGTCGACGCTCCGCCCGGCGGCGCCCGGGGCGTCGAACACGGCCCGCCCGCCGTCCATGCGCCACTCGAGGCCGCTCAGGTAGGCGAGGTGCGAGAGGAGGTGCTTGAGCTGCATCCGGTTCACGCGCAGGTTGACGCTCGCGACGCGGGCCTGCGCGTCGGCGCGGGCGCGGGCCGTGACGTCGATCGTCAGGCTGGTGCGCGCGCGCAGCCGCTCGAGCGCGAAGAGGAGCGGCGTGCCGGCGAAGTCCATGGTCATGCGCGCGTCGAGCGCGGCGTCCGACGGCAGCCGGGGCTCGGCGCCGGGCCCCTTGCCGGCCGGGTGGAGCACGACCGCGCCGCACCAGGCGCTGCGCGCCAGACTCGCCTGCCGCTCGACCTCGGCCAGGAACGTGCCGACGGGCGTCTGGGTGGCCGAGGCGGTCACGGTCACGGCGTCGCCGTCGACCGACGGGTCGAGCACGAGGTTGAGCTTCGTCCCCTCGTGGATCGCCTTGATGACCAGGTTCAGCCGGGTCCCGGTGAAGCTCCCGGAGAAGGGCGCCTTCAGCGGGTCGGCGTCCGCCTGCGCCCAGGCGGCGGGCGCCGAGACGAGGACCGGCAGGGCCAGGAACGAGGCGAGGCGCGAGATCCGCATGTCCCCTCCGTGCGCGGGCGCGAGGCGGCGACGCGGCCCCTCCCCCCCGACCGGCCGAGGACGATAGCAGCGCGGGACGTAAAGTGTCAAGCGGCCTGGAGTACAGCCGGCACGCCACGCCTCCAGGCGCCATCGGGACGCGAAGGCACTTCGTCGCCTTCGTGTCCCATGCTCACCCGACCCGGGTCATCAATAGGCCTTCGCCCACAAGACCCGCGGCTGCCCCGCCTTCGCGGGCTTCCCGCACCACACGCACGCGCCCGCGAACGGCTCGGCGTGGAACGGGATGCAGCGCACCGTGACCTTGTGCTTCTCCTTGACCTCGGCCTCGCAGGCGCCCTCGCCGCACCACCCGGCGCGGGCGAAGCCGCCGTGGATCTCGGGCCGCTCCTCGCTCTTCGGCGTGAAGAAGGCCTCGAACGCGGCCTTGTCGTCGACGTCGCGCGTGTGCGCGTCGCGGAAGGCCCGCGCGCGCTCGAGCAGGCCGCGCTGGTAGTCCTCGAGCAGCGCGAGCAGGCCCTCGCCGAAGGCGTCGCGGCCGATCGTCTTCTTGCCCTCCTCCGCCCCGAGCGTGGTGCGCAGGGCGTAGACGAGGTTGCCCTCCTTCATGTCGCGCGGGCCGACCTCGACGCGCACGGGGACGCCCTTCTTCTCCCAGGTGAAGTGCTTGGCGCCCGGGCGCTGGTCGCTCAGGTCGACGTGCACGCGCACGGGCCGCCCCTTGAACTGCACGCCCTCGAGGCGCTTGAGCAGCGGCGCCAGGTAGGCCTCGACCTCGGCCCGCTCCTCGGGCTTGCCGCAGCGGATCGGGATCACGACCACGTGGATCGGCGCCACCGCCGGCGGCAGGACGAGGCCCTTGTCGTCCGAGTGCGTCATGACCAGGCCGCCCACGAGGCGCGTCGAGACGCCCCACGAGGTGGTGTAGGCCGTCTCCTGCTTCTGGTCCCTCGACAGGTACTCGATCTTGAACGCCCTGGCGAAGTTCTGCCCCAGGTGGTGGCTCGTGCCGGCCTGCAGGGCCTTGCGGTCCTGCATCATGGCCTCGATGCAGTAGGTGTGCTCGGCGCCGGCGAACTTCTCGCGCTCGGTCTTCTTGCCCACGTGGACGGGCATCGCCAGGACGCTCTCGGCGAACTCGCGGTAGACCTCGAGCATGCGCGAGGTCTCCGCCTCGGCGTCGTCGAAGTCGGCGTGGACGGTGTGGCCCTCCTGCCAGAGGAACTCCATCGTGCGCAGGAACAGGCGCGTGCGCATCTCCCAGCGGACGACGTTGGCCCACTGGTTGATCAGGAGCGGCAGGTCGCGGTAGCTCTGCACCCAGCGCGCGAACGACTCGCCGATGATCGTCTCGGACGTCGGGCGGACGATGAGCTCCTCGGCCAGCGCCGACTCGGGGTCGGGGACGAGCTGGCCGTCGGGCCCCTTCTTCAGGCGCGAGTGCGTGACGACCGCGCACTCCATGGCGAAGCCCTCGACGTGGGCCGCCTCCTTCTGCAGGAAGCTCTTGGGGATGAACAGCGGGAAGTAGGCGTTGAGGTGCCCGGTCGCCTTGATCCGGTCGTCGAGCTGGCGCTGGATCGCCTCCCAGATGGCGTAGCCGTACGGCTTGATCACCATGCAGCCGCGCACGGCCGAGTGCTCGGCGAGGTCGGCGACCTCGATGAGCTCGTTGTACCAGGCCGAGTAGTCCTGCTCGCGGGGGGTGATGGCGTCCTTGCTGGACATGGGTGCTCTCTCAGCCTGCGACGATGTTCACGAGGTTGTTGACGTTCTGCTTCTTGACGACGATGAACTTCCGCACCGTCTTGCCGGCGAGCTCCTCCTTGATCCGCGGGAGCTCGAGGACGATCCGGCGCAGCGCCTCCTCGTCGGCCTCGGGCGGGACCATGGCCTTCGCCTTGGGCTTGCCCTGGATCTGCACGGCGATCTCCACCTCGTCGCGGACGAGCGCCTGCGCGTCGGCCGCCGGCCAGGCCTGGCGGAAGACCGTCTCCTGGCCGCCGAGGTGGGCGTGCCAGAGCTCCTCGGCGAGGTGCGGCGCGAACGGCGCGAGCAGCTTGACGAAGAGCGTGGCCGCCTCGCGCAGCCCGGCGGCGTCGGCGGCCGTGAGGTCGCCGAGCTCCTTCTCCGCCGGGAAGGCGTGCTCGAGCTCGATCATGGCCGAGATCGCCGTGTGGAAGCCGAAGTTGCCCTCGCGGTCGAGCTCGAGCCCGGCCGAGACGCGCACGATCGTCTCGTGCGCCTTGCGGCGCACGTCCCGCACGGCGGGCGAGAGCGCCTCCGGGTCGACCGGGCCGGCGCCGGCCGTGGCCCGGCCGAGCGCCTCGACCGCGTTCAGGGCGCGGCGGAGGAACTTGCTGTAGCCGACGACGCCCTGCTCGATCCACTCGGCGTCCTGCTCGGCGGGGCCGACGGCCATCGTGTAGAGCCGCTGCACGTCGACGCCCCACGTCTCGGCCATGTCGGAGGCCGAGACGAGGTTCAGCCGGGTCTTCGACATCTTGAAGTACTCGGCCTGGAGCGGCGGGCAGGTCCCGTGCACGTACTCCTTCTTCCCGCCGGGCCCCTCGCGCTCGGTGACCTCCTTCCAGCTCACCCAGCCGTGCTGCTCGCAGCGGTAGCTCTGCATGCCGATCATGCCCTGGCAGAAGAGCGCCCGGAACGGCTCGTCGAAGCCGAGCTCGCCGAGGTCGTGGAGCGCCTTGACGATGAACCGGCTGTAGAGGAGGTGCCCCGAGGCGTGCTCGCGGCCGCCCACGTACTGGTGCACGGGGAGCCAGCGGTCGACGGTGCCCTTGTCGAACGGGCGGTCGGCGAGGTCGGGGTTCGGGTAGCGCAGGTAGTACCAGGCCGAGTCGACGAACGTGTCGAGCGTGTCGGGGTCGCGGCGCGCCGGGCCCGCGCACCCGGGGCACGTCGTCTGCATGAACGCCTCGACCGACTCGAGCACGCTGCGCCCCTTGGGGCGGAAGTCCTCGAGCGTGGGCAGCTCGACGGGGAGCTGCTCGGTCGGCACGCGCACGGGGCCGCACGCCGGGCAGTGGACGATCGGCACGGGCGCGCCCCAGTAGCGCTGCCGCGAGATGCACCAGTCGTGGAGCTTGAACTGGACGGTGCCCTTGCCGAGGCCCTTCTCCTCGAGCCAGGCGATGACCTTCGCGATGCCCCCGGGTGTGGGCGTGCCGTCGAAGGGGCCCGAGGCGGTCATCACGCCCTCGTCGGCCCAGGCCTCGGTCATCACGGCCGGGTCGAGCGTCCGGCCGGGCGGCGAGATCACGACGCGGATCGGGAGCCTCTGCGCGCGGGCGAACTCGAAGTCGCGCTGGTCGTGCGCCGGGACGGCCATGACGGCGCCCGTGCCGTACTCCATGAGCACGTAATTGGCGACGAAGAGCGGCACGCGCTCCTGGTTGACGGGGTTGATCACGTGCAGCCCGGTGTGCGCGCCGAGCTTGGTCTTCTCGCGCTCGACGGTCGACTGCTTCTTCACCGCCGCGCGGAAGGCCTCCAGCTCGGCCACCTTCTCGGGGTCGGCGCGGTCGAGCGCCTTGTCGACGAGCGGGTGCTCGGCGGCGACGCAGAAGTAGGTCACGCCCCAGAGCGTGTCGGGCCGCGTCGTGAAGCAGGTGACCGTGTCGCCGGTCTCGGCGACGCGGAAGTCGACGAGCGCGCCCTGGCTGCGGCCGATCCGCGCCCGCTGGATGTTCTTCACCTGCTCGGGCCACTTCGGGAGCTTCTCGAGGTCGTCGAGGAGCCGCTGCGCGTAGTCGGTGATCTTGACGAACCACTGCTCGAGCTCGCGGCGCGCGACCTCGTTGCCGCAGCGCTCGCACCTGCCGTCGACCACCTGCTCGTTGGCGAGCACGGTGCTGCAGTCGGGGCACCAGTTGACGGCGGCCTTCTTCCGGTAGACGAGCCCGGCGTCGAACAGCCGGCAGAAGACCCACTGCGTCCACTTGTAGTAGCCCGGGTCGCACGTGGCGAGCTCGCGCCGCCAGTCGTAGCCCACGCCCCAGCGCGTGAGCTGGTCCTTCATCGCGGCGATGTTGCGGCGCGTCCACTCGGCTGGGTGGATGTTGCGCTTGATCGCCGCGTTCTCGGCCGGCAGCCCGAACGCGTCCCAGCCCATGGGCGAGAGCACCTCGTAGCCCTGCATGAGCTTGTGGCGCACGAGGGTGTCGCCGATGAGGTAGTTGCGGCCGTGGCCGACGTGCAGGTCCCCCGACGGGTAGGGGAACATCATGAGGCAGTAGAAGGGCGGCTTCTTCGAGCCGGCGGTGTCGCACTCGAAGAGGCGGAGCTCGTCCCAGCGCGCCTGCCAGCGGCGCTCGAAGGCGCGGAAGTCGTAGTCGGCCATGGTCCTCTGGGTCCTCGCCGCGCTGCGTCGTCGGCGGCAAGACGGCGGATTCTAATGGCAAAGTCCGGCCCTTCTAGGCCCCTCGCTGACGGGCGGTGGGTCGTTCGAGGCCATGCCATGACGCCGCGTGGAGGGCGCCGGGGCGCGGCCGCGAGCCGGTCCGCCGGGGCTCCGACGTCCGGAGTCGGCGAGGGAGGACCCGCTTCGCGGGTCCCTCGCCGTCGCGTCGCGGCGCTCGGCGCGGCAAAGCCGCGCCTGCGTTCGCTCGCGGCGGGCCCTCCAGGCCCGGAGCGGTCCGTCGGACGAGCGCGCCCATGGACTCGCCTCTGACGGACCACTAGGCTGGAGGCATGCTCGAGACCCTCTGGCGCCGGCTCGCGGGCGGCCCCGACAGCGAGCCGGACCTCGTCGACATCCGCACCCTCCCCGACGCGTCGCCCCTGGTCCTGCGGCGCCTGGCCCGCGAGCACCGGCTGCTCGTGACCCCCGCCGCCGCCCCCCACGCCTTCCATGACGCGCCGCCCCTGCGGCGCCTGTCGCCCGCCCTGCGCGTGTCGGTGGCCAACGGCTACGCGCTCGACGTTCACCAGCGCTGCCCGCCCTACCACGCCCAGCGCGGCGACGGGCGCGAGCGCCTGTTCTGCTCCTTCGCGCCCGCCTGCGGCGCCCCGGTCGTGGTCGAGGTCGAGTTCACCCCCGACGGCGTCGTCGGCCCGCCGGGCACGCGGTTCCAGCCCGAGGCCGCCCTCGACCTCGACCGGCTGCTGCGCGAGGCCGGCTTCTGGGACCTGCCGACGCTCTCCGGCCCCGACGCCCTCCAGGGCGAGCTGTGGCACCTCTCGGTCGTCCTGGGCGGCCGCCACCACCTGCTCCGCCGCTGCCGCCCCAAGGGGCCGGACCTCATGCTCCTGCGGGGCGTCCTGCTGGCGCTGGGGGTCGACCCCTCGCAGGCGACGCGCGGGCAGGACCCGGCGCGCCGGACCGGCTGCGCCTGGGTCCCCTGCGGCGACGCCCCGCTCCCGGGCGACCCGTCGCGGCTGTGCGCCGGGCACCGCGCGCGGGTCGACGCGCAGGGCGCGAACATGACGCGACGCCGCCGCTGAGCTACGGCGGCGGCGCGCGCCGGCCCGACCAGCCGATCAGCCGGCCGACCTGAGAGCGGACGGGGCCGCCGACGAGCGAGCGGGCGAGCTGGCGCGGCGTGTCGAGGAGCGAGCGCAGCAGGAGGCGCGAGAGCTCGAGCGGCGTGCCGGCCTCGGCGTGCAGGGCCACGCGCTGGTCGTTCTCGACGTCCTCGAGCCCGCCGCGGGCCACGGTCCGCGTGCCGTCCGAGCGCACCTCGATCACGAGCCGCGCGACGACCGGCGGCAGGTCGTCGCGACGCGGCAGGAGCGCGTCGTCGTCCTCGGGGCGGGGCTGCGGGAGGTCGGCCACGGCCCCATCGTAGCCGACGCGCGCTTCCGCTACGGTGGGCGTGATGGAAGCCGACGCCACCCGCCCCCGCGACGAGCGCCCGGCGCGCCGCTCCCCGGAGGTGCGGGTCGTCGCCCAGGCCCGGCCGGCCGAGGGCCGCGTGCGCGCGGCGCTCCGCTGCCCCTACTGCCACGACCAGGTCACCCGGCAGGGCGCGCTCGCCTGCGCCCGCCGCGGCTGCGGCGCCCTCTACCACCGCGAGTGCTGGGACGAGGTCGCCCGCTGGGACGGCTGCGCGGCGCTGGGCTGCGGCTCGCGCGACGCGCGCGAGGTGAGCGCGCTGGGCTTCCTCGTGCGGGTGGCGCGCCTGGTGCTCGCGGCGCTCCTCTTCCCGCGCCGGGTGGCGCAGGCGCTGCGCGCGAACGAGGGGCAGGGCGCGGGGTCGATCTTCCGCCAGGCGCTCGGGCAGGCCTGGCGCGCGCTCCCGTCGTTCGACGATCGCGAGAACGGGCCGCTCAAGTTCCTCCTGCACATGGTGGTCGTGGGGCCGGCGGTGATCGGGTCGTTCGCCCTGCTCTTACGGCTCCAGACGGACTGGGTCTGCCTCCTGTTCCCCGTCGTCGCCGTCCTGGCCACGCTCGGCGCCGCGTTCGTCCTGGCGCTGGTGCTGACCCTCGCCTTCTACGCCCTGCGCGCCCTGGCCCTCGCCTTCCGCCAGGAGCTGGCCGCGTTCGGCCGCCTCGAGGCGCCCGCGCGGTCGACGCCGAAGGACCTGGGCAAGTAGCAGCCCACCGGGCCGCGGCCTAAGATCCGGCCCTCGACGGGAGGTCGGCATGGCGAAGAAGGCGCCCGCGGCGAAGAAGAAGGCGACGACGAAGGAGGGCCCGGCGCGGAAGAAGACCGCCCGCAAGCCGCCCGTGAAGGTTGCGGCGGCCGTCAGCGCCGCCGACGTGGCCGGCGCCCCGCCGCCCGCGGTCGCGGCGCTGGCCGACGAGGTGAAGGCCGACGGCGGCGCGGTGCTCGCCCACTACCGCGAGCCGTTCGGCGGGCACAGCGTCCTCCTCGTGGCCCTGCCGATCGACAAGGTCGAGCCGACGCCCTACCAGCGCGACGTCTCGGCGCCGCACGTCAAGCGGCTGGCCAGGTCGATCGAGAAGGTCGGCCGCTTCCTCGACCCGGTCATCGCCGTGCGCCACGACGGCGCCTACTGGGTCCCCAACGGCGGGCACCGCCTCGCGGCGCTCCGGGAGGCCGGCGGCACGTCGATCACGGCGCTGCTGGTCCCCGAGCGCGAGGTGGCGCACAAGATCCTGGCCCTGAACACGGAGAAGGCGCACAACCTCAAGGAGAAGGCGCTCGAGGTCCTGCGCCTCGAGCGCGCCCTGGCGGCCGCCGGCGACCCGCGCCCGGAGGCCGCCTTCG
Source organism: Planctomycetota bacterium (assembly GCA_023954375.1). Taxonomy (GTDB): domain Bacteria; phylum Planctomycetota; class J058; order J058; family J058; genus JAMLIC01. The sequence goes on from JAMLIC010000083.1 coordinate 19,359, forward strand.
ACCTCGAGCTCGAGGAGGGGGCGCTGGTGACGATCGGCGCCGCCTACGAGCGGCGGCCGCGCCTCTCCGGCAGCAGCTACAACGCGCTCCTGCGCCGCGTGGACGTCCTCCTGGACCGCCCGCTCGCCGAGGCGCTGGCCCTGCGCGAGGGCTGGGCCGCCAGGGTGCTCGAGGCCGACGACCGCGTGGGCGAGATCGTCGAGCGCCTCAAGGCCCGCGGCCTGCGCAGCCCCTACCTGCGGCCGTTCGTGATCGCGCGCCTCAACCCGCTCGGCAAGTTCGCCGGCGCCGACGCCCCGGACACCGTCGACGGCGCCCTCGACGCGCTGATCGCGCGCGCCGGGCGCTTCGACCCGGACAAGGTCCGCGAGGAGGACCTGCAGGGGGCGGGCGGCCCGCCGGGGGGGGAGGGGGAGGACTAGGGGCCTGTCCTCGAACCCGTCTTGGCAGACGGCCGAGCCACCTCCGAACACACCTCACCGCGCCTTCGCAGCAGGAGCCTCAGGCGAAGCCGAGGAGGGCAGGGCGTGTCGGCCGAAGGCGAGGGAGGGCGGCCGTGGGCCGCCGACCGAGCCTGAGCGGTCGGGGCCCCCCCCCGCCGCCCCCGACGCACCGCAGCGCCCGCCATCCTCGGCCGCAGCCGCGATCACGCTAGCGCAGGAGCCGGACGACCAGCACGACCACGATCAGCAGCGGCACGTAGACGAGCGTCGCCAGCACGAACCCGACGATCACGCCGTCGCGGTTGCGCGTCAGCCAGTCGACGACGTCCCCCTGGCCGCTCGGCGACGCCGGCGCGCGCGGCGCGAGGGCCTTGCGCACGCGGTCGACCTCGCGGCGCAGGGTGTCGACGTCCTGGTAGCGGTCGGCGGCGCCCTTCTGCAGGGCCTTGAGGCAGATCGCGTCGATCGCCGGCGGGAGGTCCTTGCCCAGCGTCGAGGGCGGCGGCGGGGTGACGTTCAGGATCTTGTTGCTGACGTCGACGGCCGTGTTCCCGACGAACGGCCGCGCGCCGGCCGTGAGCTCGTACAGGAGCACGCCGAGGGCGAACACGTCGGCGCGGCGGTCGACGTCCTTGGGGCTCACGAGCTGCTCGGGCGCCATGTAGTAGGGCGTCCCGAGCGACGAGCCGTCGTGCGTCAGCTGGAGGTCGGTCGGCTCGGCGTCGGTGACCTTCGCCAGGCCGAAGTCGAGCACGTGGACGACGTCGCCCGGGTCGATCAGCACGTTGCCGGGCTTGAGGTCGCGGTGGACGACCCCCCGCTCGTGCGCGTGGGCGACGGCCCGGCAGATCGTCGAGAACATGTCGAGGCGCTGGCGCAGGGTCAGGCGGCCCTGCGCCAGGAGGTCGCCGAGCTCGCGCCCCTCGACGAAGTCCATCGCGTACCAGTCGTAGGCGCCGTGCCGCCCGGCGTCGTGGATGCGCACGATGTTCGGGTGCTCCAGCCGCCGCAGGACCTCGACCTCGCGGGCGAAGCGCTGCCGGCGCGCCTCGCCCGCCGGCCCCGGGCGGGGCATGAGGATCTTCACCGCGTAGACCCCGTCGGCCCCCTCGCGGCGGGCGCGGTGGATCACGCCCATGCCGCCGGACCCGAGCACCCCCTCGAGCACGTACTCGCCCAGCCGGTCGCCGGGCTTCGGCTGCGGCTGGGTCGCGAGCTCCTCGCCGGAGCTCGAGAGGTCGATCGCCACCGAGTCGACCCCGAGGTCGACCCCGCGCTGCGCGGCGTCGCGCGAGCTGCTGGCCGTCGATTCGAGGCGCTCGTCGGGCGCCATGGCGTCCGCGACGATCGGGTCGAACTCCCGCGACCCGGAGTCGCCGGGGCGGCGCAGGACGGCGTCGAAGGCCAGCGTGCGCTCGGACAGCCCGTGCGGGCCGCCCCCGGCCTCGGGCGCCGGCCGGCGGAGCCGGCCGGACTCCCGCTCCGGCGCGGCCTGCGGGCGGAGCCGCTGCGAGCCCGTGACGTCGCCCCCGCCGGAGGGGGGGCGCCGCGGCAGGTCGCTCACGTCCGAGGGCGGGCGCGCCGGCAGCCACATCGAGGGCGACGACGCCGCCGCCGTCGCGCTCGCCGACGCCGCGGCCGCCTGGAGGCGCTCGAGCCCCTCGCGGTCGACCACCCCGCGCGCCACCAGGAGCGCCCCGAAGGACCCCCGTGGCCCGCCGACGTGCTCCTGCACGAGGCGCATGGCGGTCGCCTTGTCGGCGAGCCCGGCGCGGACGACCTCGCGCGCCAGCGCGACCGCCTGCTCCGGCGTGTCGTTGGGCTCTGCCGGGTCCATCATCGGTGCGGCCCCGCCTCCTCGAGCACCGGTCCCGCGGCTGCGGCGCCCCGGCCCCCCGATCGGGTGTCAAGGGACTGTAGCAGCGCCGGCCGGGGACTTCCCGGGGTTCCTCGAAGGTGACCCGTCACCGGCCTTGTGTTTCCTGCCGGAGGCGATACACACGGTTGCGCGGCGCGGCAGGGCGCGCGCCCATGACGAGGTCCCGTGGACGACGCGGCGCTGGCCCGTGTGCTCCTCGAGCGGGGGGTCCCCCCCGACCGGCTGGAGGTGCTGCGCCAGGAGGGCACGCTCCGGCCGTGGGCCCTACGGAGCGGCCACCTGACCCCGGAGGAGGTGGCCCGCCTCGCCCCGGCCGAGCTGACGCCGGGCGGCGGCGTGCGGCGTGGGTCGCTCGAGACGCGGGACTCCGGGATCGTCGTCATCCCCCGCGACCGCACGCGCACGGTGACGAGCGACGGCGGCCGCGCGCCCGACGCGCCGCCGACGCCCGAAGGGGAGGGCTACCCCGAGCTCCCGGCCGAGACGGTCGTGCGGACGCGGTCGGGCCTCGAGCTCGTCGTCGAGCGGGAGCTCGGCCGCGGCGGCATGGGGATCGTCTACCTCGTGCGCGACCCGCGCCTCAAGCGCCTCGCGGCCCTCAAGCTCGTGCGCGAGGGCGGCGGCCCCCAGCGGGTCGACCGCTTCCGACGCGAGGCGATGGTCACGGCGCACATCGCGCATCCCGGCGTCCCGCCGGTCTACGAGACCGGGGTCACCGACGACGGCCGCGACTACCTCCTCCTGCGCTACGTGGCGGGCCGCGCCCTCTCCGAGCTCCTCGCGCGCGTCGACCGCGGGCGGGCGCGGCATCGCTGGCTCGGCCGGCGCGGGCCCTGGGCCCCCCCGCGCGAGCTCCTGCAGGCGCTGGTCAAGGTGGGCGAGGCGCTGGCCTACGCGCACAGCCGGGGGATCGTCCACCGCGACCTCAAGCCGGACAACGTCATGGTCGGCGCGTTCGGCGAGGTCCTGCTCATGGACTGGGGGCTCGCCCGCGACGCGCGCGAGGAGCAGGACCTCGGCCGCCCGGGCTCCCCCGCGGCGCGGTCGGAGCGCCTGGTCGGCACCGTCGCCTACATGGCGCCGGAGCAGGCGCGCGAGGAGGACGTCGACCCGCGCGCCGACGTGTTCGCCCTGGGCGCGATCCTGCTCGAGCTCCTCACCGGTCATCCGCCCTTCGCCGGGGAGGACTTCCTCGAGGCGCTGGCCCGGGCCCGGCGGGGCGCGGTGCCGCGCGCCCGGGCGCTGGTGCCGGAGGTGGCGCCGGAGCTGGACGCGATCGCCGCCCGGGCCACGGCCCCGATCGCGGCCGACCGCTACGGCTCCGCCGCGGAGATGGCCGACGACCTCCGCGCCTACATCGAGGGCCGCCCCGTGTCGGTCCATCGCTACGGGGCGCGCGAGTGGGTCCTGCGCCAGGCCCGCGCCCACCCCACCCTCCTCGTCGCGCTGGCCCTGCTCATCGGCGGCGTGGCGGCCGTGGCGCAGGTCGAGCGGCGGATCGTGCGCGAGCAGGTGAGCGCCGCCCGGCTGGAGGCCCAGTCCCGCTGGACCGACCTCGAGCGCCGCCCCCGCAGCGACTTCGAGAAGCGCCTCGGCCAGGCCTGGGCCGCCCTGCAGGCCGCGGACCGCTGGCACGCCCTCGCGCCGGAGCAGCCGGAGGCGGCCCTGGCGCGCCTGCGCGCGGCGTTCGCGCTGGGCGAGATCGCCCTCGGCGGCGGGCAGTGGTCGCTCGCCCAGCAGGCCTTCCAGCAGGCGCTCGCCCTGGGGATCGACGACGCTCGCGCCCGCCAGGCGCTCGACCGCGTCGCGCAGGCCCGCACCGCCCACGACGAGCAGCGCCGGGCGGAGCTGCGGCGGATCCTCGACCGGATCGAGGCCTCGCCCGAGCCCCTCTCCCAGGACGACCTCCTGGACGCGGCCTTCGAGGTGGTCCGGCGCGGCGACCGAGCGACGGGCGAGCTGGCGGCGCGGCTCGACGCCATCACCGAGGAGCTGGCCCGGGTGCAGCGCGAGGCCCTGGCCGGCGCCTGGTCGGGCGCCCCCCCGGACCCGCAGGCGCTCCAGGCGGTGCTCGACGCCGTCGCGGTGGCAGCCGACGACGCGCGCGCGACGCCGGAGCTCCGCACGCAGCTCGCGGCGGCGCAGGGGCGCCTCGCCGCCGCCGCCGGTCGCCACCCCGGCGCGGACGCGCCGGCGTGGCTCATGGTCGTGACGGACCTCCAGACGAGCGCCGTTCCGGTCGGCCGCCGCCAGCTGGCCCTGGTGCTCTGCGAGGCCCAGGGCCGCCTCGGGGACCCCGCGGCGGTCCCGGCGCTGATCCGCTACGTCCTGGCCCAGGCCGACCCTGCCGGGGCGGCCGCCGGGGGACGCGCCCTCGTCCGGCTGGGGCAAGAGGGGCCGGCCCTGGCCGCGACGCAGGGGCGGTTCGGCGCGGGCAGCGTCTACGCCGACGAGCTCCGGCGCCTCCTCTCGGCGCGCGACCGGAGCTGAACGGTGACCACCGAGGCAGGCCGGTGACCTCGTCGAGGTCGCCGAACGGATCGATGACGGGCACAAGTCATTGGCTGCAAAGACCTGGCCAGTCAGGCCCGGCAGTTGCGCCCAACCCCTTTCGTTACAACGCCTCGAGGTCTGCCAACCTGGTTGAGCTGGCCGGCCTCCGGTACGCTGGGAGCGGGACTCGAGGGTCCCACATCCCATGGCGACACCCGACCTGGGCGCGATCGCGCCCGCGATCACCAGCGACACGCGACCCGACGACAGCACCGAGGCCACCGCGGTGCGCGACACCCCGTCCTCGGCCGAGCCGCGTCCCTTCATCGAGACGTCCACGACCGAGGACGTGCCCCCCGAGCTGCTCAAGCAGCGGATCTGCGACCTCGACCTGCGGATCGAGGGCACCCAGCTGGGCCAGGTCGTCGACCGGTTCAAGCAGGAGCTGCGCGCGCGCGGGTTCACCCGCCTGCAGCCGGCGTTCTACCTGTCGAGCGAGTGGGGGGTCGTCGAGGGGACGACGGCGATCGCGATCCCCTTCTATCTGGCCGACGAGCAGCTGCGGAAGGTGCAGGAGTGCCGCGGCGGGATCGTCGAGGGCACCACCGACGAGGACATCCTCCGCTACCTGCGCCACGAGTTCGGCCACGTGCTGAACTACGCCTACCGCCTCTACGAGACCGAGGAGTGGAGCCTCCTGTTCGGCCCCATGGCCCGCCCCTACACCGAGGAGTACCGGGCGATCCCGTTCAGCCCCGACTACGTGCGGCACCTGCCCGGGAACTACGCGCAGAAGCACCCCGATGAGGACTGGGCCGAGACCTTCGCCGTGTGGATGAACCCGGCGCTCGACTGGCGGGGGCTGTTCGGTGACGCCCCGGGGGCGCTGAAGAAGCTGGAGTACTGCGACCGCACCTGCGCCGACCTGTTCGAGCGCGACCCGCTCGTCCACGACAACAGCCTCGACGAGGACGTGAGCACGATCCGCCTGACCCTCGAGGACTTCTACAAGCAGGGCGCGGGCGGCGAGGTCATCGTCCCGCGCAGCCTCGACGGCGACCTGCGCGGCCTCTTCGCCCCGTCGTCGATGCCGCCCACCGCCGAGGGGGCCCGCATGGGCTCGGCCGCGGCCCTCCTCAAGCGCCAGCAGGACGCCCTGGCCGTGACCGTGTTCCGCTGGACCGGCGTGGACCCGGGCGTCGTGCGGCCGATCATCGGCCACCTGGTGAAGCGGGCCAAGGACATGAGCCTGACCTACCCGCTGGCCGAGCGCGACACGGTGCTCATCCACGTGTCGGCGTTCCTCACCACCCTGGCCATGAACTACGTCTACAAGGGGCGGTTCATCGCCACCTGATCCGAGCTCTGCCGGCCCTGCCCCGCAGTCCCCACGGCCGCCCCCTCGCGCAGACTCCCTGACGGAGAGGTGCTCGATGGAGCTGCCCACGGGCTGGCCGGCGCGGCAGGGACCCCGGGTTGCAGGACGAGGTCGCGCCGGCGCTCGCCGGTGACCGGGACGCCCGACGCTTCGACGGCGGGGCCCCTGCAGGACGAGGTCACCGCTGCCGCCGCTGCTCGAGGCCCTCGGCGCCGACCTCCCCCGCCTGCGAGCGGACGCGGACGCGCTGCGGGACGGGCAGCCGAGGTCAGGGTGGCCGCCGCGGACCTCGCGACGACCCTGGCCGATGCGCTCCCCGCCCTGCATGCAGCCGCTCGAGGCCGCCCTCGTCCGCGCCGAGGCCGCGCGCGACGCGCTCGCGGCCGCGCTCACCTCGTCGCAGGAGCTCCGGCGCGACGTCGACGAGGGACGGGTCGTGCGCCTCGAGCGCCCTGGGGCGGGCTCCGCCACGACGCCCTGGTCCTCCTCGCCCTTTGGCTCGCCTTTGCTTCGGCTCGCTCCACGCCGCGCGGGCGATCCTCGTGCGCGCGCGGCGTGACCCGGTGCCGCCCCTCGTCAGCGGCCGACGACGAACTCCAGGAGGAGGTGGACCGCGAGCAGGCCGAGGTAGACCAAGATCATCAGCACGACCCCGAGCGTCGCCTGCTTCCCCCTGCACGTCCCGCAGCGGGTGCTGTAGCGGGTGGTGGCCTCCACGCGGAACGTCCTCCGACAGCCGACGCACTCGCGCTCCTCGCCCGGGCGCGGGCCCCGGTCGCGCGCCCGGCCCGGGACGACCTCGGGCGCCACGCCGTGCCCGGCGCAGCACCGCCCGCCGCGCCCGCCGAGGCACGCCTCGTGCCAGCGCCCCCCGCAGGCGTCGCAGAGCACGACGCGGCCGTCGCCCCGCGACGTGCAGCACCGGAGCGGCTGGACCACGATTCGCCGCGGCCCGCCAGCCCGGGGCCGCGGGCAGCCGATCGTGGCGCACGCGCCAAGCTCGGCCAGGCAATCGGCGTGGTACGAGGCACGGCACCCGTCGCAGGTCAGGTCCGAGTCGTCGCAGGCGCCCCGGCAGTAGACGCAGTCGCGCGCGCCGTCACGCGGCTGGACCTGGAGCTTCGTGTCGCCGACGCCAGCCACGAGGGGATCATGGCACGGCGCAGGCGCGCGGGCTCACCTGCCATCGGACCGGCACGACCGTCCCTTCCGCGGTCACAGCGCTCGTCACGTGACGTGAGTGACGAGCGCTGCGCCCGCGGCGGCGCGCGGGGCTCGAGCCTCCGGCGCTCGCGTGTGGGCACCTCGCGGGCGCGGAGGGGCCCGCGCCCGCAGGTCGAGAGCGGGTGCCACGTTCACGCGGCGGCCACCCGCCGCACCTCGTCGGGGCTGCGCGCGACGAGGCCGTCCTCCATGAACTCGAAGCGCTCGAGGACCACCTGCAGGCCGTCCGCGCCGCGCGCCCGCAGGAACCCGTGCACGAGGAGCGCCCGCCCCTTGCGCAGGTAACGCGTCAGGGTGGCGATCCGCCCGTCGCCGAAGGCGCTCACCCGCACGCGCGTCCGCTCGGTCTGCGCCGGCCCCCACTCGCGCGGCGGGCGCTCGAGCAAGAGCTCGAGCTCCACGCACGGCCCCCCGGCGCCCTCGACGACGCGGGGATCCTCGGCCAGCAGGCCGGCCACGAGCACCTGGTTGATCACGTCGACCTCCATCTCCCGGCCGCCGCCCGAGGCGCCGACGACCGAACACATGACGAACTCTACCCCGCCCCACCGACAGGCCGGCGGCGACCCTCGTTCGCGCTGGCGACCCTGGGGTTACGCCACCGGGGCCTGGCCGCGCTCGCCGGCTGACCCGAGGAGCTCCCGAGCGGTCCGCGCGCGCGAGCGCGCGGGGCGCAAGCCCCCCCGGCGAACCCGTGTGACGAGCCCTGTGGACGTCGCGCGCGGGCGTGCTCTCATGCTCGCCATGACCCGCGCGCTCACGCTGCTCGTCGTCACGCTCACGCTCGCCGCCTGCGGCGCCACCCCGCGCTACCCGGACCCCGCCGCCGAGCGTGCGCTGCCCCCGGTGGAGGTGGCGCCGCTCGCGCCGGGGACGGCCCACGAGCGCTTCATCGCGTTCGGCGACTGGGGCACCGGCCGGCCCGGGCAGCGGCAGGTCGCCGCGGCCATGGCCACCTGGGCGCGGCGCGACGGTGGGGTCGCCTTCCTCCTCACGGTCGGCGACAACTTCTACCCCCGCGGCGTGGCGTCGCTCGACGACCCGCACTGGCGGGAGACCTTCGAGGAGGTCTACGACGACCCGGCGCTCGCCGTCCCGCTCTACGTCAGCCTGGGGAACCACGACCACAAGGGCGACCCCGACGCGCAGGTCGCCTACGGGCGAAGGAACCCGCGCTGGGTCATGCCGGCCCGCCACTACGAGGTCGTGCGCGCGCTGGCGGACGGCACGACGGTCCACCTCTTCGCCATCGACTCCGAGGTGATCCAGGGGGACCCGGCGCAGGTGCGGTGGCTCGACGAGGCGCTCGGCGCGTCGACCGCGCGCTGGAAGGTGGTCTTCGGCCACCACCCGCTGTATGCGCGCAGCAAGCGGGGCCCGGACGCGGGGATGATCGCGCTCCTCGAGCCGCTGTTCGTCCGGCACGGCGTGGACCTCTACCTCGCCGGGCACGACCACGTGCTCGAGCTCCTGCAGCCGAAGCAGGGCGTGCACTACGTCGTCACCGGCGCGGGCGGCGGGGTCGAGCGCATGGGGCCCGCCAACTGGACGAGCGACACCATCTACACGTCGACCGGCGGCGGCTTCGTCGGCGCGCGCGTCAGCCGCGACGAGCTGCTGCTCGAGTTCGTGCGCGAGACCGGGCGCACCCAGTTCGCCTACGCGCTCCACAAGGCACCCCTCGACGGCGCCGAGGCCCCCGCCGAGGAGAACGCCGCCGCGCCGGAGGCGGAGGCGGCCGGCGCCGGACGCTGACCGCAGGCGGGGGTCCGCC
>JAMLIC010000084.1 GCA_023954375.1 Planctomycetota bacterium
GGGCCCCCCCCCGGCGCCCCCGACGCACCGCAGCGCCCGCCATCCTCGGCCGCAGCCGCGATCACACTACGGCCGCAGCCGTCGGTCACACTACTGCTTGCGCTGGGCCTTGTGCAGGACGTCGAGGACCTGCTGCGGCGACGGGCCGTTCTGCGCGCGCTGGGGGAGGATCGGCTCGATCTTGGCCCGGTTCATGGGCACGTCGAGCTCCCGCTCGCGCATCATCGCGATGAACTTCTCGACGAGGTCGCCGTCCCACCAGCCGCGCTCCGACTCCTCGCGGAGGATCCGGAAGCAGGTCTCGGTGGGGAAGGCCGGCTTGTAGGCGCGCGCCGTCGCCAGGGCGTCGAACACGTCGCTGATCGACATGATGCGCACGGCGATCGGGATCTGCCCGTCCGCCTGGCCGTCGGGGTAGCCCGAGCCGTCGAGCTTCTCGTGGTGGTTGCGGATGCAGCAGAGCGACAGGTGCGGCATCGACCTGAGGTGCCGGCAGATCTCCCACCCGTCGATCGGGTGGCGCTTGATGATCTCGAACTCCTCGGGCGTGAGCGGGCCGGGCTTGTTGAGGATCGCGTCGGGGCAGCCGATCTTGCCCACGTCGTGCAGGATCCCGCCCGTGTGGACCGCCTGGACCTCGGCCGGCGGGAGGCCGGCGAACTCGGCCAGCGAGCGGGCGTAGACCGCGACGCGCTCGCCGTGCCCCTCGGTGTAGTCGTCCTTGTGCTCGATCGCCGTGGCCAGCGCGAACACGACGTTCTGCGCGTCCTCGAGCGCCTGGGTCAGGCGGCGGTTGCGCATGAGGGAGCGGGCGCGCGCGGCGACCTCGAGGACGTTGAACGGCTTGGTGATGAAGTCGTCCGCGCCGGCGTCGAGCGCGTCGAGCTTGTTCTGCAGCTCGCTGTGGCCCGTGATGACGATGACCGGCACCAGGCGCGTCGCCGGGCGGTGGCGGAGACGGCGGACGACCTCGAGGCCGTCCACGCGGGGCAGGGCCATGTCGCAGAAGACGAGGTCGGGCACCTGCGTCTCGAGCCAGGCGAGCGCCTCCTCCCCGTCCGAGGTGAGGATGGGCGCGTAGCCCTCCTTCCTCAGGAGGTCGCTGAGGAGCTTCCGGCTTGCCTCGTCGTCCTCGATGACGAGGACCTTCGGCAGCGCGTCGCCGGGAGCCTCCGGCATCCACCCGTCTCCTTACCGCCCGGGGGCGGTCGCCCGACCCGGGGGAGTCTAGCAGGGGGGCCGCGCAAATTCAAAGAACGCCGTGGACAAGGGGGCCGGGGGCGTGCGGGCGGCGGACGCACTACAATACGACGCGCGTCCCCCTCCCTCCCCGCGCCAGCCCCCGGGAACCACGTGAGCACGGACAGCGGCCTGGGCTTCGTGACCGGCCCCCTCGCCGGGCGGGTGTTCCCCGTCGGGCGACGCGCCGCCATCGGCCGTGACCCCGCCGGCGACGTGGTGTTCCCGCCGGAGACCGACGGGATCTCGACGCGGCACGCGCAGCTCACGGCCGACCCCTCGGGGCACACCATCGTGGACCTCGCCAGCCGCGGCGGCACGTTCGTGGACGGGCGGCGCCTCCCCCCCCACGAGCCCGTGCGCGTGAACGCCGGGGCGGTCGTGCGCTTCGGCGCGTCCGGGCCGCTGGCGGTGTTCGACGCCGCGAGCCGGCTGCGCGCCGGCCCGCGGCTGGTGCTGGCGCGCGACGACGCGGGCGCCAGGTGGCCGCTCGAGCGGCCGACGCTGATCGGGCGTGACGCCGACTGTGACGTCGTCCTCGACGGGGCGCGCGACGCGCAGGCGTCGGCGCGCCACGCCATGGCGTTCCCGGCCTTCGGGCGGGCCCTCGTGTCCGACCTGGGGAGCGCCAACGGCACGTGGCTCGAAGGGCGGCGCGTGGCCGACGCGCTCGTCGGCCCCGGCGACGTCGTGCGCCTGGGGAGCGACGGGCCGGCCCTGCGGGTCGTGGCGGAGGGGGGCGGCACGCCGGCGCCGCAGCGGCGGCCGTCGAGCAAGGTCCCGGCGGCCCGGGCGAGCGAGCGCCTGGCCGCCGCGGCGGGGCCGGCGTCGTCGGTGCGCTTCGAGGCCTTCCGGCTCGACGTGAGCAGCGGCGGCGCGCGCGGGCGCGTGCACGTCCTCGTCAAGACGGAGGTCCAGCTGGGCGGCTTCGGCGCGCTCAACGACATCGTCCTGCGCTGCTTCCCGCGCGAGCTCGAGAGCGACAAGGACGCGCTCGAGCGCTCGGAGTCGATCGGCGTCGAGCACCTCGCCCTGCGGCTGACGCCGAAGGGGGTGGCGCTCTGCGACCTCGGCGGCGGCCCGACGAAGGTCAACGGCCGGCGGCTGGCCGCGGGCGAGGAGGTCGAGCTCGACGCCCTGACCGACGTGTGGGTGGGCGACGACGTCCTGGGCCTCGGGGCGCGGCTCTTCTCGCACCCGCGGCTGCCCCCGACCCCGCCGGCGCTCGGGCAGGAGCACAAGCACCCCGTCGAGTGCGTCGTCCTCGAGCGCAAGGGCGACGGCGCCGACCACCTCTACGTGCAGCTGGTGCGGCAGGCGAGCCTCGGCGCCTCCGACGACGCCGCGATCCGCCTGCCCCTCCCCGGCGTCGCCCCGCAGCACGCGCTGCTCTTCGTCAAGCAGGGGCGCGTATGGCTGTCGCAGCTCGGCGAGGCGCCGGTCGCCGTGCTCGGCGCCGGCGCCCTGCGCCCGGGGACCGCCGCGCCGCTCGAGCCCGGCGTGCGCTTCTTCCTCGGCGCGGCGACGGTCGAGGTCGCCGAGAGCTCACCCGCCGACTTCGATCCGGTGTGATCGCGGCTGCGGCGGAGGATGGCGGGCGATGCCGTCCGTCGGGATGGCGCGCTGCGCGCGCCACCCCGGCCGCTCAGGCTCCCTCGGCGGCCAGGAGGCCGCCATCGGTCGCCTTCGCGCGGCCTCGCCTCGCCCTCCTCCGCCTCGCCTGGGGCTCTCGCTGCGAAGGCGCGGGGAGGTGTGCTCGGGGGCGCTCGGCCGTCTGTGAGGACGGCCAAGCGGGCGCCGTATGAGAGGGCGAGCCCATGGGTCGAACTGCCCGCGCGCCGCGACAGTCCCCCGAGGGGGAGCGGCAGGTCGAACCCGGGAGCGTCCCGGCGCATCCCGTTCCCGCGGCGTCACCTACCGGGGATCCGCTACCGCGGCGGTTTACCCCCCGCTACGCTGGGGGTGATGACCCGGCGCCTGACGATCGCGCTCGCGGCCCTCGTGGCCGGCTGCGCGGCCCCGCCCCCTGCGGTGGTGCCGGAGCCGCCGACGCTGGCCCTGCGCCAGGCGCGCTACGTCCTGCCGCCGGAGCCCGCGCCGCCCGAGCCCTCGTGGATGGACGAGCGCGAGCGGCGGCTCCTCGAGGCCGAGTGGCCGCCTGTCGACGCGCTCTCGCTGCCGCCGCCGCCGCCGCCGGAGGGGCCGCGCGTCGTGCGCCCGTCGCGCACCCCGGCGCTCGGCCGCCCGCGGCCCGCCGTCCCCGACCGCCCCTTCTCGGGCGTGCTCGGCCCGCTGCGTCCGACCCCCGTCGTCGTGCGCACGGTCACCGCGACGCACACCTCGCCCGCGCGCGTGGTCCTCGTGCTCGAGCGGCAGTAGCAGCGGGCCACACGGACGACCCGCGCGAAGCACGCACGACGTCTCAGGTGACGAGCCCGAGTCTCGTGTGCATCCGCGGCCGCAGCCGTCGATCACACTAATGCCAGGCGTGCCACTCGAGCAGGTTCGCCCGGGCGATCCCCTCGAGCGACTCGAAGAACGGGCTGCCCTCGAGGCGGCGCGCCTCCTCGACGAAGCGCTCGCCGATCCCGTCGGCGCCCTGACCGACGAAGCGCAGCATCCAGCAGGCGCGCAGGCCGCCGTCGCCGGGCTCGCCGTCGCCGCAGCCGCGCCGCGCGCAGCTCGCCTGGCCCGTGTGGGCGTCGACGTCGAGCGGCCAGCCGCAGCCGCCGCAGCGCCGGGCCGCGGCCAGGGCGTGCGGCTTGACGAAGGCGCGGAACTCGGCCTCGAGGGCGTTCGCCCCCAGGTACTTCGAGAAGGGGTCGCGCACGTCGCCGCGCAGGCGGACCTCGAGGTCCGCCTTGCCCCGGGCCTCGCGGCGCGCGGCGTCGATCGCCGCCACCAGGTCGCGCACGTTGCGCGCGGAGCGGCGGAACTTCCCGGCGCGCACCGTCGCCTCGGCCCCGTCGCCGAGCGCGATGAGGCGCTCGCTCACGCGGTCGAGGAACGCGGCCAGGTCGGCGCCGACCAGGCGGTGCTCGGGGTCGGCGGGGAACAGGGTGACGGACGAGCGAAGGCTCATGCCGAAGGTGTACCAGGCGACACGGACGCTGGCCAGCGACCCGTCCTCGCCGGCCCCGCACGGGCGATGCGGGCGAGCAGCCCGGGTGACGGGCGCCGGCCCCCCCTGCGGGGGCCGGCCGGGCGCGGTATACCCGGGGCCCCCTGGAGGACGACATGGACACGCGAGCCTTCCTCGACCGCGGCGCGGTGCGCCTCGACGACGTCGGGCTGGAGTACCGCTTCGCCAAGAGCGTGGGCGTGGGCGGCGTCGACGCGGCCGCCGTCGAGGCCGCGCTGCCGCGCGCGCGGGCGGCCGCCGCCGCCTTCCGCGACCTGCTGGAGACGGGCAAGGCCCCCTGCATGGACGAGCCGGTCCTCTGGCCGCGGGTCACGCCGGCCGAGCAGGTCGCGCCGGTCGAGGCGTGGGCGGCGCGCGCGCGCGCCGCCGACCTGGTCCTGTCGATCGGGATCGGCGGCAGCTACCTGGGCAACCGCGTCCTGCGCGACGCCCTCCTGGGCACGACCTACAACGCGCGGCCGCGCGACGCCCGCGGCGACCGGCCGGAGCTCCACTTCGCCGGGTTCCACCTCGACCCGGCCGAGTCGCGCGACCTCGTCGACCTGGTGCGGGCGAAGGCCGCCGGTCGCGGCCAGCCCCTGCGCGTCGTGCTCCTGGCGATCAGCAAGAGCGGGACGACGACCGAGACGCTCGCGTCGACGCTGAGCCTCCTGCGGGCGATGAACGACGTCCAGGGCGTGAAGGCCGAGCTGGCCGCCCTCACCGCCCCGGGGTCGGTCCTCTCCGAGCTGGTCCGCGCCAAGCAGGGCGAGGAGCTGCCCTTCCCGGAGGGGATCGGCGGCCGCTGGAGCGTCCTCACGCCGGTGGGCCTCGTGACCGCGGCCGTCACCGGCGTCGACGTGGGCGCGCTCCTCGACGGCGCGCGCGCCGCGCAGGCCGCCATCCGCGCGGCCGAGGGCGACCCGGGCCGCGACCCGGCGCTGCTCTACGCGCTCCTCCACCACCTGCACGCGGGCAAGGGGCGCATGGGCGCCGTGTTCATGCCCTACGCCGAGCGCCTGCGCTCGGTGTCGGAGTGGTACGTCCAGCTCCTGGCCGAGTCGCTGGGGAAGGAGCAGGACCGGCGGGGGCAGAGGGTCCACGCCGGGCGCACGCCGATCGTGGCCGTGGGCACGACCGACATGCACGCCCAGACGCAGCTCCACCAGGAGGGGCCGCACGACAAGACGGTCACGACGCTCGACGTCGCCGACTGGGGCGCGGCGACCGTCGCCGACCGCGTGCCGGACGAGGCCGTCGCCGGCAAGCTGGCCGGCAAGACCTTCGCGCAGCTGAACACGCTCGCGCGCGAGGCCAACGAGGACGCCTTGCGCGGCTCGGGGCGCCCGAGCGACGCCTGGGTCCTCGACCGGCTCGACGCGCGCGGCGTGGGCGCGCTCCTCTACACGCTGATGGCCAGCGTCGCCTACGAGGGCGAGCTCATGGACGTCTGCGCCTACGACCAGCCGGGCGTCGAGGCCTACAAGAAGATCATGAAGGCGCGGCTGTAGCGGTCCGTCGCGGCGCGAGACGAACGCCCAGGTTCGGGCGCGCCGGGCCATTGACCGCTAGACACTTACGTCGCGGCATGGGATGCGCGTAGACCACGGGCGGAGGTCGTCATGCGCCGCACGTGCACCTGGTCGTTGGCCCTCGTCGTCGCGGGCCTCCTGAGCGCCGGCGTCGGGCGGGCGGACACGTCCGCCTCGCCCGAGCAGGTGGCGCGCGCCTTCTACGACGCGTTCTGCCGCGGCGACACCGCGACGATGGAGCGCCTCTACGCGCCCGACGTCGCCTTCCGCGACGAGATCTTCGCCTACCCCGACCGCGCGGGGACGATGGGCATGTGGCGCGTCCTGCACGCGCCGGGCAACGGCGCCGCGTTCTCCTACGAGGTCCTCGGCGTCGAGGGCGACACGGTCACCGTCAGGTGGCTCGCCGACTACCGCTTCCCGTCGCCGCGCCTCGGCCGCAAGGTCCACAACGACATCACGGCCACGCTGGTCGTGCGCGACGGGCTCATCGTGAGCCACGTCGACGCCTTCCCCTGGGACCGCTGGGCGCGGCAGGCGTTCCCGCTGGGCGGGCTCTCGTCGTGGAAGCCGATGGAGCGCCTGCTCAAGGGCGCGCTGCGCTTCGGGGTCGACCTCCAGGCGCGCCGGGCGCAGCCCGCGCCGACCCCCGGGCTGGCGGGCAGCCTCGGGGGCTGATCAGGCCACGGGCTGCGGCTCGGACGCCATCGCCGCCGGCGCCTCGGGCGAGAGCACGGCCCACGCGGCGGCGAGGTCGCGCGCCTCGCGCAGGCGGGGGACGACGTCCGGGGCGCCCAGGGTGTGGGCGATCGAGGCCAGGGCGCGCAGGTGCGCCTCGGGCTCGCCCTCGGGGCTGAGCAGCAAGACGACGACGTGGACGGGGTGCGCCGCCCCGGGGAGCGTCAGGCCCGCGGGGCTCAGGCCGACGATCACCGTGGGTGAGGCGACGTGCTGCACATGGCGGTGCAGGATCGCCAGCCCCGGCGTCGGCTCGACGGCCGCGCGGTCGGACGCCAGCGCCTCCTCGACCAGCGCCCCCGCGACCTGCGGGCGGGCGCGGACGATCGGCTCGAGCAGCGAGCGCAGGAGGTCCGGGCCCGTCACGAGGTCGAGCACGACCCGGTCGGGCGCGAGCAGGTTGGTGAACGGCAGCTCGGCCTCGGAGCTGGTCGGGGCAGCGTGCACCACCTCGGGCTCGGGCGGGTAGACGACGAGGAGGTTCGCCGCGGGGAAGGCCTCGCTCAGCCGGCGCGGCAGCCGGTCGAGGCCGGGCGACCAGGAGCGCCGCCCCTGGCGCGCGCTCACGAGGACCAGGAGGTCGTCGGGCCCGCGGACGACGCCGGCGAGCGCGGCCTCGAGCTCGCCCCAGGCGCGCAGGGGCAGCCAGCGCGCGGCGAGCCCGGCGGGCGGGGCCTGCTCGAGGACGGCGCGCAGGCGGGCGGTCGTGGCCTCGACGGCGAGGACCTCGAGGCGCGCGCCGACGCGCGCGGCGAGCCCCTTGACCGTGCGCGCGGTGGCGTCGAAGCCCGGCTCGCGGTCGGCGAAGGGCGGCACGGCGAAGAGCACGCGCTCCGTCGTGTTCAGGGCCACGTGGCCGAAGCGGGCGACGACCACCTGCTGCAGCGAGCGGTGGAGCAGCTGGTCGAAGACGCTGCCGAAGATGCGCTGCTCGGCCGAGACGGCGCCGTTCCAGCCGAGGATGACCGTCGCGATGCGCCGCTCGAGGAGCGCGCGCGAGATCCCGACCGCGACGTTCTCGTCGACGCGCACGATCGGCACGACCGGCACGCCGGCGGCGGCGGCGTGGACGACGGCCCGCCCGAGCATGCGCTCGGCGGCGGCCACCTGCGCGGCGGCGTCCTCGCGGCTCACCGCCAGGGGGAAGATCGGGTCCTGCGCGCGCGGGTCGCGCAGGAGGAGGGCGAGGTCCATGAGGGCCTCGGCCGTGGCCGGGTTCGAGAGCGGCACGAGGATGCGCGGCGGCGCCGGGCCCGGGTCGTAGGTGGCGGCCTCGGCCGCCTGCGCGACGAGGCGGCCGTAGCGCTCCGTGGCCCAGGGGCCGATCAGGCAGGAGGCCAGGATCATGAGCACGGCGCCGTTGAGGACGGCCTCGTCGAAGAGGCCGATGCGGTAGCCGACGAACACGGCGGCCAGCGTCGCGGCGGCCTGGTTCACGCTCAGGCCGAAGATGAGCAGGCCCTGCTCGCGCGTGTAGCCGAGGAGGCGCCGCGTCGCGTCGGCGGCGACGAGCTTGGTGCCGATCACCGCGACGACCATGAACCCGGCGACGGAGAGCGCCCGCGCGTCGCCGGCCAGGACGCGCGCGTCGACGAGCATGCCCACCGAGACCAGGAACATGGGGATGAACAGCGCCTCCCCCATGAAGTGGATGCGGCTCATGAGGGGGCCGTGCTCGGGGATGAGCCGGTTGAGCGCCAGCCCGGCGAGGAAGGCGCCGATGATCGGCTCGACGCCGGCGACCTCGGCCAGGAACGCGGCGGCGAACACGGCCCCCAGCACGAAGCAGAAGTCGCGCCCCCCCTCGCTCGGGACGTTGCGGAAGAACCAGCGGCCGAGCGCCGGGAGGCCCTTGAGCACGGCCACGACGTAGACCGCGAGCGACAGGGCCAGGCGCACCCAGAAGGCCCCGTCGAGGTCGCCCTGGTGCGACTTCGTGACCACGGCGAGGACGAGGAGCGCCGCCGTGTCGGTGATGAGCGTGCCGCCGATCGTCGTGGTGACCGCGTCGTCCTTGGCGATCCCGAGGCGGCTGGCGATCGGGTAGGAGACGAGCGTGTGCGAGGCGAACATGCTCGCCAGGAGCACGGCCGCGGCGAACTCGAAGCCGAGGAGCGCGTAGGCGAGGGCGGTGCCCACGACCTGCGGCACGGTGAAGGTGAGCGCGCCGAAGACGAGGCTGTGGTTCCTGTAGCGCGCGAAGCGCTCGAGGTCGATCTCGAGGCCCGCCAGGAACATGATGTAGAGCAGGCCGACCGTGCCGAGGAGGACCATCGCGCGGTCGCGCTCGAGGACGCCGAGGGCGTTCTCGCCCAGGACGGCGCCGGCGAGGATGAGGGCGACGATCGCGGGCACCCGCAGGCGCGCCGCCAGGAGCGGCACGAGCAGGAACACGCTCATCAGGATCGCGAAGACCGCGACGGGGTTGTCGATCGGCTGGCTCAGGCGGCGCTCCGGAGTGGGGGCTGCCGGGCGCAGCACGCGGGGCGCCAGAGCGCGGCGCCGCCGCTCGCCGGGTCCTGGCCGGCGGGCGGCGTTGCACCTCGCAACGGCCCCGGCGCCGGGCGGTGCAGGCGGCAACGCCCCCTGGCGCGGGACGGGCGCGCGCGGCGGGCTACGATCGAGCGTCGCGCGGCCCCGAAGGTGCTCGCGCCCGTTCCCGGAGGAGCGCTCGCGGTGCCCTGGACGGAGCTCGGACGCCAGGACGACTTCCTCGCCCTGCTCGAGCGCTCGCGCCAGGGTCGGCTGAAGCTCTACGTCGGCTACGCCCCGGGGGTCGGCAAGACGCACCGCATGCTCCAGGAGGCGCACCTCTTGCGGCAGCGCGGCGTCGACGTCGTCCTGGGCTTCGTCGACGCCCGGGGGCGCGCCGACCCGCTGGCGGCGGAGCTGCCGCAGGTCCCGCCGCGCAGCGTGACCTTCCGCGGGATCACCGTGGACGAGCTCGACCTCGACGCGCTCCTCGCGCGCCGGCCGACGGTGGCGGTCGTCGACGACCTCGCGCACACGAACGCCCCCGGCGCGCGGCACCGCCGGCGCCACGAGGACGTCCTGGCGCTCCTCGACGCCGGCGTGAACGTCATCGGCGCCTTCAACGTGCAGCACCTCGAGAGCCTCAACGACACCGTCCGCCGCGCCACCGGCGTGGTCGTGCGCGACACCGTGCCGGACGCGCTCCTCGGGCGCGCCGACCACGTCGTCAACGTCGACCTGCCCGTGGGCGAGCTCCTCGAGCGGGTCCGCGCGGGCAAGGTCGACGCGGGCGCCCCGGGCCTGGCCCCGTTCCTGGCCGCCGAGCGCCTCGACGCCCTGCGTGAGCTGACGCTGCGCGAGCTGGCCGAGGACGTCCACCGGCGCCGCTCGCGCCGCGCCGACGCCCCGCCGGCGGCCGACGACCGCGTCGTCGTGGCCCTGGCCTCGGCCTCCCCGCGCGCGAGCGCCCTCGTGCGCCGCGGGTCGCGCCTCGCCGGGCATCTCCACGCGCGCTGGTACGTCGTGCACGTCGCGCCGCCCGACGCGGCGGGCGACGCCGTCCAGCGCCGGCTCGACGAGCACCTCGACCTCGCCCGCGCCCTCGGCGCGGAGGTCGTGCGCCTCGAGGGGCGCGACGTCACCGGCTCGCTCCTCGAGTTCGCCCGTCGCCACGGCGCCCAGCACCTCGTCGTGGGCGCCCCGCTGCGGCGCACCTGGCGCGACGCGCTCACGGGCTCGATCGCCGACCGGCTCGTGCGCGGCGCGCGCGGGATCGGCGTCTACGTGATGACCTTCGACGAGGACGCCCCGTGACCCTGCGGCGCACGCTCCTCGCGGCCGCCCTCCCGGCGCTGCTCACGCTGGCGGCGCTCGGCGCGTACGCCGTGTTCGTCGTGGAGCAGCTGGGCGAGCAGGTCGACGACATCCTGGACGCCAACTACCGCTCGATCGTGGCCGTGCGCACCCTGCGCGACGTCGCCGACGACGTCGAGCGCATGCTCCTCTCGCCCGGCGTCGCGGCCAGCGCGCCGGCGATCGCCGCGCGGCTCGAGGCCTTCGCCGAGGCCCTCGAGGTGCAGCGCGGCAACCTCACCGAGGAGGGCGAGGCCGAGGTGACGCGCGACATCGAGGCGGCCTGCGCCGCCTGGGAGGTGGTCGCGCGCGCCGCGGCGGCCATGCCGCCCGGGCCGCAGCGCGTCGACGCCTACGTCGAGGTCGTCCACCCCAGGGCCGAGGCGATCCGCGCGGCGGCCCGGCCGGTCGTGGCCGTGAACCAGGACGCGATCCTCGCCAAGGCCAGCCGCGCGGGGGCGTTGATCGAGCGGCTGCGCGGGCAGCTCGTCACGGCCTCGCTCGCCTGCCTCGGCCTCGTCGTGGTGATCTCCGTGCTCGTCGCCGGGCGGGTGTCGCGGCCGCTGGCCGCGCTGACCACGGCCGTGCGGCGGATCGGCGAGGGCGACCTCGACCGCCCGCTCCCGCCGCCCGGCGGCACCGACGAGGTGACCACGCTCCAGGCCGAGGTAGGGCGCATGCTCGACGCCTTGCGCGCCTACCGCCGCAGCTCGCTCGGCGAGCTCCTGGCCGCGCAGCAGCTCGCGCAGGCGGCGATCGACAGCCTGCGCGACCCCGTGATCTCCTTCCGGCCCGACGCGAGCGTGGGCCAGGTGAGCCAGCCGGCGGCCGAGCTCCTGGGGATCGACCCGGCCGCCCCCGACCCGCTGGCGCCGGTGCCGGCGCCCCTGCGGGAGGCGATCGAGCGCGCCCGCGACGCCGTGCTCGCCGGGCGCGGCCCCGTCGTCCCCGACGGCCTCGAGGCGGCGCTCCCGGTCGTGCTGGGCGGCGCGGCCCGCCACGCGCAGGTGCACGCCACGCCCACGGCCAGCCCGACCGACGGCGTGGGGATCGTCGGCGCGACGATCCTCGTCCGCGACGTCACCTCGCTCCACGCGGCCGCCGCGCTCAAGGACGACCTGCTCTCCACGGTCGCCCACGAGCTGCGCACGCCGCTCACGTCGCTGCGCATGGCCGTCCACCTGTGCCTCGAGCAGGTCGTGGGGCCGCTCACCGAGCGCCAGCAGGAGCTCCTCGCCGCCGCGCGCGAGGACGCCGAGCGCCTGCACGCGCTGGTCGAGGGGATCCTCGCCGTGTCGCGCATCGAGGGCGGCGGCCTGGCGGCGCGCCGGCGGCCGGTCGCCCTGCCCGAGCTGGTCGAGGCGGCCCTGGCGCCCGCGCGCGTGCCGGCCGCCGACCGGGGCGTGCAGCTCGCCTGTGACGGCCCGCTCGAGGGCGCGGTCGAGGTCGACGGCGAGTGCGCGGCGCTGGCCCTGGGCAACCTCGTCCACAACGCGATCCGCCACACGCCCGAGGGCGGCCGCGTCCTGGTGCGCGCGGGCCCGTCCCCGCCCGGCTGGGTGCGCCTCGAGGTGCGCGACGAGGGGCCGGGGATCCCGCCCGAGCACCGGGCGCGGCTGTTCTCGCGCTTCTACCGCCTGCCCGGCTCCCCGCCCGGGGGCACGGGCCTGGGGCTGTCGATCGCGCGCGACGTCGTGCACGCGCACGGGGGGGAGATCGGCGTCGAGGGCGAGGCGGGCCAGGGGAGCGCCTTCTGGCTGACCCTGCCCCTGGCCCGGGGAGGCCCCGCGTGACCGACCCGCTGGCGGTCCTGGTGGTCGACGACGAGGCGAACATCCGCCGCACGCTCCGCCTGTGCCTCGAGGCCGACGGGGCGCGCGTCGTCGAGGCGACGTCGGCGGAGGGCGCGCTCGCGGCGCTCGGCCGCGAGCCGTTCGACCTGGCGCTCGTCGACCTGCGCCTCGGCCAGGACGACGGCCTGCAGCTCATCCCGGCCCTGCTCGCGCGGCAGCTCGACCTGCCGATCGTCGTCATCACGGCGCACGCCAGCTACGAGTCGGCCGTCGAGGCGATCAAGCGCGGCGCGCGCGACTACCTGCCCAAGCCCTTCACGCCGGCGCAGGTGCGCCACCGCCTGGCCACGCTGGCCGCCGAGCGGCGCACCCAGGCGCGCCTGGCCGAGCTCGAGGACCGCATGCGCGAGGCGGTGCCCGAGGCCGACCTCGAGACGCGCAGCCCGGCCATGCGCGCGGCGCTCGAGCTGGCCTTCCGCGCGGCCGGCGCGGACGCCGCGATCCTCATCCGCGGCGAGACGGGCACGGGCAAGACGGTCCTCGCGCGCGCCATCCACGCGCGCAGCCCGCGGGCGGCGGCGCGCCTCGTGACCGTCAACGGGGCGACGCTCTCGGGCGAGCTGCTCACGAGCGAGCTGTTCGGCCACGTGCGCGGGGCGTTCACCGGGGCGGTGCGCGACCAGGCGGGGAAGGTCGACGCCGCGCGCGGCGGCACGCTGTTCCTGGACGAGGTGGGCGAGGTGGACCCGGGCGTCCAGGCCAAGCTCCTCAGGCTCCTGGCCGACCGGGAGTACGAGCGCGTGGGCGACCCGACCCCGCGGCGCGCCGACGTGCGCTTCGTGACGGCCACGAACCGCGACCTCCCGGCGCTCGTCGCGGCCGGCCGGTTCCGCGAGGACCTGCTGTTCCGCCTGAACGTCATCGAGCTCGTCCTGCCGCCCCTGCGCGACCGGCCGGAGGACGTCGAGCCGCTGGCCGCCCGCTTCCTGGCCTTCTTCTCGCGCGGGCGGCCGCGGCCGCTCGAGCTGTCGCCGGCCGCCCGGGCGCGCCTGCGCGCCTACGCCTGGCCCGGCAACGTGCGCGAGCTGAAGAACGCGATCGAGCGGGCGGCGATCCTCTCGGCGGGCGACGTGATCGACGAGGCCTTCCTCCCCGGCGGCGCGCGGCCCGACGGCCGCGCCCTGCGCCTGGGCGACCTCGCGCCGCTCGACGACGTGATCGACGAGCACATCGAGCGCGTCGTCGCCAGCGTCGGCACGCTCGAGGAGGCGGCGAGGGTCCTCGGGGTGGACCGCGTCACGATCTGGCGGCGCCGCAAGCGCCGTTCGGTGTGATCGCGGCTGCGGCGGAGGATGGCGGGCGCTGCCGTCCGCCATGGTGTCGCGCTTCGCGCGACACCATGGCCGCTCAGGCTCGGTCGGCGGCCCACGGCCGCCCTCCCTCGCCTTCGGCCGACACGCCCTGCCCTCCTCCGCCTCGCCTGGGGCTCTCGCTGCGGAAGCGCGGTGAGGTGTGCTCGGAGGCGGTCCGGCCGTCTGCGAAGACGGGTGGGCGCCGGGCTTGAATCGCGAGGCGATCCGGTTCGAGGACAAGCAAGCCCTAGCCATAGCCAGCGAGTTGCCGGCTGCAGCCCCGAGCGCGGCCGACGTTACAGGTCGCAACAGCCGGCGGTGGCCGGGGCCGGGCTTGCGCCTGGTGCGCTCCGTGCACACGGGCGGCCGTGGGCCAGCCTACCGACGAACCTCCAGACGACCCGCCGCGCCTGCAGGTCGGGCGCCGCCCGGCGGCCCCGGGCCAGGGCGCTCAGCGCTGCCCGTTCTGCCGCGCGGGGCTCCGGGTGCTGGGCGACGCGCGGTGGGTCGCCTGCCGCTCCTGCCTCACGCGGCACCACACCCCCTGCTGGTCGGAGGGCGGCGGCTGCTCGGTGTGCCGCGACGCCACCGCCCTGGCCTTCGAGGAGCCGGCGGCGCGCTCGCCCGCGCTCCTCGTCCTGGCGCTGCTGCTGCTCGGCGGTGTGCTGGCGGTCCAGCTCGCCCGCGCGCCCGCCGTCGCGCGCGCCCCGCACCAGCACCCGCAGCCGAGGCGACCCGACCTCGGGGCCGAGCTGCCCGCCTGGGCGCGGGGTGCGCTCGCCGCACCATCATCCTCCGAGGCGACCACGTCGAGGTAGTGCGCCTGCCGCACGCGTGTTCGGCAGAGCTTCGGGTTGTGCTTTTCACGAGCCCCTCTGCGACTCTTTTGCGTGCAATTGGATACGCCTGCACGAGGCCGCCCTCCGCCCGGCTATGTCGATCGGGACGAGAGAGGCTGGCCATGCGCGCGACGACGATCCTCGGGGCCTTGACGCTGGTCGCCACGCTGAGCGGGTGCGGCGGCTCGAGCGGTTCGAGCGGTGGTGGGTCGGCCTCGACGACGGCGGCGGCAACGTCGGCGGGCACGACGAGCCCGACGACGGGCACGCCGGCGCCCGCGCCGACCGGGCCGACGTTCCGGGTCTCGGGGTGGCTGCCCTACTGGGCGTACGCCACGGGCGACCAGACGCTCGCGGCGAACGTCGGCGACGGCCTCGACGAGGTGAACCTGTTCGGCTACCGCCTCAACGCCGACGGCACGATCTCGCCCTACAGCGGCGTGGAGAGCGCCACGCGTCACGCGCTGATCCGCCAGCAGGGCGGCGAGCTCATCCCGACCCTCATGGACGTCCACGACACGAGCGTGCTCGACGCGGTGCTCCCGAGCGCCGCCGCGCGGCAGCGGACGATCGACGGGGTCCTCGCCGTGCTCGACCGCTTCGGCTACGACGGGATCGACGTCGACTTCGAGCACGCCAAGGCGGCCACGCGCGACGCCTTCAGCCGCTTCATGGAGGACATGTCGGCCGCCGTCCGCGCGCGCGGCAAGGTCTTCTCGCTCACGCTCCCCGGCAAGCGGCAGGACACGCCCTCGTGGGCCGGTTACGACTACGCGCGCCTGGCGCCCACGGCCGACCGCGTGAAGCTCATGTGCTACGGCTACAGCGGCCCGTGGTCGGCGCAGCCGGGCCCGATCTGCCCGACCACCTGGATCACGCGGGTCATGGACTACGCGGTCACGACCATGCCCGCGAGCAAGATCCAGATCGGGATCCCCTTCTACGGCTATGACTGGCCGTCGAACGGCGGCACCGTCCGCTCGGTCACCTGGAACACGGCGCAGCCCCTCCTCGCCCGCAGCACGACCGGCATGCGCTTCGACGCGACCCTCGGCGAGACGACGTTCGACTACACCGACGACCAGGGCGTCCGGCACACGGTCTGGTTCCAGGACCCCCGGGCGATCGCCGCCAAGGCCGAGACGGCCCGGCAGTACGGGGCGGCCGGGATCTCGGTCTGGGCGATCGGCAACGAGAGCCCCGCCTTCTGGGACGAGATCCGCAAGGTCCTGAAGTAGCGGCCCTATAACCTCCGGTGTCACCGCGATCCCCAAGCGCCGACGCGGCTTACACCTCGTGACAACGGCGTGAATAGGCTGCAGGCGCAAGGCGTTTGAATTCGGTCAAAAACGTGCGGCTTGACGTGTGCTCCCTCCGCCCCGCGGAAGGAGGACGCCATGCTGCTGTTGCCGATCACGACCGACCACGCGGAGACGAAGCGCGCCCCGCTGGCGAACATCTTCATCGTCGTCCTGACCTGCCTGACGAGCATCGGGCTCCCGGTCGCGGCGGTCGCGGCGCTCGTCCATCGCGGCGGCGACCTGTCCGACCTGGGCTTCGTGCGCCACTTCATGCTCATCCGCGGCTCCGCCGACCCGCTGCAGCTCGTCGGCCACACGCTCCTCCACGCGGGTGGCTGGCACCTGCTGGGGAACATGGTCCTCCTGGTCTGCTTCGGGAACCCGGTCAACGCGCGCCTGGGGCACCTGCGCTACCTCGCGCTCTACGCGGCCTCGGCGGCCGCGGGCGGCCTCGGCTGGCTGCTCCTCGGCGACGGGGCCGTGGCGATCGGCGCGTCGGGCGCAGTGTGCGGGGTCATGGCCGCGTTCCTGGTGCTGTTCCCCTTCACGCGGGTGAACGTCCTGTTCTGGTTCCTCGGCGTGGTGCTCGCCGTGGGCACCCTCGTCTGGTCGCTGCTGGGCCTCGAGTCCTCGATCGGGCTCCTGTCGCTCGCGGGCGGGCTGGCCCTGGCCACGACCGTCTGGGGCGTCATCTCGCTCCTCGACCACGCGCCGCCGGAGGGGGCGTTCCTGCGCCTCCTCGGCTTCCGCACGTTCCCCGCGGCGGGGATCTGGGCGGTCCTCTACTTCCTCGCCTGGGACGTCGTCGCCCTCTTCTCGCGCTTCGCCGACCAGGTCGCGCACGAGGCGCACCTCGGCGGCGCGCTCGTCGGCCTGACCGTCGCCTCCGCCCTGGTCGTCGTCGGCGTCGTCCGCGGGACGCGCGAGGACCCGACCCTGCCCGAGCTCCTGAAGCTCGTCCGTCAGCCTGCGCCCCCGCCGCCCCCGCCGGCGCCGACGTGGGGGCCGCCGGCGGCGCCGCCGCCCACGCTGCGGCTCGGCCGCCCGCCGCTCTCGTTCGAGGAGTTCGCCCGGCAGCGGCGGCTCCCCGCCTGACCTCAGCCGACCGGCGCGAGCTCCGCGAGCACGGGCAGGTGGTCGGAGACGAGGGCCGGGACGGCCTCGGTGCGGCGCACCTGCATGGAGCGCGACGCGAGGACGTGGTCGAGGGCCCGGCGCGGGCGGCGCGAGGGGAAGGTCTCGACCGGCCGCTCCGGCGCCACGAGGGCGTGGCGGCGCACGAAGTCGGAGAGGACGCCGCTCCGGCCGTTCACGGCGCAGTTGAAGTCGCCGGCGACGACGAGGTGGTCGGGCGCGGCCTCGCGCTCGAGCAGGTGGAGCGTGATGTCGTCGAGCTGCGCCCGGCGCTCGCTGTCGCGCTTGAAGTCGAGGTGCACCGAGACGAGGTCGAGCGTCAGGCCGGGCGCCTCGATCCGCGTGAGCACGTAGCCCTTGGTGTCGAGCGCGTTCTTGGCGAAGCGCCAGCTCCGGCCGGAGCGGATCGGGAAGCGCGAGAGGACGCCCGTGCCGTAGGCGAGGCGGGGGCGGCGCACGTCGGCGTGGATCCCGTGGAACAGGTGGTCGTGGCCGATGCGGCGGGCGAGGTACTCGAGGTGGTCGAAGCCGCCGCTCCAGCTCGAGGGGGCGTCGACCTCCTGCAGGGCCACGATGTCGGCGTCGGCGCCGAGGATCACCTCGGCCACCGCGTCGAGGTTGGCCAGGATCCGCTGGCGCCCCGTGAAGGCCTGGTGGAAGGCGGTGCCACGACCGTGCGCGAGGTTCAAGGTGAGGACGCGCACGCTGCCCGGCCCCCGCTCCGGCATGTCGCTCCTCCCCCCCGATGGCGCGCGCCGCGCGCCGGCCTTCCCTCAGAGTAACCGCCCCGGCCGGTCCGGGCGCCTCGAACCCTCCCTCCCCCGCACGGGACGGGCCAGCGGGGGCGTGGGCGGTGAGGCCTGGACCTGCGGGGCCGGGGGGGCGGGCCGCTGCACGAGGTCGTGCAGCGGCGCCCCGGGCCGTGCGGTCAGGTCGCGACGACCGGGGCGGGCGCCGGGCGGAGCGCGAGCCCCGGCGCGACCGACCAGGCCGCCCCGGCGAGGACCCCGGCCGCGTGCGCCGCGGGGACCGCGACCATCCCGGCCGCCGCCAGGCCCGGGTCGGGGAGGAGGAGGCCGCCCGTGACGAGCTCGCCCGCGACCTTGGCCACGAGGAGGCCGGCCGCGCCCACGCGCCAGGGCCCCGGCAGGGCGACCAGCGCCCAGGCCATCGCCAGGGCGTGCCCGACGCCCGACGAGCCCACGTAGGTGGCCACGAACCCGCGCTCGGCCAGCACCACGACGGCGCTCACGCCGACCGCCGAGGCGGCGAGGAGGCCGAGCAGCCAGGCCCGCCGCACGCGCGCCTCGAGCGCCAGCGCGAGGCAGGCGGTGGCCACCCCGGCCCAGAGGAGCTGGGCCGCGCTGCCGTGGCCGAGGTGGCAGAGGAGCGCGCGCGCCGGGTCGGGCGCGTCGAGGCGCAGGGCGGCGTCGAGGCCGAGCGCGTGGACCGCGAGCATCGCCGCGAGGAGCAGCGGGGCGACGACGGGGGCGCGGCCCCGGGCGTTCCCGGCGCTCACGCCGCCCGCCTGCGGCGCCACGCCGACGCGCCGGCGGCGGCCGCGAGGAGGAGGAGCACGGGCTCGCCCGCGCCGCCCCCGCCCCCGCCGCCGCCGAGCCCGCCCAGGCCGCCGCCCTGCCACAGCTCGACCTTGCGCGGGGGCGCCTGCGCCACGACCTGCTGCGCCTGCTCCGCCTCGCGCCGGCGCCGCTCGATCCGCCGCTCGAGCGCGTCGAGCCGCGCGTCCTGCGCGGCCTCCTCGCGCCCGACGAGGTCGCGGTTGCGGCGGTCGACGCCGTAGCGGCGGAACATGCCCTCGCCCTCGAGGACGAGGAGCGCCGTGGCGCGGGTGAGCACGGGCCCGGCGAGCGACACGCGCTCGAGGTCCTGGGCCAGGGCCGCCCGCGCGGCGGCGGTGAGGCCCGGGCGCCGCAGGTCGGCCTCGACCTGCTCGGCGGCGGCCTGGGCCCACAGGCGCGACACGTCGGGGTGGCGGCCACGCGCGGGGAGCTCGACCGGGAGCGTCCAGCGGACCGCGCGGCCGGAGGCGAGGGTCCCCTCGAGCGTCAGACGGCCGGTCCCCGGGGCCGGGTAGCGGCCGAGGAGGTGCACCTGCGTGCCGGCCGTGAGCACCGGCGGCGGGACGGCCGGGTGGACCTCCGTGAGCGCCACGCCCTCGAGCGTGAGCCGGGGCGCGAAGAGGGCCGGCGCCCGGAGGTGCTCGGTCACCTGCGCCGCCGCCGCGCGGGGGTCGGCGCCGGCGGGCAGGGCCACGCCGCCGGTCGCGCGGGCGAGGCGGCCGAGCGGGGCGCGGACGGCGCGGTCGGCGCCGAGCTCGACGGCGCTGACGCGCACGGCCGCGGCGCGGGCCGGGGCCTCGAGGGCGCGCAGCAGGGCGTCGTCGCGCGACAGGCCGGCGTCGGTGACGAGGACGAGGTCGAGCGGGCGGCGCGGCCCGGGCGTCGCCTGCTGCAGGCGCGCCACGACCGGGGCCAGGGCGCGCGGGTCGGCGGGGTGGCGCCACGCGGCGCGGTCGAGCGCGGCGAGCGCCGCCTGACGGTGCGCGGGCGTGCAGGGGGTGAGCGCCGGCGGCCAGGCGCGCGCGGCGAGGTCGAGGACGACGACCGCGAGCCGGTCGTCGGGGCCGAGCGCGCCCGCCAGCGCCCCCAGGGCCGCGCGCGCCTCGGCCGCGCGCCGGCCGACGCCCGGCGAGGCGTCGAGGACGAGGACGACGTCGCGCGGGCCGGCCGCCTCGCCCGGCGGGAGCCAGGGCGTGAGCGAGAGGAGCGCCGTCCCGACGCCGTCGTCGTCGCGCGCCGCGGCCACGGTCAGCGTCGGGCGAGCGGCCGGCGCGACG
Organism: Planctomycetota bacterium; assembly: GCA_023954375.1. GTDB lineage: Bacteria > Planctomycetota > J058 > J058 > J058 > JAMLIC01. Next base: position 19,732 of record JAMLIC010000084.1, read on the forward strand.
ACGTCCCACGCGACCTCGAGGTCGCGGTCGAGCGAGGTCTGCGCGGCGGAGAGGTCCACGCGGGCGGCCACGCCCTCGGCGAGGTCGGCCACGGCCGCCTCGGGGTGAGAGGGGCAGTCGACCCGGCCGAGCGCGGCCTCCTCGCCGCCGGCGACGAGGACCGTCGCGCGCAGCCGGTCGGCCACGGCGGCGCCGGCGCCGGCCGCCGGCGCGAGCGGCACGACCACGCGCCCACGGCCCCGGTGGACGGTCGCCGGCTCGACCCAGCGCAGCTTCACCCGGTAGGTGCCGCCGGCCGGCACCGGGGCGAGGCGCAGGCGGAGCGTGCGGCCGTCGAGGAGCTCGAGGAGTCCCGGGTCTTCGAGCCGGAGCGGCTCGAGGAGCGTGACCTCCTGGCGCCTGGGCGCGGTCGGCGCGCTCTGGAGCGCCGGCGCCTGGCGACGCGCCTCGCGGCGGACGGTCACGTCGGACCCGGTCACGTCGGTGTAGATCGCCTCGGCGCGGGCGCGGGCCACGACCTCGCCCTGGACCTCGCGGCCGTCGACCCAGACCGACAGGCCGGCGAACGTGGCCCGCTCGGGGAGCGGCAGGTCGTAGATCGCCTCGTCGGCGTCGCCCGCGTCGTTGCGCAGGACCTGCTCGAGCTCGGTCGTCACCAGGCCGTCCTCGGCGTGGACGGCGAGGCGCAGGTCCTCGATCGTGACGCGCCCGTGGCGTGAGCTCAGCGCGCCGGCGAGGGCGGCCGGCGCGGCCAGGGCGGCGGCCGCGGCGCAGCCGGCCGAGAGGGAGAGACGCGTCAGGCGGTTCATCGGTCCTCCGGTGAGGGTCAAAGGGTGCGCCCCAGGGCGATCCAGGTCGGGAGCCAGATCGGCGCCGTCAGCATGCCGAGCGCGACCTTGGGCTCGCCGAGGAGGAGCACGGCGGGGCTGAACGGCACGAGCGGGACGGAGAGGAGCGTGTTGACGGCCACGGCGGTCGGGACCTCGACGAGGGCCACCCCGGTCGCGAGCGCGTAGTTCGCCGCCCGGACGAGGCCCTCGCGCGCGCCGCGGGGGCGCCGCGTGTGCACGAGGTCGGTCGAGGTCGACGCGACGAGGCGATCCAGGCTCGAGCCGAGCACCACGGCCTCGGCGCTCCAGGCGACCGCCTCGATCCGGCGCGCCCAGCCCGGCGGCGCGGTCCACGTCTCGAGCCGGAGCTCGGCCGTCGGCCCGGTGGGCGGCGCGAGGCGGCCGAGCTGGACCCCCGCGGCGCTGGCCTCGACGACCACGAAGGACCCGTCGGGCAGGGGCGCGACCCGGCCGAAGGTGAGCCCCGGGTCCTCGCCGAGCGACAGGCGCCCGTCCTCGTCCACCTCGCCCGGCGGGGTGCACAGGGGCGGCGCGGCGTCCGGCTCGAACGCGCCGGCGTGGACCGCGCCGCGCGGGCGCAGCGGCAGGGCCAGGCCGCGCTCGGGGGCGACGAGGAGCGCCGAGCCGATCGGGCGGTCGTGCGCGTAGGCGACCGCCGCGCGCGGCCCCGGCACGACGACCAGCGACGCGCTCTCGAGCTCGAGCGGCAGCGGGACGCGCAGCCGCACCTCGCCCGTGGCGAGGTCGACGACGTCGATCACCGGGAGCGGCGCGCGCCCGGCGATCCAGGCGGCGCCGCGCGCGGGGTCCAGGGCCGCCGTCAGGGCGTCGCCCTCCCACAGCGCGCGCGCCGGGACCCCGGGCGTGACGAGGTAGACGGCGCCGTCACCCACGACCAGCGCCTGGTCGGGCCCGGCCGCGGCGTCGACCTCGCGGGCGCCCTCGATGCGCGCCAGCACCTCGCCCGGGGCGTCGAGGTCGCCGTCGAGCGGGTGGCGCACGACGGCGCCCTGGTGGACGCGATAGAGCCACGGGCCCGCGGCGCGGGCGCCGGCCAGGTCGTCCCGGCAGCGCAGGCGCCGCTCGCCCGTCGGGGTGACGAGGCGGTACTCGCCCGGACCGGTGCGCACGAGGGCGCCGCCAGGTCCGCCGCCGCACGGGCGCCAGGGCATGGACGTGGCCCGGACCACGGGGATCGGCCACTCGCCGTCGAGCGCCTGGATCGAGCCGGCGCGGCAGCCGGCGGTCGCGAGGACCAGGCCGGCGAGGAGGAGGCGCAGCTTCACGGGGGACCTCGCGGCCGGCGGACCGAGCAACCGAGGAGCCAGGCGCAACCCTCGGCCGGCGCGACGGCCCGCGGCGGGAGCGTCGACTCCTCGACGCCGGGCGCGGCAGCCCGGGACCCGCGCGCGTGAGCCGCGTGGGCGAGAGGGCCGGCGACCCGCGGTCGGGGCCGCGCGCGCCGGCCGGGGCGGCGTGGTTGAAGTCCGCCGGGCCGCGACGTACGGTCCGAGGGTGGGTCGACGCGCTCCCGTGCCGCGGCGACCGCGCGCCCGCCCGCCGTCGACCCAGGAGCCGCCCGTGCCGTTCGTCGCGTCGCCCCCGCTGCCCGGCTGGCTCGAGCCCGCGCTCCCGCTCACGCGGCGGGCGTACGCGCTCGAGCGCGGGCCCGACGCGGGCCGGGTCATGCACATGATCGACCACGGCCAGGGCCCGCCGGTGCTCCTGCTCCACGGCAACCCCACGTGGTCGTTCCTCTGGCGCGAGGTGATCCGGCGCCTCCCGGGGCGCCGCTGCGTGGCGCCCGACCTGCTCGGCTTCGGCCTCTCGTCGAAGCTGCCGCGGTCGCGGGACCACCAGGTCGAGCGGCACCTCGCCGCGCTCGACGAGCTGTTCGTGGCGCTCGGCCTCGCTGGAGCAGACGCGGCGACCGCGCCGCCGACGAACGGCGCCGGCGCGCCGCGCGAGGGCGTCCTCCTGGTCGGCCAGGACTGGGGCGGGCCGCTGGTCGTCGGGCTGGCCGCCCGGCATCCCGGGCGCGTCGCGGGGCTGGTGCTCGGCAACACTTCTGTGCTCGTGCCCTCGCGCCCGCGCGGGACGCTGTTCCACCGCTTCGCGCGGGCGCCGCTCGTGAGTCAGGTCGCCTTCCGCCTGCTCGGCTTCCCGCTCCGCTCGCTGCACTGGTCGCAGGGCGATCCGGCCTCGATCCGCGGCCAGGTGGCGCGCGCCTACCGCTGGCCGCTGTCGCGCGTGCGCGACCGCGCCGGGCCGCTCGGCCTCGCGCGCATGGTGCCGTCGTCACCCGACCACCCCAGCGTGGCGGCGCTGCGCCCCGGCGCCGAGTGGGTGCAGGCGTTCGCGGGGCCCGTGCACCTGGTGTGGGGCGAGAAGGACCCGATCCTCGGGCGCGCCCTGGCGAAGCACGTGGCCGCGCTGCCGCGCGCCGTGGTCACGCGCACGCAGGCCGGCCACTTCCTGCAGGAGGAGGTGCCGGACCTCCTCGCCGCGGCCGTGCAGGAGGTGGGGGCGCGGGCGGAGGCGGCGGCGGCGGCGCGGGTCTGACGGTGTGTCGGCGTTCCTCGAGCGAAGACCATGACGCAGGGAGTGGAAGGGCGCGCTGGCCACGCATGGGATCAACTCGAGTGAAGAAGCCTCCTCAGCGCCCTCCGCGTCATGGTCCTCAGGGTCGAGGGTGCGGGCGCTCGTCCTGTGGCTCACCGGAAGTCGCGCGAGCGCTGGGCCACGCGCGCGCCCTGGAAGACGCGGCCCAGGTCCTCGAGGCGGCGCACCAGCAGGTGGACCACCTCGCCCTCGCGCTCGACGGTCCCCTCCGCGAGCAGGCAGCGGGCCTCGCGGGCCGCGCGGCGGAAGCGCTCGAACACGTCCTGGCGGACGATGAGGTTGGCCACGCCGCTCTCGTCCTCGAGCGTGAAGAAGGTGATCCCCTGGGCGGTCGACGGCCGCTGGCGGCAGATCACCAGGCCGGCCACCGCCGCGCGCGCGCCGAAGGGGGCGTCGCGTAGCCAGGCGCAGAGGCGGGCCTGCGGCGCGTGGGCCTGGATCGCCTGGCGCGCGTGGCCGAGCGGATGCGCGCGCAACGACAGGCCCGTGGCCGCGTAGTCCTCGAGCACCGCGTCGAGCGCCGAGAGCGCCGGCAGGTCCGGCGCCTCGCCGGGCAGGTCGGCGCCGCGGAACAGCGGCGGCTCGGGCCCGCGCCGGGCCAGGGCCTCGTAGAGCCCGCGCCGGCGCTCGAGGCCCAGCCCGCGCAGGGCGTCGGCGTGGGCCAGGCGCTCGAGCGCATCGCGGCCGAGGCCCGCCCGCCGGGCCAGGTCGTCGAGCGAGCGGAACGGCCCGCCCGCCGCGCGCGCGGCCTCGACCGCCCGCCCTGTCCGCTCGCCCAGGCCGGCGATGAGCCGGAGGCCGAGGCGCAGGGCCGGGCCGCCCGCGCCCCAGCGCTCGGGGGCGAGCGCGTCCGCCCCCTGCGCCTCGCCGGGCGCGGGCGGCTCGAGCGTGCAGTCCCAGGCGCTCGCCTGGACGCAGGGCGCTCGGGCCTCGACGCCGTGCGCCCGCGCGTCGGCCACGAGCTGCGCCGGCGCGTAGAAGCCCATGGGCTGGCTGTTGAGGAGGCCCGCGGCGAAGGCGGCCGGGTGGTAGCGCTTGAGCCAGGCCGACGCGTAGACGAGCAGGGCGAAGCTGGCCGCGTGGCTCTCGGGGAAGCCGTACTCGCCGAAGCCGCGGATGCGCTCGAACAGCTCCTCGGCCCCGGGCCGCGTGACGCCCCTGGCCATGACGCCACGCACGAAGCGCTCCCTGAAGCCGTCGATCGAGCCCTGCCGCCGCCAGGCGCCCATGGCCTTGCGCAGGGCGTCGGCCTCGTCGGGCGTGAAGCCCGCGACCTCGATCGCCAGGCGCATGGCCTGCTCCTGGAACACGGGGACGCCCAGGGTCTTCCTCAGCACCGCGTCGGCCTCGGGGCAGATGGGCGCGACCGCCTCCTCGCCCTTCCGCCGGCGCAGGTAGGGATGCACGATCCCGCCCTGGATCGGCCCCGGGCGCACGATCGACACCTCGACCACGAGGTCGTAGAAGCAGCGCGGGCGCAGGCGCGGGAGCATGGCCATCTGCGCCCGGCTCTCGATCTGGAACACGCCCACCGTGTCGGCGCGGCAGAGCATGTCGTAGACGGCCGGGTCCTCGGCCGGGATCGTGGCCAGGTCGAGCGCCGGGCGGATCGGGGCGTCGTCCCCCGCGCGCTCGGCGCGCACGAGGTCGAGCGTCTTCTGCACGCACGTGAGCATGCCCAGCGCCAGGCAGTCGACCTTGAGGAGGCCCAGCGCGTCGAGGTCGTCCTTGTCCCACTCGATGAACGTGCGCCCCGGCATGGGCGCGTTCTCCACCGGGACGAGCTCGACCAGCGGCCCGCGCGAGATGACGAAGCCGCCCACGTGCTGCGAGAGGTGGCGCGGGAAGCCCTGCGCCTCGTCGACGAGCTCGAGGAGCAGCCGCCCGGTGAGCGAGGCCGGGTCGAGCCCGGCCTCGCGCAGCCGCTCGGGCTCCGGCGCCTCCCGGTCGACCGTCGCCGCCAGCCGGTCGACCTGGTCCAGCGACAGTCCGAGCGCCTTGCCCAGGTCGCGCATGGCCGACCTGCCGCGGTAGGTGATGACCTCGCCCGTGATCGCCGCCCGCTCGCGGCCGTACTTCTCGTAGACGTACTGCAAGACCTCCTCGCGCCGCTCGTGCTCGAAGTCGACGTCGATGTCGGGCGGCTCGCGCCGCGCGCGCGAGACGAAGCGCTCGAAGAGCACCTCCGTGCGCGCCGGGTCGACGGCCGTGATCCCCAGGCAGAAGCACACGGCCGAGTTGGCGGCGCTGCCGCGCCCCTGGCAGAGGATCCCCCGCGCGCGGGCGAAGCGGACGATGTCGTGGACGGTGAGGAAGTAGGGCTCGTAGGCCAGCTCGGCCACGAGCGCCAGCTCGTGCTCGATCAGCGCGCGCACGTGCGCGGGCGCGCCGTCCGGGTAGCGCCGGGCGGCGCCCTCCTCGGTGAGGCGGCGCAGCCACGTGGTCGTCGTCTCGCCCGGCGGCACGAGCTCCTCCGGATACTCGTAGCGCAGCTCGTCGAGCGAGAACGTGCAGCGCCCGGCGAGCTCGACCGTGCGCGCGAGCGCCTCGGGGGCGGCCGCGAACAGCCGGGCCAGGTCGTCGGTCGGCCGCAGCGACCGCTCGGCGTTGGGCGCCACGAGGCGCCCGGCCTCGGCGAGCGTCGTCCCCTCGCGCACGCAGGCCAGCGCCGCCGCCAGCCGCCGCCGCGCCGGGTCGTGCATGAGGACGTCGCCCAGGGCCACGAGCGGGACGCCCGCGCGCGCGCCGAGCGCGCGCACCGCCTCGAGCCGCGCGCGGTCGTCGGGGCCGCGCAGGAGGGTGAGGCCGAGCGAGGCGTCGTCGCCCCAGCGCGCGCGCAGGCGGAGGAGGAAGGGCTCGAGGTCCGTGAGGTCGTCGCCCGGCACGAGCGTGACCAGGAGGCCGTCGCCGGTCGCGTGCGCCGCCTGCGGCGGCGCACCGGTCGTGTGCCCCGCCTGCGGCGGCGCACCGGTCGTGTGCCCCGCCTGCGGCGGCGCACCGGATGCGTCCTCCACGTCGCGCAGCCACAGGTCGTAGCGCGCCGCCGGCTCCCGCGCCCGGTCGATCCGCCGCCGGCCGAGCGTGATGAGCCGCGAGAGCCGCCCGTAGCCCGCCCGGTCGCGCGCGTGCACGATCAGCCGCGCCCCTGGCGGCGCATCGCGGAGGCGGAGCTCCGCGCCCACGATCAGGTGCAGCCCGGCCGCCTTCGCCGCCACGTGGGCCCGCACGACGCCGGCCAGCGAGGCCTCGTCGGTGACGGCCAGCGCGCGGTAACCGAGCGCCGCCGCCCGGGCCACGAGCTCGTCGGGGTGTGATGCGCCGGTGAGGAAGGTGAAGTTCGTCCTCGCGTGGAGCTCGGCGTAAGCGCACGCCGGGGCCGGAGTCTCGGGCGGCGGCTCGGACGGGGCGGGGCGGCGGGGACGAGGAGAGGGGTACTCAGGCATCCTGGAGTGATCGCGTCTCTCGAGGTCAATCGAACACCCCGTGCAGGAACCAGCCGCCGCCCGCCAGGTCGCGGAAGACCCACCAGGCGCGGCCGTCCTCGCCGGCGACGACCCAGTAGTCGCGGCGCACCTCGGCCCCGTCCCAGAAGCCGGTCTCGACGCGCTCGGGGCCGGTCGCCGAGGCGAGCGGCACCACGTCGCCCTCGAGGCGCAAGGCGCGGGGGGGGCCGTGGGGGTCGTCGACGAGGACGGAGATCGGCGCCGGCCGCTCGAGGAGCCGCGTCGGCCGCGGCCCGGGCGGGGCTGCGACGTGCGCCCCGCCGCCAGGCCGGGAGCCGGGGGCGGGAGGGTCCAGGCCGCTGGCCGGGCGCGCGGCGTGGGCGCGCTCGGGCCGGTGGTCGGCGCGCAGGTCGACGCGCAGCACCTGCCGCGGGCCGAGCAGGCCCTCGAGCCGCCCGAGCAGGCAGGCCAGGTCCTCGCTCGTGGCTGCGCGCGCGCCGACGTCGGCCTCGAACAGCTCCGCCTGGCGCAGGACCAGCGGCGACGTCTCGGTGATCGTCAGCTCGAGCGCGGTCACCGGGACCGAGAGGTCCTGGCGCTCGAGCCGCTGGTGGAGCACGCGCACCAGCGTGCGCGCGCCGGCCACTGGCGCCGCCAGGCGCAGGGCCCAGCGCGCCGGGCGCGCGTCTTCGCGCTCGAGGACCAGCGCCAGGGCGCGCGCCCCGCGCCCCTCGGCGTCGAGGCGCGCGGCGGCGCGCTCGGCCAGGGCCTCGAGGGCGAAGGCCAGGTCGACCAGGCGGTCGGTGCCGGCGTCGGTCTCGCCCGTCGTCTCGAGCCGCTCGCGCAGGACGTCGGGGAGCGCCACCGGGCGCAGCGGGTCGTCGCGCGCGCCCAGCGCCCGGTCGAGCGCCTCGAGCACCTCCTCGCCCAGGCGCGCCGGGAGCCCCGCCCGCGGCAGGCGCAGGAGGCCGCCGATCGTGTCGACCCCCAGGCGGGCCAGGGCGCCCAGCGCCGGGGCGCCCAGCGGCAGGGCGCCCGGCGGCAGCGGCTCGAGGGCCGCGCGCTGCTCGCCCGGCGGCGCGATGACGTCGGGGCGCGGGCCGGCGCGGGCCAGGGCCAGGGCGGCCAGCGGCGTGTCGGCCAGGGCGGCGCGCGAGGAGAAGCCCAGCCCGGCGAGGCCGGCGCGCGCCTTGCGCAGGAGCGCGGCCTCGTCGCCGTGCACCGGCTCGAGGCCGACCGCGTCGAGCAGCAGCGCGGACGCCGGCGACGTGGCGGTCCGTGACCCCGCCGCCGCTCCAGCGGCGGCGCGCCGCGGTGACGCCGCTCCAGCGGCGGTGCGCTGCGGTGACGTCCCGGCGCCTGGCGCGAGCGCCACCCGCGGCGACAGCGCCGCCGTCGCCCAGCGGGCCAGGCCGAGCAGGGCGGCGTCGTCGTCCTCGGGGCGGTGCTCGCGCACGATCAGGTCGGGGAGCAGGGCCAGGGCGTGGGCGCAGGTCATGCCGGGGCGCACGCCCTGCGACCTGGCCTCGCGCGA
>JAMLIC010000085.1 GCA_023954375.1 Planctomycetota bacterium
TACGACTCGTGTGAGCACGCCGCCCGCGGCGGAGGACGAGCCGGCGCGCGTGGCCGCGCTGGCGCTCGTCGGCCTCGATTGCACGAAGACCGAGGCCCGCGAGCTCGTGCGCCTGGCCGGCGAGCGGCTCGCCGCGCGGGGCGAGGAGCGCACGGTCGAGGCGCTCACGGTCGAGGCGCTGCGGATCGTCGGCGACGGCCTGATCGGCAGCGGGGTGGAGCAGGTGGAGCCGGGAGCCCGGTCGGCGTAGCGGCGCCTCGATCTCCTCGTCGACGCCCGCCGGCCCGCGCCGGACCCGCGCGGCCCTGCTGCACGGGATCCGACCTTCGACCTCTACGTCGACGACCGCTGGCCCGCGCCGGACCCGCGGGGCGCTGCTCACGGGATCTTGCCCTCGACCTCGTCGACGACCGTCGACGCGCGGATGCTGCTCACGGAGGGCAGCGCCTCGACCACCTCGTCGGGGACCGTCGGCCCGCGCCGATGCGCGCGGCCCTGCTCACGGGATCCCCGCCCTTTCGACCTCCTCGTCGACGACGCGGGCCCGCGCCGCGCCGGCGGCGCTGCTCATAGGATCCCGCCGCTCGACCTCCTCGTCGACGACCGTGGGAACGCGCCGACGCGCGCGACGCTGCTCACGAGATCTCGTTCTTCGGCCTCCCTCGTCGACGACCGCGGGCCCCGCGCCAGGCCCGCGGCGCGCCTCACAGGATCCCGCCCTTCGACCTCCTCGTCGACGACTGCCGGCCCGCGCCGACTCGCGGGACGCTGCTCACGGGATCCAGCGCCTCGGCCTGGCTCCTCGTCGACGCCCGCCGGCCCGCGCCGACCCGCGGGACGCTGCTCACGGGATCCCGGCCCTCGACCTCCTCGTCGACGACCGCCGGCCCGCGCCTACCCGCGGGGCGCTGCTCACGAAATCCCAGCCCTCGACCTCCTCGTCGACGATCGCCGGCCCGCGCCGACCCGCGCGGCGCTGCTCACGGGATCCAGCGCCTCGGCCTGGCTCCTCGTCGACGACCGCCGGCCCGCGCCGACCCGCGGGACGCTGCTCACGGGATCCGGCCCTCGACCTCCTCGTCGACGACCGCCGGCCCGATCACTCCTCCGCTCCGACCGCGAGGGTCGAACAAGCGAACGGGAGGGCGCCGGTGACCCCGACCGGGGGCACCTCCGCGTGGGCCGACCCACGCGACGCTGCTCACGTGCTCCCGCCTCCGGCCTCCTCGTCGACGACCGGCGGCCCCCGCCGACCCGCGCCCCGCTGCTCGAGGTCCCCGCCGCTCGACCTCCGCGCTGACGACCGCCGCACGCGCCGACCCGCGTGACGCTACTCACGGGATCCCCCTCGCGCCCCCGCCCACCCGCCCGACGCCTGCTCCCGAGATCCGGCTTCTCGACGAGCTCGGGCTCCCACGTCCCGGCCTCGACGGACGCCGATCGGCGCCCTCCAGGCCGAGTCCGGCGCGCACGAGCCGGCCCCCCCGTGCAGGCGCAGCCGTAGACTGGACGTGTGGAGAGCCCCCCCGACCCCGCGCCGCCCGGGCGTGACCCGCGCCGCGCGCTCCTCGCCGCGCTGCTCGCCCTGTGCCTGGTCCCGGCGGCCCTCCCCGCGGCCCTCGGCGGCGCCGGCCTGACCTTCCTCGTCGGTCCGCCCCTGGCCCTCCTCCTCGGCGCGGGGCTGGCGCTCGCCCTCGGCAACCCGGCGCCGAAGGCGACGGCCACCTGGAGCAAGCGCCTCCTGCAGGCGTCCGTGGTCGGCCTCGGCTTCGGCCTCGACGCGGGCAAGGTGGTCCTCGTCGCCCGCGACGCCCTGCCCGTCACGCTGCTCGGGATCGCGGCGACCTTCGCCCTCGGCCTCGCGCTCGGCCGGGTCCTGCGCGCCGACGGGCCGACGTCGCTCCTCGTGACCAGCGGCACGGCGATCTGCGGCGGGAGCGCGATCGCGGCCATGGCGCCGGTCGTCGAGGCGGACGAGCGGCAGACCGGCGCGGCGCTGGCCACGGTCTTCACGCTCAACGCCGTGGCGCTCGTCCTCTTCCCGCCGCTCGGCCTCGCGCTCGGCCTCGACCCGGCGACGTTCGGCGCCTGGGCCGCCCTGGCGATCCACGACACGAGCAGCGTCGTCGGCGCCGCCTCCGCGTTCGACCACGCCGTGGTCGGGGCGCCGACCGCGCTCGAGGTCGGCACGACGACCAAGCTGGCGCGCGCCCTGTGGATCCTGCCGCTCGTCCTGGCCGTTGCCTGGTGGCGCCGCTCCGGGCGCCGCGCGCCGTTCCCCACCTTCCTCCTCGGCTTCGCCGGGGCCGTCGGCCTCCGCGCGCTCGTCCCGGCCCTCGACGGGCTCTGGTCGGCGCTCCACCTCGTCGCGCGGCAGGCGCTCGTGGTCACGATCCTGCTGATCGGGGTCGGCCTCACCCGCGACGTCCTGCGCCGCACAGGGTCCCGCCCGCTCGTGCAGGGCGTCGTCCTGTGGGTGCTCGTCGGCGCCGCCAGCCTCGGCTTCGTCGCCGCCGGCTGGGTCCCGCTCGGCCGGGCCGGTTGACGTTGCCGGGCGGGGCGCGCCCGTGAACACTGGGGCGACGCGATGAACCCAGCCGCGCAGGCGCCCGTCCGGATCGGCAGGTACCAGCTCGTCCGCGAGCTGGGCCGGGGCTCCTTCGCGGTCGTCCACGAGGCGCTGGCCGGGCCGGAGGGCCCGGCCGTCGCGCTCAAGGTCCTGCACCCGCGGGTGCTCCTCCTCCAGCCCGACGCGCTCGAGCGGCTCCGGCGCGAGCTGGCCGCCGCGCGCGCCGTCGACCACCCCGGCGTCGTGCGCCCGCTCGACGCCGGCGTCGACGGCGGGACGCCGTTCGTCGCCTTCGAGCTGGTGCGCGGCGCGCGGCCGATCACCCACGCCTTCGTGGGCCGCTCCCAGCTCGAGCGCGTGGCGCTCGTGCGCGACGCGGCGCGCGCCCTGGGCGCGGCGCACACCCGCGGCATCGTCCACCGCGACGTGAAGGCGAGCAACGTGCTCGTCGACGAGGCGGGCCGCGTGCGCGTGACCGACTTCGGGCTGGCCTGGGCCCCGGGGCAGGCGCCGCTCACGGTGACGGGCGTCTCGCTCGGCACCCCGGCGGCCATGGCGCCCGAGGTCACGGTCGAGGGGAGCCGGCGCTCCACGTCGCCGCGCGTGGACGTGTGGGGGCTCGGGCTGCTCCTGTTCGAGGCGCTCGCCGGGGCGCCGCCGTTCGGCGAGGGCGGCGCGCTCGGCCGTCACGTGCGGCTCGGCCCGGAGGCGCCGCCGCCCGGCCCCCGCGACGTCGACCCGCACACGCCGCCGGCGCTCGACGTCGTGTGCCGGCGCGCGCTGGCGCCGCGGCCGGAGGAGCGCTTCGCCGACGGCGACGCGCTCGCCGACGCCCTCGACGGGCTCCTCGCCGCGGCCAGGCCGCGGTCGCTCTCGCGCACGACGATCGACCACGCGGCGGTGCTGCCCGCCCCGCGGCCGTCGGCGATCCTGCGGCGCGTCGTCGGCCCGGGGACGCGCCTCGGGCGCTACGCGCTGATGGAGCGGATCGGCGCCGGCGGCATGGGGCAGGTCTACCGCGCCCGCGACGAGGCCCTCGACCGCGAGGTCGCGATCAAGGTCCTGCACGGCGGCGGCGAGGAGCGCCAGCGCCGGTTCGTCCGCGAGCAGCAGGCCGCGGCCCGGGTGCAGCACCCGGGCGTCGTGGCGGTGCACGACGCGGGGGAGTTCGAGGGCTTCAGCTGGCTGGCCATGGACCTCGTCGAGGGCGAGTCGTTGGAGGAGGTCCTGCGGCGCGGTCCGCTGCCGCCGGCCGACGGGGCGCGCCTGGTCGCCCGGTGCGCGCGGGCGGTGGATGCCCTGCACGCGGCGGGGATCCTCCACCGCGACCTCAAGCCGGGCAACGTCCTGATCGGCCACGACGGCGCGCCTCGCGTGACCGACTTCGGCGTGGCGCGGCTGGACGACGCCGAGCGCCTCACCCGGACGGGCCAGGCGCTCGGGACCCCCATGTACATGGCGCCCGAGCAGCTCGTCGGCGACCGCGACGTGGACGGGCGCGCCGACGTCTACGCGCTGGGCGTGCTCCTGTTCGAGGTGCTCACGGGTCGTCCGCCGTGGGACGCCGAGTCGATGATGGGCCTCGCGAGCGCCAAGGCGACGGCCCCCCCGTCGCCCGCCCCGCTGCGCCGCGGCATCCCGCGGGCGCTCGCGAGGGTGTGCGTCCAGGCGATGGCGCCGCAGCCGCAGGACCGTCCGCCCACGGCCGCCGCGCTGGCGGACGCGATCGAGGCCGCCCTCGGCGCCGGGGACGACGGCGCGTCGCCGCGCCGCCGCCTGGCGCTCGTCGGCGCCGCCGTGGCGCTCGCGGCGGGGCTGGGCGCCACGGCCTACGCGACCCGGGGCGCAGGGGAGGGCGCGGCGGCGGCGCCCGTCGACTGGCGGTCGCGGGTCGAGGCGGCGGTCGCGGCGGCGCCGCGGCTGGCCGCGGTCGAGCTCGGCGACGACCTCGTGGCCGCCGCGGCGGACGCGCGCCCGAGCTCGCGCGGGCGCGGCCTCCTGGCGCTGGCGCGCGGCGAGCGCGCGGCGGCGGCGGCGGCCCTCGACGCGCTGCCGGCCGCGGACTCCCCGGCGGCCCGGGCGCTGCAGGGCGGTCTGGCCGCGCTGGGGGACGGGGCGCCGGCCGATGCGCTGGCGGCGCTCGACGCCTCGGGCCTGCGGCAGCCCGAGGTCGAGGCCTGGCGCCTGCGCGCGCTGGCGCGCCAGGGCGTGGACCGCGCCGAGGCCTCGCGGCGCCTCCTGACCCTGACGGCGCTCCGCGCGCGCGGCGGCCCGCTGGCGGAGGCGGCCGCCCACCTCGAGGTCGCCTGCCTCACGGCGCTCGACCGCGGCGAGGAGGCCGCGGCGGCCCTGGGGCGGCTGGCGGACCCGCCCGCCGAGCTGACGTGGGACCTCCGGCTGCTGGCGGCGCTCGCCGCGGCGGCGGCCGGGCGCTGGGAGGAGGCGGTGGGCGCGCTGGGCGACCAGCGGCGGCTGGCGGGGCCGCTCCGGCCGCGGGAGCTCGAGCTCGCCGGTCGGGTGCTCGCGCGCCTGGAGGCGATCGTCGCCGAGCGCGGGCCGACGATGGACACGCTCAAGCCGCCCCAGCTCGTCGCCCTCACGCCCATGCTCGAGCTCCATCCGCGCGTCGCGCCCGGGCGCCCTCTCCCCGACGAGCTCGCGGGGCCGGCGACGCTGCTGATCGCGCGGTCGGCCCTGCTCGGGGGGATGACGCCCCGCCAGAGCACGCGGCTCTTCCTGGCGACCTCCGAGGCCTGGCCCGATCACGGGGTCGCGCAGGAGGACTCGGTCGGTCCGCTCTACCTCGTGCGGGTGAACGACGCCCACCTCCTGCAGCTCGACGAGGCGGGCCAGGAGGGCCGCATCGCCGAGGCCGCCCGGCGGGCGCTCGGCGTGCACCACCCCGTGCGGCGAGCCATGGCGTGGACCCTCCGGCTCGCGAGCCTCGTGAACCTCGACCGCCTCGCCGAGGCGCAGGAGGTCGCGGACGAGCTCCCCTCGGTGCTCGAGGCCGCGGCGCGGGCCGACCCCCGCGCGATCCAGTCGATCCGCTCGACCAACGAGCTCCTGCGCGCGCGCCTGGCGGTGCGGCGGGGCCAGCCCGAGGCCGCGCTCGACCAGCTCGACGCGATCGAGGGCGCGGGGCACGACCCGGTGGAGGTCGCGCTCGTCCGGCACGAGGCGCTCGCCGCAGCCGGTAGGGAGGCCGAGCGGGTGCGCCTCCTCCTCGAGGTCGCCGGTCGGCCGCTGGACCGGGGCACGCGGGCCTCCCGCGCGGTCGCGGAGCGGGCCTGGGCGGCGCTCAGGCTGGCGGCTCGCTGGGAGGACGCGGAGCGCGTGCTCCGGGCCAGCGGGACCGTCGGCGCGCATCCCGAGGACGTGGGGCTGCGCCTGGCGCACGTCCTCGTGCGCCGCGGCAGGCCCGACGTGGCCGCGGGCGTCCTCGACGACAACCGCGAGTGGCTCGCGAGGCGCGGCCTGGCCGACCTCGCCGCGGGGGTGCGCGCGGGCGACCCGCGCGCGCTCGAGCGGCTCGACGCGCTCACGCGCGCCGAGTGATCACACCGCGCGCGGAGCGCGGGCGAAGCGCACGATCGCCTCGGCGAAGGCCACGGCCGCGGCCTGGCACTGCTCGAGGTCGCCCGCGAGGTAGCCGCCCGAGAAGTTGGTGGGCGTCGGCGGGGCGAAGCTCTTCTGCAGGCGCACCTCGGCCGCCTTGAGCGCGGCGTCGAGGCCGAGCACCGCCTCGAGCGGCGGCGCGATCAGGTAGGCCATGGGCGCGCCGGGGGGCAGCCCGGACTCCTTCGCCAGGTAGTGGCCGATCGCGTGCACGACGTGCGGGAAGATCAGGAGCTTGCCCGCCTCGTCGGCCCGGTAGAAGCAGGGGTCCTGCTCGAGCGAGCGCGCGCAGGCCTCGAGCCCGGCGCGCACCTCGTCGGGGCCCGGGCCGGCGATGATCCCCAGGCACTCGCCCGAGAACGGCCCCGAGGCGTGGGCCGAGCCGGCCCAGAAGGACTGGCCGAAGACCACGTCGACCGGCGCCTGCTTGGTCGCCTCGTCGAGCGCCACGTAGAGCGCGTCGTCCTGGTCGCAGGTCACGAGGCCCAGCGAGCCGTGGTCGGCCTCGGAGAAGCCGTAGGCCTGGAGCAGGTCGCGGGGGGCCGCCGGGATGAACCGGGTGGCGAGGACGGTCGGGCGGACGGGCTCGAGCACCACGGCGGCTACCCCGCGCACCGGGCGCCGGCGACCGTCTGCAGCGGCGGCGGCTCGTACTGCCGCGTGCCCGGCGGCGGCGGCGCGGGGAGCCCGGGGCGCCTGGGCTGGTGGCGCTCGACGAGGGGGTCGCGCGGGCGCGCCGGCTCGGCGCGGGCGACCTCCTGCGGCGCGGGCGCGGCGCCCGCGAGGCGCTTGACGCCGCTGGCGCCGGCGCGGAGGAACTCGACGAGCATGGCGGCCACCCGCCGGGCGGCCTCGGCCGGCGACGTCCCGCGCGGGTGGATGTTCGACAGGACCTCCTTGTCGCTGTCCATCGCCTCGTCGCGCGGGTCGAACACCATGTAGCAGCTCATGCCGTCGCCCGTGCCGAGGCCCGGGCGCTCGCCGACGAGCATGATCGCCGTGCGCGCGCCGAGCGCGCGGCCGATCACGTCGATCACCTTGACGCGGGCCCGGCGCACGAGGACCACGTCGCCGACGGTGAGCCCCAGGCGCCCGGCCTCGGCGCGGAGCGCGGCCACGAAGTCGGGCGCGTTGTGCGCGATCGCGTTGGCCGACAGGCCGTCGCCGACGATCACCTGCACGTCGGGCCCGCGGCGGCAGGCCGCGACGACCTGCCGCAGGGCCTCGTCGGGGAGGCGGCGGCCGAGGTCGGGGCGGAGGAGGAACTCGTCGAGGTCGGGGGCGAGCGTGTGGACCTCGACCCGGGCGTCGATCCGCCGGGCGAAGTCGTCGGGCAGGGTGCTCCGCACGGCCTCCACGGCGACGGCGCGGTCGCCGAGCCACCTGAGGAGGGTCGGCGTGCGCAGGCGCACGCCGGCGCGGCCGACGCCGATCTGCGCGATCGTGGCCGCCTTCAGCCGCTCGAGCAGCGCCGGGTCGGCGGGCGCCGGGCCGCACGGGAGGCGCGGCCAGTCCTGCGGGAGGTGGACGGCCGCGGCCGAGGGCGCGGCCGCGGCCGGTCCCCCGGCCAGGCGCGCGCGAAGCTCGTCCATCAGCGCTCGCGTGGTCATCCGCGCCCCCTCACGCGAACAGCGACGCGTCGCCGAAGCGCCGCGTGCGCCGCCCGTCCTTCGTCAGCCCCTTGGCCTCCATCCACGCCTCGAACTCCGGGGTGGGCCGGAGGCCGAGGAGGTCGCGGAGCGCCGCGTTGTCGTGGAAGCTGGAGCTCTCGTAGTTGAGCATGACGTCGTCGCCGAGCGGCAGGCCCATGAAGTAGTTGCAGCCCGCGCTGGCCAGCAGCACCGCCAGGTTCTCGAGCTGGTTCTGGTCGGTGCGCGCGTGGTTCGTGTAGCACACGTCGCAGCCCATGCTGATCCCGAGCAGCTTGCCGCAGAAGTGGTCCTCGAGGCCGGCGCGCGTGATCTGCGGGCCGTCGAACAGGTACTCCGGGCCGATGAAGCCCACGACCGTGTTGAGGATGTAGGGCTGGTAGCGGCGCGCCAGGCCGTAGGCGCGCGCCTCCATCGTGAGCTGGTCGCACCCGAAGTGCGCGTCGGCCGACAGGGCCGAGCCCTGGCCGGTCTCGAAGTACATGCGGTTCGGGCCCTGCGCGGTCCCGAGCGCGCCGACCATCGCGGCCGCCTCGTCGAGGAGCTTGACGTCGATCCCGAAGCCCTTGTTCGCCTTCTGCGAGCCGGCGATCGACTGGAACATGAGGTCCATGGGCGCGCCGCGCTCGAGCGCCTGCATCTGGATCGTCACGTGCGCCAGCACGCAGTTCTGCGTGGGCACGTCGTGGCGGCGCATGAGGTCCTTGGTCGCCGAGAGGAGCTCGTAGCAGCGCTCGACCGAGTCGGTCGCCGGGTTGATCCCGATCACGGCGTCGCCGTTGCCGTAGGCCAGCCCCTCGCGCGTGACGGCGAGGATCGCCTCGACCGAGTCGAGGGGGTCGTTGGGCTGGAGGCGCGAGGAGAAGCGCCCCTCGAGGCCGAACGTGCCGTTGGCCTTCGCCGTGATCCGGACCTTCTTGCTGGCCACGATCAGGTCGAGGTTCGACATGAGCTTGGCGCAGGCCGCGGCCATCTCCGGCGTGAGCGCCGGGGACAGCCTGCGGATGTCGTCGCCCGTGGTGTCGTCGTCGAGGAGCCACTCCCTGAGCTGCCCCACGCGCCACGACGCGACGCGCTGGAAGAGCGCGTCGTCGAGCGCGTCCTCGACCACGCGCGTGACCTCGTCCTCCTCGTAGGGGATCGCCGGGTGCTCGCGCAGGTCCTTGAGCGTCACCTCGGCCAGGACGAGCTTCGCCGCCACGCGCTCGCGCTCGTCCTGCGCGGCCACGCCGGCCAGGACGTCGCCGGACTTGGGCTCGTTCGCCCTGGCCAGGACCTCCCGGAGGTCCCGGAACGTGTGGGTCCGGCCGAGGAGCGTGGTCGAGAGGCGCACGAGCGGTCCCTCGGGGTGGGCGCACGGGCCGGAGGCCGGCCAGGCAGGCGGGCGAGCCTAAACCGCCGCGGCGTCGGCGGCAACCACCCGGGCGCGCGCGCGGACTTTCACCCCGAGCCGGGGGAGGCGCGGGGAGGGGGCCACGCCGCGTCACGCACGCCCCCCTGATGCCGCACACCCGAGAGGGTGGCCGCCCGTTTGCACGCGGGGCCCGGCGAGCGTTCGGGGGACGTTCGGGTCTGGAGTGGCGCATGGTGTGGTTGTGCAGGCCGGTGTCGGTGGGCGTGCTCGGCGGGGTGGCCGTGACGCTCGTGGCCATGGTCGTGGGGGTGTGATGCTCGAGGGGCGAGCGGCCCGGAGCGCCGTCGCCGCCGCACCGGCCGGGGTGATGGTCGGGGTGATGGCCGCGGCGCTCCTCGGCGCGGCGGCCGCCGGGTGCGGCGACCCCGACGGGCCGCCCGCCGGGCGGCGGCCCGCCCCGGCGGCCGCGGCGGACGTCGCGCCGCTCGCCACGCAGACGCCGACCATCCCGCCGGCCGTCGCCGAGGGCGACGACCTCGAGCGCGCGCGCGACGAGCGCCTCGTCATCGCGCTCCGCGCGGACCCGTCGTCCGACGTCCGGCGGCGCGCGATCGACGTCTACCTGCGCCGCGTCGGCCAGGGCGCGAGCCCCGAGCCGCTCCTCGAGGCGTGCGCGTGCGACCGCGACCCGCTGGTGCGCCGGTGGGCCGCGCTGGCCCTCGCCGCGTCGCCCGACCCGGCGCTCGCCGCGCGCCTCGGCGCGCTGGCCGTCTCCGAGCCCGACCCGGCCGTCCGGGCGATCCTCGAGCGAGGGGCGCGGGTCGCCGCGCAGGGCCAAGGTCACCAGGGGGTGAGCAGGATCGGAGGTCATCCATGAGCCGTTCCGTCGCCGCGCGCGGTCGCTCCATCGCGGCGGTCGCCTGGCTCCTCATCGTCGCGCTGCTCTCGTTCGTCGCCCACGACGCCGTCGCCGCCGAGCGCGACCGCGGGCGCGCGATCGCCACCGGCGGGGCGCCAGCCTCGCAGGCCGCCGAGCTGGCCGACCCGGGCCTGAACGACCTCTTCGAGGACCTCGCGGTGGCCCAGGCCCCGGCGCTCGAGGACCACGTCGCCGGGCAGGGCCTCTCCGCCGGCGAGCTCGCGCTGGTGATCGTGTTCCTCATCGTCTTCTTCCCGGTGGGCATCATCCTGCTCATCGTCTTCCTGCTGCGGTGACCGAGCCCATGCGCGCCCGGCTCCTGCCGCTCGTCCTCCTCGCGCTCGCGGGCCCGGGCTGCGCATCGCCGCTCGGGGCCCGGGGCGTCCCGCCCGCGGCGGCGCTCTCGCCCGCGGCGGTCATGCTCCCGGTGTCCGTGGAGGCGCAGGAGGGCGACGCCGACTGCGGCCTCGCCTGCCTCACGGCGCTCCTGCGCTTCCACGGCGCGGCCCTCGACGACGCCGCGCGCGAGCGCTTCCCCGCGGTCGAGGGCGCGGGCATCAGGGCCGGCGACATCCGCGACTACCTGGACGGGCGCGGCTTCCGGGCCGTGCTCGTCCGGGGGACGCTCGACGAGGCGCCGCCGGCCGGGCTCCTGCGGGTGCTCCGCCGCGGGCTCCCCGTCCTGGTCGCGGTGACCCTCCCGGACCGGGACACGTCCCACTACGTCCTCGTCAGCGGCTTCGACCCGGAGCGGCGCCTCGTCGTCCTCATGGACCCCGCCTGGGGCGCGGGCGCCGTGCCCTTCGACCGCTTCGACGCGCTCTGGGCGCGCGCCGAGCGGCTGATGCTGGTCGCGGCGCCGACCACCCAGGCCGCGCGCCCGGGCGGGTGAGCGCGTGCGCCGGTCCCGGGCCGCGGCCCCGGGGCTGCGCGCGGCCGCCCTCGTCTGCTGGCTGGGCGGGGCCGCGCTGGCGCAGGAGGCGCCCTACCGGACGCCCCGCGCCGGCGAGGGCTTCGAGACCGAGGTCCTGGGCGAGCGGGTCGTCGTGCCGCGGCGCGACCGCGCGAACACCCTCGCCCTGACCCTCGGCGCCGCGGTCTTCGACCCGCCGCTCGTCGACGGCGCGGTCACCCCCATCTTCAACGTCTACTGGCTGCGCTACTGGCAGAGCCGGCGCATCTACGCCCTGTTCAGCGGCGTGTTCAACCGCGTGGAGTACGGCGAGCACCTCTGGTCGTCGCCGCGGTACCCCCACGGGCCGCTGCTGGAGGGGGTGGTGGCGTTCGAGAACTTCACCATCCCGGCGCCGCTCGTCGAGGCCCGCCCGTCGGGGCGCCGGGCGCACGGGTCGGAGGTGTGGTGGGGGCGGACGTCGCTCGACCTCGGGCTCGGCGTGCGCCGGGGCGTGTTCCCCTTCGGCTTCGACAACGACGGGCGCATCCAGCTGCTCGCGCGCGTCGAGTGGGACTACTTCCGCCGCCACGACGACACCGCGGCCGGCGCCATCATCCCGGACACGACCGCCGCGGTCGGCGGCCGGCTCCTCGTGCGCCTCGACGGGCTCGAGCGGAACCTCCTCGAGCTCCCGCATCAGGGGGTCGCCCTCGGCGGCGCCGTCGACCTCCTCCACCGCCTCGACTGGCGCGAGCCCGGCATCCGCGGCCCCGACGGCGCGCGCGCCACGCGCGTGGGCGGGCCGGAGGTCCTGCGCGTCAGCGGCTACGCGTTCGCGGCCTTCGGGGTGCCCGGCCTCTCGGAGCGGCATCGCCTGGTGGCGCAGGTGCACGCCGGCTGGACCCCGCCGGGCTGGGTCGACCGGTTCTCCGCCTTCCGCCTGGGCGCCGGCCCTTACCAGTCCGAGGCGTTCGACCTGCGCCGCATCGCCTACCCCGGCGCCGCGTTCGAGCAGCTCGCGGCCCAGAGCTACGCCATCGGCGGGCTGACCTACCGCTACGAGCTCACGTTCTTCACCTACCTGCACGCGCGCGTGCTCGCGGCCTGGGGCCGCATCGGCGAGTGGGACCCCGCCGGCTGGCGGCTGCGGTTCGAGCCCCGCACGGCCCTGGCCTACACCGGCGGCGTCACGACGGGCTTCCTGTGGGAGTCGCAGATCCTCGTCGAGTACACGTACGACACCGGCCTGGCGCGCGACGGGCGCGAGGGGCACTCGGTGCTCCTGCTCTGGTCGAAGGCGTTCTGACGCGACTCACATGTCAGCCGGCCATCTGCGCCAGGAGGCCGTGGACGTCCATGACGTCCCAGTGCTCCGCGAGCTGCCCGTCCTGCACGCGGAAGATGTCGATCGCGCGGCCGACGACCACGCGCCCCGTGGCGGGCCGGCCGAGGAAGGGCCCGCGATGCGTCCCGCGCGTGGAGATCCGCGCGACCACGCGGTCCCCCTCGGCGACGAGGTCCTCGATCGTGACCTCGAGGTCCGGGAAGGCCCGCCGCACCTCCTCGACGAAGGCCCGCAGGCCCGCGCGCCCGCCCGCCACGGCCTCGTTGTGCTGGATGTAGTCGGCGCGGACCAGCGGGTCGAGCGCGTCGAGGTCGCCCCCGACGAACACGTCCGCGAACAGGCGGCGGACGAGCTCCTTGTTGGCCTCAGCGGTCATGCCGGCCGAGGGGCGTCCGGCCCGTCAGGACGTTCGCCAGGGCCAGCCTGCTCGACACCCCGGCCTTCGCGTGGATCCGGGCCATGTGGCTGTTGACGGTGCCGATCGACACCCCGAGCCTGAACGCGATCTCGCGGTAGCCGAGGTCCTGGAGGGCGAGGCGCGCGATCTCGAGCTCCCGCGGGGTCAGGCCGATGCGTCGGGCCACGTCGTCGATCGTGGCCGCGGAGCCGGGCTCGAGCCGCTCGAGCACGAACAGGACGTCCGCCTCCCTCCTGGTCGCGAGCGTCGTCGCCTGGATGCGCAGGGAGCGGCCGTCCGGGAGGCGCACCGCCTCCACACGCGAGGCCCCCTCGGTCGCCGGGCGCGCCTGACGCTCCAGCATCGCGACCAGCACGTCGACGACGCGCCCGCCGGGCTCCGCGCACAGGCGCTCGGCGGCGCGGTCCATGTGCACCACGTCGCCCGCCGCGGAGAGGACCACCGTGCCCATGAGCGACGACTCGGACCCGGCGTCGTGCCGCGCGGCCGCGTGCCTGGCGCACCGCTCCCGCAGGAGCGCCCCGGCCGCGGCGCGCGAGATGTCCGGCGCGGCGATGCGCAGGGCCTCTCGCTCGCGCCGCGTGAAGTCGCGCAGGCCCCGCTCCCGGTGCATGCACAGGCCGAAGTGCTTGCCGCCTGCCATGGGCTCCATGATCGCGAGCAGGTGCCGGATGCCCTGGCGCTGGAGGAACTCGCCCGTGAACGCGTCCCGCCCGAACCGGCGCGTCGGGACCAGGTCGGACATGGCGACCGGATGGCGAGGGGCGGACATCGCCGACCGGACCATGGGGTCGTCTCGCGCGTACTCCTCGACGTAGCGCTCCAGGTCGCGCTGGTCCACGTTGCGGAACAGCGCCTGGCTGGCCCCGTCCTCGGGGCGGTCGGGGTCCGCGACCCAGACCGTCATGCTGGTGAAGGGGATGAGTCGTGACAGCGTGTCCGTGATCGACCCGAGGCGATCGGCGAACGTCTGGCCCTCCCCCGTGTCGCGCGCGATGCGTAGCAGCAGCTCCACCTGATCGGACGTGAACACTCGTCGCGTCGCCCTCCTGCCCTGAGCCAGTGTTAGCGCCGCCGCGCCCGCCGTGCCAGCCGCGGAGCGCCGGGCCAGCCGCGAGGCAATCATCGAGGTTGATGATGACGCGGTCGGGAGCGCGTTTCCGATAGTTCCCGCCATCCAGCCGAGAGGAGGCCAGATGGCGACCCACGTCCGACTCGCGACGCCGCTCGACGCCCCCGCCCTCGTGGCGCTCGTGCGGCGGTGCTACGGGGACGCGTACCGCGTCGGCGCGATGCTCGACGCGGCGGCGCTGGCCGCGGCGATCGCGGCGGGGCGCGAGGTCTACGCGCTCGCGTTCGACGCCGCGGGCGAGCACGTCGGCCAGGCCGGGCTCGTGCGCGTGGCGGGGGGGCGCCGCTGGGACTACTGCCGCGGCGTCGTCGACGTCCGCCACCGTCGGTCCGGCGTCCTGACGCAGCTCGGCGCCTTCCTGCTCGACGAGGTCGCGCCCGCCCTCGGCGCCGAGGTCGTCGTCGGGATCCCCGTGACCAGTCACCCCTTCACGCAGGCGAGCTGCCGCGCCGTCGACATGGTCCCGCTGGGCCTGCTCCTCGGCGTCTACCCGGGCTACGACGCGGCGGGGATCGGGCGCGACCCGCAGCCCACCTCGATCGTCCTCATGGGCCGCCGCACGGCCCCGGCCCCCGCGCGGACGGTGAGCCTGCCCGACCTCGACGGCGCCCGCGCCCGCGCCGCCCTCGCGGCGCTCGGGATCGACGTGGCGGTCGCCCGGAGCGACCGCCGTCGCCTCGGCTGGTCCGCGCGGCGCGAGCGCGAGATCGGGCTCGTCCACGTGACGGTCGGCCCGGCGCAGCCGGCGCCCTTGCGCGCCCTGGACCTCGAGGGCCTCGCCCGGGAACCGGGCTGCCGCCTGCTCTGGCTCGACCTCCCCATCGACCACGCCGACTCGGCGCGCCTCGTCGCGCGGGCGCGGGGGGCCGGGCTCGGTCACGCGGGGCTCCTGCCCTGCAGCGGCGACCACGGCGCCGACGTGCTGCGCCTGCAGCGATACCTCGACCCGGCCCCCCTGACGCGCGAGGGCGTCAGGGTCCTGCCGGAGCTCGAGGCGCTGCGGGACGCCGTCGTCGCCGAGTGCCTCGGCGCCGAGCTCGTGCCCGCCTGAGCGCCGGCGCCCGGCGCGGTTCACCCCAGGAGGTCCTCATGCCTGCCATCGACACGCCGTCCACGTCCCTGCTCGACATCGCGGCGCGCCTCCCTGCGCCGGAGCCCTGGTCGCCCCCCGAGGGCGACCTCGCGGCCGCGGTCCGCGAGTGGTCCCGGGCCCTCGGAGGGGAGCACGTCGACACGCGCGAGGAGGCGCTCGCGCGCCGCGGCCGCAGCACCGGCGGGCGCCCCGTCCCGCCGGTCGCGATCCTCTCCCCGGGCAGCGCCGAGGAGGTCCAGGAGGTCGTGCGCATCGCGGGGCGCCACCGGATCCCGCTGCACCCGATCTCGCGCGGCCGCAACTGGGGGTACGGCGACGCGTGCCCTCCGGGGCCGGGGCAGGCGCTGGTCGACCTTCGGCGCATGAACCGCGTGCTGGAGGTCCACCGCGAGCTGGCCTACTGCGTGATCGAGCCGGGCGTCACCCAGCGGGAGCTCGCGGCGGCCCTCGAGGGGAGCGGGCTGTGGATGGACGCGACGGGCGCGGGGCTCGAGGCCAGCGTCGTCGGGAACAGCCTCGACCGAGGCTTCGGGCACACCCCCTACGGCGACCACTTCGCGAACACCTGCGGCCTCGAGGTCGTCCTCCCCGACGCGAGCCTCCTGCGGACCGGCTACGGCCACTACGCCGACGCGCGCGCCCGGTGGGCCTACCGCTACGGCGTCGGCCCCGTCCTCGACGGGCTCTTCTCGCAGTCCGGCGGGGGGATCGTGACCCGCATCGGGCTGTGGCTCATGCCGGTGCCGGAGGCGTTCTCGGCCTTCTTCATCTGCGCCGAGCGCGACGAGGACCTGCCGGAGATCGTCGACGCCCTGCGCCCGCTGCGCCTGCACGAGGTGCTGCGGAGCGCCGTGCACATCGCCAACGACCTCCGCGCCATCTCCGCGCGCTGCCGCTACCCCTGGGAGCGGACGGGCGGCGCCACGCCGCTGCCCGCCCATGTCCGCGCGGCGCTGCGCGCGGAGCACGGCGTGGGCGCCTGGAACGTCGCCGGCGCGCTCTACGGGACCCGGGCCGGCGTCGCCGCGGCCAGGGGCGCCCTGCGCCGGGCGGTCGGGGGCCGCTGGAGGGTCGTCCTGCTCGACGAGCGCAAGCTGGCCTGGGCCGAGCGCCTCGGCCGCGTGCTCGGCTGGCTCGGGCGGGGGGAGGCGCTCCGGCGGCGCGTGGACATCGGCAGGGACGTCCTCGACGTCCTGCGCGGGGTCCCCACCGACGGCGCGCTCCCCGGCGCGTGCTGGCGCGTCCGGGGGCCGCTGCCGTCGGAGCGGCCCGACCCCCTCGACGCCCGCGCCGGGCTCCTGTGGATGTCCCCGGTCGCGCCCGCGACCGGCGAGGCCGCGCGGGAGGTCATGGACATCGTCACCCCGATCTACGAGGCGCACGGCTTCGAGGCGCTGGTCACGTTCACGATGATCACGCCCCGCGCCCTGTGCTGCGTCACCAACGTCGCGTTCGACCGGGGCGAGCCCGAGGAGTCGGCGCGGGCGCTCGCCTGCTACGACGCCCTCGCGGGCGCGCTCGCCGCGGGCGGCTATCACCCCTATCGCACGGGGCCGGCCGGCTGGGGGAAGCTCGCCCGCGGCTCGACGGTGTTCTGGGAGACGGCGCGCAAGCTCCGCGCGGCGCTCGATCCGGACGGGCTCATCAGCCCGGGGCGCTACGACCCGCTCGCGCCCCGGGCGTAGGCCGCTCCTCCCCCGCGCCCGCCGCCATCACTTTGCGTGGCATGGGCCGTGCGCCAGCCGCCGGGGTCCACGGAAGCCCACCACCCAGGGCCCGGCGGCGGGCCGGCGGCGGCGGCGGCGGGACGCGCGCGTCCCGGTCGCGGGTCGGCGCGGTCCCCGGCCGGGACGGAGAGGAGCCCGACATGGCCCAGCAGCTCGCCCGCATCCGCCCAGAGGAGGTCCAGCAGAAGCTCCAGCAGGGGGCCGGCACCCTGCTCGTCTGCGCGTACGAGGAGGAGGACAAGGGCCGCGCGTTCCGCCTCAAGGGCGCGATCACCCTGCAGGAGCTGGAGGAGCGGCGCGAGGGGCTGCCGCGCGACGCCGAGCTGGTCTTCTACTGCGCCTGCCCCGCCGACGAGCTGTCGACGCAGCGGGCGCGGGAGTGGCAGGGGAAGGGGTTCGCGAACGCGAAGGTCCTCGCGGGCGGCGTCGAGCGCTGGAAGGCCGCCGGCTACGACATGGCCCAGCCGTCGCGGCGCGAGGCGCTCGACCACACCCCGGAGCCGGCGCCGCTCGGGCCCAAGCCCGCGGTCGAGGACGGCGAGGAGCCGCTGCCCCCCCGCGCGTCGGAGCACGAGGAGCAGCCGAGCTACGGCGCGGTGGACGACGCCGGGGCGGGCCTGAGCGAGGCCGACACGCGCGGCGCGGGCGACCGGATGGTGGGCGCGGGCGGGCCGATGAAGGCGCGGGACCTGATGACCCGCAGCCCGGAGGTGATCCAGGCCGACCGGCCGGTGATCGAGGCGGCACGCCGCATGCGCGACCTCGACGTGGGCGCCCTCCCGGTGTGCGACGAGGACCGGCGCCTGCTCGGGATGATCACGGACCGCGACATCACGCTGCGGGTCACGGCGGAGGGCAAGGACCCCGGGTCGACGAGCGTCGGCGACGCCATGTCGAAGGAGCTCATCACCTGCGGCGAGGACGACGACGTCGTCCACCTGGCGCGCCTCATGCAGGAGCGCCACGTGCGGCGCGTGCCGATCGTGCGCAAGGCCGAACCGGGCGAGGCGCCCGGGGACATCGTCGGGATCGTCTCGCTCGACGACCTGGCGACCGACCTGCGCGTGAGCGACCTCGTGGCCCGCACGCTGGCCCGGGCCGCCGGCACCGGCGCGGCGGGCTGAGCGCCACGCCGGGCGGGGGGCGGAGGGCGGCGCGCCCGGGAGTGGGCGCGCAGCGCGCCGGAGGAGGCCGCATGCGCTGGACGTTGAGGCTCGGGCGGGTCGCGGGGATCCCCATCCAGGTCCACGCGACCTTCCTCTTGCTGGTCGCGTGGGTGGCGTGGATCTACTGGCGGATCGACCCGACGATCGCGTCGGTCCGCGACGGCGTGCTCTTCCTGCTCGTCGTGTTCGGGATCGTCGTGATCCACGAGCTGAGCCACGCCCTGACGGCGCGCGCCTTCGGCATCGGCACGACCGACATCACGCTCCTGCCGATCGGCGGCATCTCGCGCCTCGAGCGCCAGCCGGAGCGCCCGCACCAGGAGCTGCTCGTGGCCCTGGCCGGCCCGGCGGTGAACTTCGTCCTGGCGGGCGTGTGCCTGGCCGTGCTCCTCGCGCGCGGCCCCCTGACCCCGGAGGCGCTCCTCCCGGGGCAGACGTTCGTGGCCGACCTGCTGTGGGTGAACATGGCGCTCGGCGTCTTCAACCTGCTGCCCGCGTTCCCCATGGACGGCGGGCGGGCCCTGCGCGCCGGCCTGTCCATGGTCACGACCCGCACCCGGGCCACGCGCGTCGCCGCCTTCCTGGGCAAGGTCATGGCGGCCGTGTTCGTGATCGTCGGGCTCATGTGGAGCCCGGTGCTGGCGCTGATCGGCTTCTTCGTGTGGCTCGCCGCCTCCGCCGAGAGCGCCACGGCCGACATGCAGCGCGCCATGGAGGGGCTGGCGGTGCGCGACGCCATGATCAGGGACGTCCACACCGTCGCGCCGACCGACCCGCTCGCCGGCCCCGTCCACCTGATGCTCTCGAGCTTCCAGCAGGACTTCCCGGTGCTCGAGGGCGACCGGATCGTCGGCATGCTCCCGCAGGAGGCGCTGCTCGAGGGGCTCGTCGCGCACGGCCACGCCGGCCCGGTGGCGGCGGTGATGGCGCGCGAGTTCCAGGCGGCCCGGCCCGACGAGGACCTGTTCGAGGTCGCCGGGCGGCTGCGCGGCCGGGCGCGGCGCTGCCTGCCGGTCGTGCGCGACGGCGCCCTGCTCGGCGTGGTGACGATCGACAACGTGGCCGAGCTCCTGCGCGTGCACGCCGCCCTGGAGACCCGGCCCGGCGGCGCCATGCGCGTCACGCGCTCGCTCCTGCCGGCCGGAGGCGAGGCGCCACCTGCTGCGCCTGCGCCGGGCGGGTGGTCGCTGTCGGAGCGCGGGGCCCCGCGGCCGCCGGGGTGACGGAGGTCAGGACCCGAGGGCGCCCCGGACCTCGCGGATGAGGCCGGGCAGGTCCTCGGGCCGGACGGCCCCGCCCCGCGCCAGGTAAGCGACGACGATCCGACCTGTCGCCTCGATCGTCGCGTCCGCCGGCTCGCCCGCCGGGGCGACGGGCGGCGCGGCGAGGTCGGCGGGGGCGTCGAGCAGCTCCCGCAGGCGATCCTGGTAGGCCGGGGTGGCGACGCCGTGCCCCAGCTCCCAGTTGACGATCGTCGTCGGGCTCACCCCCAGCATCTCCGCCAGCCGCACCCGCGAGAGCCCGCGCCGCTGCCGGTAGTCCAGCAGCTCCGCCGGCTGCACCCGGTCCCAGGTGCCCTTGGGTCGCCCTCCACGCCGCCGCTTCATCGTTCGCGCCATGACGCCAGGTTATCCAATTCTGGGCGCCCTGCGCGGCTCACGGGGCGATGACGGCGACCCGGGCGGCCCGCGCCCCCTCGACGTGGACCGAGTAGAGGAGCAGCCGGTCGCGCCAGGCGAACATCCGCATGTGCGTGGTCGGGAGCGGCAGGCGCTCGATCAGGGTCGACCACGCGCCCGTCGACGGGTCGTAGACCTCGAGGCTCGGGTTCGGCGCGGCGTCCTGCGTCCCGGGGACGGGCGAGCTGCCGCCGGCCAGGTAGAGCTTGCCCCCGAGGGCGACCAGGAGGGGCGAGATCCGCGGCGTAGCCGGGGCAGGGGCCTTCGACCAGGTTCGGGTCGAGAGGTCGAGCACGTCGACGTCGGTGATCAGCCCGAACTCCTCCTTCATCCCGCCGACCAGGAAGTAGCGGTCGCCGAGCAGCGCGCCCCCGAAGGCGCGCCGCGGCTGCGGGAGCGACAGCCCGGTCGGGGCGAAGGCGCCGTCCTTCAGCGCCAGCACCTCGGTGGGGAAGCGGAAGGCCTCCTTGCCGCGGCTCGAGTCGTAGTCGAGGCCGCCGAAGAGCATGAGCTCGTCGCCCCGGACGACCAGGTCGAACTGCGTCCTCGGTCCGGGGAGCGGCGCCGCCGCCTCCCAGCGGCCGGCCTTGAAGTCGAAGCGCTGGACGTCGGGCCAGGAGCGGGTGCCCTTGCCGGTGTGACCGAAGCCGCCCACGGCGACGCCGACGCCGCCGACGACGGCCGTCTGCATGGTCTGCCGGCGGGCCGGGAAGGCGGGCGCCGCCTCGAAGCGCATGGTGCCGAGGTCGAGGCGCCAGCCCTCGTCGAGGAAGTTGTCGGGCCCGAAGTCGTGCTGGCGGAGGCTGTCGTTGCCGCCGAACACCCACAGGGCGTCGCGGTGGAGGAAGACGCCCTGGCGGTTCTTGGCCCGTCCGGGCGCCGGCACCGTCCACAGGCTCACCCTCGGCCCCTTCGGCTCGACGACGAAGGTCTCGATCGTGCGCTGGTGCACCGTGGGCGGCGCCCGGTCGGGCCGCGCCACGCCGCCCACGGCCAGGAGCGCGCCCTCTCCGGCCGGGACGAAGCGGTGGAAGTAGCGCGGCCACGCGAGCGCGCCGACCTCCTCCCACTCGAGGTCGCCGCCGTGGAGCCCGAGGCGGAAGACGGGCGAGTCGATCCCGGACGCGTAGACGTCGCGCTCGACCCCGAGCGCCGCCGCGCCGAAGCCCACGAAGGGCAGGTCGGGGCCGGCGCTCCAGGCGTTGGCCGCCGGGTCGTAGAGGTGGACGGTCTTCGACAGCTCGCCCTCGCTCGTCATGCCGCCCAGCGCAATCACCTTGTCGTCGGCGACCGCAAGGGCCAGGGCGCGCTTCTCGCCGAACGCCGGGGCCGCGCTCGGCGTCCAGGCGGGCTTCGCGGCGGCGAGGTCGAGCGACCAGGCCGTCTCCAGCCACAGCTCGCGGTCGCCCGCGAGCGTCCAGCCGCCGATCACGAACAGGCGGTCGCCCACGACCACGGCATCGTGGCTGGAGCGCGGCTCGGGGAGGTCGGGCAGGGGCGACCAGGTCCGGGTGACGGGGTCGAAGCGCGCGACCGTGGCCACCGAGTGCAGGTCGGGCTTCTCCTCGGCCCGGTTGCGCGCCGTCATGCCGCCCACCCGGATCAGGCCGCCCCGGTGCGCGACGAGCGACGTGCTCTGGAGCGGCAACGGGCAGGGGAGCAGCTCCCAGCCGTGGCCGTCGACGAGGCTCAGCCGGGCGAAGGTCGTCGACAGGTTGTCGAGCGAGTGGTGGTGCGTGGGGCCGAGGTGGCCGCTGTAGACGTAGAGCCAGTCGCCCTCGCGAGCGACGCCCACGCTGGCCAGCTGCGTGAGGAGGAGCGGCGGGCGCTCGACCACGACGTCGGGCGCGGGGAGGTGCTCGCCGAGCGTCGGCGCGGCGGCCGCCAGGGCGAGCACGAGGGTGAGGGCGGGGGTTCGCATGGGCTGCTCCTGTGCGGCCCCATTCTGAGAATGAGTCTCAATTTCGGCAAGGGGGGGGCCGACGTGGGCCAGGCGAACTTCCCCGGCGGTCGCCACGCCACGAAGGACGACGATGAGGCGGCCGTCCGGCGGGACGATGGACGAGGCCGACGAGCTCCGGGCCGCGCACGTGCGCGCGGGGGGCCGCCGACGCGGGACGAGCTCCGCGCCGCGCACGTGCGCGCGGGGGGGCCCCACGCCGACGAGCTTTGGGCCGCGCACGTGCGCGCGGGGGCGCCCACGCCGACGAGCTTTGGGCCGCGCACGTGCGCGCGGGGGACGCCAACGCTGACGAGCTCCGGGCCGCGCACGTGCGCGCGGGGGCGACGCCGACGAGCTTTGAGGCCGCATCGGCGCGGCGGCGTCCATCATCGACGAGTTCGGGGCATCGCGCACGGCAGCGCGGGGCGGCTGCCGGATGAGCCTTGGCCGCGCACACGTGCGGCGGCCACCGCCGACGAGGGCTTAGTTGCATCGGCAGCGGGACACAACGCTGACGAGGTCCGCAGCCGCATGCAGCGGGGCGACGCCGACGAGCCGGGCCGCGCACGTGCGCGCGGGCGTCCACGTCGACGGAGCCTGGCCGCGCACGTGCGCGCGGGGGGGCGACGCCGACGAGCTTTGGGCCGCGCACGTGCGCGTGGGGGCGCGTCCACGCCGACGAGCTTTGGGCCGCGCACGTGCGCGCGGGGGGCGTCCACGCCGACATGGCCGCGCACGTGCGCGCGGGGCGCCCACGCCGACGAGCGCTTTGGGCCGGCGCACGTGCGCGCGGGGGGGCGCCGACGCGGGACGAGCTCCGCGCCGCGCACGTGCGCGCGGGGGGCGCCCACGCCGACGGGCTTTGCCCGCGCACGTGCGCGCGGGGGGCGCCCACGCCGACGAGCTTTGGGCCGCGCACGTGCGCGCGGGGGGGCGCCGACGCGGGACGAGCTCCGCGCCGCGCACGTGCGCGCGGGAGGCGTCGAGCCGATGAGCTCCGGGCCGCGCAGGCCGCGGCAGGCTGCTGCAGGCGGCAGCAGGCGGCGCCCCTACGTCCTTCCGGCTACGACCCGCCCGGGCGCAGGCGCCCCGGCAGCGAGCCGTACTGCTCGACTGCGCGGTAGGCGCCGCCGGCGCGGGCGACGTCGAGCGCCTGCTCGACCCGGCGCACGGCCTCGTCGGCGCCCGCGCGGCCGGCGACGAGGTCGAGGAGCGCCGCGGTCACGTCGCGGCGGCAGGCGAGGTCGGCGCCCGCCTCACCCGGGAGCGAGAGGCCGCGGACCGGGGCGAGGGCGGCCTCGGCGTCGTCGAGGCGCCGCGCGCGGACGAGGACGCCGGCGCGGTTGACCGCCTGGCGCAGCCGTCCCTCGGGGTCGCCCGCCTGGAGGAACAGCCGCTCGGCCGCGTCGAACTCCTCGGCGGCCGCGTCCGGCCGGCCGAGGTCGACGAGAACCTCGGCCACGAGCGCCCGCGCGCCGGCCTCGGTCGCGAGATCCCGGGCAGCCTTGGCGTCGTCGACGGCCTGAAGGGCCTCGGCCAGGGCGGCCTCGGTCTGCGCGGCGAGGTGATGCGCGCGGGCGAGGAGCAGGCGGTCGTGCGCGGGGGCGTCGGGCTGCTCGCGGACGAGCGTGGCCGCGTGGCGCAGGGCCTGGAGCGGCATGCGGCGCTCGAGCGTGGCCTGGGCGAGGGTGCGGCTCCAGTCGTTGGGCAGGTGATAGCTCCTCCGGTGTCCCGCCGGCGCGTCCGGGCTCCAGCGGTACGGGGCGTCCTGGCGCACCTCCTCCAGGCGCAGGAGGGCGGTCGCGTGCCGCGCGTCCCGGGCCAGCGTCGCCGCAAGCTCGAACGGGCCCGGCCCCATGTCCATCGCGCTCGAGCCCAGGACGATCGGCTGATTCGGCGCCGCGTGGACCGCGAGCACGGCCGCCTGCACCTGCTGCACGGCCGTCAGCCGGGCCGTCCGGGTCGCCGCGTCGGGCTCGGCGAGCAGCCAGGCCTCGGCGACGAGCAGGGCGTCGCCCGCCTCCGCGAACGCCGCTCGCGCCTCCTCGGCGGCCGCGCGCGCGGCGTCCGGGTCGGCGCGGCGGAGCGAGGTCGCGCGCGTGAGCGCGACCCGACCCCGTGCGTGCACCTCGGGCGCGGCCGCGCGCGCGCGCTCGCTGTCGAGGTGGCCGACCTCGGGCGGCCGCCGCCGCGCGAACGCGTCGGCCAGGGCCCGGCGCAGGCCGTCGCCCTCCGCCTGCAGGAACAGCGCGTGGGCGTGCTCGGGCTCGTCGCGCACGAGCGCGGCCTGGCAGGCGGGCGCGCCGGCGAGCGCCTCGAACCTGGCCTTGAACGCCGCGACCAGCCCCGCGTCCGGGGTCAACCACGGATCGACGAGGGCGCCCTCCCCCTGGGCGCGGGCGCCCTCCGGCGCGGGCGCCGGGGCGCTCGCGCAGCCGGCGAGGAGCAGGAGACACACCAGGCGCTTCATCGGATCGGCTCCGGGGCGGGGCGCAGGTAGTCGTCGAGGAGCAGGCGGTAGCCGTCGGAGCCGGGGACGTCGTCGCGCCGGTAGCGCTGCAGGGCCGCGTCGCCGAGGTCGTGGTAGGGATGGAGCGACAGCGCCTCCATGCGGGCGCGGCTCTTGGCCTGGCCCTCGGCCGGGGTCATGAGCACGTGCGGCGTGATGAGCAGGAGCAGCTCCCGCTGCTCCTCGACGCGCTCGGTCTCGCCGAACAGCCAGCCGATCAGCGGCAGGTCCTTGAGCCAGGGGATCCCCGTCTGGCGGTCGCGGAGCTCCTTCCGGATCAGGCCGCCGACCGCGAGCGTCAGGCCGTCCTTGGCCACGACCGTGCCCTCGAGGTTGGCCGTGTCCACCGTGTCGATGTCGACGACCGTCACGCCGCCCTGGCCGCCCGGGATCGGCAGGCGGGCGCCGCCCACGTTCACGGTCGAGACGTCCTGGATGATCGTCAGCGTGACCGTGCGGTCGGCGTTGATCCGCGGCACGATCCTGAGCGACTGGCCGATGTCGCGCAGGTCGACCGTCGGCACGACCTGGTTGGTGACCACGCCGTTGGTCGTGATCGTCTGCAGCTCGAAGTTGCGCACGAGCGGCCGCTCCTCGCCGATGAACAGGCGCGCCGCCTCCTGGTTGGCGCAGAGCAGCATGGGCGTCGCCAGCGTGCTCACGCGGTCCTCGCGGGCCAGCGCCTCGAGGCGCACGCGGATGTGGTCGTTCATGAACTGGTAGACCAGCGCCCCGCCGGCCAGCGGCGGGTTGCCCGCGGCGAGGAGCGTGGACGCCACCGTCGTGGCCCCCTGCACGAGCGGGTTCGTGGGCTCGCCCGTGGCGATGTTCGACCGCTGCGGGCCCGACACGAGGTCCACGTCGAGCCCGGTGCGCTGCCCGTCGCCCAGGCGCAGCTCGAGGATCTTCATCTCGAGGAGCACCTGCGGCGTCGGCCGGTCGAGGTCGACCACGAGCCGGGCGATCTGGCCGAGCGCCTCCTGGTCGGCCGTGCGCACGACGACGACGTTGTGGCGCCGGTTCACGGTCACGGCGATCGTCGGCCGCCCCTCGGTCAGCCCCTCGAGGTCGCCCGTGGCCTTGCCGTCCTCGAGCTGCAGCCGCGAGAGCTGCTCGGCGGTGAGCTTGGGCGTCAGCTTCGTCGCCTTCTGCTCGTCGGCGCCGCCGAAGCCCTGCTGCCCGCCGAAGCCGCCCATGCCGCCGAACCCGCCCATGCCGCCGAACCCGCCGAACCCGCCCATGCCGCCGAACCCGCCGAACCCGCCCATGCCGCCGAACTGGAGCCCCGGCTGGAGGCCCTGCAGGCGGTCGGAGAAGCGGTCGGCGCCGGAGCCCAGGATCCCCTGCCCGCCGAGGCCCGCGAGGGCCGGGTCGGCCACGAGCGAGTCGGTCAGGCCGAGCGAGAGGGCCACCCTGGCCCCGTAGAGGTCGCGGATCGCGCCGGCGACGGCGACGGCGTTGGGGTGGAGCAGCGTGAACACCCGCACCTCGGGCTCGCGCTGGACGACGAGGTCCTTCTGGTACTCCTCGGCCGTCATGATCCGCAGGACGCCCTGCTCCTCGCGGAACCACAGGCCCGCGACCTTGCACAGCGTCTCGACGGCGCGGCGCACGGACACGCGCTGGAGGTAGAGGTTCGCCACCTGCCGGCCGGCCTCGGGCGTGACGACGATGTTCTGCTCGCTCGTCTCGGCGATCAGGCGCGCGACGTCGGCGACGCGCGCCTCGCGCAGGTCGAGGCGCTCGACGAGGAGCTCGTCCTGGGCCCGGGCGGGCAAGGCGGCCAGGAGGAGGACGAGGGGGAGGGCGCGGTTCATCAGCGGACCTCCGCGACGTCGCCCGCGGCCGTCCTCAGGCGCAGGCCGTCGGCCGAGACCTCGAGCACGTCGACCGGCGCGGGCGGCAGCCCCGGGCGCGGCAGGAGCAGGCGCTGCCCCGGCCGGGCGACGAGCGTGACGCCGTTCACCTCGAGGAGCGCCGCCGGCGCCTTGCCGCGCAGGACGAGGAGCCCCCGCAGGGCGATCGGCGGCAGGTCGAGCGCGCCCGAGTGGACGCCGGCGACGTCGCCGCGGCCGTCGGCGACGGCGCGGCGGCGCATGGGCGTCGGCGTGGCGAACGGGTCGACGGGCCCCTCCTGCGCGAGGAGCGGCGTCGAGGCGAGGAGGAGGAGGAGCAGCCAGCGTCTCATGGGGTCACCGCGCGGCCAGGCGGAAGATCGCCTGGAAGAAGCTCAGGTAGACGAAGCCGACCATGCCGCCCACGACGAGCAGGATCGCGGGCTCGATCAGGCTGGAGAAGGTGCGCAGGAGCGCCTGGAGGCGCCGGTCGTAGAAGGTCCCCAGCTCGTCGAGGACCTCGTCGAGGGCGCCCGTCGACTCGCCGACGCCGACCACCTGCGTGCACAGCGGCGAGACGAGCGGCCCGCGCAGGCTCTCGGCCAGGCTGGCGCCTCTCACGACGCGCTCGCGCGCGGCGGCGACGTGCGCCTGGTAGCTCGTGTTCTGGAACGAGCCGGCGAGGATCGTGAGCGACTCGTGGAGCGGCAGCCCGCTCCTCAGGAGCAGCCCCAGCGTGCGCCCCAGGTGCGACATGGCGGCCGTGCGCGCCACGAGGCCGACGAGCGGGATCGAGAGGACGGCGCGGTCGAGGGCAGCCCGACCGCGGGCCGTCGCCCGCGCGGCGAGGAGGGCCAGGAGGGCCCCGGCGAGGCCCACGAGGAGCGTCGGCCCCCAGGCCTGGATCCAGCCCGAGATGTCCATGAGGAGCTGCGTCGTCCAGGGGAGCGCGCCCTGCCGGCGCTCGAGGAAGCGGGCGAACTTGGGCACGACGTTGGTCGTGAGGAACCAGAACACGCCCGCCGACACGAGGATCACCACGGCGGGGTAGAGCAGGCTCGAGATCACCTGGTTGCGCAGGGCCGCGCGGCGCTCCAGGTACTCGGCCGCGCGGGCGAACGCCTGGTCCAGCTCGCCCGTGGCCTCGGCCATGCGCACCAGGTGCACGACGACCGGCGGGAACAGCCGCCGCTCGTCCTCGAGCGCCGACGAGAGCGTCCGCCCCGACTGCA
Organism: Planctomycetota bacterium; assembly: GCA_023954375.1. Taxonomy (GTDB): domain Bacteria; phylum Planctomycetota; class J058; order J058; family J058; genus JAMLIC01. Next base: position 27,083 of record JAMLIC010000085.1, read on the forward strand.
CGGCCGTCGACAGCCGCCCGGCGCACCGCCTCAGCGCCGTCGACCCGAGCACCTGCGACAGCGTCTCGAGCGCCTGCAGGAGCGAGAGCCCCGTGCGGAGCATGAGGCCGAGCTCCGAGAGGAAGAGCACGAGGTCGCTCGTGCGCACGAACGACGGCCGCCAGCCCGCGCCGGTCGGGGCGGCGGCGCGCGCGGTCGACGCCTCGCCCAGCTCGAGCGGGAAGAGCCCCTGCCCGCGGAGGGTCGCGGCGGCCTGCGGGAGGTCGGGCGCGTCGAGGCCGCCCTTGACCTCGCGGCCGTGCTCGTCGAGGGCGACGTAGGCGACCCTCATGGAGGCGTCCTGAGAGGAGAAGAATGGGACACGGAGGCAACGGAGGAG
>JAMLIC010000086.1 GCA_023954375.1 Planctomycetota bacterium
CGGCTCGGCCGTCTGCGAAGCCGGGGTTCGAGGACAGGGCCCTGGCGCGGATCGCTCGCCACCGGTGGGGAGACCCTTGGTGAAGAATCCGGGCTAGCCAGTCGGGCTTCGACGTCGATCCTGGCGGCCGCCAGAGTCGACGTTGAAGCCCGACTGGCGGCTACTCGCCCTCGTACGACTTCACGGCCTCGTCGAGGCCCTTGAACGTGCGGAGGACCTGCGAGAAGCCGAGCAGCGAGACGACGTTGTCGATCTTGGGCGGGAGCTGGGCCAGGCGGATGTCGCCCTGCTTGCCGCGGAACTCGCGCGTCATCTTCTTCAGCACGCCGAGGCCCGCGCTGCTGATGTAGTCGAGGCTCGAGCAGTCGAGGACCACGCGCGGCGTGTCGCCCGAGACGAGGGCCTCGAGCTCGCGCTGGAGGTCGGGGAAGGTGTGGGCGTCGAGCTGGCCCTTGAGGTTCAGGACGCGGACGCTCCTGCCGCTGGCATCGCGCGTCGACTGGTCGATCTTGAAGTCGGGCACGCGGACCCCCTTCCGAGGGCGCCATCCTACCACGGGGGTTCGGCCCCCCGGACAGCGCCACGGCTCCTCCCGCTCCGCCCCCTCGAGCTCGGCCTGGATCCGCGCGAGGCGCTCCCGCACCTTGGCGATGGCCACGCTGCCGGCGGGGCCAGCTGGAGGTGCCGCTCGCCGGTGCACGTCGCGGGCGTGCAGGTCGTAGCCCTCGCCGAACGCGCCGGCGTCGCCGCGGGCCGCGCGGCCCGTGAATCGTTCCCTGTTCGCGCGAGGGCGCCCGATCGAAGGGGTAGGCGCAAGTCGTGGCTGGTCTGGGGGCGCGCCGTGACCGGCGCGTGACCGCCGCCGGCCCGGATGGGCGCCGGTGCGCTACCCTGGCTGCCCGGAGAGCCCGCGCGTTGTCGAGCCCGCCCCGTCGCCCCCTGCTGCTCCTCGCCCTGGCCCTCCCCGGCCTGGCGGGCTGCTGGGCCAGCGGGCAGCGTAAGCCGCTGTTCGGGACGGCGCCCGACGGCGCGCCAGCGCAGGCCGCGCCGCCGCCGGCCCGACCAGCGGCGCCCGCCGCGCCGCCGCCCGCGCGCCAGCGCCAGCAGGACGCGCCCGAGGCGGCGCTCCTGCGCGACCTGCGCCGGTCGGAGACGGACCTCGAGCGCAAGCGCATCGCCGACGCGCTGGTCAAGCGCGGCGCGCCGGCGCGCGCGCTCGTGCAGCAGGCGCGCGACGAGGAGGGGCTCCTCCTCGACCTGCTCGACGACGTCCTGCGTCGGCTCGACGAGGGCGCGCCCCCCTCGCCGCGCGGACGGGCGGTCCAGACGGCCTGGGTCGAGGAGAAGTACGCGCTCGCGCTCGACCGCTACCTCGCGGGGGACACGTGGGGCGCCCTGCGCCTCGTCGACGCGATCCTGGCCCTCGAGCCGGGCGCCGAGCAGCGGCCGAAGCTCCTGCGCCTGCGCCGGCGGGCCCGCGAGCGCGTCCTGCGCGAGAGCGTGCTGCTGGCCGACCTGGTCCCGAGCGCGGGGAGCATCACGCCGTCCGAGCCGCTGCGGGCCCGCGTGCGCCTGACCAACGTGGGGCGCGAGCCGGTCTCGATCCGCGTGGCGGACGGCGCGCTCGGGCTCGTGTCGGTCGAGTACGAGGAGCTGGGCCAGGACGGCCGCCGCACGCGCACGCGCACCGAGCGCCCGCTCCCGGCGCCGGCGCGGATCGACCTGCCGCCGGGCCGGAGCGCCGAGCTGCCGCTCGAGCTCCCCGCGCCTCACGCCACCCTCGCGCGCCACCTCGTCGGGCGCTTCCAGCTCGGCGGCCGGCTGCGCGCGCACACGCTGCTGATCGGCGACGCGCCCTACCCCTTCTTCGTCCCGCTCCTGCCCTGCGACGTCCTCGTCCTGCACCCGCCCGACCTCGAGCTCGGCAAGGACCCGCGCGCCGCGCTCCACGCGGCGGTCAGCGCCGGCAACCAGGTCTCGGCCGAGGCGCAGCGCGACCCGGCGCGGCGCGCGTTCGTCGCCGCCCTCCTCGTCGGCCGCGAGGCGCCCGAGGTCGGCGTTGCCCTCGTGGTCGCCGCGCTCGAGGGCCTCGGCGGCCCGGGCCCCCTCGAGGACGCGCTGTGCGCGGCCATGGCCCGCCTCACAGGCGAGCCGCTCGGCTTCACCCGCGCCGAGTGGCTCGCCTGGTGGCGCCTCCAGCGCTCGCGCCCCGAGCGGCTGCGCGAGGCGCGCGAGCCGCCCGCCGACGAGCCCGAGGACGAGGAGCCGCCGCGCCAGGAGGAGAAGCGCCCGCGTCGGGGCGCGAGGAGGGGCCCTTGAGCGGCGGCGGCGAGGCGCCCGCCGGGTCCTGACCCCCGGGCCTGACCCGCCGACCGCGCGGCCGTCACGCTGCCAAACGACGGCACCGCGGCGCTGACGCGCGCGGTCACCCGTGACGAACGCGCGGCGACGGCGCCGCCACCTGCGCGCGCGTGCGTCGTGGCCGACGGCTTGCACACGCGCCGGCCGTGACCCGACCGCGCCGCTACGTGCCCTTCTTCCCCATGCTCGGGGTCGTCCTCGCCATGCTCCTCTACGGCCAGGTCCACGACGGCAGGCTGCGCCTCGTCGACCTGCGCGCGCCCGCGGGGCTCCTGGTCGGCGTGTGGCTGGGCTGGCGGGCCGTGGCCTCGCTCCGCGACGGGCGCCGCGTCGCGCGCCACCGGGCGCGGGTCGACGGCCTGACCGCGTTCGCGCGCGGCCTGCACGACGCCCGGATCGAGGGCGCCGGCTTCTACGACGCGGGCGCGGCGGTCGTCTCGGGCGCGCGCCGCGGGCGGCGCCTGCGCCTCGTCGTCCAGCGCGAGCAGGTCGCGCTCGAGGTCCGGGTGGAGCACCCGGTCGCGGCGTTCGACCTCGCGCGCCCGACCCTCCCCGACCGGCTCGGGCGCGCCGTGCGCGGCGCCGGCGCGCCCTGGACGCTCGGGCGTCAGCAGGGGCTCCCGCCGGGCGCGCTCGAGCGCGTCGAGGTCGAGCGCGCGCTCGAGCGCCTGTTCCGCGACCACCGCGTCACGCGCCTGACGCTCGGGACGACGCTGCGCGCGGAGCGGCCGCTGGGCGACCTCGACCCCGACGCGCTCGACGAGGCCTTCGACCTGCTGGCGCAGGTCGCGGCGCCCTTCGAGCGCCGGGCCGTGGTCGTCCGCGCCGTCCCGGGCCGCCACTTCGCCTGGAGCGGCGGCGGCGGCCTGCGCTGCCCCTACTGCCGCGACGACCTGTCGCTCGACGACGAGCGGCTGGCCCCCTGCGGGGCCTGCCGCACGCTGCACCACGTCGACTGCCTCGACGAGGCGGGCGGGTGCACGGTCATGGGGTGCGAGGGCGGGCCGACGCGGCGCGAGCGACGGAGGAGGGTCGGGGCGTGACGATCTCTGGACGGGGCCTCCTGGAGGCCCATCGCGGCAAGCTGGTGTGGGCGGCGGTGCTCCTGGCGTTCGTCGCCGCGGGGACCGCGCTCAAGCGCTGGGGGCGCGACGGGCTCGTGCGCGCGCTCTTCGGGCGCGGGCACATCGCCTGGGTCACGCCCGAGTGGCGGGCGAAGCAGACGGCGATCGACCTGCGCCGGCCGCTGGCGCGCGTGATCGTCGACCCGCGACACGCCGACGCGGCCCGCCTCGAGGCGCTGGCGCGCGAGCGCCGGGTCGAGCTGCTGCTCGAGCGCTTCGTGTGGTTCCGCGAGGTCTCGGCCGACGTGTCCAGCCCGCCCGCGCCGCCGCGGGTCGACGTCTTCACGCCGGAGGGCGAGCGCGTCCTCGCGGGTCCGTGGACGATCGACGCCGCCCTCGGCCCCGACGCGCTGGCCGACCTGATCGAGGCCGCGACGCCGCCGGGCTGGGACGAGGGGATCCCGGGGGCCGGCCGACGGCCCTGATCGGGCAGCCCTTTGCCCGGCCACGGGACGCACGCGAGCGCCCGCGCTGGCCCTGCGCTGCGCCCGACCCTCGCGTGCGTGGCAGGCCCGGCGCAGGGGGCTACGATGGACCGCGCGTGGAGGAGCCGATGCAGGGGCTGCGATCGGGACCGGGGCTCGAGGCGGCGCCGCCGCTCGAGAGCGGCGACCACCTCGAGCGCGTGGAGTTCGAGCGCCGTTACGCCGCGCGAACCGACGACCTCAAGTGCGAGCTGATCGGGGGCGTCGTCTTCGTGGCGAGCCCCGTCCGTCAGCCCCACTCGCACCACACCGCCCTCCTGGCCTACTGGCTCGGCGCCTACGCCGAGCGCACCCCGGGCGTGCAGGTCCTCCTCGACCCGAGCCTCCGGCTCGGCCCCCGGGACGTGCCGCAGCCCGACCTGGCCGCGCGCCTCGAGCAGGGCGGCCGCTCGACGATCGACGCCGAGGGCTACGTCGCGGGCCCGGTCGAGCTCGTGGTCGAGGTCGCCCACAGCTCGGTCGCCAACGACCTCCACGGCAAGAAGGCCTGCTACGCGCGCCACGGCTGCGCCGAGTACCTCGTCGTCCTCGTCGACGAGCAGGAGGCGCGCTGGTTCGCGCACGACGGCGCGGGCTACGCGCCCGTGGCCCCGGACGCCGACGGGACGCTCGCCTCCCGCGTCCTCCCGGGCCTGCGGCTCGACCCGCGCGCGCTGTTCGCGGGCGACCGCCGCGCCCTGATCGCCGCCCTCGGGCGGTGAGACGTTGCGAGCGAGGCCCGGGCGGACCACACTCCGCGCGTGGACGAGACCCGGTCGTTCGACGTGGTCAAGACGCTCCCGCACGACCCGCCGGCGGGTGGCGACACCACGCGCCGGACCGGCGAGGTCCTCCCGCTGCCGGAGGGCGGCGGGCTCGAGCGGATCGGCGGCTACCGCGTCCTGCGCGAGCTCGGCCGGGGCGGCATGGGGGTCGTCTACCTGGCCGAGAGCCTGGCGCTCCGCCGCCAGGTCGCGCTCAAGGTGCTCACGGCCGGCGGCGACGTCGAGGCGGTCGAGCGCTTCCAGCTCGAGGCGCGCGCGGTCGCCCGGCTCAAGCACCCGAACGTCGTCGGCGTGCACGAGGTCGGGCGCGACGGCCCCCGCTGGTTCCTGGCCATGGACCTCGTCGACGGCGAGTCGCTGCGCGCGCGGGTGCAGCGCGACGGCCCGCTCGCGCCCGAGGACGCCGCGCGCCTGCTCGAGCCGATCGCGCGCGCGCTGCACCACGCCCACTGCGCCGGCCTCCTGCACCGCGACGTCAAGCCGCACAACGTCCTCGTCGCGCGCGACGGCACGCCGCTCCTGGCCGACTTCGGCCTGGCCAAGGACGTGGGCGCCGATGGCGTGACCGTCACGGGCGAGGTCATGGGGACGCCGGCCTACATGGCGCCCGAGCAGGCGTGCGCCGACCACGCGCGGGTGGACCGCCGCGCCGACGTCTACGCGCTCGGCGCGACGCTCTACGAGGCGCTCGCCGGTCGTCCGCCGTTCGTCGGGGCGTCGGCGATCAACGTGCTCCGCCAGGTGATCGAGGACCCGCCGGTCCCGCCCTCGCGCCTGCGCCCGGGCCTCCCGCGGGACCTGGAGACGATCTGCCTCACGTGCCTCGAGAAGGCGCCGGGCGCCCGCTACGACACGGCCGGCGCCCTGGCCGACGACCTGTCGCGCTGGCTCCGCCACGAGCCGGTCTCGGTCCGCCCGCCGGGCCTGGCGGGCCGGGCGCTCCGCTGGGCGCGCCGCCGGCCGGGGGTGGCGGCGGCGGCGGCGCTGGCGCTGCTCGCGGTCCTCGGCGCGAGCAGCGCCGCAGTGCGCCTCGACCGCGCACGCCGCGCCGACGTCGCGCGGCGAGCCGCCGAGGCGGCCCGCGCGGAGGCCGACGCGACGTCCGCCCGCGAGCCCCTGGTGCGCCTCGCGGCGACGCAGCGCGCGCTGGAGGCGGCGCGCCGCTGGCGCGCCGAGGCGCCCGGGAGCGGCGACGCCGAGGAGGCGCTCGTCCGCGCCGCCCTCGCGGCGGGGGAGGCGGCGCGCCTGATCCCCGTGTACTGGGCCGCCCTGCAGGCCTACGAGGCCGCGGCCGAGGTCCGGCCCGATCCGGAGGTCACGCGCTCGGTCGTGGCCTGCAGGCTGCTGAGCGAGGCCGACGGCAGCCGCCTCGCCGCCCAGCGTGACCTGGCCCTGGAGCGCTGCGACGAGGCCCTGGCCATCCGGCCCGGGTGGAGCGACGCCCACCTCCTCCGGGCGCAGATCAACACCGACAACGACCCCGTCGCGGCCCAGGCGGACTACGACCGCGCCCTGGCGCTCGACCCCGACCTCGCCCAGGCGCTCTACGGTCGGGCCAGCGTGCGCCAGCTCCTCGGCGATCACGCCGCCGCCCGTCGCGACCTGGACCGCGTGATCGCGCTCCGCCCCTCGGAGACCAGCTCGCGGCTGAGCCGGGCCTCGGTCAGCATCCACCTCGGCGACCTCGACGGCGCGCGCGAGGACGTGGAGCGCGCGCTGGACCTGCGCCCCGGCTCGGCGCTGGCGCTCGCCTTCCGCGCCAGGATCCGGGCGGCCACGGGCGACCTCCCGGGCGCCGTCGCGGACGCCGAGGCAGCGGTCGACGGCGCGCGCGAGCACAGGTTGGCCTGGCGGGCGCTCGCGACCGCGCGCGAGCGCCTCCTCGGCCCCGCCGCGGCGCTCGAGGCCTGGGAGCAGGCGGTGCGCCTCGACCCGGACAAGCCGGAGATCCGCCGCGCCCGCGCAGAGGCCCGGCAGGCGGCGGGCGACCTCCGCGGCGTGCTCGAGGACCTCGACGAGGTCCTGCGGGCGCGACGCGACCCGGTGTTGCTGAAGTGGCGAGGGGACGTGAGGGGGGCCCTCGGGGACCTCGCCGGCGCCTACGAGGACTTCGACCAAGCGGTCGTGGCCGCTCGCGTCGTCCCGCCGCTGCTCGGCCGGGCCGAGGTGCGCCGGCAGCGGGGTGACCCGGCCGGAGCCATGATCGACGCGCGGGCCATCACCCTCCTCGAGCCGGAGAGCCCGCACGCCTACCTCATCTGCGGGCTCTCGGCGCTGGAGCTCGGGCGGGACGCCGCGCCGGACCTCGAGCGCTTCCTCGCCCTCGCCCCGCCGACCCACCCGGGCGTCGCCGCGGCGCGCGCCGCCCTCGAGCGCCTGCGCGGCCGGCGCTGAGCGTCAGGCCGCCAGCGACGGGGTCCGCGCCCAGGCGGCCACCGCCCCGCGCAGGGCGGCGAGCAGCGGCGCGGCCGGCGCGCAGGGGCGCACCGAGCCGCGGGCGAGGTAGTAGGGCAGGTCGTCGCCGAGGGCCAGGCTGGCGCAGCGCGCGGCGGCCTCGGCGACGAGGCGCACCGAGGTGAGCGGGCCGGTCGTGCCCCAGGGGGCCGGCGCCCAGGCGGCGGCGGCGACGACGAACCAGGCGCCGACGGCCGGCCAGGCCTCGGGGCCGTGCGGGACGTCGGCCCACAGCTCCTCCGCCTGCGCCCGGCAGGCGAGCGCCTCCGCCTGCCCCGGCGCGGCCAGCCAGGCGTCGACCGCGGCGACCGCCTGCCGCGGGCGCGGGTCGGGACGGCGCGCCTCCCACTGCGGTAAGGCGAGCCGCGCCGCCGCGACCGCCGCGCGCACGCACGCCTCGGCGCCCCAGGGCTCGAGCCCCAGCACCCAGGCCTTGGGGTCGTCCGGCGGCGTCGGCGCGCCGGGGTGGGCCAGGGCGGCCGCCGGGTCGCCGGCGTAGGCCAGGAGACCGAGGCGCGGGGCGTCGAGGGCGCCGAGGCGGACCTGCGAGCGGAGCAGGCGCGCGGCCGCCTCGAGGTCGCCGCGGGTCGCCTCGCGCTCGAGCGCGCGCAGCCGGACGTCGGTCACGCGATCCCCCCGGAGCGAGCCTACACGGCCGGCCAGGCGCGGGCTCGCCCCGGCGCGCCCCCGCGGTAGACTCTGCCGCGCCCACCTCGAGGAGCCCCGCCATGCACCGGACCGCGCTGAACGCCAAGCACAGGGCCCTCGGGGCCCGCATGGTCGAGTTCGCGGGCTGGGAGATGCCCGTCCAGTACGAGGGGATCGTGAGCGAGCACGCCTGCGTGAGAGAGCGCGTGGGCCTGTTCGACCTGCAGCACATGGGCCGCCTGCGGCTCACCGGCCCCGACCGGGCGCGCGCGCTCGACCGCTTCGTCACCAACGACGTCCAGGGGACGCCGGTCGGCCGCGCCCGCTACGCCGTGATCACGGGCGAGGACGGCAACGCCCTCGACGACGCGATCTACTACGTGCTGCCCGAGGCGATCATCCTCGTCGTCAACGCGTCGAACCGCGAGCGCGTGCTCGAGTGGGTGCGCCCGCGCCTCGAGGGCGACGTGACGCTCACCGACGAGACGCACCGCCTGGCCATGATCGCCGTGCAGGGGCCGCGCTCGCGCGACGTGCTCCAGCCGCTGTGCGACACCGACCTGGCCGAGGTGAAGTACTACCGCTGCAAGGGGGGCATGGTGCTCGGGGAGCCGTGCTTCATCGCGCGGACCGGCTACACGGGCGAGGTGGGCTACGAGCTCGTGTTCGACGCCACGCAGGCGGAGTGGATGTGGGACTCGCTCACGCGGCACGGCGCGCCCCACGGGATCAAGCCGGTCGGCCTGGGCGCGCGCGACACGCTGCGGCTCGAGGCCGGCATGGCCCTCTACGGCCACGAGCTCGACACCGACACCAACCCGCTCGAGGCGGGGCTCGACTTCGCGGTCAAGCTCGAGGGGCAGGGCTTCTACGGGCGCGACGCCCTGCGCAAGGTGCGCGACGAGGGCCCGCGGCGCAAGCTCCTCGGCTTCGAGGTCCCCGGCGGCCGGATCCCGCGCCAGGGGGCCACGATCTGCCACGGCGGCGAGGCGGTGGGCAAGGTCACCAGCGGGACCAAGAGCCCGACGCTCGGCAAGGTGATCTGCCTGGGCTACGTGCCCCGGCCGATGGCGGAGCAGGGCGAGGGCTGGGAGGTCGAGGTCGGCGGCAAGCGCTGGCCCATGACGCCCACGCAGGTGCCGTTCTACAGCAAGACCCGGAAGTAGCCGTCGCACGTGCTCCTCTCGGCGCTGCGGCCGCGCGCGGGGCCGGGCCGCTGCCCCTACTGCCGCGAGGACCTCGCGCCGGGCGACGCGGCCGTCGCCTGCCCGGGCTGCCGGGTCGAGCAGCACGACGACTGCCTGCGCGAGGGCGGGCGCTGCGCCACGCTCGGCTGCGAGGGCGTCGCCCGGCCGGCGCCGGCGCCCGACGCCTGCGCCCGCTGCGGGGAGCGCGCCGTCCACGGCGCCGGCCGCCTGCTGCTCCGGTGCACGCGCCCGACCTGCCACGCCTGGCACCACGTCCGCTGCGTGGCGAGCGCCACGTGCACCACCTGCGGCGACCTGCTCGCGCCCGACGTGTCGGTCGCGCAGGCGGTCGTGTGGATGGCGGTCGTCCCGTTCGTGGTCGCGCTCGTCGTCGTCGTGGGCTTCGGCGCGGCGCTCCGGGCCGGGCACCTCCCGCTCGACCCCGAGGGGGTCGTCGCGCCCCTGCTCGGGGTCGCGCTCATGCTCCTCACGCCGCCCGTGCTGATCGGGGGCTACGCCGGCGTCGTCACGGCGCGCCACCGCCCCCGGCCCGCGACGACCAAGAAGACGAAGAGGAAGGGCTGACCGCCAACGCCGTTGACGACCGCCTCAGGTGCGTCCCGCGCGCGATCGCAACCCCTTGCGCGCCGGGGCGCCCTCCGCTGGCACCCGAGATGCCATGGACGGACGCGGAGCGCCGCCATGAACCGAACCACCACACCTGGCGCGATCGCCGCCGCCGCCCTGCTGCTCGTCGGGGGCCTGGTCCTGGCCCGCGAGGACGACGGGATCGTGGCCCCGGCGGCGGGCGCGACGATCGGGCCGGAGGCGCGCTTCGTCTTCGACGCCCCGCCGGGCGCGAGGACGACGATCTTCCTCATGGACCAGGTCGAGCTCGCCCGGTTCTCCGGCCCGGGGCGCCACGAGCTCACGCGGCGCCTCTCGCAGCCCGGCCGCCGGCAGTTCAACGTGAAGGTCTACGACGCGGCCGGCGGGCTGGTGCGCCACGCGCGGCGCGACGTCGTCGTCCGCGGCGGCGACCTCGTCCCGCCGGCCGCCCGCGGCCCGATCCGGCCGCACCGCGGGCGGACCGGGGTGGTCCGGCTCAACGAGCGCACGGCGGTGATGCTCGCCAACGCGCGCCGCTGGCTCGAGGCGCACGGCGGCTGTCCGCCGGGCCGCGCCGCCCCGGCCTGGGTCCTCCAGGGGAGCTACAGCCGCTCGGTGAGCGCCAGCGCCGGGACGCACGACGGCGGCGGGGCGCTCGACCTGAGCGTCGCCGGCCTCGCGCCGGCGCAGCGCGAGCGGCTGGTCCGCGCCCTGCGGGAGGCCGGCTTCGCCGCGTGGCTCCGGCGCGCGCCGACCTTCTCGATCGACCACGTGCACGCGATCGCCGTGGGCGACCCGGACTTGCCGGCGGCCGCCCGCGCGCAGGTGCGCGACTACTTCCAGGGGCGCGACGGCCTCAAGGGGCGCCGCCGCGACCCGCACGGCGGCCCCGTCGTGAAGGCCTGGATGCGCCCCTTCCTCCAGCGCGAAGGGCTCAGCGGCGCGCTCGGGCGGCTCGGCGCATGACCGCGACGGTCAGCGCGCGCCGCCGGCGAGCAGGAGCGCAAGCCCGACCGAGATCCCGATCTGGACGAGGAGCACCCCGAGCGACTGCAGGATCCCCAGGTCGTAGTAGCGCGAGCACACCATGAAGAACACGACCAGGCCGAGCACGCCGCCGAAGAGCGGCATGAGGCCGGCCAGGGCCAGCATGAACGCCCAGCCGACGGCGGCCGCGAAGGTGTTCTGCGTGTTGTGACGGTCGACCACCTTGATCGACGCCCAGAGGAGCAGGCCGCCGACCAGCAGTCGCGCGACGAGTCCGACGACGATGGCCATGGCGACCTCCCGCGGCCCACGATGCGCGCGGGCCGCGGAGGTCGCAAGGGGGTCACCGGCTGGTCGCGGCCGGCTCCGGCTCGGCGCGACGCGCCGCCTCGAAGGTCAGGGCGTCGCCCGCGAGGTCGACGCGGATCGTCGTCCCCTCGGGGAAGCGGCCGTCGAGGACGCCGAGCGCGACCTTGTCCTGCACCTGCTTCTGCAGGACGCGCTTGAGCGGCCGCGCGCCGAAGGCGGGGTCGTAGCCGAGCCTCGCCAGGTGCGCCTTGGCGGCGTCGGTGACCTCGACGTCGAGCTTGCGGTCGGCCAGGCGCCGGCGCAGGCGGTCGAGCTGGATGTCGAGGATCCGCTTCACGTCCTCGAGCGACAGGGCGTGGAAGATCACGGTCTCGTCGATCCGGTTCAGGAACTCCGGCCGGAACGAGCGCCGCAGGAGCGCCGTGACCTGCGCCCGGGTGCCCTCGTCGACGGCGCCCGACGCGTCGGTCCGCGCCTGCTGGATCAGGTCGGTGCCCAGGTTCGAGGTCATGATCACGACCGTGTTGCGGAAGTTGACCGTCCGCCCCTGCCCGTCGGTCAGCCGCCCGTCGTCGAGGAGCTGCAGGAGCACGTTGAACACCTCGGGGTGCGCCTTCTCGATCTCGTCGAAGAGCACGACCGAGTAGCTGCGCCGCCGCACGGCCTCGGTCAGCGCGCCGCCCTCCTCGTAGCCGACGTAGCCCGGGGGCGCGCCGATCAGCCGCGACACGGCGTGCTTCTCCATGTACTCGCTCATGTCGATGCGCACGACGGCGTCGTCCGAGTCGAACAGGAACTCCGCGAGCGCCTTCGCCAGCTCGGTCTTGCCCACGCCCGTCGGGCCGAGGAACAAGAACGAGCCGATCGGGCGGTTCGGGTCCTGCAGCTCGGCGCGGGCGCGCCGCACGGCCGCGGCCACGCTCTCGACCGCCTCGCGCTGGCCGACCACGCGCCTCGCCAGGCGGTCCTCCATCTTCAGCAGCTTCTCGCGCTCGCTCTCGAGCATGCGCTCGACCGGGATCCCGGTCCACTTGGCCACGACCTTGGCGATGTCCTCCTCGGTGACCTCCTCGCGCAGGAGGCGGCCCTCCTTGGCCGCGGCGCGGCGGTTCTGCTCCTCGAGCTCCTTCTCGAGGCGCGGCAGGGTCGAGTAGCGGAGCTCCGCCACCTTCTGCAGCTCGCCCTGGCGCTGGAGCTGCTCCTCCTGCTTGCGGGACTCCTCGATCTGCTCCTTCAGCTTGCGGATCTCCTGGACCTGGCCCTTCTCGTTGTTCCACTGCGCGCGCAGGCTCTTGGCCTCGTCCTTGCGGTCGGCCAGCTCGCGCTGGATCCGCTCCAGGCGCGCCTTGCTGTCGGGGTCCTTCTCCTTCTGCAGCGCCGCCGCCTCGACCTCGAGCGAGAGGATCCTGCGCTCGAGCTGGTCGATCTCGACCGGCACCGAGTCGAGCTGGATCCTCAGGCCGCTGGCCGCCTCGTCGACGAGGTCGATCGCCTTGTCGGGGAGGAAGCGCTCGGAGATGTAGCGGTGCGAGAGGCGCGCGGCGGAGACGAGCGCGGCGTCGCGGATCCGCACGCCGTGGTAGACCTCGTAGCGCTCCTTGAGGCCGCGCAGGATCGTCAGCGTGTCCTCGACCGAGGGCTCGCCCACGAACACCGGCTGGAAGCGCCGCTCGAGCGCCTTGTCCTTCTCGACGTACTTGCGGTACTCGTCGAGCGTCGTCGCGCCCACGCAGCGCAGCTCGCCGCGCGCCAGGGCCGGCTTGAGCAGCTGCCCGGCGTCCTGGCTCCCCTCGGCCTTGCCGGCGCCGACGACGGTGTGCAGCTCGTCGATGAACAGGATGATCCGCCCCTCGCTGTCCTGGATCTCGCGCAGGAGCGCCTTGAGCCGGTCCTCGAACTGGCCGCGGTACTGGGTGCCCGCGACCAGCGCGCCCATGTCGAGCGCCATGACCTGCTTGTCGCGCAGCCCCTCGGGGACGTCGCCGGCGATGATCCGCAGGGCCAGGCCCTCGGCGATGGCGGTCTTGCCCACGCCGGGCTCGCCGATCAGGACGGGGTTGTTCTTCGTGCGCCGCGAGAGCACCTGCATGACGCGGCGGATCTCGTTGTCGCGGCCGATCACCGGGTCGAGCTTGCCCGTGCGCGCCAGCGCCGTGAGGTCGCGGCAGTACTTGGCGAGCGCCTGGTACTTGCCCTCGGGGTCCTTGTCGACGACGCGCGCGCTGCCGCGGACCTTCTTCAGCGCCTGGAGCACCTTGTCCTTGCTGACGCCCGACTCCTTCAGCGGCTGGGCGGTGCTCTTGCCGTCGAGGGCGGCCAGCAGCAGGTGCTCGGTCGAGATGAACTCGTCGCCCAGCTCGCCGGCGGCCTTCTCGGCCGCGTCGAGCAGGTCGTTCACCTCGGGCAGCATGCCGACCTGCCCGCCGGTCGCGCGCGGCGTCTTGTCGACGGCGGTCACCAGCCGCGCGGCGAGGGCCTGCGGCGAGACGCCGGCCGACTCGAGCACCGGTCGCACGACCCCGTCCTCCTGCTGCACGATCTGCAGGAGCACGTGGAGCGGGCCGAAGTAGGAGTGCTTGCTCTTGCGCGCCAGGTCCTGGGCGGCGACCAGGGCCTCGTGCGTCTTCGTCGTCAGGCGATCGGGCTGCATGGGGGGTCTCCCTTCGCCCGACCGTTCTGCGAAGCCCGTGCCGGCCCCGGCGGGTGGGCGCTTTCGCGCAGCCGCCGCATGTTCCGCCAGTTCGGGGACATCGGTCGTCCTGCCGGTATGACAGCGTGCGCCACGCGGGCGCGACGGGGCCGCCGCGCGACTACCGCGGGACGGCGAGGCGGAGGACGCCCCCGTCGTCCGTCCCGACGAAGACCTCGTCGCCCGTGAGGTCGAACGCGGCGCAGGTGGCGCCCGCCTCGACCTCCTCCGCCAGCAGGGCGCCGGTGTCGGCGTCCCACAGGCGCAGGCCGCCGGCGCGGTCGGCCGTGACCAGCCGGCTCCCGCCGGGGTCGAGGGCCAGGGCGCGGGGCGTGGCCGGGAGGACGAGGCGCGAGCGCGCGGCGCGGCGCTCGACGTCCCACACGGCGACCGTCCCGTCCGCGCCCGCCGAGGCGACGCGGCCGGCCGCCGCGGCCAGCGCGACCACCGCGGCCGCGTGGGCGTCGAGGCGGAAGCTCGCCGCCGGGTCGGACGGCGGCGTGACGAGCACCTGCCCCGACTCGCCGCCGAACGCCACGAGGAGCCCGCCCTCGTGCTCGAGGAGCGCGGCGCAGGCGCGGGCGAAGCCCGCCGGGGCGCGCAGGCCGTGCCGCGCCGACCACGCGCCCTCGGCCTCGAGGCGCCGCTCCAGGTCCCACACCGCCGTCACGCCGTCCTCGTCCGCGGTGAGGAGCCAGCGGAAGGCGACGATGGCGATCGTGTGGATCGGCGCCCGGCCCAGGGTCAGCGTCCCGTCGGCCTCCGTCAGCGGCCGGCCCAGGGCGACGGCGGGGAGGCGCACGACGTGGTCGGCCGCGGCGAGCGCGCCGCCGGCGGCGCGCACCGGGCCGCGCAGCCGCTCGAGGTCGTGGCGGACCGCGCCGTCCTCGACCGCCCAGAGGAGCCGCCGGCCGTCGGCGCCGCCCGTCTGGACCAGGCCCGGGCCGGCGGCGCTGATCGCCGTCACGGGGCCCTCGTGCCCGGCGCCGGGCCAGCGCTCGACGCCTTCGTCGAGGTCCCACAGGCCGACGCGCCCCCCGTCCTCGCCGAGCAGCGCGGCCGCGCCCCCCTCCGGGCTCAGGGCGAGCGCGCGCGCGGCGCGTCGCGCGCGCACGCGGCGCTCGAGCCGCACCTTCGGCGCGGCGCGGAAGCTCGTGAGCGTGCCGTCGTCGAGCGCCGCGACCAGGCGGTCGCCCTCGGCGGCCCAGGCCACGCGACGCCCCTCGACCGGGAGCCGGGCGGCGCCGAAGGGGCGGCCGTCGCGCGGGTCCCACAGGTGCAGGTCGCCGCCGTCGTGCAGCGACGCGCCGACGAGCCCGTCGGGGCGCACGGCGAGGTCGCGCGCCGGCGAGGGGCGCGGTGTGATCACGCGCGGCGTCGTCGGCCGCGCGGGGTCGATCACCTCCACGTCCGGCGAGCCGTCGAGGCGCGCCGCGGCCAGGACCTCGTTGCCCTGGCCCAGCGCGCGCAGCGGCCCGGAGAAGGTCACGGCCGCGCGCTCCCCGCGGTCGACGTCCCACAGGCGCAGCGTCCCGTCGAGGGAGACGCTCACGATCCGGGTGAGCGCGCCCGAGAAGCCCAGCCGCGTCACCTCGCCCTGGTGCCCGGCGAGGGCCGCCCGGACCCGCCCGTCGCGCTCCCACACGACGACCCGCCCGTCGCGCCCGCCCGCGCCGACCAGGGCGCCGTCGGGCGAGGCCGCCACGCTGACGAAGGTCGTGGCCGCCGGCGGCCCGCGGGCGCCGGCGGCGCGGCCGTCGTCGGCGCGCCAGAGGCGCACCGGGCCGTCGCCCGCCGTGGCGATCGCGTGCGTGTCGCCGGGGCGCGGCGGCACGAACGTCAGGGCCCGGGCGCCCGCGTGGCGCGCCCGGTCGAGCCCCCAGCGGGCGAGGAGCCGCAGGCGCGGCGGGCCGGCCGCGGACGGGGAGGGCGTCGCCGGCGGCGTCAGGGCGGACGGCGCGGGGCCCGACGGCCCGGGGTCGGACGGCGGCGCCGGAGGCGGCGCCGGAGGCGGCTGGCGGGGCGCGGACACGAGGGCGGCCGCGCCAGGGCGAGAGCCCCGCTGCGGCCAGCGCTGCCGCGCGGACCGGCCGGCGGCGCGCCGTCCCGGCGCGCCCGCGGGCGAGGAGGCGGGCGAGGGCCTCGCCGTCCGCGGGGCGGGCGGCGGGGTCGGCCGCGAGGCACGCGTCGACCGCCGCGGCCAGCCAGCCCGGGCAGCCGCGCAGCGGCGCACGGACGCCCTGCGCCGCGCGCGCCAGGACCTCGACGGCGTTGCCGCCCTCGAAGGCGGGGCGGCCGGCGAGCGCCTCGTGGAGGACGGCGCCGAGCGCGAACACGTCGGCGGGCGGGCCGACCGTCCGGGGGGCCGCGAGCTGCTCCGGCGCCATGTAGCCGGCCGTCCCGCGCAGCTCGCCCGTGCGCGAGAGCCGGGCCGAGGGCGGCGCGCCCAGGTGCAGGGCGACGCCCAGGTCGGCGATCCAGGGGCGGCCGTCGCCGTCGAAGAGCACGTTCTCCGGCTTCACGTCGCGGTGGACGACGCCCGCGCGGTGCGCGCGCCCGAGCGCGCGGGCGAGCGTGGACACCAGCTCGACGGCGTCTGCGGGCGGGAGGGCGCCGCGGGCCAGGCGGTCGCGCAGGGTCCCGCCGCGCAGGAGCGGCATGACGAGGTAGGGGACGCCGTCTGGACCGCGGCCGGCGTCGAGCAGCGGCACGAACCCGGCCGCGCCCGTCGCCAGGAGCCGGGCCTCGCGCGAGAAGCGCTCGAGCGCGGCGGGGCTGGTGGCGTCGCGGAGCACCTTCACGGCCACGTCGCGCCCGTCGGGCCCCGTCGCGCGGAGCACGACGGCCGCGCCCCCGTGGCCCAGCGGCTCGTGCAGGCGATACGGCCCGAGCTGGCGCACGCGCGCCTCCCCCGGGCCAGCATAGCGCCGGGGTCAGCGCGAGGTGGCCTTGACCAGGGGCCGGCCCGTGACGAGGTCCTGGAGCTCGAGCCGGAGGCGGCCCGAGCGGTCGGTCCAGGCCCGGAGCAGCAGGGCCGCCCGCGGCGGCGCCTCGCGCGCGGGCGGCGCGGCCTTGCCGTCGGGCGGCTCGCGCAGCCAGGCGGGCACGGCCTCCTCGTCGATCGAGAGGCGCACGAAGCGCTGGCGGCGCACCTCGTGCTCGACCGCGCGCGTGAGGGCCGCGACGTCGGCGCCGGTGCGCCCCAGGTCCTCGACCTCGGAGACGCGCAGGAGGGGCAGCTCCGGGAAGTCGCGCGAGCGCGGCAGGTGCGCCGGCCAGGGGACGACCTCGCGGCGCGCGGCCTCGGCCAGGCTCCGCACCGCCGAGGTGACGACCTCGGGGTCGCGGAGCCCCGACGCGTGGCGCAGGGGCGGCTCGACCGGCCGGTCGTGGACCTTGCAGCCGCAGAGGAGCGCCGCGACGACCAGCAACGGGAGGCGACTCACACGTCGATTCTCCCCCGCCCCGCGCGCGGGAGGAAGGAGCGACGCCGTTACCCGTGACGCCGCCGGGCGCTAGAGGTCCTCTCCGGCCGGGCCTCTACCAGCCGCGGCGGCGGGCGGCCTCGAGGGCCTCGTCCTTACGACGCAGGAGCTCCGTCACGGCCAGGCGCAGGTCGCCCTCCCACGGGTCGAGCCAGCGCACGCGGCCGGTGTGGTCGACGAGGACGGCGGCCGGCACGGTCTCGATCTGCCAGGCGCGCGCGTCGCGGCTGAGGAGGCCCTCGCCGGTGAAGACCTGCCGCCAGGCGATCTTCTGCTGGTGGAGCCACTCCGACGCCGCGCCGCCCGGCTCGTCGAGGCACACGCCCAGGACCTCGAAGCCCTTCGGGCCGAGCTCGCGCAGGACGCCGTCGATCTCCACGAGGACGTCCTCGGGGTCGAGGGCGAGCGACCAGAAGACGACGAGCAGGACCTTGCCGCGGTAGGCGCCGAGCTCGATCGGCTGCCCGGCCGCGTCGGTCTGGCCGAGCGGCCGCGGCTCGCGCCCGAGGCGGTCGAGCGAGCGCAGGTGGCGGCGGCGCGCCTGCTCCTGCGCGAGCCGCGCCCCCGCCTCCTGCTCGCCGCCGGCGGCGGCGCGCAGGGCCTCGTGGCGGCGCGCCCGCTCCGCCTGCTGCTCGCGCAGGACGGCCGCGGCCTTGTCGCCGTCGAGGCCGCGCGCGCGGGCCAGCGCGTGCTCGTGCGCGGCGAGGAAGGCGATCGCCTGCGCCTGGGCGCGGCGCTCGGCCAGCTCGGGGCCGACCTCTAGCGGGTCGAGCCCCTTCTCGCGGCGCTCGACGTTGAGGGCGGTCACGCGCTCGCGCGCCGAGTGCTCCTCCTGGCGCATGCGCTCGAGCCCGCGGTCGGCGGCCGCCAGCGCCTCGGAGGCGCGGCCGAGGGCGAGGAGCGCGCGGGCCAGCTCCACCTGCGCGGCGGCGTCGTCCGGGGCGTCCTTCACGCGGCGCTCGAGGAGCGCGCGGGCGCGGTCGAGGCGGTCGGCGCCGGGGTCGTCGGACCAGCGGTCGAGGAGCGCGTCGACCTGCGCGCGCCAGTCCTGCGGCTGGGGCTGCGCCGCCGCCGGGCCGGCCAGCCCCGCGAGCAGCAGCGCGGCGCCGAGGGCCGCGACGGGGAGGGACGTCGTCATGGGCGTTCTCCGGCTCAGGGGTAGAACCGCTGGCGCAGGTTGCGCTGGTCCTCCACCTTGAGTTCCATCGCGCGCTGGAAGTGCTTCTTGCCCTCGACCGGGTCGACCTGGGTGAGCGAGAACGCGAGCGCGTAGTGCGCCATGCCGTACGTCTCGTCGGCCTGGACCGCGCGCCGGTAGCTGCGGAGCGCCGGCTCGAGCTGGAAGCCCTGGTCGATGTAGGTGTAGCCGTGGATCCGCCAGGCCGGCGCGAAGTCGCGCTCGAGCAGCGGCCCGAGGAGCGCGCGGGCGCGGTCGCCGTCGCGCCTGCTCTTGTCCATGTGGAACGCGAGAACGTAGGCCTGCTCGAACGCCGCCCGCAGCTGCGGGTCGTCGATCGCGCCCGCCTCGGCCTGGAGCTGCTGCGCCGAGTTGTGCCCCGTCGGCGGCAGCCCCTCGACGGCCGGCCCGTGGTCGCAGTCCTCGCCGTGCGCGTGGCCGCCGGCCGGAGGGGCGGCGGGGCGGCTCGTGGGCGTCCCGGGCGGAGGGACGGGCTGGAGGATCGGCGTCTGCCCGGGCTTGACGCGGGGCGGGCAGCCGAGCAGGCAGAGGGCCAGGGGCGCCATGAGGGCGAGGCGGCGAAGCACGGGGTCCTCCGGGGGCGACGAGCATACCCCGCCGGTGCGCGCCGTGGAGCGACGGGCCCGGCCCCCGGCGCCTTCCCGATCCTGGGTGGCGGAATCGCCGCCAGGCGCGCGCAACCTCCGCGGCCGCCGTCCGGCGCGGGGCTCGCTGCGGCGCCTCCGGATGACCTCGCACCTCCGCCACGGGCTGATCGCCCTCGCCGTCCTCGCCGGCTGCGGCGACGCGAGCCGCCGGTCCGCGTCGCCCGCCGTGGGGACGGCCGTCGCGCCCGTCTCCTCGGCGACGATCGGCCCGCCCGGCTCGCTCTCGCCGGCGTTCCGGGCGGAGGTGGCGCGGGCCTTCGCGCCGGAGCTGCGCTTCAACGCCTACCACGACGACGGCAACCGCTCGCCGCAGAACCGCCACGAGGACTTCTTCCCCATGGGGGTGGCCTCGTTCCTGGCCGAGCTGGAGGCGGGCGCGGCGCGCGTCCTCGTGCAGCCGTCGCGCGGGCCGGCGCCGGGCGTCAGCCAGGTGCGCCCGTTCTCGTCGCGGCCCGTGCTGCGCGGGGCGCAGCTCGAGGGCTACCCCCGCTACATGGTCGGCGACGAGCCGGGCACGGCGCCGGTCTACGTCCACGTCTACGAGGACCCGGCCGGCCGCGCCCTCGCGCCGGACGGCTCGGGCGAGCTCGTCGTCTTCGCCGAGTACTGGTTCTTCTACGCGCACGACCGCTCCGAGGCGCGTCTCCTCGGCGCGATCGGCACGTCGGGCGCGGCCGACGTGACCGGGCACCGCGCCGACTGGGAGCACATCTCGCTGCGCCTGCGGGTGCGCACGGCCGCGGGCGGCGTGTTCGCCGGCGGCGAGCTGGACCACGGCTCCTTCTACGGCCACGGCGGCGCCGTCGTGGCTGGCCCGGGCGAGCTCGAGCGCGTCGACGACGCCGGCGCCGACGACCCGGCCGGCCGGCACCCGGTCGTCTACGTCGCGCAGGGCAAGCACGCCTCCTACCCCGAGGCGGGCGAGTGGCGCGGCCACGCCGTGCCCACCTGGCTGGCCGACCACACCGACTTCTTCCGCGGCAACGGCGTGCGGATCGCCTGCTGGCAGGTGCCGCTCCCCGACCTCGAGGACCCCGACGCCCTGCCGCAGGAGTTCGCGCCGCAGGCGTTCCGGACGCTCCAGGCGGCCTCGCCGCATACGGTCGCCCACCTGCGCGACTGGACCGAGTACCGCGGCCGCTGGGGGCCCGACCTCGCGCTCTTCGGGACGACCGTCCTCGGCCTCTCGCCCACGGGGCCCAAGGCCAAGACGAAGTACGGCGACCAGGGCGGCCTGACGACCTTCCCGCGCTGGGCCGACCTGAAGCGGCGCTCGCCCGGCCTGAAGGTCTATCGCGACCTCGGGATCGTGATCCCGCGCGTGCTGCCGCCGCCCGCGCCCTCGCGCTCGTAGGCCTGCGCGGCGTACCCTGTGCCTCGGCCATGACCCGCGACGACGACGTCGAGGACCACCGCGCGGCCGAGCGCCGCTTCGAGGCCGACCCGGCCGACCAGGCGGCGCTCCAGCGCGCGATCGCGGCGCGCCGGCGCCACGGCCTGCCGGTGCCCCTCGCGCTGCTGGAGGGCGTGGTCCGGCCCGCGCGCACCTTCACCTCGAGCCGCGCCCTGAACCTGCGGGTCGTCCTGCCGGACGGGCGCCCGAGCCTCGTCGGGCGCACGAACGTGGCCGGCGCGGGGGACGCGGTCGAGGTCCCGGCCCACCGCGGGCTCCTCGTCGGCCCGGAGCCGAAGAAGACCGCGCCCGAGCAGCTCGTCGAGTGCTTCGGCGACGGCGGGGCGACGGGGCTGACGTTGACGACGGTCGGGGTCGCGACGGGCGAGCGGGTGCCGTTCCCGCCGGCCCGGGCGCTCGGGGCGATGGCGGGCCTCGAGCGGCTCGACCTGTTCGGCCACACGATCGACCCGGCGACGACGCAGGCCCTCGAGGCGCTCGGCTCGGTGACCCACGTCGACCTCGAGGCCTGCGCCTTCCTGCCCGGCGCCTTCGCCGCGCTCGCCCGGCTCCCCTCGCTGGCGTCGCTGCGCCTGAACCGCCCGCGGCAGCAGTGGGCGTCCGCGGCGCTCGCAGGCGCGGTGGCGCTCGAGCGGCTCGACCTGTGCGACGCGCCGCTCGACGCTGCCGGAGTCGAGGCGCTCGCGCGCCTCCCCACCCTGCGCGCCCTGCGCGTCGCGAACCAACCGCTCCCAGCCCGGCTGCTGGACGGTCTCCCGCACCTCGAGCGGCTGGGCGTCGAGTGGGTCCACACGCTCCCGGCCGACGCGGTCACGCGCATCTCGCGCCTCGAGCGCCTCGTCGCTCTGGAGCTGGCGAACGTGACGTTCTCCGGCGTGACGCCGGATGCGGCGGCGCTGCGGCGGCTGGCCGCGCTGGGGCGACTCGAGGCGCTGGACCTCTCGGGCCCCCTTGCGAGGGGTGACGCGCTCCTCGCGGACCTCGTGGCCGGACTGCCCGACCTCCGCCACCTCCACCTGCGTTTCGGCGACGCGCTCACGGACGCGGGCGCGGCCGCCCTCCGCCGGCTCGCGCGGCTGCGCCGGCTCAGCCTGGCCACCTGCGTGGACCTGGGTGACCGCGCGGTCCAGGTCGTCGCCCGCCTCCCCGCCCTGGAGGCGCTCGACCTCAGCTTCACTCGGGTCTCGGACGAGGGGGCCGCGGCGCTCGCCGAGGCGCCGGGCCTGCGCGCCCTGAAGCTCGCGGGGACGACGGGGGTGACCGGCCGGGGGGTCGCCGCCCTGGCCCGGTCCCCCGCCCTCGAGGAGCTCGACCTCACCCGATGCATGGGCGTCGACGACGACGCCCTGTCATCCCTCGCGGCCTCGAGGCTGCGGGCCCTGCGCCTCGACGCGCATCGCGTCACGCCCGCCGGGGTGGCGCGGCTCGCGGCGCTGGAGCGCCTCGAGGACCTCTACCTGGCCGGCGCGGACCCGACGGTGTTCACGCGGGCGCGGCTGAAGTCGCTCCTCTCGGCGCGGCCGGGGCTCCGGCTGCACACAGCGAGCGAGGAACGCCACGTCGAGGTCTTGCCGCCGCTCCTCTGAGCCGGCCGGTCAGAACCCGGGGCCGTCGTCCTCGTCTTCCTCGTCCTCGCCCGAGTCGGACGCCAGGAGGCCGTCGTCGTCGTCGTCGTCGAGGTCCACGTCCTCGTCGTCGTCGACCTCGTCGTCCTCTTCGAGCTCCTCGACCTCGTCGCCCGAGCCCTCGTCGTCGTGCTCGTCGTCGTTGTCGTCGTCGTCGTCGTCGTCCTCCTCCTCCAGCTCCTCGTCGCCGTCGTCCTCAAGCTCGAGCAGGTCCTCCCGCCCGGGCAGGTCGTCGTCCTCCGAGTCGGGGATCGAGGCGATCGTCGCCTCGTCGAGGCCGAGGTCGCGCAGCATGCGCTCGGTCGTCTCGGTCGACGGGCTCCCCAGGCGCACGAACTCGCGGTGCGCGGCGACGACGAACGGCGTGGCCTCGTCCTCGCGCTCGAGCTCGAGGAGGAGCCCCGCGCGGTTGACGTAGGCCATGGCGAGGTGCAGCGGGTCGCCGCGCGTCTCGAAGAGCTGGCAGGCCTGCTCCGAGTACTCCAGCGCCGCGCGCAGCTGGCCGCGCTTCTTGAGGATGATCCCGATGTTGTCCTTGACGCCGGCCAGGAGCACCGGGTCGCTCAGCGCGTCGAGGTACTCCTCGGCGCGGCGGAAGTGCTGCAGCGCCCGGTCGCTGTCGCCCATGTCGTCGTAGCAGGTCCCGAGCGCGTTGTAGGCCGACGCGATCAGCGCGTCGTCCCGCAGCTTCACGCCGAGCTCGCGCGCCTCCTCGAGCCGCGCGACCGCGCCCTCGAGGTCGCCGGTCTCCTTGAGCGCAAGGCCGAGGTTGAACACGTGCTTGGCCCGGTCCTCGGGGTAGTCGGCGAACTTCTCCAGCCCGACCGTGTACTCCTCGATCGCGCGCCGGTGGTCGCCGCGGCGCAGGAGCACGTTGGCGGCGTTCGTCCGCGCCTGCACGTGGCCGCGCACCAGGCCCAGGGCGTCGAACAGCGCGGCGGCCTCCTCGTAGGCGGCCACACCCTCGCTCCAGTCGCCCTGCTTCACGTGGGCGTGGCCCAGCGCCAGGAGCGCCTCGGCCTGCTCGTGGCGGCGCCCGGCCCGCGCGTGGAGCGCGGCCACCTCGCCGAGCGCGGCGATCACGCGCTCGCCGTCGCCCTGCGCGCGCGCCACCGACGCCTGCAGCTCGTAGGGCTCGGCGTAGCTCGGGTCGAGCCGCGTCGCCGCGCCGAGCTCCGCCTCGAAGGCGTCCTCCTGCCCGGCGGCCCACGCGGCGCGCGCCCGGGCCAGGGCCAGGAAGGCGTCGAGCGACCCGGTGCCGCGCGCGGCCCGCATGGCGCGGCGCGCCCCGTCGTCGACGGGCCCGCCCGGGACGACGAGGAGCACGCGCCGGGCGGCCTCGTCGAGCACGTCCTGGAAGGTCGCCTCCGGCCCGGCGGCCGCGACCGCCTCGTGCGCGCCCGCCGCGCCGCTCACGTGCAGGTCGAGCGACAGCGCGCGCCCGCGCGCGTAGCTGCCGTGGACGACGAAGTCGGCGCCCGTCTGCGCGACGAGCCCCTCGAGCTCCGACGGGGGCAGGGGGCCGCTCGGCGGCTCGAAGCCGAGCGTCCGGCAGAGGCGCGCCGCCTGGTCGGCGCCGACCACCCGGCGCCCCGTGGTCTCGAGGCGCTTGCCCAGCGCGCGCGCGAGCGAGCTGCCGAGCCAGAAGTCGAACTCCGCGACCTCGGGGGTCGGGCGGGTGAAGGGGAGGACCAGGACCAACGGCGACTGGGCTCGTCTCACGCGCCTGGGACCTCGACCCTGCGGCGGACTCTAAATCCCAGCCCCCCCGATGCGCAACGGGCCGCGCCGCGGCTTGCCTCCGGGGGGCCGGAGAGGAAGGATGCGGCCGGGAGGACCCTTGACCGCGACCCCGCCCGAGCCCCGCCCCGTCCAGCTCGACGCCATGAGCGCGCGCGAGCGCCACGAGCTCTTCCTCGCCCTCCCCAAGACCGACCTCCACTGCCACCTCGACGGGTCGCTGCGGGTGTCGACGGTGGCCGAGCTGGCCGCCGACCGGAGCGTCCGCGCGCTGGCCGAGCGGCTCGGCTACCGGCTGCCGTCGGACACGTCCGAGGAGCACCTCGGCAAGGTCCTCGCGCCGGGCCTCGGCTGCCAGAGCCTCGAGGAGTACCTGCTCCCGTTCGACATCATCTGCGGCGTCCTGCAGACCCGCGAGGCGCTGACGCGCGCGGCCTACGAGCTGGCCATGGACGCGGCCGCCGAGAACGTGTGGTACCTCGAGGTGCGCTTCGCCCCGCAGCGGCACATCCACCCCGAGCTCTCCGGGATCGAGGTGATCCGCGCCGTCGACGACGGCCTGCGCAAGGCCGAGCAGGAGACGGGCGGCCGGATCCTCACGGGGATCCTCATCTGCGCCATGCGCAACTACCACGAGAGCATCGGCGACTACCACCGCCGCGTGCGCGGCATGTTCCCCTACGCCACGTCGCGCGAGCTGGGGGCCCTGTGCTCGCTCGCGGCCGCGCGCCTGGCCGTCGAGGCCAAGCGCGCCGGCGTCTCGCGCGTGCTCGGCTTCGACCTCGCCGGCGCCGAGGCGAACTTCCCGCCCTCGCACCATCGCGAGGCGTTCTCCTGGTGCATCGACAGCTTCCTCGACATCACCGTCCACGCCGGCGAGGGCTACGGGCCGGCGTCGATCCAGGAGGCGGTCACGCACCTCAACGCGCAGCGGATCGGCCACGGCACGCGGATCCTCGAGGAGGGCGACGGCCTCCTCACCTACCTGCGCGACCGCCGCGTCGCGGTCGAGGTGTGCCTGACGTCGAACCTGCAGACCAAGGCGATCGGCTCGCTCGACGCCCACCCCTTCCGCCGCTTCCTCGAGGAGGAGGTGCGCGCGCCGCTCTGCACGGACAACCGCCTCGTCTCGAACATCACGCTCACCAACGAGTACGAGCTCGCCTGGGAGCACTTCGGGCTGTCGCCCAAGGAGATCCGCCGGACCGTCCTCTACGGCTTCAAGGCGGCGTTCGTCCCCTATGCCCGGCGCCGCCACCTGCTCCTCGCCGCCAAGGCGCGCCTGCGCGAGCTGGGCCTCGGCGGGCAGTGGACCCGGGCCGAGGAGGAGGCGTTCGACGCGTGGAAGCGGGGGGCCGCCGCCACGGCCTAGCCTGGTTACGCATGGGCCAGACCATGCAACCGCCAAGAGCGACCGAAGTCCGGCCAGCAAAGCGGGCGGGCCCACGTTTCCACGAAGGCTCGCTCCACGGCACCCCCAAAGGCGAAGAATTGAACCGCCAAGACGCCACTCGGGCGCGGGGGGGGGGGGGG
>JAMLIC010000087.1 GCA_023954375.1 Planctomycetota bacterium
GGGGGGGCGCCGGCGGCGGGGCCCGGCGGGGGGGGGGGGCCGCGCCCCCCGCCCCCCCCCCGACCGCTCAGGCGAGCTCGGCGGCCAGCAGCAGGCCGCCTTCGCTGCCCTCGCCTCACTCGTCGCTCCGTTCCACCCGTGATCTGGCGCGAGCAGGTCACAGCCTGCTGCAGCAGGCTGCGTGCGCTGTGCAGCCCCGTGGTCGAGCCGTCATCGTCACCAGAGACGGCGAGCGCGCCTACCGCGAGAACATGCCCTCCTCGTAGCTGGCGATCCGGCCGAGCACGGCCGACGCGGCCACGGTCAGGGGCGAGGCGAGCCACAGCTTGCCCGGCCCCGAGCGGCCCTTGTAGTTCCTGTTGATCGCCGAGACGGTGACCTGGTCGGGGCGCTCGGAGACGCCCGGGCCGCAGCCGATGCAGGCGCCGCAGCCGGGCGGGATCACGGTCACGCCGGTCTGCTCGAACACCTGCAGGTAGCCCTGGCGCTCGGCGTGGCGGGCGACGTCCTCGCTGCCGAACTGGATGTAGAAGCGCACGCCCTCGGCGACCCGGCGGCCCGCGCGGGCGGCCTCGGTCATCACGCGGGCGTAGAAGTCGAGGTCGTCCTCCTTGCCGGCCGTGCACGAGCCGCCGTAGGCGATGTCGATCTTCACCGCGCCGACCTCGTCGACGAAGGCGCCGTTCGTCGGGTCCGACGGGACCCCGCGGTCGGGGTCGCCCGGGTGCGCGACCATGGGGCGGATCGTCGACAGGTCGATCGTGTGGACGCCGCCGTCGTAGACGGCGCCGGGGTCGGGGGCGACGACCTTGCGGCGCAGGTCGTCGAGCGTCAGGTCGGGGCGGCGCGCCGCGATCCAGCGCAGGGCCGCGTCGTCGGCCTCGCAGATCCCCGAGCGCGCCATGCACTCGGTGGCCATGTTGGCCAGCGTGGCCCGCTCGTCCATGGAGAGCGTCGACAGCCCGGGCCCGCCGAACTCCATGCAGCGGTCGAGCGTCTCGCGCCGCTTCGCGTACGTCATGAGGATGTAGAGCATGACGTCCTTGGCCGTGACGTTCGGCCCGAGGCGCCCGGTGAGCTCGAAGCGGATCGACTGCGGCACGACGACCGGCGTGATCCCCGAGAGGACGAGCGCCGCGTACTCGGTCGCGCCGACGCCGTAGGTGTAGGCGTTGCTGCCGCCGCCCATGCAGGTGTGGCTGTCGGTCGCCTGGATGAAGTCGCCCGGCTCGACGATCTTCTCGCGCGCCACCTGGTGGCAGATCCCGGGCGAGCGGCCGTCGCGGGCGTGGTAGCTCTGCACCCCCGCGTGCTCCTGGAAGGCGCGCTGCATGTCACGCAGGACCTGGATCTTCGGCATGAACCTGGCGTAGCTCGCCACCTGGTCGGCGTAGATCAGGTGGTCCTCGAACACGGCGAACTTCCGCGGGTTCGCCAGGCGGTAGTCGGGGCCGAACTCGTCGAGCAGGAACTGGTGCACCTGCGCCGTGGTGAACTCGTGGCTGTAGCCGCCGTCGACGCGCGCGAGCACGGCGTCGCCCGGCTTGACCGCCGCCGGCGGCGCGGCGCCGGGGGTCACGTGCAGGTGGGCGTGGACCACCTTCTCGGCCATGGTCATGGGCCGCGCCGGCGTGTCCGGCAGGGGCACGCGCGCCTCGCCCGCCATGAGCGCCTTGGTGAGCGGGAACAGGCCGCCCATGGCCACGACCGTCTTCGTGATCGCGTCGTGGCCGCGGGTGAACTCGTCGAGGGCGACCTCCTCGCCGCGCTGCAGGCGCGCGAGGACGTCGTGGCCGGCCATCAGCACGCCGAGGTTGATGTTGTTGCGCGCGTGGATCGGCGCGAACGACGCGGCGACGGCCAGGCGGATCCCGCAGTACTTCTCCGCCTGCACGGCCGTCTCGCGCGAGGAGCCGACGCCCTTGCCGTGGCCGGAGACGATCACCTCGAAGCCGCCGTTCATGAGCGCGCCCTCGCCGAAGAGGCGCTCGCCGTCGACGATCAGCCCGGCGTAGGCGTTGCGGGCGATCAGCTCCGGCTTGAAGTCGAAGCACACCCACGCGGGCGTCATGGCGTCGGTGTTGATGTCGTCGAGGAGGTCCTCGACCTTCAGGTCCTCCATGCGGAGGTCGAGCTCGCCCGCGAGCTGCCGGCGGATGAGCGCCGGGTCCTTGGTGAGGAAGAGGACGCGCTTGCCCGGGGTGAGGCGGAACGCGCCGCCGTGCGTCGATCCGGTGGTCGTCATCGCCCTCTCCGGCCGCCCCCGAGCGCGGCTCCCGGGCCAGTCTACCCCTTCGGCGCGGCCTCGTGCGGGGCCGACCGGGCGCGGAGGTGAGGAGCGCGTCGGGTAAGCTGGCGCGCGGAGGGTCACGTGCCCACGCCGACGCGCCGTCCGCCCTGGCTCCTGGCCGCGCCGCCGGTCGCCCTCGTCGCGGCGCTCGCGGGGTGGCTGCTCCTCGCCGACGACGGCGCGCCCGTCGGCCCGACGCGAACCGGCGTCGAGCGGCCCGGGGACGGCCGGACGGGCCCGGCGGTGGAGCCGCTCGCGCCGGGCCGCCAGGGCCCCGCCCGGCCGGCGACCGGGGCCGCGGGCGCGGGCGCGGCGACGTCGGGCGGCGACGCGGGGCCCGTGGTCGCGGCGTCCGACGGCCCGGTCGTGATCGACGGGCGCGTGATCGACCCCGACGGTCGGCCGATCCCCGGCGCGCAGGTGATCGCGGCGGGGCTCCGCGGCGAGGAGCTGGGGCCGGTGATCGCGGTGGCCGACGCGGCCGGGCGCTTCCGGCTCGACGCGCTGCCGCCGACGGGGCTGCTCGAGGTCGTCGCGGAGCGGTTCGCCCGGCGCGTACTCGCGCTCGAGCCGGTCGCGCGCGCGCTCGACGTCGTGCTCGCGCCGGCGCGCGGCCTGAAGGGCCGGGTGGTCGCGGCCGAGGACGAGCGGCCGCTCGGCGGCGCGCTGGTCGAGGGCGAGGCGGCCTCCTGGCGCGCGCGGGTGAAGACGGGGCCGGACGGGTGGTTCGCCTTCGACGACGTGCCCGACGGCGAGCGCGCGGCGCTCGTCGTCACCGCCGCCGGGCGGCAAGGCGTCGTCGTCGAGGAGGCCGAGGCGGCGCTCGTCCGCCTCTCCCTCGGCCGGGGCGTGCGCGGGCGGGTCGTCGGCCCCGACGGCGCCCCGGTGGCCGGCGCCGTCGTGTTCGTCCTCGGCGCCGACCAGCTCGCGCACCCGCACGCGACGCGCGCCGACGCCGACGGCCGCTGGGAGGCGACCGGCCTCGGCGAGGACGAGGCCTGCGCGGTGCTGGCCTTCGGCGCCGCGGGCGGCGAGGAGCTCGCGACCCCGTTCGACCTGGTGTGGCTCGACCCGCCGGGCGGCCCGGCGCCCGACGAGCTCCTGACGACGCTCTCGCGCCTGCGCGTCGTCGAGGTGCGCGGCGCGCCCGCCGAGGTGGCCGCGGCGCTCGTCCCGGTGAGCTGCCCGCCGGGCGTCCCGGCCGGCGCCCCGCGGGCGGGCCGGCGCGCGGGCGACGCCCTGCGCTTCGAGGCGGTCGTCCCGGGCGCCTGGCAGCTGGAGGTCCGCGGGCGCCCCGTCGGCGAGGCGATCGACGTGCCCGTGGGCGACCCGGCGCAGCCCGTCGTCGTCGCGTGGCCGGCCGGCGTCGACGGTCCGGTCGCGCCGCTGGCGCGGCGCCCGGGCGTCCTGCGCGTGCGCGTCCTCGACGAGACCGGCCGCCCGGTCGTCGGCGCCACGGTCGTCGTGGCGGCCATGGGCAGCGACGACCAGGAGGTGCGCCAGACGGGGCGCGACGGCGTGGCCGAGGTCGCCGACCCGCCGGGGGGGCTGCTCATGCTGAGCGCGCACGTGCCGGGGAGGGTCCTCGTCGCGCCGGCGACCTGGGACGCGCCCGGCGCCGGCCTCGCCGAGCTCGTCCTGGCGCGGCCGGTCGAGCTCGCGGGGGTCGTCCGGGCGCCCGTCCCCGGCGCGCACGCGTTCGTCACCGTGCACGCGCCCGACGGGAGCGTCCTGCGCAGCGTGCAGGCGCAGCCCGACGGGCGCTTCCGGATGACCGACCTCCCGCCAGGCCCTGTGCTCGTCGAGGTCCACGCCGACGGCTGCGCGCCGCGGGAGCTGCAGGTGCAGCTCCCGCTCGCGGGCGAGCTCGTGGTCCCGCTCGAGGCCATGGGCGACGAGCACGACCACCACGACCACGACGGGCACGACCACCACGACCACGGCCCGCGCGGCCGGGGCTGAGGTCAGCGCTCGCGCGCCGCGGCCACGCGCTCGAGCTCGCGGCGCGCGTCGTCCCGGATCACCTCGAAGCGGCCCTCCTCGACGACCCGCCGCAGGTCGGCCTCGGCGCCGTCGAGGTCGCCCAGGCGGAGGCGGGCGCGGCCGCGCACGAGGCGGGCCGACAGGTGGCCCGGAGACGCGGCGATCGCCTGGTCGGCCAGGGTGATCGCCTGGACCGGCTCACCGCGGCGCTCGGCCACGTGGGCGGCCCAGATGAGGGCCCTGGGGCTCCGGTCGCCCGCCTCGTAGAGCCCGAGCAGCCGCCGCGTCTCGTACTCGCTGTACCAGGTGGGGGGGACGCCCTCGAGCTCGAGCCGCGGCAGGACCAGGTCCGCCTCCTCCTCCTCGGGCGGCGCGGGGTCGCCGGAGGACGAGTGGCCGCGCAGGTGCGACACGACGAGGGCCGCCGGGCCGGTGACGGGCAGGAGGGCGACGTCGGCCACGAGCGAGAGGACGAAGTCCGGGAGCAGGATCGGGAGGAAGAGCAGGTACTCCGGGTTCCCCCGCCCCGCGGCGGCCGCGAGCCCGAGGTGGCCGATCACGCCGCCCATGGGGGTCGGGAACATGAGGGTCGTCGCGCAGCCGTCGAGGGCCAGGGCCAGCGCGAGGGCGAGGGCGCGCGCGGGCCGGCTGCGAACGAGCGATGGCATCGACGCAGAGACGGGCACGGGTCAGCCCTCCGACCGTGCCTGCGCCGCCCGGGCGAGGCCCACCTCGGCCCGGGCCCGGTTGATGCGCGTCCCGTTCAGGGCCTGGCCGCGCCGCAGGTCGGCGTCGGCGCCCTCGAGGTCGCCCTGGCCCAGGCGCGCCCGGCCGCGCACGATCCAGGCCGGCGCGTAGCGCGGGTCCTGGTCCAGCGCGGCCTCGCACAGCCGCACGGCGCGGTCGAGGTCGCCGGCGCGCTCGGCGGCGTGCGCCGCCATGACGCAGGCCGTGCTCCCGCGGTCCCCGGACTCCCAGGGCTCGAGCAGGCTCGCGAGCTGCCGGGCCCCCGCCGGCGTGTCGAGCGGCCGGCCTTCGGGCAGCCAGTGGAACTCGTCCTCCTCGTGCAGGACGAGCCCGACCTCGCCATGGAGCCGGTCGCGGAGCGCGACCAGGCGCCGGCGCTCCGCCACGTCAGGCGCGGCCCGGATCGCCTCGTCCAGGGCGGCGGCCCTCGGCGGCCCGGGGATCGCCGGCGGCGGCGCCCGTCGCGGCGTGGGCGGCGCCGGGCGCCGGGCCGGACGCGACGGCGGCCGGGCCGCAGGCCGTCGTCGCTGCCAGTCCTGGAGCCAGGCGACCAGGGCGGGCGGACCGAGGACGGGCAGGAGGAGCGCGTCGGCCGCCGCCGAGAGCGCCAGGTCCGTGAGCGAGACGGGCGCGAGCAGCCAGTAGAAGGAGGTCACGAGCCCGTCCAGGCTGAACGGGACGCAGTTGGAGCCGCGTCGCGGCGGCTCCACGAGGCCCATCATCTCGGCGTGCTCGCGGAGCCCGCCCAGCGGCCTGGGGAGGGTGCGAACGGTCGCGCAGCCGGCGAGGAGGGCGGCGGGCAAGACCAGGCAGGCGCGGCGTCGCATGACGCCGCCCTGCGCAACGGCCTTGCCAGCCACAACCCCTGACGCCCGCGGAGCGAGCCGTCAGGGGCGGCGAAGCGCTGACGCGCTCTAAATGAGCGGGCACGATCCCCGGTGGTTCGCCGTAGGAGAACCACCGGGAATCGCGCCTGCTCATTCAGGGGCCCCACGCGGAGCGTGGGGTCGCCGGCGGCGAACGAGCGGCGCGACCGAGGTCCAAGCGAAGAGAGCCGCCGGCGCCGGCGCGCAGCCGAGCGAGCGAAGCGAGCTCGGCGAGCGCAACAGGCGCACTCCGGAGTCGCTGGAGCTAGATCGAGGGTGCGACTCGAGCGGTTCGACGCCAGTCGAACCACCTGAATCGTGCTCCTCGATCTAGGGTCCGTCAGAGGCGAGTCCATCGGCTCGCCTCTGACGGACCACTCCGGGCCCGAAGGGCCCGGCGCGAGCGGGCGCAGGCGCGGCTTTGCCGCGCCGAGCACCGCGAAGCGAAGGCGAGGGAGGACCCGCGCAGCGGGTCCTCCCAGCTCGCCGACTCCGAGTCGACAGGGAGTCCTCTGTCGGGCTCGAGCCGATAGGATCGAGCCTGACAGAGGACTACGATCCGGGCGCCGAGGAGGTCGGGCCGGTGGTCGCGGGCGTGCGCGACTCGACCATGGGGAGCTGGGGCTCCGGGGTCGCCGGCCGATAGAACTTCGCGAACAGGGCGATCACGGCCACGAGGACCGCCAGGGCCACCACCGTCTCGACCCGCCCGCTGTCCACCCAGGACTTCTTCACCGTGCCGTCCTCCCCAGGAGAGAACCCGCGTTGCGTCGTGCGCCCCCGCGGGCCATCCCCGAGAGGTAACGGCAACCTGGCTCCGCCGTTTGATACGCGCAAGGGGCGCGCCAGGTTCGAGGGGGCGCCAGGTCGCCCTGGCTCGCGGCGCAGCAATGCCTTACAGTCGCGGCGCCGCCGGGGGGGAGGGCGTCGTTGCCAGCCCCGTCTTGCAGGCCGATAACGCCGCTCACACCGCCCCCCTCGGGCCTCCCTCCTCCGGACCCTCCTCCGTGGACCACGCCGAACGCCTGGGTCATCGCACGTCGCCCGAGCAGGCCGAGCCGTCGCTCGGCCTGATCGAGTGCTCGAGCATCGCCCGGGGCGTCCGCACGGCCGACGCCGTCGCCAAGGTCTCGCCGGTGCGCCTCCTGTGGGCGCGCACGGTGTCGCCCGGCCACTACGTCGTGCTGTTCGCGGGCGAGGTCGAGGAGGTCGGCGCGTCGCTCGAGCGCGGGGTCGAGGTGGGCGGCGACGCCGTCGTCGACGCCATGCAGATCCCGAACGTGCATCGCGACCTCGTGCCGGCGATCCGCGGGCCCCGGCGCGTCGAGGTCACCGAGGCGGTCGGGGTCGTCGAGTGCACCACCGTCCCGACGACCGTGCTCGCCGCCGACGCGGCCGTGAAGGCCGCGGCCGTCGACCTGGTCGAGGTCCGCCTCGCCATGCACCTGGGCGGCAAGGGCTTCTTCCTCGTCGCCGGCGAGACGGGTGACGTCGAGGAGGCCGTGGCGACCGGCGCCGACCTGGCGCGGCGCCGCGGCGCGCTCGTGAGCGACGTCGTCATCCCGCGGGCCAGCCAGGAGCTCCTCGAGCACCTCCTCTAGTGTGATCGCGGCTGCGGCCGTCTGGTGTGATCGCGGCTGCGGCGGAGGATGGTGGGCGCTGCCGTTCGCCATGGTGTCGCGCTTCGCGCGACACCATGGCCGCTCAGGCTCGGTCGGCGGCCAGGAGGCCGCCTTCCCCCGCCTTCGCGCGGCATCGCCTCGCCCTCCTCCGCCTCGCCTGGGGCTCTCGCTGCGAAAGCGCGGTGGAGTGTGCTCGGAGGCGGGTCGGCCGTCTGTGAAGACGGGTTCGAGCACAACTCATGGATTCGAGCGTGTCGATGACGAGTTTGCGCGTTCGAGGACAGGGCTCAGGTCGAGGCGGGGCCGGCTGGGCGAGTCACCGTCACAGTCAGTTCCCCGGCAGGGCGTCGATCAGGCCGGGGGTCGCCGGCGTCGGAGCCGGGTCGGGCGCCGGCGCCGCGGGGATGTCACGGTAGCGCACGAGCCACGCCTCGTTGACGCCGCGGGGGCTGGTCTCGAGGACGCGGTTGTCGCCGTGCTCCCAGCGGACGCCCCAGGGCCCGACGATCACGACCTTCCACTCGATCCGCTCGCCGCGGGGCAGCCGGACGCGCCCGCCCCAGCTGGGGAACATGCTCGACGTCGTGCCCAGGGGGACGCCGCGGGCCGGGTCCCAGTCGCCGAGCGCCGGGTGGCCGCCGACCACGACGACCCGCTCGCCGAAGCTCGTCGAGGGGCAGGTGACGACGAAGTGCGCGCCGACGTCGGGCCGGTCGATGCCGAAGGCGTCGGGGTCGAACGACTCCGGCGCGTAGCGGGCGACGACGTCGCCGAGGGCGGCCGTGTAGCGCCGCGCGAGGTCGCGGTCGGCGATCACCAGCAGGTCCTCGTTCGAGTCGTTGAAGGCCGTGTACGTCCAGTTGCAGGCGCCCGTGACCACCCGCCGGCCGTCGAACACCGCGAACTTGTGGTGCATGGCGGAGTGCGCCGACGATGTGTTGGCGGCCACGATCACGCGCGCGTTCGGCCCGCCCTGCGCGACGGTCTCGTCGGCGCGCGTCGTGTCGGCCTGCTTCTTCTCGACCACGAGGAGGACCCGCACGCCGCGCCGGGCGGCGTCGCGCATGGCCCGCGCGATCACGTCGTCCTTGAAGGTGAACATGCACACCAGGATCGACTCGCGCGCGCTGCGGATCTGCTCGAGGACGGCGTCGCGCACCCGGTCCTCGGGGGAGAAGTAGACGGTGATGCCGTTGCCCTGGCCGGGCTGCGACACCTCCGGCGCGCCGAGCAGCTCCTCGAACTCCGCCTTGTAGGCGGCCGCGAGGGCGGGGTCGCGCAGGACGAGCATGTTCTCGTCGTTGACCAGCTGCGCCGTCTCGTTCCAGTTGTAGGAGCCGGTCATCACCACGGCGTCGTCCACGATCGTGAACTTGTGGTGCATGATCGCGAACGCCGAGCGGGTGTTGCGGTAGCGCGTCAGCGCGAAGCCCCGCGCCTCGATCTCGTCGTCGAGCGTGTTGTGCGGCTGCTCGGCGTTCTTCGCGTCGATCACGATCCGCACGCGCACGCCGCGCGCGCGCAGCTCCTCGAGCTTCTCCACGAAGCGCTCGTTGCGGATGTTGTACTGCGCGATGTCGACCGTCCGGCGCGCCGTGTCGAGCACCGCCATGGCCTGCGCCTCGCAGTCGTCGTAGGGCGCGAAGTAGGCCTCGTGCGCCCTGGCGGGCGCATGGGCCGTCGCCACGAGGGCGACGAGGGTCAGGGCGAGGGGGAGGATGGGGCGCATCGCTGCTCCGGAGCCTGGGCGGACCCGAAATGGAGCAACCCACTTGCCTGTCGTAACGCGCTGCGCAGCAATAACCCGGCGGACCGTTGGGTCGCAGTTGGGTGTCAGCCACCAGGTTCCGAAAGGGCGGGCGGAGGCCGCACGCCGGAACCCGGCCGCCTCGTGAGGGGTGTCGGTCTCCGGGAGGCCCCGATGCGCCGAATGCTGCCCCGAGTGCGCCGCCAGAGCAGGCGCGGCGAGCCGGACGACGTCCGGCCCGACCTCGCGCCGATGATCGACATCGTCTTCAACCTGCTCGTGTTCTTCATGTGCGCCACGAAGCTCCGCACCGTCGAGGGCTTCATCCGCGCCTACCTGCCGAAGGACCGGGGCCTGGCCGGGGGCGCCGCCACCGTCCGGCTGGACGACGTGCGCGTGAAGCTCCTCTGGCATGACGCGCACGGCCGCCCCGCGGAGGGCGCCGACGGGCACGTCGTGCTCGCCGTGGGCGCCCACCACCTCAACGCGCCGGGCGACCTCGACGGCCCCCGGGCGGCGCATCACCCGGCCTGGCGAGAGCTCCACGCGCGCCTGCTCGAGCTCCAGGCGGCGACGGCCGACGGCGCCCTGCCGGTGATCCTCGACGCGCGCCCCCAGGTGCCGACGAAGCACGTCGTCTCGGCGCTGAACGAGGTCGTCCGGGCGGGCCTGAGCGACGTCACCTTCACCGCCCCGGAACGATCATGACCCCGGCCTGACGCAGCGCGCGACGCGCGGGTGCGTCAGCCGCCCGGTTGCACCCATTCCCGGAAAACAGGCGGAAACCTGCCGGGATCACGCTGACCAACAAGGGCTTGCGTCGACGCAGGCTGGCACGGAACTTGGTATCCCTCGGGGCTCGAGGGGTGTCCATGCGTCCGCTCGTCTTCGCGGCCGGTTGGGGTCTGGCGCTGGCGGTCTGGGGCTGCGGCGGCAGCGGCGGGGGGGGCTCGAGCGGGTCCACCGCCGCCCCGGTCACCACGGCCGCGGCCCCTCTCCCCCCGCCCCAGCGCACCGCCCCGCAGAACCTGGCCACCGGGCCGATGCTCGCGCTCGACGCCGTCGGCCAGGGCGGCTTCTTCGACCTGCCGTGGCCGTGCGACGCCCGGCTCACGGCCGCCGGCGCGCCCGACCTGTCCGGACTCCCGAACCCGCTCAACAAGGACTTCATCCGCGCGATCTACGACCTGTCCGCCGACTGCCGCGGCTTCAGCCCCAGCGGCGTGGTCTACCTGCGCTTCGACGCGCCGGTGAACGCGCCGCCCGACGACCCGCTCCTGAGCGTGCACGCCGACAGCGCCGTGCTGCTCGTCGACATCGACCCCGCCTCGCCCGAGCGCCTGACCCGGCGCCCGTTCCACGCGCAGGTGACCACGGTCGACCGCAGCTACCGCCCCGCCCACGTGCTGCAGCTCCTGCCGGTCCCCGGGATCGCGCTGCGCCCGAAGACCACCTACGCCGCGATCGTCCTGCGCCGCCTCGGCGCGCCGGGCGAGCCGTTCCTCGGCCAGCCGGACGCCCTGACCGAGCTCCTCGCCGGCAACGCCCCGCCGGGCGCGCTGGGCGCCCGCCTCCAGCAGGCCTACGCGCCGCTGCCGCAGGCGCTCCTCGACCTGCGCATCCACCCCGACGACGTCGCCGCGGCGACCGTGTTCACGACCGGGGACCCGACCGAGTCGCTCGTGCGCCAGGTGGCTCACCTCGCCACCCTGCCGCCGCCGCAGGTCGTGCAGCCGCTCGCGCGCCGCGACGTGTTCGCCGACTACACGGCGCTCAGGGGCGCCTTCGCCGCGCCGGCCTACCAGCAGGGGGCGCCGCCCTTCGTCGTGGGCGGACGGCAGGTCGTCGACGCCCAGGGCCTGCCCGTCGCCCAGCGCCACGAGGCCGCCGAGTTCCAGCTGTCGGTCCCGAAGGGGGTCATGCCGGCGGCCGGCTTCCCGCTCTACCTCTACGTGCACGGCACCGGCGGCACCGCCGACCAGGCGATCGACCGCGGGTGGCGCCCCTCGAAGACCACGCCGCCCGTGCCAGGCAGCGGCATCGCGTCGGTCATCGCGCCCAAGGGCTGGGCCAGCGCCTGCGCCGCCGGGCACATGAGCCCCGGGCGGGTCGGCGTCCTCTCGGCCGACGGCTACGCGGCCTACAACGTCGTCAACCCGGTCGCCATGCGCGACAACTTCGTCCAGATGGTCCTCGAGCAGGTCCACTTCAAGAACCTGCTCCTGTCGCTCCGCATCGACCCGGCGCTCTGCCCCGGCACCGACGCGTCGGCAGCGCCCGACGGCAAGGTCCGCTTCGACCCGCGGCTGATCGTCCTCTCGGGCCAGTCGCTCGGCAGCTACCTGACCGGCATGCTGGCCGGCTCGCACGACGCCTTCGCCGGCGCCGTCCTCACCGGCGCCGGCGGCACGTGGATCGAGTTCGCCTTCGGCCCCAAGGACCCGTTCGACCTCGAGCTCGTGCTCCAGCTCCTCGCCTGCCCGCCCGGCGAGCGGCTCGACCGCTTCCACCCGATCGTCATGGCCTTCGACCTCGCCGTCGGCCGCGCCGACAACACGCACTACGTGCGCCGCCTCTACCGCGACCCGCCGGCCGGCCGCGCCCCGCCGCACGTCCTCGTCGTCGAGGGCCACGACGACCTGCAGGTCCCGACGGGCCTGCAGCGCGCCCTCGTCCTGGCCATGCGCGCCGACCTCGCCGGGCCCGAGGTCGGCCCGCGCCCGCAGGACCAGGTCGCGCCCGTCCTCCCCTGGGGCGGCCAGCGCCAGCTGCCCTACCCGGCGGGCGGCAACGTCACCCTGCCCTCTGGCGAGGTCCGCACGTGCGTGGTCGTGCGCTACCTCGAGGACGGGATCTTCGACGGCCACTACGTGATCGTGCAGCGGCCCGAGCCCAAGCGGCAGGTGGCGGAGTTCCTCGAGGCGATCGCCGCCGGTCAGACGCCGATCGTCAGGTAGCACCTGCGATGTAGGGATGCGCTCGCGAGGGGGGCGCGATCGGAGCAAGTCCCGGACTGGCACGATCTGGCCCGTTCCGCGCCTCCCCATCGCTCGCTCTGGCGGATCGAGCACGAGCGGCGATGAGGCGCTCGCGAGGGGGGGCGCGATCGGCGCAAGTGCCCGGGCAACGGTGCTTGGCCCGTTCTGCGCCTCCCCATCGCTCGCTCTGGCGGATCGAGCACGACCTGCGATGAGTGATGCGCTCGCGAGGGGGGGGCGCGATCGGCGCAAGTGCCCGGGCAACGGTGTTTGGCCCGTTCCGCGCCTCCCCCATCGCTCGCTCTGGCGGATCGAGCACGTGCAGCGGGCAAAAGAGCTCTCAGGCTCGCCGAGCTCGAGGAGAGCTCGCTGCGCGATGTCTCGCGAGCCTCACGAGGATCCCGTCCCGCCCGTCCCACACGCCACGGCGGGTCGGGACCGCGCAGCGGAACGAAAGATGTGTCAAGCTCGCTCCGCGCGGGAGGCGCAGGCGGTGGACGCACGCGGCGACGACCTCGAGCTCGCGGCGAGCGACGGCTTCCGGCTGGCGGCCACGCGCTTCGACCCGGTCGGCCCGCGCGCGGCGACCGTGGTGATCGCCGGCGCCGCCGGCGTGCCGCGCGGCTACTACGCGCCGTTCGCCGGCCACCTGGCCGCGCACGGCCTCGGCGCCGTCACGCTCGACTACCGCGGCGTGGGCGGGTCGCGGCCGGCGAGCCTGCGCGGCTTCCCCGCGCGCCTGCACCACTGGGGAGAGCGCGACCTGGACGGGACGCTCGGCTGGGCCGCCGAGCGCTGGGCCGACCGCCCGCTCCTCGTCGTGACCCACAGCATCGGCGGGCAGGTCCTCGGCCTGGCGCCGACGCTCGACCGGGTGGCCGCGGTGCTCAGCGTCGCCTCGCAGAGCGGCTACTGGCGGCTGTGGTCCGGCGCGCGCCGCCTGCAGATGGGCGCCTACTTCCACCTGCTGATCCCGGCCGCGGCCCGGCTCGCCGGCTACCTCCCCATGCGCCTCGTCGGCGGCGAGGACCTGCCGCGCGGCGTGGCCGTCGAGTGGGCGCGCTGGTGCCGCGACCCCGACTACGTGCTCACGCACGCGCGCGCGCGCGGCGGCGCGGGCTACGGCCGCTTCGAGCGGCCCTGGCGGGCCTACGCCCTGGCCGATGACCCCTACGCGCCGCGCGCCGCGGTCGAGCGCCTGCTCGGCTTCTACCCCCGGGCCGCGCGCGAGCTGCGCTGGGTCGAACCGGCCGAGGTCGGGCGTCCGGTCGGGCACTTCGGCTTCTTCCGCCGCCCGTTCGAGGCGACGCTCTGGCGCGAGGCGCGCGAGTGGCTGCTCGCGCGGGCCGCCGGGGGCGGCGACCGCGCTCGCCCGACGACGTGACGGAGCGCCCGGGCGGCCGCGCGCGCGAGCGCGCGGGGGAGCCGCCACGGTGACGTCACGCCCGCTCCCCGACCCGCAGGTGCATGGCGAGCGCGACGTCGTCCCCGGTCACCCGCTCGCGGCCGTCGAGGTCGGCGAGCGTGCGCGCGACCTTCACCGCCTTGGCGACGCCCCTCGCCGTCAGGAGCCGCCCCTCCGCGGCGGCGCGCAGTGCCCGGCTGGCGTCGGCCGTCAGCGCGGCCACCCGCTCCAGGGCGGGCTGGGGCAGGCGCGCGTTCAGGCAGCCCTGCCGGGCGAGCTGCCGCTCGCGCGCCCCCGCGACCGCGGCGCGCCCGGCCGCGCTCCCGCCGGGGCCGTCGCGCGGCGGCGGCGGCGCGGCCAGCGCGTCGAAGGACGGGGCGCCGACGCGGGCCACGAGGTCGATCCGGTCGGCGAACGGCCCCGAGATCCGCGCCTGGTAGCGCTCCACCGCCGCCGGCGGGCAGCGGCACGCGCGCCGGGGGTCGCCCACCCAGCCGCACGGGCACGGGTTCATGGCCGCCACGAGGAGGAAGTCGGCCGGGAAGCAGGTCGTCGCGCGCGACCGCGCCACCGTGATCGTCCGCTCCTCCAGCGGCTCGCGCAGGGCCTCGAGGGCGCGCGCGTTGAACTCCGGCAGCTCGTCGAGGAACAGCACCCCCTTGTGGGCCAGCGAGACCTCGCCCGGCCGCGGCGCGCCGCCGCCGCCGACGAGCGCCGCGTAGGAGGCCGTGTGGTGCGGCGCGCGGAAGGGGCGCCGCCGCACCAGCGCCTCCTCGCGCTCGCCGCCGCGACCGCCGGGCGCCGCCGCCGAGTGGATCCGCGTCACCTCGAGGGCCTCGTCGAGCGTGAGCGGCGGGAGGAGCCCCGGGAGGCGCCGGGCGAGCATGGTCTTGCCGGTGCCCGGCGGCCCCACCATGAGGAGGTCGTGCCCGCCCGCCGCCGCGACCACGACGGCGTGGCGCGCGGCGTCGGCGCCGCGCACGTCGACGAGGTCGAGGTCGTCGTCGGGCACCGGGCCGCGGAGCAGCGCCAGCGGGTCGACGGCGACGGGCGCCCGCTTCACCTCGCCGCGCAG
Source organism: Planctomycetota bacterium (assembly GCA_023954375.1). Lineage (GTDB taxonomy): Bacteria > Planctomycetota > J058 > J058 > J058 > JAMLIC01. The sequence goes on from JAMLIC010000087.1 coordinate 14,714, forward strand.
GATCCCGACCGCCTCGTCGAGGCGGTCGACCGCGACGACCTCGATGCGGCCGGCGGCGCCGAGGGCGGCCGCCGCGGCGCTGCCGCGGGCGACGAGCAGGCGCCGCACGCGCCCGCTGGCGGCCAGCGCCTCGCCGGCGGCGAGCGCGCCGCGCACCGGCCGCGCGTCGCCCAGGAGCGACAGCTCGCCCAGCGCCGCCACGCCCACGAGGTGCTCGCGACGGAGGACGGTGCGGTCGGCGGCCGCGAGGATCCCCAGGGCGGAGGGCAGGTCGAAGGCGGCGCCCTCGGCCTTGTGGCGGCGCGCCGGCGCCAGGTTCACGGTCACCGTCCCCACCGGGAAGGTGAAGCCGCAGGCGCGGATCGCGGCCCGGACCCGGTCGCGCGCCTCGCGCAGGGCGGCGTCGGGGAGGCCGACGACCCGGGTGATCGACAGCCCGCCGCTGATGTCGATCTCGACCTCGACGGGGAAGGCCTCGATCCCCTCGAGACCCGCCGCCAGGATCCGCGCGTTGCCGTCTTTCGTCGGACCGCGGGCTTCGCCCGCGGGTGCAGGTCCGCGGGCTTCGCCCGCGGGGGGCCGGGCCGCGCCGGGGTCGAGGGCCGGGTCGGGGGTCGGACGGGACGCGCTCGCGTGCGTGGTGCTCACCTCGCCTCCTCCGGTCGTCGGACGACCAGACCCGAGGCCGAGGACAGCATGCGCGCCGAGGGGCCGACCGGTCAACGGAATTTTTCGTGTTTTGTTCGTGTCCCCGCAGGGCGTCCGCCGCACGCGACGTCGGTCCTGCGCACGACCCGCGCGTGGTCGCGTCCATCGACGTGGCCTGCGGTTCGCGGCGCCTTCCTCGCTGCGCCGCTCGCGCAGACGCGTGGTAGTGTCGCGCGCCGGAGCACCGATGCACATCCACCGGAGCGCCTCCGCTCGTCGCGCGGCCGGCCTGGTGAGCCTGGCCCTCGCCGCCGCGTCGTCCCTCACGGCCGCCGGCTGCAGGGACGAGCGGACGCGCCTGCCCTTCACCAGCGCGGTCACGCCGACGCAGGCCGTGACCGGCCCCACCCCCGTGCTCTTCACCGTCCGCGACCGCGGCGGGCAGATGGTCACGGTGAGCGTCGAGGTGTCCTCGGACGAGGGGGCGACGTTCCTCCCCGCGACGCCGGTGCAGGGGACGCCCTCGCCGGTGACGATCGCCGCCGACCCCGCGGGGGCGGTGGGCACCTTCGAGTGGGACCCGATCCGGGACCTCGGGCCGGGCATCCACCGCGACGTGGTCCTGCGCTTCAGCGCCAACGGCCGCGACTCCGGGATCACGAGCTTCACCGGCCCGTTCGTCGTCGACCTCAGCGACCGCCTCGACCCCATCACGGGCGGCGACGCGCTGACGCTCCCGGTGGCCGCGGCGCTGCCCGACGACCGGGTGTGGGTGGCCGGCGGGACGCGCGGCGGGGCGCCGCAAGGGGGCGGGTTCATCTACGACCCCCGCACGAACGCCTTCGCGGTCGCGCCCGGCCTGCCCGCGCCGCGCGCCCGTCCGGGGTGGGCGCTGCTGACGGGCGGGCAGGTGCTCGTGGCGGGCGGCGAGGCCGGGGGCCTGGCCAGCACCGCCGCCGAGACGTTCGCGCTGACCGCCAGCGGCGGGTCGGGCCAGGTGACCGCGGTGCCGGGCGGGCTCACGTTCGGGCGGACGGCGCCGGCCGTGGCCGCCCTGCCCGACGGGCGGGCGGTCGTGATCGGCGGCGCCAGCGCGGGCGGCGTCCCGGTGCAGACGGTCGAGGTGTTCGCGCCCGGGGTCGGCGGCGGGTCGTTCACGACCGCCTTCAGCAGCGGCCTCACGGCGCGCGTCGGGCACACCGCCACCGCGCTGCCCGACGGCCGCGTCCTGGTCGTCGGCGGCGTCGACGGGACCGGGACCCCGCAGCAGACCGCGCTGCTCATCGACGCCGCCGCGACCAGCGTGACCACCACCGGGGCCGACGTCGGGCGGGCCGAGCACGCCGCCGTGCTCCTGCCCGACGGCCGCGTCCTCGTCGCCGGCGGGACGACCGTCCTGGGGCAGGCCGCGAACGCCACGGCCGCGGCGGCGATCTACGACCCCGCCACCGGCCAGTTCACCGGCGTCGGGCAGATGGCCCGCGTCCGCCACCGACCGGGGCTGGCCTACGCCGGCGGGCACGTCGTCGCGTTCGGCGGCGCCGGCGGCGCGCCGACGCCCGTGGCCGAGCGCTTCGACTTCGAGACGCTCGCCTGGACGCCGATCGCCGGGCCGGGGACCACGGCGCGGCCGGACGCGGTGGCGGTCGCCACGGGCCCCGGGCGGGCGCTCGTCGTGGGCGGCGAGGCGGCGCCGGAGGTCTACACGCCTGACGCCTTCCCGGCGCGCGAGGCGTTCGACCCGCTCCTCACCGCCGTCCCCGCGCCGCGCGCCCGGCACACCGCGACGCGCCTCGCCGACGGGACCGTGCTGCTCGTGGGCGGCACCGACGGCGTCGCCGCCGGCCTGAGCGGCGTCGAGCGCTACCACCCGCAGTCGCGCACCCTCGAGGCCCGCGCGGCGCTGACCCGCGGGCGCGCCGGGCACGCGGCGGTCGCGGTCGCCGGGGGCGTCCTGGTGGTCGGCGGGCGCGACGGCGCCGGCCTCGTCGCCGAGGCCGAGTTCTACGACCCGGGGGCCGACCGCTGGACGTCGGCCGGGGCGCTCCTCACGCCGCGGGCGCGCGCCACCGCGACCGCGCTCGGCGACGGGACCGTCCTCGTGTCGGGCGGCGTCGACGCCGCGGGGGCGCCGCTCGCCTCGCAGGAGCGCTGGAGCCCGGTCACCCGCGCGTTCACGCAGGCCCCCGCCCTCGCCCAGGCGCGGAGCGAGCAGCGGGCCGTCCTGGGACCGGGCGGCGCGGCCGTGGTCGGCCCAGGCCGCGGGGCCGCCGCGCCGACGACCGCGGTCGACGTGGTGCGCCCGGGCACGCTGACCGTGGAGACCGTCCCCGGCGCGGTCGCGCGCGGGCGCGCCGGCCTGGCCGCCCCGTTCGCCGCCTCCGCCGTCGTGCTCGTCTCGGGCGGCGAGGACGCCGCGGGCCCGCGCGCGGACGCCGCGCTGCTCGACCTGCGCGGGCTCGGCGGCGCGCCCCCCGCGCTCCTCGCCGGCGCGCGCCCGCTCGTCCTCGCGCGCGCCGCGCACGAGGCCGTCCCGCTGCTGGACGGCGTGCGCGTGCTCCTCGCGGGCGGCCGCGGCCCGGGCGGCGGCGTCCATGACGAGGGAGAGGTCTACGACTTCACGGGGCTGCCCGTCGAGCAGGGCCAGGGCCGCCGGACCCTCGACCGCCGCGCCGTGAAGGCGCGCGTCGACCACACCGCCACGCTCCTCCAGGACGGCCGCGTGCTGCTCGTCGGCGGGACCGACGAGCGCGGCGTCGTGATCGCGGGCGCCGAGCTGTTCGTGCCCTGACCGTCGCGGGTCAGCCGCCGAGCATGGCGTCGCGGGCGGCCATGAGCTGCTGCATGCGCCGCGTGGCGAGCGCCTGGAACTCCTCGTCCAGCGTGGCGAACCGGTCCGGGTGGTAGCGCTTCGCCAGCTCGCGGAAGGCGGCGTTCACCACGTCCGGCGGGGCGCCCGGGGCCACGCCGAGGAGCTCGTGCGGGGCGGGCGGCGGCGGCGCGGGGGGCGGCGCCTCGGGCGGCGGCGGCGGCCCGGGCGGCGGTGGCGGCGGCGTGCGGGCGCTCGGCCCGCTCGCGGGCCGCCGCCGCGGCGCCGCTCCTGCCGCGGCGGGTCGGGCTCGGGCGCGGGCCGCGCCTGGCCGGGCCGCCAGCCGCGCGCGACCAGCTCGTCGGCGTACGGGCCGAAGAACCACTCGCGGCGCCCCGCCCGCCGGCGCTCGTGCTCGCGCTTGGCCGCGAGCTCGCGCCGCAGGTCGGCGTCGAAGGTGGCGAGCAGCGCGTCGGCCACGGGGACGATCGGCGGCGCGCTCCCCAGGAGCGCGCCGGCGCGGTTGCGCTCGACGTGGGCCGGGCGGCCGCAGGCCGGGCAGTCGTAGCGCAGGAACGGCCCGCCCTCGGCCGTCCGCCGCGGGACCAGCATGCCGTCGCGCTCGACCGCGGCCCGGTCGAACGGCGCGCCGCAGAACCAGCACTCGAGGTCGACGTCGGCCGTGCGAGCCCCTCCGCGGGCGGGTACGATACCGGGCTCGAGGGAGGGGCGCCACGTGGGCGGCGTCGAGCGCTACGGCAAGCTCATCAAGTTTCCGCCCGGTGGCCGCCTGGTCATCAGCACGGACCTGCACGGCAACCTCCCCGACTTCCGCCGCGTCGTCGCCGCCTTCCGCCAGGCGCTCGAGGACACCGACGGTGACGCCTACCTGCTGCTCACGGGCGACCTCGTCCACGGCCCCTGCTACACGCGCGAGCAGTGGCCCGAGCACCTCGGCGACTTCTACGTCGACCAGAGCGTCGAGCTCGTCGACGAGTTCATGGGCCTCCAGCGCGACCTCCCGGGGCGCGTGTTCGCGCTGATCGGCAACCACGAGCACAGCCACATCGGCGGGCCGCACACGCGCAAGTTCCACAAGAGCCCCTCCGAGACCGAGTTCCTGGAGGCGGCGCTCGGGCCCAAGAAGACGGCCCGCTACAAGGAGCTCTTCCGCTCGCTCCCGATCGGCGCCCTCGCGGGGCGCGGCGTCGTCGTCACGCACGGCGCCCCGCGCGTGCTCGACGCGAGCTTCGCCGAGATCTGCTCGGTCGAGTACGGCGGGCACGAGGGCAAGTCGATCCGCGACATGATCGCCGTGCCGATCCTGGGCGAGATGTTCTGGTGCCGGGCGGCCGGGCCGCTCGTCGTGCGCCGCCTCCTCGAGCGGCTCGAGCGCGACGGCCAGCGCAACTGGATCGTCGTCTTCGGCCACGACCCCGTGCGCAAGGGCTACCTGCGCGAGGGCGACGAGCAGCTCTGCTTCTCCACCTCGTTCGGGCTGAAGAACGAGAAGAAGGTCTACCTCGACCTCGACCTGAGCCGCGAGTACCGCTCGGTCCGGCAGCTCCGCTTCGGCGTGGACATCCTCCCGCTCTACCCGCAGCTCGCCCACAAGCGCCGGCGCTACCGGCCGTCGTCGGCCTCGTCGACGACCGACTGATTGAGCGCGCCTCGCCCGCCAGGGCCGCGAGCTCGAGAGAAATCGCTGCGCGATTTCTCTCGAGCTCAGACCTGCGATGAGTGATGCGCTCGCGAGGGGCGGGCGATCGGAGCAAGTCCCGGACTGGCACGATCTGGCCCGCTCCGCCCGTCCCCATCGCTCGCTCTGGCGGGTCGAGGAGCTGCAGCGGAACGAAAAGTCTCAAGCTCTCTCGTCCCGCTGCACCTGCTCGAACCGCCGAAGCGAGCGATGGGGAGGCGCGGAACGGGCCAGACGCCGTCGCCCGGGCACCTGCGCCGATCGCGCCCCCCTCGCGAGCGCATCACTCATTGCAGGGTACCATGTGCGGCCCTCGCCGGAGGCGCCCCCATGAGCGACGATCCCACGCCCACCTCGCAGCCCGCCGCCCAGCCCGCCACGCCCGGCGCGCCGGAGGAGGCGTCGCGCCTGCCGCTGATCCTCATCGTCGGCGCGGCGCTCGTCGCCGGCGCGGCCGGGGTCGCGCTGCGCCAGGGCTCCGACCCGGCGCCCGGCACGCCGGCGGCGCTGGCCCGCGCCGAGGAGCTGATGACGCAGGGCGAGGAGCTCGCGCGCCGACCCGACGCCGGCGTGAAGAGCGCCGTCGAGGTCCTCGCCGACGCGCACCGCCTCGCCCCCGACGACCCGCGCACGAACCTCGCCTACGGCCGGGCGCTCGTCCTCCTCGACCGCTTCCCGGAGGCCCTCCCGCCGCTGAACCGGGCCCGCGAGCTCGCGCCCGACGACGCCGACGGCCACCTGCTCGCGGGCATGGCGCTCACCGGCGTCCAGCGCTTCGATGACGCGCTCGCCGCCCTCGAGCGCGCGCGCGCCCTGCGGCCCGACGACCCGCAGGTGCACTACTTCCTGGCCGTGGCCGCTTACGGGGCCGAGGACTTCGAGGCGATCCTCGCCCACCTCGACGCGCTGGCGGGCAAGGCGCCCGACTCCCCGCAGACGCTCCAGCTCCGCTACACCGCGCTGCGCGTCCTCGGCCGGAGGGTCGAGGCGCTCGAGCCGCTCCGGCGCCTGGCCGCGCTGTCGCCCCGGGACGTGCGGCTGCGGAGAGACCTCCAGGACGCCGAGGTCGAGGTCCTCGGCTGGGCCGCGGCCGTCGAGGAGGCCGGGCGCGCGGCGGCGGCCGAGGGCGCCGACGCGCTGGCCCTCTATCTCCACGCGCGCCTGCTCGCGCAGCACCCGCGCACGGCGCCCGAGGCGCGGCCGCTCTACGAGCGCGCCGCCGCGCGCGAGCCCGGCTTCGCCTGGGCGCTGGCGGGGCTCGCCGTGGAGCTCATGCGCGACGGCGAGCACGACGCCGCCCGCGAGCGGCTCCGCGAGGCCCTCGAGCTCGACCCCACGCTCGCCGAGGCCGTCCTGGCCCTGGCCAAGCTCGAGCACGCCGCCGGGCGCCTCGACGACGCCCGGGGCCACCACGACCGGCTGGCCCAGGCCGGCTACCAGGCCGCCGCCCGCGAGGGCGTCCTCGCCTGCCTGCTCGACGGCGGCCGCCACGACGACGCCCTCGCCTTCGCGCGCGGCGTGCTCCCGCAGGGCGCCCCGGCCGACCACCCCGCCCGCTGGCTCGAGGCGCACGCGCTCGCCCGCGCCGGCCGCGCCGACGAGGCGGCCGCCATCGCGCGCGCGATCGTCGACGCCACCCCGGAGGCCGCCCGCTGGCGCGCGCGCGCCGCCGCCGGCCGCGGCCGCCGCGCCGCCGGCCGCCGCGCCGACGCGCGCGCGGCGCTCGACGACGCCCTCCACGAGGCGCCGAAGGGCAGCCGCCCGGGGCCCAACCTGCTCCTGTGGGCCGGCGTCTCGCGCGCGCAGGAGGACGTCGAGGGCGCCCGCGCCCGCTGGCGCCAGGGGGCCGACACCGGCGAGGAGCGCAACCCCGAGGGCCTCTACACCTGGGCCTGCCGGCGCCTCCTCGGCGAGGCCACGCGCGACCACGTCCTCGCCGCCGCCCGCATCGGCGGCGTGCAGGACCACAACGACGCCTGGTTCGTCGAGGGGCTGGCGCTGGAGCTCGCCGGCCACGGCGAGGAGGCGCGCGCCGCCTACCTGAAGGCCCGCGAGGCCACCCGCGCCGCCGAGGCGCCGGGGCGGCTGATCGACGAGGCGCTGGAGCGGCTGGGGGAGTGAAGAGAGCTTGAGAACTTCTCGTTCCGCTGCACGTGCTCGACCCGCCAGAGCGAGCGATGGGGAGGCGCGGAACGGGCCGAACGCCACGGCCCGGGCACTTGCGCCGATCGCGCCCCCCTCGCGAGCGCATCATTCATCGCAGGTCTGAGCTCGAGCCTCTTCCTTCCGCCGCTCGCCCTCGACCCGCCAGAGCGAGCAACGGGGAGGCGCGGAGCGGGCCAGACGCCCTGGTCCGGGCGCTCACGCCGAGCGCGCCCCCGTCGCGAGCGCATCACTCATCGCCGCTCTACCTACTCCGCGATCGGCTTCTCGAGGTCGAGCGCGAGCGTCTCGATCATCTCGCCCGCGCTGAGCAGCTCCTCGCGCAGGGCCTGGTTCTCCGCCTCGAGGCGCCGGACCCGCCGCCGCGCCTCGCGCAGGGCGGCCCGCAGCCGCGCGCAGCGGGCGGCGTCGTCGCCGGAGCCCGGCGCGCCGGCCTCCGGCGCGGGCGCCGGCGCCGCGCCCTCGCGCAGCGGGACCTGCCCGGCCGGCCCGAACCGCCCGGCGAGGGCGCGCAGGGCCTCGCCCAGGGGGTCGCGCCCGCCGAGCGCCGCCTCGTCGAAGCGCCGGGCGAAGGTGTCGCGGAGCGTCTGCACCTGCTCCCCGAACCGCTCGAGCAGCGCGCCCTCGGCCGCGGCGGCCTCGAGCGCCTCGCCGTGGTCGCCGTGGAGCTCCTCGACCAGGGCGGCGGCCAGCCGCTCCGCGGGATCCTGCTCTGCCACGCGGCGCCCTCCCCCCGGCCGAGCCTAGCCTCGCCCCCGGCCGCGTCGCAAGCTAACATCCGTGTCCGCCGGAGGCTCGCGTGAGCATCGGGACCATCCTGGTCGGCGTCCTCGTCCTCTCGATCCTCGTGGCGCTCGGGGCCTTCGTCGCCGGCGACCGCGCCCGCCGCCGGGCCCATGGGCTCTCCGGGCCGCGGCCGGCCGCCTCGATCGGCGAGGCGACCCGCCTCGCGCAGCAGCGCCGCGGCCACGCCCTCGTCCTGTTCCTCGGCGACGACCCGGCGAGCGCCGAGGCGGCCCGGGCCCTGGCCGAGGAGCCGGCCATCCTGCGCCTCCTGGGCCAGCCGCTCCTGCCGCACGCCGTGGTCCGCGCCGGCGGGGAGGAGCGGCAGGTCGCCGCCGTCCTCCTGCAGAAGTACGCCCAGGAGGAGCTCCCGGACGGGCCGGCCTGCGTGCTCCTCGACGGGGAGGGGAAGAAGGTGGCCGCCTCCACCGCCCCGGGCCCCCTCGCCACCTGGCTCGAGCCCTGGCTCGCCGAGGCGGGGGTCCGCCGGGCGCCGTGACGGAGCGGTGAAGGTCGCGTGACCCCGGTCCGACGCCGCCCGGGGAGACCTGAGGGCCTCGGCAAGGCGCTGGTGGACCGCCGGGTCGGCCAGGTATACTCTCCGCCCTATCAAGGCGTTGTACAAGGAGCACCATGGACCCTCGCCACCCTGACCGCACCTCCATGACGATCGGCTTCCTCCTCGGCGCCGTCGTCGCCCTCTCCGCCGCGCTCGTCGTCCAGTCGGGCCAGGTCCTGCCCCGGGCCTACGCGCAGACCGCCGGCGGCAACCACCAGATGTTCGCCGTGACGGGCTCGGGCACCCAGGGTCAGAGCCGTGACGTCCTGTTCGTCGTCGACCCCGAGAGCAACCGGCTCTCGGTCTACGAGTACAAGGACGGGCGCCTCGAGCTGACGGCCGTGCGCAACACCGAGTACGAGCGCCGCTTCGAGGAGTGGTCGCCCCGCGGCAAGGACCAGCGCCCCTCGGTCGGCGACATGCGGAAGGCCAGCGAGCAGCAGGACGGCGGCGGCGGCGGGCGCGGGCGCTAGCCCGGGCCCCGAGGTAAGATCCACAACACTCGCCGGCGGTGAGCGCGCAGCGCCGCCGGCAGGACGACGACAGGTGACCCGATGGCCGTCGAGTACATGACCTTCCAGGAGGTCCTCGAGGAGCTGCAGATCGACGAGGAGGACCTCAAGCGCCTCGTCTCGAACGCCGAGCTGCGGGGCTTCCGCGCCGGCAGCAGCATGAAGTTCAAGCGCGACGACGTCATGGCCGTCAAGCAGGGCCGTGAGACGGAGCCCACGATCATCCTGACCGACTCGGATCAGGAGATGGGCATCGCCGAGTCGTCGGACGAGCTGATCCTCGAGGACTCGACCTCGGACACGGTGATCAACATCGGCGACATCATGGGCGGCGCGCGCTCGGGGTCGCAGCAGGAGATCATCTTCGACACGACCGAGGAGTACACGGTCTCGCCGCACGACGACAGCGACCCCGAGGCGGCGATCCCGACGGTCGAGGTCCCGTCGGTCTCCGAGGACCTCGGCATGAGCGGCCTCTCGGGCCAGACCGAGTCGGACGCGGCCCTGGTCGAGGTGGGCTCGGACGAGTCCATGGAGACCGAGGCCTTCGAGCTCATGGACGAGTCGGGCGAGACCGACGGCATGGCCGTGGCCGAGGCCGGCCGCCCGGGCAAGCAGCCCTCGCAGCGCGGCTCGAAGCGCGCCATGTCGCAGTCGACGCGCATGCGCTCGCTCGAGGTGCAGCAGAAGCAGGGGCACGCCGCGTGGACGGTCATGCTCCTCGTCGGGATCATGCTGGCCTCGCTCCAGGGCTCGATCCAGTACAGCGAGATCCTCGGCACCTCGCCCAAGTGGACGAACGAGGTCACGGGCGCCCTGCGCGAGATGGTCGACACCATGTACACGTGGTTCAACTAGTGTGATCGACGGCTGCGGCCGCGGATGCCGGGCGCTGCCGTTCGTCGGGGGGGGGGGGGGGGGGGGGGGGGGGGGGGACCGCGCCCGGGCGGCGCGCGCCCCCGGCGCC
>JAMLIC010000088.1 GCA_023954375.1 Planctomycetota bacterium
CCACGACCGCTCGGGCTTCCTCGGCGGCCAGGAGGCCGCCTTCGGTCGCCCTCGCGCGGCGTCGCCTCGGCCTCGTTCGTCTCGGCGGAGGCTCTCGCTGCGTCCCGCGCCGCGTGGTGTGCTCGGGGGCGCCCGGGCGGCGGGCGCCCAGGCCGACCGAGGGGCGGGGTGGTTGTGCACGTGGTTGGTTGCACGGGCCACGGCAGGTCAGCAGGCGCCAGACGCGCGGCGGCGGATCAGCGCCACGAGGCCGTCGTGGGCGAGCGCCATGTCTGCCTGCAGGTCCGAGAGGGGCTTGCGCGCGGTGCGGAACACGGGCGTGCGCGCGAAGCCGGGCCCGTCGCGCCAGCGCACACACACCTCGCCGTCGGGCTCGACGACCAGGGAGTCGAACTCGCCCATCGGGAGCGACCACTCCGCGGCCCCGAGGAGCCCGCGCTCCACGAAGCGCACGTCGCCCTGGGACTCCAGGATGAGGTCCGTCCTGCGCAGGGCGTGGGCCAGCGCGTAAACGGCGGCCCCCAGGACGAGGGCCCCCTTGAAGAACGAGACGGGGCCGCGCATGGACTCCACCGCCGCGGTGCCGCGCGGATCCCGCAGCGCGGGGAAACGGTCGAGGAGCGGGCGAACCAACGGCATGACGAAGCCGACCCACAGGACGAAGAGGACGAACCCGAAGGCGGGCCAGGCCAGGGGGCCGGCGCGCACATGGAGCCGCACGCGCTCGGGTTCGACCTCCAGGGTCCAGGAGCGCTCGAGCAGCGAGGGGCGGTGCAGCAACGACGGCGTCACCACCGTCCGAGCGCGGCGCCAGGCCGTGCTCGCCCCGCGGGCGAGGAGCACGAGGACGCCGCTGCTGAGGGCGATGCCTGCGAGCCCCGCGACGAAGACCAGGACGAAGGAGGTGACCTCGTGCATGAGCGCGGAACCCGACCGCAGGTTCGATAGACCTTCCCGTGGGTTCGTGCAAGCGCAGCGCTCGGCCGCCGAGTCGAGGCCTGGCGGCGGGAGCCCGAGGCCAGATCGCTCTCTCTGTCACACGGGAGGGCGTGCCCGGCCCCCTTGCGCCGGCGAGGCGGTCGAAGATCCTGAAGCGCGTGCCCCGCGACCCGCTCGACGACGACGAGGACGAGGACGACGGCGACGCCGACGCCGACGAGGCCGACGGTGGAGACCCCGACGCCCGGGCGCTGCTCGAGTACCTCTACGCCCGCGTCTGGCGGCGGCGCGTCGTCCTCCCCACACCGCCGCCGCTCCCCGACCCCACCCGCGCCGGGCCGGACGGCTGCGTGGCGATCGGCGGCGTCCTCACGCCCGAGCTCGTGCTCGAGGCCTACGGCAAGGGGATCTTCCCCATGGCCGAGGCCGACGGCACGCTCGGCTGGTGGTCGCCCGACCCGCGCACGGTGCTGGAGCTCGACCGGCTCCACGTGCCGCGGCGGCTCCAGCGCACGGTCCGGCAGGGGCGCTTCGAGGTGCGCGTGGACACCGCGTTCGAGGAGGTGGTCGCCGGCTGCGCCGACCGCCCGTCGACCTGGATCAGCGCCGACTTCGTGCGCGTCTACGGCGAGCTCTTCAGGCGCGGCGTCGTGCACACGGTCGAGACCTGGCGCGACGGCCGGCTGGTGGGCGGCCTCTACGGCGTGAGCCTCGGCGCGGCGTTCATGGCCGAGTCCATGTTCCACCGCGAGACCGACGCGTCGAAGGTCGCCGTCGTCGCGCTGGTCGAGCGCCTCCGGGCGCGCGGCTTCACGCTCTGCGACATCCAGTACCAGACGGACGCGACCCGGATCTTCCACCCGCGGCGCATCCGCCGGCACGAGTACCTGGCCCGCCTGGCGCGGGCGATTCAGGCCCCCGCGCGGTTCACACCGTAGCCCCCAGCAGGTCGAGCGCCGCGCGCGCCGACGCGGGCCGCGCGTCGGGGTCGAGGGCGGTGAGGCGCGCGAGGAGGTCGCGCAGGGGCGCCGGGAGGTCGCCCGGCAGCGGCACCGGCGTGCGCGCCATGTGGTTGAGGAGCGCCATGCCCCGGAGCTCGGGGAAGGGCTCGCGCCCGACGGCGGCGAAGCGGGCCACGAGCCCCGCGGCGTAGAGGTCGCCCCTCGCGTCGATGGGCCGCCCCAGGACCGCCTCCGGCGCGACGAAGCCGGGCGTGCCGAGCAGCACGTCGTCGAGGGTCAGCCCGCGGTCGAAGCTGCGCTTGGCGAGGCCGAAGTCGAGGAGCACGGGCGCGTCGAAGCGGCCGTCGCGCAGCACGACGTTCGCGGGCGTGACGTCCCTGTGCACGAGCTGCACCTGCTCGAGCGCGTCGAGCGCCGAGAGGAGCCCGCGGAGCAGCGCCACGGCCTCGTCGGGCGTCCCCGGGCCGCCGGTCGCGACGCGCTCGCGGAGCGTCGGCCCGTGGACGCGCGACATGGCGTAGTAGAGCCGGCCCTGCGCCGCCCCGAAGTCGACCACCCGCACGACGTTCTCGTGCCGCACCGACGAGAGGGCGTAGGTCTCGCGCAGGAAGCGCAGGCGCGCCTCGGGCTGCGACGAGGGGAGGGCGGCGAGGACCTTGAGCGCGACCTCCTCCCCGCGCTGCGTGTCGTGCGCCTCGTAGACCGTGCCGTAGCTGCCGCGGCCGAGGATCGAGCGCACCTCGAAGCGGCGGAAGGCGAGGTCCCCCTCGCGCGGCAGGTCGTGCTGCAGCGCCGTCGTGCCCTCGTCGGTGCTCCGCCCGAGGTGCACGGCGCAGCGGGCCAGCAGCTCGTCGCGCGTGAACGGCTTGCTCAGGTAGTCGGACGCGCCGGCCGCGAAGCCGCGCATGAAGTCGGTCTCGCTGTTGAGCCCGGACAGCACGATGATCGGGAAGCTCTCGGCGTGCAGCGTGCGCAGGCGGGCGACGAGCTCGAGCCCGTTGCCGTCGGGGAGGTTCACGTCGGCGATGAGGAGGTCGGGCGCGAGGCGGCTGAGCGCGTCGTAGGCGGTCGAGAAGTCCTGGAAGGCGACCACCTCGTAGCCCCGCTCGCGGAGCGTCGTGGCGAGCGTCTCGCGGACCTGCGCCTCGTCCTCCACGACGGCGACGCGGGCCATTCAGTTCGGGCCGAGCGGGGCCGCCGGCAGGCGGAGGACGAGGCTCACCTGCTCGGGGTCGGCGCGGTCGATCACCAGCGCGCCCCCGTGCGCGGCCATCACCTCGCCCGCCGCCTCCAGGGCCGCCGGCGGCTCGTCGAAGGCCGGCGCGGCGTCGACCTCGCCGGAGATCGCCACCCACGCCCGGTCGCCCTCGTGCCCCAGCCGCACGCGCAGCGGCCGGTTCTGGGCGCAGCCGTTGCGCGCGGCCTCGAGCGCCTTGTCGAGCACCGCCTCGACGTAGCCCCGGTCGGCCATGACGCGCGGGACCTGCTCCCCCTGCTGCAGGAGCAGGTCGATCCCCTTGTCGGCGCAGGCCGACGTGTGCCGGGCGAGGCAGCCGGTGACGAGCTGCCCGAGGTCGACCGCCTCGAGGTGCAGCTCGTGCTGCCCCTGCCGCCAGGCGTCGAGGAGGAAGTCCGACGGGGTGGTAGGACCGGCGAGCGCGGCCTTGACGCCGGCGAGCAGGAAGCGCCCCGAGTCCTTGAGGATGCGCTTGGCCGCGGCCTTGACGCCGCTCGAGGGCTCCTCGGTCTCCATGTGCGGCGCGCTCCTCCCCCGTCCGTCCGGGGCACACGATAGCGCCGGACCCTGGCCGCTTCCAAGGGGGTTCCCCCCGGTCGGGGGGGGAGCGGCGCCGCGGGCGCGGCTTCCCGCGATCGGCTACCCTCGGCCAGGTGCCGGCACCCGCGCGGATCGGTCGCTACGTCGTCCAGGGCGAGCTGGGCCGCGGCGCCATGGGGGTCGTCTACCGCGCCGTCGACCCGCGCCTGCGCCGACACGTGGCGATCAAGCTGGTCCTCCCCGGCGGTGACCGCGCCCGCCTCCTGCGCCGCCTGTCGGTCGAGGCCGTGGCGCTCGGCCGCCTCCGGCACCCGGGGATCGTGACCCTGCACGAGATGGGCGAGCACGAGGGGCTCCCCTACATGGTCATGGACCTCGTCGCGGGCCGACCGCTGCAGGAGCGGCTGGAGCACGAGGGGCCGCTGCCGCCCCGCGAGGCGGCGCGGGTGGCGCGCGAGGTCGCGCTGGCCCTCGCGCACGCGCACGCGCGCGGGGTCGTCCACCGCGACGTGAAGCCCAGCAACGTGCTCCTGGCGAGCGACGGCGGCGTGGTCCTGACCGACTTCGGGCTGGCCCGCGACGAGGTGCTGCAGAGCGGCCTGTCGCAGGCCGGCACGGTCCTCGGGACGCCGGGCTTCTGGCCGCCCGAGCAGGCGCGCGGCAAGCGCGACCTCGTCGGCCCGGCGTCGGACGTCTACGCGCTCGGCGCCACGCTGTTCGCCATGCTCACCGGCCAGCCGCCGTTCGAGGGGCAGACGATCGTCCAGGCGATCACCGCCGTGTGCAGCGCGCCCGCGCCGGCGCCCTCGTCGCTCGCCCCCGGGGTCGACGCGGCGCTGGACGCGATCGTCCTGCGCGCCCTGGCCAAGGCGCCCGCGGACCGCCACCCGTCGGCGGAGGCGATGGCCGCCGCCCTCGAAGCGCTACCTGGAGGGCGGCGGCGCGGCTCGCCCCGCCGGCCGGCGGGCGCTCGCGGCGGCGGCGGCGGCGGCGGCGCTCGTCGCGGTCGCGGCGGTCGCGTCGTCGCGGCGCGGCGCCCCGCCGCCGCCCCGGCCGAGGCGCCCGGGGTCGTCGCCCACGTGGCGAGCGCCGCCGGCCCGCCGGCGGCCGCGCGCGAGGCGTTCCTCGCCGGGCTGGCGCTGCAGGCCAAGGGGCGCCACGAGGAGGCGGCGGCCGCGTTCAGCCGGGCCGTGCACGAGGCCCCCGACCTCGCGGCCGCCCTCTGTCGCCGGGCGATGTGCCTCCTGTCGCTCGGCGACGCCGCGGCCGCCCTCGACGACGCGACGCGGGCGGTCGAGGCCCAGGGCGCCTGGGACCCGGCGCCGTGGGTCTACCGGGGGCTCCTGCGCGGCGAGGCGGGCGACCGCGCCGGCTGCCTCGCGGACCTCGACGAGGCCGTGGCTCGCCTCCCGGCGTCCGTCAACCTCGCGGTGGCCCGGGCCGTCGCCCTCCTCGAGCACCGGCGCCGCGACGAGGCCGTGGCGGCGCTCGCCGAGGTGATCGAGCGCCGGCCCGACGCCTGGCGCCCGATCTTCTACCGCGGCTGGGCGCGCGCCCGCGCCGGCGAGCACCGCGGCGCCGTCGAGGACTTCACGCGCGTGATCGCCCTCAGGCCGACCGCCCCGGGCGTGTGGCGGGAGCGCGCCGAGTCGCGGCTGAAGCTCGACGACCTCCCCGGCGCGCTGCTCGACGCGCAGCGCGCCGTCGCGCTCGACCCCGAGGACCCCGAGGGGTGGGAGACGCGCGCCGACGTGCGCGGGCGGCTGGGCGACGCCGCGGGGGTCAAGGCCGACCTGTCGAAGGTGCTCGAGCTCTCGCCGCGGCGAGCGACCGCCTGGAGCGCGCGCGGCTCGGCGCGCCTGGCCCTCGGCGACCTCCCTGGCGCCGTGGCCGATTTCGACGAGGCCGTGCGGCTGGGCGCGGAGGGGTGGACCTGGCCCCTCGGCCAGCGCGGCCGCGCCCGCGCGCTCCTGGGCGACCGCGCGGGCGCGCTCGAGGACTTCGCGCGGGTGCTCGCCGCGAACCCGGACGACGAGTACCACCCGATCTGGGCGGCCGGCCTGGGGGGCGGCGACCCGGCGCGCCTCGAGGCGATCGCCGCCGGCCCCGGCTGGCTGGCCGCCGTGGCGCGGCGCGCGCTCGGGCGCGCCGACGACGACGAGGTCGAGGCGGCGATCGCGAGCGCGGCGGCGCAGGGCGAGCGCCGGGAGCGCGCCTGCGCCGTCCACGGGTTCCTCGGCCTCCTCGCCGAGCGCGACGGCGACCTGGCGCGGGCGCGCGCGCACTACCGGCGCTGCCTGTCGGCCGGGCTCGTCATGTGGGCGCAGCACCAGTGGGCGGCGAACCGGCTGGCGGCGCTGGGGAGGTGAGGTCGCCCTCGATCAGTCTCCGCCCGGCGCCAGCGCCTCGGCGCGGGCCACGTCGCGCAGGAGCTCCTCGCGCCGCGCGGCGCGGACGGCCTCGTCCGGGAAGGGGAGCGCCTCGAGCTCCTCGCGCGCGGCGGCGACGACGCGGCGGAGGCCCGCGGGGGAGATCAGGCCCTGCTCGAGGGCGTGGACGGCCGCGCCCACGTAGGTGTCGAAGAGGGGCACCCCGCGCTCGGCCCAGGCCGCGCGGCCCTCGGGCGGGGTGGTCACGACGTCGTGGATGAACACGGCGCGGGTCGTCCCGGCGTGGTCCGCCATGAGGGCGGCGGCCACGAGCGCGTCGCCCTGGCCGCTGTCGCCGAGGAACACGAAGCCGTACTCGGGGAACAGGCGGCGGTAGCGGTCGATCGCCTCGAGCTTCCCGCGCGCGATCGCCTCGTTGCTCACGACCTTGCTCAGCGAGCCCGTGAGGACGACGAAGCGCGACAGGCCCAGGCGGCCGAGCGTGGCGATCGTCTGCTCCTCGACGATCCCGGCCCGGTCGCCCGGGCGCGCGGTGACGAACACGAGGTCGCCCGGGCGGCCGGCCTCGTCGGGGCCGATGTCGAGCTCGTGGTAGAGGGCGCGGACGCCGGGGTAGACGGCCTTCGGCGGGTAGCGCTCGTCGACCCAGTTGCGGTAGAGCGTGTCGTCGATGTCGCTCAGCACCTTGACCTCGCCCGACGGGGCCGCGGCCGCCTCGCGCGCGAAGTGGGCCAGGACCTGGTCGCGGAGCGCGGCGTCGTCGAGGTCGTGGAACACGAGCTGCTCGAGGTCGTGCGGGTCGCCGCCGGCGTCGATCGCGTTCTTGAGCGCGGTCAGCGCGGCGCCGCGCGTGCCGAGGAGGACGTCGCGGATCACCTGCTCGCGGCGCGACCCGGTCCGGCCCCGCTGGAGCGCCGTGATCAGGGCCTCGCGCCCGGCGATCGACAGGTCGCGCAGGCGGGCGCGCCCGAGGAGGAGGAGCAGGTCGGTCCGGTGCTGCGGCCCGCCCGGGTGATCGTCGACGTCGCCCAGGAGCTTGCCGAGGTCGAGGTGGCGCACGGCGCGGTCGAGCGTCTCGGGCGCGGCGCGGCGCAGGAGCTCGAGGATCCGCGCCTCCTTCGCCCGGTCGGTGTGGCCGGCCATGAGCCCCTCGACCTCGCGGATCAGGGCGGCGAACGGGTCCTCCGCCCGGGCGGGGGGCGCGAGGGTCAGGGCGAGGGCGAGGGCGAGGACCGGGGCGGCGCGGCGCATGACGCTCCACGCTAACCCTGCTGGCAGCGCGCGCACAGGTAGGTGCCGCGGCCGGCGACCACCGTGCGCGTGAGCGTGGCCCGGCAGCGCGGGCAGGGCTGGCCGTCCTTCTGGAACACGGCCAGCGCGAGCCGCCGGGCCGCGCCGCGGCCGCCCGCGCCCACACGCTCCTGGTCGGGGACCTCGTCGGTGCGCGCGGCGAGCGCCGCGCCGAGGACGCGCTTGATCCCCCCGTGCAGGCGCCGGACGGCGGGGGCGTCGAGGTCGCCGGCGCGGGCGAGCGGGTGGAGGCGCGCGGCGAAGAGGACCTCGTCGGCGTAGATGTTCCCGATCCCCGCCACGAAGGCCGGGTCGAGGAGGAGCGGCTTGAGGCGCGAGCGCCGGCGCGCCGCGAGGCGCGCGCGGAGCGCGGCCAGGTCGAAGGCCGGCTCGAGCGGCTCCGGGCCCAGCCCGGCCAGGGCGGCGGCGAGGGCCGCGTCGTCGAGGACCCGCGCCCAGCCCAGGCGGCGGGCGTCCTCGAGGACGAGGGCCTGCCCGCCCGAGAGGCCGAGCACGAGCCGCACGTGACGGCCCGGCGGGTCGCCCGCGGCGCGGACCCACAGCTTGCCGGTGAGCTTCAGGTGGAAGACGAGCGTCCCACCGCGGTCGAGCGGCAGGAGGACGAGCTTGGCCCGGCGCGCGACGCCGCGGAGCGTCCGCCCGACCAGCGCGCGGGCGAGGGCGGGCGGCGCGACGGCCTCGACGCGCCGGCCGGTCACGCGCGGGCGCAGGTAGCGGACGATGTGCTCGACCTCGGGGAGCTCCGGCATCAGTGTGCTCGACGGCTGCGGCCGCGGATGCAGGTCGGGACCGTCCCCTCCGGTACGTCCCCTGAGACGTCGTGCTCCGCACGACGGGCCGAGGCGGCGCGCGCGCGGGGCGGCCGGCGCCGCCGGCGGCGCGCGCCGCCTCGCCTCGGCCTCCGCGGCCTCGCCTCGCTCGTCGCTGCGCTCCACCCGCTGGATCCTCTCGCGGGAGCGAGCTACGTCGGGCGTGTCGTGAGGTAGTCCGCGTCGGCGGCCGGGCGGGCGGAGAGGGGCGCGTCGCCCAGGACGACGCCCGCGTCCAGCGCGACCCACTCGCCGCGGGGGACGTCGCGGCCGCCGGCGCGCAGGGGCCCGGCGTGGGGCGTGACCTGGAAGGCGCCGCGGACCTGGTCGATCCCCAGGCGCGCGTGCCCGGGCACGACGCCGTCCTCGGCCGGCAGGCGCAGGGCGTCGTCGGCGCCGCTGCCCAGCGTGGCCTCGGCGCCCGGCCACACGACGACGTACTGGTGGTCGACGCCGTCGGCGCGGGCGAGGCGCAGGGCGAGCGAGCCCGGCGCGACGCGGCCGACGAGGCGCACCGAGGTGAGGGCCAGGACGAGCTCGAAGTCGCGCCCGACCGGGAGCGGCGTCGGCGCGCCCACCGACTCGGCCCCGCGCCGCTCGACCGGCAGGCGGACGCCGTCGAGCGTCGTCCCGTAGGTGCTCGCCTTGGCGGGCGCGTCGCGCTGCCCGCAGGCCACGCGCAGCGCGTCGCCGCGGCGCTGCACGTGGAGGTGCTTGCGGCTGATCCGGTTCGAGTCGACGTTCTCGACCGCGCCGCCGCGGAAGGCGCGCAGGATGATGTCGTTGCCGCGCTCGCGCCCGACGTCGAGGGCCTCGTCCTTCGGCGTGAGGAGGAAGTAGGCCGTCCCCCCGTCGCCGCGGCGGAGGAGGAGCGGCCGCGGCGGCCGGGTCGGCGCGGCGAGCGGCAGCGTGAGGTCGTCGCCGGCCGGGGCGGAGGCGGGCGGGGGCGGCGGGGGGAGGGTCAGCGACGCCTCGCCGGCGAAGAGGGCGCTCTCGCCCGGCGGGCGGGGGGCCACGCGGACGACGATCGGGGCGGGCGGCTCGCTCACCGGCGGCGGCGGCGGCGGCGGCGGCGCGCTCGGGGCCGGCGGTCGGGGCGAGATCGTCGTCGACTGGAACTGCACGGGCGCGGCGTCGACGGCGGGGGCGGCCGCCGCGCCGCGGATCTCGGCGGGCATGCGGTCGCGGAACTCCGGGCGGAGGCCGAGCTGCAGGAGGCGGGCGGTCCCCGGGCCGATGTCACCGTCCCAGGCCTCGCGCACGCTGAAGCGCGCGCGGCGCGAGCGTCGGGGCCGGGCGGGGAGGAGGCCGAGGAGCGCGCCGGCGTCGTCGGCGCGGGCGCTGCCGTCGGCCCGCGCGAGCGCCAGGACCGCGCGCAGGAACTCGGGCCCGACGGCCTGGGCGGCGGCGGGCGGCGGCTCGGGCACGGGCTGTCCGGGCGCCGGCCGCGCCCCGGCGAGGAGCTCGAGCGCCAGCACCGCGAGCGCGTGCGCGTCGGCGCGCGCCCCGCGCGCGTCACCGGGGGCGCGGTAGGCGGCCTCGTCGGGGTGGCGCGCGGCGAGCGGCATGACGCCGAGGTCCAGGAGCACCACGCGGTCGTCCGCGGCCGCGTCGACCAGCACGCGCCGGGGCGACAGGCCGCCGTGGTGCAGCCCGAGGCGGCGCGCGACGGCCAGCGCGTGGAGGACGCCGCGCAGGACCTCGCGCGCGCGCGCCGGGTCGAGCGGCGCGGCGAGCAGGTCGGCGAGGGCGCGGCCCTCCCGGTACTCCTGCACCAGGACGAGCTCGCCGTCGGGCCCCCAGGCGAGGTCGAGCGGGCGGGCCAGCGGCCCGGGCGGGGCCGCGCGCAGGGCCTCGATCGCCTGCCGCACGGCCGGGTAGGCGGCCTCCGCCTCGGGCGTGGCGGGCAGGAGGTGGACCTCGACCAGGCCGCCGCCGGCGGCCGTGTCCTCGGCCAGCCACGCCGCCCCGCCGAGGCGGGCGGGCACCGGCTCGACGGTGCGGTATCGCTCGAGGATCAGCCCCTCGCTCACGGCTCCCTCCGTCCGGGCCGGAGGGTAGCACGGGCGCGCGGGCGCCAGATGACATACCCGCCGGATACGATGCCCCCGATGACGTCCCCCCGGGTCGACCTGCACAGCCACACGACGCTCTCCGACGGCAGCCTGCCGCCGCGGGACCTGGTGCGGCTCGCGGCGCAGGTCGGCCTCGACGTGCTCGCGATCACCGACCACGACACGACCGAGGCGCTGGCGGAGGCGCTCGACGAGGCGCGCGGCGTCGGGCTGCGCGTGATCCCCGGCATGGAGGTCAGCGCCGCGCTCGAGGACGGCGGCAACGTGCACGTGCTCGGCTTCTTCCCGGCCGACCGGCTGGGCGCGCTGGCGGCCTGGCAGGAGGAGCGGCGCGCCCTGCGCCGCGCGCGCATGGCGTCGATCGTCGCGCGCCTGGGCGAGCTCGGCCTGTCGCTCGACCTCGAGGCGCTGGGGCGCGGCGCCGACCCGCGGCGCTCGCCGGGGCGGCTGCACGTGGCGCGCGCCCTGGTCGAGGCCGGCCACGTGCCCTCGGTGCCCGAGGCGTTCGACCGCTACCTCGGCAAGGGCAAGCCCGCCTACGTGCAGGACCGCGTGCCCACGGCCGGCGAGGCGATCGCCATGATCCGCGGGCTCGGCGGGGTGTCGGTCGTGGCGCACCCGTCGATCGACGGGCTCGACCCGCACCTCGAGGCGCTGGCCGCCCAGGGCCTCGAGGGGGTCGAGGCCTACCACTTCGGCCACGCGCCCGACGTGGCGGCCCACTTCCACGCCCGCGCGCGGGCGCTGGGCCTCCTCGTCACCGGCGGCTCCGACTACCACGGCGAGCCCACGCGGGCGCCGGGCGCGCCGCCCCCCGCCGAGGCGGAGGCGCCGCGGCTGGGGCGCGTGGCGCTCCCGCCCGACGAGTGGGAGCGCTTCGACGCGGTCCTGCGCGCCCGCGCCGGCGCCTGACTCACTTCCTTCACCCCTCCGATCGGAAGGCGACTGACCCGTGACCCGAGTCCAGCTCAAGGCCATCGACCCTGCCCAGGAGAAGCTCGACCTGCTCGCCGTCCTCGCCTTCGAGGGCGACAAGCCCGAGGCGGCGATCGACGAGGTCACCGGCGGCAAGGCGGCGCGCGCCGTGCGCCTGGGGGACTTCAAGGGGAAGCTGCGCCAGACGGCGCTGTTCTATGGCGAGGACGGGCGCGCCGCGCGCGTGCTGCTCGTCGGCCTCGGCCCGCGGAAGGGCGCCACGGTCGAGCGCGTGCGCCGGGCGGCCGGGGCGGCCGCGGGCGAGGCGCGGCGCCTGGAGGCGCGGCGCCTCGGCGTGGCGCTGCCGGCGTCGCTGCCCGCGGGGCTGCACCAGGCGGAGGCGGCCGCGGCGGCGGCCGAGGCGGCCGTGCTCGCCGACTACGCCTTCGACCGCCACAAGGGCCAGGCGAGCGGGGCGGCGAAGAGGGCGCGGCCCGACCTCGCGGTCGAGGTGTTCGCGGGCAAGGACGCGCAGGCGGCGGTCGAGCGCGCCGTGGCGGTGGCGCAGGGGGCCAACCTCGCGCGCGACCTCGCCAACGGGCCGGCGAACCACATGACCCCCACGCTCCTGGCCAGCGCGGCGCGCGAGGCGGGGCGGACGCACGGCTTCAAGGTGAAGGTGCTCGACCCCGACGAGTGCAAGCGCCTGGGCATGGGCGCCTTCATGGCGGTCGCGCAGGGGTCGGACGAGCCGGCGCGGTTCATCCACATGGAGCACGCGCCGAAGGGCAAGGCGAAGCCGAAGGGCGGGACGGTCGTCGTCGTCGGCAAGGGGATCACGTTCGACACGGGCGGGATCTCGATCAAGCCGGCCGACAAGATGTGGGAGATGAAGTTCGACAAGTCGGGCGGCTGCGCCGTGATCGGGCTCATGGCGGCGCTCGCGCGCACGGCGCTGCCCGTGCGGGTGATCGGCCTCGTGCCGGCGACCGAGAACATGCCCGGCGGCCGGGCGGTCAAGCCGGGCGACGTGGTGCGCGCGCTCAACGGCAAGTCGATCGAGATCCTCAACACCGACGCCGAGGGCCGGCTGATCCTCGCCGACGCGCTCGCCTACGCGGCGCGCCTGAAGCCCGACGTGGTGATCGACGTGGCCACGCTCACCGGCGCGGTCCTCGTGGCGCTCGGCGACGTGCGCGCCGCCGTGCTCAGCCCCGACGAGGCGCTGGCCGACGCCCTGCGCGCGGCGGGCGAGGCCACGGGCGAGCTCCTCTGGCCGCTGCCCATGGACGACGCCTACGGCGAGCACGTCAAGGGCGACGTGGCCGACGTGAAGAACCTCGGCAAGGGGCGCGAGGCGGGCACGATCGCCGGCGCCTGGTTCCTGCGCCACTTCGCGCCGGAGGGCGCGGCGTGGGCGCACCTCGACATCGCAGGGACGGCGTGGGCGAGCGGCGACCCGGGGAAGGGCTACCTGGGCAAGGGCGCGTCGGGGTTCGGGGTGCGGCTGCTCTACGAGTACCTGCGGGCGAGGTGCGAGGGGTAGCCCGCCCCGCGCGTCGGCGACAGCGGCGCGCGTGAGCGCGGGCAGGCTGACGCTCGTGAGCGCGGCCTCGTGGGAGGACGGCGCCGGCGGTCCGTCGACTCGCGGGACGGCGGCGCGCCAGCGGTTCGTCGACGAGGGCGGGGGCAGGCTCGTGCCCGTGAGCACGACCTCGTCGGCGGACGTCGCCGGGCGGTTCGTCGACGAGGGCGGGGCAGGCTCGCGCCCGGGAGCACGGCCTCGGGGGAGGACGCCGCAGGCGGTTCGTCGACGAGGCGGGGGCCGGCGGGTGCCCGTGAGCTCGGCCTCGTGGAGGACGGTGCGGCGGTTCGTCGACGAAGGCGGGGGCCGGCGGGTGCCCGTGAGCACGACCTCGTCGGTGGACGTCGCTGGCGGTTCGTCGATGAAGGCGTGGGGCAGGCTCGTGTCCGTGAGCGCGACCTCGGGGGGGAGGACGTCGCCGGCGGTTCGTCGACGAGGGCGGGGGGCAGGCTCGTGCCCGTGAGCTCGGCCTCGTGGGTGGACGGCGCCGGCGGTTCGTCGACGAGGGCGGGGGCCGGGCGGGTGCTCGTGAGCTCGGCCTCGTGGGTGGACGGCGCAGGCGGTTCGTCGACGAGGGCGGGGGCCGGCGGGTGCCCGTGAGCTCGGCCTCGTGGAGGACGGTGCGGCGGTTCGTCGACGAGGGCGGGGGCAGGCTCGCGCCCGTGAGCACGGCCTCGTCGGAGGACTCGGCAGGCGGTTCGTCGACGAAGCGGGGGCAGGCTCGTGCCCGGGGGCAGGCTCGCGCCCGTGAGCACGGCCTCGTCGGAGGACGGCGCAGGCGGGTCGTCGACGAAGGCGGGGGCAGGCGGGTGCCCGTGAGCACGGCCTCGTCGGAGGACTCGGCAGGCGGTTCGTCGACGAAGCGGGGGCAGGCTCGTGCCCGGGGGCAGGCTCGTGCCCGTGAGCACGGTCGCGTCGGAGGACGGCGCCGGCGGGTCGTCGACGAGGGCGGGGGCAGGCTCGTGCCCGTGAGCGCGGCCTCGTCGGAGGACGGCGCAGGCGGGTCGTCGACGAAGGCGGGGGCAGGCGGGTGCCCGTGAGCACGGTCGCGTCGGAGGACTCGGCCGGCGGTTCGTCGACGAAGGCGGGGGTAGGCTCGTGCTCGTGAGGGCGGCCTCGTCGGAGGACTCGGCAGGCGGTTCGTCGACGAGGGCGGGGCAGGCATGCCCGCCCGCGAGCACGAGGGGCGCCGTCCCACCACCCCGGTCGCAGCGTCGACGGTCGGCTTCGACGCCTGAGCACGGTCGACGAGCCACGGAGCGCACGGTCCGCCGCGGCGAGCCACATAATGCACACATTTGAAACTCGCAATGCGACACAAGGTCCGGTAATCTTGAGCGTTGGAGTGGCACGCCAGGCCGATCGGCCGGAGCCGCCGCCTTCTCCCACGAACCACACCAACCAGCTCACAGGAGGCCCCGTGAAGACGACCTCGCGCCGAGGCTCCGCCTCGTCCCAGCCGCTCCCGAAGGCCGAGCTCGAGGCGCGGCTCGACGAGGCGCGGCGGATCGACGCCCAGCTCGACCTCGTGGCCCGCCGCGAGCGGAAGGTCACGGCCGAGCTGGCCTACCTGCTCTCGCACGCCGAGCGGTGCGAGGTGCACCGCTCGCTCGGCCACGCGCGGATCGGGCAGTACGCCGTCGCGCGCGGCTTCGTCTCGTCCGACCGCAAGGCCCGCGAGCTGATCGCGCTCGCGCGCGAGCTCGAGCGCCTGCCGCGCCTGCGCGTCGCCTTCCGCGAGGGCGAGGTCGCCTGGACGAAGGCGCGCACGGTCGCGCGGATCGCGACGGCGGAGACGGAGGCCGTCTGGCTCGAGCGGGCGCAGACGCGTACGAGCCGCCAGCTCGAGGTGCTCGTCGCCGAGGCGAAGGGCGAGCCGGCGCCCGTGCGGCGGACGGTCAAGCAGACGAAGCAGCAGGCGGTCTGGCTCGAGGAGGCTCTGCGCCTGGCGCGCCAGAACAGCGACCGGCCGCTCACGGACGAGGAGGCGCTCGAGGTGGTGTGTCGGGGCTACGCCGAGGCCGTGGCCGGGCGGGGTGGCCGCGCGGGGCCGGCCTACCGGATCGTCCTCCACAAGTGCGAGTGCGGCGCG
Source organism: Planctomycetota bacterium (assembly GCA_023954375.1). GTDB lineage: Bacteria > Planctomycetota > J058 > J058 > J058 > JAMLIC01. The sequence goes on from JAMLIC010000088.1 coordinate 14,856, forward strand.
CCGGCGACGCTCCAGGGGCGCGACGGGCCGGTGCCGCTGTCGCCGGCCGACGAGGCGGCGGCGACGCGCGACGCCGAGGTGCACGACCTGCGCACGGGCACCGGGAGGGTGACGAAGGCGATCCCGGAGCGCGTGCGGCGGCTGGTCTACGACCGCGACCGGGGCGTGTGCGCGGTCCCGGGCTGCGGCCGGCGGGGGAGCCTCCACGTGCACCACGAGCCCGGCCGCGCGGTCACCGGCCATGACCCCGACCGCATGACCCTTCTGTGCGATCGTCACCACCCGGACCGCCACGTCGGCTACCTCGAGATCCGCGGCGACGCGCGCGTTGGCTTCCGCTTCTTCCTCGCCGACGGAACGGAGCTCACGGGCGCGGCGCCAACGCGCGCGGCTCCTGTGAGCACGCCGTCCCCGCGGGATGACGAGCCGGCGCGGGTCGCCGCGCTGGCGCTCGTCGGGCTCCAGTGCTCGAAGGCGGAGGCCCGCGAGCTCGTGCGCCGCGCCTCCGAGCGGCTCGCCGCGCGGGGTGACGAGCGCACGGTCGAGGCGCTGACGGTCGAGGCCCTGCGGATCGTCGGCGACGGCCTGATCGGGCGTGGGGGCGAGCAGGTCGAGCCTGACGCCCGATCGGCGTAGCCTTCGGGAGGCCGCCGAAGCCTGGCCCGTCGACCCGCGCGGCCCTGTTCACGGGACCCGCCCTTCGACCTCCTCGTCGACGACCGCCGGCCCTCGCCGACCCGCGCGGCCCTGTTCACGGATCCCGCCCTTCGGCCTCCTCGTCGACGACCACCGGCCCTCGCCGACCCGCGCGACGCGGCTCACGGGATCCCGCCCTTCGACCTCCTCGTCGACGACCGCCGACCCGCGCGACGCGGCTCACGGGATCCGGCCCTTCGACCTCCTCGTCGACGACCGCCGACCCGCGCGACGCGGCTCACGGGATCCCGCCTTCGACCTCCTCGTCGACGACCGCCGGCCCTCGCCGACCCGCGCGACCCTGCTCACGGGGTCCCGCGCCTCGACCTCTCGTCGACGACCGGGGCGCGCGCCGACCCGCGCGACCCTGCTCACGGGGTCCCGCGCCTCGACCTCTCGTCGACGACCGGGGCGCGCGCCGGCCCGCGCGACCGTGCTCACGGGGTCCCGCGCTTCGACCTCTCGTCGACGACCGGGGCGCGCGCCGGCCCGCGCGACCGTGCTCACGGGATCCCGCCCTTCGACCTCTCGTCGACGACCGCCGGCCCGCGCCGACCGCGCGGCGCTGTGCGCGGCGTCCAGCGCTTCGACGCCCGCTGACGACCGCCGGGCCGGCCCACGCCTCCGGGGTTCGGTGACCTCTCCCTACCCGGGCCCGGTCCGCCAGGCCTGGCCCTCGGGCGAGGCGAGGAACGCCTCGAGGTCGACCGCCTCCTCGAGGTCCGCGCGGTCGTACCCGAACGCCTGCAGGCGCTCGAGCGCCCGCCGGGTGGCCCCGTGCTCGCGGGCCTCGACGGCGTACTCGAGGAGCGCCCACCAGGTGTGTCGCATGTCCGGGAGCGCCTCGACGGCGCGGAGCGCGAGCGCCAGCCCTCGAATCGGGTCGCCGGCGGCCTGGTGGACGCCGGCGCGCACGGCGTCGAGGTACGGGTCGCCCCCCACGCGCGCGTCGAGCGCGTCGATCGCCGCGAGGGTCCCGGGGTGGTCGCCCCGCGCCCACGCGAGCTCGAGGGCGAGCACGGGCGTCGCGTCGCCGAGGCGGCGCACCAGGTCGGCCAGGGCGGCCTCGTGCTCGGCGTCGTCCGCCTGCTCCGCGGCCTTGAGGCGCGCGAGCAGGAGCTCCGGCTCCTCCTTCGACCCCGCCGGGAGCTCCTGGAAGGCGGCGAGCGCCAGGTCGGCACGCCCGGCGTCGACGTGCTCCCGCATCCGGTTCAGCGCAGCCACCTCGGCCGGAGGGGAGGAGCGCGCCATCGGTCGGGCGTAGGAGCCGCCGGCGCGGAGGTCGACCACGTCGATGATGACGACCTCCCCGTCGGCCGTCCGCGCGAGGGGGAGCTCCAGATACCTGAGCTCCCCCTCTGCCGTCAGGACGCGGACGACGAGACGAGGGACGACGCGCGGGCGAGCGCCCACGAGCCGCACGCTCCCGTCCTCCTTCAGCTCGCTGGCGAGCCGCTCCACGATCGTCGGCGAGGCGGCGGCGAGGTACTCTCGCTCGTGCTCCGGCCGTGAGGGGCCGTGGCGCGCCATGGCCGCGCGCAGGTCGAAGCGCCGCCGCAGCTCCGGTGTGAATCGGGCGGCTCGCAAGCCCTGGTCGAGCGCGCGGCCGAGCGCGAAGGCCTCGTCTTCGTCGATCGAGCGCAGGCGCGCCCAGGCGGGCGGGGTCACGAGGCCTGCTGCCAGGGCGACCAGCGTGGTCGCGAGCGCGACCGCGACCCCGCGCGAGGTCGCCCGGGCGGCGAGCGGCACGGCGAGCGCGCCCAGGGCGAACGCGCCGACGAGCGCGAGGCCGAGACGGTCGAGGGGGGCGCCCGGCGGCGTTCCGTCGAGGAGGTGGCGCGCGAGCGCGACCAGGGCGACGGCCCCGACGGCGTTGACCGCCGCGCCCACGAGGAGCACGGACCGGCGCGGGCCGCTCGCCTTGCCCCCCTCCTCCGCCGGCGCGGCGCGCTCGCGGCAGCCGAGGGTCGGGCAGCCGCCGACCGCGCGGCGGCACTCGGCGTGGAGCAGGGCGCCGCACGCCTCGCAGCGGTCCTCCGGCGGCGCGGCGTCGTCGTGGCAGACGGCGCAGCGCGCCGGGCGGTCGCGGGCGATCAGCTCGACGTCCATCGCCCCCGACTCTACGCCGGCGGGCGACCCGGGTCACGGCCACGCAGGAGCAGGTCCATCACCTGGAAGCGCCGGCGCGGCGCCTCGCCGGGCGCGCCCTCGCGACGCAGGCGGGTGAGCAGCCGGCTCTCGCGGAACATGCGGCCGACCTCGCTCCGCTCGAGCCGCTCGAGGGCCCCGCTGCGCGCGGCGAGGGCGCGCGCGCGCTCGAGCGCCCCGGGCAGGACGGCGGCGGCCCCGGTCGCCGCCGCGGCGGCGGTGCCCGCCTGCAGGAGGCCGAGCGGGCCGAGCGGGCGGCAGCCGAAGAACTGGCTCACGCCCGGGGTCTCGACGACGGCCAGGAGCGCGCCGAGCGAGCCCAGGCCGGCGAGGAGGACGCGCGGGTCGCGGCCGCCGACGACGATCGTCTGGCCGAGCTGCGCCCCGACGAGGCCCACGAGGCCCACGGTGTCGGCGCTCGCGCGCGGCCCCATGAAGCGCGCCGGGAGCCAGGCGCCCCAGGCGGCGAGGCCCGTCACGACGGCGCGCCAGGTGATGTCGCGGTTCAGCGCCTCGCCGAGCGAGGCCTCGGGCCCCTCGCCCAGGAGCTGCTCGGGCGAGACCCGCGCCGGCGGGCTCACGGCGACCGCGAGCGCCGGCAGGGCGTCGGTGAGCAGGTTGACCAGCAGGAGCTGGCGCGTGTTCAGCGGCGGCTGCCCGCTCGTGAGGCCGCCGAGCACGGTGAAGCCGATCTCGCCCAGGTTGCCGCCGACGAGGATCGACACCGCCTCGCGCACGGAGCGCCACAGCGCGCGCCCCTCGAGCACGGCGTCCACGAGCGTCTCGATCCGCTCGTCGGTGACGACGAGGTCGGCCGCGGCGCGCGCCGCGCCCGTGCTGGCCGCGCCGATCGCGATCCCGACGTCGGCCGCGCGGATCGCCGGCGCGTCGTTCGCGCCGTCGCCCGCCATGGCGACCACGCGGCCGGCCCGGCGCAGCGCGGCCACGAGGCGCGCCTTCTGCGCCGGCGTGGCCCGGGCGAGCACGGTCACCCCGGCGAGCCGCGCGGCCAGCGCGTCGTCGTCGAGCGCGTCCAGCTCCGGCCCGGTGAGGACGTCCCCGCCGTCGAGGACGCCCAGCTCGGCCGCGATCGACTCGGCCGTGCTCGGGTGGTCGCCCGTGGCCATGAGGAGCGTCACGCCGGCCTGCCGCAGGTCGGCGACCGCCTGCCGCGCCGTCGCCCGGACCGGGTCGGCGAAGCCGACGAACCCCTGGAGGGCGAGGCCGCGGATCGCGCCCTCGTCCTCGGCCCGCCAGCCGTTGGCCGGCCCCTCGGCCACGGCGAGCAGGCGCAGCCCGCGCCGGGCCAGCCGGTCGACGCGCTCGGTGAGCCGGCGCCGGGCGGCGTCGTCGAGCGGCGCGGCGCCGCCCCGCCAGCGGTCGCAGCGCTCGAGCACCGCCTCGGGGGCGCCCTTGAGGCACAGGACCTCGCCCCGGTCCGGGACGCGCCCGACGACGGCGTGGAACCCGCGCCCGGGCTCGAAGGGGAGCTCGTCCACGCGCGTCCAGCCCTCGAGGCCGTGCCCGGGCTCGACGCCGGCCGCCCGGGCGCCGTCGACGAGGGCGCGGTCGGTGACGTGCGCCAGCGGCTGGCCCGCCTCGGCCCGCGGGCAGGCGCGCAGGCCGGCCGCGAGCACGCCGCGCTGCGACGGGCCGAGGGCGTCGGGGGCGGCGTCGGCCTCGCCGTCGTCGACGAGCGCGAGGCGGATCCGCCCGTGCGTCAGCGTGCCCGTCTTGTCGGCGCACAGGACGTCGACCCGGCCGAGCGCCTCGATCCCGCGCGGGTCGCGCACGAGGACGCCGCGCTCGGAGAGGCGCCGCGCGGCGGAGAGCTGCGCCAGCGTGGCCAGGAGCGGCAGCCCCTCCGGGACGGCCGCGACGCCGAGGCTCACGGCGGACCCGAGCGCCTGCCGGGTCGAGCCGCCGCGCAGGAGCGTCGAGGCGAGGAGCGCCACGCCGCCGCCGGCGGCGACCGGCACCGTCAGCGCGGTGAGCTCGTCGAGCCGCGCCTCGACCCCGCTGCGGCGCGCCGGCCGCTCGGCGAGCCCGCGCCGCGCCTCGGTGGCCTCGCCCACGGCGACGACGACGGCGGTCGCCTCGCCGGCGGCGAGCGACGTCCCCTCGTGGAGCATGGACGTGCGCTCCGCCACGGCGACCGCGCCGCTCGGGGCGGGCCCCTTCGCGATCGGCAGCGACTCGCCCGTGAGCGCCGACTCGTCGACCTCGAGGCCGGCCGCCTCGAGGACCCGGCAGTCGGCCGGCACGACGTCCCCGGCCCCCAGGCGCAGGACGTCGCCCGGCACGAGCTCCTCGGCCGGCAGGTCCTCCTCGCGCCCGCCGCGGCGGACGCGCACCGTCCGTCGCTCGCTCCGGTCGAGCCGCGCCAGGAGCGCCTCGACGCGCAGGCGCTGCGCCGCGCCGACCAGCGCGTTGACGCCGACGACCGCGCCGACCAGCGCCGCGTCGGTCGCCGAGCCCACGGCGGCGGCGACGGCCGCCGCCCCGCCGAGGATCGGCGTGAGCGGGTTGTCCAGCTCGCCCCACACCGCCCGCGCGAGGGCCGTCACCGGCCCGGCGCGCCGCGCCGCCGGCGCGCGGCGCGCGGCCGCCTCGTGGCCCGCGAGCCCCTCGGGCGCGCTCCGCAGCCGCTCGAGGACCTCGTCGGGCAGGAGGGCGTGCCAGCGCGGCGCCTCGCGCGCCACGGCGGGCCCCGGGTCGACCACCCCGCGGGCCAGCCGCACGCCGTTGAGCAGCGCCAGCAGCGAGGCGACGTCGGCGAGGAGCATGAGGCGCCGGACGGTCCGCGGCTCGAGGTCGGTCAGCGAGAGGAGCAGGCCCATGCCCGCCTCGGCGGCGGCGAGGTTCACGCTCTGGTGGGCGGCCTCCCGCGCGCCGCGGGCCGCCTCGACCAGGAGCAGCGCGGCCCCGAGCCCGTCCCTCACCAGCAGGTCGGCCTCCCAGGGCGGCGCCCGGCCCTCGCGCGCGATGCCCAGGCCCACGTCGGCCACCCCCAGGCCGCCTCGGGCCGAGGAGGTGACGACGAGGACGCCGGCGCCGTCGGCCTGCAGCGACTGCACCGCGAGGTCGGGGTCCACGCGGGCCGGCAGGCGCGCGTCGGCGGCGACCCAGTCGGCGCCCTCGCCGTCGCCGAGCAGCGCGAGGCGGAGCCCGGCCCGCCGCACGGCCGCGACGAGCGCGCGCGCCAGCGGGTCGACGGCGGGCTCGACGACGACCAGCGCGGCGGGCGCGCCGCCGCGGGCGAGGAGGAGCGGCCGGGCCCCCTCGGGGGCGAGCGCCGCGCCGCGGCGGACGAGGTCGTCGCGGCCCGGGGCCAGCGCGTCGATCGGGCCCAGCGACCAGGCGCCGGCCCGCTGCACCTCGTCGGGGCGCGTAGGGGCGAGGAGCGCGGCCGCGTGGGCGACGGCCTCGTCGCGGTCGAGCCAACCCAGCGGGGAGGCGTCGGCCACGAGCAGGCGCCGGGGCGCGAGCAGGTCCTCCTCGACGGCCACCCAGTCGATCCGGTCGAGGCGGCGCAGCGCCCGCGGGCGCAGGACGAGGACGTCGCGGCGCGCGAGCCGCACGGCCAGCCACGAGGAGAACGCCTCGCGCCCGAGCCGCGCCGGGCGGGGCACCCCGCTCACGAGCGACGCCGAGGCGGACTCCATCTTCTGGGTCGTGGCCAGGCCGAAGCCGAAGCCGCCGAGCGTGGCGACCTGCGCCCCCTCGGCGTAGCGCTCGATCGGCCCCTCGCGCAGCGGCGCCGGCCGCTCGCGCCGGGTCGGCGCGGCGCAGCGCTGGTGCTCGTGGTGCGCGCCGAGGGCCGGCTCGAGGCGCGTCCAGCAGTCGCGCCGGGCGAGCAGCTCGCGCAGGCGCAGGCCCCGCCCGAGCGCGTCCACGATCGGCCCCGACCAGCCGCGCACGAGGCCGGAGGTCAGCGGCGCGAGGAGGCCCAGCGACAGGTCGGCGACGGCGCTGCCCAGCCGCCGCTCGACGGCGGCGCGGGCCCGGGGCAGGTGCTGGAGCGCGGCCGTGAGCGCGGCCAGGTCCACCTCGATCGGCTCGGGCCGGCTGCGCACGACCCGCAGCGCCAGCCCCAGCCCGAGGCCGAGGGCATCGGCGCCGAGCGTGATCGCGCCGCGCACGAAGGGCTCGACGTCGCCCGGGTGCTCGGGCGGGTCCGGCGCGAACGGGAGGTCGAGGTGGCCCAGCCGCTCCTCGACCTCCTCGACGCGGCGGACGAGCTCGAGCGGGTCGGGCCAGCGGGCCTCGTCGTAGGAGACGACGAGCCGGCCCAGCGCCGCGTTGACCCGCGCCCACTCGATCCCCTCGAGCGCCTCGAGCGCGTCGCGCGCCGCGGCGTCGAAGCGTCGATGCTCGTGGTGGGCGAGCTCGCGCAGCTCGAGGTAGGCCCGCCCGCCGCGGGCCCAGACGCGCCGGCGGCGCAGGCGCAGGTCGCGCCAGAAGGCGCGCCAGCGCGCCCCCGCCGCCTCCCTCGCCCCGGCCAGCCGCTCGATCACGCGCGCCTCGCTCCCGGCTCGGCGGCCGCACGGCTCGTGCCGGCCCGCCCCGCGGCGGCGCGCCCGCGGCCGCGCCGCGCCCCGCGCCGCGGGGGACGCCGCCGCCGGGCCGCGGGACACCCGTGACCCGACCGGCGCCCGCCAGTAGAGTGACGGCGTAGAAGAAGGAGGCTCCATGAACCGCCGTCAGCTCGTCGTCCCCGTCGCCCTCGTCCTCGCGCTGGCGCTCGGCCACCACGTCGCCGCGCAGCAGCCGCCGGCCTCGCCCGACCTCTCGGGCGAGTGGCAGCTCGCCGGCTGGAACATGGGCCAGGAGCCGACGGGCGAGCCGTCCTACCGGGGGACGGTCACCATGGAGGCGAAGGGCAAGGACACCTACGTCGTCACCTGGAACGTCGGCGGGCGCCAGAACCGCGGGGTGGGGCTCTACGACCCGCGTACGGGCACGTTCGCGGCGGGCTACGCGATCTCGAACCAGCCGGGGGTGGCGGTCTGGCGCATCTCCGAGGACCGGCGGGCCATGGACTGCGTCGGGACGTTCATGGGGAAGGTGGGCGACGTGGCCCACGAGTCCTGGCGGCGCGAGTAGGCGGCGCGCCCCCCCGGTCGCGGCTACACTCTGGCCTCTTCAGGAGGCAGCACCCATGGCGAAGATCAACCTGTCCGAGGTCGAGGCGCTGTGCACGGCCGCGGAGACGTCGCTCATCAAGCAGACGCTCACCCCGGCCCTCGAGCGGCTCTCGGCCGCCGAGGTCAAGGCGCGGATCGGGCGCGCGCGCAAGCTGCGCGACAAGTTCGTCGACAAGTCGAGGCATCAGCGCCGCGAGGTCCGCGGCAAGGCGGAGCCCCGCGGCGCGCGCCCGGCGACCGGCGACGCGCGCACCGTGCGCAAGGCCGCGCTGTTCGAGGACGCGCTCGGCCGCCTGCAGGAGCGCCTGGGCTACCTCGAGGACGGCGCGCCGAAGGCGGCGAAGACGAAGAAGAAGAAGAAGCCCGGCAAGGTGGAGCGCGCGGCGGCCAAGCGCGCGCGCAAGGCGGCGGCGGCCGAGGACGGCGCGCCGAAGAAGAAGGCCAAGAAGGTCAGCGCGGCCAAGGCGCTCCTCGCCGCGGGCAAGAAGAAGAAGGCCGCCCGCTCGGCGGTCTCCCGCAAGGGCGCCGAGCGCCCCGACGACGCGACGGCGGCGCGCGGCCAGAAGCGCGCGGCCACCTCGGCGGCGAGCAAGGCCAAGCGCGAGGCCCAGCGCCTCGCCGACACCTCGCAGAAGAAGATCCTCGCCCACGTGTCGTCGACCGGACGCCGGAGCCAGGCCAAGCGGGATTCGCGGTAGTCGGTGCTGCTGGCCTGCGAGTGAGTGAGTCGCTCGCGAGCGGCGTCCGTCCCGGACCCTGCCACTCGTGCTCGACCCGCCGGCGCGAGCGTCCGGACGTGAAGCTCGGTCAGAGGGCGCCCCTGCGCCCCCGAGCACACGGCGCCGGGCGTTCGCAGCAGGAGCGTCAGGCGAGGGCGAGGAGGGCGAGGCGGTGCCGCGCGAAGGCGAGGGAAGGCGGCCTGAGGGCCGC
>JAMLIC010000089.1 GCA_023954375.1 Planctomycetota bacterium
CCCCCCGCGCCCGCCCCCCCCCCCCCCCCCCCCGCCCCCCCTCGCCCGGCAGCCGCGGCCGCAGCCGTCGATCACACTTGGTCCTTCTTCGCCGGGTCGGCGGGCTTGCCCGGGGGCGGCGGCGCGTCGACATCGGTGATGTCGTTCATGCCGCGCTTGAACTCGGTCACGCTGCGGCCGAGCCCGCGCATGACCTCCGGGAGGCGCCGGCCGAAGATCAGGAGCGCGATGATCAGGATGATCAGGAGCTCCCAGGTCCCGAGGCCGCCGATGAACGCGAGCTGCATGGTGGTCACCTCGACCGCCCCATGATATGCGCCCGCGGGCGGTTGGGGCAAAGCGGCGGCGGCGCGCGTGACCTCGGTCACGTCAGCCGCGGTCGAGGGCCCGCCCGGCCACGAGCAGGACGCCGGCGAGCAGGAGGCCGCCCAGCGCGGCGAAGGCGTGCTCGGGCTGGCCCTTCGCGACCAGCAGGAGCTGCCAGAGCGCCCAGCCGGCCCCGGCCAGCGCGGCGAGCTGGAAGAGCAACCCGGCGTCGGTGAGCCGGCGCCGCCGGCGGTCGTCGTCGCGGGCGGCCCGGAACCGGCGCAGGCGCTCCTCGTGGGTCGCGCAGAGCGCCGCCCGGCGGCGCTCGCGCTCGGCGGCCTCGTCGGCCCCGGGCGGCGCGCCCTGGCGGGCGCAGCCGGGGGTCGCGCAGCCGCCCAGCTCCCGCGCGCAGTCGTCGTGGTAGCGGACGCCGCAGCCCTCGCACCCCTGGCTGGGCAGGACCTCGTCGACGAGGGCGGCCCGGCACAGGGGACAGACGGGTGCCCGGTCGTCGGTGAGCCGCGGCTGGATGCGCACTACGGGCGGGCCTCGACGGCCGCCGCCGGCGACGGGGCCCCGGCCGGCGGCAGCGTCGTCCCGAGGAGCCAGTCGCACAGCGGGAACGACACGTTCCAGTTGCCGTGGATCATGCGCCTGGGGTCGTGGTGCGCCTCGTGGTGCCGGCGCAGCCAGGCCACGACGGCGCGGCGCCCCAGCCAGCTCTCGCGCGGCCAGTGATGGAGCGTGTGGAGCCACTCGTAGACGAGGTAGTAGCCGACGGCCGAGGCCAGGAAGACGAGGCCGACGTCCAGCCCGCCCAGCCAGGCGAGGAGGAGCAGGAGCGGCGCGTTCATCAGCAGGAACAGCGGGAAGAGCCACGGCGGGAAGAGCACCAGCTTGAGCTCCCGCGGGTGGCGGATCGCCATGGCCCCCTCGACGAACGCGACGTGGTGCGCCCGCGTGTGGCGGTCGTAGAGCCGCCGCAGGCCGCGCACCGGGTGGTGGAGCGGGCCGCGGTGCACCCACCACTCGAACAGGTTGGCGAAGGCGAAGAAGGGGAGCACGAGCGCCGCGTGCCACCAGGCCGGCCGCTCGAGGAGCGCCGCGCAGGCGCCGATCACGCCGAGCGCGGCCGCGTTGAGCAGCGCGAAGTGGCCGAGGCCCGGGTACCAGCCCGGGATCGTGGCCAGGAGCTCCGCGCGGCGGTCCTCGAGCTTCACGCCGGCGATGATATCGGCGCGCCGCCGACCTCGCCCGATCCGTCCGCCGGACCGATCACCCCGGCCCGCCGCGGCATCCAGGAGGCGACCGCGCCCCCCTCGCGAGCTCGATCAGCCGCCGTGCCGGAACTCGACGACGTCGCCGTCCTGCATGACGTAGCCCTTCCCCTCGAGGCGGAGCTTGTTCTGCTCCTTGGCCGCCTTCCAGCCGCCCGTCGCCTCGTAGTCGGACCACGACACGACCTCGGCGCGGATGAAGCCGCGGGCGATGTCGCTGTGGATCACCTTGGCCGCCTCGACCGCGCTCGCGCCCTTGGCGATCGTCCAGGCGCGCACCTCCTTCGGGCCGGCGGTGAGGAACGACTGCAGCCCGAGCAGCGCGTAGGAGAGGCGGATCACGCGGTCGCGGATCGGCTCGTCGAGGCCGAAGTCGGCCAGGAACGAGCGCTTGTCGGCCTCGTCGAGCTGCGCCACCTCGGCCTCGAGGCGCGCCTTGATCGGGATCGTCACCTCGTCGACGGGCCCGGACCCCACGTCGGACGGCACGGGCGGCAGGCCGAGCGCCGCCGGGTCGGCGTCGTCGTCCATGTTCACGAGGGTGAGGATCGGCTTGAGGGTGAGGAACCCGTAGACCTGGAGCTTCTTCTGGTCCTCGGGCGGCAGCCCCTTCTTCAGCGGCACGCCCTCCTCGAGGCCGGGGCGGATGCGCTGGAAGAGCGCCAGCTCCTCGAGCTCCTCCTTCTGCGTCTTGGAGGGCTTCTTGGACGACTTGTCCAGCTTCTCGATCCGCCGCTCGACCATGGTCAGGTCCTGCACGACGAAGTCGGTGTCCAGGTCCTCGACGTCCTTCTTCCAGCTGTCGGCGGTGATCGCCCGCTCCCTGGGGTGCGGCACGGCCTCGCCCGTGAAGGCCCGGACGACGCGCACGAGCGCCTCCTGCTGGCGCACCTCGCCGAAGAACTTGTCGCCGCCGTAGCCCGCCAGGTCGACGAACTCCATGCGCGCGGGGGTGATCTTCTTCGGGTCGTAGTCCTTCGCCAGGCGGTCGAGCCGCGGGTCGGGCACGGCCACCTCGCGCCGGTGCTCCGGGCCGCCGCCGGAGAAGTCCGAGAGGGGCTCGGTCGCGCCGGTCAGCGCGTTGAACACGGTGGTCTTGCCCGAGAAGGCCGGGCCGATGATCGCGAGCTTCACGCGGGGAGCTTCCCTTCGGGGTCTTCGGAGGAGGCGGGGGCGTCGGGCGCGTCCGGCTCGGGCGCGCCGACGGGGACGGTGCCCTCGGGGGCGGGGCGCGGGCCGAGGCCGAGGCCCGGCGGGTCGGGCGATGATGGGTCGGACGATGATGCGTCGGGCGATGATGCGTCGGGCGATGTGCCGTCGGCGGGCGGCTCGGGGTCGTCCCCGAGCGGCTCCTCGTCCTCGGCCGGCTGCGGGCCGGGCGGGGGGTCGTCGAGGGGCGTCTCGGGGTAGCGGTCCTCGAGCGCCGGCTCCTCGTCGGCGGGGGGAGGCGGCGGCGGCTCCTCACGACGGCCGACCAGGGCGGCCAGGAAGATCCCCAGCTCGTAGAGGCCGAGGAGGGGGATCGCCAGGAGCGACTGCGTGACGGGGTCGGGCGGGGTGAGGATCCCCGCGATGATGAACGCCAGGAGGAGGCAGTAGCGGCGGTAGTCGCGGAAGTTCTGGGCGGAGACGACGCCGATCAGCGCCAGGAAGGTCATGAACAGGGGGAGCTCGAAGATCACGCCGCACACGAGGCTGAGCGTGATCAGGAGCGACATGTAGCCCTGGATCGAGTACTGCGCGACGGCCACGTCGGCCGGCGCGTAGGAGGCCAGGAAGCGCAGCCCGATCGGGATCAGCAGCAGGTAGCCGAAGAGGAAGCCGCTGAGGAACGCGCCGTAGGTGAGCGGCCCGAACAGGCGCACCCACTTGCGCTCGTGCGGGTAGAGGGCGCGCGAGACGAACTTCCACAGCTCCCACACGATGAGCGGCGCGGCCACGAACAGCGCGGCCACGAGCGCCAGCTTGATGTAGGTCAGGAACACGTCGGTGGGGTTGAGGCTCTGCAGCTCGGCCTTGGGCACCTGCGCGTGCTCGTCGAGGAGGGGGCGCACGTCGCGGGCGACCTCGGCGCGGACCGCCTCGACGTCGGCGCGGGCGGCGGCGAGGTCGGCCTCGAGGCGCGCGAGGACGCCCGCGCCCTCGGCCTCGGGGCCGCCCGCGTCGGGCGCGCCGGCGCCGGCCGGCAGGGCGTCGAAGGCGCGCTGCAAGGCCTCGAGCCGCAGGTGCGCGGCGGCCTGCCGGCGCTCGAGGGCCTCGAGCGCCTCGGGCGAGGTCGGGCGCGCGCGCTCGCGGGCGATCAGGCGCGCGCGCTCGGCCTCGTCGAGCTTGCGGGCCAGCGCGTCGTCGCGCTTGACGGCGTCGGTCGCCGCCTGGACGCGGTCGGTCGCCAGCCGGGTCCGCGCGTCGCGGCCCCGGGCCTCCTCGGCCAGGGAGTCGACCATGCGCTGGTGCGGGAGCTTCGCCAGCCACATGAGCTGGTTCTGGAACGCCAGGCAGACGATCAGCGCCAGCACCACCCAGCCGACCGCCTTGAGGACGTGGCGGCGGAGGTCCTCGAGGTGCTCGCCGATCGACATGGGCTGGTCGTCCGGGCGCTCGTCGCTCACGGCCGCGAGTCTATCCGGGCGCGCCGCCGCGAGGTGGCGGAGCGTCCCTAGGCTGCCGACGCGGGTGATCGGCCGCCGCGGGGCGCGGCGGCGAGGGCGTCCTGTGCGGCCACCGGCGGGCGCCCGTCGTCGGGGGCGCAGGGGCGGTAGGAGCCGTCCGGGAGGAGCTCCCAGGCGAGGTGCGTCGCGGCGAGGTAGGGCGCGAGCCCCTCGTCGAGGAGGCGCCGGCGCAGGGCGGGGTCGTCGACCCGGGCGCAGGCCTCGACGCGGCGCAGGAGGTTGCGCGGCGTCCAGTCGGCCGAGCCGACGAGCGCGACCTCGTCGTCGCCCGCGCGCACGACCACGCAGCGGCTGTGCTCGAGGAAGCGCCCCAGGACCGAGCGGACGCGGATCCGCTCGGAGAGCCCGGGGACGCCCGGGCGCAGGCTGCACATGCCGCGGACGACCAGGTCCACGGTCGCGCCCGCCTGGCTGGCGCGGTAGAGCGCGGCGATCACCACCTCGTCGGTGAGCGCGTTGAGCTTGGCGGCGACCCGCGCCGGCTCGCCCCGGCGCGCCGCGGCGGCGGCCTGGTCGACCAGCCCGACGAGGCGCTCGCGCAGGTCGAAGGGGCCGGCCCAGAGCGTCGCCGGCGCGGCGGCCGGCGCGTCACCGGCCAGGGTCGCGAACAGGAGGGCGACGTCGTGGCCGACCCCCGGGTCGCAGGTGAGCAGGCTCCAGTCGGTCGTCGGCTGCAGCGGGTCCTGGTGGTAGTTGCCGGTGCCCAGGTGGACGTAGCGGCGCGCCTCCTCGCCCTCGCGCCGCTCGACGAGGAGCAGCTTGCCGTGCGCCTTGTGGCCCGGCTGCCCGTAGACGACGCGGGCCCCCGCGCGCTCGAGCCGCCGCGCGGCCTGGAGGTTCTGGCTCTCGGAGAAGCGCGCGCGCAGCTCGATCGCCGCCAGGACGTCCTTGCCCGCCTGCGCGGCCTGCGCCAGCGCCTCGACGATCGGCGAGTCCGGCGTGGCGCGGTAGAGCGTCTGCTTGAGCGCGACCACGGCCGGGTCGGCCGCCGCCTGCTGCACCAGCCCGACGACCGGCGCGAAGGCCTCGAAGGGGTGGTGGAGGAGGAGCGCCCCCTGCGCCCGCACGGCGCCGAGCAGGTCCGCCCCCCGCGCCAGGGCCGGCGGGACGGGCGCCTCGAGGGGCGGGAACTTGAGGTCGGGGCGGTCGACCTTCTGATAGACGGCCTCGAGGCGCCGGAGGTCGATCGGGCCGTCGACGAGGTAGACGTCGCGCGCCTCGAGGCCGACCTCGTCGAGGAGCAGGCGCTGGAGGTCGTCGGGGCACCCGGCGGCGAGCTCGAGGCGCACCGGCTCGCCGGTCTCGCGCTGCGGCAGCTCGTCCTCGACGGCCTGCCGCAGGTTCTCGGGGCCGACCTCGTCGAGCTGGAGCTCGCTGTTGCGGGTGACGCGGAACGGCCAGGTCCCGGTCACCTCCATCCCCTCGAACAGCTCGTGCCCGAACCCGGCCACGAGCGTGGCCAGGAGCACGAAGTCCCAGGGGCGGCCGCTCAGGTGCGGCGGGACGTGGAGGATCGTGGGCAGGGCCCGCGGCACCTGCACGAGCGCCACGGCGCGGTCGTGGCGGCGCCCGAGCCAGTCCTGGCCGCGCAGCGTGAGCAGGTAGGAGAGGCGGCGGTTCTGCACGCGCGGGAAGGGGTGCATCGGGTCGAGGCGGATCGGCGTGAGCACAGGGGCCACCTCGTGCGCGAACGTGTGGCGGGCCCACTCGCGCTCGGCCGGGGCGAGGTCGCCCTGGCCGCGCAGGCGGACGCCCTCGGCGGCCAGCGCCGGCAGCAGCGCGCCCGAGAGCAGGGCGTACTGCGCCTCGACGAGGGCCTGGGCCCGGCGCGCGATCTCCTCGAGCGCCTGCGCCGGCTCGAGCGCGTCCGGCCCGTCCTTGCCGAGGCCGCTGGCCGCGCGCTGGCGCAGGCCGGCGACGCGGATCTCGAAGAACTCGTCGAGGTTCGTGGCGAGGACCACGAGGGCGCGCAGCCGCTCGAGCAGCGGGCGGCCCGGGTCGCGCGCCTGCTCCAGCACCCGGCGGTTGAACTCGAGCAGGCTCAGGTCGCGGTTCAGGAAGTGCCCGGGGTCCTCGAGGCGGGTCACGATCTCCCCTCGCCGCCAGCATACGGAGGGCGGGGCGCCTGGAAGATAAAGGCGTGTGGTATCAGTCGGGCCATGACCACCCCCACCTCACCCGTCCGGGTCGCCGTCGTCGGCTCGGCCGGCTACGTCGGCGGCGAGCTCCTGCGCCTCCTCCTCGGCCATCCGCGGGCGCAGGTCATCCGCGCCGCGTCGCGGAGCCACGCCGGGCAGCGCCTCGACCGCGTGCACCGCCACCTGCGCGGGGCCACGGACCTGACGTTCACGGCCGAGGGTCCGGCCGAGGCCGCCGGGGGGGCGGACGTGGTCTTCCTCGCCCTCACCCACAAGGAGAGCCTGGCGGCGGTCGAGGCCCTGCGCCCGCGCCTGGACGCGCCCGACGCGCCGCTGGTGATCGACATGGCGGGCAGCTTCCGCCTGGGCGACCCGGCCCGCTACGGGGAGGCCTACGCGCACGAGCACTCGGCGCCCGATCTCCTGCCGCGGTTCGTCTACGCCCTCCCCGAGCTGGCGGGCGACCTGCGCGGCGCGCGGCTGATCTCGTCGCCCGGCTGCTTCGCCACCGCCGCCGCCCTGGCCGCCGCGCCGCTGGCGCGTTCGGGCCGGGTGCGGGGGACGATCGTCCTCAACGGGGTGACCGGCGCCTCGGGCAGCGGCGCGCAGCCGAAGGACACGACGCACTTCCCCATGCGCGACGGCAACCTGAAGGCCTACCGCGTGCTCTCGCACCAGCACGAGCCCGAGGTGCAGCAGACGGTCGACCGCTACGCGGCGACGGGCTCGTGCGCGAAGGCGCGGCCGGGCGAGGTCGGCGCGGCGCCGCTCCACCCGGTGCTCCTCACGACGCACTCGGCGCCGATCACGCGCGGGATCTACATGACGGCCGCGGCGGAGCTCGCCTCGGCCGAGGACGGCCCGGCGGTGGTCGACGAGGTGCGCCGCGCCTACGCGGGCGCGCGCTTCGTGCGCTTGCTCGACGCCCCGCCCGAGCTCAAGGGGCTGGCCGGGACGAACTTCGCCGACCTGCACGTCGCCGCGCGCGGGCGGCACGTCGTCGTCACCTGCGCGATCGACAACCTGATGAAGGGCGCCGCGGGGCAGGGCGTGCAGGCCATGAACCTGGCGCTCGGGCTCGAGGAGGACGCGGGGCTGGGGTTCCTCGGCCTGACGCCCTAGGCCGGGCTAGCGAGGGCTAGCGAGGGCTAGCGGCGGGGCGACGCGACCTTGGCGTGGAGCAGGATCGCGTCGCCCATGGCGTTGGCGAGGTGGTAGCGCAGGCCGCCCGCGTCGTCGCGGCGGGGCTGCCCGAAGACCTCGAAGACGCGCAGGGCGCGGGTGAAGCGGTCCTGGTCCCCGTGGAGCTTGTGCGCGCCGAGCGCGAAGCCGGTCGCCGCCGGGCTGAAGCCGAACACGAGCGGCCCCGAGTTCGTGTCGCCGAACTCGAACGAGGAGGCGTGCTCCTGTGCCGCGCCGAAGCTGAGGAGGCGCCGCTCGCGGTGGCGGCAGAACGCCTCGTACTGCTCGCGGGCGAGGGTCGGCAGGGCGTCGACGAGGAGCACGGCCGTCCAGGCGAGGCTGCTCCCGCACGGCGAGGTGACCACGCGGTCCGGGTTCGTGGCCACCTCGGAGCAGAGGAGCCCGTCCGGGTCGAGGAACCGCGCGCGCATGGCCGCCTCCCACCGGGCGAGCAGGGGGCCGCGGTCGGTCCCGAGCGCGCGGTCCGCCAGCCAGATCGCGTGGAGCTGGCAGGCGTGGTCGGAGGTCCAGAACGACTCGGGCTCCGCCCCGAGCGAGCGCTCGATCCAGGCCTCGAGCGCGGCCGCGACGCCGGCGAGCGCAGGGTCGAACAGGTCGTCGCCCGTCACCTGCCGGCGGAGGCCGACGACGACGCCCTCGTAGCCGGTCTGGATCGGGGCCGAGTCGTACTTGCGCGCCTCGAGCCACGCGCGGAGCGCGCCGGGCTCCGTCACCTCCTCGGGGACGCGGAGGACGCCGCGCGCGCAGAGCGTGAGCTGCCGCGCCGCCTCGGGCCGGAAACCGGGGTCGGCGGCGGCGCGCTCCGCCAGGCACATGGCGTAGAACATGAAGAAGATCGGGCGCCACTCGGTGCTGTAGCCGCAGAGCTTGCTGTAGCCCGCGACGATGTCCGGCTGCCCCGTCGCCGCGCCGCGCTCGAGGACCCCGCCGAGGTGGGCGAACTGCGCCTCGACGTCCTCGGGGACGCTCCCGGCGAAGTAGGGCGCCCCCGAGACGCTGCAGGCGTAGAGCGCGACGGCCACGAACAGCGCCGCCGCGAGCAGGAGGGCGTCGAGCGGCAGGTAGAGCCACCAGCGGCGGAGTCGGCGCGGCAGGTAGAACCCGGCCAGGTCGGCGAAGCGACGGCGGGGACGGGGCGCGGGGTCGGCCATCGGGAGGACTGTAGCCCGGGAGCCCCGCCGCCTCACGCGCTTCCACCGGCCATCGCAGGAAGAGCCGAACGACGGGCTTCGCGGCTCCGAGAGCCCGGCCGATGGGGCTTTGCGGCTCCGAGGAGGCAAAGGCCTCGCGCAACCCGAGCCGGGGCAAGGGACCCCCCGGCTCCGAGGAGCCACGAGGCAGGCAAAGGCCTTGCACAACCCGAGCCGGAGCAAGGGACTCCCCGGCTCCGAGGAGCCACGAGGCAGGTGAGGCCTCGCATCCGAGCCGAGGGGACTCCGCGGCTCCGAGCGCCGGTCTTTCAACGAGGACCTCGCGCAACCCGAGGCAGATCAAGGGCCCCCGCGGCTCCGAGGAGCCGCGGAGCCGCTGCGGCAGTTTTCCCGAACCAGGACAACCCCGCCGTCCGGATCCGGGAAGCTCGGGCCTCTCCTGCTGTCGGGAGTCACAAGCCCATGCGCCTGAAGCTCGCCGCCCTCCTGCTCGCCCTCGCCAGCCCGGCGCTGGCCGCGCCCATCGTGGAGCGGACGCTCCAGGAGTTGCCGCCCGAGATCGGCACCGACGCGGTGCTGGTCGTCGTGAGCGACAAGCCCGGCGCCGTGCGCTGGGGGGCCAACGGCTGGCGGGTGCCGCCGCAGCCCTGGCCGACCGACACGCGGCAGGTCGACGCGGGGGCGGTCGAGACGCGGCTCACCGGGCCGGCGATCGACGGGCGCTACCGCGCGCACCTCGGCCCCTTCCGGCAGGGCGTCGGCTCGCTGGAGCTGGTCCTGCGCCACGACGACGGCTCGTGGGGCTCGCTCCAGGGCCGCGACGCCCGGGTGGCCGTGCGGGCCGGCGCGCCGAGCCGCCGCCGCCCGATCACGATCGGCCGCGGCCCGTGGCTCGGGAAGTCGGGGACGCTCGACCTCTACGAGGAGCTGCAGGACTGGGAGTACGCCGACTGCCGCGGCCTCGACCCGGCCGACGACGCGCGCTCGTTCGGCGACGGCAAGGACGCCAGCCGCGACCTGATCGCCTTCTACAGCCGCCGCGAGGGCGACGCCCTCTACCTGCGCGCGGACCTCCTGGACCTGGGCCTCGGCGACGAGCGCGCCGCCCTCGACCTCGTGGTCCTCGTCGACTGCGCCCCGGGCGGGCAGACGGCGCTGCCCGACTTCGTCCACGGGCGGACGGCCTTCGGCTGGGACCTGGCGATCACCGTCGACCACGCGACGGCCGCCCGCGTGCGCGACGCGCAGTGGCGCGACGTCGGCGGGTTCCTGGGCGCCTACTTCAGGAGCGACCTCGACGCGGTCGAGTTCGGCGTCTCGCTCGAGGCCCTGCGCAAGGCCGGCTGGGACGGCCGGCGCCGCCTGGGCTTCGCCGTCTACACGCTGAAGAAGGGCGACCCCCGGATCGCCGACGCCTTCCGCGAGGCCTCGCTCGACGACGGCCGGCTCGACACGCTCACCTGGGAGGACCACCTCGGCGGGACGGCGAAGTACTCGGTGATCCTCCACGGCAACCAGGCCGTGCAGCCCATGTCGTGGATCCACGACCTCGTCGAGTCGCGGAGCACGCTCACGCCGGGCGGCAACCCGACGGGCTACCTGCGGGCGCTCGACGCGCACGAGCTCCTGCGCATGCCCGTGAACATCAACGTCAGCGCCACCCTGGCCGCCTCGGCCGAGTGGGGCGCCCGGACGTTCAACGACCGGATCCGCCGCTTCCTCGACGGCAAGCCCGAGACCGGCCAGGGGGCGCTGCTCGGCGGCGTGATCGCCGAGCACATCATGCCCTACTTCGAGAACGCGCTCGCGCCGCACGGTGGCGGCGGCGCGAACGCGGCCGCCGTCCGCCTCAAGGACGAGGCGCTCGACCGGATCTACGGCGGGCCGCCGCGGAGCGTCTTCTGGATCCCCGAGCGCGTGGTGCGCGGGAGCACCTTCCAGGACGTGCTCACCGACGCGCGCGGGCGCCCGACCGGCTACCGCTACACGGTCGTCGACCAGACGACGCACCTGACGCGCTGGTTCGGCCACGCCGACGCGCACGGGAAGAACGGGTTCAAGATCAACCGCATCAACGGCGTCTCGTGCTTCATCATCAACGACGACGCCGACCAGTGGAAGTTCGCCAACACCGACGGCGGCCTGTGGGTGTGGACGCGCCGCGACCTGGTGCGGAAGGCGCTCGACCCCGACCAGGAGCAGCTCACGCTCGTCTTCGACGACTGGGAGGCCTTCAGCGGCCGCTCGTTCACCTCGTTCGGCGTCGGCAACGACAACCCGGACAACTACGAGCGGAGCCTGCGCTGGCTGGCGAACCACCCCTGGGTGCAGGTCGTCACGCTCGAGGAGATCACCACCTGGGGCTGGCGCGAGGTCGACCGCGGCCACCGGCCGGACCTGGCGATCGAGACCTACGACTGGCTGCGCCACGCGACCGAGGAGAGCTACCACAACTGGTACTACGGCTCGCCGCTGGAGGAGTCGTTCGTGAACCTGCGCCCGGAGCGCGTCCCGGGCGTGCAGGTGCCCAAGGCCTACGGCGAGCTCCACCGGCCGGGCACGCTCCTGGGCGACATCTGGGCGAACGTGGCCCGCGCGCCGGCCAACCGGGTGCGCGACCTCGCCGAGGCGGTGTTCCTCGTGACCATGTACGAGACGGCCTGGCATGACGAGGACATGAACGACTACCTGCCCAAGACGGCGTCGGGCGACTACCGCTTCCCCGACACCACCTGGGACCCGATCGCCGGCTGGGCCCGCGCCATGCACAGCCGCGTGGGCGACGCCTCGATCGCGGCCCACGCCGCGCGGTGGGCGGCGAGCCCCCCGAGCGGCGTGCGCGTGTGGAAGGTCGACGCCGACGAGGACGGGGAGGACGAGTACGTCGTCGCCGACGGGCGCGCCTTCTACGTGTTCGAGGACGACGGCGCGCGCCTCATGCTCGCCGCCGTGCGCGCCCCCGACGGCCGCGCCGACACCTTCGTCGCCGGCCTCCTCCCCTGCCCCGGCGACGAGGCGCGCCGCGACCGCGAGACCGAGCGCGAGGACGGCCCGGTCCGCCCGCACGGCCTCGTCGACTGGTGGGCCACCGGCCGCGGCTCGCGCTACGTCAACGAGACCTACCGCGCCGAGGCGCTCGCCGACGGCTGGCGCTTCACGTCGCCCGACGGCCTCGTGCGCAAGACCGTGCGGCTGTCGCAGGGCCGCCTCACGGTGGAGTACGACGTCGCCCCGGCCGCCGGCACGCTGAGCGTGCGCACGGGCCTGGCGCCCGCGACGCTCGACCTGTTCATGGGCCAGGCGCTGACGACGACGACGCGCGCCGACGGCGCGGTCGTGGCGGAGTCGGGCCGCGTGAAGGTGGCGCTCGCGCCGCGCGCCGGCGCGCAGATCAACCACGTCGCCGCGTTCGGCGGCAAGGGCGCGCGCGGGACGGCGTTCGCACACCAGGTCGAGGTGCAGGGGCAGGGGCGGTTCGGGTTCGTGCTGGAGCCGGAGCTCAGGTAGGCCGACGCGCGAGCACCCGCCACTCGCCCGCCTGCGCGACGAGGACGAACCTCCCCGCCAGCCGCTCGAGCAGCCCGGCCGCCGCGCCGGGGTCCGGCGGCAGGCGCACGAGCGCGTGGGTCGCGTCGAGGCCGTGGCGGGTCGGGTCGTAGCCGTCCGGCGCCTCGGGGCCGGGCGCGGCGGCCGTGCGGACGGGCAGGAACGGGTTGCCGAACACGTCCGCCGCGACGCCGGCGGCGTGGGCCGCGTGCGCGCTCGCGCTGAGCCCCACGTCGAAGAAGCGCGGGATCGTCGCGGACGTCCGGGGGTAGGCGAGGACGAGCACCCGGGCGGGCTGGCCGCGGGCGTCGGCGTCGACGGCGAGCGCGCGCCCGGCCGCGACCGCGGGCGCGAGCTCGCGGTCGAGCGCCGCGAGCGCCCGCGCGGCGCCGACGGCGTGGAGGAGGCCGCCGGCCACGATCAGGCCGACGCCGAGCGCCCGCGCCCGCCCGCCGGCCAGCCGCAGCGCCCCCAGGGCGGGCCCGAGCAGCAGGAGGGCCGGCAGCCCGAAGCGGGGCCCGACGTAGTGCAGCGGGCCCACCTGGAAGGGCACGGCCAGGGCCGCGAGGACGCAGCCGGCCAGCGCGCCCAGGATCACGGCGCGGGCGCGCGGCGCGCTCCCGCCGTCGGCCGGCGTCCGGAGCCGCGCCGCGAGGGGCAGGGCGAGGCCGGCGGCCAGCAGCGCCGCGGCGCCGCGCGCCAGGGGCTCGTGCGCGGGGCCGAGGTGGCGCCAGCCGGACGTGAGCAGGAGGTGCGCCCGGGCGGTGACGACGTCGCCGGGCGTGGCGCGCCCCTCCAGCGAGGCCCCGCCGCCGACGACGAACACCGCGGCCGCGACGACGAGCGCCAGGCCGACGCCCGCCGGGAGGAGGAGGAGGCCCGCCCGCCGGCGCTCGAGCGCGGCGTCGCCGGGCGCGAGCGCGCAGAGGGCGCCGAGGACCGCCACGGCGACGCCGAGCCCCAGGGCGAGGGGGTGGAGCAGGTAGAGGAGGCCCAGGCACGCGCAGGCGCCGCCGGCGGCGGCCCCGAGCGGCCCCTCGCGCCGCCTGCCGGCGAGGGTGACGCACGCCGCGACGAGCAGGAGGAGGAGCGGCATGGCCAGCAGCCAGGCGAGGAAGCCGCTCCACCAGAAGAGCGAGGTCGACGCCGGCGCGGCCAGCAGCGCCAGGCGCGGGTCGCCCCCGGCCGCCCGCGCGACCGCCAGCGCCGCGAGCGGCGCCCCCAGGAGGTAGAGCGCCAGGAGGGCGCGGCCGACGGCGTCGACCCGCGCCGGGCCGGCGACGGCCAGGACGTCGTAGAGCGCGCGGTAGGGGGCCAGGCGCGGGACGGCGGCGCGCTCGGCGCCGGGCGGGAGCGGGTCCGTCGCGTGGAGGCGCGCCACGAGCGCGTGGCCCGGGTAGTCGAGCAGGCCCACGGCGTCGACGCGCAGGAGGGTGACGAGGGGCGGCGCGACGAGGAGGGCGAGCAGGGCCAGCGCCGTCCAGGTGGTCCGCGGAGCCTCACGGGCCGCCGTCACCCGGGCGACCTGCCCGTCGTGCGCGCGAACGCGCGACCCGCGACCGGGGACGTCCGTTCCGCGCCGGAGGACGCCCGCGCCAGGGCCCTGGTCCGCGAGCGCGGCGGCCCGTCCTCGCCGGGCGCGGGCCCACGTCGCCCCGCGCGGGCGGGGGGCGCGTGACCAGCGCTTCCTGCAGGGTTCACCACGGGAGCGCTAGGACATGCGCCGGTGCGTCCCGCCGGTCTGCTCGATGTCCACGCCCTCCTCGAGCAGCTTCTCGCGGTAGGCGGTGTAGCCGCCCTCGAAGAAGCGCGCGCCACCCTCCCCGTCGAAGTGCAGGATGTGCGTGGCGAGGCGGTCGAGGAAGAAGCGGTCGTGGCTGATCACGAACACGCAGCCGGGGAAGGCGCCCAGCGCCTCCTCGAGCACCTGCATGGTCGTGAGGTCGAGGTCGTTCGTCGGCTCGTCGAGCAGTAGCAGGTTGCCGCCGGTCTTGAGGGTCTTCGCCAGCTGCACGCGGTTGCGCTGCCCGCCCGAGAGCTGGCTCATGAGCTTCTGCTGGTCCGGCCCGCGGAAGTTGAACAGGCTCACGTAGGCCCGGGCGTTCATCTTCCGCTGGCCGAGCTGGACCTCGTCCTGGCCGTCGGAGATCTCGTCGTAGACCGACTTGGTCGCGTCGAGCGCCTCGCGGCTCTGGTCGACGTAGCACGTCTCGACCGTGGGGCCGATGTGCACCGTGCCGGCGTCGGGCTGCTCCTGCCCGACGAGGAGGCGGAAGAAGGTCGTCTTGCCCGCGCCGTTGGGGCCGATCACGCCCACGAACGCCCCGGGCGGGATCTCGAACGACAGGTCCGAGAAGAGCGTGCGCCCCTCGAAGCCCTTCTTCACGCCGTCGACGCGCAGCACGTCCTGCCCGAGCCGGTTGCCCGGCGGGATCACGAGCTGGATCGTGCCCTCGGCCTCGTCGCGGTCGAGGTCCGCCTTGAGCTTCTCGAAGTTCGCCACGCGGGCCTTGCTCTTGGCCATGCGCGCGCGCGGGCTCTGCCGGATCCACTCCAGCTCGCGCTTGAGCATGCGCTTGCGGGCGGCCTCCTGCTTCTCCTCGTCGCGCAGGCGCGAGGCCTTGGCCTCGAGGTAGGTCGAGTAGTTGCCCTCGTAGGGGTAGCCGCGGCCGCGGTCCATCTCGAGGATCCACCTGGCCACGTGGTCGAGGAAGTAGCGGTCGTGCGTGATCGCCACGACCGTCCCCGGGTAGTCCTCGAGGTACTTCTCCAGCCACTGCACCGTGTCGGCGTCGAGGTGGTTCGTGGGCTCGTCGAGGAGCAGGAGCTGCGGCTGGGCGAGCAGCGTCTGGCAGAGCGCCACGCGCCGCTTCTCGCCGCCCGAGAGCTTCGTCACGTCGGCGTCGCCCGGCGGGGTGCCGAGGGCGTGCATGGCCTGCTCGACCTTGCGGTCGATCTCCCAGGCGCCCTTCGTCTCGATCTCGTTCTGCACGCGCTCGAGCTCGTCGAGCGCCTTCTGCATGTCGTCGGCGTCCAGCTCGGGGTCGGCCAGCTTCTCGTTGAGCTTGTCGAACCGCTCCAGCAGCGCCTTGATCGGGGCGACGGCCTTGTCGATGTTCCCGCGCACGTCGAGCGACGCGTCGAGCGTCGGCTCCTGCGGGACGTAGCCGATCTTCACGTTGTCGGCGACCTTGGCCAGGCCGTCGAACTCCTTGTCGGCCTGGGCCATGATCCGCAGGAGCGTGCTCTTGCCGGAGCCGTTGGGCCCGACGACGCCGATCTTCGCCCCGTGGTAGAAGGCGAGCGTGATGTCGTCGAGCACGACCTTGCCGTCGTAGCCCTTGGTCAGGTTGCGCAGCGTGCAGATGAACTCGGCCATAGGCCCGCAAGTGTAAGCCAACCCGGCCGGTCGCCAAGCCCCGGCCTGCTCAGCCCGGCGTGAGCACGTACGCGATCCGGTCGAAGCTCGCGAAGCGCATCTCGCGGCGCCGGAGCTCGTCGGCGCTGAACCAGGTCGCCTGGCCGGCGAGCGGGTCGAACACGAGGAACGAGGGCGCCCCGGCCGGGTCGTGGCGCACGGCGGTCGCCATGACGGCGTGCCCGCCGCCGCCCTCGCCCGGGGCGAAGGCGCGCGAGACGACCAGCGGCACGGCCCGCCCCTGTGCCAGGTGGGCCTCGATCAGCGCCAGCGCCTCCTCGAGGGGCTCGCCGCGGTGGGTGCGGTAGGTGAGGCCGGTGAACGCGGCCACGTCGTTGAGCGGCCGCGTGACCTCGATCCCCCAGCCGTCCTGCGAGGCGCGCGGCGCCGGGCCGCCGTGGTAGCGGAGGAGGACGTCGCGCTGCTCCTCGGCCAGGGCCGGGTTCATGGCCATGGGGTCGTGGTCGTCGGCCCCCGTGACGTCGGGGTTGGCGAGGCGGGTGCGCAGGGCGTAGACGGGGTCGTACTCGGCGCGCAGCGCCTGCGCGGTCGTCGGCACGCAGGAGTCGGAGAACTGCTGCCGCACGGCCGGGCCGGCCTCGCCCGGCGGCGCGAGGCGCGTGTTCGCCGCGATCCACGCCGCGTCGCGGCCGTCGAGCGCGCCCGCGAGCCAGGTCACGTCGTCGAGCCCGCTCGACGCGGCGAGCGCCTTGAGCAGCTGATCGCGCACGGCGGGCTGGTCGGAGAACCGGCGGAGGAGGCCGTCGAACGCCGCCCGCTCCGCCGGGGTCAGGGCGTCGTAGGCGGGGAGGACGCGCCCCGCCTGGTGCGCGCCGAGCGTGGTCGGCGCCGCGGCCGTGATCGCCGCCGCCACGGCGTCGCGCGGCGCCCGGCGGCCCTGCCGCTCGCGGAGCGGCTCGCCGAGGAGCTGGTGGCGCAGGAGCTCCGCCGCGCCCCGTGCGTCGTCGTCCCCGCGCGCGGGGGCGGAGAGGGCGGCGACGCACAGGGCCAGGAGGAGCGCGCGGGTCATGGCGCGCGCGGGAGCACCGCGCGCGCCAGGCATAACCCGTGCAGGCGCGGCTGCGCCCGTCACGCGCGGTCCGCCGACGGACCGCCCGGCCCGGGGATGGTCAGCGCGGCCCGGTCAGCGCGGCAGGGCCGCCGCGCTGAGGGCGCGCACCTCGCGCACCTTCACCAGGAAGCTCAGGGCCGCCGGCAGGTCCTCGCGCACGTAGGCGCGGTCGGCCAGCGCCTCGACCCAGGCCCGGAGCGCCGGCTGGTCACCTGCCTGCACGCGCAGGGCGCGCGCGAGGTCGGCCCGCGCGGCGTCGTCGATCACGGGCCCCTGCGCCCGCTCGCGGGCGCGGTCGAAGGCGACGATGCACAGGTCGAGCGCCTCGAGCGGCACGTTCGCCGCCCGGAGCTGCTCCGCCATGGCCAGCGCGCCCTCCCCGGCCAGGGTCGGCGCGAGCCCGCCCGGGGCCGTGCCGCGGAGGCCGCCCGCGAGCGCCTCGGCGGGGGTCAGCGCGAGGAGGCGGGCGCGGTCGGCGGACGTCGGCGCGGGCGGCGTGGGCTCGGTCATCGCATGTCCTGGGGCGGGTGCGGCGGGCGTGGGGCTCGCCAGGCGGGACGGCGGCGGCGGCGGCGGCGCGTCGTCGGGGCAGCCGGCGAGGGCCAGGGTGGCGGTCACGGCGAGCGCCGCGCGGGTGACCCGACGAGACCTGCAGGCGAGCGCGGTCACGAGCCCGCCGTCGGCACCATGACCGTGTCGAGCAGGTTCCATCCGGCGATCCCCAGCTTCTGGTCGCGGAGCCGGGCGGCGCCGACCCACTCCGAGCGCCCGTCCCAGGGGTCGAAGATGAGGAACTCGGGCTGCCCCTTGGCGTCGCGCCGCACGCTGGTGGCCATGATCGCATGGCCGCCGCTCGCGACCGGGTCGGAGATCCCGAGCGGCACGACCCGCCCCTGCCCGAGGTGCTCCTCGAGCAGCGCGATCGCCCGCTCGGGGTCGATCGGGTCGTCGAACCCGCCCGCCTGCTCGAAGCGCAGGCCCGTGTGCCGGCTCGACTCGTGGAGCGCGTCGAGCCACGCCTCGTCGCCCAGGCCGTCGCCGCCGCGCTCGCCCCTCGCGACGGCCACGCCGCCGTGCGCCTCGAGGATCGCCCGCTGCTCGGTCGCGAAGGTGGCGTTGCCGTCCTGCGGGGCGTTCGTCACGTCGGCGTTGCCCTGGCGCGTGCGGAGGGCGTAGACGGGGTCGTACTCGCCGCGCAGCGCCTGCACGGTCGTCGCCGCGCACGAGTCCTGGAACTGCTGCATGACGCCCGGGCCGGCGTCGCCCGCGGTCAGGCGCGTGTTCGCGGCGATCCAGGCCGGGTCCTTGCCGGCGAGCTCGCCCGCGAGCCACTCGACGTCGCTCACCGGGCTGCCGGCCGCGAGCGCGCGCAGGAGCTGGTCACGCACGGCGGGCTCGTCGGCGTGGCGGGCGAGCAGGTCGTCGAAGGCGCGGCGCTCCTCTTGGGTCAGCGCGTCGTAGGCGGGGAGGACGCGGTCGCGCTGGTGCGCGCCGATCGACCCGGGCGCCGCGGCGGCGACCGCGGCGGCGACCGCGGCGGACGCGGCGACCGGGGCCGGCGGCGCGACCGCTAGTCTTCAGTCCAAATCAAAAAGCCCGCCCGATCGCGAGATCCGGCGGGCTTTTTCCATTCGAGGGGGGTCTATGGCAGCGCGCTGATGGCGTTGGAGATGTCGATCAGGCCGCTGCGCAGGTGGCCTTCGGCCACTTCCTGGACGATCTTCTTCGAAACACTGGTGGAGATCTGTCTGACGGGCGCGAGTTGCTTGCGGACATGGCCGGCGAGGCCGTCGATCTGCTCTTCGCTCAGTATGGCGCCGGGATTGTCGTACATGTGCTGGGCGATCTTGATGAGGACTTCCTTGAAGAGACTGTTGATGGCCTTCAGATTGCGCTTGAAGTAGTCCTCGCCCATTTTGCCGAGGAAGAGGCCGACGAGTTTGCCGCCCACACCTTTGCCGGCCACTTTTTCGCTGACTTTGGTGACGATCGAGCCCTTGAGTTTGTCCTGGATATGGCCGAACAGGAGGTCCTCGAGCACGGTGCTGTACAGGGTGGGGGCCTGACTCTTGTAACTGGTCCGGTGGTAGAGAATTCGCTCGATGGCTTTGACGTAGATATCGTAATTGCGGTAAAAATTCGCGCCATTCATGGCCAGATTGAAGCCGGTGACGGCCCAGCCGACGGGCCCGCTGGCGCAGCCGACGGCGCCCATCATCAGGTCCGCCCAGGCTTCCATCACCTTTTTCGTGGCGGCGGTCCGCCGGGCGACGCCGGCGGCGACGGCGCCCAGTTCCACGTCGGAGGCGAAGTACGAGCGGCCCTGGCTGAAGAACTGGCCCAGATTGTGGTGGTGTCCGTTGGCCGGTTTCACGAGGATGTAGACCACCAGTTCGGCGGCGGTCTGGTAGAGAAAGCGGTCGCCGTCGGGGGCGGGCAGCACCATGCCAGCCTGCGCGGAACTGCCGCCGCGCAACGCGACGGATCCGGTCATGCTCGAGGCAAGATTGAGCACAACATCGGGTGCCAGTTTGATTGGGTGGACGCTCATTGGATGGGGGGCCTTCGCTGGAGACTCGCTAGAGTATACAGACTAATCCAGTTGATTTCAATGCTGAAGTCGATTTCCCAAGGCCGCGAATGGGGCGATTGTGGCCATGGTCGCGATAGAAGTGTTTGAGTTAAAAAGAGACGAATGAACGAATTCGCCCAAGTGGGCGGCTAAATCGGGACGCGGAGCACCAGGGAACGGCGGAATGGCGGCAGAGGGACGGAGCCTTTGCGGAGGGGCGCGCGGGCGGTTTTGCCGCTCCAGGGGTCGTAGATGCGGACGGTGGGCATCGGGCGGGGCGGGAGGGCGTCTTTGATGAAGAGGGAGACGCCTTCGATCAGGGCCGGGGGTTGGCCGTCGCGAAGCTCGGAAATCCAGGTATTTTGTGCGTCGCGAACCCAAATCAGCACGTTTTTGCGGCCTCTGAGGGCGTAAATACGCAGTTGGTCCTGATCGAGGTAGACGGGTTCGAACTGCTTGGCGGCGGGGTCGATACCGCGAACGGCCTCGGCGAAGTGGCGAAAGTGGCGCCAGAGGGAATTGGCGGCGATGTAGGAGTCCCAATGCCAGGGGTGGCCGGGTCCGGCGGCGCCGGCGAAGAAGGGGGCGAAGAGGGTGTCGTGGAAGATAACCCCTTCTTTGTCAGCGGAATAGAGCTTAAACGGGCCGGAGTGGCGGGGTTCCACGGCGCCGGATTCGGCGAGCAGGACGGGCTTGCCGGGTCCAAAGGCGAGGATGTCGCGGACGGCGCTGGCGGCGACGGCGTCCATCGGACCATGGCAGACGTCGAGAGCGGCGCCGAGGTCGAGATAGCGGTGGACCTGGGCGAGATCGTTGCCGGGCAGGAGCGAGTGGCGGCGGTAGCGATCTCGTTTGTTTTCAGTGTCGAAGCTGCCGAGGCTCTGCATCACGAGGCTGCCGGGGAAGGCTTCGCGCAGAGCGGGGAGCATCAGCGCGGTCCAGGCGAAGTAGTCCCCGCCGGCGACGGTATCCATCTCGTTCCAGAGTTCCCAGCCGAAGATTTCGGGGCGGTCGCCGAAGCGCTGCTGGTACCAGGCGATTTTGCGGCGGAACTGGGCGCGGGCGGCTTCGCCGTCGAAGAAATCGGCGATGGAAGCGGCGGGACCGCCGTTTTCGGCGTGGTGCAGGGGCTTATCGGCCCAGGACTGGCGGCCGCCGCCGATGGTGCGGAAGTGTTCGAGGGTGAATTTGACGCGGATTTTGTAGCGGCGGCAGAGTTCGAGGAGGCGGTCGATTCGTTTGGCGCGGAGTTCGTCAAACTGGCCGCTGCGGGCGTGTTCGACATCCCAGAACGGGTGGCTGAGCCAGACGCGGATGAAATTGCCGCCGTTGGCGGAGAGTTGTTTGAGCCAGGATTCGTAGAGGCGGAAGGCGGCGTCTTCGTCGAGTCCGGCGGGCGGGGCGATGAGATTGAGGCCGATGGGGATGAACGGGGCGCCGGATGAGAGTTCGAGATAGCGGGCGTCGCGGGGACTGACGCGAACGCGGGAATCGGCCGGAGCGGCAGGCGCGGCGGCGATGATCAACAGGAAGAACAGAAGGTGTGGCAATCTTCCGGTCACCTCTGGCGCAGTATATCGAAAGCGGGGGCGGGGGGCTGACCGCGGAGGTGTCAAAAGTGATACGCTGAGGCCCTGAAGGAGCATTTGAATGCGCTTTTTGACGTTGTTTTTCGCACTTTTGAGCTTCACCGGCGCGCTGAGCGCCCAGGACGGATTCACGCCGCTGTTTGACGGCAAGACGCTGGACGGCTGGGAAGGAGACTCGCGGCTTTGGCGGGTGGAAAACGGGGAACTGGTGGGGTCCACGGACGGGGTGAAGATCACCAAGAACACGTTCCTGATCTACCGGAAGGCGGAGTTCGGGGATTTCGTGCTGCGGGCGGAAGTCAAACTGCGGAATGGGAACAGCGGGATTCAGTTCCGGAGCGTGGCGCAGGAGGAGTATGTCGTGCATGGATTGCAGGCGGACATGGCGCACAACAACTGGTGGGGGAGCATTTACGACGAGAAAGGCAAGCGCGGGGTGATGGTGAACGGGTGGAAGGGGAAGGCGGAGAAAGTGGTGCACGCGGGCTGGAATGACGTGTCGATCTACTGCCAGGGGACGAAGATCCGGGTGGTGGTGAACGGGATGGTGACGTCGGAACTCGAGGATGATGTGCGGATGACGGGCGTGATCGCGCTGCAACTGCACACGGGGCCGGAGATGGAGGCGCGGTTCCGGAACATCCGGATCAAGACGCTGGAATAGCGCGCGGGCGCGGGAGTTGATATTGTCACGGAAAAGACGCGGCGGCAGCCGCGGAGAGGACATTTGGAGAAAGTTATGAGCAAGCGCAGTTCGATCGGGACATGGGCCTACACGATCGGCCCGTACGCGGAGAAGCCGATTGATTTCGAGACGGTCTGCACGCGTCTGAAGGAGCTTGGCTTCGACGGCGTGGAATTGGGCGCGTTTCCGCCGCACCCGAATCCGGGGAATCCGGGCGGGCCGGATGAAGGCTGGGGCGGGGCGATGCCGGAGAAGTCGCAACGGGCGGAACTGGCGGCGCAGATGCGCGAACGCGGCCTCGGTTTCAGCGGAATGGCCGCGAATTTGTGGGGCGAGAAGCTGATCAACACGGACGATCCGTCGAAGTACATCGCCGAATTCAAGAGGAACTGCGAGTTCGCACGCGATCTGGCGATTGGCGGATTGCGGGTGGATTCGGTGCAGCCGCCGACGATTCTGCGCGAGGTGGACGCGGCGACGGCAATGGATCGCGTGGTGAATACGTGGAAGACGTGCTGCGACATCGCGGCGGACCACGGGCTGAGCGTGACGTGGGAGTTCGAGCCCGGGTTTGCGTTCAACAAACCGAGCGATATCGTGAACATCCATGACGCGGTGGACAAGACGAATTTCGGGATTTTGTACGACACCTGCCACGGGCAGATGGTGGGCGTGATGGGTTCGCGCCAGGAGGGCGAGAAGGAAGTTTTCTCCAGTCAGGTGGAACTGATCCGTCTGCTGAACGGGCGGATCAATCATGTGCATCTGATCGATTCCGACAATACGTGTCACAAGGACGCGAACGGGGATGACGAGACGTCGGCGCATCCGCCGTTTGGGGCGGGCGTTTTGAATTTCGATGAGATCCTGCCGGAACTGGTGAAGGCGGCGCGGTTGCCGCACGACTGGTGGACGGTGGATTTGTGCTTCTATCCGGACGCGTGGGCGGCGACGGAGACGTGCAAGAAGGCGCTGGACGGTCTGATTGAGCGGTATGGCTGAGGAGAAGGAGACGAACATGGCGAAAGAATTACGGATCGGACTGGTCGGCTATGGCTTCATGGGCCGGACGCACTCGAATGCGTACAAGCGGCTGAACGATTTCTTCCCCTGCGAGCACCGGCCGGTGCTGAAGGCCATCTGCGGGACAGAC
>JAMLIC010000009.1 GCA_023954375.1 Planctomycetota bacterium
TGAGCTCGAGAGACATCGCGCAGCGATGTCTCTCGAGCTCAGAGTCATCGCCAGCGTGCGAGGAGGTCCCGGAAGTCGGGGTCGCGCCGGAGCGGGTCGAAGATGGGGTCGCGCCGCAGCCAGTTGTCGAGGTCGTTGCCGTCGGCCCCGTCGTGCGGCAGGGGCCGCGGGAGGCGCGCGACCGCCTCGAGCGCCCGCCGCGGCCGGCGGGCCGCGCAGACCGCGGCCCGGTGGAGCGTCACCCAGAAGCCGTCCGGGTGCTCCTCCTGGGCGTTGCGGTGGTCGGGGAACGCGCGCTCGAGCAGGTCGAGGTCGCGGTCGGCGGCGCCCGGGCGGTCGAGCACCTCGGACACGTGGGCGCGAACGGCGAGGAACCCGATCAGCCGCGCGTCGCGCGCCAGGAGGCCGTCGAGCGCGCGCCGCACCTCGAGCGGAGGGCCGCGCGTGTACGCGGGGCGGGTGCTCCCCGGGTAGACGAGCGCGAGGTAGCGGTCGGCGATGTCAGGGAGACGATGGACGGGGTCGTCGGGCGCGAGCGCCCGGGCGCGCTCGTCGTCGAGGCGCGGCGAGCTGGCCCCGACCACCTTCCAGGTGTCGTTGAGGCGCTGGACGAAGCGGATCGCCGTGTTCGGCCTGAGCCGCGCATAGCGGGCGAACTCGAGCAGCGCGTCGATCGACCCCGCCTCGGTGCGGTGGCGCACGTGCGCGAGCTCCCAGCGCGCCCGGGCGGACCGCGGGTCGAGCGCGCAGGCGCGGCGGTAGCGCTCGCGGTCGGCGTCCGGGTCGTCCGTCCCGCGGGCGGCGGCGAGCCGCGCCGCGTCGGCGCGCTCCTCCGGCGCGGCCGGCGCTGGCTCGGGCACGAGGGCCAGCGCGTCGAGCCACGGGAGCGGGTCGGTCGGGTCGGCCTCGCCGGCCGCCCGCGCGGCGAACAGCGCGGCCGGGAAGACCGCCGGGTCGCCGGCCAGGCGCGCCCGGAGGAGCAGGGCGCCCTCGGCCGCGAGCGCCGGGCGCTCGAACGCCAGCCCCGCGCGCGCCAGGACGAGCCCCCGCCCGAGCGGCCCGTCGAGCTCCGCCACCTCGAGGCGCAGGGCGGCGTGGAGGCGCGGGAGGGCGGCCGGCTCGAGCCGGGCGAGGAGCGCCAGCGCGTCGAGGTCGAGCGGCAGCCCGCGGAGCGCGCCGTCGAGGAGGAGTCGGGCCCGCCCCCGCTCACCCAGGTCGAAGCAGGCCCAGGCCGCATCGCGCAGGCGGCGCGCCGCGAGCGGGTCGGGCGGCAGGTCGGCCGGCGCGAGCAGGCGCCCCTCGAGGGCGGCGAGGGCGGCGCGGGCGGCGCCAGGGTCGCGGCGCGCGAGCCGTCGCGCGCGCGCGCCGCGCGGGCCGCGAGGACGAGCGGCCCGGCCGGCTCGCCCGCCGCGAGCGCCGCGTAGGGTCGGGTCGCCGCCCCCGCGGCCAGGTCTGCCCGCAGGAGCGCGGTCGCCGGCGTCGCGGGCGGCTCGGTCGCCGGGTCGACGAGCGACCGCGCGGCGGCGGCGAGGGCGCCCAGCTCCGGCGCGGCGGTCGGCCGGCGCGCGGCCGCGTCGAGCGCCTCCGCCGCCTCCCAGGCGCGGCCCGTCGCGCGGGCGAGCGCCAGCAGGCGGCGCGCGACGCGCGCGTCGCCCGGCGCGGCGCGCAGGGCGCCCGCGAGCGCGTCCC
This sequence comes from Planctomycetota bacterium, assembly GCA_023954375.1. GTDB lineage: Bacteria > Planctomycetota > J058 > J058 > J058 > JAMLIC01. The sequence goes on from JAMLIC010000009.1 coordinate 1,690, forward strand.
AGGCGGCGTCGAGCGCCGCCGGGTCCGGCGCGTCGGCGGCGCGGAGGAGCAGCCCCTCGGCCAGGCGCCGCCGCCCGTCCGGGCCGCCGCCCGGGTCGCCGCCGGCCCGCTCGGCCGCCTCGCGCGCCTCGTCGATGCGCCCGAGGCGCCCGAGGACCAGCGCGCGCAGGGCGCCCGCCTCGCCCGCGCCCTGCGCGGCCTGGCTGGCCCGGGCGAGCGCGCCCAGCGCGCGCTCGAGGTCCCCCTCGACCAGCGCGGCGACCCCCTCGAGCAGGTCGGCCGCCGGCGCGGCGGCGGGCCCGAGCGCGCGGAGCTCGTCGAGCTCCGCGGGGCTCGTGTCGCCCAGCCGGACCTTCAGGCGGCCCCGCGCCAGCAGCGCCGCCGCGCGCTCGCCCTCGTCCAGGTCCCGGAGCGGCGGGTCGCCGAGCCGGACCCGCCCCAGGGCCTCCGCCGCGGCCTCGGCGCCCTCGTCCTGCGCCGCCACCTCGAGCAGGCGCAGGCGCGCGCGGCGCGAGAGCGCGGGGTCGAGCTCGCCCGACGCATCGGCGCGGTCGAGCGCCGCCGCGAGGGCCTGCGCGTCGCTCGCCGCCGGGCCGGCCGCCCGCTCCAGCTCCTTGACCGCCTGCGCCCACGCCGCGCCGCGCGCCGCGGCCTCCGCCCGCCGCGCCGCCTCGGCCCGCAGGACCACCCCGACGACGACGACGCCGGTCAGGGCGACGAGCGGCAGGAGGACCAGCGCCGCGGCCCGCAGGGGCCGCGCCCGCGCGCCCCGCAGGAGCCGCGACGGCCCCCTCGCGCCGGCCGGGGCCTCGCCGCGGAGGACGCGCTCGAGGTCGTCCGCCAGCGCCGCCGCCGTGGGGTAGCGGTCCTCCGGCCGCTTCTCGAGCGCGCGCCGGGCCACGGGCTCGAGGGCCAGCAGGAGGCGGCGCGGGCCGTCGGCGTCCACCGCCTCGCCCGCCGCGCCGGACTCGAAGGGCGCCGGCTCCAGCTCGACGATCTGCGCCAGCAGCTCGAGCGCCGTCTGCCCCGCGAACGGCAGGCGCCCGGTGGCGAGCTCGTAGAGCATGACGCCGAGGGCGAAGACGTCGGTCGGCGGCCCGGTCCGCGCGACCTCGCCCGTGGCCTGCTCGGGCGCCATGTAGTGCGGCGTCCCCAGGACGGCGCCGTCGGCCGTGAGGCGCGACTCGCCGCCCACCTGCTTGGCGAGGCCGAAGTCGGTCACGCGCGCGACCAGCGCGCCGTCGCGCCGCTCGAGGAGCACGTTGTCCGGCTTGAGGTCGCGGTGCACGTAGCCCTTCGCGTGCGCCTGGCCGACGACGCGCGCCACCTGCGCCAGGAGCTCGACGCGCCGGCGCAGGTCGAGGTCGGCCATCGCGGCCCCGAGGCTCGGTCCGTCGATCAGCTCCATGGCGTACCAGGGGACCTCGGCCTGCGGGTCGGCGTCGAGCACGCGCACGGCGCCCTCGGCGTCGAGCGCGCGCATGGCCTCGACCTCGCGCGCGAAGCGCCGCCGCTGCTCGGGCGTGGCGCCCCGCCCGGCGAGGATCAGCTTCAGCGCCGCGCGCCGTCCGGTGCGCCGGTCGACCGCGCGGTAGACGGCGCCCATGCCGCCGCGGGCGATCGCGCCCTCGATCGCCCACGGACCGACGGCCTGCGGGTCCGGCGCGCCGCCGCGGTGGAGCGCGCCGAGCGGGCCCTGGCTCACGCCGGCGTCTGGCCGCGCGGGATCTCGTCCGGGCTCTTGTCGGCGACGACCACGCGCCGCGAGAACAGCTCCTCGAGCGGCGTGCCCCGCGCCGAGAAGGTCCCCTTGACGCAGCAGCCGTGCGGGGCCTGGATCTTGACCTCGCCCTGCACCAGGAAGTCGAAGGTGAAGCGCGGCAGCTCCGGCGCGTAGCTCTCGAGCCGCACGGTCTGGCCGGGCTCGGCCGGGCGCCGCGCGAACAGGATCAGCCCGAGCACGGTCCCGTCGCCGTTGAGCTTGACCTTCACCAGCAGCCCGCGCTGGCAGTCCTCGGCCCAGCGGTCCACCGCCATGGGCAGCGACGTCATGAACACCTGTGACCCGCTGCCGCTCGACTGGTCGATCCCGCGCACGACGTAGGTCGTGACCTGCTTGGCCTTGCCCTTGAGCGGGACCGGCTTGAGCTTCACGCCCAGGACCTTGCCGTTGCAGCGCTCGAAGGTCGTCTCCGAGCACAGGACCATGCCCCGGCCGGCCTTCGACTCGACGCGCTGGGCGAGGTTCACGTTGTCGCCGATGACCGTGTACTCCATGCGGCGCTCGGAGCCCATGTTGCCGGCCACGAACTGCCCGGAGTTGAGCCCGATCCCCATGTGGATCGGCGTCTGGCCCTCGGCCGCCAGCTCGCAGTTGAACAGGAACAGGGCGTTCTGCATCTCGACGCCGGCGGTGACCGCGGCCGCCGCCTCGTCGGGGATCTCCATCGGGACGCCCCAGACGGCCATGATGCAGTCGCCGATGAACTTGTCGACCGAGCCGTTGTACTTGAAGACGATGTCGACCATGTACCGCATGTAGCGGTTGATCTTCTCGACGACCTGGGGCGCGGTCATGCCCTCCGACATGCTCGTGAAGCCGATCACGTCGGAGAAGAAGACGGTGCCCGTCTTGGTGTCGCCGCCCAGCTTGAGGTCGATCTTCCCGCTCGCCACCTCGTTGGCGACGGTCGGCGAGAAGTAGCGCATCAGGTTCTGGCGCGCCTCCGCCTCCTTGCGGTTCTTGAGGAAGATCGCCGCGAGGGCGGCGATGCCGGCGAGCAGGTTGATGTCGTCGGGCGTGAACTTCTTCGTCCGGTCCTGCGTGTCGACCTGGATCAGGCCGAAGACCTCGTCGCGGAAGAGCAGCGGCGCGCAGGCCATGGACAGGATGCGGAAGTTGAGGATCGACATGCCGCCGGAGAAGCGGTCGTCCTCCATGGCGTTCTGCGAGAGGATCGCCTGCTTCTCGCTGCACACCTTGCGCGCGATCGTGCGCGAGATCTGCACCTGGTCCTTGTCGTTGCCGCCGTCCCCGCGGTTGCGCACGGCCACCGGCTCGAGCTCCTCGACCGAGTCGCCGAGGAGGATGAACCCGCGGTCGGCCTGCGGGAAGACGGTGAACAGCTTCTCGAGCACGAGCGCGAGCATCTCGTCGACCGAGTGCGACCCGGCGAGCATCTGCGAGATCTCGAACATGATGCTCAGCCGCTTCTGCAGCGCCTGGACCTTGTCCTCGTGCCCCTTGGCGCCGGCGAGCGTCACCTCGGGCTTGAAGACGATGCTCGCGTCGACGGCGTAGTCCGCCTCGGCGCCCTCCTCCTCGTCCTCCTTGATGACGAAGCCGCTCTTGGCCTCGGTCGCGGGGAGCCGGCCCGTGACGCCGCCGAGCGGCGCCGGCGAGGCGCCGAAGGTCGCCGCGCCGGGGGAGGCGCCGAAGGCGCCCAGGGCCACGTCCTCGCCCGAGAGCGAGAGCGGCGGCAGCGGCAGGGTGACGTCGTTCTCGTTCGAGTTGCTGTAGCGGAGGTTGATCCCGCCGACGGTGATCATGTCGGACTCGATCAACGCGTGCTTCTGGATGCGCTGGTTGTTGACGTAGGTGCCGTTCGACGAGCCCAGGTCCTGGACGAAGAACTTGCCGGCCTCGCAGCTGAACTGGAAGTGCTTGCGCGAGACGCCGGGGGCGAAGACCTGGATGGCGTTCCCGGGGTCCCGCCCGACCAGCTCGCCGCCCTTGAGGACGAAGATCTGGTCCCGGTTGGGACCGTTCAGGATCCGCACCGATGCCATCGACTCGCCCCCCCCACGCGCGGCGCCGCTCGCCCCGGGCCGCCCCGGGAGCGGGAGTATAGCAGGCGCGGCCCCACGGGTCCGACGGCCACGGGTCCGATGGCCATGGAGTCCGCGGGGGTTGGGCGCGGAGGCCCGTGCGCGTGCCGCCCGGACGCGTCATGGCCGGGTAAAAGGGTGGGGCTACAGGGGTTCTGCGGTAGACACACCCGCGCGCGATGGCCTATCGTTGGCCTCGTCATGGCACCGCGGCGCGTCGGGCGCCGCACCAGCAGCAGGAGGTCCCGGACCATGAGCACGTCGGCGGAGAGCGCGCGGCGCTCGCCTCCCAAGATCGAGTTCGCGTGCAGCTGCGGGAAGCGCTACCGGGTGCCCGCCTCGAAGGCGGGCAAGAAGGTGCGCTGCCGCGCCTGCCGCCTGAAGACCCGCGTCCCTGGCGACGCGGCGATCTCGCTCCGCACCCGCAAGGCGATCCTCGACGAGCTGGGGATCGACCCGGACGCGGCGGAGAAGGCGTACGAGCAGGAGCAGGTGCAGGGCTACAGCTGCGCCCGGTGCGCGGCGAGCCTGACCGAGGAGGAGCTCCCCGGCGCCTACGGCGAGGAGGGCCTCGTCTGCGCCTCGTGCCGCGCCGCCGAGGTCGAGCAGCGCGGCGAGCACGACGAGGAGCGCAAGAAGAAGGACAAGCGCCTGCAGACCTGGAGCAAGCAGGGCTCGGTCGACGCGGCGAAGAAGAAGGCGTGGGCCTACTCGGCGCTGTTCTTCGCCGGCACGGCCGGGTTCGTGCACAGCTTCTTCGCGCCGGCCCTCGTCGTGAGCCTGGGCGTGGGGGCCCTCGTGGCCGCCGCGGGCGGGCGCGCGATCTTCGCGGCCTACGAGCCGACGCCGGAGCCGCCGCGCAAGAAGGCGTAGCGCCGGACGGGTGAGGTCGACGGACGCGCGGGCGAGGGGCTCCCCTCGCCCGCTCGCGTTCCGGAGGGTCACCCCGCCGCCAGCACGCCGAGCAGGAGCCAGCGCCAGAGCGCCACGAGGAGCCCGACGCCGCCGGCGCCGGCCGCGCGGCGCAGGCAGCGGGCGTGCGCGCGGCGCAGGGCCGGGTCCTCGCGCCAGGCCGGCTCGTGCGCCCGCGCCGCCACGAAGGCCGCGCGCGTCGGCCACAGCGCCTGCGCCGCGAGGGCGTCGAGGGTGGCGCGGGCGAGGCCGACGAGGAGGCGGTCGTAAGCCTCGGCGGGCGCGCCGACCGCGGCGAGGTGGCGCTCGGCGAGCGCGGCGTCGCCCGCGGCGGCGGCGTCGACGGCCAGCCAGGCGGCGTGGCGCGGGGTCGTGCCGTCGGGCGCGAGCGTCAGGGCGTACTCGCTCAGGGCGCGGGCCTCCTCGTCGCGCCGCCGCGCGCGCAGCGAGAGCATGTAGTTGAGGAGCATCCAGGGGCGGAGCCCGTCGCGGGCGCGCCAGTCGCCGAGCCACGCGACGGCCCGGGCGTGGTCGTCGAGGCGCGACAGCGCGAAGCCGACGCTCGCCCAGGTGTCGGTCGAGCCCTCGAGCCGCCCGCCGTGCGCGCGCAGGAGGCGGCGCAGGCCCCGCCGCGCGCCCCCGACCCCGAGGCGCTCGACCCAGGCGCAGGCCACGGCCCGCCAGCCGGCGTCGTCGTCGGGGCGGGCGAGCCGCGCCTCCACCTCGCGCCAGCGGCGAGCCGCGTGGCAGCGCTCCGCCCAGCGCCCGGCGACGCCGGGGGCCACCTGCGGGCGGGCGCACGCCTCGTCGAGGACCCGGTCCGCGGAGAGCCCCCAGCCGGCCGCCGAGAGCGCCTCGTGGGCCGCGCGCACGAGGTCCTGGTCCGGCGCCTGCTCGCCCGCGCGGCCGCAGAGCGCCGTGAACGCCTCGAGCGCCGCGGCGCGGTCGCGCCGCAGGGCGGCGAGCCGCGCCGCCCCCGCGTCCGCGCGGGCCGGCTCGCCCGCGGCGTGGAGGGCCGCGACGGCCCGCGCCCCGTCCTCCTGGGCGCCGTCCTCCTGCCCGCGGTCCTCGAGGGCGAGGTCGAGGAGGAGCCGCGCGCCGAAGGCGTAGTCCGGCGCGAGGTCCAGCGAGCGGCGCAGGGCGGCCAGCGCCCCGGGCCGGTCGGCGGCCCGCAGGCGCGCCTCGGCGGCGAAGCCCCAGGGCACCGGGTGGTCGGCGTCGAGCGTGACCTGCCGCTCGGCGTGCGCGAGGTAGGCCGCGTCGTCGCCCGCGTCGCGGCACCACCGCACGAGCAGCCCGAGGCCCCACACGTAGTCCGGCGCCTCCTCGAGCGCCTCGGTCATGAGCGCGCGGGCCCGGTCGACGTCGCCGCGCTCCGCCCACACCCACGCCAGCCGCCCGCGCAGGGAGAGCGGCGCGACCTCGCCGCGCCACGCGGGCGGGTGGCAGGCCGCCAGGGCCTCGTCGAGCCGGCCCGCCCCCGCCAGGAGCTCGGCCCGCAGGTCGTGCGCGTCGACGTGGCGCGGGTCGACCGTCGTGGCGCGGTCGAGCGCCGCGAGCCGCTCGTCGAGGGCCCCGGGGCCGTCGAGCGCCTCGGCGAGCCGCACCCAGCCGGTCGCGTCGTGCGGGCGGCGCGCCGTCAGCTCGCGGGCGAACGCCTCGGGCCGCCCGGGCTCGCCGTGGTCGCGGGCCCAGGCGCACAGCCGGCCCCAGGCCCAGTGGTAGCCCGGGTCGAGGCGCAGGGCGCGCTCGAGCCGGTCGAGGGCGAGGGCGCGGTCGTCCGCCTCCCACAGGACGTCGGCCAGGAAGCCGTGGTTCGCGGCGACGAGCGGCGCGCGCAGGGCGGCGCGCTCGAGGAGCCGCCGCGCGCGCGCCAGCTCGCCGCGCCGCTGCAGGGCCTCGCCCAGCGTGCGCGCCGCGCCGCCGTGCTCGGGGTCGACCTCGGCCGCGCGCTCGAGCGCGGCGAGCCGCGCCTCCTCGTCGCCCTGGAGCGCGTGGAGGCGCGCCGCGACCAGCCACACCGCCGCGCGCAGGGGGAAGCGGGCCGTGGCCTCGGCGACGAGGGCGAGGGCCTCCTGCGCCTCGCCGGCGTCGGCGAGCGCCTCGAGGAGGACGGTCCACGCGTCCCAGCGGTCGGGGCGCGCCGCGCGCGCCGCGCGCAGCTCCTCGAGGGCGGCGGCCGGGCCGACCTCGTCGGCGAGGGCGCGCCGCCAGGCGCTCAGGGCGGCGCCGGTCGAGGGCTGCCGGAGGGCCTCGTCCCTCACCCAGGCGAGCGCGTCGCGGCGCGCGGCCGCGTCGGCGGCGCAGGCGACGAGGCCGTGGATCGCGTAGGTGGCGTCGACGCGCCGCTCGAGCGCGGCGCGCAGCCAGCGGGCGGCGTCGTCCAGGCGCCCGGCGGCGCGGGCCAGGTCGCCGCGGATCCCCCAGGAGGCGGGCGAGGCGGGGTCGAGCTCGCAGGCGAGCGCCGCGTGGGCCAGCGCCTCGTCGAGCCGCCGCTGGTCCTGCCGCAGGAGGGCCGCCTCGCGCTGCGCCCAGGCGTCGCCCGGCAGGCGCGCGATCAGCTCGAGGAGCGGCCCCTCGGCGCCGAGGGGGTCGAGCTCGCGCAGGCGCTCGACGTGGCGGCGCTGCAGGCCGACGTGGTGCGGGAAGCGGGCGGCGGCCGCCGCGAGATGGGCGCACGCGGCGGCGGGCCCCTCGACCTCGGTCAGGAGGTCGGCCACGCGGTCGTGGGCGCGGAGGTCGAGGGGCTCGGCCTCGAGCGCCTCGCGCCAGAGCGCCAGCGCGGCCGGCAGGTCACCGCGGCTCGCGGCCAGCGCGGCGGCGACGCGCCGCGCGTCGCCCGCGTGCGCGCGCGGCCGCGCCGCCTCGAGCAGGTCGGCGGCGCGGGCGTCGTCGCCCCGGCGCGCCGCCTCCTCGGCGGCGAAGAGCAGGAGGTCGCCGTCGTCCGGGCGCCGGGCGAGCGCGCCCTCCAGCGCGGCGGCCGCCTCGTCGCCGCGGCCCGCCTCGTCGAGCGCCCAGCAGAGCGAGCGCGTCGGCCAGCCCGAGCGCGCCCCCAGCCGCGCGTCGCGGGCGCGCAGGAGGGCCAGGGCCTCGTCGGCGCGGCCGAGGGCGCGCGCGGCCGAGAAGTAGCAGCGGGCGAAGTGCTCGCTCGTCTCGGCCAGGCAGCTGGCGAAGCGGTAGCGCTCGAGCGCCTCGTCGCGCCGGCCGGCGTCCCACAGGAGGTCGGCCGTCGTCGCGAGGAGCGGCGGGTCGAGGGGGCGGAAGCGGGCGCAGCGGCGGAGGAGCCGCAGGGCGTCGGCGTGGGTCCGCCCGTCGCGCGCGAGCTCGCTCGCCAGCCGCTGCCAGGCGATCGGGTCGGGCGGGTCGTGGCGCATGGCCTCGAGCGCCGCCAGGCGCTCCTCGCGCCGGCCGAGGTCCTCGAGCAGGCCGAGGCGCCACAGGCGCAGGGGGGCGTCCTCGGGGAAGCGCGCCAGGAGGCGGTCGACGGCCGCGAGCTGCCCCTCGAGGTCGCCGTCGTAGGCGCACAGGGCGGCGCGGGCGCGCAGCGTGACGAGGTGGTCGGGGTCGTCCGCCTCGAGCGCGGCGAGGCAGGCGGCCGCGCGCGGGCGGTCGTGCTCGACGAGCGCGCGCTGGAGCCCGTGGTGGTGGTCGCGGCGCGCGGCGTCGGGCAGGTCGAGGCCCTCGAGCCGCGCGGCCTCGGCGGCCGGGACGAGCGCCATGCCGAGCGGGCCGGTGGCGGCCTGCCGCTCGAGCAGGGGCCGGAGGACGAACTCGGTCGTGCCCGGGTCGCGCGGGTCGCGGACGAGGAGCACGCCGCGGCGCCCGTCGAGCCCGGCGACGACCTGCAGGTGGGCCGACGTCGGGTGCTGCGTCGCGAGCGTGAACGGCACGCCGCGGGCGAGGAGCGCCCGCGCGGCGGCCTCGGTGACCGTGAACGGGCGCACGGCCCAGCCCCTCGCCTCCGCCCAGCTGCGCTCGGCGTGGCTCGGCGTGCCGTCGTAGCAGATCTCGGCCGCGAGCTCGAGGTGGTCGACCGGCTGGCGCCAGTGGCCGGCGATCATCGCCAGGCTGGCCGGGGCGCACGTGTCCTTGTGCTGGCGCACGAACGGCAGGTCGAGCTCGAGGCGGTCCGCCGGGGGGTCGGCCTCGAGGCGCTCGACGATGTGCTGGTGGAAGCCGCCCGCCTCCCGCGCGTCGGCGAGGCAGCCGGCGAGGTCGCCCGTGGCGTACCGCGCGTCCGAGCGCAGGCCGCGCGCCCAGCGGCGGCCGGCCGCCTCGAGGAGCGGGGAGAGGCGCTCGAACTCCTCGAGCGCCTCGAGCGCCTCGGCCGGGCGCCGCCGCTCCATGAGCAGCCCGGCGGCCTGGCCGGCGAGCGCGCCCGCGCGCAGGCGCCGGCGCGCCTCGGCCAGGAGCGCCAGCGCCTCGTCGACCTGGTCGCGCAGGAGGAGGAGGTGCGCGACGGCCTGGACGCCTGGCCGGAACCAGGGGCGCAGGGCGAGCGCGTGGCGGGCGGCCGCGAGCGCGTCGTCGTAGCGGTCGAGGTCCTCGAGGACGTTGGCGCGCTCGACGTGGAGCCAGGGATGGTCGGGGTCGCGCGCGAGCGCGCGGGCGAGCGCCGCCTCGGCCCCCTCGGCGTCGCGCATGCCGGCGAGCAGCGCGGCGGCCAGGCCGTGCCACTCGCCGCGCAGGAGCGCCGGGTGGTCCGGCGGCGTGGCGCGGAGCGCCTCCCAGGCGGCGAGGGGGCCGCGGCGCGCGCGCAGGGCGCGGACGCCGTAGCAGGCGGCGATCCCGTCGTCCGGGTGCTCGCGCCAGCCGCGGAGGTGGAGCAGGGTGCCGAGGCGGGTGGCGCCGAGGTTCATGGCGAGGCGGCCCGCCATGACGCGGCCGGCGGGGCCGCGCCAGGTCTCGAGCGGGCCGATCGCCCGCGCCAGGTCCCAGGCGGCGAGGTAGTCGCCGCGGGCGTAGGCCTCGCGGACGGCCTCCAGGGCGGCCGGATCGGGCGTGGTGATCGCCGGGGCGAGGTCGGCGACGGGCGGGGTCAAGGTCGGGGCGCTCCTCACGGAGCCTGGGACGGCCGACCCGGCGGGGCCTGTCCCGGGCTCCCTGGGTGTGTAGCCGACCCGGGGCCTGGCTACCAGGTCGTCAACGACCCCCGCTGGCCCGCAGGTCCTCGATGCACCGGGCGTCGAACTGCGTGGGGACGGACCCGAGGTGCTGGATCAGCGTGCGGATCTCGGACGTCTCGATGCGCCAGTGCATGATGCAGCGCTCGTCGACGTCGTGGCCGCGGCGGTCCGGGTCCTCGTGCGGCGTGACCATGGGCGTGCCGTTGTTCACGAGGCCCAGGATGTGCCCGGCTTCGTGCACGAGCACGGCCGCCTCGACCTCGGCGGAGGACGCGACGAGGTTGGCCGAGGCCACGATCGACTCGCGGAAGATCCCCACCGACGACGGGCCGTGCGCCCAGCCGAGGACGCGGGCGCCGCCGCTGTCCTGGTCCGAGCGGCCGTCGAGGTAGAGCATGTAGAGGACGACGGTCGTGCCGCTGGCGTGGTGGTCGCGGTGCTGCGCCTCGAGGGCGCGGTTCTCGGCCACCGAGTAGACGCCGCTGCCGGGCGGGATCGCATCGTCGACGAGGATCGTCACGCCGTCGGGCTTGTTGCAGCGCTCCTCGAGGCGCGTCCGCAGGACCTGGAGCGCCGCGGGCGAGGGCGCCTGGCCCTGCACGTGGTCGATCTCGACGAGCAGGTGGCGGTAGGTGGCGTCGGAGAGGAAGTCGCGCGCCGAGACGCCCGGGGCCACGGGGACGGGCGCCGGAGACGCGCCGCCGCCGCCGCCGGAGCGACTCGACGACGATCCGCCGCAGCCTTGCCAGACGAGGCCGGCGGTCGCGAGGCCGACGAGGGCGGGGGCGAGCAGGGGGCGCATGGCGACTCCCTCCCCCCCGAGGGGAGGATACGCCGTGGCGCCTACCCGGGCGAAGGGCGGGCGCTTCGCTCCGGTAACGCCGGGCGCGGCTCGGGCCGGCGGCGCGGGGCGTCGACGCACAGGGTGCGCATGACCGTGTCGAGGATCGTCTGCCGGCAGGCCTCGAGGCGCTCGGCGCCGAGGGCGTCCTTCTCGAGGATCAGCGAGATGAACCGCGCGTCGGCGAAGTAGCCCATGGTCACGGCGTAGATCGACAGCAGCACCTGCGGCGGGTCGACGCGGCGGAAGACCCCCTCCTGGATCCCGGCCTCGATGTAGCGGCAGGCGCGCTCGAACAGGGGGCGGAAGAAGGTGGTGACGATGCTCTCGAAGTAGCGCCCCTCGCCGCCGCTCCCCATGTAGGTGAGGCGGCCGAAGTGGGGGTGGCGGGCGACGTAGTCGAAGAAGCCGGCCACGAAGGTCTCGAGGCGCTGGACGCGGTCGTCGCCCGAGGCGGTGACGTCCTGGACGAGGCGGATGAGCTCGAACAGGATCCGGTCGAGGACGGCGCGGTAGAGGCGCTCCTTCGACTCGAAGTAGTAGTGGATCATCGCCTTGGTGATCCCCGCCTCCTCGGAGATCGCCTGCGTGGTCGCGCCGGCGTAGCCCACGCGCGCGAACACCTGCTCCGCGGCGTCCAGGATCCGCGTCTCGGTCTCCTGGCGGTCGCCGGCGGGGCGCCCGCGCTTCTTCGTGGGCTTGCCGCGCCTGGTCATCGTCACTCCGGCAGGAGGAGCTCCGCCGTCAGGTGGTGGTCGTCCGGGCCGCCCTCGTCGTCCGAGAAGGCCGCCTTCACCTGGTCGAGGAGCGACGGGTAGACCGAGTTGATCATGTCCTCGCGCGAGCAGCCCCAGAGCGTGCCCGACGTCGCGACGACCTCCCTCGTCTCGGCGTCGTAGACGAAGAGCTCGAGCTTGGCCCAGCCCTGCTGCGCGTCGACGCCGAAGCTCAGGTCGGGCGACAGCACCGTCGGCCCGCCGAACGCCAGCGGCAGGGGCGGCGGCCCGATCAGCCAGCTCCCCTCCCAGAGCGCGTGGCTGGCGCAGCGGATCTCGAGCACCAGCTCGGCCTCGGGGCGGTCGACGATCAGCACGCCCGCGCGCGACGTCTGCGCGCGCAGGGCGCTGAGCACGTAGCTCTTGTCGAGCGAGTCCAGGTAGGTGTCGTCCACGAACACCCGCCGCCCGGCGAGGGGCTTCGGGTCCCACTGCTTGATCGCGCGCTCGGCGGCGAGGCTCATGAGGAGCATCTCGGTCGACGTGCGCGCGGTCGTCGTGTGCCGGATCTCGCCGATGCACCCGGCGAGGGTCAGGGCGAGCGCGAGGGCCAGCGGGCGGGTGGTCATGTGGGGCGGCATTCTAGGCGCCGGGGGCGGGGGAGGGGACGGTCAGCGGGGGGGCGGCCGCCGGCGTGAACGGGATGCGCGGTCGGGGTAGGCTGAAGGCCATGACCGAGGCGGCCCGCGAGCTCCTGCGACGTGCCCTCGCCCTCTCTCCCGGTGAGCGCGTGAAGCTCGCCCACGAGCTGCTCGGGAGCGTCGTCGCGGACGACGAGTGGGCCGAAGAGCTCGATCCGGCCTTCGTCGCCGAGCTCGTGCGGCGCGCCTCGGACGAGCGCCCCGGCGTCCCGGCCGACGCGGCCTTCGACGAGGTCGAGCGCCGGCTCGCCGAACGCCGACGAGCTCGTGACCAGGCCGGTTGAGTTCCGGCCGGAGGCGCTGGAGGAGCTCGACGAGGGCGCGCGCTGGTACGAAGAGCGGCACGCAGGCCTGGGAGAGCGCTTCGTCGCCGAGGTCCGCGCGACGGTCGCGCGGATCGCGGACGCCCCGGAGGCGTGCACGCCCGTCGTCGGAGCACCGGGAGTACGGGGCGCGCGGGTGAAGGACTTCCAGCATCGGATCTACTTCGTCGAGCGCTCGGGCGTCCTCCGCGTGCTGGCGGTCTCGCACGACGCCAGGCGCCCGCGCTACTGGAGGAAGCGGCTCCGGAGCTGACCCGGGCGAAGCGCGCCGGCGGCCACGCCATCGGTCGGCTGCCTGAACCGCGTGAAGGCGCAGCTGACCGGGCGAGGTCACGTCAGCGGGGGGCAGCCGCCTCGAGCAGCAGGCGGCGCTCGACCTCGAAGCCGACCCGCGGGGTCCACGCCGGCGCGGGCTCGACGCCCGGGACACGTCGCACGTCCTCCGGCGCGTCGATGCGCGCAGCGAGGTCGAGGGCCCAGCCTGCCAGGAGCGCCCGGAGCCGATCGACCCCGGCGGCCGCCCCGGGCGCGAGCGGAACGGCGAACCGGGCTGCGAACGCGGCCTCGGCCGCGCCGGCGCGCTCGAGCCCGGGGAGCAGCCGCTGCCGGGCCCAGCTCGCGAAGCCATCGGGGTCGCCGGGGGCGGCGGCCTGCCAGCGATCGAGGTCGGCCGCGAGCTCGGTCAGGCTCCGCGCGAGCGCCTCGTAGTGCTCCACGAGGTCGGCCTGCTGGCGCGCGGCAGCGTCCTCGCTCCCGAGGCGGAACGAGCGCCGCCGCTCGAGCCGCCAGAGGCGCTCCTCGTCCTCCTCGCGCAGCCCCCCGCGAAGGCTCGCGGCGACCTCCCGGCGCTGACGGCGCAGGTCGAAGACGACCTCGACCTCGTAGTGCCCCGCCGGTAGGGCGCCGGAGAAGGCGCCGCAGCGGGCGAGGTACGTGCCGCCTTGGACCGGGACCTCCCGGCGCTGGAGGGGGCGACCGTCGAAGGCGACGGTGACGAGCAGCCGCGCGCCCGTGCCGACCCACGCGGCCTCACCCCGGACCTCGAGCCAGGTCCCGGTCTCCAGGGCGACGGCCTCGAGGGACGTGACCTCGATCGGCTCGTCCGGCAACGTGCGGGGCGGGGGCCACCGCGGAGGAGCCACGACCTCGAGGTTCACGGCCGCTCGCCCCCTGCGTCGGATGTCGACGACGATGCGGCGCGGGCCGAGCGGCGCGTCCTGGGGCACGATGAACACGAGACGCTCCGCCGTGCTCGCGATGACCAGGCAGGGGGCGCCGCCGCCGAGCGAGACGCGGAGCTCCTCGTGATGGCAGGTGTTCCTGGGCGGCGGCTGCCCCGGCGCGGGCTCGGGCAGCGGCGGACAGGCGTGCAGGTCCTGACCCACGAGGGTCAGGACCGAGCCGGCCGGCGCCGCCGTGACCGGTTCGCCGTCGAGGAGGACCGCGTGCACGACCGGTGGCCTGGGCTCCTCCGCCCGCGCCGCGCCGAGCGCGAACGTCAGGGCGGCCAGGCCGCCGAGCGCGCGCCGCGCCGCCGCGCGCACGTCAGCGCGCCGCCGAGTCGACGAGGATGAGGAGCCGCCGGCGCTCGGCCTCGAGCGCCTCGCGCGGGCTCCGCGACGGCGCGGGCGTCACGCCGGGCACCGCGCGGAGCGACGCGTCGACCTCGAGCGCGGCCGCGAGCTCCGCGTACCAGCCGGCCAGGAGCGCGCAGAGCCGCGTGAGGCGCTCGCGGGCGCGCGGGGCCGGCGGGAAGGCGAAGCCCCGGTCGAAGGCGTCGGCCCGCCCGAGCGCCGCCGCGACGCAGGGGAGGAAGGTCGTCCGGGCCCAGGCCTCGAACGCCAGGCGATCGGCGGCGGCCTCTTGGTCGCCGAGGTCGGCGGCCAGGCGGGCGAGGTCCCGGGCGAGCGCGTGAACGTGCTCCTGGATCCGGCGGACCTCGGCCAAGACCTCACCGTGGGTGCCGAGTTGCAGTAAAGCGCCGAGGTCCACCCTCTCGAGCCGCTTGACGGCCGCCGGCGGAAGGGTCCGGGTCAGCTCGCTCGCCCCGTCCCGCGGCTCTTGCGCGAGCTCGAACACGACCTCGATGTGATAGGTCCCGAGCGGGAGTGGACGGAACGGCGCCTCGAACTCCGTCCGGAAGCGACCCTCCTCGACCGGGAGCCGCCGCGACGCGAGGGGCGGTCCGTCCTCGCCGCCGTAGAGCAGGAGCGCCTCGACCGAGCAGCCGTCCGGGAGCCCGGGGGCGCCGCCCTCGACGACGAAGCGGCGGAGGCCGTCGGTCCCCGTGACCAGCTGGAAGCGGGAGATGTGGAGCTCGCGCGGAGGCTGCCAGGTCTCGGTCGTGACGCAGCCCTGGCCGGGACGGTAGAGCAGAGGAACGTGCTCGACCACCTCGAGGTCCAGCGTGGCCGTCCCCCTCCCCCGGATCGTCACCACGAGGGGGTGGCGCCCCAGCGGTGTGTCCTCCGGAACGATCAGGACGAGGCGCTCCGCGTCGTGGCTGAGGACCCCGCGCTGCTGGACACCGCCGAGCGTGACCTCGACCTCCTCGTGGCGGCACGTGCTCCTGGGGGGCGGCCCACCCGGCGCGGGCTCGGGCAGCGGCGGGCAGGCGTGCAGCCCGCTCCCGCGCACCTCGATCAGGTGGTCGGGCGAGACCGCGGTCACACGCCGCCGGTCGAGCCGCACCTCGGTCAGGACGGGCGGCCCCTCCTGGGCGCGCGCGGGCAGCGCGAAGGCAACGGCGAGCAGGGCAGCGATGAGGGGGCGGGTCACGACCGGGCCCCTGCGAGACATGGTGCGCCGCGGCCCGGCGTCGGGAGCCTCGAGCGGGCGTTCAGCCCCGGGGGCGGCGCTCGCAGGGCAGTGTCGGCCAGGGCCGAGCTCTCCACGCGGAGGACGCGCACGGGGCACCTCGGGCTCGAGGATACCCCTCGCTGCCGGCGACATCGACGGGCGCCGGGGAGCGCTGCGGTCCCGGCGCCGCCGGTCCCTGCGCCGAGGGCCGCTCGCGCCGCGATCCTCGACGACGCGGGTGATGGCGGACGCCCGTGAGCACGGGATCGGGGCCCCTCGAGCGGCCTCGACGCGCTCGCGCACAGGGTCGCGCTCCCCGAGCGCCCACGGTCCGACCTCATCGCGCACGGCATCGCGCACGTCATCGTGGGCCAGGACCACCTGAATCGCCGATGCGAATTGTGCCCCGGCGGCAGGGCTCGGCCGGCGGGAGAGCGTCACGACATCGCATGCGTCGGAGGCCCAGCGGGGCATGGGATAGAACCGGATGCGGTCGACCTCGTAGGCGTGGTCATCGCAGGGACAGAGCACCCACGCCTCGATGCGCCGGAGGGCTTCGCGCGCGCTCTGCCCCGCTCGGATCATCTCGCCGTTCGTTAGGCGCCTGGGAGCCGCCGCGACGGCTCGTGCGAGGGCCTCGTCGCCCCAGCGCGCGAGACCGGCCCACCACTCGATGAACCTGTTGGGGACCGGAGGAGCGGCGCCCCCGAGCGTCTCCAGAGCCCCAGGGTCGCCCGCGTAGGCAGCCAGCTCCAAGCGCTCGCCGGCGAGGTCGCCGGTGCGCACCCGTTCGGCCAGCAGGGCTACGCGGGCGCCGGATTCGCCTTGGGCGACGCGACGGCGCAGGTCTCGGAGCCGCTCATCCACGACGGGCACGATGGCGCGGCTCGACGTGGCCGGCCAGGTCGTGGCGGCGGGGGCGGCGGAGGGACGGTCAGCGGGGGGCGGCCGCCTTGCCGAGCCCCACTTCGTCAAGGAGCTGGCGGCGCGCGCGGTCGAACGCGGCCTGGGGGTCGACCGTGGGAGTGGCGGGGACGGGCACGTCCTGGAGCATGTCCTCGTTCGCGCTCACGCGCACCGCGACCACGACGAACCGCTCGCCCAGGAGGGCGCAGAGCCGGTCGAGGCGCCTCCTCCTCGCGCGCGGGAGCGGGGGGAAGGCGAAGCGGTCGTCGAAGGCGCGGGCGGCCTCCGCGACGGCCGTGAGCTCCGGAAAGAACCGCGCGCGCGCCCAGTCCTCGAGCGTCGCTCGGTCGGGGGTGGCCTCCCGGACCGCGAGCTCGGCCGAGAGCTGGACGAGGGCCTCGACGAGGCGCCCGTAGAGCGCTTGGACCTCCCGGGAGAAGCCCGCGTGGTCGGTCGGCCTCAGGGAGAGGAACTCCGATACCTCGAGCCGATCGAGCCAGGCCAGCTCGTCCGCGGTGAGGCCCTGGTGGACGCGCCGCTGGACGGCCCGTGGTTGTTTGCGGAGCTCGCAGAGCACGTGCGCCCGGTACACCCCCGGCGGCGGCGGAGCCCGGAACGGCCCGAAGGAGGCGCGGAACGTCCCCGCCTCGACGCGCACGCGCTGCGTCGCGACGGGTGAGGGCCAATGGTCGAGCACGATCTCGAGGACGAGGCCCTCCGGGAACGTGGTGCTCACGACAATGGTGAACACGCCTTCGTCCTCGACGAAGCGGGTGATCCGGAGGAGGTCCGCGGGCGCGGCGGCCCCTCCGCCCGGTAGATTGGGCAGCGCCTCGGTCACCTCGAGGTCCAGGGCCGCCTCACCCCTGCCGCGGATGCGAATGACGACGCGGCTCGGGCCGAGCGGCGCGCCCGGGGGCACGATGAACGTCAGGCGCTCCGCCGTGCTCTGGACGATGAGGCAGACGGCGTCGCCGAGCGACAGCCGGAGCTCCTCGTGACGGCAGGTGTTCCTGGGCGGCGGCTGCCCCGGCGCGGGCTCGGGCAGCGGCGGGCAGGCGTGTAGCCCGCTCCCGCGCACCTCGATCACGCCGCCGGGAGAGACCTCGGCGCGCGGACGGCCGTTCACCCGGATCTCGGTCAGGGCGGGCGGGCCGTCGTCACTTCGTGCGGGGAGGGCCGCGAGTGCGAGGCCGAGCAGCACGGCGAGGAGGAGCCGGGTCATGGACCGAACCCGCAGAACACCGGCGCGTGGAGCGACACGCGCTCGTGCGCGGCCGAGGGGTCGACGAGGACCGTCCGGCCGGAGCGTCGCGTGATCCAGCGCGCGAGGTCGGGGAGCGCGACCGTCCCCTCCTCGTCGGCGAGCGACCACAGGTCCGCGAGGTCGGGCCGGAGCCGCAGGTGGATCGCCTTCCACATGGCCCCGATCCGGGCGGTCACCTCGGCGAGGTCCACGTCCTCGACATCGACCCGAATCCGTTGGTTCAGACCGGCGCGAGGGCCTGGGCCGGACAGGCCGCCCGCGTCGAGGGGCGAGTCGGTCCGAGCCGGCGACGGCGGCCCCTGCGAAGGCGAAGTCGCGCAGCCCGAGAGCAGGAACAGACCAGCGATGACCGCGACGCGCACGGGGCACCTCGGCCCCAGGATGCCGTTCACCTCCGGGCAGGGCAACCAGCGACCGGCCGTTACCATCGACGAAGGGCGAACGAGGCCCGGATGCGCATTCCGGTCATCGAGGGCGTGATCGACCGCCGCGTGCTGGCGAACTGGCGCTGCGACCCCGCCGTCGTCGCGCGCCTCCTGCCGCCGCCGCTGCGACCGAAGCTCGCCGGCGGCCACGCCATCGCCGGGGTCTGTCTGATCCGCCTGAAGGCCATCCGCCCGCGGCTCGGCGGCCTCGTGCCGGGCGCCCTCGGGATCTCGTCCGAGAACGCCGCGCACAGGATTGCCGTCGAGTGGGACGAGGCCGGCGGGACCCGCGAGGGCGTCTACGTGCCGCGCCGCGACACCTCGTCGCGCCTGAACGCCCTCGTCGGCGGGCGGCTGTTCCCGGGCGTCCATCACCGGGCGCGGTTCGACGTGCGCGAGGACGCCGACCGCCTGCGCATCGCGGTCGAGAGCGAGGACGGCGCGACGCGCCTCCTGCTCGACGCCCGCCGGGCCGAGGCCTTGCCGCCCGCGTCGGTCTTCCCCGACCTGGCCCGCGCCTCGGCGTTCTTCGAGGCGGGCGCCTGCGGCTACTCACCCGGGCGCGCCGTGGGCGAGCTCGACGGCCTCGAGCTCCGCACGCGGCGCTGGGAGGTCGAGCCGCTCGCGGTCGACGCGGCGCGCTCCAGCTTCTTCGACGACCCGACCCGCTTCCCGCCCGGCTCGGCCGTCTTCGACTGCGCGCTCCTCATGCGAGGGATCGAGCACGAGTGGCGCGCGCTCCCGGGGCTGCGCGCCGCGGCTCATCCGCGGCGCAGCAGGTCGGCGACGCGCGCCTGAAAGGGGCTGTCATCCGCGCCTTCCGGGCGACCCGCGCCACGAGGGCGCGTCGAACGGGAGCACCTCGACGCCGGGCAGGGCGTCGGTGAGGCGCTCGCGCGTGGGTTCGTCGCACCAGATCGTGAGTCGACAGAGCGAGATGCAGCCCCGGAGGGCGGCGATGTCGTCCGCGTCCAGCGCAGCCGCGCTCGTGGAGAGCGTCAGGTCCCGCAGCTCCAGCGCCGGCGTGAGGACGCCGAGCGCGCCGGGCTCCACGTGGCCGACCAGGGCGAGCTGCTCGAGTTGCTTCAGCCGCGCGACGGACGCCAGGAGGTCGCGGCTGGCGCGGACCGTCCGCGGCCGGAGCTCGAGCGCGCTGACCGTGCTCGCGGCCCCAGCCAACTCATCCAGGACGGCCGGCGAGGCGAAGGTCCCGTGCAACGAGAGCCTCGTCGAGCTGGCGAAGCGAGCGAGAGCCGTCCCGACGCCCGCCGCCGGCGGCTCGGTGCGCGTGTCGAGCGTGAGCTCGAGCAGCGAGGCGGCCCGCGACAGGCCCAGGAGCGCCTCCGCATCGACCACGCAGTCCAGCAGGGCCAACCGCTCGAGGCGATGCGCGCGCCCGAGCGCCGCCCACCCGCGGCCGGTCGGGCGCTCGAGCTCGAACGCGTGCACGCGGCGGAGGGCGGGGAGGGCGGCGATGTTCGCGATCGCGGCGTCGTCGACGCCGGGGACGCCGACCACCTCCAGGTCCTCGATCGGCGCGTCCGCGAGGGCCTCGAAGGCGTCCGGCGCGGCGTCGACCCGGGTCAGGTCCAGGCGCCGAAGGCGAGGCAACCCGGCGAGGGGCGCCAGCCCGTCGCCCTCGAGCGCCAGGCCGCGGAGCCTGACCTCCTCGACGGTCGAGAGCGACTCGAGCGCGTCCAGGGTCCGCCAGGTCGACCGCGGCGCGCTCGCCAGAGTGAACCGCTCGAGCGGCGCCCCGACCTCGACGAGCGCGCGCAGGCCCGAGCCGTCGAGCCAGGGCGCGCTGAGGAGCGCGAGGTCCCGCAGGCGCGGGGCGCGCGCCAGGGCCTCGAGGCCACCGTCGGTGAGCAGGTCCGCGTGCAGACTCAGCCGCTCCAGCCGACCGCCGCACGCGGTGAGCGTCTGCTCGAGCCCTTCGTCGGTGACCCGGCCGCGGACCTCGAGCGCCCGCAGGCGATCGAGCCCTGCGAGCCGGTCCGGCGGCAGGCGGCCCTCCGTGACCCGCACCCTCAGCGCCTCGATGGTGGGTGGCAGCGGCGCGGCGAGGGCTCCGCTCGTCACCTCCGCCTCGACGAGCGTGCCGAGCGAGGCCAGCGCCGTGAGCTCCTCGGGCCGCTCGATCCCTTCCGCCGCGACGATCGGCTCGTCCGGCAGGGCGAGGTGAGACCCGAGCGGCGCCCAGCCGAGCGCGTCCCGGGCGCCCGAGCCAACGTGCAGGCGGGCCTCGGGGTGCCAGCCGAGCGCGACGCAGACCTCGCACGACCCGACGTGCACCGCCGGGTCCGCGTCGAGCGCGGCGAGCGCCGGTCGCTGCCGCTCGGCCACGGCCGCCGCGACGGGCGACGGCTCCCCGCGGCGCCAGCGGAGCAGGTAGGCCTCCTCGAGCCGGCCGGCGCGCAGGAGCGCCGACTCGAGGGCTGCGGCGACGGCCGGGTCGTCCAGCGCGCCGAGGGCCCGCGCCAGGCGGGCCAGTGACGTGTCCAACGGATCGGCGAGGCGGGGCACCTTCGTCCGCGGCGCCTGGCCACCCTGAGTCTAGAGCCTGTGCTCAAACGCGCAAACTCGTCGCCGACACGCTCGAACCCACGGGTGGAATGGAACCACGAGCGAGGCGAGGGCGCGGAGGCCGAGGCGAGGGGGGTGCGCGCGCGGCCGATATCGATCGCCGGATCCTATCCGTCGTGCGGAGCACGACGTCTCAGGCGTCAGTCCGGAGGGCCGGGACAGACCTGCCGCGCGCGCCCCCCCTCGCCCGGCATCCGCGGCCGCAGCCGTCGATCACACCTCAGTGCACGCGGCGCAGGGGCTTGAACACGCGCCCCGCCCAGCCCCGGCTCACGACCCGGCCGTCGTGCACGTCCACCCACTCGCAGCGGCCGGCCACGCCGCCCCCGCTGGCCGTGAGCTCCCAGCGCGTCTCCACGCCGTCCCAGTTCGCCGTGCCCACCCAGCGGCCGTTCTTGGCCTCGAGCCGGACCCGGCAGCGCACGGCGCCGTCGCGCGCGCTGAGGACGCCCACGGCCTGGCCGCCCTCGGGCTGGAGGCGCAGGAACAGGCCGTCGTCGCGGCGCCACACGCCGTCGAGCGGCGCGGCCTCGCCGGCCGCGGGCTCCGAGGCGGCCCCGGCCCCCTCGACGCCGTCGATCCGCCGCAGCCGCGTGAACGTCACGGCCGCCCAGCCGCGCTGGCTGACCTCGCCCTGACCCTCGGTCCAGGCGGCGCGGCCGTCGAGCTTGCCCTCGGACCAGGCCAGCTCGACCTCGGTCCCGAGCCCCGCGACCGTGCCGCGCAGGACGCCGCGCTGCACCTCGACCTCGATCGTCTGCCCGTCGTGGTGCCCGACCGGGACGAGGCGCGCGCGCTTCGCCCCGGTGACCTCGAGCGACCAGGCGCCGCCCGGGCCCGCCCAGCCGCCGGCGAGGGGCTCGAGCGCGTCGACCGGGTCGCCGAACGGCTCCTCGGCCTGCCCGTCGCCCTCGGTCACGAGGCCGACGCGCGCCACGCGCTCGAAGCGGTGCGGCTCCCACCCGCGCCCGTGGATCGTCCCGTCCTCCCAGTCGAGCCACTCGAGCCGCCCCGACGCCTTGCCAGGCGCGTCGAGCGTGAGCTCCCACTTCGCCTCGGCGCGGTGCTCACCCTCGACCCAGGTGCCCGCGCCCGTGAGCTTCTTCCCGCTCACCTTCAGCGCGACGTGGCACTCGAGGCCGTCGGGCGGGTCGAGGAGCGCGCCCTCGAGGGCGTCGTCCGAGGTCGCGGCGAGGCGGTAGAACTTCTCGCCCGACTCGCCGGCCGGGAGCCGCCGCCACAGCCCCTCGAGGTCGCGCGCCGACTGCGCGCTCGCCACCGACGCCAGCGCGAGGAGCGCCCCGAGCGCGAACGACGCCTGCCTCATCCCCCACCCCCTTCGGTGTGCCGCGTGAATGTAAAGGCTGATGCGGCCGGGGGCAAGGCGAGCGGTTCAGACCCCGCGGGGCTCGTAGCAGAGGAGGACCGACCCGGCGAGGGCGTGCATCTCCGGATACTCGTCGAACAGCGCGAACGTCTGGGGGGCGTTCTTCCGGCTGTAGGTGATCTCCTGCCAGTCGCGGCAGGTGGCCAGCGCCCTCAGCTGGGTCTTCATGTCCTCGAGGCGCGGGGCGAGGCGCGGGCAGCGCCGGACGAGCTCCTCCACGATCCGCAGGTTCGTCCGCCGCGGGCGCGTGTAGGCGTTCATCGTCCGCGCCAGCAGCCGGAAGTTCATCGCCCGCACCAGCGGACCGGTGCGGTCGTAGAAGACCTTGATCAGGTGGTGGTCGATCTGCACGTGCCGGACCTCGTCGAGCATGTGCAGGCGGTGGACGTCGGTGTAGAGCGGGTCGAGCGGGGCGTCCGGCCGCTCCTTGTTGTGGCGCTGGTAGTGGCGGTAGTAGTCGATCGTCTTCTCCTCGAACGCCAGCGCCAGCCAGCACCAGAAGACGAACAGGTCCGGGCGGCGGCTCATGAAGGCCAGGAACGCGTCCTCCACCCGCCCCAGGCGCAGGAACGAGTAGTCCGAGCGCGCGTAGCGCTCGGGGTCGGTCAGCCGCGCCAGCCGCCGGAACATCTCCGTGTGCTTCACCTCCTCGTCGAGGAAGACCTCGAGCGCGTCGCGCAGGTCGGCGGGGAGGTCGAGGCTCGTGCGCGCGCGCAGCGTCGACACGATCCGCACCAGGAAGCGGTCCTCGAGGAAGATGAACTGCTCGTTGATCGCCAGCCCGTAGAGCTGGTTGTAGGTGCGCCGCTCGTCCGGCGTCAGCTCGGCGTAGACCGCCGTGTGGGAGAGCGGCGTCAGGTGCTCGGGGAAGAACAGGCGGCCGAAGTCGACGCCCCGCGACCAGTCGATCTGTTCGATCGAGTAGGCGTTCTGGTCGGCGCGGCGCTTGAGCGTGTCGAGCGGCAGGACGTTCACACGGGCACCTCGCGCGGGCCGTGCTTGCCCTCGAGCACGAACAGCTCCCACAGCCCGTCGTGCTCGGGGTACTCGGCGAACAGCTCCATGGTCTTCCCCACGGCGTCGCGGCTGAACGCCGCCTGGTGGAACGAGCGGCTCGTGCGCAGGAGCGGCAGCTCGGCCAGCAGCGCCGGGATCACCTGCGCCTTCAGGTCGGGGAACTCGCCCCCGAGGACCTCGAGGATCCGCCGCGACGTGCGCCGCGGCGACACGTAGCTGCGCATGAGCACCTTGAACATGCGCGCGGCGAGGCGGCGCTTCCACATGGGCTCGGGGTCGTAGAGCCACGTGAGCAGGTGCTGGTCGAGCTGGTAGTGGCGGGCCTCGTCCTTGAAGTGGAACTCGTGCAGCTCGACGAAGCTCGCGTCGAGCTCGCCGGGGGCCGCCTTCTCCGCCTTGCGGTACTGCCGGCAGTAGTCGACCGTCCGCTCCTCGAAGAAGATCGCCGCCCAGATCCAGAGGAGGAACGTGCGCGGGCGCGCCAGCAGCACGTTCAGCGCCAGCCCCTGCGGCCCCGAGACGTTGAACAGGCGGAACGCGCGCGTGGGGTACATGGCCGGCTCGGCCTTCTCGCACATGCGCCAGAACATCTCCGAGTGCTTGTGCTCCTCGGCCACGAAGTGCTCGAGGGCCTCGCGCAGGAGCGGCGGCATGTCGGGCTGCTGGGCGAGCAGGCGCTGGAGGACCGGCACGAGCAGGTGCTGCTCGAACCAGACGAACTGCTCGCACACGCCGACGGCGAAGAGCTGGTTGTAGCGCAGGCGATGCTCGGGCCCGAGCCGGGCGTAGGCGGGGAGGTGCGTGAGCGGCGCGATCCCGTCGGGCGACCAGCGCTTCGCGCGGTCGACGGGCCGGGCCCAGTCGAGGTCGTCGATGGAGTAGGCCATCGAGACCGACTTCTTGTTCAGCGCCTCGAGCGTCTCGACCCCGAGCCGGGCCACGGCGGACCTCCGGGTGACAGGCTACCGCCGCGCGCGGCGCGCCGCCAAGCTCACGCCGCGCGGGGCGCCCGCTGCGAGCCGCCGACCGACCACGTGCGGTCCCAGCGGCGGTCGGCCGACCAGTCGCCGAGGTTGCTGCGGCGCGGCAGGCGCGCCACGATCGCGCGCTCCTTCGGGACGAGGAGCGGGAGCGCGCGGCGCAGGGTCTTGAAGGTGTAGCGGTCGGTCTTCGCGACCAGCTCGCCGTCGGCGAAGAAGGCCACGGGCTCGGTCGCGCGCACCTCGACCTTCTGGGCGCGGATCACCTCGACGTCGGGGCGGCCGATGTGCTGGCCCTTCAGGCAGGTGGCGACGGTGCGCAGGAGCTGCAGCCGCTCGAAGCGGCGGCCCGGGAGCTTCTTGACCACGATCACGTCGAGGACGCCGTCGCGGTTCGACGCCTGCGGCGCCGCGCGGAAGTTGCTCCCGAGGAAGGCCTGGTTCATGAACAGGAGCATGTAGGCGTCGAGGTCGCGCGCGCGCCCGGTGTCGTCGGTGAGCGTGAAGCGGTAGTCGAGGCGCGCCGCGAACAGGACCCGGTAGACCAGATAGATCTGATAGATCAGCCCGCCGACGAGGCGCATGAAGGCGTGGAACAGCCACGAGCGCTGGCGCGCCTCGCACACGCCAAGGGCCACGTCGGTGCAGAGGCCCAGACCGCCCGCGGTGGCGAAGGTCTTCTCCTTGGTGCGGATGAGGTCGACCGTCGTGCGGCAGCCCTCGCGGATGATCTCGCAGGCCGCCTCGAGGTCCTGGGGGATCCCGTGCTCGGCGGCGAGGTCGTTCGCCGTGCCGAGGGGGATCAGGCCGAGGGGGACGTCGCCGCCGGCCAGGACGTCGAGCACCCCGTGATGGGTCCCGTCGCCGCCGACCATGATGACCGCGTCGTACTTGTGCTGGCGGGCGCGGGCGGTGGCCGCCTCGGCGTGCTCGGCGTCCTCCGAGCGCAGGAGCTCGACCTCGGCCGGGCCCAGGGCCGCGCGGAGGCGGGCCTCCAGGTCGGGGAGGAGGGCGCACCGGCCCGCCTGCTCGTTGACGATGACGAGGAATCGCTTCGTGGATGACATCGCAAGGGCGACGGGGCAAGCGCCATGCCCGCGACGTAAGCGCAAACGGGGTCGACGATCGGACCAAATGTGGACCAGATCCGTCTCGTCTGGACCCGAGATGCGGGAACGAGCCAACAGAACCGAGCAGCGGTCCCTGGGACGTATCGATACGATTCAATCACGACAAGGACTTGAGTCGCGCCCGAGGTGGGTACGGCCGCTGCTCAGGAGGCCGTCACGAGGTCACCATGACGCGCAAGATCCTGCTCACCGGCGCGACGGGGTTCATCGGGGGCGAGCTGCTGCGGCGGCTCCTCCGGCGTGACGCCCGGTCCATCGTGTGCCCGGTCCGCGCGCCCTCGGCCGAGGAGGCCGCCCGGCGCGGCGACGCCACCCTCGACGCCCTGCTCGGCCGCGCCGCGCCGGCGCGCCTCCGGGCGCGCGTCGAGTGGGTCGCGGCCGACCTCGAGCGGCCGCGGCTCGGGCTCGACGACGCGACCTGGTCGCGGGTCGCGGGCGAGGTCGAGGAGGTCTACCACTGCGCCGCGTCGACGCGCTTCGACCTGCCCTACGACGAGGCGCGCCGGATCAACGTCGACGGCACGCGCGAGGTCCTGGCCCTCGCCGAGGCCGCCTGCGCGCGCGGCGGCTTCCGCCGGCTCCACCACGTGAGCACGGCCTACGTCGCCGGCGCGGTCGCGGGCGAGGTCGAGGCGAGCTTCCTCCCCGGCGACGAGCCGGCGAGCTTCCGTAACACCTACGAGCGGACGAAGGCCCAGGCCGAGCGCCTCCTGCGCGGGGCGATGGACCGCGTGCCCGTGACGGTCTACCGGCCGTCGATCGTGGTCGGCGACAGCCGCACCGGCAAGACGACCAGCTGGAACGTCGTCTACTTCCCCATGCGCCTGGCGGCCTGGGGCCGCCTGCCGTTCGTCTCCTGCGGCGGCCGCTCGCTCCTCGACGTCGTGCCGGTCGACTTCGTGGCCGACGCGATCCTGGCCCTCGGAGCGCGCGACGACGCCCGCGGCCAGACCTACCACCTGACCTCCGGCGAGGACGCGCTGACCGTGCAGGACGTGATCGACAACGTCTACGCCGGGCTGTCGCGGCGCGAGGGGCGCGAGGTGCCGGTCGCGACCCGGGCGCTCGGCCCGCTGCCGTGGGGGCTGCTGACGACGGCGCTCCGGCTGTTCGGCTCGGAGCGCACCCGCAAGGCGCTCGACGGCTTCGACGTCTACGTCGGCTACACGCGCTGCGAGACGTCGTTCTCGACCGCCCGCGAGCGCGCCCCGCTGGCCGAGGTGGGGCTGGCGCCCCCCGACCCCCGCGCGTTCTTCGCCACGATCACCGACTACGCGCTCGCGGAGAACTTCGGCAAGCCGCGCCGGGCGGCGCCGCGCCCGGCCCGCGCGCCGCGCCCCGCGCTGTCGCTGCGGCCGGCGCTCACGTGAGGCTCGCGCCGGCGGGCCCCCGCCGCTAGCCTGCCCTCGCCATGCGCAGCCAGATCCAGTCGCGCCCCGTCTTCCAGCGGATCCTCTACAGCCAGGCCTGGGAGGACCCGCAGGCCGACCTCGACGGCCTGCGCCTCGGCCCGGGCGACGACGTCCTCGCCGTCGGGGCGTCCGGCGACAACGCGCTCTGCTTCGTCACGGCGGGGCCGCGCTCCGTCACGGCGCTCGACTTCAACCCGACGCAGAACCACCTGCTCGAGCTCAAGCTCTCGGCGATCGAGAGCTTCGACCCCGAGGACGTGCAGGCGTTCCTCGGCGCGCGCCCGGCGCGCCCCGGCGCGCGCGAGTTCTTCTACCGGCAGGTGCGCCCGCTGCTGACGCCCGCCGCGCGCGAGTTCTGGGACCACAGCCCCGACCTGCTCGAGCGCGGCGTGATCCACGTCGGCCGCTTCGAGGGCTACCTGGGGCTGTTCCGGCGCTTCCTCGTCCCGCTGGCCCACTCGCTGCGCACGCGCCGCCGGCTGATGGAGCTCGAGACCCTCGAGGAGCAGCGCGAGTTCTACCGCCGCACCTGGGACAACCGCCGCTGGCGCCTCCTCTTCCGCGCCTTCTTCGGCAAGACGGTCATGGGGCGCCTCGGGCGGGACCCCGAGTTCTTCCGCTACGTCGACGTGGGGCAGGTGGGCGAGCGCTTCCGCCAGCGCTTCGAGCACGCCGTCACCGGCATGCCGGTCAAGGACAACTGGTTCCTCGAGTACATGACGCTCGGCGAGTACACGCGCCCCGACCGGCGCCTGCCGCCCTACCTGCGCCCCGAGCACCACGCGCTGCTGCGCGCGCGCGGGCGCGAGACGCTGCGCCTGGTCACCGGCTCCTTCGAGGAGTTCCTCCCCACGCAGCCCGAGGGCGCCTTCAGCGCCTTCTACCTGTCGGACATCTTCGAGTGGATGAGCCAGGACGCGTTCCACGCGCTCCTGCGCCAGTTCCACCGCGCCGGGCGCGACGGCGCGCGCCTCACCTGGCGCAACCTCCTCGTCCCGCGGGGGCACCCCGACGCGCTCGGCGACCTCTTCGAGCACGAGCCCGAGCTCTCGCAGGCGATCCACGCCCGCGACCGCTCGTTCGTCTACGGCGCCTTCGTCGTCGAGCGGGTGAAGAAGGCGGCGCGCCCGCAGGCGACCGCGTGAGCCTGGCGCGGCGCGCGTCGGAGGCGGCGATCCTCGGGATCCTCCGCTGGCGGGCGGCCGTCGTGCTCCTCGTGCTCGCCGCGCTCGGGCTCTCCTACGCGGCCGTCCTGCGCGCGGCCGGCGCGCCGGGGCCGCTGCGGCCGCCGGTCGACAACGGGATCGAGATCTGGTTCCTCGAGGGCGACGAGGCCATGAAGGCCTACCG
The DNA here is from genome assembly GCA_023954375.1 of Planctomycetota bacterium. Classification (GTDB taxonomy): domain Bacteria; phylum Planctomycetota; class J058; order J058; family J058; genus JAMLIC01. Next base: position 29,396 of record JAMLIC010000009.1, read on the forward strand.
CCGCTTCCAGGAGACCTTCGGCAACGACGAGGCGGTGCTCGTCGCCTTCCAGGTCGACGGGAGCGTGTTCGAGCCGGCGACGCTCGCGCTCGTCGCCGACGTGACCTCGCGCGCGCGCGCCGTCCCGCTGGTCAAGGGCGTCACCAGCCTGTCGACGGTCGTTTGCTTCGGCGCCGGCGACGACGGCGCGATCGAGGTCACGCGCCCCTACCGCGCGCCGCTCCCCGAGGACCCCGCGGCCGCGCGCGCGGTCGCCGACCTGGCGCGGGCGCGGGTGACGAGCGACCCGCTCTACCGCGGCGCCCTCGTCTCGCCCGACGAGCGGACGACGCTGCTCACGGTGCAGCTCGACCCGGTCTCGCCGCGCGAGATGGACCTCCGCCGCGGCGAGGTGCTCGCCGGCGTCCGCGCCGCCGTCGACGACGCGTTCGTGGCCGCCGGCCGCGCCCCGGGCTCGTGGTGGTGGGGCGGGATCGGGGTCATGAACGAGGAGCTCAACCGGCTCTCGCTCGAGGACCTCCTGCGCTTCGGCGGGCTGTCGACGGCGCTCGTGCTCGTGTGCCTGTGGTTCGCGCTCCGCCGCGTCGGCGCCGTCCTCGTCGCCTGGGGGGCCGTCTACCTGGCGCAGACGTGGACCCTCGGCGCTTACTGCGCCGCCGGCCTGAAGCTGAACCTCGTGACCATGATCCTGCCCACGCTGGTCATGGTGATCGGGCTCACGGACGCGATCTACTTCATCACGATCTGGCAGCAGGAGCGCGACGACCTGGCCAAGGAGGGGCTGACCAAGCGCGAGGCGCTGGCCCGCTGCCTCGGCTTCTGCGCCCTGCCCGGGCTCTTCAACTCGGTGACCGCGTCGGTCGGCTTCCTGGCCTTCGTCACGGCCGACATGGCCGCCCTGCGCCACCTGGGCCTGTTCGCCGGGCTGGGGATCGTGCTCGCCTTCGTCAGCTCGGTCGTCGTGTGCGCGGTCGCGCTCGACGCCTTCGACCTGCGCGTCCGCGCGGCCGGCGACCCGCCCGACGACGGGCTCCTGGCGCGGACGCTCGCCGCGCTGTCGGCCTTCGTCGCCCGCCGGCACCGCGCGATCGTCTGGGCGGGGGCGGCGCTGCTCGCCGCCTCGGCGGCGGGGATCCTGCGCCTCGACGTCGACACCTACACGCTCGGCTACCTGCGCGAGTCGAACCAGGTCCGGCGCGACAACGACGCGATCGAGGCGGCGTTCGGCCCCTACCTCCCCCTCGAGGTCGTCATCGAGACGGGCCGCCCCGACGGCGTGAAGGCGCCGGCCGTGCTCCAGGCGATCGACGCCCTCGAGCGCGAGACGACCGCCCGCGAGGAGAAGGTCGGCGGCTCGACGTCGATCGCCGGCGTGGTCAAGCGCCTCAACGAGGTGTTCCACGACGGCGACCCGGCCGCCCACGTCGTGCCGGACGACGCCGACCTGATCGAGCAGGAGCTGATCTTCTACGACCCGCAGCGCGAGGACGACCCGCTGCAGCTCGTCGACTTCCCGCGGTGGGAGCGCGCGCGGGTCACGTTCCGCACCGACAACGACAGCGCGCGCGCCGCGCACGACCTCCTCGCCCGGCTCGAGGCCGACGCCGCGCGGCTGCTGCCCGAGGGCGCCCGCGCCGCGCCGTCGGGCTACGTGCCGCTCTACGTGCGGCTGATCGACTACCTCGTGTGGGGCCAGATCAGCTCGATCACGACCTCGTTCGTGGTGATCTTCGTCGTGCTGCTGGTGCTCTTCCGCTCCTGGCGCCACGCCCTGATCTCGCTGCCGGCCAACGTGATCCCCGTGGCCCTCACGCTCGGCTTCATGGGCTGGGCGGGGATCCACCTCGACGTGGCCACGGTGCTCATCGCCGCGGTCGCGCTGGGCCTCGCGGTCGACGACACGATCCACGTCGTGTTCAAGTTCCGCGCCCTCGAGCTCGAGACGGGCGACACGTGGCGCTCGGTCGACAAGACGCTCAGGAGCACCGGCGCGGCGATCCTCGCCACGTCGATCACCCTGGCCCTGGGCTTCTCCGTGCTCGGGCTGGCGCAGGTGAAGAGCGTCGCCGTGTTCGGCGCGCTCATGGCGGTGACGATGATCGCGGCCCTGATCGGCGAGCTCCTGATCACGCCGGCCGTGATCCTGACGTTCTTCGCCCGGCGGAAGGGCGACGTGTAATCACTCCTTCTTCTCGCCCCCGAAGAACATGTCCTTGATGTCCGGGAACTCGGGCGCGTCCTGCCGCACGTCGAGCGCGTAGAGCCGCGCGACGGCGTCGGCCGGGAGGAGCCGGCGCAGGCGCGCATCGAACTGCACCCAGAGGACGGAGATCTCGGCGCTGTGGCGGGCCCAGTTCACGGCGACCTGCTCGCGCAGGGCGTCCTTGAGGGCCGGGTCGTGCTCCGAGCGGGCGAGCTGCGCCTTGAGCGGCTCGAGGTCGGCGTCCTCGGGCAGGCCGAAGAGGACGCGCATGCTCTGCCGCTCGAGGCCCCGGTAGAGCTCGCGCAGCTGCGTCGTCTGGTGGGCGTCGAGCTGGAGCTCGCGCGCGGCCTCCTCGAGCGTGCGCCGCGGCCGCTCCCAGCCCTTCGCCGCGGCGGCCTCGGCCTTCTCCTTCGCGACGCCGGCCTGCTGCCCGCCGAGGGTCGCCCGGACGATCGCCTCCACCTCGCCGCGGGTGACGAGGGCGCCCGGGTCGCCGGACGTCCAGGCGGGGGACGGCGTGATCGACGCCGGCGCCTCGTCGCTCGCCTCGCCGGCGGCGGGCCCGGCCGCGGCGGACGGGGGCGGGGCGAGCGCGACCGGCTCGACCCGCGCCAGCCGCGCCTCGAGCGCCTCGACCCGCGCGGCGAGCGCGGCCACGTCGGGCGCGGCCGCGCTCCGCGGCGGGTCGCGGTCGACGAGCGCGTGACCGGCGACCAGCCCGACCACCGCGACGGTGTTCACGCACGTCAGGGCGAGCAGCGCCTTCGGCTTCACTCAGTCCTCCCACGCCCTCGCGAGCGGCGCGTCCGGGTCCAGGTCCCGCGCCCGCCGGATCGCCTCCGGCCCGAGCCGGGCGCGGATCGCGTCCATCGCCCGGTCGAGCCGCCCCGGGTCGCCGGCCGTCGCCGCGAGCGGCGCCCCGCCGGGGCCCTCCTCGAACAGGAGCCGCTGCGCAGGCCGCTCGGGCCCCTCCTGCTGCAGCGCCACGCCGACGAGGCGCACCGCGGCGCCCGGCGCGACGTGCTCGTCGACGAGCCCCCAGGCCGTGCGGAAGATCGCCTCGGTCGCCTGCGTCGGCTCGGGCAGGGTGCGCGAGCGGGTGATCGTGCGGAAGTCGGGCCAGCGCACCTTGACCTGCACCGTGCGCCCGGAGAAGCCCTCGGCGCGAGCGCGCGCGCCGACCTCGTCCGAGAGCTGGCCCACGACGCGGCGGAGCGCCTCGCGGTCGCGCAGGTCCCGCGCGAAGGTCGTCTCGTGCGAGAGCGAGCGCGAGCGCCGGCCGGCGCGCCCCGCGCCCGTCGGCTCGAGGCCCGCCGCCATGGCCCGCCACGCGAGGCCGCCCGGGCCGAGGCGCGCCTCCACCTCGTCGGGCGGCGCCGCGGCGAGCGCGCCGAGCGTCGCGAAGCCGAGCGCGCGCAGGCGCGGCCCGGTCACCGGGCCGACGCCGGGGAGGCGCTCGATCGGCAAGGGGGCCAGGAACGCCGCCAGCGCGGCCGGCTCGCGCGGGACGACGAGCAGGCCGTCGGGCTTGCACAGGTCGCTGGCGATCTTGGCCACGTGGCGGCACGCCGCCACGCCGACCGAGATCGTCAGCCCCGCCTCCGCCTGGACGCGCGCGCGGATGGCCCGGGCGATCGCCTCGCCGGGGCCGAGCAGCCGCTCGCTCCCGGTCACGTCGAGGAACGCCTCGTCGAGCGACAGCGGCTCGACCTCGGGCGAGAAGTCGCCCAGGATCGCGAACACCTGCCGCGAGAGCGCGTGGTAGCGCTCGAACCGCGGCGGGCGCCGCACCGCCTGCGGGCAGCGGCGCAGGGCCTCGGACATCGGCATGGCCGAGCGCACGCCGTGGCGCCGCGCCTCGTAGCTGCACGAGGCCACGACCCCGCGCGCGTCGGGCGCGCCCCCGACGACGAGCGGCCGGCCGCGGAGCGACGGGTCGTCGAGCGCCTCGACCGCCGCGTAGAAGCAGTCGAGGTCGGCGTGGAGGAGCGTGCGGTCCACGGAGGTAGCGTAGCGCGGCCGGCGGACGTGCGCGCGGTAGACTGGCCGTCATGCGCCGCCGGAGCGCGCTCCTCGTCGCCCTCCTCCTCGCGGGCTGCTACAGCTTCGTCCCCGGGCGCGGGGTGCTCGGCTGGCCGCTCGGCCCGATCGAGCGCGACCGCGCCAGCCGCGGCTGCGCCCCCGTCTTCTACCTGTGGACCGAGGCCCCCGACCCGCGGCCGGGCGGCTGGAGCCCGCTGACGCTGCTGGCCAACGCCCTCGGCAGCGCGGCCCTCCTCCCCGTGTCGCTCTTCCTCGTGCCGCTCGCCCTGGCCGGCTGCGACGGGGGAGGCGACCGCGACGACGACTGGCCGCGCGACCTGCCCCCGGAGAAGGAGGAGCGGCTGCGCCGCGCGCTCGAGCGCGGTGAGCGCGACGAGCGCGCGCGGGACCGCGGGGGCGAATAGCGGCGCCTCAGCGCCGCTCGTCACCCTCGCCGTCGTCCCCCGCCGGCAGCAGGTCGGGCGGGGCGTCGTCGCGCGGCGGGTCCGCCTCGAGCGCCGCGCCGATCGCCGCGGCCAGGTCGACCGCCACGACGCGCAGGGCCGCGAGCCCCTCGGCCGAGGCCTCGTGCGCCTTGACCACCCGCCCGCGGCGGTCGAGGAGGCGCACCTCGGCGCGCGCGCGGCCGCTGGCCGTGACCACCCGCCCGACCACGAAGAGCCGCGCCGTGCACTCGCGCGAGATCGAGTCGAGGCGGTCGGTGGTCATGTCGAAGACGGCGTTGCGCGCGCGCGGGTCGCGGTCGAGCGCGCGCTCGATCTCGGCGCGCGGGAGGACGGCCACGTCGGGGCCCAGGCCGGCGAGCGCCGAGCCGAGGTGGTCGGCGAGCTGCGGCCCGCGCAGGCGCCGCGCCATCTCCTCGTCGTCGAAGCCGAGCACGGCGATCGGCACGGGGCCCACGCCCGGCGGCAGCGTGATCCGCTGCATCGCCTGGCGCGCCTCCTTGGCGCGCGCGTCGGCCGCCCGGCGCAGGGCGCGCGACAGCTTGCTCGCGGCGTCGTAGAGCGCCGCCACGCGCATGTCGTCGCGCCGCTCGGGCGGCAGGGCGTCGAGGTCGCTCACCTCGTCGACCGCCACGCCGCTGACCAGCCCCTCGAGCACCGTCTCGCCCGCCTGGTCGGAGAGCGCGACCTCGACGTCGAAGCGGACCACGTAGCCCGTGGAGATCTTCCACGAGTCGAACACCTCGCCGGCCTCGGTTGACCGGAGGCGCAGGGCCAGCCGTGACGCGCGCCGCCGGCCGCCCAGGTCCTGCGCCGCCGGCTCGATCCGGTCGAACAGGTCGCGCCCCTCGAACTCGGTGCGCACGGCCCGCATGAGGTCGGCGGTCGTGGCCTCGTCGGCGCCGTCGATCGACACCTCGAGGATCCGCCCCAGGCCGGAGTGGACGTCGCCCGTCAGCTCCGTCCGGTCGATGGCGGCCTTGTCGATCGACGGGCAGCCGACGAGGACGAGGGCGGCCAGGCAGGCGACGGGGCGGGCAGGGCGGCGGAGCACGGGCGACATGATACTCAGCCCTCGCGCCGCGTCCCGCGCGAGGTCACACCCCCGCGCGCGGGACGAGGACGGGGTGGACCGTGCGCCGCGCGGGCGCCGTCCACTCCTGCCGCGCCGCGCCGCCCTCGGGCACGAAGCGGCCGACGCGCCCGTCCGGGAGCGTGGCCGTCGTCGCCTCGGTCGCGTCCGGCGCGCTCGCCCGCGCGAGCGCGTCGCGCGCCTCGGGCGTCAGCTCGTCGTCGCGCGGGGTGGACGTCGGCTCCTGGCGCTCGACGAGCAGCGCCACCGCCTCGCCGGGCGTCCGCGCCTGGACCCAGCGCGCGAACGGCTCGGGGTCGAGGGGCGCCGGCTCGCCGTTCATCGCCAGGAGGAGGTCGCCCACGCGCAGGTCCACCTCGGAGGCGGGCGAGCCGTCGGCGACCGCCGTGACGCGCAGCCCGCGCGGCGGCGCGCCGGCGACGCCGACGCCGAGCCACGGGCGCAGCCCGCCCAGCTCGCGGGGCGAGCCCGAGAGCTCCTGCGCCGGGCCGCCCGGGTGGTTGCGGGCGAAGACCCGCACCGAGTGGAAGCCGCCGTCGCGGAGCGCCTCGGGCGCGGGCACGCTCCAGCCGTGGTCCGGCTCGGGGCACACCACCGGCACGAGGTCGGGCCGGCGCTGGTCGGCGGTGACGACGGTCCACAGGGCGCCGTCGATCCACACCTCGACCTCGATCGGCCCGGCGCCGAGGTCGGCGTCGTAGGCCCAGCCGGCGATCAGGTCGTGGTTGGCGACGTCGACCCAGCCCGTCGGCGGCGTGTTGGTCGCGCTGCGGAAGGTCGCGGGCGAGCCGGCGAGCTCGGGGTTCGGCCCCTCGGGCTGGTTGACGGCGAAGACGCTGATCGTGTGCGTGCGGCCGTCCTGGAGCTCGGGCGGCACGTCCACGACCCACAGGTGGTAGGGCGACGTGATCCCGGGCTGGTGGACGAGCGCGGCGAACTCCTGGTCGGCGACGATCCGGCGCCAGAAGGCGCCGTCGAAGTGCACGTCGACGGCGATCGGCGCGTCGCCCACGTCGGGGTCGAGCGCCCAGCCGGAGATCTGGGTCGGCGTGACGAAGGCGATCGCGCCGCGCGGGAGGCGGTTCTCGGGCTCCGAGAGCGCGCGCGGCGAGCCCCGGACCTCCTTCAGGAGGCCCGGGACCTGCGCGTCCTCGACGAGCACCTGCACCTGGTGCGGACGCGCCGGGTCATGCGGCGGCAGCGCGACCCGGAACCACCCGGTCGCCGGCCCCTCGAGGCCGGCCGGGCGCGCGCCGTCCGCGACGCCCGGCGGGAGCGCCGCCCCGTCGAAGCGCACGTGGACGGCCGGCTGACCCCCGTCGGGGTCCCGCGCCCAGCCGACCACGGCCTCGGCGTCGACGTGCACGAGGGCGCCCTCGGGCACCTGGTTGCCGCCCACGCGCCGCGGGCTGCCGACGAGCTCGACGCCGGTCGCCTCGTCCTGGCGGCGCGCGAGCGCCTGCACGACGTGGCGCTCGCCGTCGAAGAGCGCCGGCGGGGCCGCCGCCGCGAAGCCGCGCCTCGCGCTCCAGGCCGGCCCGTGCTCCGGCCGCGGCGCGTCGGCGCGCACGCTCGCGACCGGGAAGCCGTCGACGAACAGGTCGACCATGAGCACCACGGCCGGGTCCTCCTGGTCGTAGGCGAAGCCCGTGATCCCGTCGGGCGTCACGCCAGTGAGCGCGCCCACGAGCGTGCCCCGGCGCGCGCGCACCTGCTCGGCCTCGGCGTCGAGCAGCGCCCGCTCGTCGGGGCCGTAGATCGGCACGAGCCCGTGCGGGCCCGGGACCCACGCCGTCGGCGCGCCCGGCAGCCCCGGTCCGCGCAGCGCCGGGCCGTCTCCGGGGCCGCGCCGCGCGGCGGCCGCCCGACCCGCGCGCAGGTGCGCGAGGAGGTGCTGGATCGCGCGGGCGCCGCGGGCCGGCGCGTCGGGCGGGGGCTCGGCCGGCGCGTCGGGCGCCGGCGCCGGGGGTCCGGGCGCGTCGCTGACGGGGAGCGCGTCGGGCGCGGCGGGCAGGGCGGCCGGCTCGAGGGCCGCCGGCGCGGCGTCGAGGACTGCGACGCGCGTCGGACGCCGCGGCGCGGGCGCGTCGTCGTCGACGAGGGCGGCGAGGCCGAGCACGGCCAGGCCCAGGGCCGCGGCGACGGCGGCGAAGCGCGCGCGCGGCCTCACGGCGCGCCGACCAGGACGTCGAGGATCATCGTCGCCTCCGCTCCGGGCCCCGGGCGGGATCGTAGAGCCCGGCGGAGGGGACCTCAAGGCGACGCCGGCGGTCCGTCGACGTAGCCTGCCGGGAGGCTCCGCCGGGGCCTGGCCCTTACCCGCCCGCGCCCGTCCGCGCCCTTCGACCACCTCCTCGACGACCGCCGGGCCGCGCCGACGCGCGCGACGCTGCTCACGGGATCCCGCCCTTCGACCTCCTCGTCGACGATCGCCGGCCCGCGCCGAGCCGCCCGGCCGTCCTCGTCAACGACCGCTGCCGCGCCGACCGGCGCGATGGTGCTCACGGGATCCGTCCACTGGACGTGCGACGAGCCTCCGTCACGTCGAACTCGAGTCGCTGACGGAGCGCGGGATCGAGGCTCCACTCCAGGCTCTGGACGAGCAGGCGCTCGGGGTCGAGCGCCGCGATGCACTCCGGTTCGTTCCTCCGACGACCCGAGACGACGAGGCGCCCAGCCTCGGACCGGGTCGTCGGAGCACCTCCGAAGAGGCCGACGAACCAGTCCACTCCGGGCGCCGACCCCAGGAGCAGCGACGGGACGAGCATCGACACGGCGCTCGTGACGCCCGCGCACGCGTGCAGGGCGATCTGCAAGGGGTACTGCTTCTCCTTCCGTCCGTACAGCGTCACGTCCACCGGGAGCGACGAACTCAGGTCGGCCTCGAGAGCCACCACCGCGGCCTCCTCTGCCCCCTCGCCGTTCGCTGCCTCGGGTCCGTGCCGGCGGACCCGCAAGCTCAGCCGCCGCCTGCGCGTGAAGGACGTCGTGAACGTGCAGGCGCGCTGCCACTCGCCGTGCTCGAGCCACGAGACCGTCCCCGTGTCCGAGTACCGTCCGAGCGACGCGTAGGCGGCGAGCGTCCGCTGAAGGAGCGTCGAGGCCACGGGCCGATCCTATCCCCCCCCCGCTCGACCCGGCCCTCCCCACCTGCTACGGTCCCCCCGTGCAGGTCGTCCTCACGCAGTTCGAGGGGATCGACAACACGCCGGCGCTGCCGCTGGCCGTGGGGCGCCTGGTCGCCACCGCGAGGAAGGACCCGCGCCTCGCCGCCGCGCGCTTCTCGATCCACGTGGCGCGCCGGCCGATCGCCGCGGCCGTGGACGCGCTCGGGCGGCCCGACGTGCTCGGCCTCTCGCTCTACCCCTGGAACGCGGTCTACTCGCTCGAGGTCGCCCGCGCCGCGCGCGCGGCGCACCCGGGCGCGCTGCTGGTGGCGGGCGGCCCCGGCGTCCCGCGGCGCCCCGAGTCGGCGCGCCGCTTCATGGACCTGCACCCCGCGCTCGACGTGCTCGTGTTCTCCGAGGGCGAGCTGGCGTTCCGCGAGCTGCTCGCCGCCTGGCAGGCCGGGGGCGACCTCGACGCGCGCCTCGCCGCGGTCGGCGGGATCGCCTTCCGCCCGCGCGCGCAGCGCGATGCCTGCCGGCTCACCGCGCCGCCCGACCGCGTGCACGACCTGGCCGAGACCGGGTCGCCCTACCTCGACGGCACCTTCGACGCCCTGCTCGCCGAGCAGCCGGGGGTGTTCGCCTCCGCGATCATGGAGACCAACCGCGGGTGCCCGTTCTCCTGCACCTTCTGCGACTGGTCGCTGACCAAGAAGGTGGTCGAGTTCCCGCAGGACCGCGTGCTGGCGGAGCTCGACTGGATCGCGCGCAACGGCTTCAACAACGTCATCATCGCCGACGCGAACTTCGGCATCCGCAAGCGCGACCACGACATCACCCGCCACCTGGCGGCGCTCAAGGCGCGCACGGGCCGTCCGGCGCTCGTCTACTTCTACCTGACCAAGAACGACCACGAGCGGAACCTGGGGACGATCGAGCTCCTGCACGAGGCGGGGATCGCCTGCTGCGTGGGGCTCGCGGTGCAGGACTTCGACGGCGAGGTGCTGAGCGCGGTCAAGCGCGACACGATCCAGACCGGCGAGGCCATGCGGCTGCGCGAGATCTGCGCCGCGCGCGGCATCCCCACGCTGAACGAGCTGATCCTCGGCCTGCCGCGCCAGACCTACGCCTCGTTCGCGCGCACGGTCGTCGAGGCCATGCCGCCCTACCCGCGCCACACGTTCGTCCTCTATGCGTGCCGGCTCCTCGACAACACCGACATGGCCTCGCCCGCGGAGCGCGAGCGCTTCGGGATCGAGACGCGCCGCTGCCTGTGGCGCTCGCCGCGCCCCGACTGGGACCCGGTCCTCGACGAGCACCAGGAGCTCGTCGTCGGCACGCGCGACATGCCCGTCCCCGACTGGCGGCGCACCTACCGCTTCGCGTTCCTGGCCAGCGCGCTCTACAACCTGCGCCTCCTGCGCGTCGTGCTGCAGGCGCTGCGCGAGGCCCTCCGCGTCGACCTCGTCGACTACCTCGGCTGGCTGTGCGAGCGCACGGGCGACGCCGCGCCGGGGAGCGTCTTCGCCGCGGTCGGCCGCGAGTTCGACCGGTTCCTCGACTCGATCCTCGCCGGCGGCGCCTTCACCCTCCCGCACCCGGCCGCCGGCCCGGCGCCGCGGGAGAGCGCCGAGGCCGTCGTCGCCGCCGCGCTCGAGCGGCCCGACGCGTTCTTCGCCGAGGCCGAGGCCCTCACGCGCCGGTTCCTCGACGAGCGCGGGCGCGACGCGACGCTCCTGGCCGAGGCCTTCCGCTACCAGGCGCTGGTCACCCCGCGCCGCGGCCAGACGGAGCCGGTCACGCTGGACCTCCTCCACGATTGGCCCGCGTTCGTCGCGGGCGGCGGCCAGGGCACCCCGCCGCCCGCGCGTCCGACGCGGACGACCTTCGTCCCGCCCCCCTACGCGGCGGTGCCGGACCCGGCGCTGTTCATGTCGTTTCACCTCGCCACGGCGGGCGCCGGCGCGAGCACGGGCGAGGTGCGGGCGGAGCCGCTCGACGTCCACGCCGGGGCCGCTACCTGAGCCGGAGGGTGCGGACGGCGGCTTCGGCCACCTCGACCTCCCGGCCGAGCTCCGTGTGGTGGCAGGTGTAGGTCACGCTCGCGACCACGTGCGGGCGCACGACGACCCAGTAGCGCAAGAAGTGCTCCTCGTCCGTCACGTCCCAGCGCGCGATGGCGTGGCCCGGCGTGTCGGACTCGAGCCGCGTCACGTTCGCCGGCGCCTCGAGCAGCGCCAGCACGTCCTCCACCATGGCGGTCGTCCCCGGGGGCGGTCGCATCGTGGAGACCGTGATCGCGCCCACGCCGTCGTCGGGGCGGTAGAAGCTGGTGGTCTCCTCCGCGACCTCCGCCTCCCAGCCGTCCGGGACCTCGATCGTGAAGGACACGTCGTCGTGCCGCATGTCGTCACCCCGCCTCGAACGTCAACGGCTCGGCCGTCGGCAGCAGCAGCGCGGCCGCCGTCGCCGGCAGGAGCAGCTCGAGCCACACGTGGTCGGCGAGGCCGATCACCTGCCGGTCGGTCACCAGGCGTGACTCGCCCCTCGCGAGCCGGACGCCGTCGACCCACGTGCCGTTGCTCGAGGCGTCGGTCACGGTCAACCCGCCCGCCACCCGCACGAGCTGCAGGTGGCCGCTCGAGATCGACGGCAGGTCGAGGCGCAGGTCCGCCTCGGGCGCGCGGCCGAGCGTGGCGCTCGCCTTGCGCACCGCCGTGAACCGGCCGAGGAAGGTCGTGCGACCGCCGAGCGGGCGCTCGCGCCGGGCGAGGAGCAGGGGCGCCCGCCCCAGCGCCTCGAGCACCGCCTCGGCCCCGTGCGCGGCGGCGACGCGCCGCACCTCCTCCCAGCCGATGAAGCCCTCCTGCGGCAGCGCCGGGACGGGGCGCGGCGGGGCGGTCGGGCGGGGCGCCGCGAGCGCGCGGCGCAGGCCGGCGACGAGGTCGTGCGCCGCCGGCCGGTGCGCCGGCTCGCGGGCCATGGCGCGCCGCGCGAGGTCGGCGACCGGGCGGAGCGCGGGCGGCGGCGCGGCGTCGTCGCCCGCGCCGGGCGGCCGGCCGAAGACGAGCGTGTGGAGCATGGCCCCGAGGGCGTAGACGTCCGCCGCCGGCCCCGGCTCGCCCCGGACGCGCTCCGGCGCGGCGAGCGCCGGGTCGGCGGGCGCCGGCAAGGGGGGCGCGTCGCCGAGGTCGCGGCAGCGCGCGGCCTCGAAGCCCAGCAGGTGGACGCCCTCCTCGCCGACGACCAGCCGCGCCGGGCACAGGTCCAGGTGGCAGACGCCGAGCTTGTGCACCTCGGCCACGATCGCGGCCGCCGCCGCGAGCTGCCCGAGCCGCTCCGGCGTGGCCCCGCCCGACAGGTCGAGCGGGCGCCCGCCCGGGACCAGGTCGAGGGCCTGGAACACGAGCCCCGCGTCCTCCCCCCAGTCGAGGCCCCGCACGACCCCCGCCGTGCGCGCCAGGCGCTGCACGACCCGGGCCGCCCAGGCCGCCCGCGGCCGGTCGTCGGGCCGGCCGCTGACCCGCAGGTGGACCCGCACCCCGAACTTGAGGTCGGTCGCCGCCCACGACGCCCAGGCCGGATCGCCGGTGGCGATCGGCTCGATCAGCGCATAGCGCTCGCCGAGGCGCTGGCCGGCCTGCAACGCCGTCACGTGCGGACGGTGTACCCGCCCGCCCTCCCCCGCTCAAGTCGGACGTTACCGACCCAAGACATGGCGTCTCCCGGCGCGCGCGGCTAGACCTGAGGACATGCCCACCCGGAAGGGGAAGGTCGACTCGGGGCTGACCCTGGTGGAGGTGGTCGTCGCCGCCGCCCTGCTCGTCGTCACGATGCTGGCGGTCGGCACGTCGCTCGTCCACTCCGTCCGCAGCGCCGGCCGGGCGCGCGGGCTCCAGGTGGCGCGCCAGGCCGCCGCGGAGGTCACCGAGCGCATGCGCGCCACCCCGCCCGCCCTGGTGGCCGACACCTTCTGGATCAACTCGACGGTCATGACGGCGACGATCGACGGCGTGACCTGGGTCGTCGCCGACGCCAACCTCACCGGCGGCGTCGACACGCTCACTGCCACGCGCGTCGCCGTCCTCGACCCCGCCCTCGCGGCCGGCCTGATCGCACCGCCGCCGGACGGCGAGCCCCTGCTGGCCCTGCGCTTCCTCTCGGAGACCGAGTACGCGGCCCTCGTCGGCGTGGCCCTCGACCTCGACCTCGACGGGGCGACGACCACCGCCGCCCCGGTCGCCGGCTCGGCCGCCGCGCCCGCGCCGGCGTGGGTGTACCACCCGGTCCTCGTCCGCGTGGCCTGGGTGGGCGAGGGCGGGGTGCAGCGCCACACCCTCCTGACGGTCGTCGGCGCGGACCTGGAGCCCGACGATGCGCCCTGACGGACAGCCCCCGCCAGAGCACTCACGCCGATCGCCCCCCCCTCGCGCGCGCTTGCTCGACCCGCCAGAGCGAGCGATGGGGAGGCGCGGAGCGGGCCGATCGCCCGGGCCCGGGCGCGCACGCCGATCGCGCCCCCCTCGCGAGCGCATCACTCGTCGTGCGCTCACGTTGATCGAGGTCATGGTCGGCGTGCTCCTGACCTCGATGGTCATGGGGCTCTCGTTCGTCGCCGCGGCCACGACCGCCGACGTCCTCTCGGTCACGCAGGCGACGACGCGGGCGCACCTCGAGGCGGAGCGCTGCCTGCGGCTGTGCCTGACCGAGCTGCGCCGCGCCCGGCGCGACGGCACGACGAGCCCGACCTGGTCGGCGTCGGGGCTCCAGGCGGGCGACCCCGACGACGTGCTCGAGGTCCGCCAGGCGCTCGGCGTCGACCCCGCCGACCCGCGCCAGGTCCTCTGGGGCGACACGCTCCGGATCGCCTTCGAGCCCGACGGCGACGAGGTCCCGAACAACGGCGTCGACGACGACGGGGACGGCCGCGTGGACGAGGGGCAGGTGGTGCTCCACGTCGTGGGCTCGACGGCGCCGCCGGTGGTCGCCGCCCGCGACGTCTCGCGCTTCGCGGTGCAGGTGGACCAGCCCGCGCCCGGCGTCCTGCGCATCTCGCTCGAGGTGCGCGTGGAGCAGACGATCGACCGCGCCGCGCGGGGCGACGCCAGCGCGGCGCGGCCGCGGGCGAGCTACACGGCGCGCGGGTCCGTGACGCTGCTGAACTGAGGAGGCGAGGCGCGTGGACACCTGGCGTGACGACGAGCGAGGCGGGCGGGGGCGGCGGCGCGGCCACGCGCTCCTGGCCGCCCTGGTCGTGACGCTGTCGGTCGGCGCGCTCGGCGTGGTCGTCGCCAGCCTCGGCGACCTCAACGCGCGGCGCGCGTCGGTGGCCCGCGACGAGGACCAGCTGCGCAGCGCCTGCCGCGCCGGGCTGGCCCAGGCGCGCCTCGTCCTCTGGGACCGCTACGCGCGCGGGCCGGGGCTCGAGACGCTCGACGGCGCGCGCGACCACCTCGACGCGCTCGACCTCGCCGACGGCGACGTCCGCTGGCTGGGCCCCGACGGCGCCTCGCTCGCCGACGCCCCGGCGCCGGCGCTCACGCTCCGCCCGGGCGCGGGCGTCGCGCTGGCCCCGACGTCGGTGGAGGTGTCGGTCCGGCGGCAGGACGCGGCCGAGGACACGTTCCTGTTCCTGCGCGCCGACGCCGCGTGCGGCGGCGAGCGGCGCTTCGCCGAGGAGGTCGTCCGCCTCGGCCGGCGGCCCTTCGAGGGGTTCCGCTACGCGCTCCTCGCCGACTCGATCGACCGCGTCCTCGACCGGGCGACCTTCGACAACGCCGACCGCACGCGCCTGGGTCGGCCCGGGCCCCACGCGCGCGTGAAGGTCGGCTCGATCGGCCCCCTGCGCCTCTCGGCCACGCCGCGCACGCGGCTGTCGGGGACGCTCTACACCGCGCGCGCGGCGCTCAACCCCGGCGGCGGCGTCGTCGACGCGCCCCCCGGCGGGCCGAACGGGGTGCGGGCCGAGGGGATCGACGTCGCCGACGGGACGCTCACCGGCCCGCCCTACCACGACCTGGTCGACGCCACCCCGGCGGGCGAGCCGTTCGGCAACTTCTACGCCCGCTACCCGACCGACCCCGCGGAGCAGTTCGACGGCTACTTCCCGGCCAGCGGGATCCCGCGCCCGGTCCCCGACCCCGACGGCGACCGGCGCATCAGCGACGCCGAATGGGGCGCCTTCGCCGCCGACAAGGGCGGCCGCGTGCACGGGAGCGTCCTCCTGGGCGTCCTCCCCACCGACCCGATCACGCTGCCGGTCGGCCTGCCGTCGCTCGGCAACATCCTGCAGTTCGAGGGCGCCCCGTCGAGCACCAACCTGCTCGTCGTGGGCACGGCGCTCACGCCCACGCGGATCGACGGCGACGTGGCGATCGACGGCGACCTCGTGATCACGGGGCCGATCACCGGGACCGGGACGTTCTACGCGCGGGGGAACATCTACCTGCTGGGCGACGTGACCTACGCCGACCCGGCGAACGACACGGTGGGGTTCGTCGCCGGCGGCAACGTCGTCACGGGCGACTACAACACGACCCCGGCCGCGCTGCCCCTGCTCCCGCCGGTGATGGTGAGCGACGCCTCCATGACCGGCTTCGTCGCGCGCGAGGTCGGGGCCTACAACCGCATGGAGTGGACGCGCACGCAGCCCTTCTACGACGAGGCCACGCAGCGCCCGACCGACGTCGACACGGGGGTCGCCAACATCGCGTTCGTGCCCGGCTACGTCCCCCGCTACTACGCGTTCGCGCCGGGCGCCGCCCCGAAGATGCACCTCGGGTCGGCGCAGTGGCGCAACGGCACCGGCGTCTGGACGGGCGCCCCCGGGGACCCCGACACGCCGGTCCCCGGCGGGGCCACCGCCCCGGTGGTCGCGCCGCTCGACCCCACGAGCGCGTGGATCTCGCCGCTGACGCTCAGGACGTTGCAGGCCGCGGCGGCGCTCCTGCGCCTCGGGACGACGACGCGGCTCGACGGCCTGCTCTACTCCGCCAACGCGATCGTGCTCCGCGCGCCGGGGTCCGGGGCCGTGCGCGTCATGGGAGCGATCATCGGCCGCGACGTCGGGGTCCAGGCGCCGGCGGGGCTCCAGGTCGACTACGACGACCGGGTCCGCGACCTGCTCGACCTCGAGGACGCCGCGCCGGAGGTGGTCGCGGCCTTCTCGATCCTCCGGCGTGAGCAGTGAGCCGGACGCGCGCCCGGGCCATGGTGACGGCGCTGGCGCTCCTCGCGTCGAGCGGGGTCGTCCGCGCCGACGACGCGCTCGAGGGCGAGTACGTCGTCACGCTGGGCTCCCCGAGCGCCGGCGACCCCGACGCGCTCGTGTTCCACGTGACGATCGCCCCCGGCGGCGGCGACGACCTGCAGGTCACGGCGCGCTGGGGCGAGACGCCGCTCGTCGCGCGCGGGCAGCGCCTCGGACCGGCGACCTTCGAGGTGGCCCTCGCCGCGCGGGCCGTCCCGGCGCTCGTGCAGGGCGACCCGGAGGAGGTCGACCCCACGCTGACGAGGCCGATCGACGTCTACTGGACCCTCCGTGGCCGGCGCCTCGTCGCCGGCGAGGGCGACGAGGCGCGCCCGCGCCTCGAGGGCGTGGCCGACATGCTCGAGGTCCAGGGCGCGCTGATGCGCACGTCGAGCGCCCGCTTCCGGGGCGTGCCCGCGTGGGAGCTGGAGTGGACGCTGGAGGACGACGACGCCGCGCCGGTCGGCGCGCGCGGGCGTCCGCCGCTGGGCGGCGACGGCAGGGCGCGGCGGCTGCTCGCCGGCCGCGTCGGGCTCCTCGAGGGCGCGCTGGGGCTCGCGCCTCCGCGGCCGGAGTCGCCGGCGCCGCCGCCTCCGGCGGCGAGGCCCGCGACGCCGACCCCCGGCGAGGGGAGCGGCCCGTGGCCCGTGGCGGCGCTCGTCCTCGTCGGCCTCGCGGTCGCGGCGGCCGCGGCGCTCCGCGCGGCGCGTCGGCGCCCCGTGTCGGCCCCGGTGGCCCCGGTCGAGCCGGCGCCGGCGACGATCGCCGACATGGCCACCCTCCCGGCCGACCGGCTCGGGCGCCAGCTCACGCGGCTGAAGCTGCGCCGGGCGCTGACGCTCGACGCCACGTCCTGCGTGGACGCCGTCGAGGCCGAGGTGATCGAGCGGTTCCGGGCGGGGATCGAGGCCCTCCGCCAGGAGCACGAGACCCTGCCCGCCGTCGCGCCGGGGCTCGATCCGGACACCGACCCGCTCGTCGGGCACATCGCCTTCGGCAAGGTCGCGCCGCCCGCCGCGGCCGAGCCGGAGGCGCCCACCGCGCCGCCGGGCGCGCGGGTGGGGACCACGCCGACGTCGGAGCTGTTCCCCGACGCCGGCGCGTCCCCGGCCGACCCCGCCGTCCCGACGGACGCCCCCGCCGCGGCCGTCGTCGCGCTCGCGCCGGCCGAGCGGACCGTCCCGACGGCCGACCTGTTCGCCGCCGCGCCGCCGCCGCCCGCGGCCCTCGACCGAACGACGCCGACGGCGGAGGTCGAGCGCACGATGCCGACGGCGGCCCTGTTCGCCGCCCCGCCGCCGCCGCCGCCTGCGCCCGTCGAGCGGACGGTGCCGCCGGCGGCCCTGTTCGCCGCCGGCTCGCCGCCGCCGCCTCCGGCGCCCGTCGAGCGGACGGTGCCGACGGCGGACCTGTTCGCCCCTGCGCCGCCCCCGCCCCCGCCGCCTGCGCCCGTCGAGCGGACGACGCCCACGGCCGCCCTCTTCGCCCCTGCGCCGCCCCCGCCCCCGCCGCCTGCGCCCGTCGAGCGGACGGTGCCCACGGCGGCTCTCTTCGCCGCCCCGCCGCCGCCTCCCCCGCCGCCTGCGCCGGTCGAGCGGACGGTGCCCACGGCGGCCCTCTTCGCCGCCCCGCCGCCGCCTCCTCCGCCGGCGCCGCTCCCGATCGAGCGGACGGTGCCAACGGCGGACCTCTTCGGTCCTCCGGCGTCGCCGGCCGACGACGACGCGTCCGCGTCGCGGCCGCGCACGCGGCGCAAGACCCCCGTGCCGGACCTCGGCGGCGAGAGCTGGCGCGAGCCGGTCGACGACGAGTGACATGACGACCGCCTACGCCCTGCAACCCGGCGCGACCGTCGTGATCACCCCGCCCGGCGGCGAGGAGCCGGTCGAGCTCGAGCTCCTGACCCCGCTCGGCCGCGGCGCGAACAGCCAGACCTGGCTCGCCCGGAGCGACGGCGCGACCTTCGCCGTCAAGGCGCCGCTGGCCGACGGCGACGACCACGAGCTGACGATCGAGGAGCGGATCGTCCAGCAGTTCCACCACCCCTCGGTCGTGGCCCTCGCCGGCAGCGGCGTCGGGCCGGGCGGGCGCCTCGTGCTCGCGTACGAGCGGCTGTTCCCGAACCCGCTGAACGTCGTCAACCGCCCGTCGGTGCGCCGCCACTTCCCCGGCGACCCGGGCACGCGCTTCTACCCGCTCCCGCCGCCGGTCGCGCTCAACCTCGCGGTGGACCTGCTCGCCGCGCTCGAGCACGTCCACCGGCGCGGGTTCGTGCACCACGACGTGAAGCCCGACAACCTCATGGTCCGCGCGCCCCTCCCCCCCGACGCCGCGGAGCTCCCCGACCACGAGCTGCTCGAGCTGGCGCTCCGGGGCGAGTGCCAGGGCGTGCTCGTCGACCTGGGGAGCAGCCGCAGCAACGCCTACCTCGCCGAGCTCAACCGCGGCGGGATCGACGCCGACGTCCTGGTCGTCCCGCCCCAGCTCACGCCGCTCAACGCCCCGCCCGAGGCGCTCCTCGACAACGACGTCCCGGGCGGGCGGCCGCGCCCGCTCCTCTTCCGCTCGCTCGACGTCTACGCCGCCGCGCTCACGATCTACGCGATGGTCTCGGGCCGCTCGCCCTACGACCACCTCGGGCTCGACACCGCGTCGTTCGAGGCCCTGCGGCGGGTGAAGGCAGCCGAGCGCGCGGGCGAGCTCGTGCCGTTCTCGGCCGAGGCCGTCAGCGGCGCGCCGGGCTATCGCCGGGTCGCCGACGACCTCCTCGCCCTGCTCCTCGCCTGCACGCACCGCGACCCGGCCGAGCGCCCGGGCGTCGCCGGGGCGCTCCAGTTCGTCGAGGAGCTGCAGCGGGCCTTCTCGCCCGCGACGCGCGAGCGGGCCGCCCGCGAGCGGCGGCTCGGCGCCCTCGCCGCGACCGAGGCCGACCGGGAGGACATGTTCTTCGGCGTCACGGCGCAGGCCCGCTCGACGGCGAGGGCGCGCGCGTGGGAGCTGCGACGCGCGCCGACGTGAAGGGCGGGCGCGGTCAGGCCTCGCCCAGCGCCTCGCGCAGCCGCTCCCAGCCGGCCACGACGAGCGACACGTGGTCCGAGACGCGCAGCTCGTCGCCGTCGGCCACCGGCTGGCGGCAGCCGGGCTCGAGCTTGCCCCCGTTGAAGGTCGTGCCGTTGCTCGAGCCCATGTCGATCGCCACCCAGCGCCCGCCCTCGCGCTCGAGCACGAGGTGCAGCTTGGAGACGGTGACGAGGTCGAGCGTCAGGTCGCAGTCGGGGGCGCGGCCGATCGTCACGCGCTCGACCCGCGGGACGAGCGGCAGCCCGAGGGCGATCCGCCCGGCGTAGCGGGTCACGCCGTTCACCGGGCGCTCGTCGCGCACGACGAGGACGACCGCCGGCGCGAGCAGGTCGCGCAGGCGCGGCCCCAGCCGGCGCAGGGCGGCCCGGAGCTCGTCGGGCCGCGCGAAGCGGCTCGGGTCGACGCCGAGCGAGTCCACGAACTCGTCGCGCGTGAGGCGCCGGCGCCCGGTCGTCCGCGCGCCGGGGCGCGGGGCGCGCGCCTGCCCGGTGGCCGCGGCCAGCCGCTCGGCGAAGGCGTCGGCGTCCGCGGGCCGGTCGTCGCGCGCGAGCGAGATCGACTCCAGGCACAGCCGCTCGAGCGCCTCGGGCACGTCGGGCCGCGCGGCGCGCGGCCCCGACGGCGCGGGCACGACGCCGGCCTCGACGAGCACCTGGTTGCTCATGATCTCGAGCGCCGTGCCGCCGCGGTAGGGGAACGTCCCCGTGAGCAGGTGGTAGAGCATGACCCCGAGCGAGAAGACGTCCGCGCGCGGGTCGACGCCCGCGGGGTCGCGGAACTGCTCGGGCGACATGAACAGCGGCGTGCCGAGGAGGGTCCCGGGCGCGGTCACGCTGACGTCGGGCGCCGCGTCGTCGTCGGCCTTCGGCGCGCCGACGAGCCGGGCCGAGCCGAAGTCGGTCAGGTAGAGCGTGCCGTCGCCCGCGACCAGGAAGTTCTGCGGCTTCAGGTCGCGGTGGACGACCCCCTTGCGGTGGCACGCCGCCACGCGTTCGACCGCCGTGAGCAGCGCCGGCCACGGCTCGGGGCCGAGCTCCAGCGGGCGCGCGCCCTCGATCAGGTCGAGCGCCATGAACAGCCCCTCGTCCTCGGGCAGCGCGCCCCAGTCGAGGCAGCGCACGATCCCCGGCAGCCGCCCGAGGACGAAGCCGATCCGCGCCTCGCGCCGGACGCGCGCCCCGAAGGCCTCCTGGTCGGCCTCGAGCGACCGCGCGACCTTGAACGCGACGTCGATCCCCAGCCGCTCGTCGTGGGCGCGGTGGACGACCGCGGCCCCGCCCTCGCCGAGGACCGGCCCCAGCCGGTAGCGGCCGCCGACGAGCGTGCCGGGCGCGAGCTTCACGCCGGCGAGGATACCCGCGCGGTCAGGCGCCAAGCCAGGCGCGCAGGAGGGGGAGCCCGGCCCGGTGGCGGTGGCGCATCTCCGCGTCGCCGTAGCGGTGCTCGCCCCCGACCACGCAGGCGTCCCGCGCGCGGCAGCGGTCGGCGCACGGCGCCGGCGGCGGGGAGGGCGCGTCGCTCGCCAGCCGGTGCGCCCCGCAGCGCCGCGCGTCGAACGGCGCCGCGCGCGAGTAGGCGCCGACGGGGCAGGCGTCGAGGCAGGGCCGCGGGCAGGGGCCGCACGGGTCGTAGGCCAGCGGCCCGGTCGTCGGCAGCGCGTCGGGGACGGCCACGAGGCCGCGGATGCTCACCCAGGGCCCGAACGTCGGGTGGAGCAGGAGGAGGAGGTGCGGCGACACGACGCCGAGCCCCGCCAGGGCGCCCAGGCGCCGGAGATCGAAGCGGTCACGGACGTCGAGCGGCAGGAGGCGCCCGCCTGGCAGGCGCGGGAGCGCGGCGGCGATCGCCTCCTGCCCGGCCCGGTCGATCGGATGCTCCTCGCCGGGCCGCCGCTCCAGCCGCTCCCAGAAGCCGCGCCCGCCCGAGGCCACGACCACGAGCGCGCCGGCGCCCGAGAGCGGGTCGGGCCCGCCGCCGCACGAGACCAGCGGGCGCGCGTCGGCCGCGGCGACGACGCCGACGAGGTCGAGGGCGCTCGCGGCGAGCGCCTGGCGGAACGCATCGAGGGCCACGCCCCGGTTGTACCACCCCCTCGCGCCGCGGCGGCCCCGCGCCCCCCGGAGGCGCCGGCGCCGTCAGACGAGCCAGGGGTTGCGGCCGCGCTCGACCCGGTCCTTGCGCCGCTCCTGCCACAGCGCCCGGCGGAACTCGACCACGGCGGTCTTGATCTCCTGCTCCCACTCGACGTCGGTCAGCTCGCGGTCGTCCATGGCGGTCCTCCCGGCTCTGGATCGGCCGGCCGGACCGGCTGCCTTGAGCCCACATGCTCAGAGAGCTTGAGAACTCTTCGTTCCGCCGCTCGTCCTCGACCCGCCAAAGCGAGCGATGGGGAGGCGCGGAACGGGCCAAACACCGTTGCCCGGGCACTTGCGCCGATCGCGCCCCCCTCGCGAGCGCATCACTCATCGCAGGTCTGAGCTCGAGAGATCGCGCAGCGATTTCTTCTCGAGCTCAGAGAGCTTGAGAACTCTTCGTTCCGCCGCTCGTCCTCGACCCGCCAAAGCGAGCGATGGGGAGGCGCGGAACGGGCCAAACACCGTTGCCCGGGCACTTGCGCCGATCGCGCCCCCCTCGCGAGCGCATCACTCATCGCAGGTCTGAGCTCGAGAGAAATCGCGCAGCGATTTCTTCTCGAGCTCAGAGAGCTTGAGGACTCTTCGTTCCGCCGCTCGTCCTCGACCCGCCAAAGCGAGCGATGGGGAGGCGCGGAACGGGCCAGATCGTGCCAGTCCGGGACGTGCTCCGATCGCCCGCCCCACGCGAGCGCATCACGAGACGAAGAACAGCGACGCCGCCGCGCGGAAGCCGATCCCGCCCCCGCGGTCGGCGGGGCGCGTGTCGCCGCGGTAGGCCGAGCGGCAGAAGCCGGGCCGGTTGAAGCCGTCCCCGCCGCGGATCACGCGCGTACGGCCGGCCACGCGCCGCGGGCCGGGGTCGGGGCGCGGCGCCTCGTCGTAGGCCCCGAAGGCGTCCTCGCACCACTCGAAGACGTTGCCCGAGACGTCGACCA
Organism: Planctomycetota bacterium; assembly: GCA_023954375.1. Lineage (GTDB taxonomy): Bacteria > Planctomycetota > J058 > J058 > J058 > JAMLIC01. The sequence goes on from JAMLIC010000009.1 coordinate 51,685, forward strand.
GCCCGAACGCGTTGGCCCGCTCGGCGTGCTCGTCCGGCGGGTGCGTCGACCAGGCGGCCCCCTCGCCGAACCAGCAGTAGGCGAGGTCGACCTCGTCGCCCCAGAAGTACTCGGTCTGGGTGCCGGCGCGGCAGGCGTACTCCCACTCGGCCTCCGACGGCAGGCGCAGCCCGCCGCCGGCGCGCGCCAGCCAGTCGCGCGCCGCGTGCCAGCTGACGTGCTCGATCGGCAGGTCGGCGCCCTCCCAGGCGCGGGCGTCCTCGCCGCCCAGGCGGTCCCACTCCGCCTGGAGCACCGGGTACCGCCCGACGAGGAGCGGCGGCACGCGCACGAGGTGGCGCGGGCGCTCGTTCGGCTGGCCGCGCAGCGAGCCGACCAGGCAGGCGCCCCCCGGCACGAGGTGCAGGACCATCCCGGTCGCCGCGTGCCGGAAGAGGCCGACGCGGTGCGCCTCGCCGCCGGCCGCGAAGGTGGCCGCCCCGAGCGGCTCGAGGTCGGGGGCGAGGAGGCGCGCGACCGCGGCGAGGACGAGGTCCTGCGCCGCCGGCGCCGCGCGGCCCCAGGCCTCGCGGTCGTCGAGCGGCGCCAGGCGGAACAGCTCGGCCCGCAGGCGGGCGCGCAGCCCCGCGTCGGCCGGGAGCGCCCGCACCTGCTGCTCGAGGGTCCGGAGCCGGTGGTCCACGCCTCCCAGGCTACCGGCTGGCCCGCCTGGCCCGGGCGCGCCACGATGGCCCCGTGTCCGTGCCCTCCCCTCATGCCGCGTCAGGCCTCCCGCGACCGGGCTCCCGCCTGGGCGACTACCGCCTCGAGCGCCTCCTCGGCCGCGGCGGCATGGGGGCCGTGTTCGTCGCGCGCCACGAGCAGCTCGGCGTCGAGCGGGCGGTCAAGGTCCTGGCCCTGGGGGGCGGCGGCGCGCGGGCCGCCGACCGCGCCGAGCGCTTCGCGCGCGAGGCGCGCAGCCTGGCGCGCCTCGAGCCGCACCCGGGCGTCGTGCGCGTGCACGCGTTCGACGCGGCGGGCGACCTGGCCTACATGGTCCTGGACCTCGTGGCCGGCGGCGACCTCGAGGCGGCGACGTCGAGCGGCCCGCTCGACGTCGGACGCGCCCTGCGCATCGGCCGCGACGTGGCGCGGGCCCTGGCGCACGTCCACGCGGCGGGGATCGTCCACCGCGACCTGAAGCCGGCCAACGTGCTCCTGCGCGCGGCCGACGACGCGCCGGTCCTGACCGACTTCGGCGTGGCCCGCGACGACCAGGAGGCGCGCATGACCGCGTCGCGCGCGGTCATCGGGACGCCCTGGTACATGGCGCCCGAGCAGCTCGAGGAGGGCGGCCGGGCCGGGCCGCCGGCGGACGTGTTCGCGCTCGGCGTCGTGCTCTACGAGCTGCTCACGGGGCGTCGCCCGTTCGAGGGCGACTCGTTCGTCGCGCTCCTGGCCGCAGTCGCCGGGGGCGACCCGACGCCGCCGACGCGCCTCCGCCCGGGGCTCCCGCCCAACGCGGACCGCGTGGTGCTGGCCGCGCTCGACCGGGCGCCGGCGCGCCGCCCCACGGCGGCCGCGCTGGCCGAGGCGCTCGACGCGCTGGCCCGCGGCGCGCCCGTGCGCCTGCGCCACATGCCGGGCCCGACCCGGCGGCGCCGCCTGAGGCTCGTCGGCCTGGCCGCGGTCGCCGCCGCGCTGACGGCCGCCGCGGCGGCCGTCGTGGCCCCCGCCCGCGCCGCGCGGGCGCGCTCGCCGAGCACCGGGGCTGGGAGGCCGCCGCGCTCGAGCCCTGGGGGCTCGGCCTGGCGCCGGAGGGCGACGCGGCGGCGCCGACCCAGGAGCTCCTGGCCGCGCGCGAGGCGGCCCTGGCCCGGGCGGCGACCGCCGCCGACCCCGAGACCGCGCGCGAGGTCGCGCGCGCCCTCGCCCGCCTGCGCGCGCACCGGCGCCTGCTCGCGGCCGCGGACGCCGGCGGCCTCGCGGCGCAGGCGGAGGGCGGCGAGGCCGAGGAGCGCGCGCGGCGGGCGCACCACGCCGAGGGCGGCGCCCTCCCCGAGGAGCCGTGGCCGACGCGCTGGCCCTGCGCGCGGAGGGCCAGCCGGCCGCCGCCCTGGCGCGGCTCGGGCGCGCGACCGGCTTCGCGCCGGCCGAGGCCCTGCGGCTCGCCCTCGAGGCGGAGGTCGACCCGCGCGGGCTCCTCGCGCGCCGACCGCCCGAGGCGCCGCGCCTGCGCGCGCCCGCGCGGCGCGCCGCGCTCGCCGCGCTGGCGCGCCTGATCGAGGACGTGGCGCGCCGGGCGCCGGCCGACCTCGACCTCGGCGCGCGCGGCGCGCGGCCGCGGGGGGCCCGCGCGCCCCCCGGGCGGGGCGCCCGCCGCCGCGCCCGCCGCGGCCGCCGCCAAGCGCGCCGGGCTGGAGGTGGCCGCGCCCGACCTGGCAGCGGAGGTCGCGGGCGCCGTCGCCCGCCGGCGCGGGCCCGACCTCGCGGCGGACGCGGCGCGCTTCCTCCGGGCGGCGCCGGCGGCGCAGCCGGGCCCCGCCGCGAGCGAGGCCCTGGCCGGGCTCTACGAGCCGCCGCTCGAGGCGTTCGCCGCCGACCCGGGGGCGCGGGGGAGCTTCGACCTCCTCGTGGCCGGCCTCCGCGCCGAGGCCGCGCTCGCCGGCGCGCTCGAGCGCGCCGGGCCGCCGCCGGACAGCGTGGCCCGGGCCGTGCGCGCCGTCATGCACTACGAGGGGCTGGCCGAGGTCCACCCCGACGCGGTGGCGCACGTCGTCGTCGCCTCGCTGCGCGCGGGCGTGCTGCGGCCGGCGCGCGACCTCGCCCGCCGCGCGCCGCTCGACTCGCTCGAGCGCCTCGCCGCCGCCTGCCCGCGCAGCCGGGCCGCCGCCACGTGCCTCCTGCTGGCCGGGACGCTGCGCGAGGTCAGCGGCGCGGCCACGGTCGAGCCGGCGCGCGACGACGCGCTGCTGGCCGCGCTCGACGCCGGCGTCGACGACCTCGCGCCCGCCTACGCCGACGAGGTGCGCGTGCGCGTGGCCTACAACCGCATCAAGGCGCTCGCGCGCGCCGCGCCCGTCGCCGGGCGCGACGAGGCCCTCGGCGCGGCGCTGGCGCTGCTCGCCCGGGGGCGCGCGGGCGCGCCGCCGTTCGATTACATGCTCGCCGACGCCGCGGAGGTGGAGGCCCTGGGCCTCGAGGCCCTGGGCGAGCACGAGGCCGCCATCAAGGCCTGGCGCGACGCGATCGCGTCGTTCCGCGCCCGCGTCGACGACCCGGCCGCGGTGCCGGTGCCCGCGCTCCGGGCCGAGGACGACAAGTTCCAGGGGGCCTGCGCGCGCGCCCTGGCGCTCCTGCTCGAGCGGCTCGGTCGGCCGGAAGAGGCCGAGGCCGCGCTGCGCGAGGCGCTCGCCTTCCACGCCCACGCGCTCGGGTCCTCGAACAAGACCGCGGCCCAGCTGTCGGCGCTCCTGCGCCGGCGGGGCGCCGCGGCGGCGGCCTGGGAGGCGCTGGCCCCCTTCCTCACGCCGGCCTGCCTGGCGGACCACGACGACCTGCCCGTCGAGGCCGTGCAGGTCCTCCTCGCGCTCGGCCGCGACGACGAGGCGCGCGACCTGCACGCCCGCGCGCTCGAGCGCCACCGCGGGAGCGAGCGCCTGCGCCGCCTCGCCGAGCGCCTGCGCTGACCTGCGATGAGTGATGCGCTCGCGAGGGGGGCGCGATCGGAGCAAGTCCCGGACTGGCACGAGCTGGCCCGTTCCGCGCCTCCCCATCGCTCGCTTTGGCGGGTCGAGCACGAGCGGCGGAGAGACAAGTTCTCGAGCTCAGACCTGCGATGAGTGATGCGCTCGCGAGGGGGGCGCGATCGGAGCAAGTCCCGGACTGGCACGAGCTGGCCCGTTCCGCGCCTCCCCATCGCTCGCTTTGGCGGGTCGAGCACATGCAGCGGGAGGAAGAGTTCTCGAGCTCAGACCTGCGATGAGTGATGCGCTCGCGAGGGGGGCGCGATCGGAGCAAGTCCCGGACTGGCACGAGCTGGCCCGTTCCGCGCCTCCCCATCGCTCGCTTTGGCGGGTCGAGCACATGCAGCGGGAGGAAGAGTTCTCGAGCTCAGACCTGCGATGAGTGATGCGCTCGCGAGGGGGGCGCGATCGGAGCAAGTCCCGGACTGGCACGAGCTGGCCCGTTCCGCGCCTCCCCATCGCTCGCTTTGGCGGGTCGAGCACATGCAGCGGGAGGAAGAGTTCTCAAGCTCTCTCTACTGCCCTGGCCGCCGCAGGTACCAGCGCCCGTCCTGCTGCTCGAACGTCGCCGTCTCCTCCCGCTCCTCGGCGCCGCGCTGCAGGCGGTAGCGCACCTTGCGGTCGATCTCGCCCAGCGAGAAGTGGGTGAACTCGCGCGCGACCTCGGCCGACGGGCCGTGCGCGGCGATCAGGTCGCGCAGCTGCACGGGCGCGATCCCGAGCTCCGTGGCCGCGCGGCTGATCTCGGCCGGCGCGCGCGGCGACTCGACGAGGACCGCCGCGAGCGCCTGGAGGTACTTCTCGACCGCGTCCCGCTGGCCGCCGAGCAGGTCGCGCAACGTCTCCTGGTAGTAGGGGGCGCGGGCGGAGACGACGACCTTCTCGAGCGCGCGCACGTCGAGCCCCTCGGCGCAGCCGCGCCGCTCGCACGGGACGCGCCCCCGGCGGCAGCGCTGGCAGGTCGAGCGGCGGCCCGCGCGGTCGCGGAGCTCGCCCGTGGCGCCGCAGGGGCGGCAGGGCGACGAGCCCTGCCCCTTGCACGAGGTGCAGCGCAGGCGCCGCCGCTGGTCGAGCCAGTCGCGCAGGGCGCGCTCGATCTGCTGCTGGTCCTGCTGCGTGAGCGGCTCGACCCGCGGGCGCGCGGGCGCCACGGGCGGCGCGGTGAACAGCGTCGCCTGCGCGCGCTCGGCCTCGGCGCGCGCCTCGCGGCCGGCCGCCGTGAGGGGGAAGCGCTCGGCCACGTAGAACAGCCTGGCGAGCGCCCCCATGCCGTCGGCGGGGTGCGCGCGCTGGTGCTCGCGCGCCTGCTCGAGGAGCCGGCGCGCCTCCGCCTCGTCCTCGGGCGTCGCGGCCGGGGCCGGGGGCTCGGCCGGGGGCTCGGTCAGCGGCGTGTCGCCGTCGGCCGGGGGCGGCCCGCCGTCGGCGGGGGGCGGCGAGGGCGGCGGCTCCGCCGGCGGCGGCTCGGGCGGGACCTTCTCCGGGTCCACCATGGGCGACATCTTGTGGCACCAGAACAGGAGCGAGAGCACGTCCTGCATCAGCGCCTCGCCCGACGGGTCGCCTGGGCGCGCCTCGAGGAAGCGCTCGAGCAGCCGCTGCGCCTGCTCGAAGTGACCGATCGCCTTCTCGTTCTCGAGGAACTGGTTCGCGCCGGGCTTGCGGCCCGCCTCCAGGCAGCGCGTCCCGGCGCGGTGCGCCTGCATGGCGGCCTTCATCAGGTCGTCGGGGCCCTCCTGCGCGGGGGCGAGGACGGCGGCGGCCAGGACCGCGACGAGCGCGAGGGACAGGGCGGGCGGCCAGGGACGCCGGGTCACGGGACCTCCTCTCCGAGAGGAGGTTAACGTCGGAGGTTCACGCGCTCCAGTCGCCGAGCTCGCCGGCGATGAGCGCGTCGTGGACGTCGAGCCACAGCGCCCACCACGCGCCGCGCTCCCCGGTCGCGCGCCGCTCGAGCTCGGCCGCCTCGAGCAGGACCGACGAGGCGGTCAGCCAGTCGTCGCGGTCGGCGAGCGCCGCGGCGCGATCTCCCTGCGCGCGCAGGCGCTCCCGCTCCTCCTCCTCGAGCTCCGCGTCCTCGCGGACCTCGACGACGAGCTCCTCGATCCGTCGACGCAAGGGGTGCGTGGTCGGCGCTCCGCGGCGCTCCGGCCCGTCCATGGCGGGTCTCTCCCTGAGGCCTCCATGGTCGCGCGGGACGGCGGTCCGAGAAGGGACGGAGCGTCGCCCCCCCCTCCGGGCGAGCGGGGTCAGGGGCGGCGCTCACGGCCGAGGAGCTGGCCCGAGCGGAGGTCCGCGTCCTCGCCGGCGCCGCCCGGGGCGCCGTCGGCACCGTAGGAGATCACCTCGATGCGGTCGCCCGCGACCTCGAGGACGTAGGGGTTGCCCCATGGGTCGAGCGGCTCGTCCTCGAGCTGTCGTCGCTCGCCCGTGTAGAGCTCGGCGAGGTCGCGGGGGAGTCGGCGCTGCTCGAGGCGGAACATGCGCACGGCGTTGGTGATCGTCTGCATGTCGACGCGCGCGCGCTCGACGTGGGCGTCGCGCACCCGCGCGTCGACGTAGATGCCGACGAGCCCCGCGAGGAGGCCGATGATCGCCACGACCGCCATCAGCTCGATGAGCGTGAACCCGCCACGACGTCCGCGCACCGGCCACCTCTCTCTCGTCGAGGGGTGGACGCGCGCCGCGGTGGCGGGTTCAGCTACTGCTGCCGCATGAACACCGTCTGCCGCGCCCCGCCGGGCCCCTCGAGGGCGAGCTGCACGCCGCGGCGCACGTCGATGCGCGCCACCGCCGCGTCGAGGTCGTCGAGCGTCCGCACGGGCTGGCCGTCGACCGCGCGGATGAGCCAGCCGGGCCGCACGCCCGCGCGGGCGAGGCCGCCCGGCTCGACGCCGGTGATCACCACGCCCTCGGCCGCCGGGTCGAGCCGGTGCTGCGCGGCCAGCTCGGGCGTGAGCTCGCGCGCGCGCAGGCCGAGGCCGGTCGGCGGGGCGCTCGCCCTCCGGCGCGCGCGGCGGGCGGCGCGCGGCGGGCGCGGGGCGGAGGCGGGCGGCGGCGCGGCCGGGTCGTCGGGCATCTCGCCCAGGCGCACGTCGAGCGTCGTGCGCCGGCCCTCGCGCCACAGCTCGACCGGCACGACGTCGCCGGCCGCGGCGCGCGCCACGGCGTGGCGCAGCCGCTGCACGTCCGTCGCGGGCTCGCCGTCGACGCTCAGGATCACGTCGCCCGCGCGGAGCCCCGCCGCGTCGGCCGGCGCGCCGGGCGTCACGCCGGCGACGACGACCCCCTGGCGGTCGGCCAGCCCGAGCGCCTGGCGGTCGGCGGGGGTGAGCTCGCGGATGGCCACGCCGAGCCAGCCGCGCACGACCCGGCCGCGCTGGCCCAGCTGCCGCGCGACGTCGCGCGCCATGGAGATCGGGATCGCGAAGCCGACGCCCTGGAAGGCGCCGCTGCGCGACGCGATCGCCGTGTTGATCCCGACGACCTCGCCGCGCAGGTTCAGGAGCGGGCCGCCCGAGTTGCCCGGGTTCAGCGCCGCGTCGGTCTGGATGAAGTCCTCGAAGTCCGTGATCCCCACGTCGGCGCGGCCCTTCGCCGAGACGATCCCGGCCGTGACCGACTGCTGCAGCCCGAACGGGCTCCCCACGGCCACGACCCAGTCGCCCACCTCCAGGGCGTCGGAGTCGCCCAGGACGGCCGGCAGGAGGTCGTCGGGCGGCGCGTCGAGGGCCAGGAGCGCCAGGTCGGTGCGCGGGTCGCGGCCGCGCACGGTCGCGCCGAGCGTGCGCCCGTCGTGGAGCGTGACGACGATCCGCGCGCCCTCCGGGCCGACGACGTGGTTGTTCGTGAGCACGGTGCCCTGCCGGTCGACGATCACCCCCGTGCCCTGGCTCACCTCGACCTCGACGGGCCCGCGCGGGTCGCCGAAGAAGCGGCGGAAGAAGTCGTCGCCCTGGATGACCGAGCGCGGCTGCGCGCGCCCGTGGACCTGGATGCTCACCACGCTCGGGCGCGCCAGGGCCGCCACGCGCCGGAACACGCGCGAGAACGCCTCGAGCTGCTCGACCTCGCGGGCGAGGTCCGCGCGCTCCTGCGCGTCGGGGCGGCCGTCGTCGTCCCGCTGGCCCGTGTCGGCGCGGACGCACGCCGGGCCCGCGAGGGCCAGGATCACGAGCGCCACACCCACCCCCGCGGGCGAGCGCAGGGAGCTCGAGGACTTCTCCTTCCGCTGCACGGGCTCGACCCGCCAGAGCGAGCGAAGGGGACGGGCGGAGCGGGCCAGATCGTGCCAGTCCGGGGCTTGCTCCCATCGCCCGCCCCTCGCGAGCGCATCACTCATCGCAGACCTCCTTGGAGGAGCCCCGACCCTCCGCAGCCTGCGTGCCGGCCTGACGGAGCTTGCGACACATGCGTTTACGTCGCCCCCCCGCTGTCTAAGTGGCAGGCGCGCCGGGTCTGCGGAGGGCCCGGGGCCCGAGCCGATAGAGGACGCGGGAGGCAGCGATGGCGCGGGACCTGGTCACGTCGACGCAGCGGGTCGCGGCCGTCCCCCTGGCGCTCCGCACGGGCGGGCGCCGGCACGAGGTGCCGCCCGGCGCGACGTTCCGGCTCGGGCGCCACCCCTCGAACGACCTCGTCCTCGACGAGCGCTCCGTCTCGCGGTTCCACGCGCAGGTGGTGTGGGTCGACGGGCGGCCGCTCCTGCAGGACCTGGTGAGCACCAACGGCACGCTGGTCGACGGCGCGCGCGTGGTCACGCCGACCCCGCTCGAGCCCGGCGCGGTGGTGCGCGTGGGCGACGTCGTCGTGCACGCCGAGCCGGGCGAGCCCGGCGGCGCGGCGCCCCGCCCCGCCCTCCTCGATGATGACGAGGACGACGCGGTGACGCTGTTCGCCGACCGCGACGCCGAGCGGGAGGGGGTGTTCGTGTGCAACGCCACCCTCCAGCGGGTGCTCCTGGACCTCGAGTGGGAGGAGCGCACCGGCACCCTGGAGCTGCGGCTCGGGATGGCGCCCGCGCGGGTCGTCTTCTGCCTCGGTCGAGTCGTGACCGCCGCGCACGGGGACCTCACAGGCGTGGGGGCGCTCGAGCGCATCCTCCGGGCGACGCTCGGCGGCTACCGCTTCGAGGCGCGCTTCGAGCCGAGCGACGGGTCCCTCGACCTGTCGATCCGCGAGCACCTGCGCCGCGGGTACTGGGACGTCACGAGGCGCCTGCGCGGCCGGCCCTGATGACAGCCGTATACCTTTTCTTTCATTTCAGCCCCGGACGGGCCGTCCAGGCTCGGTTCTGGACAGGGGTGAGACGAACCTCCACGGACATGTCGTGAGTTACGGCGCCGAGGGTTCGTGGACCGGCGCTTGTTATGGACTCCCTCCGCAGGAGTTGGGGCACCATGACGAAGGACCTGAACGAGGATCTCGTCTTCATCACCCGCGAGGACCTGGAGCAGCAGCGCCAGGAGCGGGAGCGCGCCTGGAGCGAGCTGCTGGCGGAGGCCGCCGGCTGGCCGACCTTCAGGCTGGACGACTGACGCGGTGGGAATCCGCGCGACCTCGAGGTGACGCCCGCGCGTAAGCCGCCCTCCCGCACGGCCGGTCCGGGGCGGCGTCGCGCTTGCTTCGACCTCCCTGCGGGGAGGGAGCGCGCGCGTGCACGTCGTCGAGCTCCGCACGATCCAGGGCCCGAGCGTCTTCCACCATCGTCCCGTGCTGGTCCTCACCCTCGACCTCGAGGACCTGGCCGAGACCCCGAGCCACCGGCTCCCCGGGCTCGCCGAGCGGCTCCTGGCGCTGCTCCCCGGGCTGACGGAGCACGGCTGCAGCCGCGGGCACCCGGGCGGCCTCGTCGAGCGCCTGCGCGAGGGGACCTACCTCGGCCACGTGGTCGAGCACGTGGCGATCGAGCTCAGCCACCGCGCCGGCCTGGGCGTGAACTTCGGCAAGACCGTCGCCGCCGGCCCGCCGGGCCGCTACGAGGTGGTCGTGCGCTTCCTGGCCGAGGAGGCGATGACCCATCTCCTGCGCGAGGCGGTGGACCTCGTCCGGATGGCGCTCGAGGGCGCCGCGCCCGACGCCCTCGCCAACCGGCGCGACGCCGCCCTCGAGGAGGCGCGCCGCCGCGCGCGCGAGGAGGCCCTCGGCCCGACCGCGCAGGCGATCGTCCGCGCGGCGGAGCGCCGGGACCTGCCCTGGGAGCGGGTCGGCGACGGCCTGGTCCTGCTGGGGCAGGGCGCGCGCCTGCGCTGGGTGGCCTCGAGCATCGCCCACGACACGCGGGCGGTCGCCGTCGACGTCTCCGTCGACAAGGCGCTGACCAAGGCGCTGCTCCGGCGCGCCAACGTCCCGGTCCCGCGCGGCGTGGTCGTCTCGACGCCCGAGGCCGCGCGCGAGGCGCTGGCGACGCTCGGCGCCCCGCTCGTCGTCAAGCCGGTCGACGGCCACCACGGCAAGGGGGTGACGCTCGGCGTCCGCGCGCCGGAGGACATGGACGAGGCCTTCGAGGCGGCGTCGGCCCGCGGGAGCGACGTCGTCATCGAGGAGCAGGTCGAGGGGCGCGACTACCGCGTCCTGGTCGTCGGCGGACGCATGGTCGCGGCCAGCCTGCGCCTCCCGGCGCAGGTCACGGGCGACGGGCGGCGCACGATCGCGGCGCTCGTCGACGCCGTCAACGCCGACCCGGCGCGCGGCGAGGGCCACGCCGCCGCCCTCACCCGGATCGCGCTCGACGAGGCGGCCCTGCGCGACCTGCGCCGGCGCGGGCTCGGCCCCGACAGCGTCCCCGCCGCGGGCGAGGTCGTGCTCGTGCGCGACACCGCCAACCTCTCCACGGGCGGCACCGCCCGCGACGTGACCGACCAGGTGCACCCGGGCGTGCGGGCGCTGTGCGAGCGCGCCGCGCGGGTCATCGGCCTCGACGTGGCCGGGGTCGACCTCGTCGCGCCGGACATCGCGCTCTCGCCCGGGGCCCTCCCGCCCGGGGGCTGCGCGGTGATCGAGGTGAACGCGGCGCCCGGGCTGCGCATGCACCACCATCCGTCCGAGGGCGAGCCGCGCGACGCGGGCGCCGCGGTCGTCGAGCTCATGTACCCCGCCGGGACGACCGGCCGGATCCCGATCGCGGCGATCACGGGGACCAACGGCAAGACGACGGTCACGCGCCTCACGGCGCAGATGGTCGCCCAGCAGGGCGTCACCGTCGGCATGACCACGTCGACCGGCGTGTTCGTCGGCGGCGAGCGGGTGTCGGAGGGCGACTGCGCCGGCCCGCGCTCGGCGCGCGCCGTCCTGTGCGACCCCGCGGTCGAGGTGGCCGTGCTCGAGACCGCGCGCGGCGGGATCCTGCGCGGCGGGCTGGCCTACGACTGGTCGACGGTCGGCGTGATCACGAACGTCCACCCCGACCACCTGGGCCAGGACGGGCTCGAGTCGCTCGAGGACCTCCTGCACGTGAAGGCGCTGGTCGCCGAGCGCGTGCGCGAGGGCGGCGCGATCGTCCTCGGCGCCGACGACCCGATCCTCGCCCGCCTCCCGGGCGAGCCGCGCCTGCGGCGCCTCCGCCGCGAGCTCGTGTGGGTGACCATGGAGCCCGAGCGCCCGCTGGTGCGCCGCCACCTCGCGGGGGGCGGCCGCGCCTGCCTCCTGCGCGACGGCTGGCTGGTCGAGGCGTCGGACGGGCGCGAGGAGCGCGTGGTGCGCGCGGCGGACGTGCCCCTGAGCTTCGGCGGCACCGCCGAGTTCCAGGTGCAGAACGCGCTGTTCGCGCTGGCGGCGGCGCGCGCCCTCGGCGCGAGCCGCGAGGACTGCGCCGCGGGCCTGCGCGCGTTCGACGTCCGCCGCGACAACGCCGGGCGCGCCAACCTCTACGACGTGGACGGCGTCGCCGTGCTGGTCGACTACGGCCACAACCCCGAGGCGTTCCGGGCCGTCGGCCGCATGGTCTCGCGCTGGGAGGTCGCCCGGGCCGCGTGCGTCGCCAGCGCCCCGGGCGACCGGGCCGACTGGCTCATCGAGGAGTGCGGGCGCGTCCTCGGCCGCGCCTTCTCGCGGGTCATCGTCCGCGAGGACGAGGACCGCCGCGGCCGGCCGTCCGGCGTGGTGGCCCGGCTCCTGCGCGAGGGCGTCCAGCGCGCCGCGCCGGGGCGCGAGTGCCAGGTGCTGCTCGAGGAGCAGGCCGCCGTCGAGCAGGCCCTCCGCGACGCCCGGCCCGGCGACCTCGTGGTCGTGTTCTACGAGCGCCTGGAGCTGGTCCAGGACGTCCTGCGGGCGCGCGGCGCGCGCGCCGTGGCGGCCCCGCCGCGGCGCCGCGGGGCCGCGTGAGCCGGGCCCGCCGCGCCCAGGCGGAGGCGGAGCGGCGGCGCGCCCGCCGGCCGCGCCGGGGGACGGAGCGCGCGCCGACCCGGCGCCAGGACGACGCCGCCGTCGCCGAGGAGGCTGCCCCCGCGCCGCCGACCACGCCGGCGACGACCGGCAGGCTGATCATCATCGGCGGCCGCGAGGACAAGGACGACGAGCGCGTCATCCTCCGCGAGGTCGTGCAGGCGGCCGCCCGCGGCCCGCTCGTGGTCGTGACGGCGGCCAGCGCCTTCCCCGACGAGGTGTGGCGCGACTACCAGGTGGCGTTCGAGGCGCTCGGCGCGGCCGACGTGGTCCACCTGCCGCTGCGCTCGCGGGCCGACGCCCTGGGCGGGCCGCGCCTCGAGGAGCACCTGGCCGCCCTCGCCCGCGCCGCCGGCGTGTTCTTCACCGGCGGCGACCAGCTCAAGCTGACGACGCTCCTCGGCGGCACGCCCGTGTGGGCCGGGATCCGCGAGGTCTTCGCCCGCGGCGGGGCGATCGCCGGCACGTCGGCGGGCGCCTCGGCCATGAGCCGGACGATGATCGTCCACGGCGGCGACTCGGTCCACCGGCACCGCCTCAGCGAGGCGATCCACATGGCGCCCGGGCTGGGCTTCGTCGACGGCGTCATCATCGACCAGCACTTCGGGCAGCGCGGGCGCGTGTCGCGCCTGCTCGCCGCCGTGGCGCAGAACCCGAGCGTCCTCGGCGTGGGCATCGACGAGGACACGGCGATCGCCTTCGAGCGGCCGGAGCGCTTCCGGGTCCTCGGCTCGGGCGCCGTCTACGTGATCGACGGCCAGGGGATCTCCTGGTCGAACGTCGTCGAGCGCGAGGACCGGACGCTCTCCGTGTTCGACGTGCGCCTGCACGTGCTCAACGCGGGCGACAGCTTCGACCTGACGACCCATCGGCCGGCCGACCCGGACCAGGTGAGGCTGCAGGGGCCGGGCGACGAGGAGGCGTGACGCCGTCAGACGGGCCGGACGCGGTCGACCTCGAGCACCGGGTCGCCGGTCATCCCGATCCCGACCGCGTCCTCGGCCAGCCGGCCGTCGACCTCGACGGCCCGGCCCTCGGGCAGGGGCTCGCGGGCCCGGAGGGCGAAGCGCCGCCCGTCGTCGGTCACGAGGACCTGGACGCCAGCGCCCAGGTCCTCGCGCTCCACGCGGCCGGTGACCGTCACACGATCACCGACGACGACGCCTTGCCGCGGGCCAGGCGCACGACGACCGCCGTGAACGCCAGCAGGGCGACCGCGTTGCCGGCCAGCCAGATCGAGTCGAGCGCGCCGTGGCCCGGGATCAGCCGCACGTCGGCCCAGGGCAGGATCACCCCGGTGATCAGGCGCGCCGCCCAGCCGAGCATGAGACCCACGGCCAGCGAGCGGATGAAGCGGGGGGCCTTGACCGTGACCAGCCCGACGAAGCCGGGGATCAGGGCGCTCGCGAACAGCGGCGTCCAGTGCCAGCTGGGGCCGAACAGCGGCAGGTCCCAGACGGCGATCCCGCGGGTGATGAACGGCCCGATGACCGGCACCTCGCCCAGCCCCAGCGGCCGGAGGAAGAACAGCCCCGACGAGGCGGCGAGGGCGCCGAGGGCCACGAGCGGCAGCGCGGCGTCGCGACGCTCGAGCCGGCGCGACGCCAGGAGGACGAGCAGGGCCGAGAGGCCGAGCGCGACCGAGCCGGGGAGGAACATGGCGCGCCGCACGGCCGCGCCCGCGTCGAGCACGCCCCAGCCGTACTTCTGCGTCCAGCCGCCGCTCGCGTCTGCGCCGGGCCGGGCCGTGGCCCTGAGGATGTCCTCGATCGCGTCGGGGTCGGTCACCCCGCACGAGTAGAGGAGCGCGGCCGCGCCCGCCACGTGCGGCGTGGCCATCGACGTCCCCTGCCAGAAGGCGTAGATCGTCTTGCGCTGGCGGGGGTCGACCGTGTTCTGCAGGACGCCCGCCTCGGGCCCCTGCGACTTGTCGCCGCCCGGGGCCGCGATGAACGTCTCCTTGCCGTGCGACGAGTAGAAGGCGAGCTTGCCCTTCGGCCCGACCGACGAGACGGCCGTCGCGCCCGGGTAGGCGGCCGGGTACTCGACCTTCGCGCGGCCGCCGTTGCCCGCCGCGCACACCACCAGGCAGCCCTTGTCGCGGGCGTACTTGACCGCGTCGGCCAGGACCTTCGAGTGGCCGCCGCCGCCGAGCGAGAGGCTCAGCACGTGGGCGCCGTTGTCGGCCGCGTAGCGGATCGCGTCGGCGATGTCGACCGTCGTCCCCCAGCCGCCGGCGCTCAGCACCTTGAGGGGCATGATCCGCGCCCTGTGCGCCAGGCCGATCACGCCGCGGCCGTTGTTCGTCGACTGGGCGACCGTCCCCGCGCAGTGCGTCCCGTGGCCGTGGTCGTCGCCCGGGTCGTCGTCGTCGTTGACGAAGTCGTAGCCCTTCACGAACCCGGTCGCGCCCAGGTCCGGCGCCGCCGGCCCGCGCTTCGTGCCCTCGTAGCCCACGCCCGTGTCGAGCACGGCCACGACCACGCCCTCGCCGGACGCGTAGCGCCAGGCGTCGCGGGCGTGGACCATCTCCATGTTCCACTGCTTGGGGTAGTAGGGGTCGTTCGGGAAGCCGGCGAGCGGCGGCGGCTGGTCGTCCTCGGGCAGCACGTCGCCGGCGCCGAGCGTGAAGAGCTCGCTCGGCCCGATCGAGACCAGGTAGCTGGGCTCGGCGTGCTCGACCATGGCGTCGGCGCGCAGGCGCGCGAGGAGCGCCGCCTGCTCCGCCCGCGGGACGCGCACGACGGCGATCGCCTCGTCGGCGACGTTGGGGCTGTTCCAGCGGGTGGCCTCGGCCGCGAGGCCGAAGCGGGCGCGGAAGGCCTCGAGCGAGGTGCCGTCGACGAGGTCGACGACGAGCTCGTCGGGCGCGACCGGCGCGGCGTCGTCGTGCTCGAACGGGCCGTGCGTCCGGGCGTCGCAGCCCGCGAGCGCCACGGCGAGGAGGGCGGGGGCGGCGAGGCGCAGCGTGCGGGACGTCATCTCAGGCCTCCCGCCGGACGGGGCCGCGCAGGGCCTCGGGGTCCCACTCGAGGCGCAGGTGCCAGCGCGACGCGAGCGCGCCGAGGCCCGCCCCGAGGCCCGCGCCCAGGAGCCGGCCGGCCGACGAGGCGCCGAGGAGGAGCGAGAGGCCCCAGCCGAGCGCCCCGCCGCCGGCGATCGCCTTCAGGCGCTCGCGCCCGCGGCACTCGGGGCACGGCTCGGCCTCGTAGCTGAATCCGGAGAAACGGCCGGTCAGGCGGCCCGAGGCACCGAACGAGGCGTCGCTGGACCCGAAGGGTCCTTGCGAGGGGTCGGCGTGGCTCATCGCGGAGTCCCTCCTCCCGGGTGCGCGGTCCAGCCTAGCAGCGGCCATGCCGCTTGTCGCGGCCCTAACCCCCGCCGTCACCGCTCGTCCCCCTGGGCCGGTCCGGGGCACCTGCTGTAGGATGCTGCGCCAGGTGCGGCACGCCCCCCCGGCGTGCGGGCCGGACCTGGGCGGGGCACACGAAGCACGCGATGGATGAGCAGCGCTCGGTCGAGGAGGCCTGTCGGGCGCTGGACCTCCTGGCGGAGCTGCGCCTGCGCACGGCGCCGCACACCGACGAGGCGCGGCGCCTCAACACCGAGCTGCGCGCGGCGCACCGGATCAAGCGGCCAGCCGACGCGCTGGCGCTCTGGGGGCAGGCGCTCGCGGGCGACCCGGGCGACGAGCGGCTCGGCAAGGCGCTCGTCGAGTGGTCGCTGGCGCTCGGGGTGCACGCGGCGATCAACCTCGAGGACCTGCGGGCCACGCGCCGCGCGATCGATTCGATGGCCGCCACCCTGCCGCCGCTGCGCCCGCGCGCCGGCGCGATCTTCGGCTGGGCGCGGCGCGCGCGCGACGTGACCGAGGCCATGGCCGGCCTGATCGGCCGCTCGCGCGTCATGGACGAGGTGCGCACGCAGACGTGGCGCGCCGTGTTCACCGACGACCTGCGCAAGGCGCTCGCCCTACGCGCGCCGCACCGCCTGTCCGTCCTGATCACGGGCGAGCCTGGCACGGGCAAGGAGATCGTCGCCCGCACGATCGCCGCCGGGCGCGGGCCGCTCGACCCCGACGGCGCCGAGCCGGGGCCCTACGTGGCGGTGAACATCGCCTCGCTCACGCCGTCGCTGGCCAGCTCGGCCCTCTTCGGCCACGTGCGCGGGGCGTTCACCGGCGCCACGCGCGAGCGCGCCGGCCTGTTCGCCGCGGCGTCCGGGGGCGTCCTGTTCCTCGACGAGATCGGCGACGCCAGCCCCGAGGTCCAGGTGCGGCTCCTGCGCACCCTGCAGGAGGGCACCGTCCGCCCGGTCGGCGCCGACTTCGAGCGCGGCGTCGAGGTGCGCGTGATCGCCGCCACGAACCGCGACCTCGGCGGCGGCGAGGACGGCTTCCGCCAGGACCTGCTCGAGCGCCTCTCGGTGCTGCGCGTCAGCTGCCCCCCGCTCCGCGCCCGCATGGAGGACGTGTCCGAGCTCGTGGCCCACTTCGTCGGCCAGGAGATCGACCTCGGCGCGTGGCCGCGGATCGTCGAGGACGCCCTGGCGCGCCTCGAGGCGGAGACGCGCGACTACGACTGGCCCGGCAACGTGCGCGAGCTGCGGGCCGCGACCAACCGGGTGATCGCCGGGCAGCCGGCGCTCCTGCCGCGCCGCCTGGCGGTGGGGCCGGCGCCGTCCGGCCTCGCCGCCGGCGACGCGGTCGTCGCGGCCTGGGGCCTCGTGAGCCTGGAGGAGGTCAAGCGGCGCTACGCCGAGGCGGTCCTGCGCGGCGTCGGCGGCAACAAGTCGGAGGCGGCGCGCGTGCTCGGGATCGACCGCAACACGCTCGCGCGCTACGTGAAGGCCCTGGAGGGCCGGCCGGAGCCGCCTTCGGGGGCCGAGGGCGAACGGGAGCCGGTGGCTTGAGGCCCGGATCGTCAGAAGTTCCGCGAGAAGGCCTCGACCGCCGGGGCCCGACGAGTCACCATGGGCCCTGACCCAGCGGGGACGGCGTGACGAACGACCCGAAGCCCACCGCGGAGGCCCGCCGCAGGTCGGTCCACGAGGACCCCGAGGCGTTCCTCCTCGAGATCATCGCCCGCGCGGACGACCGCCTGGGCACCGGCGCCGCCGAGCTCCTCGGCGCCGTGGCCGGCGCCGGGCTGGCCCTCCTCGTGCCCTTCGCCTCCGGCCTCATCCTGCGCGGCGTGATCGGCTCGGCGATCGGCACCTTCGTGGGCAAGAAGATCGCGGAGCACGAGCCCTCGTGGTTCCGGCGCCGCCTCGAGCTGGCCCTCGACCGCTTCGAGGAGATCAACCGCTTCCACGCCGAGGGGCGCTGCAGCGCCCGCGCGCGCGACGAGTACGTCGACGACCTCGTGGAGCGGTTCTTCGACAAGGGCGACTCGCTGCTGGAGTGACATGAGTCGCCCTCGCTGCTGGAGGCCAGTCCTCGAACCGACGGCCTCGCCGTTCGGGCCCGGCCGTCTGCCGTCTTCGTAAGAGGCCGAGCCGCGTCCGAGCACACCTCACCGCGCCTTCGCAGCAGGAGCCTCAGGCGAGGCCGAGGAGGGCAGGGCGTGTCGGCCGAAGGCGAGGGAGGGCGGCCGTGGGCCGCCGACCGAGCCCGAGCGGTCGGGGCCGACGACGTCGGCCCCGACGCACCGCAGCGCCCGCCATCCTCGGCCGCAGCCGCGATCACACTAGTACCAGCCCGCGCTCTTCCCCCGCCGCCGCTCCACCATCGCCTCGTCGAGCACGACCTCGAGCCCGCGCTCGAGGATCGGGTCGTGGCCCTGCGCGTAGGGGAGCGACACCTGCACCTCGATGTCGGGCGGGACGCCCTTGCCCTCGAGGACCACGCCGCCGGTCATCGTGCGCATGTCGAGCATCGGCAGGAGGAGGTGCGCGCCGTCGGGGAGCGGCCGGAACTGCGCGCCCAGCACCGCCCCGCGCGTGCGCTGGCCGACGACCTTGCCCAGGCCGCGGCGGCGCCAGCAGAAGGCGAGGACCTCCTTGGCGGAGCGCGTCTCCGAGTCGACGAGCAGCACGACCGGGCGCCCCCCCCACAGCGGCCCGCCGCGGGCCCCCGGGTCGAAGAAGTCGAGCAGCCGGTCGACCGCGCTGGGCAGCCCCCCCTGGCCACGCACGTCGAGCACCAGCCCGTGCGCGTCGGCGAGGTCGCGGTCGATGAACTCGGCGAGCAGGTCGACGGGCTCCTCCGAGAGCAGGTGGTAGAGGCGCATGTAGCCGACCTTCAGCCCGTGGCGCTCGATCACGCGGCGGCTGACGCGCGCCCCCTCGAGCTCGCTCCACATGGTCGAGACGAGCGTGAGCTGGAACAGCCCCTTGGGCCGCTGGAACCGCTGCAGCTCGAGCCGCGCGCGGTCCCCCGCCTTCTCGGTCGGGAGGACGTAGGACCGGGGCCCGCCGAGCCCCGCGTCCCAGGGCAGCGGGCGCAGGTTGGCCTGCTCGGGGGGCTGACCGTTGAGCGCCAGCAGCCGGTCGCCCCGGAGCAGGCCCGCGGCGTCGGCCGGCCCGCCGGCGACGCAGTCGGCCACGTAGTAGCCGTCCTGGAGGCGCGCGAGCTTCACGCCGAAGGTCGGGGCCAGCATCCCCTTGGCCTCGTGGTCGTAGTGCTTGCGGTAGACGTCCTCCTCGATCACCGCCGCGTGCGAGACCTTGAGCTCGGCCATCATCTCGAGGATGACCTCGTGGACCTCCTGCTGGCTGCGCGCGGCGCGCGCGCGCGGGAGGTGCCGCTCCCGGGCCGCGGCCCAGTCGACCCCGTGCATGCCGCGCTCGTAGAACCCGTCGCGGACCATGCGCCAGGCGTCCTCGAACGCGCGCAGGTCGGGCCCCCGCGGTCGATCCTGCGCGCCGCCGGGCGCGCAGACGAGCGCCAGCGCGATCGCAAGCCCGGCGGGGGCCGCCCGCCGCCTCACGAGGGCTGCCCCTCCGCCGGCGGCGGCGCGCCGTCGCCCTCCGGCGCCGGCTCGGCGCCCGCGGCGTCCACGTCGAGGTCGCGCTCGCGCTGCGCCCGGTTCGCGCCGTAGTGCCGGTAGTCGCCCTGCCACTTGACGCGCCTCGGCCGCGCGAACATCTGCATGGCGGCGACGCCCACGAGGAGCAGGATCAGCGCCCCGAGGCCGAGGAAGTTCGTCTTGTAGGCCTTCAGCCAGCACGACCACTCGAGCTCGAGCCGCGGGTCGGTGGGCGCCAGCTCGGACGCCTTGGTGAAGAGGGGCAGGGCCGCGGCGTAGCTGCCCTGGTCGTAGAGCGTCTTGGCGTCGCGGGCGTAGACGCGGCCGCGCAGCTCGCCGCAGCGCACGGTGACCGTGCCGCTCAGGGCGGTCGCCCGGCCGAGCAGCGCGTCGACCACCTCGAAGGGCGTGCCGACGTCGCGCACCGTCCAGGTCTCCGGCGCCATGGGGACGAGGCTCCGCTGGCGCACGTAGCCCTTGGTCTCCGGGCCGATGGTCAGCTCCACCCAGCCCTCGATCTCCGGCCCCTGGACCGTCTGGTCGCGCGCCACCGTGCCGACCTTCTTCGCCAGGTCGCTCGGGGCGGAGCGGACCGCGTTCTCCTCCACCTCCTCGGCGATCGCGTCGACCAGCAGCTCCGCGAGGACGGCCTTCGTCCGCGGCTGCTCGGCCGGGGCGAGGTAGGCGAGCGCCTCCTCGAGGTGCGCCCCGGCCTCCTCGCGGTCGCCCGCCTTGCGCCGCTCGTCGGCGATCTGCAGGAGGACCCCGGGGATCGCCTCGAGCGCCGGGCCGTGCCCGCGGTCCTGCGCGAGCACGCCGCGGAGCACCCCCGCCGCGTCGCCGAGGTCGCCCTGGCCGGCGAGGCCGCGGGCGCGCTCCACCTGCTTGTCGAGCTCCAGGCGGCGCTTCCGCGTGGTGTTCTGGATGATCGTGGCGAGCGCGAGGCCCACCGCCTCGCTCGGCCGCGTCCCCTGGTCGATCGCGCGCTGCAGCTGGTCCACCGCGATCTCGCGCCGGCGCAGCTCCTTGATGATCTCGTCCAGGACGGTGGCGCCCATCTTCTGCAGCATGCCGGCGGCCCGCTCCGCCCGCTGCACCTCGGCGCTCGTCGACGCGGAGTCCGTCGACGTCGCCACGTCGAGGAGCGAGGCGACCGCCTCCGCGGGGCGGCGGGCGAAGGCGGCCTCGATCACGTCGCCGAGGTCGTCCGTCTGCAGGAAGAGGTCGAACAGCCGGCCGCCGTGCGGCGGCCGCAGCGCCCCCGGCACGTCGGCCAGGAGGGCCACCATGCGCCGCTTGTAGGTCCGCGGCCGCTCCTCCTGCGGCAGGGGGCCGCGGCGCACCTCGCCGCGCTCGAGGCGGGTCACCTGCAGGCTCCGGTCGTTGGCGACCAGGTCCTCGAGGACGACCGCGGCGGTCATCGGCCCGAACGCCTCGAGCCCCTGGAGGAGCGGCGCGCGGCGCCCCGCGTCCTGCTCGAACATGGCGCGGCTGACCAGGAGCTGGCAGACGGCCTTGTCGCCGTTGCGCCCCGCCGCCATGTAGACGCGCGCCAGCCCCTCCGGGTCCTTGGCCGTGGCCGCCTGCTCCAGCGCCTCCAGGAGGTAGCGCCGCGCGGCCGGGGACGAGATGCTCACCCGGTTCTCGGGCGCGACGACCACCTCGACGCGCCCGTCGCAGGCGCCCTCGAGCTGCGACACGTGGCGGAGCTTGACCGTCTGCGCCTCGAAGAGCGACGGGAGGAGGACCTCCTCGGTCCCGAGCGGCGGCGAGTCGTGGGTCATCGTCGCGTCGCCGAGGAGGAAGCGCAGGCGCGTGCCCACGAGGATCGTCCCCGGCAGCGCGTGCGAGACCTCCACCTCGAAGGCGAGCCCGCCGTCGCGGAGCGAGCGGCGCCGGCTGACCTTGAGGTAGAGCTCGCCCCCCTCGATCTGGAGGGTGTGCTGCGACGGGAGCGCCACCGGCCGCACGCCGCTGGTCACGCTCGCGCGCGCGCGCGGCGCCTCGGGCGCGCCCCACTCCTCGTTGCGCCAGATGCGCCAGGTGAAGTGCGTGTCGGTCAGGGCCGTGATCTGTCCCAGGTCGAAGTCGATGCCGACCGTGTCGCCCACGCGCACGTCGTCGAACGCGTCCTTGCCCTGAGGCATCCGCTGCGGCCCGTCGCCCGGCTGGACCTCGCTCAGGCGCGGGTTGTGGAACGAGGTCAGCTGGTCGAGCGGGACCGCGCGCACCGCCCCCTCCAGGAACGCGGGGGGCTCGCGGCCGGGCTCGCGCGGCTGCAGGCGGACCTCGACGAGGTTGGCGCCGAGGAAGCGGTAGATCTCGCCGTTGACGGTCACGATGTCGCCGTGGCGGCTCGCCAGGAGGCGCTCCTCCAGCTCGGGATCGAGCTCCTTGGCCCGGCCGCCGCGCACCAGGTCGATCACGTGGCCGCCCTCGACCGTGATGCGCAGCGTGTCGCCCTTCTTCAGGAACTCGAGCACGGTCTTGTGGCGCTCGTAGACCTCCTCGTCGACCAGGAGCTGCCGCCCGGCCGACAGCACCAGCCAGCGCCGCTGCCCGTCGCTCACCAGGCGCTCGAACTGGGCCGTGACGTTGCGGCGCCGCGAGCTCGACAGGTCCTGCTCGAAGCGGCGGATCGAGGTCAGCCGCCCCCCGCGGTGGGTGAAGACGACCCGGTCGCCATCGCGGAGGCCCTCCAGCAGCGCCTGATGCCGCGCGTAGACCTCGCCGGCGACGCCGTAGCGGCTCCCCCCCCGGACGATGAGGATGCGCTCCTGCAGCGAGACCTCGAGCCGCTGGAACACGCCCTCCTGCTCGACCTCCTGCTGGGCGCCCGCGGGCGCGGCGGCGGCGACCAGGGCCAGCGGCGGCAGCATCAGCGCGAGCAGGTGAAGCCTCGTCATGGCACTCCCCCGGCGCGCCGGGTCCCTCCGGCGCGGGCTCGCATTCTGGCACCCCGCCGGGCGCCAGACCAACGGCGGCGAGGGACGGCGGCCGCTGTTACAATCCGCGGCCGCCGAGGAGCTTCCCCCGGCCCGGGGGGAGCGGGGAGGGAGGCGCCGTGGTCACGTTCCGTCGCGCTCGGTTCAGGCCGGTCCTGCCCTTCGTGCTGGTCGTCGCCGGCTGCGGCGGCGCCCCGGAGAAGCAGGGCCCGCCGCCCGCGCCGCGCCCCGCCGCGTCGGCGCCGCGGCTGCTCTCGTCCTACGCTGGGACGTGGACCCGCGACGACGGGGTCGTCTACGAGGTCGTGGACGAGGCGGGCGCCGTGCGCGGGACGCTGCGGGAGGACCCGGCCGGGCGCTGGCGCTCGGTCGAGTTCACCCTGCGGCGCCAGGACGAGGGTCTGCGCGGCGCGGCGGTGGTCGCGCTCGAGGAGGCCGCGGGCAGCACGATCGAGGTCCGCTGGGAGCTCCTGCCGGAGGCGGACGGCGGCCTGCGCGGACGGGTGCAGACCGCGTGGCTCGACGACGCCGGCGAGGTGCTGCTCTTCGAGCAGGAGCCCGAGTGGCGCACCCATCGCTTCGAGGTGCGTCCGGCGGCGCCGCCGCCCGCGACGCCCGAGCCCGAGCCCGCGACCCCCGAGCCCGAGCCCGAGCCCGCGACCCCCGAGCCCGAGCCCGAGCCCACGCCCGCGACGCCCGAGCCCGAGCCCGAGCCCGAGCCCGCGACCCCCGAGCCCGAGCCCGCGACGCCCGAGCCCGCGCCCGCGACGCCCGAGCCCGAGCCCGAGCCTGCGCCGCCGCCGGTGACCGCGGCGTCGCCGGGGGAGGACGAGGCGGCCCGCGAGGCGCGCCGCGCCCAGGAGGAGGCGGACGCCCGGCTGGCGCTCGCCGCCCTCACCGACGAGGAGGACCGGCTGGAGCGGGAGCTGGAGGGGGCGCGCGAGCGCTGGGAGCAGGAGCGGGCGCAGCTCGCGGCCGACGGCCGGGCCCGGCGCGAGGAGCGCGCTCGCCGCGCCGAGGAGGAGGCCGCCCGCGCCGCCGAGGCCGCCCGCGCCGCCGAGGCCGCCCGCGCCGCCGAGGCCGCCCGCGCCGCCGAGGACGCCCGGCGCGCCCGCGGACGACCCTGCCGCGCCGCACGCCGGCGGCGGCGAGGCGCCCCCGGCGGGGGACGACGAGGCCACCCGCGCCCGCGAGGAGGCGGCGCGCGACGTGGCCCGCCGCGAGGCCGCGGCCCGCGCCATCCGCGAGCAGGAGGAGCAAGCTCGCCGCGAGCAGGAGGAGCGCTCCCGCCGCGAGCGCGAGGAGCAGGCGCGCCGCGCCGAGGAGGAGGAGCGCGCGCGGCGCGCGGCCGTCGAGCAGGGCGCGCCGGACCCCGAGGAGGCCCGGCGCCTCGCGGAGGAGCTCGAGCGGCAGGACGCCGAGGGGCGGCGCCGGCGGGAGGAGGTCGAGCAGCTGCGCGAGCGCCGCACGACGCCCGAGGGCCTGGCGCAGGTCATGTTCGAGGCCATGCGCGACCTCAAGGGCGAGCTCTTCCAGGCCTGCTGGCTCGACGCCCAGGACGCGCAGCACCTGTTCGGGCCGCGGGGCCGCGAGCAGACGCAGCTCGTGCAGCGCGCCTGCCGCGCGGCGTGGGACGCGCACCGCGTGCAGCGCGTCCAGGACGAGCTGAAGCGATCGACGTTCGTGCGCGCGGAGGTGCCCACGCGCGGGGGCCGCCACGGCGCCGAGGTGCAGGGCGGCCAGATCGTCTACCGGGTCGACGGCGAGGAGAAGACGATCCCGCTGACGCACCTCTACCAGGTGAAGGACGGCAGCTGGAAGGCGGCGAGGCTGCTGCCCTGAGGGGCGAGGCCCGGTTCCTCACCCTCGATCGGGCCGTCCAGCGGCACCCCACCATCGTGAACCTCCGCTCCCTGCCGCTCCTCCTCCTCCTCGCCGCCCCGGCCGCCGCCCTCGACGTCACGGTCGAGGTCGGGCTCGACGGCCTGCTCGTCGACGGGGGCTGGGCGCCGCTCGAGGTGCGCTGCACGCTCGGCCCCGACGAGCCGCGGCTCGAGGGGCGCGTGGTGGTGGAGCGGCCGCGCGAGCTCGTGGGGCGCATCGAGGCCCCGCTGCGCGTCGAGCCCGGCGAGACGGCGGTGGCGCGGCTCGTCGTGCCGGTCACGGCCGGCGCGACCTACGCCGCGCGGGTCGTCGACGCCGACGGCCGGACGCTCGCGACCGCGCTCCCCGCCGGCGCGGGGGTCATCCTCATGCCCGACGAGCGCCTGGTCGTCTTCGCCGGGCCCGTCGGGCTCCCGGGGCTGGCCGACGGCGGCGCCGACCGGCCGCGGATCGCCCGCCTCGCGCCGGAGCGGCTGCCGCGCGACGCGCGCCTCCTCGCCGCGGCGCAGGCGGTCGTCCTCAAGCCGCCGCCGGGCGGGGCGGCGGCCTTCGCCGAGCTCGCGCGCGACCCGGCGGCCGCCGCCGCGCTCGAGCGCTTCGTGCGCCAGGGCGGCGCGCTCGTCCTCGTCGCCGGCGACGGCCCCTGGTGGCGCGACGGGCCGCTCGACGCCCTGGCGCCCGCCCGGGTCGACGGCCGCGGCGAGGACGCCGTCGCCGCGCTCGACCCCGGGCTCGGCCTGTTCGAGGCGCCGCGGCCCCTGGCCGTGCTCGCCTGCACGCCGCGGCCGGGCGCGGTCGTCGCGTGGGCGGGCGAGCGCCATCCGCTGGTGATCGAGCGCGCGCACGGGCGCGGGCGCGTGACGCTCGTGGCGTTCGACCCCGACCAGGGCGGCCTGCGCGGCGCGCCGCGCACGAGCGCCCTCCTCGCCGGCCTCCTGCCCGCCGCCCCCCCCGCGGCGCCGCCGCTGCGCGGCCACGACGCGCTGGCCCTCCTGGGCGACCTCCTCGACGCCACGCCGGGCCTGGCGCCGGGTTGGT
Source organism: Planctomycetota bacterium (assembly GCA_023954375.1). Taxonomy (GTDB): domain Bacteria; phylum Planctomycetota; class J058; order J058; family J058; genus JAMLIC01. Next base: position 76,624 of record JAMLIC010000009.1, read on the forward strand.
TCTACGGGCTGACCCTCGCCCTGGCCGTGCAGCTCCTGGGCGTCTCGGTGCTCACGGCCGCGCTCGTGCGCCGCCGCGGGCCCTGGGCGGCGCTCGTGGCCCCGCCGGCGGTGTCGCTCGTCGTGACCGGCGCGCTCCTCGTCGCCGGCGCGCTCGCCCGCGGCGCCCCGCGCGTGACCCAGCTCCTCGTGCAGGTGGCCGACCCGGCGTCCGACGCGCCGCCGGGCGGCGGGCACGTCCTGGCGGCCCTCGGCGTGGTGGCCGGCGCCCGGGCCGAGGCGTCGGTCGAGCTCCCCGCGGCGCTCCTCCCCGAGCCGCAGCCGCTCTCGGGCCTCGACGCCCTGCGCCTGCGCGCGGCCGGCGCGGCCCTGGCGCTGCGGCCGGGCCGGCCGGCGCTCGTCGGGCCGCTCGAGGTGCCGGCCCACGGCCGGGCGGCCTTGCTCCTCGCGGGCCACGTCGACGGCGACGCCCCGTGGCCGGCCCTCTCGGCGCGCGCCCTCCCCGGGCCCGCGGCGACGTGGCCGGCCGTCGAAGTGACCTCCCACGACGCGCGGCCGCTCGAGGGCCTCGTCGTCATGACCCTCACGCCGGCCGGGCCGCGCACGGGCGCGCTCCGGCCGCTCGCGCCCGGCGCCACGGCGACGTTCTCCGCGGCCCTGGCCGCGCCCCCGCTCGACGACCTGCAGCTCGACGGGCCGCTCGACCCTGGCCGCGGCCTCCTCCTCCGCGTGGCCGGGCGGCTGGAGGCGGCGGCCGGCCGGCCCCCGGCGGGCGCCCCGCCGCCGCCCGTCGTCGCCTGGGTCCTGCACGCGGCGGTCGAGGAGGGCGCCGCCGTCCCCTTCACCGACCGGCGCGGCGCCCGGCTCGCGGGCGCCGCGCGCACGGTGCGCGTCACGTGCGTCCCGGTCCTGCGCCCGGAGGAGGAGCGGTGATCGAGGCCCGGGGCCTGGTGAAGCGCTTCGGCCCGCGCCTGGCGCTGCGCGGCGTCGACCTCGACGCCGCCCCCGGCGACGTCGTGGGCGTGATCGGCCCCAACGGCGCCGGCAAGACGACGACGATCCGCATCCTCGCCACGCTGATCGTCCCGGAGGCCGGCCACGCCCGCGTCGCCGGCCTCGACGCCGTGCGCGACGCGGCGCGCCTGCGCGCCGCGGTCGGCTTCATGCCGGAGCGCTTCGGCCTCTACGACGAGCTGACGATCGAGCAGTACCTGGAGTTCTTCGCCCGCGCCCACGGGCTCCACGCCCGCGACCGCCGGGCGCAGGTCGACGGCGTGCTCGAGCTCACCGACCTGACGCACAAGCGCGGCGACCCGTGCGAGGGGCTGTCGAAGGGCGTGCGCCAGCGCGTCTACCTGGCCAAGACGCTCCTGCACGACCCGCGGGTGCTGCTCCTCGACGAGCCGTCGTCGGGCCTCGACCCGCAGGCGCGGATCGACCTGCGGGCGCTCCTCTCGGCGCTCGCGGCGCAGGGCAAGACGATCCTCGTGTCGTCGCACATCCTCACCGAGCTCGACCTGATCTGCAGCCGCGTGGCCGTGATCGAGGGCGGGCGGGTGCGCTTCGCCGGCACGCTCGACGACGTGGCCCGCCGCCGCGCCCGCGCGCACCGCGTGCGCGTGCGCGCGCTCGACCCGGCGCACGCCGAGCGCGCGCGGGCCCTGCTGGCCGACGACGCGCGCGTGCTCGAGCCGGCGCTCGAGGGGCGCGAGCTGCGGCTCGTGTTCGAGGGCGAGCAGGGCGAGGTCCCGGGCCTGCACCGGCGGCTCGTCGAGGGCGGCGTCGACGTCTTCGCGTTCGAGGTGGAGGAGCCCAGCCTCGAGGCGCTGTTCCTCGAGGTCACGCGGGGCGAGGTGTCGTGAACCCGGTCGCCTGGAAGGACCTCCTCACCTACGCGCGCGGCCTGCAGCAGGGCAGCGCCGGGGTGCGCTTCGTCGGGACGACCGTCGTCCTCGGGGCGCCGCTCCTGGCCTACGCCTGGTGCGTCGTGTCGCTCCCGGGCGGCTGGGGGCGGGCGGCGCCGGCCGTGTTCCTCGTCGTGGCGGGGATCATGGCGCTGTTCGGGCTGTCGGTGGCCGTCCCGGCGGCGACGGCGTTCGCCCTCGAGCGCGACCGCGAGACGCTCGAGGGGCTGGTCGTCTCGCCGCTGGGCCCCTGGCAGCTGGTCCTCGGCAAGCTCCAGGCCGCCGTGACGATCGGCGCGATCACGCACGCCGCCCTCCTCCCCCTCCTCGCCGTCGCCTACGTCCTCGGCGGCGGGGACCTGGCGTTCGTGCCCGCGTGGCTCCTGCTCCTCCTGGCCACGAACGTGTCGTTCGCCGCCTTCTGCCTGGTCGCGGGCGCGCGGCGCCTCGACGCGCCGAGCAAGCTCGGCTGGGTGCGGGCGCAGTCGACGCAGGCGCAGATGGCGCTCCAGGGGACGCTCGGCGTGGGCGTGCTCCTCGCGCTCGTGCCGATCTACGCCGTGCTCCTCCTGCCGTTCGCCGCCGCGCAGGGGGCGCCGGTCGGCCCGATCCTCGACGCCGCCGCCCCGTTCGGCGCCCTCCACCCGCTCGTGGCGCTCGCCGTGTGGGGCGAGGCCCGCGTCCTCGGCGCGCCCGTCCCCGTGTGGCTGATCGGCGTCGTCGTGCACCTGCTCCTCGCCCTGCCGCTCCTGTCGGACGCCGTCGAGGCGCAGCGGAGCGAGGGGAGCCCGCCCGGCCGCCTCACGCGGGCGCTCTGCCTGCCGCTCGTGGCGGCCCTCCTGGTGCTCGCCGCCGCCACCGGCGCCGCGCTCCCCGACCCGGGCCGGGTCGTCGTGGCCGTCGGGGCCCCGGCCGTGCTCCTCCTCGCCGCCGCGGCCCGCACCGGGTTCGTGCCGGCCGCCGGGGCGCGCCGCGTCGAGCGCCGGCGCGTCCTCGCCGGCCTCGCCCGCCCCGACCTGGCGCTCGAGAGCGCCCCCGACCGCGCGCCGGGCTTCGTGGCGCTCCTGGCGCTCGCCTGCGCGCCGCTCGTCGTGTGGGGCGCCGGGGCCGAGGGGCTGGCCACGCTCGCCGCGCTGGCGCTGATGTCCGTCGCGCTCGCGGCGGTCGGCGCGCGCCTCGTGGCCCGCGGCCAGGAGCAGGAGGACCGCGCGTTCGAGGCCGCGGCCCGCGCCGGGGCGGCGCCGGCGCCCGAGCCGGCGGAGGCCCCGCGGCCGCCCCGCGGCCGCTTCTTCCTGCGCCTGGCGCTCGCGAGCCTGCTCCTCCCGCCGGTGGGGGCCGCGGGGCTGTCGTTCGGCCAGGGCGCGGCCCCGGCGCTCGGCCCGCTGGCGCCCGTCTTCACGGCCCTGTGCGCCGCCGGCCTGGCCCTGAACCCGTTCGCCGCCCTCCTGCCCACGCTCGCCGACCCCCACGCCCTCGGCACCGACGCGCCGCGCCGCGTGTTCGCGGCCCTGGGCCTCGAGCCGGAGGTCGTCCTGGGCCTCCACGTCGCCTGCTACGCCGTGGCCCTGCTCGCCGCGGTCGCCTCGATCCGCCGCCCGCTCGACGTGGCCGCCGCGCTGGCGGCGGCCGGCGTCGGCGCGCCCGAGGCGCCCCCGCCGGACGCGCCGGCGACCGACCGGCCCGCCGGCTGACGCTCCGCGCGAGCCCCCTGACGCCGTGCGCGCGGGCGCAGCGGGCGGTACGCTGCCGACATGAGCGGGCGGGCGTAGGTGCGGCCGGGCGCCGGCGCGGCGGTCGGGCCGTACGTCATCGAGGCGGCCGTGGCCAGCGGCGGCATGGGCGCCGTCTACCGGGCGCGCCGGCGCGACGACGGGGCGGTCGTCGCGCTCAAGCTCATGGGCAGCGACGGGGCCGGGCCGGAGCGCGCCCGGCGCTTCGAGCGCGAGGCGGAGCTGGCGGCCCGCCTGCGCCACCCCGGGATCGTCCGCGTCCACGGGGCCGGCGTCACGGGGGGGCAGCGCTACATCGCCATGGACCTGATCGACGGCGAGCCGCTCTCGCGCCTCGTCGGCCGCCTGGCCCCGCGCGAGGCGGCGCGGCTGGTGGCCGAGGTCGCGCGGGCGGTCGAGTACGCCCACGCGCACGGCGTGATCCACCGCGACCTCAAGCCGGACAACGTGCTGGTCCGGCGCGACGACGGCCGCCCGGTCGTCACCGACTTCGGCCTGGCCCGCGAGGTCGACGGGGCCGCCCTGACGCGCACCGGGGCCCTCGTGGGCACGCCGACCTACATGGCGCCGGAGCAGGTCCGGGGCGAGCCGGCCACCCCCGCGACGGACGTGCACGCGCTGGGGGTCCTGCTGCACGAGGCGATCACCGGCCGGCCGCCGTTCGAGCGGGGCGAGCTCGCCGCGCTGCTCGTGGCGATCGCGGACGAGGCGCCGGTGGCGCCCGGGCGCCTCGCGGCGGGCGTCGACCCCGCGCTCGACGCCGCGGTCCTCGCCGCCCTGCGCAAGACCGCGTCGGCGCGGCCGAGCGCCGGCGCGCTGGCCGCCGCGCTCGAGGACGTCGCCGAGGGGCGCGGCCCGACGCGCCGGCCTGCCGGGCGCGTCGGGGTCGCCGGCGCGGCGGCGGGCGCGATCGCCCTCCCGCGCGCCGGCGCGGCCTTCGTCGGCGCGCGCCCCGCCGCGCCGCCGCCGTCGACGTCGACGCCGACGCCGCCGGCGCCCCCGCCGGGCCCGCCCGCGTGGGAGGAGCCGCCGTGGCTCGCCGCGCTCGCCGCCCGGGGCGACGTCGCGGCGCTCCTCGCCGCGCACGACGCGCTCGACGCGGGCGGCGACCTCGACCCGCGCGCGCGCCGGCGCGCGGCGGAGGTGCTGCGCGCCCTCGAGGCGCGCTGGCGGGCGCCGGCGCCCGACGACCCGCGGCGGGTCGAGCGGCTCGACACCCTCCTGTGGCTCCACTGGCTCTGGCGGCGCGTCGACCCGGACCACGCCCTCCCCGAGCGCGCCCGGCTGGTGCTCCGCGAGGACCGGCTGTGGGCGGTGGGCGGCCGGCTCGAGGCGGCCTACCTGCTCCGGGTGGCCCGGGCGACGTGCGCGCTCGACCCGACCGACCTCGAGGCCCACCTCCTCTACGCCGAGTACGTGGGCAAGGTCGCCGGCGCGCGTCACGACCCGGCGCTCATGCGGGCGGGGATCGCCCTGGCGCGCCGGGCGGGGGCGTCGATCTGGCCCGAGCTGGCGCGGGCGCACGGGCGCCGGCTCGCGCGGACCGTCGACGCCGGCCGGCCCGCGCACGAGGACGCGCGCGCCGAGCTGCTCGCGCTGGCTCGCGACGTGGCGGCCGACGGCGCGGCGAGTCCGGACGACGCGGTCGAGCTCCTCCTGCTCGCCGCCGAGCGCGCGCCGACGGACGAGGTGCAGGCGCTCCTCGACGCCGCGCAGGCGCTCGCCGGGGACGACCCGCCCCTCCTGCGCGCGCGGGCGAGGACGCTCCTGCGCCTCGGCCGGTCGGCGCCGCGCCGCCCGGGCGGGAAGTGGTTGGGCGACGGGGCGCGCGCCGCGCTCGAGGCGCTCGAGCACGACCTCGCGGCGACCCGCGCGTCCGGGATCGCCGCGTCCGCGGCGCTGGCGTGGGAGCTCTCCCGCGAGCTGAACGACCCGGGGCGCGCCTTCGCGGCGCTCGACCACGCGCAGCGCGACGGCGGCGTGGACGCCCACGTGGGGCTCGCCCTGCGCCGCGCCGTCCTGCAGGCGGAGATCGGCCTCGACGCCGACCGCCTGCGGGAGGCGGTCGATGCGCTCGAGGCCCGGCTCCAGGCGCTCCTCGACCGCGGCGCGCGCGCCGCGCCCGAGCGGGAGCTCCTCCTGGAGGTGCTCCAGGACGCGCGCGCCGCGCGCCGCGAGGGGGTCGACGCCGCGCGCCGCCTCGGGCGGTGGCTCCAGCGGGCGGAGGCCATGGCGCTCATGGACGGGGACGCGCCGCCGTGAGAGAGGGCCCCGGCGGGGGGGAGGCCCGGCCGGTGGCCTCACATGGGACACGGAGGCAACGAAGGTCCACGAAGGTCATGGAGGTCTTGTCCTTACATCTCCTCCGTGACCTCCGTTGCTCTCCGTTGCCTTCGTGTCCCATGAGGAGCCAAACCGTGGAAGTCGTCGATCAGATCAAGCGATCGCCGCCGTGAGTACTCTTCGTTCCGGAAACGAGAACGCCTCGCCGGGGTCACCGGCGAGGCGCTCTTCGGCTCAGCGAGCGTCGACGGGAGGACTACTCCCAGCGACGGCCGCCGCCGCCGCCGCCGCGGCCGCCGCCGCCGCCGTAGCCGCCCCGGCCACCGCCGCCGCCGCCGCCGCCGTACCCGCCGCCGCCCGAGCGGGGCCCGCGGTCCTCGCGGGGACGCGCCTGGTTCGCGTTGACCGAGCGCCCGCCGATCTGGGTGCCGTCGATCGCCTCGATCGCGGCCTGGGCCTCGGTGTCATTCGGCATCTCGACGAAGGCGAAGCCGCGGGGGCGGCCCGTGTCACGGTCCGTGACGATGTCGACGCGCGACACCTGGCCGTGCTGCTCGAAGATGCTCTGCAGCTCCGCGTCCGCGATGCTGAACGGGAGGTTACCGACGTAGATCTTCATGAACTTCGGATCGAATCTCGCCCGGAGTGCTCGCGAGGCCAGGGCCCCCGACGGGGACCGCCGATCGGATCACCGCGCGAGCCCCCGGGCTCTGCGCACGCGCGGCGCGTGGTGATCCGGGTGGACCGCTCTCAGGTCCGTCGTCCCGGGGCCACGACCTCCGCGAATGTAGCCTGCCGCCGGCGGGATGTCGCCAGAAATGTCGGTCTGGCGGCGTCAGCGCCCCCCGCGCTCGCGCTTGCGCGCGGAGGTCCCGGCGCGCTGACCCCAGCGGGGGACGGCCGCTCCGGCGGCCGGGGCGACGTCACGTCGCCGTCCCTCGTCGCTCGCCGCTCGGCGGCCGGCCGGCCGTGACCCGGCGCGTGCGCCGGGGCCGCCGCGCCGCTCCTCGTGCCCGCGCCGCGGACCGCGGCCCCGCCCGTCGCGATCGCGGTCGCGGTCGCGGTCGCGCTCGCGGCCGCGCGCCGGGCCGCGCTCCGCGGGGCGCTGCTCGCGCGGCGGCGGCGCGCCGGCGCCGTCCGCGAAGGGATGCGCCTCCACGCCGACCGCGCGGCCGATGAGCCGCTCGATCGCGCGCAGATGCTCGCGCTCGTCGCGGTCGCAGAAGGAGAGGGCGGCGCCGGTCGCGCCGGCGCGCCCGGTGCGGCCGATGCGGTGCACGTAGGTCTCGGGCTCGTTCGGCAGGTCGTAGTTGATGACGTGCGACACGCCGTCGATGTCGAGGCCGCGCGCGGCGATGTCCGAGGCGACGAGCACGCGCGTGCGGCCCGCCTTGAAGCCGGCCAGGGCGCGGGCGCGCTGGTTCTGCGACTTGTTGCCGTGGATCGCGGCGGCCGGGACCGCCGCCCGGTCGAGGCTGCGGGCGACCCGGTCGGCGCCGTGCTTCGTGCGCGTGAACACCAGCGCCCGCGTGATGTCGCCGTCCTCGAGGAGGTGGCGGAGGAGCTTGGGCTTGTCGGGCTTCGCCACGAAGTAGACCGACTGTCGCACCGTCTCGGCCGGCGACGACGGCGGCGCGACCGACACCTCGACCGGGTCGGTGAGGAGCTTGCGCGCGAGGTCGACGATCTCGCGCGGGAGCGTGGCGGAGAAGAGGAGCGTCTGGCGCCGGCGCGGCACCTTCTCCACGATCCGGCGGATGTCGGGCAGGAAGCCCATGTCGAGCATGCGGTCGGCCTCGTCGAGCACGAGGACCTCGACCGCGTCGAGCCGCGCGTGGCCCTGCCCCATGAGGTCCAGGAGTCGCCCAGGGCAGGCGACGAGCACGTCGGTGCCGCGGCGCAGGGCGTCGATCTGGGGCCGCTCCGAGACGCCGCCGTACACCTCGGTGGTCGTGAGCGGCAGGTGGTGGCCGTAGGCGCGGAAGCTCTCGGTCACCTGCGCCGCGAGCTCGCGCGTGGGGCAGAGGACGAGGGCGCGCACCGGGCGGCGCCCCGGGTCGGCCGGTCGGCGCCCCGCGAGCCGCTGGAGGATCGGGAGGGCGAAGGCGGCGGTCTTGCCGGTGCCGGTCTGGGCGCAGCCGAGGAGGTCGCGGCCGGCCAGGACGGGGCCGATCGCCTGCTGCTGGATCGGGGTGGGGAGGGTGTAGCCCTCGCGCTCGAGCGCGCGCAGGAGCGGCGCGGCGAGGGCGAGGCGGTCGAAGCCGTTCACGGAGCTGTCGTCGTTTCGTCGGGCGCGCGGCGCGCGCGGGTTGCGGCGCGCCGCGGCCGGCGCGCAGGGGGGGTGCGCGAGCGCCGCGCTGGCCCCCACGCCATCGCCCGGACGGGCGATCGACCCAGCGTAGCCGACGACGGGGCGCGGAGAACGCTCAGCGCGCTCGTCACTCCTCGATGTGAGAGGCGACGGCGACGGCCGGTGATCGTCGCCCCCGTCACGCCCGCGGCCCGAGCGTTGCAATCAGGCGCCGCCCGAGGGAGAGAAAGGGATCACCTTCGATCATGGACGCGAGCACGCCGGGCGACCTCCCCGCGTCGTCGGGAGTTCTCCTCGGACACGCCGAGGGCGACGTGCTGCACCAGGTGCGGCTATGGCGCCACACGGTCGCCGGCGCCGGCTTCGCCGCCGACACCGTCCTCGACCTCGACATCGACGCCCTGCTAGGGCTGGCGCTCCCGGCGCCGGAGGGCGACCAGGGCGACGAGGCCGAGCAGCCACACGGCGCCGGCCCCGCCGGGCGCCCGGGCGCCGCCGAGGCTGCAGCCGCCGCCGCCGCGCCGGCCGCCGCCGGTGAACGCGGTCTGAGCCGGGGTGGCGCCGGGGCTGGCGGTGCCCGACCCGCCGCTGCCGCTGCCGCTGCCGCCGCCGCTCCCGCCGCTCCCGCCGCCCGGTAGCGGCTGGAGCAGGTCGGGCGCGAGGTAGGCGACGGCCTCGCGCACCAGGGCGCCGCGCGCGGTCGCGTCGGTCACGGTCTCGATCGGGAAGCCGAGGACGACGCTCCGGCGGGGGATGCCGACCCCCGCGGCCGGCGCGCCCGCGGCGTCGTAGGAGAGGAGCGCCTGCGAGGTCGACCCGTGCGGGGCGAAGACGTCGGCCGAGAACGCCCCGTAGCGGCCCCGCGTCCCGTCGTCGCAGACGAGCAGCGGGACCTGCGCCATGGGGCCGCCCGGCCGCCCGCGCGCCACGAACGTCCCCGCGTCGTCGGCGACGTAGCGCGCGCCGAGGACGTCGTTGAGGAAGCGGGCGCCGTTGTTCTGGCCCTGCAGGTCGTAGCCGAGCTCGGTCCCCGAGACGAGGAGCGCGCCGCCCGCCTGCACGAAGGCCTCGGCCTTCTGCTGCTCGCCGGCGTCGAAGGTGCGGTCGATCGACCCCTCGCGGCCGAGGAGCCAGTCGACGAGGGCGTAGCCGGCGAGGTCGATCGCGCCGCGGCCGAGCGCCTCGTTCTGCGCGTAGTCGATCGCGCGGTCGACGACCGCCTGGGCCAGCGAGGTCACGTGCTCGATCGCGTAGTCGTAGGTGAAGCGGCCCTGGATGTTGACCTCGGTGTGGCGGTACTCGCGGGTGAAGCCGTCGACGACCAGGACGGCCGACGTGGGGGCGCCCGTGCGCGCGCCGCCCGTGCGCGAGCACAGGCCCTCGCCGCCGGCGTTGAGGCCGGCGACCTTGACGAACACGAGCTGCCCCGGGGTCAGGCCGGAGATGACGTGCTCGCGGCCCTGGACGACGGCGCCGTCGTCGAAGCCGTGGCCGTTGGGGCTCGTGTAGACCTTCCACGAGGTGGCGACGGCGGTGGGCTCGAGCGGGTCGGGCCGCGCGTCCCAGCGGACGCGGACCTGGCCGTTGCCCAGGTTCTCCAGGCGCAGGCCGTCGGGGGCGAGCGGGACGACCGCCGCGTTGGCGCTCCAGTAGCGGAGGATCCCCTTGTAGATCGCCCGCGCGGCGGCCTCGCGGAAGGCGGGGCGGCGCAGGAGGGCGGTGTCCGCGGCCGAGTCGTGGAAGCCGAGCTCGATGAGCGTCGAGGGCATGTTGCGCGCCTCGCGCAGCTCCCCGAAGTTCATCAGGTGCACGCCGCGGTTCGGCCAGGCCGGGTTGAAGGTGCCGCGGATGTCGTCGAGCACCTGCTGGTGGATCGTCGAGCGCAGCCGGTCCGACGCGGCCGTCAGCGGGCTCGGCTGCGTGGGGTAGTGGGCGGGGCCGGCCGAGTCCCAGCTGGGCGTGCGGCCGTTCGAGTAGGAGAAGGTCGAGAGCCCCGTGGCCGAGCCGTTGGCGGCGTTCGTGTGCAGGGCGAAGTAGAGGAAGTCGTCGCGCCAGCGGGTCGTGTCGCCGCCGGCCAGCCACGTCGCGTAGGACGGGCGGATCGTCACGTCGCCGAGGCCGCTCTGGAAGCCCTTGTGGGCCAGGAAGGCCGACGCGCTCTCGCGCCAGCGGGGCTGGCCCGAGCGGCCGACCCCGCCGCCGAAGCGGACGGCGTCGGCGATCACGTACTTCGTCGGGTCCGCGCCCTGGTTGGAGATGACGACCTTGCCCTGGCGGCCGCGCTCGAAGTGGAACTCGCCCAGGAAGCGCCAGTGGTCGCCGGGCTGCGACTGGTCGACGAGCACCGTCGTCTGGCCGCCCGAGTGGTGGACGGTGAAGCGGGCGTCGCGCGCCCGGTTGGTGCCCTTGGGGTAGAAGACGTAGACCGGGTAGCGGCCGGCGGCGGGGATGTCCGGCGTGAACTCGGCCGTCGCCGTCGGCTGGGGCGACGAGGGGGTCACGCGGTAGCGCTGGCCGTAGAAGGCGACGGCGCTGGTCGACGGCGTCCAGGCGCCGGTCTCCGAGTAGCCGGCGCTCGTGTCGTCGACGATGACCTCGTTCGTGTTGAAGGTGCGCTCGCGCACCGACTCGACGCGGGCGCCGGCGTTCGTGAGCAGGTGCTGCAGGTAGCAGATCACCAGCTCGTTCGTGTGGATGTCCTCGCGCAGCTCGTGCAGCACGCCGCGCTGGTAGCGCCAGGAGGTGCCGTCGAGCATGTAGCCGTGGCCCGGGCTGATGACGATCGTCTTGCCCGCGAGCGGCCCGTTCGGGTTCGGGATGAGGTGCTCGTCGGCCAGCGCAGGGGTCGAGATCAGGAGCCCCAGAGCCGCCCACCGGACCAAGCGCATGTGCACCCTCTCTCTCCCGGAGGACTTAGCCGGGAGCGGACCGTTTTCGTGCGTCGATTCAAGCGCCTGTCGGCAAGGCACTTAAAGCGTGCGGAAGCCGCACGCGTCACCTTCCGGAGTTCAGAAATGGACTGGCGCCGGGCAGGCCGGTGACGCGCCGCGTCGAGGCGTGAGGGGGGTGGGCGTGCTCATCGTGGGTCCGTGGCCCATAGACCCCCGACCGACGCCGAGATCTACGCCACGTTCGTCTACTGCGGCGCCGTGGCCATCGGCATGGGACTCGCGCTCCTGGGTCCGTGGCAGCTCGTCTCGCCCTCGTCCTGGAAGATCGGGTCGCTCCTGGTGGGGGTCGGCGTCCTCTGCCTGCTGCCGCCGGTCCAGGCCGCCTGGCGCGCCCTGCGGCCGCCGCGGAGCGTCGAGGGGGCGCCCGCGCCGCGGGCCGCTCAGGCGTTCGCCGGCGCGCGGCCCGCCCCGGCGCCGCGCCGGTCGCTGGAGCGCGCGCGGCGCGCGCCGCCGCGGGTGGAGCCGCAGCCGGACGGCCTCCTCGTCACGATCCCGCTGGACCGCCCGCCGGCCGAGCCGATCGACGTGCGCCGCGAGGCCGTGTCGCCGAGGCTGACCGGGCGGCGGGTGTTCGTCGCCGACGAGCCGGGCGCGGAGCTCTCGCTCGGCGCGGTGTTCGGCAACTGGCGCGCGCGACGCCTGTGGGTCGAGGCCGACCAGCTGCACCTGGACCTCGACCTGACGCTCGGCGAGTTCGAGGGCGGCCGCACGCCGCGGGTCGACGCCTTGCTCGCCGGCCTCGCCGACCGGCTGGAGGTCGTCCCGGCCGTGATCGGCGCGGCGCGCGCGCGGCTCGACCAGGTCGACCACGCCCGCACGGCCGCGGGGCGGGCGCTGGGGGAGCGCCTCGAGGGGCCGCGCGTCGAGCGCGCGGCCGAGGGCGGCGAGGTCGTCGCAGGTCGCGACGGCGACCGGCGGGTGACGCTCCGGTGCGGCGTCGACGGCGGCGCGACGCTCTCGTTCGACCTGGGGTCGCGCGTGGCCCTCGACCTCGAGCCGGGCGCCTTGCCCGCGACGGTGGCCGAGCGGATCGCGTCCGGCGGCGACGTGGCGGGCCTCGACGCGGCCGACGCGGCGCTGGTCACGCTCTTCGGCGCGCTGGGCGCGCGCCGCCTCCACACGGCCGGCCGTCGGGCGCACGTGGAGCTCCCCCTGCCCCTGCCCTCGCAGGCCCCGGCCTGGGCCGAGCGGGCCCTCGGGGCCCTCGCCGGCCTCGAGGCGGTCGGCCGGGTGCTGATCACCGTCGGACGCCCGCGCGAGTCCTCGGCCGGCGTCACCTGCCCCTACTGCCGCGACCCCGTCGACGGCCTCGACGCGCGCGCCTGCGCGGGCTGCGGGACCCGGCACCACGACGAGTGCCTGGCCGAGGCGGGCGGCTGCACCGTGCTCGGCTGCGCCGCGCGGCCGCGCGCCCGGGCGCAGATGAGGGCGTGAGGCTGGTTGCCAGCCGGGGGTCGGCTGGCTAGAACCAGGCCATGCTCGCCTGGACCGACACGTCGATCGCCCGCGCCGAGGGCCTGGACGACGAGGGCGTCGTGGCCGCGATCGACGCCGGCGCGCGGGTCGTCGTGTTCGAGATGTGCGTCACGCTCCTCCTCGGCTACTACACGGGCAGCCATCGTTACCTCGTGCGCCCGGGCGAGTCGGCCGTCCGCATCGGCGCGCTGCCGACCGTGCTCACGGCGCTCCTCGGGTGGTGGGGGATCGCGCTCCTGGTCACGCCGCGGGCGCTCTGGCGCAACCTGCGGGGCGGGGTCGACGTCACGGCCCAGGTGCGGGCCGAGCGCCTGATGCGGGCCGCCGCGGCGGCGTCGAAGGCCGCGGCCGAGGCCGAAGCGCAGGAGGGTCTCCGGGCGGCCGCGGCCTTCGGGACGCTCGACGAGCGCCGCGCGGGCGCGATGCAGCGCCTGGAGCAGGGTGACGTGGAGGGGGCGTGGCTGCTGGTGGGCGACGCGCTCGGGCGCGAGCCCGCGGTCGACCGCGACCTGCCGCTCCTGCGGCGCCTCGTCATGGCCCTGCACGACGGCCGGCGGTGGGGCCGCGCGGAGCGGGTGGCCACCGTGCTCGAGCGCGAGTTCCCCGACGAGGCCCGCCGCGGCCTCCTCGCGACGGCCCTGCGCCGCCTCGCCCGCGAGGCCGGGCGGCCCGACGGGTACGTGCCCCCGCCGCCCTGGTGGCAGACCGGTCGCGGGCTGACCGCGATCGTCAGCGGCCTCCTGGTGCTGGCGGGCGCCGCGGCGCTGGCGGCGAACGCCTGGATCCGCGAGCACCGCACGGTCCACGTCGTGAACGGCACGCGGGACCCCGTGCGCGTGGAGGTCGCGGGCGCGTCGCCGCCGTCCCTCGACCTCGCGCCGGGCAAGCGTGGGGTGATCGTCGTGGCCGAGGGCGACCTGCGCGCGCGGATCGCGAGAGGAGGCCGGGAGGTCGAGCGCGTGCACGCCCTGCGCAGCGCCTTCCTGGACCGCTTCGGGTCGGCGGTGGTCGTCCTCAACGTCGAGGGCGCGGGGCTGCTGATCTGCGAGCAGGCCGCCTTCGGCGGGTCGGGCCGCCGGCGCCGCGTCGACCCGCCCCAGTCGCTGTTCGGGCCCGAGCTCGTCGTCGTCGAGGGCGCCTCTTACGCCTTCGAGCCGTTCCCGGCGAGCGCGGGGACGAAGGAGGTGGTCCGGGTCCTCACGCGCGTCGACTTCTACGCCGGCCGTCCGTCCCGGCTGATCGGGCTGATCCCCGAGGGGACCCCGGCGCGCGCCCTCGACTTCCTCGAGCTGCACCTGCGCCTCGCGCCCGACGACGAGGACACGCTCGAGCGCTACGTCGAGGTCGCCCGGGACGCGCGCGAGGCCGCGCGCGCCGAGCGCTTCCTCGCCGCCCCGGACGCCCCGGCGGCGTGGCGCGACGCGCGAGAGAGGCTGCGTTGACGTGGGCCACCCCGACGGTGTGATCTGGCGTCACCACCTGCCCTGGCGAGGCGCGCCGGCGGTCATCGCCGAGCCGCTCCGCGGCACGTGGCTCGGCGCCCTCGCGGAGCTCGATCCGGAGGCGGCGATCGCCCGCCTCGCCGCGGCCTGGAGCCACGCCCCGCCCGGGCTCCGGCCCGTCGTCGACGTGCTCTCGGCCTACGTCCATCCGGCGATCGTCGGCGGGTACGGGCAGGCCTTCCTGGAGCTCTCGAGCGAGGCGTTCCGGCACGACCTCCCCTGGGTTCCGCGGCCCTGGGGCGGTCCGTGGGAGCCTTCGTCCGCGGTCGCGCGCGAGTACCTGGGGCCGGAGGACGACGACGACCTGACCGACGGCGAGGCGGTGGACCTGGCGGAGGAGGGTTGGTTCGTCGAGCACGAGGACGACTTCGACACGGACGACCTGCCGCCGAGCGTCTACCTGACCGCGCCGTCCTCCGCGCGAGACCTCGCGCCCCTCGTGGGGCTGCTCCCGCGCGAGTTCCTCGCGCTCTACGAGGTGCTGGGCTGCCTCGCGGAGTCCGCGCCCGGCGTCGCGGGGAGCTTCGTGTCTCCGGCCGAGCTCGCGAACGCGGCCGGGCGGGGTGACCTCACCGTCTTCGAGGCCCGGAACGGGGACGCGCTCCTCATGGCGGCGGACGGCCGGACGTCCTGGCGCCGCGCCTGCGGAGGACCCCGAGTGCCCGTGGCGCGCTCCGCGACGGAGCTCTTCTCGCGGTACGCGGAGTGCCTCGGGCGCAGCGTGCCGTTCGACTCTTACGTAGGCTGACGACGACCGACTCCGGAGAGCGTCCCGCTCCTCCAAGGTCAGCTCCAGATCACGCACGCTGCCCGCTCTGCGACCCCGTGACGATCTACCGAGTCAGGTCGACTCCGCCCCTCGGGTGACCTCGTCCGGTGAGTTCGCCGTCAGGACGCGCTCCGCCCACGCGTCGAGCGCGGCCTCGTCGGCCGACGCGACGCGCTGCTCGACCTCGGCCGTGACCTGCCCGAACTTGGCTCGGAGCTGCCGGAGGAGCAGCGACCGCTTGCCCCGAAGCGAGCCCTCGCGACGCAGTTGCTCTGCTGCCGTCATCACGTCCTCCAGCACGTCAGGGCCCACGGCGCCCTGGAGGGCCGCCGTGAGGGCCTCGGGACGCCGTTCGCTCACCTCCAGGATATAGCAGAACGTCAAGGCCCGCTCTCGTGCGGACAACGTGGACAGCAGGTCGGAGACCGACCGCACGAAGGCGTCCAGCCGGTCGGGGTCGGGCCGCAGGTCGCGCAGATGGCGCAGGAGGAGCAGGGCGAGGCGGCCGAGCGCGGCGACCTCGCGGGACCGGAGCTCGGCGTCCTGGCGCTGGGTCAGGTCGTCGAGGACGAAGCGGAGCGACGGCAGAAGCGGTCGAAGGGTGACGAGGAGATCCTCTGGCAGGTCGATCACGTCGAGCAGCTCGGTCGCTGCCGTCCAGGACGACGCCCCGTGATACAGCACCACCGGGACCACCGGCGGCACGCGCGTGGCGGCCGCGTTGTTCGCGACCCAGTCGTCCCAGACCCGGGCGACGTAGATGAGGACGCGAACGACCAGCAGCGGGTCGATCGTGGATTGGTGCTCGAAGAGGATGTAGACGAGCGCCTCCCGCCCGGCGAGCTGGACCGAGTAGAGGAGGTCGGTGTGACGAGATGAGAGCCGCTCGTCGACGAAGCTCCCGGGCATCAGCCGAACGGAGCCCGGCTCGAACGCGGCGACGAGCGCGGGAGGCAGGACCGCCTTCAGCTCGCCCAGGGCGTTCTCCGGCCGGGAGAAGACGGCCTTGAAGAACGCGTCGTGCGGCGTCGCGGTCACCCGGCCAGAGTAGCCGGCGGCACCGACGCCTGACGTGTCACGTTCGCGCCAGCGCCCGGCGCAGGCGCGCGCGCCGGCCCTCGCGCGCCAGCTCCAGCGCCAGGTTGGCGCCGGTGCCGACGACCTGGTGCCGGGGGTGGTGGAGCGCCCCGAAGCGCCGTCGCGCGGCGCGGGCGCGGAGGTCGTCGAGCGAGAGGCCGGTCGCGCGGACGGCCTCGTCGAACTCGGCGCGGGCGCGCTCGTGGGCGCGGAAGAGCATCATCTGCACGCGGCTGTGGACGTTCACCTTGCCGTCGCCGCTCGTCTCGATCGGGCAGAAGATCGTCTCGGGGTGCCGGGCCGTGATCAGGCTCTGCACGCCGTCGGAGACGCCCGAGCTGGGCATGCAGCCGAAGGGCTTGACCGAGATCACCATGTGGGCGTGCTTGCCCTGGACGTTGTCCAGGACCTTGCCCACCTCCATGTGCCCCTCGCCGCCGCGCAGGTCGTTGTCGTAGTGCTCGTGGGCGAGCCGCGCGATGTGGTCCATGTCGGGCAGGTCCCAGCCGTGGAGGCCGATCGCCGCGGCGAAGGTGCGGAAGACGGCGTGGAGGCCCAGGCGCGCGGCGCGGATCCCCACGGCCTCCTTCCACGGGGCGCGGCCGGCCAGGCCCCGGCGGCCGTCGTCGTCCTCGCGCAGGGTCTCGCGCCGGGCCGCGTCGTTGCGCGCCTGCCAGAGCAGGTAGAGCAGCCAGTTGGTGATCGGCTGGATGTGGACCTCCGCCCCCTCCTGCTCGAGGAAGCGCTGCAGCTCGTAGTTGCCGTCGCCCTCGGTGGTCATCGCCCAGAACTCGCCGATGATGCTGACCACCGGCTTCGGCCGCAGGCGGTCGACCCGGACGGCCGCGAGCTCCTTGCGGCAGCGCCAGAGCGCCTTCAGGACCGAGCCGCCCGTCTCCAGCGCCGTGACGACGATCGAGCGGCAGCGCTCGATCGCCGCGTCGGTCGCGCCCGGCTCCACCTCGTAGGGGCGGATGCGGTAGCCCATGATGTTCAGCACGTCGCCCGCCAGGAACGCCTGGAGCACGGCCCTGTAGAAGGGCCCGTTGAAGCTCAGCCCCTGCTCCTCGCCGGTGGCCTGGCGCACCCGCCCCTTCTGCTCCATGAGCATGACGCGGAAGCCCTCGAAGCCGGCGTCGCGGAGCGCCTTCCGGTACTCGGTCACGTAGGTGCCGAAGCGGCACGGCCCGCACGCGCCGGCCGTGAGGAAGATGTGCTCGTCGACGATCCGCTGGCGCGTGAGGCCCTCGCGCTCGAGCCCGCGCAGATGCTTCACGAGGTTGCCCACCGTGAAGTAGGTCGGGTTGCACTGGCCGCGGTTGCCGAACTCCTTGCCCAGGCGCAGGGCCTCGGTGTCGGGGACGCCCATCGGCCGCACCTGGTAGCCCGCGCCGCGCAGGCCCGCGGCCAGGAACAGGTCCTGGCTCCAGGTGAGGCCCGAGACCCAGAGCGTCGTCCTGGCGCGCTGCTCGCGCGTGAAGCGCGGCGCGGCCGTCTCCTGCCAGGGGGCGGCGTCCTCGAGGCCCAGCGCGGCGGCCTCCTCGCGGGCGAAGGCCTCGAGCGCGGCCCGCTCGTCGGCGGAGAGGCGCGGGTCGTCGAGCAGCGTGTGCAGGTCGGTCACGTCAGGCCTCCGTGGTCACGAGGGGGAGCGGGCGGCCGCGGCCGACGGCCACCGGCGCGGGGTCTTCGAACGCGGCCGGCTCGAAGCTCGCCGGCTCGGGCATCTGCGGCTCGGGCATCTGCGGCTCGGGCATCTGCGGCTCGGGCATCTGCGGCTCGGGCGGCGACGCCTCGACCTCGGGCGGCGGCGGCGGCTCGCCGAGCAGGCTGCGCCGCTTCGCCTCGATCCGGCGCAGGAGCTCGCGCCTCTTCTTCGCCAGGTCGTCGAGCTCCTCCTGCCGCCGCGAGAGCGTGTGGCCGAAGGTCTTCGTGCGGATCGCGATCGAGCCGCCGGGCTTGTTGGCGTCGATGTCGTGCAGCACGAGCCGCGGCGTCCCGCCGGCGGCGACGATCGAGTCGACGAGCCCGTAGATCGGCGCGTCGTGGCCGCACTTGAACGACGACAGGTCGAGGAGCGCGACGTTGGGGTGCCGGGCGGCGAACTTCGCCGCCCAGACCTTCTGCACGGAGTTCGCCGAGTAGTTCTCCGGCCACACGTCGCGGATGTCGAGCGGGTCGGCGATCCGCCCCGCGGCCAGGTCGTCCTTGAAGAAGCGCGCCAGCCAGGCGGGGTCCTTGGGGATCGAGCGGATCGAGAGGATCGGGTAGCCGAGCGCCTGCATCTCCTCGGGGATCCCGTGGTGCAGCCCCGGGTCCGAGTGATACGGCCGCGAGAGGACCAGCACGGCGATCCGCCCCTCGCGCTCGACCTGCTCGAGCACCTCGCGGCCGCGCTCCTGCACGCGCCGGTCGAACTCGGCCAGCGCCCTCCAGCCCTCGGCCAGGGCGTGGTCGTGCTCGTCGCGCGTGACCTCGAGCCGCGCGCCCCAGGCCTCCCAGAGCTGCTGGTTGAAGTAGTTCGGCTCGTTGAGCGTGGCCGCCGCGTCGACGAGCTCGACGCCGGCGCGGGCGAAGAAGTCGACCTCCTTGGTGAACGCCGCCCGCACGACCTTGGGCGCGCCGGC
Source organism: Planctomycetota bacterium (assembly GCA_023954375.1). Lineage (GTDB taxonomy): Bacteria > Planctomycetota > J058 > J058 > J058 > JAMLIC01. The sequence continues at coordinate 95,250 of JAMLIC010000009.1, forward strand.
CACGATCGGGCAGGCGGCGTTGTCCATCGTGTGCGAGACGAAGCTCGGCACGTGCGTGATGCACGGGAAGAAGATGTAGTCGAGCGGCCCGGTGCGCGGCGCCGTGTGCTTGTGGAACAGCAGGTCGTGGATGTGCGCCTGGTTGCACTTGCTCGGGTAGCACGGGTCGACCGAGCCGTACTTCCCGCCCTCGGCGAACATCTCCTCGCTCGTCGGGTCGCTCCACACGACGTGCTCGCGCTTGACCCCGAGCGCCTCGAAGTAGGTCCGCCAGAGCGGGCCCGTGCTGTACATGTTGAGCACGCGCGGCAGCCCGATCTTCAGCCGCGCCCGGCGCGCCTGCGCGGCGGCGGACGACCGCTCGAACCCGCGCACGACCTCGCGCCGCTTGACCCGGCCGAGGAGCCCCCGCGTGACCTCGACGCCCTTCACCGGCGCGCCGGCCGGCGGCAGGGGGGCCGGGTCGTGGAAGTGCTTGAAGGCCAGCTCCGCCTCGAGCTCGACCAGGTTCGGGAAGGCCTGCCGGCGCTTGCGCCGCTCGGCCTCCTGCGCCTTGAGCGCGTCCTTGCTCTCGACCGTGCCCTTCTCGCAGGAGAAGCCCGAGATGTAGCGCGAGGTCTGCCCGTCGGGGGTCGCGGCGTCGATGAACGTGCGCGAGCAGTTGTTCGGGCAGAACGTGCACTTCGTCGACTCGTCGTTGCGCGTCGTGTAGGCCAGGTCGACCGCCGCCGCGAGGCCCACGAAGGTCGAGTGGCCACGGCGCCGGACGACGTGGAGCGTCTCCATGGCCGCGCCGATCGCGCCGGCCTCGCCGCAGTGCGGGTGGACCCACACCTGCGCGCCCGGGACGCGCTCGCGGATGTAGTCGACCTGCGCCTTGACCGCGGCCAGGTTCTTCTGCGTCCCGCCCTGGAGCACGAAGCGCGTGCCGAGCTCCGCCAGGCGCGGCACGCCGACCACGTACTGCCACACGTTCTTCGGCAGGACGAGCGCCAGCCCGGCCAGCAGCTCCTCCTTCTTGTAGCCCTCCTTCTGGAAGTTCACCCGGTCGGAGTCGAGGAACACGGCGCAGCCGTAGCTGAACTTCGGCGACAGGTCGGCGGCGAAGGCGACGTCCGAGTAGTCGGTGATCGGCACGCCGAACTGGTCGGCCATGGCCTGCAGGAGCATGCCGTTGCCGGCCGAGCACTGGTTGCTGAGCTTGAAGTCCTTGATCTCGCCGCGCTGCAGGAACAGGACCTTGATGTCCTGCCCGCCGATGTCGCAGACGACGTCGGCGTCGGGGAACCAGCCCCTGGCCGCCGCCGCGTGGGCCACCGTCTCGACGATGTTCACGTCGGCCCGCAGGCTCTTCTCGAGCACCGGCGCGGCGTAGCCGGTGGCGCCGAAGCCCAGGCACTCGAGCGTGGCGCCGTGGCGCGTCACCTCGGCCACGAGGTCGGCCAGGATCTCCTTCGTGTCCTGGATCGGGTTGCCCCGCGAGAGCCGGTAGGCCTTGCGCAGGATCGCCCCGTCCTCGCCCACGAGCACGGCCTTCGACGAGGTCGAGCCGCCGTCGAGGCCGATCACGCCTCGCACGACCTGGCCCGGGGAGAAGGGCGGCGCCTCGAAGGGCGGGATCGTGTACTCCGCCTGGAACGTGGTCAGCTCGTCCGTGCTGGCGACGAGCGGCGGCCCCGAGACGCCCTGCAGGCGGGCGCTCCGCCCGCCGGTGGCGTACTCCTTCAGCGCCTCGAGCCCGCGGTAGACGGGCGGCGCGGCGCCCGACGGGTCGCGCAGGCCGAACACGACCGCGCCGTAGGCGGCGTAGTACTGGGCGTCCTCGGGGACGACGATGAGCTCGCCCGGCGCGGCGCGGCGGTCGAACTCGTAGCCGCGCTCAACCCAGGTCTCCGGGATGCGCAGGCGCCAGCACTCGCGCAGGAAGGGCAGGTAGGTGTTGGGCCCGCCGAGGAGGAGGACCTTGCTCCTGAGCGTCCGCCCCCGCGTGAGGACGGCCAGGTTCTGGTGGACGATCGCGTCGGCGAGCGAGCACATGATCTCGGGCGCCGGGATCCCCGACTTCACCAGGTTCACCACGTCGGTCTCGGCGAACACGCCGCACTTCGACGCCACGTGGTGCAGCTTCGTCGGGTCGAAGCGGATCGCCTGCAGCTCGGCGGGCGACATGCCGACCTTGAGCATGCACTTGTCGATCGTGGCGCCCGTCCCCGAGGCGCACTTGTCGTTCATCGAGGTGACGGCCTGCCGCTCGCCCGTCTTCGGGTCCTCGACGAAGATGATGATCTTCGCGTCCTGGCCGCCGAGCTCGACGACCGAGCCGACGTCCGGGTGCAGGTGCTCGACGGCGAGCGTGACGGCGTTGACCTCCTGCACGAACGCGGCGCCGATCGGCTCGACCAGCGGGCCGGCGCCCGAGCCGGTGGCGAAGACGCGCAGGTCCTCGCGGCGCAGGTGGGGGAAGGCCTGGCCGATCGCGACCAGGAACTCGATCACCTTCTCCGGCTGGCGCGTCTCGTGGCGCTGGTAGTCCTTCCACAGGACCTGCCGGGTGGTCGGGTCGACGACCACGGCCTTGACGGTGGTCGAGCCGACGTCGAGGCCCACACAGAGCTCGGACATGTGGACCTCCTGGGTCCGGGACTTCACCGTCCTAAACTAGACTGACATGTCAGTCCAGTCGGTAGCGGCCACGGGACGCGTCCCCGGGCGTGTTACCCTCGCGCGGCGAGACACATGGCGAAGCGGCGCGCACGAGCCACGACGGACCGGCGCGGCGAGCTCCTGGCCGCCGCCCGCTGGGTGTTCGCGAAGAAGGGCTACCACGAGTCGTCCGTCGACGACGTGATCCGCCGCGCCGGCGTGGCCCGCGGCACCTTCTACCTCTACTTCGACGGCAAGCGGCCGCTCTTCGGCGAGGTGCTCGAGGGCGTCTTCCAGCGCATCTGGGAGACGGTCCCCCCGATCCGCACCGGCCCCGGGGACGACGTGCGCGCGCAGGTGCTCGCCAACCTGGGCGCCCTCGTGTCGCTGTTCGAGGACGACCCGGCCGTGCCGAGGATCGTCCTCTCCGTCGCGCTCGGCGTGGACTTCGAGGCCGACCGCGCCCTCGCCGGCTTCTACCGCAGCTGCCGCGAGCGCCTGGCCGCGGCGCTCGAGAAGGGGCAGGCGCTCGGGATCGTGGGCGACGGCGACCCGACCCTGCTGGCGATCACGCTCATGGGGACGCTCAAGGAGTACTGGACGCAGCGCCTCCTCGGCACCGACCCGCCGCCGCTCCCGCAGCTCATGGCCGAGATCGGCCGCCTGTTCCGCACGGGCTGGCTGCGGGGAGAGGGGCGGGGCGCCAAGAGGAGCGGCAGGGCCCGGCGTCGGTGACCGCGCTGACAGGCCGGGACCTTCGCGCGGTCGGTCGCTCCGGTGGACGACGAGCTGAGCCGGCTGACGCGCGCCGTCGAGGCGAACCCCGGTGACCGTGCGGCGGCGGCGGGCCTGGAGCGCGCGCGACGGCGCGCAGGTCGTGCACCGGCCGCGCCGACCGAGTGGTGGCCACCCCTCCCGAAGGGGAGGGGCTGCTGGAACGTGGCCCGACGCGTCGCCCCCCGCCGACTTCACCCCGACGACCTGCTCGACGACGCGCTCCGCGGGTTCGCGCCCGGCGTGATGCGCCGGCGTCATCGCCGCTGAGCGCACGCGGCGCCGGTGGCGCCCCGCCCCGGGCTGCCGTAACCTCCTCCGCCGGAACGGAGGGGGACCGTGACCGTCCAGGCGTGGCACGCGCTGCCGCCCGCGGACGCCTTGCAGGCGACGGGCTCCAGCGCGGCGGGGCTGACCGAGGACGAGGCGCGCGCGCGCCTCGAGCGCGACGGGCCGAACCGGCTCACCGCGCGGCGCGGCCGCTCGGCCCTGCGGCGCTTCGTCGACCAGCTGGTGCAGCCGCTCATCGTCGTGCTGCTCGCCGCCGGCGTGGTGTCGCTCCTCATGGACGACCGCGTCGACGCGGCCGTGATCTTCGGCGTCGTGCTCATCAACGCCGTGATCGGCTTCCTGCAGGAGGGCAAGGCCGAGGGCGCGATCGCGGCGCTCGACGCCATGGTCGTCACGCAGGCGACGGTGGTGCGCGGCGGGGCGCGCCGGCGGATCCCCAGCGAGCAGCTCGTCCTTGGCGACGTGGTGGCCCTGCAGTCGGGCGACGCCGTCCCCGCCGACCTGCGGCTGCTCGCGGCGCGCGACCTGCACGTCGAGGAGGCCGCGCTCACCGGCGAGTCGGTCCCGTCGCACAAGGACGTCGCGGCGGTCGGCGCCGACGTGACCGTCGGCGACCGCAGGAGCATGGCGTTCGCCGGCACGGCCGTGACCTACGGCACCTGCACCGGGGTCGTCGTGGCCACGGGCGACCGGACCGAGACGGGGCGGATCGCCGGCATGATCGCGGGCGCGGGCGAGCTGGTCACGCCGCTCACGAAGCGCCTGGCCCGCCTGTCGCACCTGATCCTCTGGATCATCCTGTCCGCCGCCGCGGGCATGTTCGCCCTGCAGCTGGCGCGCGGCCAGCCGCTCGAGGACACGTTCAGCGCCGCCGTGGCCTTCGCCGTCGGCGCGATCCCGGAGGGGCTCCCGGCCGCGGTCACCGTCCTCCTGGCGGTCGGCGTGTCGCAGATGGCGCGCCGCGGGGCGATCATCCGCCGCCTGCCCGCCGTCGAGACGCTCGGCAGCACGACGGTGATCTGCTCGGACAAGACGGGCACGCTCACGCAGAATCAGATGACCGTCACCCAGGTGTGGCTGCCGGGCGGGGCGGTCGCGGTCACGGGCGCCGGCTACGACCCGGCCGGGCGCTTCGAGCGCGACGGCCAGCCCGTCGACCCGGCGGCGCCGGACCTGCGCGAGGTCGTGCTGTGCGCGGCGCTCTGCCAGGACACGCGCGTGCGACGCGACGGGACCACCACCACGGTCGAGGGCGACCCGACCGAGGCCGCGCTCGTGGTCATGGCCGAGAAGGGCGGGCTGCCGCCCGAGGCGCTCGACCCCTGGCCGCGGCTCGACGCGGTCCCGTTCGAGTCGGCCCACATGTACATGGCCACGCTGCACCGCGACCCGTCCGGCGGCGCGGCGCTCTACGTCAAGGGCTCGACGGAGGCCCTGCTGCCCCGCTGCAAGGACGCCCTCGGCCCCTCGGGCCCGGTGCCCCTCGACGCGGACGCCGTCCACCGCGAGGTCGCCGTCCTGGCGGCCAGCGGCCTGCGCGTCCTGTGCCTCGCGCGCCGGCGCTGGGCCGAGGAGCGGGGGTCCGTCGGACACGAGGACGTGCGCGACCTGACCCTCCTCGGCCTCGTCGGCATGATCGACCCGCCGCGCCCGGCGGCGAAGGACGCCGTGGCCGTGTGCCAGCGGGCCGGGATCGCCGTGAAGATGATCACGGGCGACCACGCGGTCACGGCGGCGGCGATCGCGCAGGAGCTCGGCCTCGAGGGGCGGCGCGACCCCGAGGGCCAGCTCGTGGCCGTGACCGGCGCCGCGCTGGCGAAGCTCGACGAGGTGGAGCTCAGCCAGACGGCGGAGGACGTGGCCGTCTTCGCGCGCGTCGCCCCCGAGCAGAAGCTCGAGCTCGTGCGCGCCCTGCGCGGGCGCGGCCACGTGGTCGCCATGACGGGCGACGGGGTGAACGACGCCCCGGCGCTCAAGCAGGCGGACATCGGCGTGGCCATGGGCAAGGGCGGCACCGACGTGGCGCGCGGCGCGTCCGACATGGTGCTCACCGACGACGACTTCTCGACGATCAAGGCGGCCGTCGAGGAGGGGCGCGGCGTCTACGACAACCTGCTCAAGTTCGTCGCCTGGACGCTGCCGACCAACGGCGGCGAGGGCCTCGTGATCCTCGCCGCCGTGCTCTTCGGCCTGACCCTGCCGATCCTCCCCGTGCAGATCCTGTGGGTGAACCTGGGCACGGCGGTGCTGCTCGGCCTCATGCTGATCTTCGAGCCCAAGGAGCCCGGGCTCATGGAGCGCAGGCCGCGGCCGGTCGACGCGCCGATCCTCGGCCGCGAGCTCTGGGTCCGGGTGGCGCTCGTCTCGGTGCTCATGGCGGTCGCCGGCTTCGTGCTCTTTCAGTGGTGCGAGCAGGACGACCCGGCCCGCGTGGCCGAGGCGCGCACGGTCGCCGTGAACACGATCGTCGTGATCGAGGTCGGCTACCTGTTCGCGTGCCGCAGCCTCACCCTGCCGCTCTGGCGCCTGGGCCTGTTCTCGAACCCGTGGGTGTGGGTCGGGGGCGCGGCGATGCTGCTCGCGCAGCTCGCCTGGACCTACCTGCCGTTCATGAACCGCCTGTTCCACACCGCGCCGATCCACTGGACGTGGTGGCTGGCGTTCACGGCGGCGGGCGCGGTCGTGTTCGCGGTGGTCGAGGCGAAGAAGGTGCTGGCGCTGCGGCGGGCGTGAGGCCCGGTCCTGGGACGTGATTGGACACGGAGGCAACGGAGGTCAACGGAGGGCACGGAGGAAGAGAGAGGCCTCCGTGTCGTCCGTGGATCTCCGTTGCCTCCGTGTCCCACTCTTCTCCTCCCGACGGCCCCCCCGTCGTCCTACCGCACCTCCACCCCCAGCCCGAACGAGAACCCCGGCGCGTCGCCCGAGACCTCGACCACGTGCTGGTAGGCCGTCGTGCGCGGGCTGGCGGGCGTCCCGTCGCCGGCCAGGGCGTTGCGCCGCCCGCCGTGCTCGAGGGCCACGCTCACCGTCCGCGCGCCGGACGTCTTGCCCAGCCGGAGCACGCCGCCCTGGTCGGTCGCCTGGAGGCCCTGCTGGCCGGCGTGGGCCAGCGCGCGCAGGTCGGGCGACAGGCCGGCGCGCACGTAGAGCGTGCCGACCTGCGGGTCGAGGGCGTAGGTCACCTCGACGCGGCCCGGGCCGGCCCAGGCGATCGTCTTGCTCACCAGGCCGTCGCTCGAGCGGAAGGTCAGCGCGACCGAGGTCGTCGACACGACCGCGACCGAGTCGTCGTTGACGTAGTCGCGCCCGGCGCCGGTGGCCCACACGTCCTTGAGCGTGGACGTCCGCGCCGCGTCGGCCGCCGGGCTCTCCCAGCCCGCCTCGGGGCTCTGCTCGGGGAAGGCCAGCGGCGAGCCGATCACCTGGTGCCCCTGGCCGGTCTGCGGGTCGCGGGCGAAGCCGGCCACGACCCGGCCGCCCTCGCGCTCGACGACGAGGAGCAGCCGGTCGTCCATGAGCAGGTACTCGGGCTCGCCGTCGAGGTCGACGTCGCGGACCTCGGTCCGCGGCTGCGCCGGCGGGCTCGCCGCCCAGCCGGCCGCGTAGGCCACCACCGCCGCGTCGCCCACGTGCGTCGACAGGGCGTGCGCGAAGCCCGTCAGCCGGTCGTAGGTCGTGTCGGGGTGCAGGTAGGCGCCGCTGGCCAGCCGCGTCGTGTCGTGCATGTCCTCCTGGTGCCAGGCGGTGCGGTACATGGCCGACGCGAGCGCCAGCTCGGCGAGCTCGCGCAGCTCGCCCGCGGGCGCCGCCTGGATCGCCCCCCACACGTCGCCGAGGAGCGTGCCCGGCGTCTTCACGTCGCCCATGACCCTCGGGAACGGCCGCCCGTGGCGCACGATCGGCCGCAGCCCGGCGAACGACTCCTCGAGCGGGTGGCCGTAGTACCAGTGGTCGTACGACTCGTGGCAGGCGTGGCGCAGCCACTCGTGCGCCTCGATCGGCAGGCTCGCGCGCTGGCCGTGGTCGACGGCCGCCCAGCCGCGGCCGGCGAGGTCGTCGAGGGTCGCCACCTCGATCCAGGGCCGCTGCGAGAGCCAGGCGAGGACGCGGTCGTAGACGTCGGGGACGTCGGGGTTGCCCTTGTGCCCGGCGTACTCCTCCCAGTCGGCGACCAGGACGAGCGCCTGGTGCGGGTCGGGGTCGAGGGCGCGCTCGAGGAGCAGCGTCCGCAGGCCCAGGTCCGGCCCGCCGTCGGTCTGGCTGAACAGCGAGCGCGTCGGGTCGATCACGAAGCAGGTGACGCCGTTGATCCGGCGCAGCCGGCCGTCGGTGGGGTGCTGGCCGGTCCAGGTCTCGAAGTGCGTGCGGTCGAGGACGGTGTGCGTGAAGCCGAGCGCCGCCACCTCGGCCAGCGTCGCGCCCGAGGCCACGCGCTCGGGGACCCAGAACACACGCCCCTGGCGCTGCACGCCCAGCCAGTCGCGCGCGACGCCCGCGCCGAGCGCGGCGAAGCGGGCGTTCGGCGCCCCCTCGAAGTAGGGCATGATCGCGTCGGAGTAGGTGCCGGGCAGGTAGGCGCCCTCGCCGGTCGCGGGGTCGCCGTCCCAGAGCTGCGCCGTGCGGCGCAGGAAGGCGGGGCCGTCCTGCAGCGGGTCGGCGCTCGACGCCCAGCCGATCGCCCCCATGAGCTGGCCGGTGAGGCGGATCGACAGCGGCAGCCCGTGCGCGGTGTGGCTCTCGAGCGTCCGGCGCAGCCCCGTGGGCAGCCCCTCCGAGGTGCGCGTGCGGTTGGACCAGATCAGGTCGTTCAGCACGTCGGCCTTGAGCGCGGCGCGGTTGCCCACGGCGACCGGCGCCACGACGGCGCGCCGGTCGGCCACCCAGCCCTCGAGGACCGCCTGGTCGAGGCGCCGGTCGTTGAGGTCGAGCTCGAGCACGGCGTCGGCGACGCGGTCCTCGCCGTCCTTGACCGAGAGCACCTGGAACACGAGGTCCTGCCCCGCCCAGCCGGCCGCCTGCAGGGCGGCCTCGGGGACGCTCGCCTCGACGGCGTCGAGGTCGCTCCGGAACGAGACCTGCGGGGCCGGGGCGGTCGCGGTCGTGATCGGCGCCAGCGCGGCGTCGAGGAGCTGGACGTCCTGGGAGTCCCTGACCACCAGCGCCACGTCCCAGGGGTGCGCCGTCGTCTCGCGCAGGCCGAGCGGCAGCCGGCTGGCCCCCTGGCCGCTCCCCCAGCCGACGAGGAACACGAGGTCGAGCCCGCCCAGCTCCGCGCCGTAGCGCAGGTCGAGGAGGTCGACGCGGAGGAAGAGGCTCCCCGCCTCGCGGCGCGAGTAGAAGGCGACGAGCTCGCGCGAGTCGCGCAGGCCGTCGCCCGCGACGCGCGCGTCGATCGGGTCGAGGGCGCGCAGGTCGGCGAGCGACCAGTCGCGCAGGTGCTCGAAGACGTCGCCGCGCGCCGTCGTCCCGACGACCGGGCCCGGGCCGACCGTGATCGGCCGCGTCGGCGCGGGCAGGGCGCGGACCGGCGGCCCCGAGAGGCCGCCCGGCCCGGCCTGCGGGACCGGGGTCGCCGGCGTCGCGCTCGCGGCGGGGGCCGCGGCGGCGCTGGTCACCGGGCTGACGGCGGTGCGCGCGGCCGGGTTCGTGCCGCCCGGCCCGGGGGCCGGCGTGTAGCGCGCCTTGCCCTCGCGGCAGCCGGCGCTGGCCAGGCCGACGAGGAGGCCGACGAGGAAGACGAGCGCGGACCTGGTCCTCAGCACGGCGACCTCCTACCGGGCCCTGCGGGCGCGGGTCCAGATCGAGCCCTGGGCGCTCCACGCCGCGTGGAGCCCGCCGGTCGGGGCGGCGACGAGCGCGGCGCGCCGGGCCGGCCCGGGCGCCTCGTCGAGCGGGACCGGCGCGCTCGCGCCGGCGGGCGAGAGCGTCGCGAGCAGGACGCGCGCGTCGCCGCCGGTCCACTGCTCCCAGGCGACCGCCACGCCGTCGCGGGTGACGGCGAGGTCGGGCTGCCAGGAGCCGCCCGTGGTCAGGTCGAGCGGGCCGTCGAAGGCCGGCTGCCCGGCGCGGCGCAGGGCGGCGCGCACGCGGCCGTCCTCGACCCACGCGCACCACAGGTCCTCGCCCGCCCAGGCGACGCGCGGCGCGTACTGCCCGGCCGGCGAGGACGCGACGCCCGTGACCGTCGTGCCGGTCGGGTCGACGGTCGCGACGAGGACCTCGCGGCGGCCGCCGCCCTCCTCCTCCCAGGTCACGGCGGCGACCCCGCGCGACGACAGCGCCACGGCGGGGCTCCAGGCGCTCGTGCCGGCGCGCGGGTCGACGGCGACGGCGGGGGCGAAGGCGCGCCCGTCGTGCAGGGCCAGGTGGACGTCGAAGTCGCCGGGCGCCACCTCCTCGGTCCAGACCAGCGCGGCGCGCCCGTCGGGGAGGCCGGCCAGGCGCGGCGCGTAGGCCCGCGCGCCGCTCGACACGGCGGCGGGCGTCGACCAGCCGGCGGGCCCGCGCGAGGCGACGAGGACGGCGAAGTCGCCGCCCTGCTCCTGCTCCCAGGCCAGGTGGAGCGCGCGCCCCGCGGCGGCGAGGGTCGGCTGGTAGGAGCCGCCGGGGCGCCGCGAGACGTTCTCGGGCGTGGCGAAGCCCGCGCCGGGCGCGTCCTCGACCGTGTGGAACACCTCGGCGTTGCCGCCGGCGTCGACCGACCACGCCGCGTGGAGGCGGCCCTCGGCGTCGAGCGCCAGGGCGGGCCGCCCGGGGTCGCCCGCCGGCGCGGTCACGGCGCGCGGCGCCTCGAGCGCCCCCGCCTCGCGCCAGGTGGTGTAGATCCGCTGGCGGCCGAGGCGCCGGTCCTGCCAGAGCAGGCGCAGGCGGTCGCCCTCGGGGACGACGACCGGGTGCTTGCGCGACACGTCGCCCTGCCCGAGCGTCAGGAGCTCGGGCGCCGTGAAGCCGCCGCCCTGGCTGCGGGCGTAGGCCAGGTGGTTGCCGCCGTTGCGCGCCTCGATCCAGGCCACGTGCAGCTCGCCCTGCCACAGGCCCATGGCCGGCTCGCTCGCGAGCGCGGCGCCGCGCGACACGTCGACGGGCCGCGACCAGCCCTGGGCCGTGCGCCGGGCGTGCAGGACCCGGCCCTGGTCGACGTAGAGCAGGTGCGTCGTGCCGCCCTCGTCGAGGAGCTCCACGCGCTCGACGACGCCCTGCCCCTGCGCCACGACCTCGACCGGCCCCCAGCCCGCCTGCGTGCGCCGCCGCGCGCGCACCTCGGCGCGGCCCGGCTCGACCTCGGCCCAGGCGACCAGCGCCTCGCCGCCCGGCAGCGCCGCGAGCGCGGGGTCGCGCGCCTGGAGGAGCGCCGACGTCCCGGCCGAGGTCACCTCGGCGATCTGCGACCAGGCGCCGCCCGCGCGCCGGCGGTGCGCCACGCGCGGGGTCGTGCTGCTCGGGCCCCAGTCCTCCCACACGACGTCGACGTCGCCCGCGGGCCCGACGAGCACGCGCGGGTTGACCTGCATGCCGCCGGTGGTCCCGGAGAGGACGACGTGCGGCGTCCAGGCGAACGCGTGCGGGTCGAACTGGCTGTGGCGGATCGCGAAGTCGCCGGTGGCGTCCTCGTACTGCTCCCAGACGAGGTGCGGCAGGCCGCCGGCGTCGAGGCCGAGGTCCTGGTTCCAGGCGGTGCGCCCGGCCCGCGACACGTTGTCGGGCGGCGAGAAGCTGCGCCCGTCGTGCAGCGAGTACCAGACGTTGCTCGTCATGTTGAGGTTCTGGAACAGCCCCACGTGCGTGCGGCCCTGCGCGTCGCGCAGGGCGCGCGGGCGCAGGGCCTCGCCGGCGACGGCCAGCGCCTCGTGCGGCGTGACCCAGGCGCCGACCCGCAGCCAGGGGCCGGGGCCCGCCGGGAGGTCGACCGCCGCGACGCCGCCGGCCGCGTCGTGCGCGACCGCCGCCTCGACGGCGAGGCGCTGGTCCTCGTGCGCCTCGCCCTGGCCGGAGAGGTCGAGGACGACGAGCAGGTCGACCGGCGCGGCCGGGGTCAGGGCCAGCGCCAGGAAGCGGAACTCGAGCGGGCCGTCGTTCGTGGCGAAGCCGGCGCTCGCGAGCACCCGGTCGACGCTGCGGTCGAAGGCGCCGTCGCCGTCGACGTCGATGGCCAGGCGCGCCGTGGTCGTGCCGGCGGCGTCGTCGAGCGTGCCGGCCGCCCGCAGGGTCAGCCCGGTCACCTCGAGCGGGTCGGGGCCGGCCGCCTCGAGGCGCAGGGCGAGGGCCGTGACCTCCTGCGCGTCGCGCTCGACGCGCTGGGGGCCCGGCCCGAGGAGCGTCACCCGCACCCGGGAGGGGGAGGCGGCCGGCGTCGTCGCGGAGCCGATCGCGCCGGTCACCGCGCCGTTGCCGTAGGGGACGGTCGTCCCGGCCGGGGCGGTGGCGGCGGGGAGGGCGACTGGCCGTGACCCTTCGCGGCACCCCACGATCGCGAGGGACGACGCGAGGAGCAGGCTGGCGGCGCGTGGGCCCATGGCGGTCCCTCCCGGACATGGGAGGAGAGCCCGGGGGGCGGGGATCCGGACAGGGGATCGTTAGGCGTTGTGGCCAGGCCGCTTGCGTGGATCTCGTCCGATGTTGGTCGCTCGGCATGGGCCCGGTCGTCAGGGACGGGTGACACGGCCCGCGCAGGGCGGGCACGGGCACGGGCACGGGCACGGGCACGTAGGAAACGACACTTGGCCCGCTTGGTCCTGTATGGGAGCGAACGGACCACCGTCCGGGGTCAACGTGCGCCCATGTCGGAGAGGAGCGGACGGGCCGGGCGTCCTGGTTCTACGTGCCCGTGCCCGTGCCCGTGCCCGTGCCCGCGGAGCCCTGACGCTCCTGGCTCAAAGTGGAGCGGACGGGCCGGCGTCCTGGTTCTACGTGCCCGTGCCGCGTGCCCGCGGAGCGCGTCCTGGTTCCCAGTTCCCTGACGCAAGACGGCCGCCCCCTCCCGGGGACGGCCGTCTCGTTCATGCGCTCTCGTCGGGCGTTAGTTACCAGCCCGTGTCCTTGTCGTCGAGCGGCGGCAGCGGCTCGCCCGACCCGCTCAGGTTGCCCTCGGGGGGCTTCTCCTGGCAGAGGACGACCTGCACGACCTCGAGCTTCTGCACGTTGCCCTTGATCTCCTGGATCACCCGCGTGTCGACGGACAGCTCGCTGATGATCCCGCGCACGACGACGTAGCCGCCGTGGGTCGGGTCGAACTGGTCGACGGCCTCGGGCGTGACGTTCACCTGGAAGCGCTTGGGCTCCTTGCCCTCCTGCCAGGTGTCGCGCTCGACCACCCAGATCTCGCAGCGCGAGAGGTCGAGCTTGCCGTCGCGGCCGCGCAGCTCGGCCAGGGGGTCCCTCGACGCCCCGGTGGTGCCGCCGGCGCGGTAGCCGCGGGTGTCGTCGAAGCCGTAGGGGTCGGTCTTGCCCTCCAGCTCGTCCTTGGCCCTCTTGCGCCACTCCGCGATCACCGTCTCGACGCGGATCAGCTGGTCGACGACCTTCGTCGCCTCGGAGGTCCCGGCCACCGAGCCGGGCGCCACGGGCGCGCCGCCGGGCGGGGCCGCGTTGCGCGGGGCCTCGTCCCAGCCGTCACCCCAGTCGTCGCCCCAGTCGTCGGCGCGGTCGCCGTTGTCCTCCATGTCGTTCCAGTCGTCCTCGACCGGCCCGGAGGGCATGCGGTTGCCGGCGGCGTTCAGCCCGGCCTTCTGGGCCTTGGGGAGGACCATGATGCGCCCCGAGACCATCACCAGGTCGCGCTCGTCGACGCTCCCCGAGCCCTTGCGGCGGCCGGTCACCGGGTCGATCTCGTCCGAGTCCGAGCGCTCGCCGCGCTCGCGCCCGGTGGGGGTGCCGTCGGGGTTGTCGGCCGCGGCGAGGTCGTCGCCGCCGTTCGGCCCGCCCGCGCCGTTGGGCCCGCCCCAGTTGCCGGCGCCAGCGCCGAAGCCGCCGCCCATGCCGCCCAGGCCGCCGCCGCCGGCGACGCTCGGGCCCGCCTCGTTGGGCGTGGTCGGGTTGGCCAGCGGATCGGTGAGGCTGCCCGTGGCGCCGCCCGCGCCGCCGCCGCCAGCCCACTCGTACGGGTCCGCGTAGCCGCCGTCGAAGCTGCCGCCCGTGTAGCTGTCGGGGCGGCCATCGCCGGTCGTGTCGCGGACGTCGGGGCGGCCGTCGCCGTCGCGGTCCCAGCCGATGATGTTGCCGTTCGCGTCGTAGATCGGCCGGCCCACGCCGTTGTCCGAGCCGCCAGGGTTCGGGTTGTTGCGGTCGTTGAGCAGCCGGTCGCGCTCCCGCTCGAGGTCCTCGAGCCGCCGCAGGTTCTCGGCGTTCGGGTTGTTCATCCAGTTCTTGATCGCGTCCTTGAGCAGGTCCGCGATCAGGTCGATCGCCTTGTCGCCGACCTTGTCCCAGAAGCCCGGCGGCCGGTTGGCCTCCGCCGTCTTGATGTCGGCGGCGACCCGGTCCATGTGCTGCACCATGCCGGCCGTCTGCTGCTTGCCCTTGAGCCACTCGGCGTAGGTGCGGTCGTACTCGGCCGTGCGCTGGGCGGGCGTCAGGTTCGGGTCGTTGTTGATCTGCTCCAGCCGCTGCCTGAAGACGCGGTCGCGCTCGGCATCGGCGGCGAGGATGGCCTTCTTGTCCTGGGCGGAGCTCGTCGGGGTGCCGAAGGCGATGACCACCCCGGCCAGCGCCAGCGGGACCCACCATCCTCGCGGGCATCCTCGTGCGGACTGAGAGCGCTTCATCGAGACTTCCCCTGGGCGCGTGGCCCGGTGAACGCATCAGCGGCGGCGAACCACCTGACGCATGATCCTCCGTCGGGCCCTCCTATGCAACTCGACGACCGGCGCCCCGACACGACGCAAGTTGTGACGTGGCGCTGACGGTTCGTCTCACGGTTCGGCCCGTGAGACGAACTGATCCAGATTACGTCAGGGCCGCGCGGAGTCGCCAGCTCGCCCAGGCCAGCAGGGCGAGGGCGGCGAGGGAGGTCGCCCGGCCGAGCGCCTGCAGGCCAGGGTCCACCCGCGTGAGGTGCAAGGGGAGCAGGTCGAGCCCTCGGCCCACCTCGGGCGGCCCGTCGTCGCGCAGGTGCTCGACGAGCCGCCGCGGGTAGCTGACGAGCGGGCTGTAGTCGAGCCGGTAGCGGTTGAGCGGGCGCCCGGGCGGCACGGCCGGGTCGTCGGGCGCGTGGCGCTCGTAGTAGGCGCTGGAGCGCGCGCGCTCGCCCATGGCCTGGTCCTCCATGAACGACACGGTCACGCCGAGCGCCTGCACCGTCACCCCGATCGCGACGACGGCGCCCAGGGCGGCCCGCCGCGGCGCCGGGCCGCAGGCGAGGGGGAGGAGGAGGAGGGGGACGACGGGGAGGAGGTGGCGCGGCCCGAAGGCGTAGCCGCCCTCCCAGTAGAAGTAGCTGGCGAAGAAGAGGAGCGCCGTGAGCCCGGCGCCGAGCGCCGCCAGGGCGGCGCCGCGGTGGGCGCGCCAGAGCGCCGGCGCGCGCCAGAGCGCGAGCGCGAGCGGCGGCGCGAAGAGGAAGAGCGACTTGCCGGGCGACAGGAGGAGGCCGACGAGCCCGCGCGGCGCCTCGGCCAGGAGGAAGGGCCGCGGCCGCTCGCCCGGCCGCAGGAGCTCGCCCCAGTCGTAGCCGAACTGCAGGGGGTCGCCGAAGCGCCACGCGTTCCACTCGGCGTGGACGACCGCCGCGAGGAGCGTCGCCCCGAGCGCGGGGGCCGCGGCCCGGAGCGCGCGGCGCAGGTCGTCCGCGGTCGACGGCCGGCCCGGCGCGAGCGCCTGCGCGGCGGGGAGGAGCGCCAGCGCCGGCGCGAGGACGAGGTTCGTCGACTTGACCAGGAAGGCCAGCAGGAAGGCCGCGGCGCCCGGGAGCGCGCGCCCCTCGAGGTGCCAGGCCACGCCCCACACGAGGAGCGCGGCGCTGATCGGCTCGGCGTAGAAGAACGTGGCGTACGGCCAGAGGAAGGTCGCCCCGCCGAGGAGGGCGGCCGTGAGCGCGGCGCGCCGCGGGTCGGCGCCGAGCGCGCGCGCGGCGCGGAACAGCCCGGCCACCGCCAGCGCCGCCCAGGTGGCCGTGGCGAGCGACCCGAACGCCGCGACGACCTCGCGCCAGGGGTCGGGGGCGCCCTCCCCGGGCCGCAGGCCGGCCGCGCGCGCCACGCCGCGCCCGAGCGCGTGGTGCGGCAGGACCAGGAAGGCCGTGGCCGGGCCGTAGGGCGCGTACTGCCGCCCGTCGCGGCCGACCCGGCCGAAGAACACCTCGCGGGGGACCTGGTCGACGGCCTGCGTCCCGCGCTCCCACAGCGACTCGGCCTGGCAGTGGACCTCGAACTCGTCGGCGACGCGCGACACGCGCCCGGAGGCGGTGAGCGCGTAGAGCCCCTGGAAGGCGAGGAGCAGGAGCAGCGCGATGCGTCGGTCGGCGGCGGTCGTGGCGGGCCCCCGGCTGTTCAGTCGCGAGACCCATGGAGTATGCTCCGGGACCGGCCGGCCGGACCACTCGACGTGTGGGGGGAGCCCGAGTTGACGCAGGACACGACCATCGCGCCGCCGCGCCCCCGCACCTCGCCGGTCCCCCGCCCGACGCGCGTCCCCGAGGAGATCCGCGCGATCACCAAGGTCGAGCTCCACCAGCACGTCGATGGCTCGATCCCGGTCGAGGTGACCTGGGACATCATGCGCCGCCACGGGCTGGCGCCGGTCGACACGGTCGACGAGCTGCGCCGGCTGCTCGTCCTGCAGGAGGAGGAGGAGGGGCAGGGCCTCCTCAAGTACCTCGACAAGTTCCACTACCCGCTGTGGGTCACGCAGTTCTACGAGAACTGCGCCGAGGTGGCCTACGCGATCGCCCGGCAGGCGTACGAGCAGGGCGTGCGCCTGCTCGAGATCCGCTACTCGCCGATCATCCACGTCTACGCGGGGCTGACGCCGCGGCAGGCGATCGTGTCGGTGCTCGAGGGGCTCAACCGCGCCGAGGCCGAGCTCGAGGGGCTCACCTGCGGGCTGATCATCATCGCCATGCGCCACATGGGGCCGCACATCGCCAAGATCGTGGCCCGGCAGGCCGTCTCCGAGGGGCAGGCGCTGCACGACCGCGTCGGCGTCGTCGGCTTCGACATCGCCGGCGCCGAGCGCGGCAACCCGCCGCGCCTCTTCCGCGAGGCGTTCGAGATCGCCCGGCGGGCGGGGCTCGGCGTCACCGCGCACGCCGGCGAGGACGAGGGGCCCGAGGCGGTGTGGCACGCGGTCGACGTCCTGGGCGTGCGGCGCGTCGGCCACGGCTGCGCGGCGATCAAGGACAAGGCGCTGCTGCGCCGCCTGGCGCGCGACCAGATCCTCGTCGAATGCTGCCAGACGTCGAACTACCAGACCGGCGCGGTCAAGGACCGCGAGCGCCATCCGGTGTTCACGTTCCTCGAGCACGGCGTGCCGGTGGCGATCTGCACCGACAACACCACCGTCTCGAACACCGACCAGTGCCGGGAGAACGCGCTCCTCGTGCCGACCCTGTCGCTCGACGAGATCGCCGGGATCCACGACCGGGCCCGCGCCCACAGCTTCATCCCGGCCAACCGACGCAAGCCGTGACGCGCCGCGCGCTCGCCTGCCTCCTCGCGCTCCTGCCGCTGGGCTGCTACTCGCCGCCCCCCGGGATCGACGACGCCGAGGTGCTCCGCATGGAGCACGTGCGGCAGGGCGACGCGTGGGTCTTCTACCGCGGCTGGGACGTCCCGCGGGCGCGGGCCGCGGCGCTGGCGCCGGAGGTCGAGCTCGTGCGCCTGAAGGTCGGCGCGCTCACCGGCGTGACGCCGCCTCGCGCGCAGCTCGTCGTCCACGGGCCGACCGGGTCGGCCGGCGCGAGCGGCCCCCTCGTCGACCGGGTCGCCTGCCTGTTCATCGAGCGCGAGAACACGATCCGCTTCCGCTACCCCCTCGAGCGCGACGACCGCCTGGCCCGCACGCAGCTCCTCGGCACGGTCGCGCACGAGGTCGCCGAGGCGACGGTCCTGGGGCAGGTGACCGCGGTCGACCCCTACCTGCGCTGGATGTGCGACGGCGTGGCCGAGCTGGCCGAGCACGAGGTCCTCCTGGAGATCGACCGCGCGGGCGCCGGCGAGCTCCTCGGCCGGGCGCTGCGCTTCGTGCAGGACCGGCGGGCCCGGGGCGCGGAGTGGCTCGACCTCACGCGCTGGCGCCAGCTCGGCGACCGGATCTACCGCTCCCAGCGGCTGCTCGACGACGGCGAGCCGTCGCTCGCGCTCGAGGACCTGCCGGGGTCGCTCGCGCGGGTGCGCCGGGCCCGGGCCGCCCTGCGTGGCGAGGACGGCCCGACCGACCCGGCGCGCGACGCCGCGCTCGCGGAGCTGGAGGCGGTCGTCCAGGCCGCCGCGGCCCGCGAGCGGCTCGGCTGGCGGCCGGGCGAGGGGCGCACCGACGACCCCGATGCGCTGGACTACCTGTTCTACAACGCGGCGTTCGCGCTCTGGCTGCACGCGGAGCGGGGGGCGCCGGGGACGC
Organism: Planctomycetota bacterium; assembly: GCA_023954375.1. Classification (GTDB taxonomy): domain Bacteria; phylum Planctomycetota; class J058; order J058; family J058; genus JAMLIC01. The sequence continues at coordinate 113,508 of JAMLIC010000009.1, forward strand.
TCGGGCGGTTCGTCGCCGCCCTCGCCGCCCGCCGCGAGGCCGACCCCGTCCTGGTCCAGGCGGAGGCCCTCGCGCTGCTGAAGGAGGCCGCGAGCGGGGTGGCGCTGCCCCCGCTCGAGCGGCTGCCGCTGGCGTGGGTCGAGCAGGCGCTGACGGCGGAGGCGGCGCGCCTCCCACGTTGACGCGTCCCTCTCTCGCGGGGGGGGCCGCGTGCTATGCTCCCCCGGCACACAGCGGCCGAGGGCCCCCGGATGTCGATCAAGTTCGCCTGCAGCTGCGGCAAGGCCTACAAGGTCCCCGAGAAGTTCTCGGGCAAGCGCGTGAAGTGCAAGCAGTGCGGCGAGCCGATCCGCGTCCCCTCCGAGTCGGAGTCCGGCGTGGCCTCGACGCGCGCGGCCGCGGTCTCGAAGCGCTCGGTGCTCACGTCGCAGCGCCTGGACGCCAAGAAGAGCGGCCGCACGTCGACACGCGCCCCCGCGGCCCCGGCGCCGCGGCGCGCCGGCTCGGGGACGGAGCGGTTCGAGCCGGTCGACCTGACCGAGGGCAACCAGCTCAAGCAGTACGCCAAGAAGCGCACCGACGAGGAGTTCAAGCGCGGCGAGGGCCGCCTGACCCTGTTCGAGGCCACGGGCAAGCCGTCGAAGGCCTTCCGGCTGGGCAAGGACGACGCGACCATCGGCCGCGGCGACGGGTGCGTGATCAAGGTCCCCGTGGCGAGCGTCTCGAAGGAGCACGCCAAGCTCGAGTACAAGCTCGGCACGTTCATCGTGACCGACCTGCAGAGCAGCAACGGCGTGCTGGTGAACGGCCGCGTCGTGCGCCGCGCCTCGCTCAAGGATGGCGACATCCTGCAGCTGGGTGAGGCCGTCCTCCGCATCGACTGTTAGTGTGATCGCGGCTGCGGCCGAGGATGGCGGGCGCTGCGGTGCGTCGGCCGTGGGTTCGAGCGTGTCGACCGGACTGCCGGTCTCCCGTCAGGCCTTTGACGGTCCTTCAAGAACCATAGGACGCTCGACCGACCTAAGTCGTTCATTCGCCGCGAACGTCCCAGGGCATCCGAGTTGCTTTGGTTGGACCGCAACTCCTGGGGACCACCACATGGCACGAAACGCCCAGCAGTACCTCGAGGTCGGCGACCGGTTGCTCCGTCGGGGCAAGCTCAAGCACGCGGCCACCTGCTACGTGCGCGGCGCCGACGCGTTCCTCGGCGAGACCTTCCTGAACGTCGCCCGCGCCTGCGTGGAGAGCGACCCGCTGCGCGCGCTCGACGCCCTGGCGCGGGCCGAGCGCCTGGTCGGGGCGACCGACGACGGCCGCTGGCTGACGGCGCAGGCCTACCTCGGGCTCGGCCAGGCGCAGATCGCCGCCAACTTCCTCCGGGCGCGGGGGGCGGTTGAGCCTGCGGGCGCCCGGGCCTAGACTCGGGGCATGACCCTCTCGCCGCTCCAGCCGTCGAAGTGGCTGTTCCAGGCCTCGCCGCCCGACCTGGCGGAGGCCCGCGAGCGCTGGACGTTCGGCCTCTACGAGATCCTCGACCAGCGCGACGGGCCGTTCGACCCGCGCGTCCTGCACACGGTCTACCGCGGGGTGATCGAGCTCTCGGAGGCCGAGCTCCCGTCGGAGTCCGACCCCCTCTTCGCGCCCAGGCTCGAGGAGGCGATCGTGCAGAAGTACAAGAGCTACCTGCGCGGCTGAGCGGCCGAAGGCGTCAGCGGCAGGTCACTCCCAGCGCGCGCCGCGCGTCGACGCGTGCACGAAGCGCGTCTCGGCGTGCCCCAGGTCGCGCAGGTGCGCCCCGTCGAGGTTGATCCCCTCGGCGTTGCAGGCGACCAGCGTCGCGCCGGCCAGCACCCCCTGGTGAGCGTTGACCCCGCGCAGGTCACAGGAGACGAGCACCGCGCCCGAGAGGTCCCCCTCGCCGAGGTTGGCCTCCTTGAGGTCGCAGTCGATCAGCGTGGCGCCCTGCAGGCGCGCGCGCCCGAGCGAGGCGGCCTTGAGGTTCGGGTCGCGGAAGCGGCAGTGGAGCAGGCGCGCGCCGCGCAGGTCGGCGCGGTAGAGGTCCGTGGCGACGAAGGTCACGTCGCTGAGGACCGCCCCGCCCAGCTTCGCGTTGACCAGGCTGCAGCCGTCGAGCCGGCCGCCGGCGATCAGGGCGCCCGTGAGGTCCGCCTCGATCAGGTCGGAGCCGTGGACGTGGCAGCCCTCGAACGTGGACCCCGCGAGCGCCGCCTTGCGCAGGTTCACCCCCTGCAGGAGCGCCTCCTCCCAGCGGCTGTCGTCGAGCGCCGCCCCGGCGAGCGTCGCGTTGCGCAGGGTGCAGCGCGTGACGGCGAGCCCCTTGAGGTGCGTGCCCGCCAGGTCGACGCGCAGGAGGACGTCCTCCTCCAGGCGGAGCCGGGCCTGCAGGACGTGGAGGACCTCGTCGCGGGAGTACTGGTTGTACTCGGCCACTAGCCCCCCTGCTGGTCCACGCGCTCGGTCGTGCCCTGCTTCTCCTGGTAGAACTCGTTCGTCCGCTGCCGGTCGACGACGACGCCCAGCGCCTCCTCGATCTCCTTGGTCAGGGCGAGGCAGTCCGGCCCGGCCACGCCGACGACCTTGATCGTCACGTTGCCGTCGTCGTCGATCGAGATCTCGAGCTCCTGCTTGTCGACCACGCGACCTCCTACCTACGCGAAGCGCCGCACCTTGACGGTGACCACCTGCTGCTCGCTCGTCTGCTCCTCGACCACCGAGTAGCCGCGCTTCTTCACCTCGTCCATGACCTTGTGGTAGGCGTAGCGCTTGTTGACGTTCTTCAGGAACTCGTCCTTCTCGACGCCGGCGCGGACCTGCAGCATGTCCCAGTCGCCGATGAACGAGTAGCCGCTCTGCGTCTTCACCACGCCGATGTCGTACGTCGACTTGGTGTCGATCACGGCGATCGCGTCGGTCAGCTCGCCCTGGTAGCCGCGGACCTTCGTCTCGCCCTCCTTGAACGTGAACCCCAGCTCCGCGATGACCTTCTGCAGGGTCACGAAGCACTGGACCTTCGTCTCGACGGTCGTGAAGTGCGACATGGGCGGGCGACCTCAGATCTCGATCTTGCGGATGGGCTCGCGCTCCTCGAGCTGGACCTCCGACGAGGCCAGGCGGGCGCGGCTCTTGGCCCAGTCGCGCATGCTGGCGATGTCCTCCTGCATGGTGCGCGAGAGCGGCACCGTCTCCTCGCAGGAGTGGAGCAGGTACTCGTCGTTGATCTCGTCGTCCTTGTCGAACGCGTCGTAGAGGGCGGAGATCACCACCTGCTCGAGCTCCGAGCCGGAGAAGCCCTCGGTGGCGTCGACGAGCGCCTTGACGTCGAAGCGCTCGGGGTCGCGGCCGCGGCGCTTGATGTGGATCTCGATGATCTCCTTGCGCTCGGTGGCCGACGGCAGGTCGACGAAGAAGATCTCGTCGAAGCGGCCCTTGCGCAGGAGCTCCGGCGGGAGCTGCTTGACGTTGTTCGCCGTGCCGATGACGAACACGGGCGAGCGCTTCTCCTGGAGCCACGTGATGAACGTGCCGAAGACGCGCGCCGTCGTGCCGCCGTCGGACGCGCCCGAGCTCTGGGTGCCGGCGAGGCCCTTCTCCAGCTCGTCGAGCCACAGGATGCACGGGGCGACCGACTCGGCCGTCTTGATCGCCTTGCGCATGCCCTCCTCGGACGAGCCGACGAGCGAGCCGAAGACCTTGCCCACGTCGAGGCGGATCAGCGGCAGCTTCCACAGCTCGGCCACGGCCTTGGCCATGAGCGACTTGCCGCAGCCCGGGATCCCCAGCATCAGGATCCCGCGCGGCTCGGGCAGCCCGAACGCGCGCGCCTCCTTGGTGAAGGCCTTCGAGCGCTTGCGCAGCCAGGCCTTCATGAGCTCGAGGCCGCCGACGCCGCCGAACGAGGCGTCGGGGTGGAGGAACTCGAGCGTGCCGCTCTTGCGGATGATCTGCTCCTTCTCGGAGTGGATGATGTCGATGTCGTAGCGGTGCGCCTGCACGAGCGACTTGGCGAGGACGTTCTGGATCTCGACCAGCGTGAGCCCCAGCGCCGCCTCGGCGATCTTCAGCTGCGCCGCCTCGTCCTGCTCGAACTCGCGCTTCCAGGGGAACGCCTTCGACTCGGGGCCGACCGCGCGCAGGACGTCGGTCATCGCCTTCTGGATGTCGGGGATCCCCGGCAGGTCGAAGTCGACGACCGCGAACTCCTTCTCGATCTCCGGCGGGATCTTCTGGATCGGCGAGAGGAGGATGCAGTTCTTGTAGGAGGTGCGGAACTCGCGGGCGAGGTCGCGCAGGCGCCGCTTGATGTCCGGGACGTGGATGTAGTCGTGGAAGTCCCGGAGCACGTAGATCGCGCTCTCCTTGCTCTCGATCATGTGGTTCAGCGCGGCCAGCGGGTCGCGGATGTCCGACCCGCCCTGCTGCGAGAACCCCTGCGTCGACGACCAGAAGGCCACCTTCCGCTGGCGCTGGTTGGCCAGGCGGATCACCACCCGCTCGACGCGCTCCTCCTCCGACGAGGTGACGTAGATGAGCGGGTAGCGCGCCTTGAGCAGGAAGTCGATCTCCTTCTCGCTCTCGATCTTGCGGAGCGCGTCCTCGAACACGGGCGCGTGCGGCTGCTCCGCGACGGGGGCGGTGGGGGCGTCCTGGGTCATCTCGTCCCTCGCGGGTGGTCGGTGAGTGATCAGTCCAGCTCGAGGCGCTTGAAGCGCTCGATCGCGCTCTGGTCGACGTCGTCGCCCTCCGCCGGGCGCGGCTCCTCGCGCCGGGCGGCCGGGGCCGGCGCGGGCAGGGGCCCCGGCGCGCCCGGGCGGGCGGCGGGCTGCGCGGGGCGGCCGGGCGACGCAGGGCGCGGGCCGCGGCCGGCGTCGGGCTCGAACGGGGCCGCGCCGCGCCGGGCGGGCGGGCGACGCCGGCGCGGCGGGCGGCGGGGCGCCGGCGCGGGCGGCGGGGCGCGCCGGGGTCCGGGGCCGGCGCCGGCGGGGCCGCCGGGGCCTCGGTCGGAGCGGGCGCCGCCGCGCCGGGGGCCTGGCGCACCGGGACGAACTCGATCGTCACGCGCTCGCCGAAGGTGACCTTCTGGTTGTCGACGACCAGGACCGCGCGGCCGTCCTGCACGGCGAAGCCGTCGAGCTGCGGCAGGTTGGCCCGCCGCTTCAGCCCCTCGATCAGGCGCGCGAAGCGGCGCGCGGGCGTCGCCTCAGGGTCGCTCGCGGCGGCCTCGCTCTGCGGGTCGGCGACGTCGGGCAGGTCGTTCGACTCGAGCCGCTCGGGGAGCGGCACGTCGAACGGGATCGTCTGGTCGATGACGTAGGCCTTCGTCAGGTGGCAGACGAGGTCGAGCAGCTCCTCGCGCGACAGATGCTCGTGCGCCCGGCGGAGCTGCTCCAGGGCGCCGCGGGCGTAGGACAGGCGGTCGGACCGGGTCTCGGGCACGCTCTCTCCTGCGGCGCCGGGGCCCCGGCGCGGGTGGGTCCGAAGTATACAACCGCCGCCGGGGGCGCGCCTGCCTACGCTTCGTCCCAGCGCGCGCGCCGCGCCTTGCGTTGGTCCTCCCGCGCGCCCGCGGCCAGGCGCTGCGACAGGTCGTGGTGCAGCGCCAGGGCCTGCCAGTAGCCCTCGACGAGGCTCTTCATGTAGTGGCCGGCGACGAAGTAGGTGGGCAGGCGGTAGTCCGGACGGGTCGCGACGGGGAGCCCGTGCGCCTCGAGAACGCCCGCGAGCGCGAGGCCGACCTCGGCCAGGGCCGGCCCGACCGTCGGGTGGTCGTCGAGGCCCTTCGCCTCGCGCGGCGGCGGCTCGGGGCGGTCCCACAGCCACGCCGACAGCGGCTCGAGGCGCGCCGCGAGCGCCTGCGCGACCTCGTCGGCCCGCCGGTCGGCCTCGGCCTTGAGGCGCTTCACGGCGCCCGCGTCGAGCGCGTCGGCGCCCTCGCTCTCCTCGAAGAGCGCCTTGACCGTGCGGCGGAAGAAGACGGGCACGTCCGCGCGCAGCACCTCGACCATGTCGCGCGCGTCACGGCGCAGCCGCTCCTCCAGCTTGGCGAGCGCCTCGCGCGCCTCCGGCTCGTCCATGGTGGTCATGTCCCCTCCTCCGCGTGGAAGCGTAGCACCGCTCCTGCGATGAGTGATGCGCTCGCGAGGGGCGGGCGATCGGAGCGCGTCCCGGACTGGCACGAACTGTCCCGTTCCGCCCGTCCCCATCGCTCGCTCTGGCGGGTCGGGTACGGAGTGAGGCGCTCGCGAGGGGCGGGCGATCGGAGCGCGTCCCGGACTGGCACGAACTGTCCCGTTGCGCCCGTCCCCATCGCTCGCTCTGGCGGGTCGGGGACGGGCGGCGGAACGAAGACGTCTCGAGCTCAGTCCTCGGGTTGCGACAGGTCGAGGCCGAAGCCCCCGCCGTCGCCGTCGTCGTCGGGCTGCGACAGGTCGAAGCCGAGCGGCGGGAAGGGCGGCAGCGCGGGCGGGCCGCCGCCGTCGTCCGGGCCGTCGTCGTCGTCGCCCTGGCTCAGGTCGAACCCGCCGGGCGGGAAGGCCGGCCGGCGCGGGCGGTCGTCGTCGTCCTCGTCGTCGAACCGCGGACCGGGGACCGGGATGCGGACGAACGGCGCGACCCGCTCGGACACGGCCGGGCCGGGGCCCGGCGGGGGGATGACGATCCCGCCCGTCGGCGGCTCGTCGTCCTTGCGGCCGTAGGGCAGCGGCTCGCGGAGCAGCCGCCGGAACCGCTGCCGATCCATCTTCGCCACGGTGGCGTGGAACTCCTGGTCGTCGAGCCAGGCCTTCAGGGCGCGCGTGGCCTTCTCGATGCGGCGCGGCACCCTGAGCTCGTCGGGGAGCCGCGCCGCGGCGCCGAGGCGCAGGGGCTGCTGGCGCTCGAAGGCCAGCGGCTCGTCCTCCTCGATGCGCTCCACGTTCCACAGGTGGAAGGGCTTCTGGTTGCGGCGGAGGCCCTTCGTCACGGCCTCGGGGATGGCGTCGGGGTCGAGGGGCGGGCAGGCCCAGCGCGGCGCGGCGCGGCCGGCGATCGTCGTCGACAGCTCGCGCCCCGCGGCGAAGCGGTCGGCGGCCTCCCCGCGGAAGCGCAGCCGCTCGCAGCGCGGCCCGACGCCGCGATGGCGGCGCGCCCGGACCAGGCGCGCCGCGAACGCCTGGAGCTCGGGCGGCAGCGCGCCGTCCGGCGCGTCGTCGCTCACTCCGCGCCCCCGTGCAGCGCCTCCGCGCGCGCGCACAGCGCCGCGGGCAGCCCCGCGGCGCGGGCGACCTCGAGGGCGAAGCTGCGCCCCGACCGGCCCACCGTGAGGAGGAAGGTCGGGCGCCCCTCGGGGTCGAGGTCGACCGACGCGTTGGCCGCGCCCGGGCAGCGCGCGGCGAACGCCTTGAGCGGCGCGAGGTGCGTCGTCGTGAGGACGAGGACGTCCTCGCGCAGGAGGTGCTCGAGGACCGCCTGCGCCAGGGCCGCCGCCTCGCCCGGGTCGGTCCCCTGGCCGACCTCATCGAGCAGCACCAGCGCCCCCGGCCGCACCGCCGCGAGCGCCCGGGCGACGTCGCGCGCGTGCGCCTGGAACTGCGACACGCCCGCCGTCACGCTCGAGCGCGGCGCGGCGACAGCGATCAGCCGCGAGACCCGCGGGACGAGCGCCTCGCGCGCCGGGACGTGCCCCCCGCAGTGGGCCAGCGCCGTCGCCAGCCCGAGCGTCTTCATGGCCGCCGTCTTCCCCCCGCCGTTGGGGCCGGAGATCACGAGCAGCCGCCGCGCCCGGCTCACGCCCAGGTCGATCTCCACGCACTCCTCGCGCGGCAGGAGCGGGTGGCGCGCGCCGCCGAGCGCGGCCTCGAGGTCGCCCGAGAGGCGGGGCGGCGTGAGCCCCAGGTCGCGGGCGTGGCGCGCGAGCGCGAGGTGCAGGTCGAGCTGGACCACGCCGGCCGCCAGGCGCGTGTGGGCCGGTCGCCGCGGCGTCGCCCGCGCCGCCAGCGCGATCACGACCTTCCGCGCCTCCGCCAGCTCCTCGGCCTCGAGCTGGCGCACGCGGCTGTAGTCGTCCTGCGCGGCCTCGGGCTCGACGAGATGCGCCCCGTCGCGGGCCGTCCCGCGCACGAGCCCGGGCACGCTCCGCGCGTGGTCGGGGCGCACGCGCAGGCAGGGCGCCCCCTCGTGCTCGCCGAGCGGCGGCTCGGCGAGCGCGACCACGAGCCGCCCCTGCGCCGCGAGCGATGCGAGCCGCGAGCGGAGCTGCTCGCGCGCGCCCTGGAGCTCGGCCCGGAGGCCGCCGAGCGCCTCCGACGCCTCGCTCTTCACCACGCCGTACGGGCCGATCGCCGCCAGGACGTCGCGCGCCAGCGCCGCGTCGAGCGCGGGCCCGTCGGGGTCGTCGTCGGGGTCCGCGACGAGGGCGGTGAGGGCGGGGCTGCCCGCCACCGCGGCCCGCGCCGCCAGGCCCGCCTGGAGCGTCTGGGCGAGCCAGCGCAGCTCCCGCGCGCCCGGCCCGCGCTCGGCGCGCGTCAGGCGCCGGTAGAGGTCGTCGACGTCGATCGCGTCCTCGAGGTCCGGCGCCCGGTCGGCCTGCACCAGCGCGAGCGCCTCGGCCGTGCGCGCCTGCAGCGCGTCGACGTGCGCCGGGTCGAACACGGGCCGCAGCTCCCGGGCGCGGAAGCTGCCGGGCGAGGACGCGGTCCGGGCGGCCACCTGCTCGCGGACGAGCTGCCACTCCACGAAGTCGAGGAACGCGTCGAGGCCGTCGTCGTGGTGCGCGTCGGAGGTCATCAGGTGAGGAAAGCTAGCGCCCCCCGGGCGACCGAGCAAGGCACGACAAGGGTTTGTCGTCGCGCGCGCTCGCGTTGACTCGCCCCTTCTGCGTTCTAGAATTCCGACCTCGTCGGGGGGCGAGCGCGCCGCCCCGGTGGCGCAGGGGTCGGATGCACGAGCACCAGTACAGGGTCATGAAGCACATCACGCTGGCCCTCGGCCGCACGCTCGAGGCGTCGGCGGCCGAGGCGCTCGGCAAGAAGGTGCGCGTGGCCTACGAGTACTCGCCCGACCTGAAGAAGGCCCCGGGCGGGTTCACGGTCCTGCACTGCGGGCTCGCGCGGCGCGGCGGCAACGCCGACCGGGAGTACGAGCGCACCTCGGAGGGCGAGCGGTTCCGCAACCCGCCCGTCCTCCTGCGGGCGCGCTACGTCGTCTCCTGCTGGGCGCCGTCGCCCGACGACCAGGAGCTCCTGGGCGTGGCCCTGAGGACCTTCCACGACCACGCGGAGGTCGAGGTCCAGGGCGAGGAGGAGGCGACCGTCGCCCCCTACGAGGGCCGGCCGACCATCGAGATGGAGGCCCTCGGGTTCGACGAGCACAAGAAGGTGGCCGAGGCGCTGGGCATCCCGCTCGCGCCCTCGGTCGCCTACTGGGTGGACTTCGTGATCCAGAGCGGGCGGACGACGCCCATCAAGCGGGTCCGCGAGCGCGTCATGGACTTCAAGAAGATCGACGGGTGATCCTTGATGTCGTCGGATGGGGGAGGTTATCTTCCCCGCCCCTTGCGCCCGGACGGGCGCGAGGGTGAACAGCGCGGCCTGACGGACCGAGTGAACCGCGTTTCACCTCGTCCGACTGAGGAGCGGCTGATCGGGTCGCGCACCAACGACTAGGGAGAAGCATGGCGACGTCGTATCTGAGCCCTGGTGTCTATGTCGAGGAGGTCGACCGCGGGTCGAAGCCGATCGAGGCGGTCGGCACGAACACCGTCGGCTTCCTCGGCACCTGCTCCAAGGGCCCGGTCAACAAGTCGATCTTCATCGGCAACTGGACGCAGTTCGTCAACACGTTCGGCGACTTCCGTGACAGCCAGTACCTCGCGCACGCGGTGTACGGCTTCTTCAACAACGGCGGCACCCGCTGCTTCATCACGAACGTCGGCGAGCACCCGGGTGGCCTCGACCGCGTCGGCGCCGAGGAGGCCCCCGCGGCCAAGCCCGGCGAGAAGAAGGAGGAGGGCAAGCCCGCCCCCGCCCCGAAGGCGGCCAAGGACCCGAAGGAGGTCCAGAAGATCCTCACCGGCATGTTCATCGGCGAGGACAAGGGCCCCGGCGCCCGCACCGGCCTGAAGACCTTCGAGGACGTGGACGAGATCAGCCTCGTCGTCGCCCCCGGCATGGTCGAGCCGGCCATCCAGGACGCGGTCCTCACCCACTGCGAGCTGAAGAAGAACCGCTTCGCGGTGCTCGACTCGCCCGAGACGATCGACATGGGCGGGATCGACAAGATCCCCAAGCCGCGCGACTCGAAGTACGGCGCCTACTACTTCCCCTGGATCGAGGTCTACGATCCGGAGCGCGGGAACATCTTCGTCCCGCCCTCGGGCCACATGGTCGGCATCTACGCCCGCTCGGACAACGAGCGCGGGGTGCACAAGGCGCCGGCCAACGAGATCGTCCGCGGCGCGCTCGGGCTGAAGTACAACATCAGCCGCAGCGAGCAGGACATCCTCAACCCGAAGGGGATCAACTGCATCCGTGACTTCTCGCGCCGTGGCCGCGGCATCCGCGTCTGGGGCGCCCGCACCATCTCGAGCGACGCGTCGTGGCGTTACATCAACGTCCGCCGCCTGTTCATCATGGTCGAGGAGTCGATCGACATCGGCATGCAGTGGGCGGTCTTCGAGCCGAACGACCACCGGCTGTGGAAGAAGATCACCCGCGACGTGTCGGCCTTCCTGTACCGCGTCTGGCGGTCGGGCGCGCTCTTCGGCCAGACGCCGGAGCAGGCCTTCTACGTCAAGTGCGACGCGGAGACCAACCCGGTCGAGACGATCGACGCGGGCCAGGTCATCACCGAGATCGGCATCTGCCCCGTGAAGCCGGCGGAGTTCGTCATCTTCCGCATCGGCCAGTGGCAGTCGGGCTCGGACATCGCGGAGTAAACAACCAGAGAGGGGACCGGGGCCCGCCGTGGGCCCCGGTCCCCGACCGACTCACGGATTGAACGAGCGGGACGGGGCTGATCCCGGCGGGACGACGAGGAGGCGAGGCCCATGGGCAACGAATCTAGGAAGAAGGCGTTCGTCAACCAGTTCGACGTGGACCTGTGTGAGGACATCACCAAGGTCTCGGCGATCACCCTGCGCTTCGCCAAGTGCGTGGCGACCGACTCGGGGGACTGGAAGTACAAGACCTACCAGCCGGGCCAGCCGGAGTACGGCAACATCACGTTCGAGGGCGTCTGCCACAAGGACACCTTCAACAAGATCCAGAGCTGGGTGAAGGACTGCTACAACGGTCAGGGGAACGTGGCCCGCAAGGACATCACGATCAACCTGCGTACCCACCAGCAGGAGGGCGCGATCCGCACCTTCCACCTGCACGACGCGTTCCCGGAGGCGTTCAACTACGTCGACGTGGCCGCGGAGGGCAACGCGGGCGTGAACATGCGCTGGACCCTCGAGGTCCGCACCCACCGCATCAAGATGGCCTAAGGCTGAGCGAGGAGACGAACCATGGCTGACAGGCGCCCAGACCAGTACATCAAGAACTACGGCTTCAAGGTCGAGTTCAAGCCGGGTCCGCCGCCCGACGCGACCCACGGCAAGTGGAAGACCTTCCGCGGCGGCGGCCTCCGGCTGCACTCGCAGGCGGCCTCCCGCGGCACGGACGCGATCAAGGAGTACACGCTCGGCACGTGCGAGTGGGAGAACATCGTCCTCACCGGCCAGGTCACGGCCGAGCGCAAGGACATGCTCCAGTGGTTCCAGGACATGGTGGAGAAGGGCGGCGAGGCCGACTGCTTCCGCAGCGTCACGCTGACCTGGCTCAACCGTGACGGCGGCGACGGCCGCTCGATCACCTGGAACGAGTGCTTCCTCTGCGGCTACTCGCTCACCCCGCTCGACGGCGAGGCCGACGACGAGGAGTGCATCGAGACGGTCGAGATCTGCGTCGGCTACAGCGAGGACTTCTTCAACTAGGCCTCCGGGCTCTTCGCTCCCGGTGACCCCGGCGGTCACCACCATCGTCCACCCCACCGCCCGCGCGGGACGCGCGGGCGGTCGGCGCACCGCCCGCGCGAGAGCGCGGGCGGTCGGCGTGTGGCCCCCCCACGCGCCGTCTCCCCGCGCCTCCCCGCGCCAGACGGCGTCGGGTATCCTCTCGCGCCGGCGGGACGCGCCGTAGCAACCACCCCACACTGGCGGAGCGCATGGCACTGCAGACCGAGTTCGAGTTCACCCTGCCGCGGGGCTTCGTGGACAAGGACGGCAACGTCCACAAGAAGGGCGTGATGCGCCTGGCGACGGCCAAGGACGAGATCGCCCCGCTGACCGACTTCCGCGTGCAGAAGAACCGCGCCTACCTGGTGATCATCCTGCTCGCGCGGGTGATCGCGAAGCTGGGCACGCTGAGCGGCGACGCGATCACGACGGACGTGATCGAGGGCCTGTACTCGGCCGACCTCTCCTACCTCCAGGAGTTCTACCGGCGCATCAACGAGGACGGCTCGGCGCTGGTCAAGACCGCCTGCCCGCACTGCGAGCAGGAGTTCGACTTCGACCTGGGCTCCTTGGGGGGGGCATAGCGTGCTACCCCGAGGACCGACTGTACCAGGAGTCCGCGTACCTCGCGTACCACTTCCACTGGTCCAGGGATGAGATCCTCGACCTGACCCACCGCGAGCGCCACAGGTGGGTCGAGGAGATCTCGAAGATCAACAAGAAGATCAACCGCTCGGCGGGGTCGAGCAGCGTCACGTCGTCGGCGCCGGTGAGCAGCCGGCAGTTCCAGATCGGGGCGCCCTCGGGCCCGATCATGGGCTTCGACCTGACGCAGCCGGACGACGACGACTAGCGCCAGAGTCAAGACCGGTCACGGAGGACACGGAGGAGAACGAAGGACACAGAGGCTCTGTGACCTCCGTTCTCCGCCGTGTCCTTCGTGGCCGGGGTCTGCCGAGACGTGGAAGTCTCCCGTCCGCCCGTGCTAGAATTCGCTCCCGTCGGCAACCCTTTCGCTGCGCCGGGGATACGTGGACTACCGCACGCCGGACCTGTACTTCGAGAAGCAGACCACCGGCCTGCCGGTCCGCAACCGGCGGCTGGAGAAGGCGCGGATCGACGTCACCGCCTTCCTGGGGTTCACGGTGCGCGGGCCGGTCAACCGGCCGGTGCGCATCACCTCGTGGAAGAGCTTCGAGGCGATCTTCGGCGGCCACACGAACGACTACTACCTGCCGCAGGCGGTCTTCGGCTTCTTCGCCAACGGCGGCCGCGAGGCGGTGATCATCCGCGTGGCGCGCGCGTCGGGCGACGCGGCCGCGCAGCCGGCGCGGGTCGTGATGAAGGACCTCTACGGGCGCAACACGCTCAAGGTGGTCGCGCGCGAGCCGGGGCAGTGGGGCAACCGGGTCAAGGTGCGGCTCTCGGCCGCGTCGAAGCCGCCGCGCACGCTGCTCAAGTCGACCCTCGCCAAGGGGGCCACCGAGGCGCACGTCGACCTGATCCGCGGCTTCGAGCCCGGGGCGGTCGTGCGCATCTCCGAGGGGCCGCGCCAGGAGTACGTGCGCCTCGAGCGCGTGGAGCGCAAGAAGCTCGTGTGGTCCGCGCGCGAGGGCCTGCGCGGCGACTACACCGACCTGTCGCTGGCGACGATCGAGGCGGTCGAGGTCCAGCTCACCGTCCAGAGCCCCTTCGGCTTCGAGGTCCACGACAACCTCGTCTACGACCCGCGCCACCCGCGCGCGCTGGTGAAGGTCGTCAACGAGCGCTCGACGACGGTGCGCCTCGAGGACCTCGCCTCGCGCACGCCCGCGCCCTTCAACATCCCGCAGGCCGACGTCGACGAGACGCTCGCCGGCGGGACCGACGGCGTCGGGCAGGCCACGCCCGCCGACTTCATCGGGCGCGACGACGGCCTCGGCAACCGCAGCGGGCTCCTGGCGCTCGAGGACCACGAGGACGTGGGCCTGATCTGCGCCCCCGACCTGCAGGCCGGCCTCGAGAAGGGCGAGTTCAAGAACGACGCCGACGTCGAGGCGGTCCAGCAGGCCGTGGTCGACTTCTGCGAGCGCCACAAGACGGCCGTCGCCCTCCTCGACGTGCCGCGCGGCTACGACGTCGACCAGGCGCTCGACTGGCGGGCGCGCTTCGACTCGAAGTACGCGGCGCTCTACTACCCCTGGCTGCGCGTCCAGGACGCCGGCGGCCGGCCCGGCGCCACGCGCCTGGTGCCGCCGTGCGGCCACGTCGCCGGCCTGACCTCGCAGGTCGACCAGGAGCAGGGGGTGCACCGCGCCGCGGCCAACCTGGTCCTCAACCACGTGATCGGCCTCGAGCGCGAGCTGACCAAGGACCAGACCGACGTGCTCGCCCCGGAGGGCGTCAACTGCTTCCGCGCGTTCCGCGGGCGCGGGATCCGCCCCTGGGGCGCGCGGACGGTCTCGTCGAACACCTCGTGGCAGCACCTGAGCGTGCGCCGCCTGTTCATCATGGTCGAGCGGTCGATCGCCGAGGGCTGCGAGTGGGCCGTGTTCGAGACCAACGGCTGGGACCTGTGGAAGGCCGTCGAGCGGCAGATCTCGACCTTCCTCTACCAGTGCTGGCGCGAGGGCATGCTCGTGGGCCAGGTGCCCGAGCAGGCCTTCTACGTGCGCTGCGACGAGCAGCTCAACCCGGCGGAGGTCCGCGAGGCCGGCGAGTTCTACTGCGAGATCGGCCTGGCGGCGGTGCGCCCGGCCGAGTTCCTGGTGTTCCGCATCGGGCAGCAGACCAAGGACATCATCACCGAGGAGCCGGTCTCCTGAGGCGCGGGCCCGGCGGCGGGGCCCGGAGGGCGAGGAGGGCGCGGTGTCGATCGCGAACGACAAGTACAGCCAGATCTATCGCTTCAAGGTCACGATCGACGAGATCGAGGCCGGCGACTTCAAGGAGGCCTCCGGCCTCACGGTCCAGCGCGAGGTGGTCGAGTACCACGAGGGCGGCGAGAACACGCGCCACCACAAGCTCGTAGGGCCGACCCGCTACTCGAACATCGTCCTGCGGCGCGGGACCTCGGCGTCGACCGACCTCTTCGACTGGGTGAAGAGCGCGGTCGACGGGGTGGTCCAGCGCAAGAACGGGTCGATCATCGCCCTGACGCGCGCGGGCGACCCGCTCTGCCGCTGGGACTTCAAGAACGCCTGGCCGTGCCGCTACGAGGGGCCGAACTTCGTGGGCGGCGAGACCGAGCAAGCGATCGAGGTCATCGAGCTGGCCCATGACGGCTTCGAGATGAAGAACGGCTAGCGGCAGGTGGCCGACGTCCAGGGGCTGGTGAAGAAGCTCGAGCGCGCCGACGCGCGCCGTCAGGACGTGCGGGCGCGGCTGGTGTGCGACGAGGTGCCGGCGCACGAGCGCGGGTCGCTCGACGCCGAGCTCATGGGGCTCGACCACACGATCGAGCACTACGCCAAGCTCATCAACCAGAGCATCGCGGAGGCGGCGCGGCGGGGGCGGAGCCCCGGCAAGGTCACGGTCGGCCACGTGGTCGACATGGAGCTGAAGCAGTTCCTCGACCAGGTGAAGCACACCTGCGACAAGCTGCTGAAGCTCAACGGCAAGGCGCCGCGCCACGGCTCGCCCGAGGCGCTCGCCGTCACGCGCGACCGGCAGCAGGCGGAGCGGCTCAAGCGCGACGTGAAGGACCGGCTGCGCGAGTGCGACGCGGAGACGCGCAAGACGGCGAAGGCGCGGACCGACGTCGAGCGCGAGCGGGCGCGCATCGAGCGGGAGAAGGCCAAGGTCACCGAGCAGCGCGACCGCACGAAGCAGCAGCAGGAGAAGGTCGACGCCGACGTCGCCGCCGCCGAGAAGCGGCGGGCGCAGCTGACGCGGGCGCGCGAGGCCGCCGAGCGCGAGAAGAAGGCGGCCGGGGCCCAGCTCAGGGCCAGCCGCGACGCGCGGCGCCGGGGGCAGCTCGAGCAGCGCGCGCAGAAGCTCGGGGTCGGGATCAAGGACCACGCGCGGCGGCTGGAGCACGAGGGGCGCGTGCTGGAGCGGCTCCGGTCGCAGCGCGACGCGCTCGAGCGCGAGCGCAAGCACCTCGACAAGGCGCTGGCGCGGCTCGACGAGGACCTCGAGCGCCTGGGCGAGGAGGACGAGCGCCTGGCGGAGCGGCGCGAGCAGCTCGACGAGGCCCGGGAGGTCCAGGAGGACCGCCTGGGCGAGCTCGCGAAGGCGGAGGGCGCGCTGCGGAGGGCGGCCGGCCGCTGAGGCCGGGCAGAACCTCTATCTCAGCGGCGAGTTAGGCAGTGCCGGCGGCGGGCCGCGCCACGTTGTACGATCCGGGGTTCGGGCGGCGGTCGCCGCGGGGACGGGAGGCCCGGCATGTCGAAGGGCTGGTCGGAGCGGGTCGAGGAGGCGCGGGGGCGCCTCGCGGGGCTGCGCGCGCGCGCCGCCGGGCCCGAGCGGCACGCGGAGGAGGTCGCCGTCGCGGCGTCCTTCGTGGCGCTCGCGCGCGAGGCGGCGGGGCTCGACGAGGACGTCCCGGTCCGCTTCGACGCCTCGATCTCCGGCGCGCACTACGACGCGCACGGGGCGCTCCGCGTCGGGCCGCTGGCGCTCGACCCGGCCCGGCCGCGCCTGCGCGGCGTGGTGGCGCGGACCGGCCCGGCGGGCGAGGTCGAGCCGGTCGCGCTCGGCGCCGACCTGTCCGCCTGGGCGGTGGCCATCGAGCGCGGGACGTTCGAGCCGCGCGAGGGGCGCGTGCTCGTCGACGCGGCGCGCCGGCTGATCGAGCGGCTGCCCGTGCGGCCCGACGCGCAGGCGCTCGGCGCCCTGGCCGCGCTCGCCGCCGCCGAGCGCGCGCTCCCGTCGGGCGCCCTGCGGGGCGAGCTGCGCCACGTCGTGCGCGCGGCGGTCACCGACCGCCTCGTGGTGCTCGACGCGCAGGGCCAGGGCCCGCTCGCGGCGCGCCTGGCGCTGGCGATCGCGATCACCTTCGACGGCAGCGGCCTCCTCGTCCCCGGGGCGCTCGAGAGGCAGGTGGCCGCCCTGCTCGGCGAGGAGCCGCCGCCCCCGCCCATGACGGCCGACGACCTCGCCGGCGCCGAGGTCGCGCGCCTCGAGGAGGCGCTGGGCGAGGTCGTGCGCGAGGTGATCGGCGGCGACCCCGCGGCCGCGGCCGCCGCCGCCGCGCGGCTCGCGGAGGCGAGCGCGGCGGCCGAGGGCGCCACCCCGGCCATGGCCCGCGCGGTCCTGCGGCTGGGCTTCGCGCGCGCCGCGGGGCAGGTGCGCGACCCGGCCGGTCTGCGCCGCCTGGCCGAGGGCTTCCGGCCCGTGCTGGGGAGCGACGCCCTGCGCGGCGCGGCCCTGCCCGAGGTGCTCCGCGCCTGGGCCGAGGCGAAGGACGCGCCGGCCGAGCGGACGGGCGACCCCGTCGTCGACACGCTGGCCGAGCGCCTCTTCCGCCGCGGCGACGCGTTCGAGGCGGCCGCGCCGCTGGCGCGCCGCCCCTCGCTCGCGGCGGCCCTGCGCCTCGGCGTCGAGCGCCGGCTGACCCGCTTCAGCATCGGCTCGCGCGCGCTGGACAGCGCCCTGCGCCTCGGCCTGTTCGCCGAGGACCGCCTCACGCGCTTCGACCGCCGCTTCCGCGCGTTCGAGGCGCTGCTCTCCGTGTCGGAGCAGGCCGGGACCCTGGGCCTGTTCTCGGAGTTCGAGGCGTTCGCCGAGCTGGACATCGCCGGGGTGGGGTCGCTCGTCCTCCCGACGGTCCCGCCGGTCGGCGGCGATGGCGCCAGCCTCGCGGGGGGCGGCGGCTTCGACCTGGGCGGCGGCATGTTCGGCGGCCTGGGGGGCATGGGCGGCTTCGGCGGCTTCGGCGGCCTGGGCGGCGAGGGGCTGCCGAAGCTCGACGGGAAGGCGCTCGCGGCCATGGCCGCGGCGATGGGCGGGGCGATGGGCGGGCAGGGCGGCGGCCTGGGTGGCGGCGGCCTGGCCCGGCTCATGGGCGGCAAGCTCTCGCCGCAGATGCTCCAGGCGATCGCCCGCCTGGCCGGCAGGGGGACGGGCGCGCTGGCGGCCCTCCTCGGGGGCGGCGGCGCGGCGAGCCTCCTTCGCCAGGGCGGCGCCTTGCGGGCGCTCGCCGCGCTGGGCGGCCTGGGCGGCGGAGGCGGCCTGCGGCTCGGGGGCGGCGGCGGCGCGCTGCGGCTCGGGTCCCTGGGCGCGATGCGCGGCGCCGGGCACCTGGCCCTCGGCCTCTCGGGCGGGTTCAGCGCGGGGTTCAGCGCGGCGTTCGCGTCGCCGGGCGGCCTGCGCGGCGCCCTCCTCCTGCCGTCGCTCGTGCGGCAGTCGATGTCGCTCCCGCGCGGCGGATCGACGTCGTTCGGCGCGCTGTTCGGCGGCTCGTCGCTGCGCGGCCTGACCCCGCTCGGCGGGGCGGCGTCCAGCGGCTTCCGCCTGGGGAGCCAGGGGATCGCCTTCGGCGGCGGAGCGTCCGGCGCCTCGCTGCCGTCGTTCTCTCCGTCCCCGTCGCTCCGCCTGGGCGGCGGGCTACCGGCGAGCGGCCTGCGGCTCGGTGGGGTCGGGGGCGGGGTCGGGGCGTCGAGCCACGGCCTCGGCGCCATGCCCTCCTTCTCGATGCCCTCGATCGGCGGGCGCGGGTTCGGCGGCTCGTTCGGGCGCGCCCCCGGGTGGTACGGCCTGCCCACGCGCGGTCCGCTGCACGACTTCGCCCTCGACGGCTTCGGTCGCCCGCGCCTGAGCGTGGCGGGGACGGGCGGGGCGTGGTCCGGCGGCGGGTCGTCCTTCGCAACGGGGGGCCTCGGCGGCCCCGCCTGGCTGAAGGGGCTCCCGGGCGGTCTGAGCTACCGGCCGCTCCCCGGCGGCCTGGTGGGGGCCTCGCGCGGCGCGCCGGTGGCGTTCGCGGGCGGCGCCTTCCGCCCGGTGGGGTCGGGCTCCGGCCTCCCGAGCGGCTTCCTCGGCCTCCCGAGCGGGTCGGGTCTGGCTGGGTTCCGCGGCCTCTCCGTCCTCGGCGGCGCGGGCCGCTTCGCCTTCCCGGGGGCGCGCTTCGCCTTCGCCGGGGTCGGCGCGCCCGGCGGCTTCGCCTCCCCGGGCGGACCGTCCGGCGGCGGCTTCTCGCTCCCCGGCGGCTTCTCGCTCCCCGGCGGCTTCTCGCTCCCCGGCGGCTTCTCGCTCCCCGGCGGCGCTTCGTTCCGCGGCGGCGCTTCGTTCCCGGGCGGCTCCTCGCTCCCCGGCGGCGCTACGTTCCCGCGCGGCTTCTCGCTCCCCGGCGGCGCTTCGTTCCCCGGCGGCTTCTCGCTCCCCGGCGGCGCTCCGGGCCGCGCCCGCGCCTTCGCGCGAGGCTCGCTCGGCGACTTCGCCTCCTCGTCGCTCGGCGGCTTCTCTCTCCCGCGCGGCGGGTTCGCCGGCTTCACCTCCCTCGGCGCCGTGCCGGGCGGCGGGGTGCCGCGCGGCTTCTCGCTCCCGGGCGGCGCTGCAGCGCGCGGCTTCGCGTTGCCGGGCGGGGGTCTCGGCTCGACCGGGTTCCGCTTCCCGGGGAGCGCGTCGGGCTGGCCGTCGGGCGGGTCCGGCGGCACCGCGCTCGGGCTCGACTTCCAGCTCCAGGGCGCCGGGCGCGTCCCGCTGTTCCCTGGCGCGGGCCTGTCGTGGCGCGCGATGCCCTTCAGCGCCGCGCCGGGTCCCTTGCTGCGCGCCCTCCGCGGCGTGGCCATGCCGACCTCGGCGGCCGGCTGGCGCGCGGCGCTGCCGTCCTTGGGCAGCGGCGCGCCGTCGGGGCCGTGGGGCGGCGCCGGGTACCTCGCCGCTGGTGGCTCCGGCCTCCCGGGCGGCTTCACGCGCGGGCTGGCGACCGGCATGAGCGGGTTCGGCGGCGCGTTCCGCCTGCCGTGGGCGGGGCGCTCGCCGTCCCCCGCCGCGTTCATGCCGGCGCTCGGCAGCCTGCCGCTGCTGGCCGCCGCCTCCGCTCCGCTCCCGTTCGGCGCCCTGCCCGCCGCGTCCGGCGGCGCCTGGTCCGGCCGCGGCGTCTTCTCGATGCCCTCGAGCGGTCGGTCGACGGCGCCCTTCGCCGGTGGGTTCGGCCGGTTCGCGGGCTTCCCGTCGTTCGGTGGCACGCGCTCGTTCGTCGCCCCACGCGGCGGCGCTGGCTTCGAGGCCTTCGGCGGCCTCCCGGCGTTCACTTCGTTCGGCGGGGCTCGCGCCATGGGCGGCTTCGGCGTCGGGCTGCCGACGTTCGGGGGTCTCCCGAGGTCCGGCGGCCTCCCGACGTTCGGCGGCCCCCCGACCTTCGGCGGGCTCCCGACGTTCGGCGGCCCCCCGGCCTTCGGCGGGCTCCCGACGTTCGGCGCCGGCGCGCTGACGCTCCCCGGATGGCCCTCGCTCGGCGGCTTTGGCGGCGGCTTCGCGGCGATGCCCGGCGCGCTCGGCTTGCCGGGGGCCCGGTCCGGCGGTCACGGCCTGCGCCGCGTCAGCGGCGAAGGCGCGTTCACGGCCTCCCGGTCCGGCGGATTCGGCCTCGACGTGCCGTTCCGCCTGCCCGCCGCCAGCGCCGCCGCCGGCGCGTGGGCGCGTGTGGACGGACCCTGGCTGGGCGGGCTCGCGCTTCGCCCCTCCGGGGCGGGGTCGTGGTCGGCGAAGGCCGCCGCTCCGGGCGGCTTCGCGCTGCCCATCGGCGGCGCCTCGTGGCCGGGCGGCGCCTCGTGGCCGGGGCTGCCGGGCGGCGTCTCGCTGCCGGGCGGCGTCTCGCTGCCGGGCGGCGTCTCGCTGCCGGGCGGCTTCTCGCTGCCGGGGCTGCCGGGCGGCTTCTCGCTGCCGCCGGGTCGTCGGCCGGGCAGGGTCGCCCGGGCGGTCGCGGGGCCAGGCGGCTTCTCCCGGAGCGGCGTGGCCGGGTTCGGGGAGGCGAGCCTCTCCGGCTTCGCCGGCTTCGCGCTGCCGGGCGGCGCGCCGGCCTTCGCGCCGGCCCCGGGCTCCATGCCCCTGGGCCCGTCCGGCCCGGCGCGGTCGACCCGCGCGGCGGGCGCGGCGGTCGCGCTCCCCCGCGGCGGCTGGGCGACCGGTGGCTTCCGCGGCCAGCTCCCCGCCTGGGGCGCGGGCGCGCTGAGCATGCCCGCGGCGCTGCCCCCCTGGCAGCTCCCGATCGACGGCCTGGTCGGTCCCCGCGGGCTGGTGCGGCCGGGATCCCTCGTCGGGCTCGAGGCCGCAGCCCGCGCCTCGGTCCCGGGCGCGGGCGCCGGGCTCGCGCTCCCGGCGAGCCTCGCCGCCCGGCTGGGGGTCGACCCGGCCCTCGGCGCCTCCGGGACGTGGGGGCTCGAGGCGCCGGCGGGCGCCTTCGGTCTGCCCTCCTTCGGCCTGCCCGCCGCCTCAGGTCCGGCGGGCGCGCCCGGCGCAGACCTGGCGTCCTTGCTCGTTCCCGACGGGCTCGGCCCGATCGCGTGGCCGGGCCTCGAGCGGCCGCGCGCGGGCGCGCTGGGCCAGGCGCGGCCGTCCGGCGGCGCGTCCCGCCTCGACGGCGCGTGGCTCGGGGAGACCTGGGGCGGCCCCCGGGGCGGGGCGATGGAGCTGCCGCGCGTCGCGGTGCCCTTCCCGGCGCTCACGCCGGGCGCCGACCTCGCGCGGCACCTCATGGGCCTGCCGGGCGACCCGGCGAGCCGGGGGGCGATGCAGCTCGGCCGCTACGACGCGGCGGCCTGGTCGCGCCTCGGCGACGGTGGCCTGATGCGGCCGGGCGGCTGGTCGAGCCTGGCCGCGCACGACCTGGCGCGCCCGGTCGTCGGCTTCCGCGACGCGGCGCGCCTCGCGACCGCGCGCCCCGGCGCGCGCCGGGGCGGCGCGGGCGCCCGCGCGTGGGCGCCCGCGGAGCGCGGCGCGCCGCGCTCTGCGCTCGACCTCGCCGGGCTCGCGGCGGGGCCGCGCGTCGTCCCCGGGGTCCGCGACCTGGTGGACGCGCCGCCCGGGGCCCTCGTCGCCGCGGGTCGCCGCCCCGGCGGGGCGGCCGCGCCCTCGGCCGCGCCGAGGCTCGGCGGCGGCCGTCCCGCGCTCCCCGCCGGGCTCCCCGCGCGCGGCGGTCGCCCCGTCGTCGGTCCGGCCGTCGGTCCGGTTGGTGGCCGCTCCGGCCCCCACGCCGGGGCGCAGCTCGGCCGCGCCGGCGCCTCGCGTGGCGCTCCGGCGGTCACCGCCGGCGTGGCGCCGACGCGGGCGGCCGGGGCCACGGGGCCAGGCGCGGCGGACCTCGCGGACGTGCGCCCGCGCGTCATGCCGGGCTGGCAGGCGCTCGCGGCGGAGCAGCTCGACGGCGGCGAGCCCGTGTTCGCCTACGGCGTCGGTGCCGATGCGGCGACGGGCTCGCTCCGGCCCCTGGGCTCGAAGGCCGAGCTCGTGGCGCCGGCGCGCGAGGCGGCGGTGACGACGCCCTGGGGCGCGCTGCCGCTCGGCCGGGCGGGCTCGGACGGCGCCGCGCTCGTGGGCGCCCTGCGGCCGCTCGTCGAGGCGCGGGGCGACCGGGGCCACGTCGCCCGGCGGCTGGTCGACCAGGGGCTCTCGCCGCGCCTCGCCTCGCGCGCGGCTGCCCTGCTCGGCGGCGGCGGCCCGCGGACGGACGCCCGCGGCCACCATGGACCCGCCCCGCTGGCCCTGCCCGCCGGGCCGGGCGCGAGCTGGCGCGCCCTCGCCGGCGGCGGCCTCGGCGCGCCGGCGCTCGGCGGCGGCTGGCTCGAGGTCGGCCCGCGCGGCGCGCCCAGGTCGGGGGCGCGCCGTTCGGCCAGACCGCGGGAGGCGCCCCGAGCGGCGGAGCGGCGTCGTCCTTCGTGCGCCCGGTCGGCCGCGCGGTCGCCCCCGGGGCGACGGCGGGCGGCGCCCCCGCGACGTCCCTCGCCGCGGGCGCCCCGGCCCAGGTGCTCCTCGGCCGCGCGCAGGCCTCGGCCGCGCCGGCGGGCGCCAGGGGCGCCCTCGACCCCGCCCTGCTCGGCCTCCTGGGCCAGGGGCCCATGCGTCGGGGCGCCTCGGGGGTCGGCTGGCTCGGCCCGAGGACCTCCGCGCGGCTGGACGCGTCGCCGGCCCGTGACCCGTCCGGCGCCCTGCCGCTGCCCCTGCGCGAGTTCGTGCGCGGGGGTGCGGTCCCCGTGCGCGTCGGGGCGACCTCGGACGTGGGCGCGCTGCCCGGGGCCGCCCCGGCGGCCGCCGCCGCAGGGCCGACCGCCCCGCCGGCGCCGGCGCGCGACGAGGAGCTGATCCGCCCGGCCGCGCCCGTCCAGATCGTCCCCGGCGCGGGCGCGCAGGGCCCCGGCCGCGCCCCGGACGTCGCGCCCGGGGAGGCCGGGCCGATGCCCGCCCCGTCGCGGCGCGTCGCCGCCCCGCGGCGGAGCGGCGCGTCGCGTCGCGTGGACATGGAGCACACGAGCCTCGTCGCCGGCGCGGCCGGGGGCGGGGTCCTCCGCAAGCACGACGCGGTCGACGCCGAGGGCGGCGGCGACGCGGGCGAGCTCCGGCCCGCCCGGGAGGCCTCGTCCACCCAGGCGGCCGTCCCGACGCCGCCGGCCGACCTGAGCCTGCTCGTCAACCAGATCTACGCCCAGCTCAAGCGCGAGCTCCTGATCGAGCGCGAGCGGAAGGGGTAGCCGGGATGCGTTCTACAATTCCAGGCGGCGCGGCCCCCGGGCGGCGCGCCCGGGCCGCGAGGTATCATGCCGGTGCTCGCACCGGTGATCGGCCCGGCGGGAGGGCTCATGTCGCTCGTCAAGGCTGAGATCAAGAACCTCGACACGAACGCCTCGCTCACGGTCTGCTTCAACCCGCGCGAGTACGTCTTCTCGAAGACCGCGCCGTGGGCCGAGCACCACATCCAGGGCCTCGACGCGCCGGCGTACGAGTGGACGAGCGGCGCGCCGATGAAGCTCGACGTCGAGCTGTTCTTCGACGCCTACGAGCTCGAGGGCGAGGCGCGCGACGTGCGCCAGTGGACCGACGAGCTCGAGGTGTTCCAGCTCGTCAACGCCGACAAGCACCGCCCGCCGATCCTGCTCTTCGTGTGGGGCAAGAAGCTCAACTTCAAGTGCGTGCTGCGGAACCTGGCGATCCGCTTCACCATGTTCCTCGACGACGGCACGCCGGTGCGCGCGGTGGCGAGCTGCACCTTCACGGAGTACTCGACGCCCGAGGAGCAGCTCCAGTCGAAGCCGCGCCACTCGCCGGACCACACGAAGCGGCGGATCGTGAAGCAAGGCGACACGCTCTCGTGGATCGCCGGCAAGGAGTACGGCAACCCCGCCGAGTGGCGGATCATCGCCGAGGCCAACGGGATCGACGACCCGATGAACCTCACGGTGGGCCAGGAGCTCCTCATCCCGCCGCTCTACTGACGTGGCCGGGGGCGGGCCGCACCCCGCGGACGCCGCGCTGTTCGCGCCCGACCAGCGCCCGCGCCTGCGCGCGGCGGCGCACGAGCTCAGGTGGCTGCGCGACCGCGGCTACTCGCTCGACGGGGCGCTGAAGCTCGTCGGCGACCGCCACCAGCTGCGCGACCGCCAGCGCCTGGCGATCTCGCGGGCGACGAGCGAGTCGGCGGGCGCCGCCGCGCGCGCCGCCCGCCGGGTGCCCGAGGGGGCGCCGCCGCCGGGCGCCGTGCTGATCGACGCCTTCAACGTGCTGATCACCGTCGAGACGGCGCTGCGCGGCGGCGTCCTCGTGACGACCGTCGACGGCGGGCTCAAGGACCTGGCGGGGATCCACGGGACCTACCGCGCCAGCGCCGCCACCGACGACGCCCTCGACGCCGTGGCCCGGCGCCTCGCCGCCCGCGGCTGGCGGGCCGCGGCGGCGCGCTTCTTCATCGACGCGCCCGTCTCCAACTCCGGCCGGCTGGCCGCGCGCGTGCGCGCCCGCGCGGCGGCGACCGGCGTCGCGTGGTCGGCCGACGTCGTCGCCGACCCCGACCAGGACCTCGCCGCGGCCCGGGGCGACGTGGTCGTGGCGACCGGCGACGCCTGCGTGCTCGACCGCTGCGGCCCGTGGATCGACCTCGGGGCGGAGGTCGTGCGGGCGGAGGTGCCGCAGGCCTGGGTGGTGGAGCTCTTCTAGAACCGCATCATCACCTGCGCGTTGCCGCCGCCGAACGTCAGGCGGTCCACGCGGAAGGTGAACTGGAAGAACGCGACGCCGAGCCCCTCGCGGAAGAGCATCTCGAGGCCGAGGCCGATCTTCGAGAGGAAGCGCTGGCTGACCGTGTGCTTGCCCTCGGCCGGGCGCACGTCGCGCAGGCCGATGAACCCGTTCTGCGTCTGACCGCGCAGGCCCAGCTGGTAGTCCTCGTGGAACGTGGGCAGCCCGAGGACGTAGCCCACCTCGGCGTAGGCCTCCCCCCGGCGCAGCGTCTGGTCGGGCGCCCCGGCGAGGCCGACCGTCTTCTCCTCGAACCCGTGCACGTGGAGGCCGAGGAGGACGACGTCGCTCGAGCGGCTCGAGCGCTCCCCGAGGAGCGGCGCGACGTCGACCTCGCCGGCGGCGAACACCGTCACGGCCTCGCGGTCGAGGTCGTCGTTGGCGAGCGGCTCGGACGAGCGGCGCCGCTTGCGCGTGCGCTCGACCGACGCCTGGACGTCGGCGCGCACCCCCGGCGCCACGCGCCAGCGCGCCGCCGCGCCCGCCTCCTGCCGGCGGAAGCGGAAGGTCAGCTCGTCCTCGGGGAGCCTGAGCGTCGTCGGCAGGTCGTCCTGGAACCACGCGAGCAGCTCCAGGTCCCCCTCGAGCAGGAGCGCCCCGGCCTTGGCGCGGAAGGTCAGCGGCTCGCGCTCGTACTCCCCGCCGACCTTGTTCTTCTGGTTGTACCAGTAGTCGACCTGGATCAGGTCCAGGCGCAGCCCCAGCCACTCGCCGCGCCAGCCCAGGATCCAGCCGATGTCGGCGTGCTCCTTCTCGGCGTCGAGGAGGCCCTGGCCGCCGAAGAACAGCCCGTCGGGCGGCGGGGTGCGGCCGAGCGTGTCGAGGAGCGGGAGCGCGTAGGCGGGGCGGAAGAGGCGCACGAGCACCTCGACCTCGTTGCGCCGGTAGCGGGTATCGTGGTCCTCGTCCTCGACGAAGCGGTACTCGCCGGTGAGGTGGTTCGACCACGGCAGGCGCACGATCGCCTGCTGCCGCAGGTAGAGCTCGTCCGAGCGCAGGCTGCCGGCGGTGATGTCGTAGCCGACGGCGGTGTCGCCCCAGAACCAGCGCCACCGGGGCGAGGCGGCCTCGCCCCACGCCCAGCGGTGCGTGAGCCGCTGCCGGTAGGAAAAGACGTTCAGGAAGTACTCGTCGTTGTACTCGAAGCTCCGCGGCCCCACCTCGTCGCCGCGGAACTGGGCCCGGGCGGGCGCGGCCGCGACCGCGAGCGCGGCCAGGACGAAGCAGCAGGTCGAGGTCCTCACGTCGCCCCCTCCGCGCGGGAGGCGACCTTACCCCTCCTCCCGCGGCCCGGGCAACCGTCACCCACCCGCTCGCCCGGGGTCGAGGGGCGCGGCGGGCGGCGGCGCCGAGGGCGCGAGGACGGGCGCGAGGGCGGGCTCGACGAGCGGCGCCAGCGCCGGCCACGCGCGCGTCGTCACCAGGTAGGCGGCGAGCGCGGCGAGCGCGGCGGCGGCGACGGCGCGCCCCGGCCGGGCGACGCCGCCGCCGCGGCGGCGCACGAGCACCTGCGCGAGCACCGGGGCGCCGTCGACGAAGCGCTCGAGGTCGCGCGCGACCTCCTCGGCCGACCCGTAGCGCGCGCGGGGGTCCTTCTGCAGGCAGCGCTCGGCGACGGCCGCGAGCGCGGGGGGGACCCCGGCGAGCGAGCGCGGCGGGTGATGGAGCACCTGCTCGAACAGCTCGAAGAGCGTGTCGCCGGCGAAGGGCGGCTGGCCCGAGAGGCACTCGTGCAGGATCGCGCCGAGGCCCCAGACGTCGGTGTGCGGCCCGGGCGCCGCGCCGGGCTCGAGCTGCTCGGGCGCCATGTAGGCGGGCGTGCCCAGGACCTCGCCCTCGAGGGTCAGGCCCTGCCCGGGCGTGGCGGCGGACACGCCGACGCGGCGACGCGCCGAGTCCGGCCCGGGCGCCCCCGCCCGCACGAGCTTCGCCAGGCCGAAGTCGGTGAGGAGCGGCTCGCCCGTGGCGCGCTCGACGAGGACGTTGTGCGGCTTGAGATCGCGGTGGAGGACGCCGTTCCTGTGCGCGTGGGCCACGGCGCGCGCCACCTTCGCCACGAGCGTCGCGGCGGCCCGCGCGCCGAGCGCCCCCTCGCGCGCGATCACGGCGTGCAGGCTGGGGCCGTCGACGAGGTCCATGACGAGGAAGTCGCGCCCCGCCGCGCAGGTCCCCACGTCGTGGACCGGCACGATCGACGGATGACGCGAGAGGCGCGCCGCGGCCCGCGCCTCGAGGAGGAAGCGCGCCCGGGCGTCCGGGTCGTCGACGGCGCGCAGGAGCTTGATCGCCACGGGCCGGTCGAGCCCGGCGTGGTGCGCGCGGAGGATCACCCCCATCCCGCCGCGGGCCAGCTCGCCCAGGACCCGGTAAGGGCCGATCGCGGTCGGCAGCGGCGCGTCCGCCGCCGGGGGGGCGAGGTCGGCCACGATCGTGGGCGCGTCGGAGGTCGACGTCGGCGCGTCGGCGGGCGTCGAGCGGCGCCGGATGAGCCGGCCGGCGGGCCGCGGCGGGTCGGCGTCCGTCATGGGTCCTCCATGCTATCCCCGTCGCTCAAGTCCTGCCGGCGTCACGTTTCCAGGCAGCGACGCCGGCGGCCGCGCGCCGGGGTGTGGATGCAACAGCGGGCCGGCCGTGCCATCATCAGAGGCAGGCACGGCGGGGCGCCGGGGAGGGGCGATGGCCGCGGGCGTGGACGCGCTCAGCGACGAGGAGGTCGAGCGCGCCTGGCGCGCCGGGGCCAGCGCCGGGCTGGGCGAGCTGTTCCGCCGCCACTACCGCGGCCTCGTCGGCTACCTGGTCCGCTTCACGCGCGACCTGGGCGCCGCCGAGGACCTGGCCCAGCAGGCCTTCGTGCGCCTGCTCGACCGCCGCGCGGCGGCGGGCGCGGGCGGGCGCTTCCGGGCGCTCGTCTACACGGCCGCGCGCAACCTCGCCCTCAACGAGCGGCGCCGGCAGGGCCGCCGCTACGTGGCCCGCGCCAGCCTCTCCGCGCTGCCCGAGGAGCCGCCGGCGAGGCCGGTCGAGCCGCTCGAGGCGCTGGTCGCGGACGAGGAGCTCGCCGCCTTCCGCGCCGCCCTGGCGGCGCTCCCGTCCGACGAGCGCGCCGCGTTCGACCTGAAGGAGGTCCAGGGGCTCACGTACGCCGAGGCCGGCGCCCGGCTGGGCCTGCACCCGGATGCCGTGCGGCGCCGGGTCGCCCGGGCCTACGCGCGCCTGCGGGGCGCGGTGGGCGCGTGAGCTGCGGCCGCGACGAGGCCGACCTCCTGGCGTGGCTCGACGACCCCGCCGCGGGCGCCGCGCACGTCGCGGCCTGCCCGCCGTGCGCCCGGGCGGTCGCGGCCATGCGCCGGGTGCGGGCCCTGGCCCGGGCGACGCGGCCCTCTCCCGCCCGTCGGCCGCGGTCGCGCGCCGCCCGCGCCCTCCAGGCGACGCTCCCCATGGCGGCCGCCACGGCCCTCGTCGCGGCGATCGGCGCCGGGCCGTTCCTGCGCCGGCGGATCGCCGTCCCGCCGGCCGCCCCCGTGGCCGGCCTGCTCGACGCGACGACGCTCTTCTGGACGTCCGCCGCCGGCCCGACGCTGGCCGCGCGCGCGGGAAGGTAGTCAACCCCGCCGGCCTGCCTTAGAATCCGCGCCTCGCAGAGCGCTGGAGGCACGCCGCCATGGCGGAGAGCAAGAACGACCCGAAGCCCGATGGGAAGACCCCGCCCGCCGCGGCGGGCGCGAAGGGGGCCGCCCCCGAGGCCGCCGGCGCGGACGCGCTGCGCGACCACCTGAGCACGATCGCGCTGGTCGTGGTGGTGGTCGTGGCGGTCACGCTCGTGATCGTCTTCCAGGTGCGCAAGGACCGCGACCGCAACGAGGAGGCCTGGAGCCGGCTCGCGTCGCTGCGGCAGAAGGCCCCCACCGGGACGGACGGCTTCGCGGAGCTTGCGGCGAAGTACCGCGGCACCGAGGCGGACCCGTTCATCCGGCTCACCTGGGCGGCGCGCCTCTACGAGGCCGGCGCGCGCGAGCAGGTCGAGGAGGCCAAGACGCTCCTCGAGCAGGTCCTCCGGGAGCACGGCAAGAACCCCTTCCTGCGCGAGCGGATCGCCGGGCAGCTGGAGCGCGTGAAGGCCGAGCTGGCCGACCCCCGCGCGCAGCTCGTCGCCGCGGCGGTCGAGGCGCCGCCGCCGCCGATCACGATCGACGGCCTCGAGGAGGACGGGCACGACGGGCACGACCACGGGCCCGGCGACGGCCACGACCACGACGGCCACGACCACGACGATCACGACGGGCACGGCCACTAGCACGACCGACCTCCCCGACGACCTCGACGACGAGGCGCTCGACGAGGCCGCGGCCGGCGAGGCCCTGAGCTTCGCCGTCGAGCAGGGCGGGGCCCGCCTGGACGCCGCCGTCTGTGACGCCGTGCGCGCGCGGGGCCACTCGCGCGCCGAGGTCCAGGCCTGGATCGAGGCGGGGCGCGTCCGCGTGCGCCGCGGCGGGACCTGGCCGGCCGTGAAGAAGGGGCTCGAGCTGCGCGCGGGCGACGCGGTCGAGGTCCAGCTGCCGGCGCCGCCGCGCCCGCCCGCGCCCCTGCGCCCCGAGGCGATCCCGCTGGCGCTCCTCCACCAGGACGAGGCGCTCCTGGTGATCGACAAGCCGGCCGGGCTCACGGTCCACCCGGGCGCCGGGCAGCGCGAGCACACGCTCGCGCACGCGCTCCTCCACGCCAGCGCCGGCCGCCTGTCGTCGGTCGGCGGCGAGGACCGCCCGGGGATCGTCCATCGCCTCGACAAGGACACCTCGGGCGTGATCGTCGTCGCCCGCGACGACGCGGCCCACCGCCACCTGGCGCGGCAGTTCCACGACCGAACGGTGGAGAAGACCTACCTGGCCCTGGTCGAGCGCGGCCCGCGCGCGGACCACGGCGTCGTCGACGCCCCGATCGGCCGCCACCCGCGCGAGCGCAAGAAGATGGCGGTCGTCGAGGGCGGCCGGCCGGCGCGGACGCGCTGGCGCGTCCTCGAGCGCTTCGGCGCGCGGGCCGCCCTCGTCGAGTGCCGGCCCGAGACCGGGCGCACGCACCAGATCCGGGTGCACCTCAAGCACCTCCACGCGCCGCTCCTCGCCGACCCGACCTACGGGCGCGCCGACCGCTTCACGGCCCAGGACGCCGGCCGCCCGGGCGACGACCGCGTGCTGCTCGCCCGCCACGCCCTGCACGCCGCCCGGCTCGTCCTCACGCACCCGGTCACCGGGGCGCGCCTGACGTTCGAGGCGCCCCTGCCGCCCGACATGGACGCAGCGCTCGAGGCGCTGCGGGGCGGATGATTCGTGGCGTGAACGCCGGGGCGCCACCGGCGTCAGCGCCTCACGTTCGCTCCCTTGTCGCACCTCCACATCACGGGTAACGTCGCGCCTCCTTCCAGGAGGCCTCCATGCGGGTCCGCGCCGCGGTCCTCGTGGTCGGCCTGCTCGCCGCGTCGGCCCTCCCGGCCGCCGCGCAGCAGGTCGAGCCCGAGGTGTTCGTGCTCGACAACGGGATGAAGTTCCTGCTCCTGCCGCGCAAGAGCCAACCCAACGCCGTCTCCGCCGGCTGGGTGGCGAAGGTCGGGAGCGTCGACGAGCGGCCCGGGATCACCGGGATCGCCCACTTCTTCGAGCACATGATGTTCAAGGGCACCCGCACGATCGGGACCCGCGACGCGGCGAAGGACGCCGAGCTGAACGCCGCGCAGCACGCCGCGCGCGCGAAGCTGCGCGCGCTGGTGGTCGAGCAGCAGTACCCGCGCTGGCGCCGGGGCGAGCTCGACGACCCCTGGGACCCGAAGCACGACACCGAGGAGATGCAGGCGCTCCGGGCCGAGCTGGCCCGCCTGGTCGAGGCGCAGCGCGAGACGACCGTGAAGGACGAGTTCGACTCGATCTACACGGGGCTGGGCGCGTCCGGCATGAACGCCTTCACCAGCCACGACCTGACCTTCTACTTCATCTCGGTCCCGAGCAACAAGCTGGAGCTGTGGGCCTGGATGGAGTCGGACCGGCTCCATGACCACGTCTTCCGCGAGTTCTACAGCGAGCGCGACGTCGTCCACGAGGAGCGCCGCCTGCGCACCGAGTCGACGCCCACCGGGATCTTCCAGGAGCAGTTCGACGCGCTCTTCTGGCAGTCGTCGCCCTACGCCTGGCCGGTGATCGGCTGGCCGACCGACCTCAACAGCTACACGGCCGAGCAGGCCGAGGCGTTCTTCGACGCCTACTACCGCCCGAACAACCTCGTGGGCGTGATCGTCGGCGACTTCGACCTGGAGGCGACCCGCGCGCTCATCACGCGCTACTTCGGCCGGCTCGAGCGCGGCGCGCCGCCCCCGCCGGTCGTGACGCTCGAGCAGCCGCAGAAGGGCGAGCAGCGCATGGCGGCCGAGTGCGACGCCGCGCCGCAGGTCGAGGTCCGCTACAAGGGCGTGCCGTTCGGCCACCCCGACGAGGCCCCGCTCGAGGTCCTGGCCGAGCTCATGAACGGCCGCACCGGCCGCCTCTACAAGGCGCTGGTCGAGGGCGCGCAGGTGGCCACGTCGGCCGGCGTGCGCGTCGACGCGCGCAAGTACGGCGGGGCGTTCTCGTTTCAGGGCGAGTGCAAGGGCGACGCGACGCCCGAGCAGGTCGAGCAGGCCTGGTACGAGGAGCTGCGCCGCCTGCGCGAGGAGCCGATCCCCGAGCGCGAGCTGCAGAAGGTGAAGAACCGCGTGCTCGCCGACAGCTTCCGCCGGCTGGAGAGCAACTTCTACCTGATGCTCCAGCTCGGCTACTACGAGGCGCTCGGCGGCTGGGAGTACATCAACACGGCGCCGCAGGCGCTCCTGGCCGTGACGGCCGAGGACGTGCAGCGCGTGGCCGGGCAGTACTTCGCCAAGGAGCAGCGCAGCGTGGCCACCTACGTGCGCAAGCCCGGGGCGGCGGCCGCGCCGGTCGACGACGAGCTCGAGGCGCTCGACGCGCGCGTGCGGCCCATGGTCAAGCAGGCGCTCGGCGAGCTGGCCGGGATCACCGACCTCGACGAGCTGCGCCAGGGGCTGGCGCAGCTCGAGGCGCAGTCCGGCGCCGTGCCGCCCGAGTTCAAGCCCGCGATGGACCTCCTCGTGCGCCGCGCGCGCGCGCGGCTGGCCGAGCTCGAGAAGGAGGGCAAGTAGATGATGACCCGGACGCTCCGCGCGCTCCTCTGCGTGGCCCTCCTGGCCGCCCCCTGCCTCGCGCAGGAGGCGCCCCCGAAGCTGCCGGCCCGCCCCGAGCAGATCCCCTTCCCGCCGCTGTCGTTCGAGCCGCCCGACCCGTCGGCCTACCGCCGCGAGCTGCCGGGCGGCGTGACGGTGTTCCTCATCCCCGACCGCTCGCTGCCGCTGGTCGACGTGCGCTTCACCTTCCGCGGCGGCTCCTACCTCGACCCGAAGGGCAAGGAGGGCCTCGCCGCGGCGGTCGGGTCGATGATGCGCCGCGGCGGCGCTGGCGACCTCGACGCGGCGGCGCTCGACGAGGAGGTCGACTTCCTCGCCGCGCAGCTGGGCACGGGCGCGGGCGAGTACGAGCTCTCGGCCTCGCTCGACACCCTGGCCCAGAACCTCGACAAGAGCCTCGAGCTCATGGTCGCCGTCCTGCGGCGGCCCCGCTTCCAGCCCGACCGCTTCGCCCTGTGGAAGAGCGAGGTCCTCGAGCGGCTCAAGCAGCGCAACGACGACGCCGGCTCGATCCTCGGCCGCGAGTGGGCCTCGATCGTCTACGGCCCCGACCACTTCAAGGCCCGGCAGGTGACGAAGGCGTCGCTCGACGGCCTGACCGAGGACGACCTGCGCGGGTTCCATCGCCGCTGGGTGCACCCGGGCAACCTGGTGGTCGGCGTCTCGGGCGACTTCGACCCCGACGCGATGCTGAAGAAGCTGGCGAAGGCGCTCGACGGCTGGGTCGCCGCCGAGAAGGCGCCGCCGCCGCCGCAGCCGACGCACGCCCTGGCCCCCGGCGTCTACCGGGTGGAGAAGGACATCCCGCAGGGGAAGGTCCACATCGGCATGCGCTCGATCAAGCGCGACGACCCCGACTACCACGCGCTCATGGTCATGAGCCGGATCCTGGGCTCGGGCGGCTTCACCAGCCGGATCATGCGCCGCGTCCGCTCGGACGAGGGCCTGGCCTACGACGCCGGCGCGGCGATCATCCCGGGCCTCTACTTCCCGGGCGAGTTCCGCGCGTCGTTCCAGTCGAAGAGCCGGACGGTGGCGCTCGCCGCCAAGCTCGTGCTCGAGGAGGTGGAGAAGATCCGCACCCAGCCGGTCGAGGCGCAGGAGCTCGAGGTGGCCAAGGGCTCGCTGATCGAGACCTTCCCGACGCAGTTCGAGTCGCCCGCGGCCACGCTCGGCGTGTTCATGTCCGACCACCTGAGCGGCCGCACCTACGCCTGGTGGAAGGAGTACCGCGACAAGGTCCGCGCCGTGACCCCGGCCGACATCCAGCGCGTCGCGGCCAAGCACCTCGACCCGAAGGCCATGGCGATCCTGATCGTCGGCAAGTGGAGCGAGATCGAGCCGGGCGACCTCGACGGGCGGGCCAAGATGGCCGAGTTCTTCGGGGGCAAGGCGACGGAGCTGCCGCTGCGCGACCCGCTGACGCTCGAGCCGCTGGGGCGGTAGCGACCGCCGCGTCGCCCGCCATGCCCCCGCACGACCACCCCCACCACCCCCACCACCCCCGCAAGGGCCCGCCCCGCAAGGGGCCGCCGCACCACCACCGCCACCACGTGCCGTCCTCGGCGATCACCGCCTTCGTCGACCGGCCGCGGATCGACGCCCTCCTGGCGCCGTGGGTGCCGGACCCGGCCGACCGGGCGTTCGTCGTCCGCTGCATCCTCGGCGAGGGCCCGGCGCACCACCGCGGGGCGAACTTCGTGCTGCTGGCGCTCCTGGGGCTCCTCGTCGAGCGCGAGGGGCGCGCCCCCGGGGCCGACCCGGCGGCGGTCCCCGTGCCGCTCCGGCTCCCGCCGCACCTCGCCGAGGACCGCGACGAGGACGACGGGCTCTACCCGCTCGCCATGCCGACCCGCCCGATCGAGCGCCTCGCCGCGCGCGGGTCGCGCGAGTTCGACGCGATGGTCGACTGCCTCACCGACGGCCCGCCGCAGCACGCGCTCGCCAACGCCGCCATGCTGGCCCTGCTCGACGCCCTGCTCGCCGGCGACCCGCCCCGGGGGCCGGAGCGTTGACGGTCGGGCGGCTGGGGCGGCTCGAGCAGGCCTTCCGCGTGGCCTGCGCCGAGCTCGGCCACTGCGCCGCCGCGTGGCTGTTCGTGCGCGAGGTCGCGGGCGCCCTGGGCGACGCCGGGGTCGAGGGGCTGCGCGACGAGCTGGGGCGCTCCTACCCCGTGCTCGACGCCGTCGCCCGGCGCTGGTTCGAGGGGCACCGCGCCCCCCACGTGCAGCCCGAGGGCGTCCTGGCCGCGTGCGCCGGGGTTGCGCGCGTCCTCGTCGTCGGGCTGGAGACGGCGCACCTCGACGCGCTCGTGCCGCTCCTGCCGCCGGACGTGCGCGTGGGCCTCGTGCGCTTCGGGCAGCTCGAGGCGGACTGGGAGCGCGTGCTCGCGAACTACGGCGGCCGCGTCGAGGGCGCCGACCTGGGCGACTTCCAGCGCTGGGCGGGCGCCCGCAGCGCGCTGCTCACGTTCGCCTACGGCGTCCACGACGGCCAGGCGCACGTCGGCCCCGCCTGGGTGCGCGTGAGCGGCCCCGACGTCCGGGCCCAGTTCCGCGCGCTCGTCGCCTGGGACGTCCTGCGCGCCCCGACCTACGTCCACCCGCGGTGGCTCGTGGCCGTCCCGCTCGAGGACTTCTCGCACGTGGTGGGGCCGTAGTGCGCCCGGAGCAAGCGATCGCCGGCGCCCTCCTCGTCGGCGCGCTCGTCCTCCAGGCGGCGCGCCCGCAGCGGCGCCTCCTCGTGGTCACGATCGGCGCCGGCCTCTCGGCGCTGACGACGGCGCTGGCGGGGCTCGGGACCGCGGCCGACCTCCTCTCCGACGTCCCCTGGGACGTCCTGGTGATCCTGGCGGCGCTCGGGCTGCTGACGCAGGTGTTCGTGGCCTCGCGCCTGTTCGGCGTCCTCGCCGCCGCCGCGGCGCGCCGCAGCGGCGCCGACCCGCGCCGCCTGCTCGCGCTCTTCGCCGGCGTCATGTTCGTCGTCAGCGGCCTCGCCAACAACCTGACGGCGCTGCTCCTCGTCCTGCCGGTGCTCCTCACGCTGCTCAAGCTCCTCGGCGTCGACCGGCGCTACCTCGCCTGGACCCTGGGCGTCCTCCTCGTCGCCTGCAACCTGGGTGGCGCGGCGAGCCCGATCGGCGACTTCCCGGCGATCCTCCTCCTCGGCCGGGGCAGCATGCGCTTCGACGCCTACCTCGCGGCCGCGCTGCCGCCGACCGCGGCCGCGCTGCTGGTCATCGTCGGCCTGACGCTCTGGGTCGTGCGCCCTGCCCGCGGCCTCCCCGACGACCCGGTCGCGCGCCGCGTCTCCGTCGCCGTCATGGACGCGCTCCACCGCGAGGTGCGCCTCGACCGGCGCCTCTTCGCCTGGCCCGCCGCGGCGCTCGCCGTCATGCTCCTGGCCTGGGTCGTCGCGCCGCGCGAGAGCGGCCTCACCCCGGAGCTGATCGCCTGGCTGGGCGTGGGCGCCGCGCTCGTCGCCGTGCCGGCGCTCGGCGAGCGGCTCATCCGCACGCGCGTCGACGTCGAGGCGGCGCTCTTCCTGCTCGCCCTCTTCGTCATGGTCGGGGCGGTGCGCCGCACGGGCGTCTTCCAGGACGTGGCCGCCGGGCTCGCCGCCCTCCCCATGCCGCCCGTCGCGCAGCTCGTCGTGTTCCTCCTGATGGCCGGGCTGCTCACGGGCGTGTTCTCCGCAGGGCCGTCCATGGCGGCGCTCCTCGACGTGGCCGAGTCGCTCGCCACCCGCCTCCCGCCGCACGCGGTCTACGTGGGCCTGGCCCTCTCCGTCTGCGCCGGCAGCTCGCTCTTCCTCACCGCGGCGACCGCGGGCCCCATGGCCCAGGCGATCACCGAGCGCGCCGGCCTGCGCGACCCGGACGGCGCCCCCCTGCGCTTCGGCTTCTCCGAGTTCCTCCCCGTCGGCCTGGTGAGCTTCGCCGTGATCCAGGCCACCGCGATCGCCTGGGCGCTCGTCGCCGTGGCCCGGGGGTGAACCGGTCCGGGCCTGGACTGTCTACGTCCGGAGCCGGTCGGTGCGACGGACTCGTCGCGTAAGTCCTGCAAATACAATCAGCCCACCCCTGGCCTCCCCGTTGCTCGACAGGGCGACGGAGGAGGTCGCCATGAGGTTGGTCGCCACGGTCGTCGCGCTGGGACTGTCGACCGGCGTCGCCCTCGGCGCCCCCCCCGAGGGCGCCGCCGAGGAGCCGCGCCCCGGCCCGCGCTCGTTCGTGGACGTCGTCCGCGAGGAGCTCCTCGACCTGCCGCCGCGCGAGCGGCTGGCGCGGATCAACCGCACGGCGCGCGAGCGGCTGGACGCGGGCGACGCCGCCGGGGCGGTCGCCGGCCTCGAGGACGCGGCGCGCCGCGGCGACGCCGACCCGGAGAGCCACTACCTCCGCTCGCACGGCCTGTTCTCGCAGGTCAAGGACGCCCGCGAGCGCGCCCGCGAGGCGGCGGCGCGCGGCGAGCCGGGCGAGGCGGCCGAGCACGAGCGCGAGGCGCGGGACCTCCTCGACCGCGGCCTCGAGGCGCTGCGCGCCGGCCGCGAGCACGCCTACAAGGAGATCGACGACCACATCGCCCGCGGCGACCTCGAGGCGGCGCGCAACCTCGCCGCCGGGCTCCTCCGCGCCGACCCCGAGGACCCGCGCGCCCGGGCCGCCCTTGACACCCTCTCGCGCGGCGCCGACCGGACCACGCCGGCCGGCCCCGCGACGGCGGCCGCCGCGCCGCGCACGACCGGCGGGGCCGCCGCGCCGAGCACGGCCGGTGGGGCCGCCGCGCCGCGCACGGCCGGCGGGGCCGGGCGCTCGCCGTGGGACGGCGCCGCGCTCGACGCCGCCTCGCCCTGGGACGCGATGAACCAGGGCCGCCGCAGCCCGACCACCCCCGCGGCCACCAACCGCGCGCCCACGACCGCCGCGGCCTCCACCCCGGCGTCCACCACCACCCCGGCGTCCACCACCACCCCGGCGACCGCGACGCCGGCCACGGCGCCCGCGACCCCCGCCGCCGCCTCCGCCGCCGACGAGGAGGACCACCCGCCCGTCCCGCTCGGCCGCGGCATGCGCGTGTCGAACGCCGACCTCGAGGTCCTGGCGCGGATCGTCAAGGGCGAGGCGCTGCAGTGCTCGCGCGAGGGCAAGGTCGCCGTGGCGGCCGTCGTCCTCAACCGCGTGCGCGCGAGCGGCTGGCCGAACACGGTCCGCGGCGTGGCCCACCAGCCGCTCCAGTTCAGCTGCTACAACGCGAACTTCCGCGCCCGGCTCTACGACGGGCCGATCCCGGAGTCGTGCTGGGAGGCGGCGCGCGCGGCCGTCGCCGGCGAGGACCCGTCGGGCGGCGCGACCCACTACTTCAACCCCTTCCTGGTCAACCCGCCCTGGGCGAAGCGCCTGCGCTTCATCAAGCGGATCGGCACGAACCGCAACGACGCGCACGACTTCTACCGGTAGCCGCCGCCGGACGTGCTAGGGTCTGCCCCCCGAACAGGAGGACGACCCATGACGCACGACCCGACGCACGACCTCGCCGCCCGCATGGACCGCCTGGAGGCCGACGTCCGCCAGGCCCGCGCCGCCGCCCGCCGCTGGCGCGCCGCCGCCGGGGGCGTCGTGGCCCTCGGGATGTCGCTCGTGCTCATGGGGCAGACCCCCGACCGGACCGTGCGCGGGACGAGCTTCGTGCTCGAGGACCCGTCGGGGCGCCGCCGGGCCGCGCTCCAGACGGTCAACGGCACGCCGCACCTGACGCTGTTCGACGTCCAGGGCAAGCCGCGGATGGACCTGTCGGCCGGCGACGACGGGCGCGGGACGATCGGCATGCTCGACGGCGAGGGCAAGGTCCGCGCCGCGCTCGGCGTGACCGCCACCGGCCAGGCCTCGCTCGTCTTCCGCGGCCCCGCCGACGAGACGCGGGCCGCGCTGGCGATGAACGCCGAGGGCGCGCCCGGCCTCGTGCTCAACGACGGGGCCGGCAAGACGCTCGTCTCGCTGGGCGTCGCCCGCGGGATCCCGACCGTGGGCCTCCGCGACGACAAGGGCGAGCTGCGGGCCCTGCTCGCCGTCGACGGCAAGGGCGTGCTGCGCTTCTACGACGCCGAGGGCAAGCGCACGCACCAGCTGCCGGAGTAGCCGTGCCCCTCGACGGCGTCGAGGTCGCCCGCCGCCTGGAGCGCCGCCAGGCGACGTCCACCGCCGCGCTCGCCGACGAGACGATCGAGGTCGCCGGCGGCCTGGCCTCGTTCGGCGGCGTGGGCGCCTGGCTCAACCAGGCCTGCGCCGTGGGCCTCGACGGCCCCGTGGCGCCGGGCGAGGTCGAGCGCCTCGTCGCCTTCTACGCCGAGCGCGGCGTCGAGCCGAAGGTCATCCTCAGCCCGTTCGTCGACCCGACGCTGCTCGAGGCGCTCGGGGCGCGCGGCTTCTTCGTCCGCGAGTTCGAGACCGTCCTCGCGCGCGACCTCCACCCGGGCGAGGACCTCTCCCCGGCGGCGCTCTCGCCGCAGGCGCCGCCCGCCGGGCTGACGCTCGAGCGCGTCGACCCGGCCGACGCGGTCGCGCTGGCGTCCTACGTGGACGTCTCCACCGCCGGGTTCCGCCCCGAGGGCGCCCCGCCCGACCCGGTGCTCTCGCGGTTCGTCGTCGACCACGTGCGCCGCCCCGGCGTGTGGGCGGTCCTGGCCCGCCTCGACGGCCAACCCATCGGCGGCGGGGCGCTGGAGGTGGGGGAGGAGGTCGGCGCGCTCATGGGCGCGAGCGTCCTGCCCGCCGCGCGGCGGCGGGGGGTCCAGCAGGCGCTGATCGCGCGGCGCCTCGAGCTGGCGCGCGAGGCCGGCGCCCGCCTGGCCACGATCCAGGCCCGCCCCGGGATCCCCACCGAGCGCAACGCGGGGCGGCTCGGCTTCCGGGTGGCCTACACGCGGGCGACGGTGGCCATGGCCGGGCCCGGGCTGGCGCCGTCGCCCTGACGCTCACCCGTCGGGGTGGAACTGGCGGTGCACGCGCGCCAGGCGGGCGCGGTCGAGGTGCGTGTAGACCTGCGTCGTCGTCACGCGCGCGTGGCCGAGGAGCTCCTGCACGACGCGCAGGTCGGCCCCGCGCTCGACCAGGTGCGTGGCGAAGCTGTGCCGCAGGGTGTGCGGCGAGGCCGCCTCGCGCGGCAGCCCGGCGAGCACCAGGCAGCGGCGCACGACGCGGAACACGACGATCCGGTCGAGCGGCCGGCCGGCGCGGCTGAGCAGCAGCCGCCCGCCGCCCCGCCCGCGCTCGAGGCGCGGCCGCCCGCGCTGGAGCCACTCGGTCAGTCGGAGGCAGGCGCGCTCGCCGAGGAGGACGACCCGCTCCTTCCTGCCCTTGCCCAGCACGCGCAGGGCGCGGATCGGCCCCGGGGCGGCCAGGGCCTCCTCGACCGTGGCCAGCGGCAGGCCGGCCGCCTCGCTGGCGCGCGCCCCCGTAGCGTAGAGCACCTCGAGCAGCGCCCGGTCGCGCAGGGCCAGCGGGCCGTCGCCCGGCGGCGCCGCCAGCAGGGCGTCGACCTGCTCGGGCCGGAGCACCCGGGGCATCGCGCGCGCCTGCCGGGCCGCGGCGATCCCCTCGGTCGGATCGGCGGCGAGCCGGCCCTCCTCGCGCAGGAAGCGGAAGAGCGAGCGGATCGCCGCCAGGTGCCGGGCCGCGCTCCGGGCCGACAGGCCGCCGGCGTCGAGCGCCCTGAGGTGCGCGCGCACGTGCTCCGCCGTGACCGCGCCAGGCGGGGTACCCTGGGGGAGCCCGGCGAGCAGGCGCGAGAGGTCGCGGCGGTACGCGGCCACCGTGTGGGGGGAGGCGTCGCGCTCGACGGTGAGATGGTCCAGGAAGGCGCCGATGGCCGCTTGCATCGGCCATCTCTATCGGCCGGCGAGGAGGCCTGCGTGGAGTACTACGACCCGAAGGACCTGGCCCGCTTCGGCGAGGTCGGCAAGTTCCGCCCCGACCTCGCGCAGAAGTTCTTCGAGTACTACGGCGCGGCGACGGGGACCGACGGCGCCCTGACGCGGCGCGAGAAGGCGCTCATCGCCCTGGCCATCGCCCACTCGAAGCAGTGCCCCTACTGCATCGACGCCTGGACGCGCGGCTGCCTGGAGGCGGGCTCGAACCCCGAGGAGATGACCGAGGCGGTCCACGTCGCGGCCGCGATGGACGCGGGCGTGACGCTCGTCCACGGCGTGCAGATGCACAACCACCTCGACCGGCACGGGGCATGAGCGGTCGGGCGCTGCCCACGACGACCGCCCCCGACTTCGAGGCGCTCCTCGCCCGCCACGGCCTGCGGCTCGACCCGCGGCCGGTCGACACGCTGCAGGTCAACGTCACGCGCCTCTGCAACCAGGCCTGCCGCCACTGCCACGTCGACGCCTCGCCGAAGCGCACCGAGCAGATGGACCGGCGCACGGCCGACCGCTGCCTCGAGGTCCTCGCCGCGCACCCGTCGATCGCCACGCTCGACCTCACCGGCGGCGCGCCCGAGCTCAACGCCGAGTTCGAGCGCCTCGTCGTCGAGGCCCGGCGCCTGGGCAGGCGCGTCATGGTCCGCCACAACCTGACCGTGCAGCTCGACCCGCACCCCGTGACCGGCGCCAGCCTCGAGCACCTGCCCGGGTTCTTCGCCGCCCACGAGGTGG
This sequence comes from Planctomycetota bacterium, assembly GCA_023954375.1. Taxonomy (GTDB): domain Bacteria; phylum Planctomycetota; class J058; order J058; family J058; genus JAMLIC01. Next base: position 154,526 of record JAMLIC010000009.1, read on the forward strand.
TCGTCGTCTCGTCCTTGCCGTACCACCAGGAGTACTTCACCGACAAGCAGCGCGGCCGGGGCGTGTTCGGCAAGAGCATCGAGGCCCTGCGCCGCCTGAACGCGGCCGGCTACGCGCAGCCGGGCCGCGGGCTCGCGCTGAACCTCGTCTACAACCCCGTCGGCTCCTACCTGCCGCCCGAGCAGAGGGCCCTCGAGGCGCAGTACCGCCGGGAGCTCCTCGAGCGCCACGGCGTGCGCTTCGACGCCCTGTGGACGATCACCAACATGCCGATCCACCGCTTCAAGGAGGCGCTCGAGCGCGCCGGGACCTACGACGACTACATGGCCCGGCTCGCCGGGGCCTTCAATCCGTCCGCGGCGGAGAACGTCATGTGCCGCTCCCTCCTGAGCGTGGGCTGGGACGGGCGGCTGTTCGACTGCGACTTCAACCAGCAGCTCGATTTCGAGCTCCGGGGCCCGGAGGGCGCCCCGGCGACGATCTTCGACCTCGACCTCGCGGCGCTCTCGCGCCGGCGGATCCGCTTCGAGGCCCACTGCCTCGGCTGCACGGCCGGCGGGGGGAGCTCGTGCGGCGGGGCGACGGCGTGAGGGACGCCTGTTCACGGAACCGGACCGATCAGGTACGATTCCGCCCACAACCCACGAGGAGAGCACCATGACCGACCAGGCCAAGGCCTTCGACAAGATCAAGGGCCATCTCGCCAAGGACAAGATCGTCATCTACATGAAGGGCACGCCCCAGGCGCCGCGCTGCGGCTTCTCGGCCCAGGCGGTCTCGGTCCTCAACGCGCACGGCAAGCCCTTCTCCGGCTACGACGTGCTCAGCGACGAGGAGCTCTGGAACCACCTCGACGAGTACTCGGGCTGGGAGACGTTCCCGCAGATCTTCGTCGACGGCAAGCTCATCGGCGGCTGCGACATCGTCACCGAGATGCACCAGTCGGGCGAGCTGAAGAAGGTCATCGAGGACGCCTTCGCCGCGGCCGGCAGCGGGACGACGATCGTCAAGTAGTCGTCGCCCAGGCGGCGCGAACGCCCGGCGGCCCGCTGCCGCCGGGCGTTTCCACGTCCCCGCGCGTCTCGCCCCTTGCCGGAGTGAACCCCTGCGCGTCTCATGGGGGCATGCGCTGGCTCCTGTTCCTCGTCGCGCTGACCCTCGGGACGGCGCTGGACCTCGGCACGAAGGCCGTGGCCTTCCACCACCTCCCCACCTACGGGCAGAGCCACCAGGTGACCTCCTGGTTCGCGTTCACCCACGCCCAGAACCGGGGGGCGGCCTTCGGCATGTTCCAGGGGCAGCACGACTTCTTCATGGTCGTCACGGTCCTGGCGATCGTGGCCGTGACCTACTTCGTGCACACGGCCCCGCGCCGGTCTCGCGCGATCCCGATCGTCCTGGGCCTCATCCTGGCCGGGGTCGCGGGCAACTTCTGGGACCGGGTCACGCACGGGTTCGTGCGCGACTTCCTCGACGTCCACACCCCGCCGGCCGGCGCCCTCCACGACTTCTTCATGGCCACCGTCGGCCGGACCGTGTGGCCCACGTTCAACATCGCCGACGTGTTCATCACCGGCGGCGCGATCGCCATGGTCCTGTTCTTCGGCCGCGAGGAGCAGGCGAAGGAGGCCGCCGCCGAGGCCGGGAAGGACCCGGCGCCCGAGGCCGCAGCCCCCCCGCCCGAGACCCCCGAACCGGCCCAGGCTGGCGAGGCGGCGGCCTGACGCGGCGCGTCGTGAAACGGTCCGCGGGCTCCCTGTCCTCCAGGGTGAGACCATGGAGGCGACCCGGATCGTGAGCGCGCCCGCACACCGTTGGCTGACCGACTGGGCCGGGGCCGTGGCCCCGGGCACGCCGGCCGACCTCGACCTGCCCGCCCTCGCCGAGGCGCTGGCGGCCGTGGCCGACGATGAGGGCGAGCCCGACCCCGACGAGCTCGAGCTGCTCGGCGACGTGCTCCTCGACCTCGAGCGCACACGCGCTGCCTGGCTGGCCGAGGCCGCCCGCGACGACCGGCTGCGCCTGGCGGCGGTGCGCCTGCGGGCGCTGTTCCGGCGGGCGACCTCCGAGGAGGCGGACGCCGAGGCCCTGGCCGAGGCCCGGCGCGGCGCCGTCCGCGAGCTCCTGGCCCTCGCCGGCGGGCTGGCCGAGCACCGCCTCCGGCAGGCCGCCTGGGCGCGGAGCCGGCGCGAGAAGCGCGCCCGCGTCAAGCACCAGGCCCTCCCCCTGCAGCTCGGCGAGCCCGAGTCCGCCCCGGCGGCGGAGGCGCTCGAGGCCGAGGAGGCCGCGCGCGGGGTGGCCGCCCGCCTGCGCGACGGCCTCGACGCCCGCGCCGTGGCCGCCCTCCACGACCTGCTGGTCGACGGCGGCTCGGGGACGGCCGGCGCCGTCGCCCGCCGCCACGGCCTCTCTGCCCCGACCCTCAGCCGCGCCAAGGCCCGCCTGGGCCAGCTCGCGGCCGAGGCCCTGCGCGACGTGCCCGACGGCGCGCGCCGGCCGTTCTGGGACGCCCTCGAGCGGGCGCTCCTCGACCGCGCCGGCTGACGTCCCGCCCACGGGGTCTGCGCCCCGCCCGCGCGGCCCCGGGTTATGCTCGTCCGTTCCTTCGACACACAGCCGCGGCCCGCCCGGGCCGCCGGTGGGAGCATCCCTTGTTCGACGACATCGACAACCCGCTGCACAAGTTCGCCGGCGCGATCGCGTCGAGCTGGACGCGCCTGTTCGGCAGCCGCAACGAGCGCCTCATCCGCGAGATCATCCCGCTCGTCGAGCGCGTCAACGCCCTCGAGCCGGAGTACTCGAAGCTCTCCGACGCCGCCCTGCCGGAGAAGACGCAGGAGCTGCGGCGGCGGATCCTCCAGGGGCTCGCCGAGCGCAAGGCGCCGGCGCTGCTCGAGGAGGCGCGCCGCCTGCGCTACGACGGGCGGCCCGAGGAGGCGCAGGTCACCGAGGACAAGTACAAGGTCCAGGAGCAGGCGGTCCTCGACTCGGTCCTGCCCGAGGCCTTCGCGCTGGTGCGCGAGGCCGGCAAGCGCACCCTCGGCCAGCGGCACTACGACGTGCAGCTCATCGGCGGCGTGGCGCTCCACCGCGGCTGGATCTCGGAGATGGTCACGGGCGAGGGCAAGACCCTCGTGGCCACCCTCCCCATGTACCTCAACGCGCTCCCCGGGCGCGGCGTCCACGTCGTCACGGTCAACGACTACCTGGCCAAGCGCGACCGCGACCTCAACGCGCCGCTCATGGAGCTCCTCGGCCTGACCGTCGGCTGCATCCAGTCTCACATGCCCAACGACGCCCGGCGCGCGGCGTACGCCTGCGACATCACCTACGGCACCAACAACGAGTTCGGCTTCGACTACCTGCGCGACAACATGAAGATCGACGCGGAGTCGCAGGTGCAGCAGGGGCGGCTCAACTTCGCGATCGTCGACGAGGTCGACTCGATCCTCATCGACGAGGCCCGCACGCCGCTGATCATCTCGGGCGACGCGACCGACTCGTCCGACGCGTTCGTCATCGCCGACCAGGTGGCCCGCAAGCTGCGCGGCGTGGAGAAGAACAAGCTCGACCAGGAGGCCAAGAAGCGGCAGGTCGAGAAGGACGACCTCGAGGGCGAGTGGGACTTCGTCTACTCCGAGAAGGACCACCAGGTCATGCTCACGGAGCGCGGCATCGAGCGCGTGGAGAAGCTCCTCGGCCAGGGGAACATCTACGACTCGGCCACGAACTCCTGGCCGCACCACATCGAGCAGGCCCTCCGCGCGCACAACATCTACAAGCGCGACAAGAACTACGTCGTCCAGGAGGGCGAGGTCATCATCGTCGACGAGCACACCGGCCGCCTCATGCACGGCCGGAACTGGTCGGACGGCCTGCACCAGGCGGTCGAGGCGAAGGAGGGGGTCCCGATCAAGAAGGAGACCCAGACCCTCGCCACGATCACCCTGCAGAACTACTTCCGCCTCTACCGCAAGCTCGGCGGCATGACCGGCACGGCGATGACCGAGGCCGGCGAGTTCTGGACGATCTACAAGCTCGACGTGCTGTCGATCCCGACCAACCGCCCGCTCATCCGGCGCAACTTCGGCGACGTGATCTACCGCACGACGCGCGAGAAGTACAAGGCGATCTGCGCCGAGATCGAGGCCGTCCACGCCATGGGGCGGCCGATCCTCGTCGGCACGATCTCGGTCGAGAACTCGGAGCGCCTGTCGGAGATGCTCGAGCGGCGCGGGATCCCGCACGACGTCCTGAACGCCAAGCAGCACATGCGCGAGGCGCTCATCGTCGCCGACGCGGGCAAGCTGGGCCGCGTGACGGTCGCGACCAACATGGCCGGGCGCGGCACCGACATCATCCTCGGCACGTTCAACAAGGCGGAGCTGCTCGACCACTGGAAGGCGGCCCGCGCCGCGCCCAAGGAGCTCGAGCTCGACGACCCCGAGCTCTACAAGAAGCTCCTCGACCACTGGACGACCTACAAGCTGTCGACCGGCGCCACCCTCTACGAGGAGTGGGAGTACCGGGGCATGCTCGAGACGTTCACGCACACGGTCGAGCACGGCGGCAAGCCGCGGAAGGTGCCGCCGCTGTGCGAGCGCATGCAGGACCTGGGCGGCCTGCACATCATCGGCACCGAGCGCCACGACGCGCGGCGCATCGACAACCAGCTGCGCGGCCGCTGCGGGCGCCAGGGCGACCCCGGCTCGAGCCGCTTCTACCTGTCGCTCCAGGACGACCTGATGCGGATCTTCGCGTCGGACCGCGTCTCCTGGCTCCTCGAGAAGCTGGGCATGGAGGAGGGGCAGGAGATCAGCTCGCCCATGGTCACGCGGGCGATCGAGAAGGCGCAGAAGAAGGTCGAGGTCTACCACTTCGACATCCGCAAGAACGTCCTCGAGTACGACCAGGTCATGGACGAGCAGCGCAAGCTCGTCTACCGCGAGCGGCAGCGCATCCTCGAGGCGAACCCGGACGCGCAGGCCGACGGCGCCGAGAAGGACGGCAGCGACCTGCGCAAGGCCGTGTTCCTGTGGATCGAGCGCAGCGTCGACAAGGCGGTGCAGGAGTACGCCTCCGACGCCCTGCCCGAGGCCGAGCGCAACATCCCCGGCCTGTGCGACCTCATGCGCAAGCGCTTCGGCTTCCGCGTCCTGCCGCGCGAGGTCGAGGGGCTGCGCGAGCAGCAGATCTTCGACGCGCTGCTCAAGCGGGTCGACCAGGCCTACGCCCTGCGCGAGGGCGAGATGGGGCAGGAGGAGATGCGCAAGATCGAGCGCATCGTCATGCTCCAGAAGGTCGACGAGAAGTGGAAGGACCACCTCCACGGCATGGACCAGCTGCGCGGCGGCATCGGCTGGCGCGGCATGGCCCAGACGGACCCGAAGATCGCCTACAAGAAGGAGGGCTACGAGCTCTTCCAGGAGATGTGGGAGACCATCGCCGACGAGATCTCCTCGCTCCTGTTCCGCGTCCGGCCCGTGACGCAGCGCGACGAGCAGGCGCTCGAGCAGATGTGGCAGCCGTCCTCCTACCAGGCGCCGCGCGAGTACGAGTCGAGCTTCCGCAAGCAGGCCGAGCGCACCGAGGCGGAGGCCGCCGCCGCGTCGAAGGGCGAGGGGCCGCAGAAGCCCGTCGAGCGCGAGGAGCCGAAGATCGGCAGAAACGACCCCTGCCCCTGCGGCTCGGGGAAGAAGTACAAGAAGTGCCACGGCGCCGGCGCCCCCGCTTAGTGTGATCGCGGCTGCGGCGGAGGATGGCGGGCGCTGCCGTTCGCCCCGGGGGGGGGGGGGGGGCGCCCCCCCCCCCCCCCCCGGGGGGCCCCCCCCCCCCCCGCGCCCGAGTGGCGTCTTGGCGGTTCGTCCTCTTCTTCTCGGCGTCCTGGCGGTCGTCCGCCCCCTCAGGGCTCAGCCGCCCATGGCGGTCAGAACGGCAGGTCGCTCTCCCCGACGCCCATGACCTCGCTCATCGGCGCCGAGGCCCCATCGGGCGCGTTGCCGCCGTAGGTCTTGCCGCCGTAGCTCCGGCCGCCGTAGCCGCCGTTGCCGTTGCCGTAGCCGCCGCCGCCGCCACCGCCGCCGCCGCCGCCGAAGTCGTCGCCGCCGCCGCCCATCCCGGCCCCGGCGAAGCGCTCGCCGCCGCCGTAGGCGCCCTCCTCGCCCCCGCCGCCCATGCGGTCGAGGAACTGCACGAAGTCGGCCGTCACCTGGTGCTTGCTGCGCTTGACCCCGTCCTTCTCCCACTCCTGGTAGTCGAGCCGCCCCTCGACGAAGATCTGCCGCCCCTTGGCCAGGTACTGCTTGGCGATCTCGGCCTGCCGGCTCCACACGATCACGTCGACGTAGCAGGTGTCCTTCTGCTTCTCGCCGCTGTTCTTGTCCTTCCACTCGCGGCTGGTCGCCAGGCGCAGCTCCGCCTTGGGCGTGCCGTTGGGCAGGTAGCGCAGCTCGGGGTCGCGGGTCAGTCGGCCGATCAGGAACACCTTGTTCAGGCTCGCCACGTGGGCACCTCTCTGGTCTCTTCGGGTTGTGTTCGTCTCTGCTCGCCCCTCGGGTCGAGCGCCACGCACCGTAGTCGATGGGTCCGACAGGCCCGGCGCGGCCCTCCGGGGCGCCCGCGCAACCTCCGGCGGGCCAACGATCCGGAACCCGCCGCCGGCCGGACCCGCCGGACACCCGCCCCACCATCCCCCCCACCCATCGCCCGCTCTCCGGCCTGGCAAGCGGCCCGGCACGCAACTGGCGATGGGATGGCCTTGACCGCCGCGATGGGCGGGACTACAGTGCGGTCGGCGCACCTCCTCTCGTGAGTCGGCGCGCCACCCCGAAGAACGGTCCCTGCCCGGAGGCCCACGCCCGTGGACCCGACCGTGTGCTCCGCCAGCGGCGGCACACCTCCCAGCGCGTTTCGTGCCCGCATCCCGGCGCGGCGCCTGGCGGCGTTCCACGACCGCCTCGTCCTCCGGGACCCCCGCGGCCGCACGCGGCGCCGGTCCATCGTCCCGCTCGCCGACGGCGTCGAGGTCCGCGGGCCCTTCGAGGTGCGCCGCCACATCGTCGTGACCCGCGCCCGCGGCGTCCACTTCGCCGACGCCACCGGCGACCCCAACCCGATCCATCGCGAGGGCGAGGTCGTCCCCGGCGCGTTCCTGGCCGCGCAGGCCGTCTCCACGCTCGAGGTCCTCCTGCCCCGCGTGCGCCTCGAGAGCCTCCGCGTGTCGTTCGTGGGCGTCTCCTGGTACGGCCGCGCCGCCCGCCTGACGCTCCGCTGCTCGCCGACCCCGGGCCCGGGGCTCCGCGCCGAGCTCAAGGCCTACCAGGACGAGCGCGAGGTGGCGACCGGCGTGCTCGAGGGCCGCCTCGAGGCCGCCGAGCCGCACCTCGACCTGCCGCTCCATCGCGTCGACACCCAGTGGCTCGGCCGCGTGCTCGAGTTCTATGACGCCCTGGGGATCGACCCGCAGGCGCACCTGCAGAAGGAGCGCGGGCCCGACCTGAGCTACCCGATCGGCTTCCTCGCCTCGCTCCCCTCGGGCAGCATGGTCCAGCGCTTCCAGGGCGACGGCGGCGTCCTCAACCGGCTCACGCTCGAGTTCGACCGCGCCCGCCTGGCCCTCGTCGGCCCGCCCGAGGTCAGCGTCGAGCTCCCCCAGCGCATCCGGCAGTCGTTCACGAAGATCCTCACGGCCGTCAAGGAGGGCGTCGAGACCGCGATCCGCGGCACGGCCCTCGTCCTGCCCCGCGCGCCGAAGGACCTGCTCACGCGACCGGACGCGTGATCGACGGCTGAGCCGGGACGTCGCAGGCATCGGTTAGCCTCGGGGTCATGGCCCGCAGGCGACCTGCCAAGGACGACGACGACGCCCCGCCCGGCGCCCCGACCGGCGCCCTCCGCGTGTCGGCGCTCGACCTGCGCGCCCGGCTCGCCGCCGCCCCGCCGGCGCCGTGCTACCTCGTCTCGGGCGAGGAGGCCTTCCTGCGCGCCGAGGCGCTGGCGGCGCTGACGGCCCTCCCGGGGGCCGAGGTGGGCGAGGTCGAGGCGGCGAGCGCCTCGCTGGCCGCGATCCTCGACGAGGCGCGCACGCTGCCCTTCCTCGGCCAGCGCCGCGTGGTCGTCGTCCGCGGCGCCTCGGACCTCGTCGCCGAGCACGCCGACGCCCTCCTGGCCTACCTCGCCGCCCCGCCCGAGGCCGCCACGCTGGTGCTCGAGGCGGCGAAGCTCGACCGCCGGCGCAAGGGCGCCAAGGCGCTGCTCGAGCGCGTGGCCCTCGTCGACTGCGAGCCGCCCGACGCCGCCGGCCTCATGGCGTTCATCCGCGCCCGCGCGCGCGCCCACGGCGGCGAGCTGGCGCGCGGGGCCGACGTGGCCCTCCTCGAGCGGCTCGGCGGGCACGACGTGGCGCTCTCGGCGCTCGACGCCGAGGTGCAGAAGCTCGTCACCGCGGCGCCCGGGCCCGTGACCGCGCAGCGCGTCGCCGCCCTGGCCTCGGTCGGCTCGAGCGAGGAGAGCTTCGCGCTCGTCGACTGCATCGCCCGCGGCGACGTCGGCGCGACCCTCGGCAAGCTGCAGACGATCCTGCGCGACGGGCTGGTCACCGGCGCCGAGCGCGCCCGCGACCCGAGCGCGATCGCGTTCATCCTCCTCGGGATCCTCCGCTGGGACCTGGGCCGGCTCCTCCGCGGCCGCGCCATGCTCGAGGCCGGCCGGCGCTCGTCCGAGATCACCTCGGAGCTCAAGGTCTACCGCGACAAGGACCGCTTCCTGGCCCGCCTGCGCCGCGCCTCGCGCGACGAGCTGGGGCGGCGCCACGAGTGGCTCCGGCAGGCCGACGCCGCCCTCAAGAGCGGCGGGACCGCCTTCCCCGTGCTCACGACCCTCCTCGTGCGGCTCGCCCGGTGCGAGCGCCCGGCGCCGGCGCACGCGCGCGCCTGACGCCTCGCCGCGCGGGCGCGACGCCGCCCCTTTTGCCACGATGCCGCCCGTGAGCCGCGAGCACCGCCCCCACGGCGTCACCCCCGACGCGCCCACGACCGACCCGGTCCCGGTGCACGACCTCTCCACCGGCGACGGCCCCCTCCCCCAGCGCGACGCCCCCACCGGGCCGGGGGCCACCCCGACGGTCGCCGATCTTCGGCCCGGGCTGCGCCTGGGCGGGCGCTTCGAGCTCGTCAGCCTCCTCGGGCGCGGGGGCATGGGGACCGTGTGGCGCGCCCGCGACCTCACGGTCCCGGGCCAGCGCGAGCTGGCCCTCAAGCTCGTCTCGGGCGCCGGGGCCGGCGACGGCCGCCTGGCGCGCTTCCAGCGCGAGGGCGAGGTCACCGCGGCCCTGCGGCACCCCGGGATCGTGCGCGTCCACGCGGCGGGCGAGCTGGACGGGCTGCCGTTCCTCGCCTACGAGCTGGTCGAGGGGGGCCGCACGCTCGAGGACCTCCTCGGCCCCGACACCCCGCTCGTCCGGCGCGTCACGCTCCTGCGCGACGTGGGCCGCGCCCTCGGCCACGCGCACGCCCGCGGCCTCGTCCACCGCGACATCAAGGCGGCGAACGTCCTCATCGACGCCGCGGGCCAGCCCCGCCTCGCCGACTTCGGCCTGGCCGCCGCCGCCAACCTCGAGCGCCTCACGCAGACGGGCGCGATCGTCGGCACGCCGACGCACATGGCGCCCGAGCAGATCGGCGCGCGCCACGACGAGGTCGGCCCGCGGACCGACGTCTGGGGGCTCGGGGTCGTGCTCTACCAGGCGCTCACGGGCCGCCTGCCGTTCACGGGCGCCACCTTCGCCGCGCTGGGCGTGGCGATCGCCACCGCCCGCTACCCCGCCCCGAGCAGCCTGGCCCCCGACGTGCCCGAGGGGCTCGAGAAGGTGTGCAGCAACGCCCTGGCCCCCGACCCCGCCGACCGCTACCCAGACGCCGACGCCCTGGCCGACGACCTCGACCGCTGGCTCGCGGGCGGGCGGCCGCGCGGCGCGGCGGCGCCGGCGCGCCGCCGCCGCCGCGCGCGCGCGCTGGCGGTCGCGGCGGCCGCCGCGCTCGCGCTCGCCCTCGCCGGCGGCGTCGAGCTGCGCGCCCGGGCCCGCCGGGCCGCCGAGCGCGACGCCCTGGCGCGCGAGGCCAGCGCGTCGCGCGGCGCGCGGCCTCCTGCGCCCGAGCCCCTGTCGGCCGACGCCGCCGCGCGGGCCGCCCTCGAGGCCCGCCTGGTCGCCGCCGGCGACGACGACCCGCGCCTCCGGGCGCCGCGCCTGCGCCTGGCCGCCCTCGCGCTCCTCGAGGGCCGAGGCGATCCGGCGACCGTCGCCGCCGCCGCCCGCGCCGCGCCCGCCGACGACGCGCTCCTGGCGCTGGTCGAGGGGGCCGCGGCCGGCGACCCGGCGCGCCTGGGCCAGGCGATCGACGCCGGCTGGACCCGGCCGGAGGTGCTCCTGCTCCGGGCCCGGGCGGTGGGCGCCCGCGGGGACCCGGTCGACGAGGCCGGCGCGCGGCGCCTCCTGCGCGACCTCGACGCGGCGCTGCAGGCCGGCCTGGCGCTCGACGCGGACGCCCAGGCCGCCCGCGCCCTCGCCCACGCGCGCCTGCGCCAGCCCGAGCCGGCCGCCGCCGCGCTCGCCGCCGCGGGCGCGGCGCCGCCCGCGGTCGAGTGGTCGGTGGCCCTGGCGCGGGTCGCCGTGGGCCTCGACCGGTCCGGCGAGGCGGGGCTGAGCGCGCAGCTCCCGGCCAGCCCCCTGCCCGCGCCGCTCGCGGCCGAGGCGGCCCCGCTCGCGGCGCTCGCGCGCGAGCGCGCCGGCCCGGCCCTGCGCACGCTGCGGCGCGACCCCGACGCGCTGACGCCCGAGGAGGTCGCGCAGCTCGTCGACCGGCTGGTCGTGTCGGCGCGCCTCGCGCCCGACGAGCCCACCCCGCCCGACGCCGTCGACGCGCTGATCGGGGCGGTCATGTCGGTGCGCCGGCGGATCCCCGCCCGCGTGGCCGTGAAGCTCGTCAGCCTCGCGCCGGACGACCGCCGCCTCCTGGCCAGCCTGGCCCGCTTCGCCCGCGCCGAGAACACCGCGAGCAAGCGCCAGCTCCTGCCGGTGGTCCAGCGCGCCTACGCCCTCGCGGCCACGGTCGAGGAGCGCCGGGAGCTCGGGCTCTTCCTGTGCATCGTCCTCGACGGGCTCGACCCCGAGCGCCCCCACGAGGTCGAGGCGCTCGTCACCGAGCTGCTCGAGGACGACGGCCGCGACGACGTCTCCCGCAGCACGCTCCACGAGCTCCGCCAGAAGGCGCGCCGCCACCTGCGGCGCTACGAGGACGCCCTGGTCGACGTCGACGAGGCGCTGCGCCTCGTGCCCGAGCGCGACACGCTCCTCGTCGACCGCGCGCAGGCCCTGGTCGGACTCGGCCGCCCCGACGACGGCCTGGAGGACGCCCTCGAGTACGTGCGGCGCACGTACTTCGCGAACGACGCCAAGCTGGCCGTCGGCACGCTCGACCTCGCCGTGCGGGTCGTGTGGGAGGTCGGCCTGCCCGCCGGCCGCGTGGCCGACGTGCGGAGCGTCGTCGACCGCTACCTGCTCGCCCGCGCCGAGCGGTGGGGCTGGGCCGTGCGCGCCGCCCACCTGGCGCTCGAGGCGGACGACGACCCGGGGGCCGCCCTCGACGCCTTGCGCCGCGCGCTCCACGCCCTGCAGCGCGAGGGCACCGCGGCGGAGCGGCGGGCCTTCGCGCTCGAGCTCCAGGCGGCGCACGACGCCCTGTCGGCGGGCGCCCCCGACGCGCCCGCCCGGGTCGCGCGCCTGGTGGGGGACCTGGAGCGGGCGCGGGGCGGCGGGATGTTGCCTTAGTGTGATCGCGGCTGCGATCACACTACTCCACCGTCACGATCCCCAGGTCGCCGTCGACGGTGACGCGCGCGCCGTCGGCGATCCGCGTCGCGCCGGCCGCGCCGAACACGGCGGGGATCCCGTACTCGCGGGCGACGATCGCCGCGTGCGAGAGCACGCCGCCGACCTCGGCCACGATCCCGCCGGCGAGGTGGAACAGCGGGGTCCACCCGGCGTTGACGACGCGGGCCACGATCACGTCGCCCGGCTGGACCAGGCCGGCGTCCTCCATGCCGCGCAGGACGCGGGCGCGCGCGGTCACCCGCCCGCCGGAGACGCCGACCCCCTCCACGAGGTGCCCGACGCGGCTCGGAACGTGCACCGGCCGCGGCGGCGCGCCCGGCACCTCGATCACGTAGCGCGGCGGCTCCTGGGCCTGGTTCGCGGCCCGCTCCGCGCGGCGTGCGGCCACGCGCGCCCGCAGGTCGGCCCCGCCCCCGGCCAGCGCCGCCTCGGCCTCCTCGACCTCGAGGAAGAACACGTCGTCGGGGCGCTCGACGAGCCCCCGCACGGCGAGCCGGCGCCCGACCTCGAGGAACACGCGCCGCACGAGGTGCAGCGCGCGCAGGGCGCTGTCCTTGAGGTTCTCGCGGTAGGGGGCGTAGCGGCGCGCCTCGCGCAGGAGCGCGCGGAAGGCGCCCCGGCGCAGCGGCAGGGCGCGCTCGAGCGCGCCCTGCCCGACGAGGTGGCGCGACACGCGGCGGGCCAGCGCCCCGGCCCGCCGCGCCAGGCGCTCCTCGCGGTCGGCGAGCCGCGGCATGCCCCCGCCCTGGTCGCGGGCGGCGCGCACGAGGCTGCCGAGCACGGCCAGGATCACCGACGGGTCGTCGGCCCAGCGCGGCTCGGCGAGCTCCGCCTCCTTCTCGCAGCGGTGGCCGAAGTCGGCCAGGAAGCGGGCCAGCTCGCCCCGGAGCCAGCGGCCGTCGTCGCCGAGCGCCTCGAGCTCCTCCAGCGTGCGCGGCGCCTGCGCGCACAGGGCCGCGGCCAGGGCGGGGCGGGCCGCCGCCCGCTCGGCGAGGCGCTCGAGGTGGCCGCTGGCGACGGCCAGGGCGTTGCCCGGCGCGCCGGCCGTCAGGTGGGCCACGAGCTTGCCCTCGAACTCCGCCTCGGCGCCGGTGCGGCGCAGGAAGAGCTCGAGCAAGAGGTAGGCGGCCCCCGAGATCGCCGTCCCCAGGACGTGGCGGCGCAGGGCCTCCTCGAGCAGCCCCGTGGCGTCGCGGCGCAGGCGCAGGAGGTCGCGGTCGGCCAGCAGGGGGAGGTCGCGCCGGGCGAGCCAGGCGAGGCGCAGGGCGAACACGCGCAGGAACAGCTCGAAGCGCTCGCGGGCGAGGAGCCGCGCCGCGACGAACAGGAGCCCGAGCCGCGCCGTGCGCCGGTCGAAGGCCGGGAGGTCGAAGGCGATCGTCCCCGCGCGCTCGCCGAAGATCAGCGCGTCGAAGATCCCCTCGGGCGCGCCCGGGATCAGGCGCAGGAAGGCGCGGAAGTAGTCGGGGTTGAAGTAGGGCAGCCCGTAGAACAGCCGCATGTAGCCCGGCCCCTCCAGCTCGGGCAGGCCCCCCAGGCGGAACAGGTCGCGCCGCCCCGCCTCGACGAGCGGCGCGAAGAGCGACCAGGTGAGCGGCGTGACGGGGTCGAGCAGGGCCTCCTGGGTGTTCGCCGCCGTCCAGCGCACGCGCCCGCGCGCCCCGGCCGGCGCCTCGCGCGTCACGGGGCGGGCCTGCACCACCCACAGCCGCCCGCCCTCGACCGCCCACTCGAGGTCCAGGCCGCCGTCGCCCTCGGCCCCGAGCGCGCGCTCGACCTCGACCGCGGCGCGCGCCAGCGCCTCGAGGGTCGGCGCGTCGAGGAGGTCGCCCCCGCGCGCGGGCGCCTCGCGCACGCCGCCCGCCGCGTCGAGGACCCAGCGGGCGGGGTCGGCCAGGCCGTCGACGAGCGCGCGGCCCGCCCCCGGGACCGCCTCGACCAGCAGCTCGTCGGGCGCGCCGGCGCGCGTGAACAGGACGCCGGCCGCCGTCGGGGTCAGGCAGCGCTGGACCACGACCGCCATGGGCCGCGGCGCGAGCGGCAGGCCGCGGTCGCGGCGGTAGGCGAGGGCGGCGCGCGAGAAGAGGGACGCCCAGCTCGCGCGCAGGGCGTCGAGGGCCGCCGGCAGGCCGCGCACGTCGAGCGTCGTGGCGAAGAGCCCCGCCGCCGAGAGCTCGCGCTCGTCCTCGTCGAGCGCCGACGAGCGGACCGCGAGCGGCCCGACGGGCAGGTCCGCCAGGGCGCCGGCGAGGGCCGCGACGACGTCGTCGGGCAGCGGCAGCGCCAGGCAGGCGGCGTGCAGGCGGCCGCCCGCCGCCGCGGCGTCCCGGGCCGCGGCCAGGCCCTCGACCTGCTCCGCCAGGCCGGCCGCCTCGAGGGCCCGCCGCCAGGCGGCGGCCGTGACGACGAAGGCCGGCGGCACGGGGAGCCCCGCGCCGGCGAGCCGGGCGAGGTTCAGGGCCTTGCGCCCGACCTCGTCGGGCCCGAGCGCCAGGGCGGCGGAGAGGGGCACGACGAGCGGCGCGGGCGCGACCATCGCGGCCGGCGCTCCGTCCTGGTGCCGCGACGAGGCCACGTCCCCGCCTGCGGAGGGGCCCCGGTCGCTCGCGACCGTCGGCTGCTGCACTCCTGGCCCCGTTGCGTCCGCGGCGCTCACCCGTGCGTGCCACCCCTGGCGACGCCACCCGATGCTCCCGCGCACGTGGAGCCAGCGTTGACGCCAAAACCCTCGCCCGTATAGTCTAGCCGCTGAACCGGGGGGCACGTGGCCGACGACGCGCGAGAGACCGACACCCCTGACGCTGGCGCCGCGCCATCGGCGCAGCCGGCCGACGACGCGAAGGGGGTGGACGGCCCGGCGGAGCCGGCGCTCGTCGCCGCCACGGCGGCGGACGAGGGCGCCGCCCCGGCGCACGTCGACGCGACGGACGGCGAGGCGCAGGCGCGCCTCGACCCGCAGCTCATCGGCCTCGCCGTCGTCCTCTGGCTGCTCGCCGTGGGCATCTTCGTCTTCAAGTGGGACCGCCTGCGCGTCGACTGGTACCTCGGCAACATCAAGGAGACCGGCGACCTCGCCGGCCGCCTCGACGACACGAGCATGCAGGCCCTCGCCGACCTGGCGAAGGACGACCCGGGCGTCCTGCGCATGGTCGCCGACGAGGTCCTGGGTCCGCTCGCCAACCGCGACGAGTTCTACCGCACGGCGATCGTCAAGACGATCGAGCGCGTGCCCGGCCCCGCGGCGCTCGACCTCCTCGTGGCCGCGGCCGGCGACTACCACGGCGTCGTCCGGGCCAACACCTACGTGTCGCTCGGGGCGCGCGCCAAGGCCGACCCGGCCGAGCGCCCGCGGGTCGTCGAGACCCTGATCGGCGCGCTGGGCACGCCCGGCGACATCGAGCCCATGGGGCGGGCCTACGCGCTGAAGGTCCTCGCCGACCTCGAGGCCCGCGAGGCGCTGTGGCCCGTGATCCGCGAGGTGCGCGGCGCGCGCGGCGCCGGGTCGGCCGTCAACCGCGAGGCGGCCGAGGCCGGCGAGCGGGTCCTGCGCGAGCGCGGGGCCGAGGCCTTCTACGCGCTGGCGGGCGTGACGCCCGAGCAGCTGCCCTTCGACCCGCAGGCCGAGCTCGCCGTCCGCGACGCGCAGGTCCGCGCCTGGGAGCGCTGGTTCGTCGAGAGCGGGGGGGCGATCCCCCCGGGCGAGCGCTTCGAGGAGGTCTTCCCGGCGACCGACTCCACGCAGGGGCCGCCGCCGACCGAAGGAACGGACCAGGAGCCCCAGGGGTCGCCCCAGTGAGCCACAGCCACACCCCGCCGCCGAGCCCGATCGACGTCAAGTCCGCGCTGGAGCGCCTGATCGCCGGGGAGCTCCGGGCCGACGAGGCCGTCCTCCTCGCGGCCGAGGCCGGCTACCGCACCTTCGCCGACCTGTGCGAGGCGGAGCTGCCCGAGCACCTGCCCAAGGTGCGGATCGAGCGCTCGACGGTCCGCGACCAGATCGGCCGCGCCATCGCCGGCAAGCTCCCGCTCGACGAGCTGCGCGCCTGGGCGGAGGAGCTCGCGGCGGTCCTCGACCGGCACGAGCTGGGCGTGAGCGTGGGCGAGCGCCGCCGCGTCAGCGAGGCGCTGGCCCTCGTGGCCGTCGCGGCCGACGTGCGGATCTTCCGCAACCGCGGCCCCGTGCTGGGGGTCCTCTCGGCCGTGGCCCGCTCGCTCGGTCGGCGCCGCGCCGGCAACGTCTCGGTCCTCTACGGGGCGCTCTTCCAGAACCAGCCGGAGTTCCACCTCCTGGCCCGGCGCCTCGAGGACATCGACGGCGAGGAGGAGGACGGCCCCGAGCCCGGCGGCGACGTGGGCCCGCCCACGTTCCTCCCGCAGGGGCCGTCGTTCATGGACAGCCTGGGCCTCGGCGGGCTCGAGCTGGACACCGGCCTCGACCGCGCGTGGATGGCGGGCGACGAGCCCGAGGGCGGCGCCGAGCCGCAGCCGCGGGCGGCGGAGGGCCTCCGCTGCGCGGACGTCGTGGCGCTCAACCGCCCCTACGAGCCCGGGACGCGCGTCCAGGACTACGAGTGGGTGGTCGCCTTCTCGGTGGCCACGCGCAGCCTCGTGCAGGAGGACACGGTCCCCGGCACGCCGGCGCCCGGCTTCATGGAGAAGGCGCGCGAGCTGGCGCCGAACTTCGACTTCACCCGCTACAAGCCCGAGGCGCGCCGCGACCAGGACGGCGTCCTCGAGGTCGTGCTCGACGCGCCGTCGATCGGCAAGGCGGAGCTGGCCTACGCGGCCAAGCTCTTCGCCCTCGTCCACCAGGTCGGCGTGGTGACCTTCGAGGGCGTGCGCCTGTCGACGATCGGCCCGGGCCCGCGGCCGGTCGGGTAGCGCGCGCGGCGTGGCCGGGTTCGAGACCCTCGCCTGGCGGGGCGACCTGCCGGGCGCGCTGGAGATCATCGACCAGCGCGCCCTCCCCGCGCGGCACGACGTGCTGCGCCTGGAGACGGTCCCGGCCGCCTGGGACGCGATCAAGACGCTGGCCGTGCGCGGCGCGCCGGCGATCGGGGTCGCGGCGGCCTACGGCGTCGTGCTCGGCGCGCAGGAGGCGCTCGCCCGGGGCGCCGGGGGCGACGCCGTGGCCCAGGCGGCGCTCGCCGCGGCCGACCACCTGGCCACGTCGCGGCCGACGGCCGTGAACCTGTTCTGGGCGCTCGAGCGCATGCGCCGGGCGCTCGGGCGCCTCGTCGATCGGGGGGTGGCCGGCGACGGCGCCTTCGTGACCCGGGCGCTCCTCGCCGAGGCGCGCGCGATCCACGAGGAGGACCGGGCGACCTGCCGCGCGATCGGCCGGCACGGGGCGGCGCTCCTCGGCCAGGGCGCGCGCGTCCTCACCCACTGCAACGCCGGCGGGCTGGCCACGTCCGACTACGGGACGGCGCTCGGGTGCATCTACGCCGCCGTCGAGGGCGGGAACCCCGTGACCGTGCTCTCCTGCGAGACGCGGCCGCTCCTCCAGGGGGCGCGGCTCACCTCGTGGGAGCTCGACCGGCGCGGGATCCCCGTCACGCTGATCTCCGACGGCATGTCGGGCTTCGCCATGCAGCGCGGCCGCGTCGACGCCGTGATCGTCGGCGCCGACCGGATCGCCCGCAACGGCGACGTCGCCAACAAGATCGGCACCTACACGCACGCCGTCCTGGCGCGCGAGCACGGCGTGCCCTTCTACGTGGCCGCGCCGCTGTCGACCTTCGACCTGTCGCTCGCGTCGGGCGCCGAGATCCCGATCGAGGAGCGCGCCCCCGACGAGGTGACGACGCTCGCCGGCCAGCGCGTCGCGCCCGAGGGCGTGGGCGTGTGGAACCCGGCCTTCGACGTGACGCCGGCCCGGCTGGTCACCGCGATCATCTGCGAGCGCGGCGTGATCCAGCCGGTCGACGAGGAGCACGTCGTGGCCCTCGCCGGCGCCCGGGGCTGGTGCGGGTAGCGAGCGCCCGGGGCGTCTACAATGGACCCATGCCGCTGCACGACTGGGCCCGCGTGCCGGACAACGTCTTCCACAACTTCCACGTGGCCTGGCTGGCGCAGCTCGCCGGGGCGCTCAATGCCTCCGTCCTGCCGCCCGGCTACCTGGCCCGGGCCGAGGAGTACGTAGGGCCTTTCCAGGCCGACGTCCTCACCCTGGAGGTCGGCCGCGCCTCCAGTCCTCCCGTCGCGGCCGCCGCCCGCGAGCCGACGGCGACGATCGCGCCGCCCCGGTTCGACGTGACGCGGCAGCGCCGGATCACGGTCTTCTCCGCGCGCGACGAGCGCCGGGTCGCGGTCGTCGAGGTCGTCTCCCCGGGCAACAAGGACTCCGAGCGACGCGCGCGCTGGTTCGAGGAGAAGCTGATCGACAGCCTCGGCGCGGGCCTGCACCTCCTGCTCGTCGACCTCCTCGCGCCCACCGCGGCGGCCCCCGGCTTCGCGGAGGCGGTCGCGCGCGAGCTCGGCTCCGACCGGGTCCCCGCCGGCGGTCGGGCCGCGACGAGCTTCGAGTGCCAGCCCGCGCCGCCCGTGGTGCGGGTCTACCACCAGCCCTTCGCGCCGGGCGCGCCGCTGCCCCCGGCGCCCCTCTTCCTGGAGCCCGGGCGCGCCGTCGACCTGCCGCTGGAGGAGACCTACTCCGCCGCGTTCGGCTGGCTGCCGGCCCCGGACCGCGAGCGCCTGGCCTGACCCCCGCGCGCTCGCCCGCGCGCGGTGGTCCAATCGGGGCGCGATGGTCCCCCCGCCGCCCGAGCCGCAGGTCGTCGCCCGCGCGCGCCGCGGGGACGCGGCGGCCTTCGAGGCGCTCGTGCGCCACTACCAGGACCGCGTCCACGCCCTCGCCTGGCGCCTGACCTACGACGACCACCTGGCGCGCGACGTCACCCAGGACGTCTTCCTGCGCCTCTACGAGCAGCTCGACCGCTACGACCCGGCGCGGGGCGCGTTCGAGCCCTGGTTCCTGCGGCTGGCCACGAACCTGGCCCTGAACGCGCGCGCCCGCGCGCAGGTCCGCCGGGCGGCCAGCCTCGACGCGCCGCCGCCGGGCGAGGACGTCGCGCGGGGGCCGCCCGCCGACCCGGGCGCCGCGCCCGCGCCCGAGCGCGCGGCCGACGCCGGGGCCCGGGCGGGGGGGCGCGCGGCGGGCCGGGGGGGGGCCGCGCGCGACCGCGGGCGCGTCGTGGTCCTCCACTACCTCGAGGGTCTGGGGCTGAAGGAGATCGCCGCGCGGCTCGACATGCCCGAGGGCACGGTGAAGGTCCGACTCTTCCGGGCGCGGGCGCTCCTGCGCGAGAAGCTGGCCCGCTTCGGGTGAGGCGGCCGCCTGGCGCGGCCTGCGCCGCGCCTCTAGCCTGACCTCGTGAGCCACGACGCGCTCGCGCCGACCGCCCCCCTGACGCCCGACGAGGGCGGCCGGGCGCCCGACCGGATCGGGCCCTACCGGGTCGTCCGCCGGCGCCGCCGGCGGCATGGGCGCGGTCTTCCTCGTCGAGGACCCCGCCACGGGGGCCCGGCGCGCGCTCAAGGCGCTCCCCGCCGGCGCGCCGCTCGACGCCCGCCTGCGCTTCCGGCGCGAGGGGGAGGCCATGGCGCGGGTCGACGACCACCCGGCCGTCGTGCGCGTCCACTCGGCCGGCGAGGCGGACGGCCGCGCCTACCTGCTCATGGACGCGGTCACGGGCGGCGACCTGCACGCGCGCCTCGCGCGGGGCCCGCTGCCGCCCGACGAGGTCCTGCGCCTCGGGCGGACCCTCGCGCGCGGCCTGGCGCACGTCCACGCCCGCGGGGTGCTCCACCGCGACCTCAAGCCGCACAACGTGCTCTTCGACGAGGCGGGCGCGCCGCGGCTCGTGGACTTCGGCCTGGCGCAGGTGGCGCAGGCGGAGCGGCTGACGGAGACGGGGACGCTCCTCGGGACGCCCGCCTACATGGCCCCCGAGCAGGCGGACGCTCGCCCCACGGACGAGCGCACGGACGTGTACGGCCTGGGCGCGCTCCTCTACCACACGCCCCTCACGGGCCGGCCGCCCTTCCAGGGCGGCTCGACGGTGGCCGTCCTGGCGCAGGTCCTCGAGCGCGAGCCGACGCCGCCGTCCGCGCTCGTCCCCGGCGTGCCGCCGGCCCTCGAGCAGGTGGTCCTGGAGGGCGCTGGCCAAGGCCCCGGCGGCGCGCTTCGCGTCGGCGGCGCTGGCGGACGCGCTCGACGCGCCGTAGGGCGCCGCCGCGGCGGCGCGCCGCGCCTGGCGCTCGGCGGCCTCGGCGCGCCTCGGCGCTCGCGGCCGCCCTCGCCGGGCGGCCCGCCCCGCCG
Source organism: Planctomycetota bacterium (assembly GCA_023954375.1). GTDB lineage: Bacteria > Planctomycetota > J058 > J058 > J058 > JAMLIC01. Next base: position 174,736 of record JAMLIC010000009.1, read on the forward strand.
CCCGCCCCGGTGATCGCCGACGCCCCTCCGCCCGCGCCGCCGGCGTCCCCGCCGGCGCTCGACGAGGCGCGGCTCGAGGCCTGCCTGCTCGCCGAGGACGCCGCGGGCGGCCTCGCGGACCTCGAGGCGGCGTGGACGGCCGGGGCCCGCGGCGAGGAGGTGCTCGTCTGGGCCGCGGCCCTCGCGCTCGTCGGCGACGACGCGGCCGCCGCCGCCCGCTGGGCCGAGCGGGGCCAGGACGAGGGCGCGGCCTGGGTGGCGGCGGCGCGCTGGGCCGTCGCCTCCCGGGCCGTGCCGGCCCCGGTCGGGCCCTGGGAGCGGGCCGCGGTCGCCGAGGCCGAGGCGGCCCGCCAGGCGCTGGCGAGGTGGCAGGTCACCGGCGACTCCCTGGGCAGCGTCCGGGCGCTCCGCCGGCACATCGCGCCGCCTGGCCCCGCCCCGCGGCCGATCGCCCTGGCGCTGGGAGTCCGAGCGCAGCGGACGCTGTGCGAGCGGCGCGGCGAGGTGCTGAGCGTGCTCTCGAGCCTGCGGCGAGACGCGCCCGGCATGTCCGAGTTCGACGAGACGCTCGCGGCCGCGCGCGCGCTCGCGCCGGGGTCGCGCCCCGAGCGCGCCCTGGGCGTCCTCTGGGCCGTGCAGGCCGTCTGGCGCGAGGTCCGCAAGCGGACGAGCGGCCCGCGGGACCATCTCTTCGACGCGACCGTCGAGGCGTGGGTGGACGCCCTCGACCCGGCCTCGCGCGACGCCTGGGTCCGCGGCCTGCACGCGGCGGGCATCCTGGGGTCGTCGGCGGCCCTCGCGGAGATCACGCCCGAACGCCACGACGAGCTGTTCGAGCGCATGGTGGCCCTCGTCGAGGACCCGGCGGAGCAGGCGCGGATCCCCAGCGGGATCCTCGAGGCCACCTTCCGCGCGCGCGCGGAGGAGCACCGCTGCCAGTTCGCCCTCTGGCGCTGCTGGGAGGCGCGCGGGGGTGAGGAGGAGGCCGCGCGGGCGCAGGCGCTCGTCCGAGCGGCCGACGAGGCCAGGGCCGCCGGTGTGCAAGCGCGGTTCCGCGTGGCCCGCCTCCTCCTGCTGGGCGAGCTGGACGAGGCCGAGGAGGCCCTCCGGCAGCTCGACGACAGGGGCTGGCGGCCGCAGCTCGAGGTCGAGCTGGCCCTCCTCCGCGGCGACGCGGACCGGGCGCGCGCCGCGCTCGAGCTCTTGCGCCCGGGCCTCGACGCGAGCCTCGAGCCGGTCGTCGACATGTGCCTGCGGGCGCACCTGGCCGCGCTCGAGGGCCGCTTCGACGAGGCGCGGGAGCTGCTGGCCCCGTTCGCCGCGGCGGGCGCGCCGCGGGTCAACCTCCCCTGGCGGGGCGGACCCGCGACCGCGGAGCTCGTCGAGGCGCTCGCCCGGGGCGCGCCCCCGACCCGCCCGTTCGTGAAGCCCGCCCAGGAGGCGCCCCGGTGAGCCGCCCCCCGCGCGTCCCCGGCCACCGGCTCCTCGAGCGCCTCGGCGAGGGCGGCATGGGCGCCGTGTGGCTCGCCGAGGACGAGCGCACCGGCGCCCGGCGCGCCGTGAAGGTCCTCGCCGCGGGCGCCGACGCGGAGCTGCGCCTGCGCTTCCGGCGCGAGGCGGAGGCCATGGCGCGCGTCGACGGCCACCCGCACGTCGTGCGCGTCCACGCGGCGGGCGAGGGGCCGGACGGCTGCTGGATCGTCATGGACCTCGCCGAGGGCGGCGACCTCGCCGGCCGCCTGCGCCGGGGCCCGCTGCCGCCGGACGAGGCGCTCGCCCTCGGGCGGGCGCTCGCGCGGGCGCTGGCGCACGTCCACGCGCACGGCGTGCTCCACCGCGACCTCAAGCCCGCCAACGTGCTGTTCGACGCCGCCGGCGCGCCGAGGCTGGTCGACTTCGGCCTGGCCACGGTCGCGGGGGCCGAGCGCCTCACGCGGACGGGCGCCGTGCTCGGCACGCCGGTCTACATGGCGCCAGAGCAGGCGCTCGGGCGGCCCAGCGACGAGCGGGCGGACGTCTACGGCCTGGGCGCCGTGCTCTACCACGCGCTGACGGGGCGCCCGCCCGTGCCCCAGGGCGCGCTCGTCGCGGTGCTCGCGGACGTCGTCGAGCGCCGGCCGACGCCGCCGAGCGCGGTCGCGCCAGCGACCGCGCCCGCCCTCGCGGCCGCCGTCATGCGCGCGCTCGCCAAGGCGCCGGAGGAGCGCTTCCCGTCGGCCGCCGCCTTCGCGGACGCCCTCGAGGGAGGCGCGGCCGCGGCGCCCTCGCGCCCCGCCGCGGGCTCGTGTGGGCGGCGGCCGGCGCCGCCGCGCTCGCCGGCGCCGCGGCCGCGCTCGCGTCTCCGCCGGCCCGCGCCCGGCCGGCCTCGCGCCGGCGCCCGGCCCCGCGGCGCCCACCACGGAGGCGGCCGAGGGCGCGCCGCTCGACCTCGCGCGCCTCGGGCGCGCCCTGCTCGACGACGACCCGGCCGACGGCCTGGCCTACCTCGGCGAGCGGCCAGCGGCCGCGGTCACTGACGATGAGCCCCGGGCCTGGGCAGCCGCGCTCCTGCTCCTCTCCGACGACCCGCGGGCGGCCGCGCGCTGGGAGGCCGACCGCGGAGCCGGCGTCGGCGCCGCCTGGCTCCGCGCCGCGCTCCGGCGCGCGAAGGGGGCCTCCGGCGCGGGGCCGGAGGACGGCGCGCTGGCCGCCTTCGACGCCGCCGTCGCCGGGCTGGGCGGCTGGACGTTCACGGAGGCCGAGGCGGGCGGCCATGAGCGGGTCCGGCGCGCGCTGGCCGCGCCGGGCCTCGTCCTCGAGGCGGCGGCCGACGGCCGCCGCCTCGCCGCCGACGGGCCGGTGCGGCGCGCCCTGGCCGTCCGCGCGCAGCGCGCGCTGTGCGAGGTCTGGCTGCAGCTCCTGGCGGCGATCGACCTCACCCGCCAGGGCCCGGCGCCCGTGACCGCGCTCCTCGCGGCCGCGGTCGACCTCGAGCCGGCGAGCCGGCCCGGCCTCGGGCTCCGCCTGCTCCAGGCGCATCAGCGAGGTCGAGTCGACGCCGACGAGGTGGCCGTCCTCTCCCGGGTGACGCCGGCGGCCGGGCGCTACGACTGGCTCCCCGGGCTCCAGGCGGGCGTGCTCCTGGCCCTCATGTCGACCGTGGAGCTCGAGGACGAGCCCCTGGAGCGGATCCAGGCGCGCTGGGCGTCCTTCCGCGCGCTGGCGCACCCTCACGGGGAGCTCGACGCGGCGGGGCGGGTGCGCGCCGGGGGGGACGCCCTCCGCCGGTCGGCGATGCGCGAGCTGGTCCGGCACGCCTCCATCCAGCGCAGCGAGGCGCTCCTGCGCCACCTCCTGCGCGCCCACGGCGCCCCGGGGGGGCCCGGCGACCTCCTCGCGGCGGCGCGGGAGGCCGCCGAGGCGCTCGACCCCCAGGACTCACGCCACCCCGCCCACCGCGCGCGGGTGCACCTCCTCGAAGGGGACGCGGCGGCGGCCCTGGCGGTCGTCGAGCGCTCCCGCCTCGGAGCCACGTCGCGGCGCGCGTTCGGGCTCGAGGCGGCCGTCGTCCGGGGCGACGCGGCCGACCTGCGCGCGCGCCTCGAGGCGCTCGACGACGAGCCGGGCCTCGTCCGCTGCTGGCGGGCGCTCCTGGCCGCCCTCGAGGGGGACCCGGCCTCCGAGCGGCTCCTGGACGACGCGCAGCCGAATGACCGGCAGCGCCGCGACGTGCTGCCGATCCTGCCCTGGCGCCGCCCCGAGGAGACCCGCCGCCTCGTGCGGGCGATCCTCGACGGGCGCTGGTCGCCCGGGGCGGCGCCGCTCGCGCCGCCCTGATCACAGGTCGTGGCCATCGCTCACACCGGCGTCGGCGCCGGCGCGCCCGCCCCGGCGAGCACCTGCGAGATCGCGTCGACGACCTCCTGCGGGCTCGCGTAGCGGTCCTCGCGCCGCTTGCGCGTCAGCTTGCGCACGACGCGCGCGAGGTCCTCGCTCAGGTCGTGCCGGACCGCGCGCGGGTCGGGGACCTCCTCGAGGATGTGCCGGACGAGGATCGCCCCCTGCGACTTGCCGGTGAACGGCACCTTGCCGGTGGTGAGCTGGAAGAGCGTGATCCCGAGCGAGTAGAGGTCGCTCCTGACGTCGAGCTCCTCCTCGCCGCGCGCCTGCTCGGGCGAGATGTAGAAGGGCGTGCCGACGGTCGTCCCGGCGATCGTCACCGTCCCCTCGTCGGGGTCGTCGAGGAGCTTGACGATCCCGAAGTCGACGAGCTTGGCGACCCCCTCGGGCGTGACGATCACGTTCTCGGGCTTCACGTCGCGGTGGACGAGCCCGGCGCCCGACGTGGCGCCGAGGCCGCGCGCGATCTGGAGGCACAGCTCGAGGGCGCGCCGCTCGGGGAGGCAGGTCTCGCGCTTGAGCAGCTTGTCGAGCGTCTCGCCCTCGACGAACTCGAGCGCCAGGTAGTAGTAGTCCTCGCTGCCGCCGAAGTCGTAGGCGCGGACGACGTTGTCGTGCTCGATCCGCATGAGCGCCATGGCCTCGCGCTTGAAGCGCTCGAGGTACTGCGTCTTGGCCGACAGGCGCAGGGGGAGGATCTTCAGCGCCGTCATGCGGTTCGAGGTCACGTGGCGCGCCTTGTAGACGACGCCCATGGCCCCCTTGCCCAGCTCGCGCACGATCTCGTAGCCGTAGATCGGGCAGTCCTCGGGGGCGATCTCGCCCGTCTCGCTGGCCGACCGCAGGGCGTCCGGCCGCCGGAGGTCGGCGCGGGTCTGCTCGAGCTCCTCGCCGCCGCTCCAGCCCTTCTCCGACTCGACCACGAGCGGCTTCGGCGGCGCCGGCGGCCGGGCGGGCGGGGGGAAGGCGCCGTCCGTCGCGGCGAGGTCGAACGCGGCGCGCACGCGCGCGGCCTGGTCGGCGTCGAACTGCGGCCCGATCCGCTCGAGCAGGGCGATCAGCCCGTCGACGCGCGCCTTGCGCGCCGGCGCCAGGACCTGGTCCACCCGCTCGTAGAGCCCCGGGACCTGCTCCGGCCGCGCGAGCCCCGTCTGCACGAGCCGCGCGCCGAGCGCCTCGCGGAAGCCCTCGCGCCGCACCTCCTCGAAGAGCGCGCGCAGGGCGTCGACCTCGCCCAGGCCCTCGGCGAAGGCCAGGCGGGCGAGGAGCCGCTCGCGCTCGACGCGCTCGACGACGAGCACGTTCTTGCGCACGGCCTCGAGGTCGGCCGCGGGCACCAGGTAGCGGTTGCCGAGCGCCTTGCGGAGCGAGAGGTCCTGGCCGGCGCGCCAGGCGGCGGCCATGTCCCGGACGGCGATCCACAGCGCCTCCGGGCTGACCGCCTCCTCCTTGAGGAGGAGCCGCCCCGTGACGACGTCCCCGTAGCTCGGCATCCCCTGGCCGCCCCGGGGTCGGCGCCCACCGCCCCCGGGGGGAGAGTATACCGGCCGCGGGCGCCGGCTCGCCCCTCCCGGCGGCGCGCCGGGGCCGGCCTGCTACCTGGGCAGGGCGTCGATCAGCCCCCGCCCGCGCGGCGGCGGGGGCGGCGGCGGCGCGGCGACCTCGTCCAGGGCGCTCGTCCCCAGGAAGCGCTCGAAGCGGCCGGTCACCGCGTCGTGGCGCTCGGGCGCGGCGACGACGACCGCGCGCGCGCCGCGGTGCCTGGCGTCCTCGTCGGCGGTCACGACCGGCACGCCGCGCCGGCGCAGCCGCTCGACCAGCTGGCCGTTGTTCCCCCGCGTCCCGCCGCCCGGGGTGTGGGTCGACACGAGCCGCCGCCGGGCGTCGCCGGCGACCCAGCGCTCGAAGGCGTCGAGCTCGCCGTAGAGGCCGTCGTGCAGCCACACCTCGCGCACGTCGACGCCGCCGCGGTCGAGCGCGCGGGCGATCACCTTGTAGCCGCCGCTGTGCCCCGAGAGGACGACCGTCCCCGGCGCGGCGCCCTCCGGGACGACGCCCTCGCGCGCGAGCAGCTCGAGCGCCTCGGCGAGGAAGCGCCGCAGCCCGTCGCGGTCCTCGTGGCGCCCGCCGGCGCTGTCGGCCGCGCGCAGCGGCCCCTGCGGGGCGATGAGGATCGCCGCCCGGCCGGAGCCGGCGAGCTGCTCGCGCAGGCGCCGCGTCTCGACGCTGCTGACCGTCTCGCCGCGGTGGCCGTGGTAGTGCACGACGATGTCGACCTCCTGCCCCGGCCGGTGGCCGGCCGGGACGAACACCAGCACGCGGTCGTCGCGGTACTGCGGCCGCGAGGCGTGCGGGAACGGCGCCGTGCGCAGGCGGACGACCGCCGTGCGGCCGGAGGGCTCCTCGCGCCAGGTCACCTGCGCGCGCGCCTCGCCGGGGAGGGTCAGGGTGAGGAGCGCGCCCATGCAGGCCGCGAGACGGAGGGTCATGGCCGGGTCCGAGCAACCGGCGGGCCCCGTGGCGAGCCGCCGGCGGAGGGCGACTTGTGCGTCGCACGGCCGGCCCCGCGGACCGCCTTTGGACCGCCGAGCCCGACGAGCGCGGTGAGAATCGGCCACCGGCGCCCGGGCGCCTGGATCATGTCGTGCGAGGCCCTGGCCTGTTACGTCGTACACCGCACGGCGAGGCGAGGCGGCGCGCGACGCTCCGCAGCGCCCACCTTCCCCGGCGCCGCCACGATCACACCAGGGCCTGTCCTCGAACCCCGGACGGCCGAGCCGCCTCCGAGCACACCTCACCGCGCTTCCGCAGCAGGAGCGTCAGGCGAGGCCGAGGAGGGCGAGGCGGTGCCGCGCGAAGGCGAGGGAAGGCGGCCGCCTGGCCGCCGACCGAGCCTGAGCGGCCAGGGTGTCGCGCGAAGCGCGACACCCTGGCGAACGGCAGCGCCCGCCATCCTCCGCCGCAGCCGCGATCACACTACCCCTTCTTCTTGCCCCCCGGCGCCCGCATGCGGTCGAGCACCGTCCCGCCCCCGCCCGCCGCGCGCGCCAGGGCGTGGAACTCGCCCTCGAGGACCGCGCGCGCCCAGTGGAGCCCGAGCGCCACCGGCCAGGTGCCGAAGTAGAAGGCGAGCGTGAAGGCCACGGGGACGGCGACGACCAGCAGCAGGGCGAGCTCGCCCCTGGTGCCGCGGAGCAGGTCCCAGGTGACGACGGCCCAGATCACGAGGCCATAGGCCAGCGCGAGCATGAGGAGCTTGCTCGCGAACATCCAGAAGCGCGCCCGCGACGAGCGCGCGCCCGGGCGGTCCGGGTCCCACATGAGGTGGTGCGCGCGGTCGGCGTCCTCGCGCAGGGCGCGGTGGACGGCCGCGACGCCCTCGCCCTCCTGGCGCAGGGCCTCGAGCATGCGCGGCGGGAAGAGGGCCGCCGCCACGAGCAGGCGCAGCGCGCGCACGAGGAGCGCCGTGCGCGTGACGCCGGTGGCCTCCTCGCAGCCGCAGCCGAAGACGGCGCAGCCGCCGTAGGAGGCCGCGCACTCCTCCCAGCACTCGGCGTGGTAGAGCGCCCCGCAGCCGCGGCGCGCGCAGCCGACCGCGCCGGCGCGCGCGACGTCGTCGCGGCAGAAGGGACAGCGCATGGCCTCGCGCACGCGCGCGCGCCGGGGGGGGCGGGGCCCGCGCGCCGCGACCCGCACCTGCCGCGGCGCCGGCGCCGCCGCCGGGCCCGGCGCGCGGGTCCGCAACAGGCGGATCTGGAGCCCCGCCGGCGGGGCGGGCGCGGGGGCGGGGTCGGGCGGCGCCGGGGGCTCGGGGCCCGGGTCGTCGAGCCCCTCGCGCCGGACCGCCGGCCGCACCAGGTCGCCGTCGTCGCCCGTGAGCACGCTCCCCCACCATGGCGCCGGCCGCGCCGGCCGGCAAGTCGTCCTCCTCGCGGGGGATGGAGCGGCCCGTCTATAATGACGGGCTCATGGCGCGGGTCCTCATCCAGGGCACGGTGACGAAGCTGCTGGGCGGCGCGAGCAGCGTCGACGCCGGGCCGGACGGGGTCTTCACCTGCGACCTGCGCGCCCGCCTGTTCCGCAAGGAGGGCCTGCGCCTGGCCGTGGGCGACCGCGTCTCGATCGCGCCCACCGACGACCCGGGCGACGCGGGCGAGCCGCCGGGCGGAGAGGGCGGCGTCCGCCGGGCCGTGATCGAGGAGGTCGCGCCGCGCCGCTCGGCCCTGCGCCGCGTGCGCGACTTCAAGCGCGACCAGGTGCTCTGCGCCAACGTCGACCGGATCTTCATCGTCGTCGCCGCGGCCGACCCGCCCTACAAGCGCCCGTTCATCGACCGCCTGCTCGTCGGCGCCGCCCGCGACGAGCTCCCGGCGACGATCGTCGTCAACAAGCTGGACCTCGCGGACGACGACGACTACCAGGCCCTGATCGACGAGGACCTCGACGTCTACGCCCGGCTGGGCGTGCCGTCGCTCCGGGTCAGCGCGGCGACGGGCGAGGGCCTCGACGCCCTGCGCCAGGCCCTGCGCGACCGGATCTCGGCCGTCGTCGGGCCCTCGGGCGTGGGCAAGTCGACGCTCCTCAACGCCGTCTGCCCGGGGCTCGCGCTGCGCACGGGCGAGGTGAGCGAGGTCGACGGGCGCGGTCGGCACACGACGACCGCGGCCGAGCTCGTGCGCCTCCCGGGCGGCGGCTTCGTGATCGACACGCCCGGGCTGCGCGCGTTCGGCCTGTGGGACCTCCAGCCCGACGAGCTCCTGATCGGCTTCCAGGAGATCGACGAGGCCGCCGCGGGCTGCCGGTTCACCAACTGCGGCCACCGCGAGGAGCCGGGCTGCGCCGTGCGCCAGGCCGTCGAGGAGGGCGCCGTCGACGCCGAGCGCTACGCCAGCTTCCTCAAGCTGCGCGACGAGGTCGAGGCCGAGGCCGCCCTGCGCCAGGCGACGCGGAGGCGCTAGCCGGTGCTGAGCGAGCGCACGATCACGAAGCGCGTGGAGGAGGAGCTCGCCCGCGACGAGCGCTGGCGCGTCGTCATCCGCGGCAACTCCTGGCTCTGCCCCTACTGCCTCAGGATCGGCGCCCGCGACCTGCGCATGGACGAGGCGATCGAGGAGAAGATCGCCCACCACTTCATCTCCGGCTGCGACGCCTGGAGCTACTTCGAGGCCGAGCCGCACCCGATCGAGCGCATGCGCCAGACGGCGCGCTTCCTCGTGTTCAAGGGGCGCGTCCTGCGCTGGATCGTCGACGACCCGCGCTTCCGCCTCACGGACGACGCCCGCCGCTGGGTCTGCCCCTACTGCGCCCAGCCCACGCAGGTCGCCGCCCCCGACCGCCCGCTCGACGACCCCGCCGCCTGGGGCGCCGCGCCCGAGGAGGACCCGTTCCTGAGCGACCTCGTCGGCCACCTGCTCCGCTGCCCGTCGTTCGCGGAGGGGGAGGACCGGGCCCGCCCGCTCCCGGAGCTGCAGGAGGCGCTCGCCCGCGGGGCCCACGCCCGCCGCTTCGAGGCGGTGCGCGAGCGCTTCGAGGCGGAGGCCTCCTTCCGGCTCATGGACCAGGAGCGGCGCTGGCTGTGCCCCTTCTGCGCCAAGGCCCAGCAGGTGCGCCTGCCCGAGGACGGCCCCGACGACCCCTTCTTCCGCGGCCTCGCCGCCCACCTCGAGGGCTGCAAGGCGGCGGCCGTGCTCGCGGGGCGCCCGCGGCCGGTCGAGGAGCTCAGGGCGCGGATCGCCGCCGACGCCCGCGCCCGGCAGCTCTCCAAGGTCCGCGCCAAGGTGGAGAAGCACTCGCTCTGGCGCGTGCGCGACCTCTCGGGCGCCTGGCTCTGCCCCTACTGCGGCCTGCCCACGCCGGCCGTCTTCCCCGAGCGCGGCCCCGCGGGGGAGCGCGACCCGGCGGAGATGGAGCGCTTCTACGGCGAGGTGCACCAGCACCTCGCCGGCTGCGAGGACTACCGCCGCCCGGGCCCGCAGGTGAAGAGCCGCGAGGAGCTCGCGGCGGCCGTCGAGGCGCGCAACGTCCAGTTCGACCGGCGGCGCCGCATCCACCGCCTCCTCACGACCGACCCCGTGTGGGGCGTCACGGACGCGTTCAGCAGCTGGGTGTGCCCCTTCTGCGCGCGCGTGCAGAAGCGCGTGCACATCGACCACGCCGAGGGGAGCGCGCTGTTCGAGAAGACCGTCGAGGCGGTCGTCCACCACCTGTGGGGCGAGTGCCCCACATTCGACGAGGAGCGCGCGCCCCGCTCGACGCGGCAGGACCTGGAGGCGATCGCCCGCCGCCAGGCGCTCAAGTCGTCGGGGATCCGCGACCCCGGCGTGCGCGTCTCCCAGGGCGCCGAGTCCATGGACGAGCAGTCCTGGATGCGGATCAAGCAGGACCTCGAGGCGGTGAAGACGCGCGTCGAGCGCGCCAAGCAGCGCGACCAGTCGCTCCGGGAGGCGCGGAGCAAGCAGCTGCGCCTCCTCCCCGAGGTCCCCGACCTCCCCGGCTACGAGGTCGCCCGCACCTACAAGCCCTGCGACGCCGTCGGCGGCGACTTCTACGCCTTCTTCCGCGCGTCGGAGAGCGAGCACGCCCTGGCGATCGGCGACATCTCCGGCCACGGGATCGAGGCCGCCCTGCTCATGGGCCTGGCCAAGAAGCTCCTCGAGGTCCACGGCCGCGGGCGGGCGTCGCCGGCGCAGACGCTGGCGCTCGCCAACCGCGACATCTTCTCCGACCTCGACGACCGCACCTTCGTGACCGTGTTCTACGCGCTCCTCGACACCCAGGCGCGCACGCTGCGCTTCTCGCGCGCCGGCCACGAGCCGCTCATCCTCTACAACCCCCGCCGGACGCCCCGGCTGAGCGTCCTCGACTCGCGCGGCATGGCGCTCGGCATGGACGAGGGGCCCGGGTTCGAGCAGGCGATCGAGGAGCTCGAGGTGCCGCTGCGCCCGGGCGACCTGATCGTGCAGTACACCGACGGGATCACCGAGGCCATGAACGCCAGGAACGAGCCCTTCGGCGCCGACCGCCTCTACCAGGTGATCGAGGAGCACGGCCGCCACGAGGCCGAGTACGTCCTGTGGAAGATCGAGAAGGCGGTCGAGGCCTTCCGCGGGGGCGAGGCGCGGCGCGACGACATGACCATGATCGCCCTGAAGGTGCTCGAGTGACCCGCTTCGGCGTGCGCGTCTACAAGGAGTACTTCAACTTCGCCAGCTCGCACTTCCTCGTCTTCCCCGACGGGGCGCGCGAGGAGCTGCACGGGCACAACTACCAGGTGCGGGTCGCGGTCGCGGGCGACCTGGGCCCGGGCGACGTCGTCCTCGACTTCTGCCAGCTCAAGCCGATCGTGCGCCGGCTGTGCGCGGCGCTCGACCACCGCACGCTCCTGCCGCTGCACAACGAGCGCGTCGCGCTCGAGGAGGACGGCGACCACCTGAAGGTGGCCTTCCGGCGCAACGACGGCGGGACCGACCGCTTCCTCTTCCCGCGCCGCGACTGCGTCCTCCTGCCGATCCCCAACACGAGCACCGAGCGGCTGGCGGAGCACCTGGGCGGGCAGCTGATCGAGGCGCTCGGCCGCGAGGCGCCGGGCGCGCGGCTCACGCGCCTCGAGGTCGAGGTCGAGGAGTCGCGCGGGCAGTGCGGGCAGTACGTCGCCGACCTGCCGGAGCGGGCCTGACGCGTGGCGGTGTTCGGGCGGCAGGCGCGCGCGCGGCGGCGGGTGAGCGAGGGGCTCCAGGGCTCGGCCTCGTGGCAGGTCCTCGCCGGCAAGGCCTGGGTGTGCCCCATGTGCGCCCAGGTGGCGCAGGACGCGTTCCCCGACGCCCTCGACGCGCGCATCGACGCCGCGCTCGAGCACCTCGAGGGGAGCTGCCCCGGCTGGAAGGGCGGCGAGGGGGCCGAGAAGCCGCTGGCGGACGTGCGCAAGGCGGCGGCCGTGCGCGACCTCCGGCGGCGCGTGAAGACCGAGCTCGTGCGGTCGCCCTCGTGGCAGCTCATCGACTCGACGCGCCAGTGGTACTGCCCCTACTGCGGCGAGGGCACGGGCGTGGTCGTGCCGGCCGACCGGCGCATGACCGAGGACGTGCTCATGACGATCGTCGGGCACGTCGAGGGCTGCTACGCGCACCGCCACGGGCAGCAGGAGAAGCCGCTCGCGCACCTCAAGGGGATCGTCAAGTTCTCCAACCAGGCGCGGCGCCTGGCCGAGAACGTGCGCAAGAAGCTCGAGGGCGACCCGGCCTGGCGGCGCAAGGACGCCCGCAGCCGCTGGGTGTGCCCCTACTGCCTGCAGGCGCAGGAGCACATCGACCTCTCGTCGAACCTGCTCATGTTCGAGAACGCGCCGCGGCTGATCGCCCGCCACCTGGCCGCCGGCTGCGCCGAGTTCAAGGCGGGCGCGCAGCCCAAGCCCCTCGACGCGCCCGAGCGGCCGCCGCCCTCGCTCCAGCCGAGCAAGGCGGCCGAGCCGGTCTCGGAGGTGGGCTCGGGCGCGGCGCGCGTCCTCGACACGGGCTCGCACGGGACGCGCGGCGGGCGGCTCCCGAGCGGGCGGACACCGGCGGTGACGGGGGCCATCGCGGGGGCGGCCGGCCGCAAGGACCCGCACGCCCCGATCCCCGACACCGACCCGTCCGGCGTGGCGCAGCGCCGGCGCGAGGGGGCGCCGCCGCAGCCGCAGCAGGCCGGGCGCCCGTCGGCGCGGCTGCCCGCCCAGGGCGACGGCCGGCTGGCGGTGCCCGTCGACTCGGGCAAGCTCCCGGCGCTGGCGCCCTCCGACACGGGGAAGCTGCAGCAGGACGACACCGCGCGCTGGGGGCGCGACGCCCTGTTCGCGGGCAAGGGCACGACCCTGCGCGACCTCGAGTCGTCGGGCGAGCTGCTCCTGATCGACGACCCGGAGGTGCGCCGGATCACCGCGCGCGCCGCCGAGCTCGACCCGCGCGAGGGGTCGTCGGGCGGCGGCGGAGGCCCCCGGCCGTCGACGGCGCGCCGCCCCGCGCACGAGTGGCGCAAGGAGATCGAGCAGGAGCTGGCGCGCGTGCGCTCGCTCGCCCCCGGCGGGTCGGGGGAGCACGCGTCCCCGTTCGGCCCGGGCGACCCGGGCGGCGAGGACGAGCTGCGCGCGCTCGCGCGCACCCTGCGCCTGACCGAGCGCGGGGTCGACGTGCGGCGCCTGCTCCTGCCGGCGTCGCCGCCGCGCGGCGACTGGGTCGACCTCGTCGACCTCGGCGGCGACCAGCTGGGCCTCCTCGCCGGCGGCGTGCTCGGCGACGAGCCGGAGGGCCCGCTCCTGGCGGCCATGGCGCGCAACCTCGCCCGGCAGGCGCTCGTCCGCGACGCCGACCCGCGCGACGTCCTGCGGCGCGTGAACGCCGAGCTGTTCCCCGACCTCGACGGGCGCGTGTTCGTGGGCGCGCTCTGCGGGCTGATCGACCTGCAGCGGCTCACCCTGCGCGTCGCCCGCGCCGGGCTCTCCTCGCCCCTGCTCGTCAACCCGGCCCGGCAGGGCGGCTTCGGCGTCCTGCACACCGAGGGCATGGTCATGGGGATCGACCGCGGCCCGATCTTCGACGGCGCCCTCGAGGCGCGCTCGTTCGAGCTGGCGCGCGGCGACCTCCTGGTCCTGTTCACGAACGGGCTGCTCGACGCCCGCGGCGCCGCCGCGCGCGAGGAGTTCGGCCTCGAGCGCATGCACACGCTCACCCGGCGCTACGGCGGGCACGAGGTGGAGTACTTCACGGACAAGTTCAAGGAGTACTTCGACCTGTTCGTGGCGGACCCGGCGCTCAGGACGACGGACGTGGCGGTGGCGGCGGTGAAGTGGGTGCCGTGAGCGGGGCGTCTCGGCCGATCATGGGACACGGAGACCACGGAGGCTCCACGAAGAGCGCGAAGAGAGGCGCAGGTGCCCTCCGTGCCCTCCGTGCTACCTCCGTTGCCTCCGTGTCCAATCTCTGCCCGACACGCGTAACTCATTGTCTTTTCAGGAGGCGCCCTCTCCCCCGCAAGGCCCGCCCCCCGGGGTGCGTCCGGATGATGTGCTCCACCTCCTCCTGGTCACGGTCCTCAGCCCCGTGAGCGCGCCCCGAGGGGACCTCCTCGGCGACGACGCCGCGCTGATCGGCCGCTACCTGGCGGGCGACGTCAAGGCGTTCGAGCTCCTGGTCGTGCGCCACGCCCGCTTCGCCGGCGCGGTCGCCACGGCGGTCATGGGCGACTACGACCTGGCGCGCGACGTGGTGCAGGAGGCGTTCGTGAAGGTGCTCGAGGGCCTCGGCGCCCTCGAGGACCGGGCGCGCTTCAAGGGCTGGCTGCGCAACGTCGTGCGCACGACCGCCCTCGACCACCTGCGGCGCAAGAAGGTCGTCGGCCGCGCGGCCGAGGCGCTGCCGGGCCAGGACGACGACGGCGGGGCCGCCCTGCCGGCGCCGGGCGTGACGCCCGACGACCTGCTGCTCAAGGACGAGCTGCGCGCGCACGTGCGCGACGAGGTGGCGCTCCTGCCCGAGTCGCAGCGCGAGGTGGTGCTGCTCAAGTACCTCGACGGTCGCTCCTACGAGGAGATCGCGGAGCTGACCGGCCTGACCGTCAACACGATCGAGAGCCGCCTGTTCCGCGCGCGCGCCACGCTGCGCCGCCGGCTGGCGGAGCGCTTCGGGCCGGGCGAGCCGGCCGGGGCGTGAGAGGGAGACCGCGATGACCACCTGCCGCGAGCTGAAGGCGCTCCTGCCCGCCTACCTCGACGACCGCCTGCCGCCCGACGACCTGGCGCTGGTGCGCGGTCACCTCGACGGCTGCGCCCCGTGCGGGCGCGAGCGGGCGGCGCTCGAGCGCACCGACGCGCTGCTCGGCGCGGCGTTCGCCGACCACCCGTGGGACGACGCCGGCGTCGAGGCGCTGGTCCTCGGCCTGCGCGCGCGGGCGCGCGCGCAGGTGGCGTCGCCCGCGGCGAGCAGCCGCCCGGGCCGGGCCGGCGGCGTGTGGGTCGCGGCCGCGGCGGTCCTGCTCACCGCCGGCGCGCTGGTGTGGCCGCAGGCCGAGCAGGCGCCCCCGACCGCCACGGCGCGCGCCCGGGCGGGCGTGGCCGGCGACGGCCTCCTCCGGGCCGGGAGCGACGGCGCCTACCTGCCGGTCGCCGCCGGGGACGAGGTCCTCGAGGGCGAGCGGCTCCTGGCCGTGGCGCCCGGCGCGCGCGTGCGCCTCGACGACGGCACGACGGTCCACGTCCACCCGGACACCGAGGTCGCCCTCGAGACCGCCCCGGACGGGGGCCTGACGGTGGTCATGGGCGGGCTCGACGGCGAGGTCTACTGCGACGTGGCCCGCCGCGAGCGCCCGCTGCGCGTGGCCGCGCGCGGCCTCGAGGTGCAGGTGCTGGGCACGCGCTTCCTGGTCCACCACGGGCGCGAGGCCTCGCGCGTGGTCGTGCTCGAGGGTCGCGTCATGGCCTCGACGCCGGGCGACCGCCGGGTGCTCGGGGCCGACGACGCGGCCGAGGCGCGCCAGGACGAGCAGGCCCTGCGCACGTCGCGCGTGACGGCCCCGGTGTGGGGGCTCTGGGTCCCCGAGGTGCACGACGAGCTGCGCCGGCGCTTCGCGCCGGCGACGACCTCCGCGCCCGCGCCGGGCCCGGCGGAGCGCTCGCCCCTGGCGCCGACCGGCCCGACCGGGCCGATCGACGGCGACCTCGACACGCCGGTCGTGCCGCCCGTGGTGCAGCCGCGTTAGTGTGATCGACGGCTGCGGCCGCGGATGCCGGGCGAGGGGGGGGGGGGGGGGGGGGGGGGGGGGGTGGGATCCGGCGATCGTTACGACCCGCGCCCCCCCCCCCCCCCCCCCCCACCCCCCTCGCCTCGGCCTCCGCGCCCTCGCCTCGCTCGTGGTTCCATTCCACCCGCGGGGTCGAGCGTGTCGATCACGAGCCTGCGCGTTTTCCGCTCCGGGGAAGACGACTCTGCGCCTCCCCTGCGTCCGATCGAGGGCCAGGAAGCTCACCTCGGCCTGTGCTGCGCGGCCCGCAGGTGCTTCCTGTAGCGCGCCGCCATGTCCGCGTAGCGCTGCGCCGACCTGAGGATCTCGTCGCGCTCCGCCTGGGTCAGCTCGCGCTTCACGACCGCCGGGACGCCGGCGGCGAGGGTCCCGGGCGGGACCTTGAAGCCGACGCGCACGAGCGACTGGGCGGCCACGATCGACCACTCGCCGACCTCGGCGCCGTCGAGCAGCACCGCCCCCATGCCGATCATGGCCCGGCCGCGCACGCGGCAGCCGTGGAGCATGGCGCCGTGGCCGATCGTCACCTCGTCGCCGATCTCGCAGGGGTAGCGGCCGGTGGTCACGTGCAGCATGGCCAGGTCCTGCACGTTGGTCCGCTGCCCGATCGTCACCGGGCGCACGTCGCCGCGGAGCACGGCGTTGAACCAGACGCTCGACCCGGCGCCCACCGCCACGTCGCCCACGACCTGGCTGCCGGGGGCGAGGTAGACCTCCGGGTCCACCCTGGGATGGCGGTCCTCGATCTCGTACAGCCCCATGGCCCCTCCGGTCGGCGCGGCCCGCCCCTCGGCGGCCCGTCGGCGCCCGCGCCGCACTTTACGCTCGCCCGGGGCCACCCTACAATCGCGCCGCGCGAGACGCCGCTGCGCCTGGGGGACTCCTAGCCATGAGCCTGTCGTCGGACGACGCACGCGACCGCGAGCAGGACCTGGTCAAGGTCTATCTCAGCCAGATGAGCGTGATCCCGCCCATCTCCGTCGAGGAGGAGCGGGTCCTCGCCTGCGAGCTGGAGGAGTCGCGCGGCTGGTACCGCGAGCGGATCCTCCGCAGCGGCCTCGCGGTCAACCTGACCGTGCGCCTGCTCGAGAAGATCGTCAGCGGGCAGCTGCCGGTCGACCGGGTGCTCCTCATCGAGGCCAACGACAACGCCAAGAAGGAGCGGATCCGCCAGGACCTCGGGCAGCAGCTCCCGGTCGTCCGGCGCGACCTCGCCGAGCACCAGCGCACGTTCATGCGCTACCTCGAGGCGGGCCGGAGCGAGGAGGAGCGCGCGCACCTGCGGCGGATCCTCCACCGCAAGGTGACCGACGCCTGCGGGATCCTGCTCCCCTACCGCATCCAGATCTCGCGCCTGGTGCCGCTCGTCACGCGCCTGCAGCGGCTGCACGCGCGCATGCGCGTGCTCGCGGAGGCCGCCGACCGGCTGCGCCAGCGCCGCGCCGACGAGTCGCGCCAGGAGCTGGCCACGGTCGAGCGGCAGCTGGCCCAGCTCGCGCAGCGGGCGCAGGCCACCCCGCAGGCGCTCGAGTTCTACCTGGCGCACGTCGAGCAGGGGAAGCAGCGCTACGAGGAGGCCAAGAAGGCCCTCAGCAAGAAGAACCTGCGCCTCGTCGTGTCGATCGCCAAGAAGTTCCGCAACAAGGGGCTGCCCTTCCTCGACCTGATCCAGGAGGGCAACACCGGCCTGATGAAGGCGCTCGACCGCTACCAGGCCAGCCGCGGCAACAAGTTCTCGACCTACGCGACCTGGTGGATCAAGCAGACGATCACGCGCTCGATCGCCTACCAGTCGCGCACGGTGCGCATCCCGATCCACGCCATCAACAACCTCAACCGCCTGGTCGAGGAGCGCGAGGACTTCCTCAAGCGGCACGGGCGCGAGCCGTCGCTCGAGGAGATGGCCCGGGTCGCCAAGATCCCGCCCAAGGAGGTCGGGCGCCTGCTCGAGCTCCACCGCTCGAGCCTGTCGCTCGACCAGCCCTACGGGAGCGGCGACGAGGGCTTCTTCGGCGAGCTGATCGAGGACCAGAAGACCGAGACGCCGGTCGACGCCTCGCAGCAGGCCATGCTGCGCGAGAGCATCCAGCGCCTGCTCAAGACGCTCTCCTACCGCGAGCGCGAGGTGCTGAAGCTGCGCTACGGGCTCGGCGACGGCTACACGTACACCCTCGAGGAGGTGGGCGCGATCTTCAAGGTCTCGCGCGAGCGCATCCGCCAGATCGAGGTCGGCGCCCTGCAGAAGCTCCAGCTCCCCGCCCGCCGCGACAAGCTGCGCGGGTTCTGGGAGGAGGCCTCGACCGGCTCGGCGCCGTAGTCGGCGGGCCGCGGACCGCAGCGCTCTCTGCCGCCTCCGCCCCCGGCGAGTGAGGCGGAGGCCGGCCGTGGGTCTCTCGATGGCGAGGGAGGCGCGGCGGGTCCATACTCGGCGTGCCAGCAGGAGGCCGGATGGTCGCTCGGGTCGGCGCGCGGGTGGGCGAGTTCGTGCTCGAGGAGGAGCTGGGCCGCGGGCTCCTCGGCCGCGCGTTCAAGGCGCAGCAGGGCAAGAAGAAGAAGCGCGTCGTCCTCAAGGCGCTCGACGTCGACGACTACGGCTGGCTCCTGCGCACGCGCTACGGCGAGACGCGCGTGAACCTCGACCGCGTCGCCGCGGTGCGCGGCTTCGAGCGCGTGCTGTTCGAGGACGACGGGCAGGCGTGGGTCGTCGTCGGCCCCATGAGCGAGCGGACGCTCGCCGACCAGCTCGCCCAGGGGCCGCTGCGCCCGGGCCCCGCGCGCGAGGTCGTGCTCGGCGTGGCCCGCGTCCTCTCGGAGGCGCACGGGCGCGGCCGGGTCCACGGCTGGCTGAAGCCGTCGAACGTGCTCGTCGACGGCACCAACGTCGTCCTGGCCGACTTCGGCCTGCGCCCGGTGGCCGCGCGCCTGGGCGGCGCGCGCCTCGTCAACTACCTGGGCGACGACGGCGCCGCGGCCCTCGAGTTCCTGCCGCCCGAGGAGCGGGCGGGCGACGTCGAGCCCACGCCGGTCACCGACACCTACGCGCTGGGGGCGCTGATCGCGCGCGTGTTCGGGGAGGGGGTCGCCGCCCCGCTGGCGCGCGTGGTGGAGCGCGCGACCCACGCCACGCCGTCCGAGCGCTTCCCGGACGCGCGCGAGATGCTCGCCGTGCTCGAGAAGGTCCTCGCCTCGGCCCTCACGCAGTCGGGGAGCCTCCCGGCCCTCGGCGCGTCTGCCGCGGCCGCCGCCGCGCCGCCGCCGCCACCCGCGCCGGCCGTCCCGACGGTGGCCGAGTTCGACCCGCTCGCCGACGAGGGGGCGCTCGAGCTCGACGGCGACGTCCTCGCGCCGGCCGCCGCGGCCCCCCGCGGCGCGCCGCCGCCCGCGCCGCCACCGCCGCCGCCACCGCCTCGCGCCGCCGCGCTCCCGCCGGCTCCGCCGGCGCGGAGCGGGCCCGCCGTCGACGACCTGCTGGCAGAGCCTGACGTCTCGTTCGAGGAGACCGAGGACGCCGAGGAGGCGGGCAGCCTCACCGGCCTGGTTGCAGGTCCCCAAGGTCTCCGACCTCAGGACGACCTGCTCGGCGACGACTTCCCGGTGAAGGTCGCCGCGCGCCAGACCATGCGGCGCAAGCGGCTGGACGAGTCGGGTCAGCTGCCCACCGGCGCGGCCGCCTCGCCCGCGGGCAAGGCCCCGCCGCCACCCCCGCCGGGGCGGGCCCCGTCCGCCAAGGCGCCGCCCCTGCCTCGCCGCCGCCCGCCGCGGGCAAGGCGCCGCCCCGCCGAAGGCCCTTGCCGGCGGCAGCACCGCGGCCTTCGCGGCCGCTGCGTTCGCGGCTGGCGACCCGTTCGCCCCTGCAGGCAGCGACCCGTTCGCCCCCGCCGGCAACGACCCGTTCGCCCCCGCCGGCAACGACCCGTTCGCCCCCGCCGGCAACGACCCGTTCGCCCCCGCAGGCAGCGACCCGTTCGCCCCCGCAGGCAGCGACCCGTTCGCCCCCGCAGGCAGCGACCCGTTCGCCCCCGCAGGCAGCGACCCGTTCGCCCCCGCCGGCAGCGACCCGTTCGCCCCCGCAGGCAGCGACCCGTTCGCCCCCGCCGGCAGCGACCCGTTCGCCCCCGCAGGCAGCGACCCGTTCGCCCCTGCAGGCAGCGACCCGTTCGCCCCCGCCGGCAACGACCCGTTCGCCCCCGCCGGCAGCGACCCGTTCGCCCCCGCCGGCAACGACCCGTTCGCCCCCGCCGGCAGCGACCCGTTCGCCCCCGCCGGCAACGACCCGTCTGCCCCCGCCGGCAGCGACCTGTCTGCCCCTGCCGGCAACGACTCCGTTCGCCCCGCCGGCAGCGACCCGTTCGCCCCCGCCGGCAACGACCTGTCTGCCCCTGCCGGCAGCGACCTGTTCGCCTCGCCGGCAGCGACCTGTTCGCCCTGGCCGCAGGCAAAGACCTGTCTGCTCCCTGCCGGCAACGACCCGTTCGCCCCCGGAGGCAACGACCCGTTCGCCCCCGCCGGCCACGACCTGTTCGCCCCTGCTGGTAACGACCTGTCTGCCCCTGCCGGCAGCGACCCGTTCGCCCCCGCCGGCAACGACCCGTTCGCCCCCGCCGGCACGACCCGTTCGCCCCCGCCGGCCACGACCCGTTCGCGCCTGCCGGCAACGACCCGTTCGCCCCCGCCGGCCACGACCCGTTCGCGCCTGCAGGTGGCTTCGGCGGGCGCGGCGGCCCGCCGACGGGGGGCTACGGCCCACCTCCGACGGGCGACCCGTTCGCGCCGGGTGGGGGGGGCTTCGGTGGCGGCGACCCGTTCGGCCCGGCAGGTGGCTTCGGCGCGCCCGCGGGTCATGGCGCTCCGCCGACCGAGGACCCGTTCGCGCCCGGCGGCGGCTTCGGCGGCGCGCCCGCCGGCTACGGCGCGCCGCAGGGCGACCCGTTCGCCCCGGGAGGCTTCGGGGGACCGCAAGGGGGCGGCGATCCCTTCGCCTTCGGCGGCGGCGGGCCGCCCGGTTACGCGCCTCCGCCGGGCGGCGACCCCTTCGCGCCCGGCGGCTTCGGCGGGCCCGCCCCGGGCTTCGGGCCCCAGGCTGGCGGCGATCCCTTCGCTTCCGGCCCGCCCCCGGGCTACGGCCCGCCCCCGGGCGATCCGTTCGCGCAGGGCGGCTACGGCGGCCCTGGCGGCGACCCTTTCGCGTCCGGTCCGCCCCCGGGCTACGGCCCCCCGCCCGGCGGCGATCCCTTCGCGCCCGGCGGCTTCGGCGGCCCCGGCGGCGACCCCTTCGCGTCCGGCCCGCCCCCGGGCTACGGCCCTCCTCCCGGCGGCGACCCCTTCGCGCCCGGCGGCGGCTTCGGAGGCCCCGCGGGCGGCGGCTACGGGCCGCCTCCTGGCGGCGATCCGTTCGGCGCGGGGCCGGGCTTCGACCCGTTCGCCCCGGGCGGGTTCGGCGCGTCCCCGGGCGCGGCGCCGGCGCCGCCCGGCGGCCCGCAGGGGTTCGATCCCTTCGGCGCCACCATGGCCCCGGGCCAGGACTTCAACGCCGAGGGCGTGACCCTCTCCGGCGGCTTCGCCCCGGGCGGCGCGCCGGCGTGGAACGACCCCTTCGGCCCCGCTCCGGGCGCTCCGGGCGCTCCGGGCGGCGGGCAAGGCCCCGCCTGGAACGACCCCTTCGGCGCGCCCGGCGGCCAGGGCCAGGCCTGGAGCGACCCGTTCGCCGGCGGCGCGCCGCCGCCGCCCGCGCCGCCGACGGCGGGCTTCGGCGGGCCGGCGGGCTTCGGTGGCCAGCCAGGCTGGCCGCCCGCGCCGGGCCAGCAGCAGCCCGGGTGGGCCGGGCCCGGGGGCTTCGGCCCGCCGCCCGGGGGCGACGACCCGTTCGGCGGCGACGCCGGGTTCGACCCGTTCGCGTCCTGACCGCGCTCGTGGACTCGCGCCGGCGCGCCGGTCGCGCTCGCACCTGGCCGACCCTTCCCGGTGGCCGTGAGGCCCCCGGTCGGCTATCGATGGTCGCGTGAACGTCGCCGCCGCCGAGCGCCACGGGCCGCCGCCCTGCGCCGCCCACCCGCGGGCGACCGCGACGACCACCTGCGCGGGCTGCGGCCTGTTCCTGTGCGCGGCGTGCGCCGAGCCCGAGGCGCGCTGCCTGCGCTGCCGGGGCGGCGGGCATCCGGTGGCCTGGGAGGACCCGACGCTCTCGACGCCGGTCGCGCTCGGGCGCACGCTCAAGGCGCTCAGCGGGGCCGGGAAGTTCTTCGACCAGCTCCCCTGGAGCGGCGGGCTGCGCGCGCCGCTGACCTTCGCCGCGCTCGTGGCGACGCTGGCCGCCGCCGGGGCCGCCCTGTTCACCGCCGTCGGCACCCTCGCCGGCGGCGGCGCGCTGGGCACGCTCGAGGCGTCGCTCGCGCCGCTGGCGACCGACGCCGACGCGCGGCAGGGGCTCGACCTGGTCATGCAGTTCCTGCGCAACTGGCAGGCGCTGCAGCTCCGGTTCGCGCTCCTGCAGGTCGCGTGGGCGCCGCTCCTGGCGCCGCTCCAGCTCGTGATCCTGGGCGCGCTCACCCACGGGCTCGCCCGCCTCCTCGGCGGTCGCGGCAGCTTCGAGGCGACCGTGCGCGCCATGGGCTACGCCCACGGGGGCCAGATCCTGCAGCTCGTGCCCATGGCGGGCAGCACGCTGGCCGCGCTGCTCGTCCTCGTCCTCACCGGCGTCGGGCTGCGCCGGGCCCATGGCGTCTCCCCCGGGCGCGCCGTGGTGCTGACGCTCTGGCCGATCCCGGTCGCGCTGCTCTTCGGCTGCCTGCTCCTCGGCCTGGTCGTCTCGCGGGTGATGCCGATCCTGCTCAGGTAGCTCGCAGCTCAGCCGAGCGCGAGCGCCTCGCGCGGCAGCACGAGCGCGTCGCGCGGCAGGACCGCGGCCGCCGGGTAGGCGTGCGCGCCGTCGCCGGGCGCCGCCGGCGCCGGCTGGTCGAAGCGGGCCACGCGGTTCTTGCCCGAGCACTTGGCGCGGTAGAGCGCCTGGTCGGCGCGGCGGTAGACGATCTCGTGGTCGGTCTCGCGCGCCTCGCCCGACCAGGCCACGCCGGCCGAGACCGTCACGGGGCGCCCCTCGAGCAGGTCCAGCTTGCGCACGGTGGCGCAGAGGCGCTCGGCCACCTTCTCGGCGTCGGCCGCGTCGCAGCCCGCGAGCAGCACGGCGAACTCCTCGCCCCCCACGCGGAACACGCGGTCGCCCGAGCTCGTGCGCAGGACGGCCGCGACCGCCTTGAGGACGACGTCGCCCATGTGGTGACCGTAGGAGTCGTTGATGTGCTTGAAGTCGTCGATGTCGATCAGGATCAGCGAGTAGCGGCCGAGCTTCTTGCGCCGGCGCTCGAACTGCGGACGGTTGTAGACGAGCGTCAGGGCGTCGCGCGTCAGCGGGTCGACCTCGTGGTCGTAGTAGTCGCGGAACGACTGGGCGCCGTTCTTGACCGCCACCCCCAGCGCCCGGAAGAACCTGCTCACGCCGTTCACGCCGCGCTCCGTCCACTGCTCCTATCGTCCTGGCGCGGCTGGAACTTTGCCCCCGAACGTCAAGCCGCGTTGGCACCCCCCGGGCGAAAACGGAGCTCAGGCGGGCGCGGCCCCCGTCCGAAGAGGAGAGGTCAGGGCGGGCGCGTCAGCCGCCGAGCGGCAGGTCGACGAGGGCGGGGCGCGCCTCGAGGAGGTGGTACGGGGTCACGGCGCCCGTGCGCTCGAGGCGGGCCTGCGCCTCGAGCGCGCGCGCGATCAGGGGGCGGGCCTCGGCCGGGAGGCGGCCGGTGACGACGTGCTCCTCGAGGATCGCCGCGATCCGGTCGAACGGCATGGGCTCGGGCCGGTAGACGCGCACCTGGCGCATGGCCTGGACCATGTCGGCGACCTCCTCGATCACCGCCGGGCCCGGGCGGGCGGGCGCCGAGTGGTGCGCGGCGAGGTTGTGGAGCCGCAGCGCGAACGGGTCGGGGGGGCCGCGGCGGGACAGGCCGGCGGCCACGTGCGGCGAGAGCTTGCCGACGTCGATCGAGCGCTCGCCCGCGCGCCGGGCCTCGACCGGCAGCCGGGCGAGCCACGCGGGCACCTCGAGCGGGACCCCCTCGCGGTCGCGCAGCGGCTCGCGCCGCAGCGACGCGATCAGCTCCTCGACGCGGCGGACCGAGGCGCGCTCACCGAAGTCGTGGACGCCGCGGAGCGCCGCGTCGCCGGGCGCGGCGGCGGGGATCGGGCGCGTGCGGCCGCCCAGGGCCCGCACGAGCGCGTCGACCTCGCGCACGTGCTCGTAGGTCTCGCGCAGGAACGCGGCCACGTCGGCCGCGTCGGCCTGCGGCCCGGCCTCGCCGCGGCGCACGGCCGCGACCGTCGCCGCGAAGCGCGCCTCGAGCCAGGCGGGCGGCGGCGGGTGGACGGCGGCGAGGCCCGCGCGGGCCGCCGGCGAGCGGGCGGCCGCCAGGTCGTCGCGCGCCGCGCGCAGGGCGTCGTCGCCGGCGCGCGTCGCTCGACGGCCCCGCCCTCGTGGCCGCGGGCCGGGAGCCGCCCGGGCCGGCGCGCCGCCGAGCGCGCCCACGAGCCCTGGCGTCGGCTCGACCGGCGCGGCCGCGAGGCCGCGCAGGCGGTCGACGGGCCGCGCGCGCCGGCCGCGCGGCGAGCGGCAAGGCGCCGGCCGAGGCGCCGACCGCCGCGGCGGCGCCGGTGTCCTCGAGGAGCGGGCGACCCTCGAGGGCGTTGCGGCCGCCCTGGTCGACGACGGCGGCCGTGGCGCCGCCTCCCGACCAGGCGGCGACCGTGCGCGCCGTCGAGACGCTCGCCGCGCCGCCGAGCCCGAGGGTCGCCGCCGTGACCGCGCCGCCGACCGCGCCGGCGGCCCCGGCCACGAGGAGCTCGCGCCACGACGGCCGCCGCCCCATGGCGCGCGCGATCGCCCAGGCCAGGACGAGCGACACCCCGGCGCCGACGAGCGCCCCCACCAGGACGTGCATCGGTCCCTCCCTCCGCCCGCCCCGACAACACACGGGGGGCCGGGCGCAACCCGTTGCGTCGCGGGCGTCGACGCGGGCGGCTGCCGTTCGTTGCGGCAGCCGGCGGGGGCGCCATGGGACGCGTCGGCGACGAAGGGCGCTCCCGGCCAGGGAGGGCGAACAGCAGCACGCCGGACACCGAGCGCGCCCGACGCGTCACCGTCACGGGTGAGCGCGGTCGGCTCAGGGCCGCGACGCCGCGGCGCCGGGGAGGAACGTCGCCGTCATCTCGAGGCCGAGCGGCAGGTCGGCCGCGTCGAGCTCGACCACGACCTCGAGCACCTTCGTGTCGATCCGCTCGCGCGGGCGGTCGGTGCGGAAGTTCTTGCGACCGAGCGTGAGCTCCTGGCGCAGGACGCGCCCACGGAACACGACGCCGGGGAAGGCGGGCGCCACGGCCTCGACGACCTGCCCCGGGGAGACGAGGGCCAGGTCGCGCGCGTCGACGTCGCACCGGAGCCGCAGGGCCCCGCCGGCGACGGTCAAGAGCGGCGGCCCCTCATTGGGGATCCCAACCACCTCGCCGGGCTCACGGTGCCGGTAGACGACGCGCCCGTCGAGCGGGCTGCGCACCCGGGTGCGCTCGAGCTGCGCCTCGGCCAGCAGGAGCGCCGCCTCGGCGCGCGCGACCTCGGCCCGCGCCTCGTCGACCACCTCCGGCCGCTCGCCGCGCGCGAGCTCGTCGACCCACGCGGCCGCCGCGTCGCGGCTCGCCGCCGCCGCCGCGAGCTCGGCGCGCGCCGTGTCGAGCGTGTGCGCCGGCTGGACGGCGCGCTCGACGAGCGCCTGGGCGCGCGTCTGCTCGAGGCGCGCGCGCTCGAGCGTGGCCTCGGCGCGGGCGAGGTCGGCGCGGGCGCGGGCGCGGACCTCCTCGCGGGCGCCGGCCTCGACGCGCGCGAGCGCCGCGCGGGCGCGAGAGAGCTCGGCCGCGCGCAGGGCCACCTGCGCGCGCTCGACGTCGCTCTCGAGCTCGGCCAGGACCTCGCCCGCGGCGACCGGTTCCCCCGCCTCGCGGGTCACGCGCGCCAGGCGCCCCTGCTGCTGGACGCGCAGCTCGACCAGCCGCGTGGCCGGCTCGACGACGCCCGGCGCCACGACGACCTCGACCCGCGCCGGCGCCGGCCCGGCCGGGCCGGGCGTCGGGCGCGCCTCGTGCGCCTGGCCGCCGTCGCTGGCGTAGGTCAGGGCCACGCTCAGCGCCGAGAGCAGGCCCAGGGCGGCCGACACGGTGAGCGTCTTCGCGCGAGGGGAGCAGCTAACCACGGGAGACCTCCTCGTCCGAGCGCACGCGCCCGTCCTCGATCGTGACCACGCGGTCGGCGAGCGACAGCAGCCGCGGGTCGTGGGTGACGACGACGACCGCCCGCCCCGCGTCGGCCGCGCCGCGCAGGAGCTCCATGACGCGCTGGCCGTTGGTCGAGTCGAGCGCGCCCGTGGGCTCGTCGGCGAGCAGGATCCGCCCGGGCGCGCCGAGCGCGCGGGCGATCGCCACGCGCTGCTTCTGGCCGCCCGACAGGTCCTGCGGTACATGGTGCGCGCGGTCGGCGAGGCCGACCTCCGCCAGGAGCTCTCGCGCCCGAGCCGCGCGCGCGCGGGCCCCGAGCCCGGCGAGCTGGAGCCCGAGCTCCACGTTCTCCTGCGCCGTGAGCGCCTCGAACAGGTTGAAGGCCTGGAAGACGAACGCGAGGCGCCGGCGGCGCAGGAGCGGCAGCGTGCGCTCGTCGAGGTCCGTCACGTCCTGGCCCTGGACCCACACGCGGCCGGCCGTCGGCCGCAGGAGGAGGCCCAGGATCGACACGAGCGTCGTCTTGCCGCTCCCCGACGGGCCCATGACGAGCGTGAGCTCGCCCGCGCGCAGGGACAGGTCGACGCCGTGCAGCACCTGCACGGCGGCCTCGCCCTGGCCGTAGGTCTTGGTCAGCCCCTCGACGCGCAGCACGTCTTCGATGTGACGCGCTCGCGAGGGGGGCGCGGTCGGCGCGAGTGCCCGGGCGACCACGTCTGGCCCGCTCCGCGCCTCCCCATCGCGCGCTCTGGCGGATCGGGTAAGAGCGGCGGCAGGAAGGGTCAAGCGCTCTCCTCTCGGCCGGGTCAGGCCTTGAACACGATCGCCGGCTCGAGCCGGACGACCCGCAGCACCGAGCCGAAGGTGGCCGCGGCGCACATGACGACGGTGACGACGCCGAGGCCGGCCACGAGGCCGGGCGGCATGAGGATCAGGAGCACGCCCTCGTTGGCGAAGCGGGCGGCGGCGAGCGACACGACGAGGCCGACCCCGTAGCCCAGGAGCGACGTCATGAGCGACTGGGCGAGGATCACCGAGGCGAGCTCGCCGTTGGTCCCGCCGAGCGCCTTGAACGTGCCGTACTCGCGGAACTTCTCCATGGTCTGGCTGTAGATCGCCTGGCCGACGATCGCGCCGCCGACCAGCAGGCCCAGCACGGCGGCCAGGATCGCCATGACGCCGGCGCCGGTGCCGAGGAGCCAGTAGGCCACCGAGCGGGCCATGAACTCGCGCTTCGTGAGCACCTCGACCTCGGGCAGGCGCTCGAGGAGGCGCGCGCGGACCGCCTCGACGTCGTGGCCGGGGGCGACGCCCACGACGACGAACTTGACCTGCGTGCGCGGGTCGAGGCCGTGGGCGTAGTCGCGGGCGCTCGCCAGGCTGCTGAACACGAAGGGCGTCGTGGTGAACGAGCGCACGTCCCGGCTGAAGCCGACGACGCGCGCGCGGTGACCGTGGACCTCGACCTCGTCGCCCACCTCGAGGCGCCGCCCGCCGCCCAGGCGCCCGCGCTCGAGGTCGTCGCACACGACGCCGCCGTCGCGCCAGATCGCCTTCGCCTCGCCCTCGGCCATGGCCCACGGCAGGCCGACCGGCCGCTCGGGGTCGACGCCGACGATCACGACCTGCTCGAACTGGCCCGACGGCGTCTTCCAGGCGGTGAAGTCGACGATCAGCCGCGACGACCACTCGACGCCCTCGGTCGCCAGCGCCTGATAGTGGCGCTGCTCCGGGAGGCCCATGACCATCTCGAAGTTCTTGGTCCCGTCCTGCATGATCCACAGGTCGCCCGGGCTCCGCGCGACGAGCGCCGTGATCGTGTCGGCGAAGCCCGTGAGCATGCCGACCTGCAGGTTCATGAGCACCGACGCGAACACGACGCCGGTCACCGCCGTGATCAGCTTGAGCTTGTCGTGCAGCAGGTTCTTGCGGGCCAGGCGGAGCATGGGGAGCGACAGAGCAGGGCTCATGCCGGCATGTAAGTCACTGCGAGACAGTGGCCTAACGCCGAGGCTGGGGACGGCACCTCGCCCCGGGACGACATGTCGTCCCGGGGCGGCGGCCGCACACCTGCTCCTGGTCCTGATCGCCCTCGCGGGCCCGGCGCTGGCCGGGGACCCGGTCGCCGCCGCCGACCGAGCGCTCCGCCGAGCGGCCGGCGCGTTCTCCGGGGCCGAAGGCCTCGACCGCGGCGAGCTGGGCCTGGTGCTCTGGTCGCTCCGGGTCGCGCAGGACGACGTCGGCGCCCGGGCGCGCTGGCTGGCCGAGGCCGACCGCCGCGCCGGCGGCACGCGCGCCCTCCTCGAGGCGCTCGCCGACGCGCCGGCGATGCCAGCGTTCGACCCGCCCGCGGACGTCGACGGTCTGACGGCCCTCCTCGACGACCCGCCCGGCGAGGACCCCCTGGCGCGCGCCGTCCGCCTCGCCCTCCTCACGCGGGGCCTCGACCGACAGGCCGCGCTCGGCCAGGCGCTCGATGCCCTCGCAGACCGCCGTCCCGACCACCCCTGGGTCGTCCAGGCCCTCGCGCGCTGGGCGGGCGCCCGGGGCCTGCTGGCGGGGATCGACGCGCTCTTCACGACGCTCGACCTGCCGTTCGATCCCAGCTCGACCCCACGCATGACGGTCGTCGGCGCGTGGTCGAACGACGACGACGACGACGACGACGAGGACGACGAGGACGAGGACGTCGACGGCGACGACCCGAAGGGTCGGGAGGACGTGGCCGGCGCCTGGCTCCTCGAGCGAGACGGTGACCACGCCACGCTCATGGACGACCGCCTGCGCCGCCGCAAGTTGGTCCTCGGTCGCCGCAGCAGCGCGACCGGCCCTCTCCCGAAGCTCGAGCCTCGCGACCTCGACGCCGACCTGCGGGACTGCTGGCTGGGGACGGAGGGCGTGCCGCTGGGCCCCGGACCGCGCAGGCACGCGACGGCCGGGAGCCTGGCCCTGCGCGCCTGGTGGGCCCTGCGCGCCGGGCGGCCCTGGAGCGCCGCCTGCCTCGCCCAGGCCTGCGCGCCCGACGAGACCCGACGCCCCGGCCGGGAGGCCGACGCGCTCTCGTGGATCGCCGTGGACGTGGCCCGCGCCGTGCAACTCGCCGCGTTCGTCGACCTGGGCGATCTCCGGCCGCGCGGGCCGATCGCGGCGACGCTCCGTCGCACGGCGGCGGCCCTCGACCTCCCGCCGCGCCTGGGCCCGCTCGACCCCGCCTGGGACGACCCGGAGCGCCTCGAGCTGCGCGCCGAGGTGCTCGACCTCGCAGCGCGCCTCGAGGCGCAGGAGGCCGCCCTCCGCGACGCGCCGCCCCTGCCGACGTGGGACGAGTGGCAGGCGCTCGAGCCGGCCGAGCGCCTGCCGCATCTCCTGCGGGCGCTCCCCGATCTGGACGGCGACCCGGTCGACGTGCTGGGCTTCGGCGGCGGGAGCCCCTGGGGCGCCACGCAGCGGGTCCCGCCGGACGCGCCCCCGCGCGAGCGCCGTCCGGGTGCGGGAGGCGGGTTCGTCCGCCCCCGGCTCCGCCCCGCCAGCGGCCGGTCCGCGGCCGACGGCCTCGTCGAGCTCGGCGAGGTCGCCGTCCCTGCCCTGATCGATGTGATGCACGACCTGTCCCCCACGCGCTGCGTGGGCAACGACGGCGACGAGCCGGCGCTCCTGCTCACGGTCGGCGCGGTCGCCGAGCAGGTGCTCCTGCGCATCGCCGACCTCGACCCGCTCGAGCCGACCGGGGACCTCGGCGACCACGCCGCGTATCGCCGCGCCATGCAGGTGGCGGCGCGCGCCTGGTGGGAGGCCTGGGCGCCGCGGGGCGGCCTCGTCGCGTGGCACCTCGATCGCCTGCACGTCGCGGCGGGGCTCGCCGATCCCGAGGCGCACGACCGCGCGCGGGCGCGGCATCTCCGGTGGCTCCTGCGCCACGCCGACGGCCGCGAGCGGGGCGTGGTCGAGGCGCTCGTCCGCGCCGAGCGCGACCCGACCGAGCGCGCGCGCTGGATCGACGCGCTGTCGGCGGCGCGAGGTGACGCGTACCACGACCTGCTCCTCGAGGCGCTGGCGTCCGACGACGACGCGCTGGCGATGGCCGCGGGGGCGGCGCTCCTCGCGCGCGGCGATCGCCGGGCGCTCGTCCGCGCCGGGCCGCTGGCCCGCGCGGCCGTGAGCGGCGAGCGGCCGTCCGGCGGCGGACCCGACCGGGCGCTGGGCCTCGTGCTCACCGCGCAGACGCCCGAGGCGCCGGGGCTCGTCGTCCTGGCGACCGCCACGCGTCCAGACCTCGACGCGTGGATGCTCCAGGTGGCGCCGCGGCTCCCGGCGCCGGAGTCGTTCCTGAGCCTCGCGCGCCTCGCCGCGCGCCCGCGCGCCGCCGCCGACCGGGCCGCGTGGGTGGGCGAGCACGCGCGCGCCGCCCTGGCCGCCCGGCTCGGGCTCGGCGACGCGGTCGCCGCGGTCGACGCCCTGGCCGAGGCCCTGCGCCTGCGCCCCGACGACGAGGCGCGCGAGCACGCGGCCGTGACGGCGGCCCTCCTCGGCGGCGGGGCCCTGGCCAGCGTCTCGTCGCGCGCGGGCGTCGACCTGCGCGGGCCGCTCCTCGCGGCGCTCGTCACGGACGACCTCCCGCGGCGCCACGCGGCCGAGGCGGCGCTCGAGCGCCTCGACGCCGACGCGCTCGCCTGGCTCGCGCAGGTCGCCCGCGGCCCGGCGCGGGCGGCGGTCGACGAGGCCCGCGCCCGCGCGGCGGACGCCGACGCGCGGGTTCAGCGGCGGCGGGCCTGGCGCGTCGTCGAGGTCACGGTCGCGCCCGGCGTCCCGGGCGACGTGCGGGCGCGCGTCGAGACCTGGTGGGAGCGGCCGCTCGACCTCGCGCTCGTCGCCGACCTGCTCGCCGCGTGGGAGGACGCCTTCGCGGGCGCCCTCGAGGTCGTGATCGAGCGCCCGGCGAGCGGCGGCGTGCACGTGCGCCTGTCGGGCGCGCCGGGCCCGCGGCCGGAGGGGCCCTGGCCGCTCGTGGTCGAGGTCGACCTCCCCGGCCTCGTCCGGCGCCACGCCGACGCGAGCGCCCGCTGCCCGTCGGGGCGGGTCGACGAGGCGCTCGCGGGCGCTCAGGCCGCCCTCGCCGACGACGCGCCCGCGCGGGTCACGGTCCGCGCCTGGCGCTGACGCCCCGCCGGGCGGGACACGCGCGACCCACCTCGGGCGCGCTCGCCGCGGCCGGGCGCCGCACCCCCGTGGCCCGCGCGCCGCTCGCTCCGGCGCCCGGCTTGCAGCCGCCTCGGAGCAGGAGGGCCCCCCATGCTCGCCGCCCGCCTGCACGCGTACGAGGCGCCGCTCACGCTCGACGAGGTCCCCGTGCCGAGCCCCGGCCCGGGCCAGGTGCTCGTCCGCGTCGAGGGGGCGGGCTTCTGCCACAGCGACCTGCACGTGATCGACGGCGAGGTGAGGATCCTGCCGCGGCTGCCGCTGACGCTCGGCCACGAGAACGCCGGCGTGGTGGCCGCCGTCGGCGCGGGCGTGCGGGGCGTGTCCGAGGGCGACCCGGTCGTCGTCTACGGCGCGTGGGGCTGCGGCCGCTGCGACTACTGCGTGGGCGGCCACGAGCAGCTCTGCGTGGCGCCCGAGTGGGCGGGCCTGTCGCAGCGCGACGGCGGCTACGCCGAGTTCCTGCTCGTCCCGAGCGAGCGGCACCTCGTGCGCCTCGGCCGCCTCACGCCGCGCGAGGCCGCCCCGCTGACGGACGCCGCCCTGACGCCCTACCGGGCCGTGCGCCGCGCCCTGCCGGCGATCACCCCGGACCACCCGGTCCTGGTGATCGGTATCGGCGGCCTGGGGCAGTATGCCCTCGCCCTCCTGCGCCTCCTCGCCGGCGCGCCGGTGATCGCCGTCGACGTCTCCGAGGAGAAGCGCGCCGTCGCCGCGCGCATGGGCGCGACGCACGTGCTCGACGGTCGCGAGGACGACCTGCTCGAGCGCGTCCTCGACCTGACCGACGGTCACGGGGTCTCGGCGGCCTTCGACGTGGTGGGCGCCGACGCCACGCTCGACCTCGCCGTGCGCAGCACCCGCCCGCTCGGCAGGGTCGTCCAGCTCGGGCTCGCCGGCGGCGCGGCGCGCCTGAAGGCGCTCGAGACCGTGCGCTTCGAGGCGCGCTTCGAGGTCAGCCTCTGGGGCTCGATCAAGGAGCTGCGCGAGGTGATCGCCCTGGCGGAGCACGGGCGCCTGCCCCTGATCCCGTCGGAGTACGTCCCGCTGTCGCGCATCCAGGAGGCCTACGACCGGGTGAAGGGCGGCCGCGCCGCCGGGCGCGTGGTCGTGACCCCCGGCTGAGGGAGACGCCCGTGGACCGGCTGCTCGTCCCGCTCGACGGCTCCCCGCTGGCCGACGCGGCCCTGCCGCGCGCGGCGCGCCTGCTGGACGACGGCGGCGAGGTCGTCCTCCTGCGCGTCCTGCCGCCCGGCGCCGACGCGCGGGAGCGCGAGGCCGCCGGGGCGCACCTCGAGGCGGCCCGGCGCTCGCTCTCCGGCGTCCGCGCCTCGCCGGTCGTCCGCGAGGGGGACCCGGCGGCGGAGCTCCTGGCCGAGGCCGCGCGCCTCTCCCCCTCGCTCGTCGTCATGAGCTCCCACGGCCGCGGCGGGGTGCTCCGCTTCGTCCGCGGCAGCGTCGCCGAGCGCGTCCTGCGCGCCTCCCCGGCCCCGCTCCTCGTCCTCACCGCCGAGGCGCTCCGCCGGCCGGACGCGCCGCTGCGACGGCTCCTCCTGCCGATCGACGGCGGGCCGCCGACCCCGCCCGTCCCGGCGCTCGTGGAGCGCCTGGCCCTGCGCGAGGGCGCCGAGGTCGTGCTCGTGCGCGTGCTCACCCGCCGCACGCTGCCGTCGCTCTTCGCCGTCGACCCCGCCGCCCCCCTCCGGCCGGCGATCGAGCGCCTCGAGGCCCTCGGCGTGCCCGTGCGCGCGTTCGGCGGCTGGGGCGACCCCGCGGCCGAGATCCTCGAGACCGCCGACCACCACGGCTGCGACCTGATCGCCATCACCACCCGGCGCCGCCCCGGCCGCGCCCTCCCGCCCTGGGACGCCGTCACCGAGAAGGTCCTGCGCCACGCGCGCACGCCCCTCCTCGTCCTGCCCAGCGCTGAGTGATGCGCTCGCGAGGGGGGCGCGATCGGCGCACGGACCCGGGCGAAGGCGTCTGGCCCGTTCATCGCCGAGTGATGCGCTCGCGAGGGGGGCGCGATCGGCGCACGGACCCGGGCGAAGGCGTCTGGCCCGTTCCGCGCCTCCCCATCGCTCGCTCTGGCGGGTCGAGCACGCGCAGGCGGAAGAGTCCCTCGAACGCAACTCTCAGACGGCCGAGGCGCCTCCGAGCACACCTCACCCCAGGCGAGGCCGAGGAGGGCATGGCGTGTCGGCGCGACGGCGAGGGAGGGCGGCCGTGGGCCGCCGACCGAGCCTG
Organism: Planctomycetota bacterium; assembly: GCA_023954375.1. Lineage (GTDB taxonomy): Bacteria > Planctomycetota > J058 > J058 > J058 > JAMLIC01. Next base: position 208,132 of record JAMLIC010000009.1, read on the forward strand.
AGCGGTCGGGGCCGACGACGTCGGCCCCGACGCACCGCAGCGCCCGCCATCCTCGGCCGCAGCCGCGTTCACACTCGAGGCAGGTGCGCCTCGATGCAGCAGCGTCCGTCCCGGAGCGCGACGCGCAGGGCGCAAGCCCCGCCGCCGCCGCGGCGCCCGCCGGCCCGCGCCATGCTCGGGCCGCTCGCGGAGGTGCCGCGTGCGCGCGACCACGACCTGCTGGCTCGGGCTCCTGGCCGCCCTGCTCGGCTGCGGCGGCGGCGGCGGCGGCGGCGGCCGGACGAGCGCCGTCGCGCCGGCCACCTCGGCCACGGCGCCGGTCCCCTCGTCGTCGACGCCGCTCCCCCCGCCGCCCGGCCCCGCCCCGCTCCCGACCGGCGCGACGCTCGCGCGCGTTGGCGCGCCGCCCGGCGGGCTGCCCGTGATCTCCGACCTCGAGGTCTTCGACGGGGCGCTGTGGCTCGCCACGTCGCTCGACCCGCTGGCCCGCTTCGGCGCGCAGGTCTGGCGCTGGGACCCCGTCGGCGGCTTCGTCCTCGCCCTCGACGACCCCACCTCGCAGGGGTTCCTGCGCGCCCGCGCCCTCGACGGCAAGCTCTACGTGCCCGACGCCGACCCGGACGGGCTCGCCCCGGGCTACGTCCACGTGTTCGACTCGGCCGTCGCGCGGCCGCGCCGCACGACGGTCGACGCGCAGGTGCACGGCTTCGACGTCGTCGCCTGGGGCGGGGCCCTGGTGTCGCTCGGCGGCCTCGACACCGCCGAGTCGAGCGTCTCCCGCTTCGACCCCGCCCTCGGCCGCTGGACGGTCGCCAGCCGCGGGCCGTTCTCGCGCCTGAAGTACGGCGGCGTCCTCGACGGGGCGCTGATCGCGACCAAGCGCGTCGTCGGCTCGGCCGCCGACCTCGTGCGCGTCGACGCCGCCGGCGTCCAGACCGGGCTGGACCTGATCGCGGGCGAGGCGAACGTGCCCTGCGTCGAGGCGCTGCGCGGGGCGCTCTACGTGACGCTCGCCTCGAGCGCGGGCGTCGCGCACGTGCGCCTCGAGCCGGGCGGCGCGGTCGTGCCGCTCACGGGGATCAGCGGCGCCCTCCTGTTCGACTTCGTCGAGCACACCGACGGCAACGTCTACGCCGTGGGGACCGACGGCGCCCAGACCTCGTTCGTCTACGGCAGCGACGACGGCGTCGTCTTCCAGCGCCTCGTCACGGTCAACGACGCCCGCTTCGGCCGCGTGGGCAACAACGCCGACGGACGCCCCTCGATCGCCAGCTTCCAGGGGCGCATCTACCTGGGCTCCTCGACCGACGGCGCGCTCTACCGCCTGGACCCGTAGCAGCGCGCCCCGCTCGCTAGAACCAGCGGCGGCCGTCGGCGTCGGGGACCGGCGCCGGCGCCTCGCCCGGAAAGCGGGCCACGACCACGGCGCGCCCGCCGCGCCGCTCGACCTCGACCTCCACCGGCCCGCGGGCGCCGGCCACGAGCGCGCGCAGGCCGTCGGGGTCGCGCACCTCGGCGCCGCCGAAGCGCACGATCCGGTCGCCGGGGCGCACGCCGGCCCGCTCGGCGAGCGACCCGGGCGTGACCGCCTGGACCCGCGCGCCCGGGCCGCCGCCCTCGAGCGTCACGCCGAGGCGCGGGCGGGCCGCCGGGCCGCGCTCGCCGCGGCCGCGGCCGCCGAGCAGGTCGCGCAGGCGCTCGCCCACCCGCTCGAGGCCCTCGCCCTCACCGACGCCGAGCCGCTCGCGCAGCTCGCGCAGCCGCTCGCCGAACCGCTCGACCCCGAGCATGGCCTGGAGCTGCTCGAGCACCGCCTCGCCCGTGCCGTCGGGCGCCTCGGCGAAGACCGCCGCGTCCTCGGCGTCCGCGGCGAGCGCCGCCACGCCGAAGCACAGGCGCGCGATCCGGGCGATCCCCTCGACGTTCAGCCTGGCGACGACGTCCGACGGGCGGTGGTAGTCGGTGTGGAGCCCCGTGAACGGCATGAGCACCGGCACGCGCCGCTGGTAGAAGGGCCAGTGGTCGCTGTTGGGGGTCATGCTCCGGCGCAGGTCCAGCTCGAGGCCGAGCGGCCGGTTGGCCTCCTCGAGCCAGCCGGCGAGGCGGTCGCCGGTGTTCGCCCCGTAGACCGTGACGGCCCGGCGCAGGCGGCCGACCATGTCGAGGTTGATCATCAGCGCCACCCGCTCGCCCGTCGCCTGCTCGACGTAGTGCGTCGAGCCGAGGAGGCCGCGCTCCTCGCCGTCGAAGAAGGCGAACACGACGCGCCGCCGCGGCTGGAGGCCCGAGGCGACGAACGCGCGCGCGACCTCGAGCACGGCGGCGGTGCCCGACGCGTTGTCGTCGGCGCCGTTGTGGACGCGCCCGCGGCCGCGCAGGAACTCGAGCGACCCCTGCTGGTGGCCGAGCCCGAGGTGGTCGTAGTGGGCGCCGATCACCACCGCCTCGCCCGGCTCGCGCCCGGGGAGGTGCGCCAGGACGTTGCGCATGCGCTGCCCCTGCGCCTCGAACGGCTGGAAGTAGCCGTCGTCGCCGGCGGGCGCGAGGCCCAGCGCGGCGAGCTGCCCGGCCAGCCACTCGCCCGCGGCGTGGCCGCCGCGCGCCCCGCTCCCGCGCCCCTCGAGCGCGTCGCTCGCCAGGTGCTCGACGCTCGCCCGCACCGACTCCTCGCGGATCGCCGCCAGGCCGGCCGCGGTGTCGGCGCGGCCGGCGGGGGCGAGCAGGGCGACCAGGAGGGCGGCGAGCGCGGCGGGGCGGGGGCGGGCGAGCATGGGCGTGCTCCTCTCGTGCGACGTGATACCCGCCGCGGGGGACGAGCGTTGGCCCGTCCCCGGCCTTGACAGGCGCGCCCCGGCCTCCTAAGTACCCTCCAGATGGACCTCGCCGAGACGATCACGCTGGCCGTGCCGCGGCGCACCCAGCACCTGAGCCTCGTCCGCAAGGTCGTGGCCACCTCGGCCGTCGAGGCGGGCTTCGCGCCCGACGAGGTGGACAAGATCGAGCTCGCGATCGACGAGGCCGTGTCGAACGCGATCCTCTACGCCGAGCCGGCCGAGCCGCGCCAGATCGTGGTGCAGGTCCACCCGGGCAAGGAGCGCTTCGTCGTCGTCCTCAAGGACGGCGGCCCGCCGTTCCCCTTCGAGGAGAAGGGGCAGATCGTCCTCGAGCAGCAGCTCCGCTCCCCCGAGCGCGGGGGCCTCGGGATCTACATCATCCGCCAGTTCATGGACGAGGTCGCCTACGAGTACTCGGCCGCGGACGGCAACGTGATCACGATGACCAAGCGCACGCCCTCGGGGGCCGACGCGCGAGGGTGAGCTACGGCCCCCCGGCCGCCTCCTCCGCCCGCTCCGCCGCCTCCTCGGCCGCCTCGGCCGCCGCCTCCGCCGCGTGGACACGCCGCGCCGCCTCGACGGCGCGGTCGACGGCGCCCGGCACCTCGACGCGCTGGGCGAGCGTCGCCCGGGCGAAGCGCAGGGCCGCGTCCGCGTCGCGGCGCGCGGCGGTCACGCGCGCCGGGCCGCGGCCGCCTCGTCGCGGGCCTCGCGCGCGAGGGCGACCGCGGCCGCCCGCGCCCGCGCGTCGTCGTCGCCCCCGGCCTGGCGCGCCCGCTCGCGCCACGCGGCGACCGCGGCCGCGCGCCCCGCCGCGCGCGCGCGGCGGCATCGCGCGCCGCCGCCGCCGCCTCGTCGGCCTCGCGCGCCAGCGCCTGGTCGAGGCGCGCGGCCTCGCGCCGGCGGCGCAGGTGGTCCTCATCGCGGCGCGCCCGGACGACCGCGCGCTCCTCCTCGCGCGCGCCGCCCCGGGCCCGCTCCTGCGACGCGGCCTCCTCGCGCAGGCGCAGGACCGCGTCGCGGTCCTCCGGCGAGACCGGGACCGGAGGGGGCGGCGCGTCGCCCCTGGGGCGGCCTGGCTCGACCTGCAGGGCCGCGTCGAGGGCGCTCCGGGCCGCGGGGCCCTCGTCGTCGTCGGCGGCCTGCGACGCGGGCGGGGGCGCGGCCGCGGCCCGGCGCGGGGGGGCCGTCTCGGGGTCGGCGGCGCAGCCGGCCAGGAGCGCGAGGGCGAGCGGCAGGGCGGCCCGGGTCACGCCCCCGTTGTACCCGCGGCCGTCACCGGCCGATAACCGGGAGGTGGACGCGCTGCCGTTCGTGAAGGTCGAGGCCGGGGGGAACGACTTCGTCGTGCTCGACGCGCGGGCCGGCCCCCTGCCCGCGCCGGCCGCCGACCTGGCGCGCGACCTGTGCCGGCGCCGGCGCTCGATCGGCGCCGACGGCCTCGTCGTGCTAGAGGCGGGGCCCACGCTCGTCCACCTCGAGCCCGACGGCGCGCGCACGTTCTGCCTCAACGCCGTGCGCGCCGTCGCGGCCCTCGTCGCGGCCCCGGCGCTCGCGACCGACGCCGGCCGCCTCGAGGTGCGCGTGGCCCACGACGGCGCGGGCGTGCGCGCCACCGTCGCACTCCCCCCCCCGCGCCGCCTCGAGCCCCGGCGCGCCGCCCCGCCCGGCGCGCCGGCGTTCGAGGGCACCTTCGCCGACGTCGGCAACCCGCAGTTCGTCGTCGCGGTCGACGCGGCCACGCTCGAGCACCCCGACCTGCTCCGCTGGGGGCGGGCCCTGCGCTGGCACGAGGCGGCGTTCCCCGGCGGGACGAACGTGTGCTTCGCGGCCCGGCGCCCCGACGGGCGCGTGGCCCTGCGCACCTACGAGCGCGGCGTCGAGGACGAGACCCTCTCCTGCGGCACCGGGGCCGTGGCGACCGCGTGCGCGCTGGCCCTCCCCGGCGAGCGCGAGGTGCGCCTGGTCACGAGGGGCGGCGACGAGCAGCGCGTGACCCTCGCGCGCGCGGGCGGGCGCCTGACGCGCGTGTGGGCCGACGGCCCGGCGCGCGTCGTCGCGCGGGGCGCGCTCGAGCGCCACGGGACGGCGCGCGCCGCCTGACGTGCTAGCCTGGTCCCCCGTGACCGACCCCGGGGGCGTCGACGCGGAGGCGGACGCGCGGCGGCGCCTGCTCGAGGCGCAGGGCAGCGCGTTCGACGCCGCCCACCGCCGCCGCCCCTCGCGCACGGCGTGGCGCCGGCTGCGCGGGTGGTGCTCGTGGCACCTGATCGGCCTCGTCGCCGCCCTGTGGCCGCTGGCCTACATGGCCTACTGCTGGCTCGTGTGGAAGACGAGCCGCGTCACCGACGAGATCAACCCGACCATGGCCCGCTCGCTTGCGCGCCACGGCCGGACGGTGGGCCTCATCTGGCACCAGGAGGTGTTCACCGTCGCCTGGGCCTACCGCCCGTCGCGGCCCCACACGCTCGCGTCGGCGGGCAACTTCGGCCGGATCATCACCCGCATGCTCGAGCGCTGCGACTTCGTCGTGTTCCGCGGCGGGTCGTCGTCGGGCACGGCGCGGCGCCGGCGCGTCCTGCCGCTCATGATCCGCCACATGCGCGAGGAGGCGGGCCCGGTCGTCTACGGGATCACCGTCGACGGCTCGAACGGCCCCGCCTACCACCTCAAGGGCGGCATGCTGGCCGTGGCCCGGGCCTGCCGCGCGCCGATCATCCTGGCGCGCGGCTGGTACCGGCGGCGGCTCGAGCTGCGCACGTGGGACCGCACGGGGGTCCCCCTCCCCTTCAACCGGATCGAGCTCCTCGCCGTCGGCCCCTACTGGATCCCGCCCGACTGCACCGCCGAGGAGCTGGAGCGCCACCGCGAGCACCTCGAGGCGGAGCTGCTCGACCTGTGCGCGCTCAGCTACCGGCTCGTGGACGGGCGCGGGCCGGACTTCGTGCCCGAAGGCTTCCCGCCGGGCTGGCGGCCGCGCTGGCCCGAGGACGCGCGCGGGATCCCCTTCGGCCCGCACGACCTGCGCCCCGACGACCCGCCGCCCTGGGCCAGCGTCCCCGGGCCGCAGGCGGTCGAGGCGAGCGACCCGCCGCTCGAGGACGAGCCGGCGCCCGAGCCCGCTCCCCGTTCCTTTCCCGCGCCAGGTGCGTAGGATCTGGCCGTGGCCAGCGTCCTCGTCGTCACCTCCGACCTGCACGCCGCCGGCACGCTGCGCAAGCTGCTGGAGAAGGCCGGTCACCACGTCGTGTGCTCCGACACCCTCGCCGCCGCGCGGCGCGCGGCGGCCGGCGACGGCGTGGGCGCGATCGTCCTCTCGCCGACGCTCACGGACGGCTCGGGCCTCGAGCTGATCCCGGAGCTCCGGCGCCAGCTCCCGCGCGCGCCGATCCTCGTGATCGACGACGACGACGGCATGGCCGCCACGCTCGTCGCCATGCGCGAGGGGGCGTTCGACTGCCTGCCGTCGCCCGTCGACCCGCGCCGCCTCCTGCAGCGGCTCGAGGACGCCCTGAAGCTCACGCCGGCGCAGGCGATCGCCGTCGCCGAGGTGCCCGAGGACGCCCGCGCCCCGGCGCTCGTGGGCCGCTCGCCGGCCATGCGCGAGGTGTTCAAGAAGCTCGGGCTCCTGGCCGCCTCGCGGGCGACGGTCTTCCTCCGGGGCGAGTCGGGCACCGGCAAGGAGCTGGCGGCGCGCGTCCTGCACGACTACGGCCTCTCGGGCGGCCAGGCGCCGTTCGTGGCCGTCCACTGCGCCGCCCTGCCGCGGCCGCTCGTCGAGGCGGAGATCTTCGGCCACCGCAAGGGCGCCTTCACCGGCGCCGACCGCGACAAGCCGGGCAAGCTCGAGCTCGCCGCCGAGGGGACGCTGTTCCTCGACGAGGTGGGCGAGATCCCGCTCGAGACGCAGGTGAAGCTCCTGCGCGTGCTGCAGGAGCGGCAGTTCGAGCGCCTGGGCGACAACCAGCCCCGGCCGTTCAACGCGCGGGTGCTCGCCGCGACCCACCGCGACCTCGAGGAGCTGGTGCGGGAGGGGACCTTCCGCGAGGACCTCTACTACCGCCTGAACGTGGCGACCGTCACGCTGCCGCCCCTGCGCGAGCGGCGCGAGGACATCCCGCTGATCGCCTCGCGCCTCCTGAGCGTGGTCACGCGCGAGGTCGGGCGGCGCATCGACGGGCTGTCGGTCAACGCGCTCGAGAAGCTGTGCGTGGCCGAGTGGCCCGGCAACGTGCGCGAGCTGCGCAACGTCCTCACGCGCGCCGTCGTGCGCTGCCGCGGGCGCCTCGTCGACGAGGACGACATCGACCTCGGCGCCGACGCGGCCGCGCGCGAGGGCGACGTCCGCCCTCCCGACCGCTTCCCCACGCTGGACGAGGCCGAGCGCGAGCACGTCCGGCGCGCCCTCGAGCTCGCCAAGGGCCACCGCGGGAGAGCCTGCAGCCTGCTCGGCGTCTCCCGCCCGACCCTCCTGCGCAAGATGCGGAAGTACGGCCTCCTGGAGGGCGGGGACGAGGAGCTGGAACGACCCGTTACACCGCCCCGTTCGGATGGAACGAGGCGTGCCAAGCGGCCGACATAACTCGTTTCGCGTCCATGCAAGACCCTTGGCCCGGCACTTGATAAGGGGTCCCTCGTGGCCCCGCCGGGGGGGCCGCCGAGGAGGCGGGCATGGACGACCTGATCGTCACGCTGGCCACGCTCGACGAGGTCGAGCGGCGGCTGTCCGAGGTCGGAGTCCAGGAGCACGTCGAGGTCGACGTGTTCGAGTTGCAGGGCCTGGTCGACCTCGCGCTCGGGCGCGAGGCGGCCTGACCGACCGCACCCCGCCGGAGCACCCGAGCACCACCCCTTCCGAGGAGACCCCCACGATGTCGAAGGCCGTGCCGCCGCTCGCGGCCGCCATCGCCGCGATCAGCGCCTTCCTCCTCGCCTCCCCCGTGACCGCCCAGTCGCGCGGGGGCGAGCCCGCGCGGGCGCGTATCGGCGCCGAGGCGCCGTCGTTCGTCCTGCCCGCGCTCGACGGGCAGGCGCACGGGCTCGCCGCGCACCGCGGCAAGCTGGTCGTGCTGGAGTGGATCTCGCCCGACTGCCCGTACGTGGCCAAGCACCACGAGCGCAACCCGACCGTGCGGGACCTCCTCGACAAGTTCAGCGGCCGGGGGGTGGTCTGGTTGGCGGTCGCCTCGCGCGAGGCCGCCGACCCGCCCCGCCTCGCGGCGAGGGCCGAGGCCTGGGGGCTCACCTTCCCGGTGCTCCTCGACCACGACGGCGTGGTCGCCGACGCCTACGCCGCCCACGCCACGCCCCACGTCTTCGTGATCGACCCGGCGGGCGTCCTGCGCTACTCGGGCGCGATCGACGACAACTGGTCGCCCGACACCGTCGGCGCGACGAACTACGTCGAGATCGCGCTGTCGACGCTGCTGGCCGGCGGTCGCCTGGAGCGGACGGTGACCGTGCCCTACGGCTGCCCGATCCGCACGCGGAACTGACCGCGACGGCCCTCCGTCTCGACGCCGGGGCCACGAGGCGCAGCCAGCCCGTAGACTCCTCCACGTGCTCCTCGCCCGCGAGACCCTCACCCGCCTCGAGCGCCTGGTCGTCCTCGCGCGGCGCGCGCCGGCCGCGGCGCCGCGGCGCGCGCGGCGCCGGCCGGGGCGCGGGGTCGAGCCGGGCGCCCGGCGCGACTACGCCGCCGGGGACGACGTCCGGCTGATCGACTGGCCGGCCTACGCGCGGCTCGAGCGGCTGCTGCTCAAGGTGGTCGAGGCCCTGCCCGAGCCGCGCCTGGACCTGCTCCTCGACGGGAGCGCCTCCATGGGCCGCGGGGCGCCGCCGCCGCACCTGCGCGCCGCGCTGTGCGCCGCGGCGCTCGCCGCCTGCGCCGTGGCGCGCGAGGCGCGCGTGACCCTCACCTGGGCCGGCGCCCCGGAGGCGAGGGTCCAGCTCGGGCGGCCCGGCGAGCTGGTGCGGCTCCTGCGCTTCCTCGCCGAGCGCGAGCCGGCGGGGCCGGCCGCCCTCGCCGCCGCGGCCGGGCGCCTCGGCGCCGCGGCGTCGCGGGCCACGGCGGTCGTCCTCACCGACGGCCTCGACCCGCCCGGGACCGCCGATGCGGCCCGGCGGCTGCGCGCCCTCGGCTTCGCGCCCGTCGTGGTCGTGTGCGAGCCGCGCGACGAGCTCGACCCGCTCGAGGCGGCGGCGGCGACCGAGGCCGCGCAGGTGGAGCTGGTCGACGCGGAGACGGGCGCCGTCCGGCGGCTCCCGTTCGCCGAGGCCTCGCTCCTGGCCGCGCGCGCCGCCCGGCAGGGGCGCGCCCGGGCGCTCGAGGGCGCCCTCGCCGCGGCGCGCGTGCCGCTCGAGCGCCTGGCGGCCGACGCGCCGTTCGAGGCCGTGGCCACGAGCTGGCTGCGCCGGGCCGCCGCCGGGGGGGTATGATCCCGCCGGGGGTCCTCATGAGGCTCGCTTCCGCGCTGATCCTGGCCGCGCTGGCGGCCGCCTGCGCCGGCCCGCCCGCCGACCGTGGCGCCGACCGCGGGCGCTCCTCGACGGCCGCCCGCGCCCTCACGGGCGAGGAGCTGCGGCGCGCGCGCGACCTCGCCGAGGTCGTCGTCGTGGGCACCGTGACCACCTACGAGGACCGGCCCGCCGGGCGCACCTACACGGTGCGCGTCGAGGAGGTCCTCTCCCGCCAGCCGAGCGTCGAGGAGCGCGCCGCCACGCACCCCGTGGGCGAGGGCGAGCCGCTGCAGGTGACCGCCTTCCTGTTCCGACCGGCGAGCGGCGGCGGGGAGATCGGGCCGCTCGAGGAGCTGAGCCGCTACGTCTTCTTCCTCTCGCCGACGGACGACGCGGGGGAGTGGCTGAACCTCGAGGACGCGGCGGCCCTGCGCCTGCCCGGCGCGCAGCCCGTCCTCGACGAGCTGCGCGTCCTGCGCGAGCGGCAGGAGGCCGCCGCGCGCGAGCGCGCCGGCGAGTGAGCCTCGCCTTCGGGCCCTACGTCGTCGAGGCCGAGCTGGGGCGCGGCGGGGCCGGGGTCGTCTACCGCGCGCGCGACGCGGCCGGCGGGGTCGTCGCCGTCAAGGTGCTCCTGCCGCGGCCCGGCGCCGACGCGCACGCGCTCCGGCGCCTGGCCCGGGAGGCGCGCGTCCTCGAGCGCCTGCGCCACCCGGGGATCGTGCCGGTGCGGGCCATGGGCGAGGCGCCGCGCGGCGGGCTGTGGATCGCCATGGACCTCGTCGACGGCCAGACGCTCCAGCGGCGGCTCGACACCCAGGGGCCGCTCGCGCCGGCGGCCGCCGCGGCGCTCGTGGCCGAGGTCGCGCGCGCCGTGGCCCACGCCCACGCCCAGGGCGTCCTCCACCGGGACGTCAAGCCCGACAACGTCCTCCTCGACCGGGCCGGCCGCCCGTTCCTCACCGACTTCGGCCTGGCCAAGGACCTCGACGGCACGCTCCACGGCGCGTCGCTCAGCGTCAGCGGCCAGTTCCTCGGGACGCCGGGCTACTGGGCGCCCGAGCAGGCCCGCGGCGAGCGCGGCAGCGTCGGCCCGGCGACCGACGTCCATGGCCTCGGCGCGACGCTCCACGCGGCGCTCACCGGCGGGCCGCCGTTCCGTGCCGCGTCGCTGGTCGAGGCGCTGCAGAACGCCGAGCGCGAGCCGCCGCCGCCGTCGCGGGCGAACCCGGCCGTGCCCGCGGCGCTCGACGCGGTGTGCGCCCGCGCCATGCGCCTCGACCCTGCGGCGCGCCACGCATCGGCCGACGACCTCGCGCGCGACCTCGAGGCCTTCCTCGCCGCCGCGCGGCGCCCGCGCCGGCGACGACGGCCGCGCTGGCCGCTCGCGCTCGGCGCGGCGGCGGGCGTCGTCGCGCTCGCGGCGGCGCTGTGGGGCCTGCGGCCGGCCACGCCGCCCGCGCCCGAGGCCGCGTCACCCGACGTCGACCCTCCGCCCGCACCGCCCGACGCCTCCCCGCCGCCCCTCGACCCCGCCGCCGAGGTCGCCGCGGCGGCGACGCTCTCGCTGGAGGGGCGCCATGGCGAGGCGCTGGCGCGCGTCCTCGCCCTCGTGCGCGCGGGCGCGGCGCTGGACCTCGCGGAGAGCCGCGAGGCGCTGCAGGTCGCGCGGCGCGCGACGCCGGGCGCCGGCGACTCCTTCCTGACCCCCCGCGGGCCCGCCGAGCACCTGGAGGCGGCGGCGGAGGTCCTCGACGCGCTGGCGGAGCGGTCGACGAGCGACGTCGTCCGGGTCATGGCCGCGCAGACGCTCGGCCGCGCGCTCCACGGCCGCGCCGACCCGGCGCGGGTGGAGCGCGCGCTCCGGACGCGCAGCGACATGGTGCTGGCCGAGCTGCGCCTGGCCGAGGGGCGGCTCGACGAGGCCGCGCGCCTGCTCGAGGCGCAGGGCACGTCCCCGCCTGCCGACCTCCTGCGCGCCGTCCTGCAGGTCGAGCGCGCCCTGGCCGCGGGGCGCCCGGTCGACGCGCCGGCCGAGGCGCTCGAGGCGGCCCACCACGGGATCCAGGCCGCCCGCCTGACCGACACCTGGACGAGGTCGGTCCTCGACCACCTGCGCGCGCGCCGCGCCGTCGCGCTGGGCCTCCCGCCGGCGCATGAGGACCGCGAGCTGACGGGGCCGGAGGTGGCGCGCCTGCTGCGGCTCCGCGACGAGCTCGGACCGCGGGAGCGCCTGGCGACCTTCTTCGACGTCGCGGACGCGCTCCCCGCCGCGGCGCGGGCGCAGCACACGGTCCGCCAGCTGGTCGCCAGCTCGCACGCGGTGCGGGCGAAGGAGCTGGCCGACGCGGGCGACGCCGCGGCGGCCGAGGAGCAGCGCGCCCGGGCCCGGGCGCTGCTCACGCCGCCGCGCGACGGCCTCGACCGCCTCCTCGAGGGCGACCTGCTGCGCCAGGAGGGCCGCTGGAGCGAGGCCCTCTCCGTCTTCCTCTCCCTGGCGCGCGCGCCGGCCAACCTCCTCCTGGTGCGCGGGCGCGCGCTCGAGACGCTCGGGGAGGCCGCCCCGGAGCTTCAGGCCTGCTTCCTCGCGGCGTCCGGCGGGTCGCCGGCCGCAGGGCGGTGGCTCGAGCTCCTGCGGCTCCTCGCGCCCGAGGGCGAGGAGCCGGGCCCGCAGCGGACGCAGGCCCTGGAGCTGAGGGCCCGCCTGGCCCACCTCGCCGGCGCGGTGGCCGCGGCCGACGAGGCCCTCGCGCGGGCGCTCGCCGAGGAGCCCGACGCGCCGGGGCTGGCGCGCTGCGAGGTCGAGCTCCACCTGCGCGAAGGGCGGCTGGTCGACGCCCGCGAGGCGCTCGAGCACCTGCGCGCCCGCGCCGGCGCGGGGCCGCTCCTCGACGCGCTCCTGCGCCTCCTGGAGGCCGAGGAGGCCCTCGCGGCGGGCGACGGCGTGGCCGCCCGCGCCCGGACGGGGGCGCTGCTCGCGGCGCTCGGCGGCGACGACCGCGGCTGGCCCGGCCACGTGCGTGCCCGCGCGCGGCTCCTGCTCGAGCGCCTCGGCGACTGAACGCGTCAGCGCGGGCGGAACGAGCCGAAGAAGCGGGCCACGCGCGACGCGTCGAGCGGCGCGCCCAGCGCCTCGAGGACGAACACGACGTCCTCCTTGATGACGAACTGGATCCGGCCCTGCACGCGCCGCCCCTGGAACGTGGCCTCGAAGTCGTAGGCCCGCCCCGGCAGCCCGGCCAGCCCCTCGTCGCGGATCGGCGACGCGCTCCGGGGCGGCTGGGCGGCCTCGATCGAGGTCCGCGCGAGGGCGTCGAGGACCTCCTCCCCGGCCTCGCGCAGGTCCCGGGGCAGCGTGTAGGCCGCGACGGCGTAGGCGCCCTTCCGGTCCTCGCCGACGTGCAGGTACGCCGTGACCGTGCGGTCGCCCAGCGGCACGGCCTCGGTCCGCTGCGTGGGGGTGCCCGGCATGTCGACCGTGTAGGACTCGCGCGCCGGCACGCCGCGCGGCGTGAAGGGCTTCAGGCGGTCGCGCCAGGCGCTCCGGGCGGGGACGGAGGCGAGGCCGGCGACGATGCCCACGCCGATGAGCGCCAGCCGGACGGAGCGGTTCATGGGCCGGGATCATGGCAGCCCCGTCGGTCACTTGCAACCATGTAGCGCGAGAACGCTCCTCGCGCTCGCGCCGCTCGTACACGACCCGCCAGAGAGCTTGAGACCCTTTCGCTCCGCCGCTCGTACTCGACCCGCCAAAGCGAGCGATGGGGAGGCGCGGAACGGGCCGAACGCCATGGCCCGAGCACTTACGCCGATCGCGCCCCCCTCGCGAGCGCATCATTCATCGCTGGCCGCGCCCAGGTCCTTCCACACGCGCCGCACGGCCGCCGCCGCGGCGAGGGCGATCAGCGCCCAGACGAGGCCGCGCGCCCAGGGCCAGGGCGCCTCGGCCGCCCGGCGGTCGAGGAGGCGCAGGGCGTCGAGGCCCAGGGCCAGCGCCACGACGCCGAGCGGTAGCCAGGCCGGGGTCCCGCCGCGCGCCCAGCGGGCGAACGCGCGCAGCCCGGCCGTGCACAGGACCGGGCCGAGCGCCAGGTGCAGGACCGTGAGGCGCGGGTCGTCGAGCATCAGGTGGCGTAGAGGCGCGCGACCTGCTCGCCGTAGCCGTTGTAGGGCAGCGTGGGGACGCGCTCGCCGCTGCCGAGGAGGCGCTCCGTGGCCTGCGACCAGCGCGGGTGGGGCACGGCCGGGTCGACGTTCGACGACCAGGAGTACTCCTCGGGGTGCAGGTCGTTCCAGAAGCAGCGCGGCCGCGCGCGCGTGACCTCGAGGCGCACGACGCTCTTGGCGCCCTTGAAGCCGTACTTCCAGGGCACGACGACGCGCAGGGGCGCGCCGCACTGGGGCGGCAGGCGCCGGCCGTAGACCCCGGTGACGAGCAGCGTCAGGTCGTGCATGGCCTCGTCGAGCCGCAGCGCCTCGTAGTAAGGCCACCGGTAGCCCCCCGCGCGCTGGCCGGGCGCCTGCTTCGGGTCGAGGAAGCTGGTGAACGCCACGTAGTTCGCCTCGGGGCGGACGCCGACCCTCTCCAGCAGCTTGCGCAGCGGCACCCCCACCCAGGGGACGGTCATGGCCCAGGCCTCGACGCAGCGGAAGCGGTAGACGCGCTCCTCGAGGCCGAGCGCCTCGACGTCCTCGAGCGAGAGCGCGCCGGGGCGCTCGACGAGGCCGTCGACCTCCAGGGCGTAGGGGTCCAGCGTGAAGCGGCGCGCGAGCTGCCAGACGCGCTCCTTGTCGGTCGTGAACTCGTAGAAGTTGTTGTAGCGATACGGCAAGGGCTCGGGCGTCAGCGGGCGGCCGGCGTCGGCGAAGGCCTCGCTCCGCGGCGCCGCCAGCGCCGGCCGCGGCGGCTCGTCCTCGGCGCGGGCGGCGTCGACGACGTGGCGCCCGCCGAGGGCCAGGCCGCCCGCGGCCAGCCCGCCGAGCCCGAGCGCGCGCAGGAAGCGGCGCCGGCTCAGGTAGACGGCCTCGTCGGTGACGGCCGGGTCGGGCAGCTCCCACGCCCGGCGGCGGCGGTGTCGCACGCGCGGCCTCCTCTCGGGAGGCGATGCTAGCCAGCCGCCGTCGGCCGGGCTACCGGCGGGCGCGGGCGCGCTTCGGCGCCGCCACGGTCGACGCCTCGCTCGGGGGCGCTGGGGTCGCCGCCGGCGCCTCGCGGCGCAGGAACTCGCGCACGAAGCGGTCGGCCGGGAGCGAGTTCACGACGTCCTGGCGCGAGGCCCAGCCGCGGCGCGCCTCGACGAGGGCGTGGCGGCGGGCGTCGTCGAGGGTGCCGGGCGCGTGCGCGTCGGGGTTGATGCACAGCTTGACCCCGCGCGCGCGGATCCGGCGGATGTGGATCCAGTCGGCGTCGAGGCGCTGGGGCTGCCCGTTGACCTCGATCGCCACGCCGTTGCCGGCCGCGGCCTCGAGGACCGGCTCCCAGTCGAACTGCGAGGCCTCGCGCTCGAGGAGCCGCCGCCCGAGCGGGTGGCCGAGGACGCGCACGAGCGGGTGCGACACGGCGCGCACGAGGCGCGCGGTCATGCGGTCTCGCTCCATGCCGAGCTCGGTGTGCACCGACGCGATCACGAAGTCGAGCTCGGCCAGGCAGTCGTCGGGGAGGTCGAGCGACCCGTCGGCCATGATGTCGCACTCGACGCCGTGCAGCACGACGAGCCCGGGGTGGGCGGCGCGGGCGGCCTCGACCTCCTCGCGCTGGGCGCGCAGGCGCTCGGCGGAGAGGCCGTTGGCGTAGCGGGCGGCCTGGCTGTGGTCGGAGATCCCCACGTAGCCGTAGCCCAGGCGCGCGGCCTCCTCGACCATGTCGGCGACCGAGCCCACGCCGTCGGACCAGGTGGTGTGGACGTGGAGCACGCCGGCGATGTCCTGCGGCTCGACGAGGGTCGGCAGCGTGCCGGCGCGGGCGGCGTCGACCTCGCCCGTGTTCTCGCGCAGCTCGGGCTCGACGTAGGCCAGCCCGAGCTTGCCGAAGAGCTCGGCCTCCGTGGCGAGGGCGGGCGCGGGCGAGCCGTCGAGCGGGCGGAGCGAGTACTCGTTGAGCGTGTAGCCCTGGTCCAGCGCCAGCTGCCGCAGGTGGACGTTGAACTCCTTGCTGCCGGTGAAGTAGGCCAGGGCGCAGGCGAACGACTCGGGCGGGACGACGCGCACGTCGACCTGCAGGCCCGAGTGGACGTGGACCGACGTCTTGGTCGGGCCGCGGGCGATCACGTCGGCGACGTCCTCGTGCGAGACGAACGCCTCCATGACCGGGTCGGCCTTGGGGGCGGCGATGAGGAGGTCGACGTCGCGCACGGTCTCGCGCCCGCGGCGCAGGCTCCCGGCGACCTCGACGCGCTCGACGCCCTCGACGGCGGCCAGGGCGTCGGCGAGGCGGCGCGCCTGGGGCAGGGCCTCGGCGCGGAGGACGCGGTCGCGCGTGCGGGCCAGGAGGGCCAGTCCGGAGAGGATCTTGTCCTGGGTCTTCTTGCCGAAGCCCTTGAGGTGGGCCACGCGGTCGTCGCGGCAGGCCTTCTCCAGCTCCTCGAGCGACGTGACGCCCAGGAGCTCCCACACGGCCTTGGTCTTCTTCGGGCCCATGCCCTGGACCTTCATGAGGTCGAACACGCCGGCCGGGATCCCGGCGCGGAGCTCCTCGAGGTAGGCGAGCGTGCCCGTGCCGCAGAGCTCGAGCAGCTTCTCGCGGATGCTCGCGCCGATCCCCGGGATGTGCTTGAGGCGCTCCTCACGGATCAGCGTGGCCACGTCCTCCTCGAGCGAGGCGACGGCGCGGGCGGCGTTCTCGTAGGCGCGGACCTTGAAGGGGTTCTCGCCCTTGAGCTCGAGGGTGCGCGCGATCTCGAGCAGGGTGGCCTCGATCGTCTTGTTGTCCACGTCGGCCTCGCCACACGTGATCGTAGCGCGGCCCCGGGCGCCGCGGGGCGGCGTCGGCGGCTATGATGGAGGCCGTGAAGGCGCGCGCGCTCGTCCCGTCCGTGCTCCTCCTGCTCGCGGGCTGCCCCGACCCGGGCGCCGCGCCGCCCGTGGCCGACGTCGCGCCGGCCGCGTCGGCGACCCCGGCCGCGCCGGCGTCGGCGACCCCGGCCGACCCGCTGGCCGGCGGCGTGTTCTCGCGCGAGGAGGTGCTCGAGATCTTCCGCGCCGAGCACGCGGCCGGGGCCGACGGCACGGCGGAGGCCGCGGCCGCGAAGGCGCGCGTGCTCAAGCGGCACCGCCTCGTCGACGACGAGGGGCGCGAGGTGGCGCCGCGCGCACGCGCCTACGAGCGGGCCCTGCAGGCGCTGGCGGCCGACCAGGAGGCCTGGGCGGCCTTCGTCGAGTCGCTGGGGCGGTGAGCCCGTGAAGCTGGCGGGCGCGGCGCGGCTGGCCCTTGCGCTCGTCCCGGGCGAGGCCCTCGCCCCGGGCCTCCTGCCCGGCGCCGCGCGCGGGCGGCTCGAGCTCGTGCACCACGGCCACCCGGCCGAGGCCGCCGCGCTGGCGCTCCTCGGCCAGGACGCGCAGCGCGCCTGGAGCGGCCCGGCGGCGTTCGCCGCCGCCGCGGCGGGGCGGGTCGTGCGCGAGGGCGAGACGGCGTGGCTGCTCGAGCCGGTGCGCGTGAGCGGCGACGGCAAGGCGGTCCTCGAGGGGCCCCTGCCGCTCGGCGCCGCCCCGCTGGCCGACGCGCTCGAGCACCTCGCGCCCGCCCTGCCGGCGGGGGTCGAGGTCGTGGCGGGCGAGCCGAGCGTCCTCGTGACGCCGGGCGCCCTCGACGGGCCGTCGACGGCGGTGGCCGAGCTCCTGCCGGGGCGCGGGCTCGAGACGTTCCTCGAGGCCAGCCCCGCCGTGCGCGCGGTCGTCTCGGCCTCGGCCCACGCCTGCCGCGAGGCGGGCGTCGCGGCCACACACCTCGTGGCCCACAGCCCCGCCGGGCCGCTCGTCGTGCGGCCGCTGCGCGACGTGTGGCCCGCGGTCCGCTCGGCGATCGTGGTCGGCGCCACGGACGCCGCGCGCGCCCTGGCGCTCCTGCTCGGGGTCGACCACGCGCCGGCGGCGCCGGGGGGCGAGCTGGCCGTCGCCGCGGACGCGCTCGCGCGCCACGAGGTGGTGGTCGTGCTCCTCGCCGCACCCGCGGACGACCTGGGCGCGCTCGCCGCGGCGGCGGTCGTCGTCGCGGCGAGCGAGCCCGACGCCGAGGGGACGGTCGAGCTGGCCGTGCGGGGCGCGCCGGCGCCGGCGGACGCGGCGGACCCGCTGGGGCGGCTGGTCGCGCCGCGCTGAACTCCGACCGCGCTCGGCCGCTCGCGCCCGCCAGGCTACTCCACCGTCCGCCGGATCCGCTCGAGCAGCGCCACCAGCTCCGACGGCGTGAGGTGCTGGCCGCCGGGCGTGCGCAGGTAGGCCGCGGCGAGCTCGACGATCGCCCGCGCCGTGCTCCCCGCCCGCTCCGCCGCGGGCGGGGCAGGAGGCGCGTCCTCCGGCGCCGCCGCGTCGAGGGGCGCAGACGGCGCGAGCCGCGGAGGACGCCCCCGGCGCGGCGGCGCCCCCGGCGCCTCGGGCGCGACGTACTCCTCGCGCAGCTTCGCCCGGAGCTCGTCGTGCCGCTCCGCGGCCGGCGCCCTGCCGCCCTTCGTCCAGCCGCGCAGCGTCGGCAGGCTCACGCCGAGGTGGTCGGCGAGGCGCTGCTCGCTCAGCCCGAAGCGACGCCGGTAGGCCTCGAGGTCCCCCGGCCCCAGGTCGGACGGCCAGCGGCCGGGCTGCCGCCCGCGCCGGCGCGGCGGCGTCGTCTCGGACCGCGCCGGGGCTCCTGGCCGGTCGACGCCCTCGTCGTCCGCGTCGTCCTGATCGTCCTCGTCGTCGAACTCGGCAGGCTCGTCGTCGGCGTCGGTCCGGACCATGGTTCACGGCTCCCCGCGCCCGATGACACCATGACCGCGCCCGGTCAGTGGACCCGCAGGTAGTGCAGGGAGAACATGCCCTCGGGGTCGGTCCAGGTCTCGAGCGGGGTGAAGCCGACCGCCTGCGCCAGGCCGCGGAAGACGTCGACCGAGTACTTGTAGGAGCACTCGGTGTGGATCCGCTCCCCGGCGCGGAAGCTGAACACGCGGTCGGCGACCGTCACCTCCTGGTCGCGCTCGCTCACGAGGTGCATCTCGACGCGGCTCCGCGCCGGGTCGAAGAAGGCCAGGTGACGGAAGGCGGCGAGGTCGAAGCTCCCGGCCAGCTCGCGGTTGATCCGGGCGAGGATGTTCTTGTTGAACGCGGCCGTGACGCCCCGCGGGTCGTCGTAAGCGAGGTCGAGCACCGCCGGGTCCTTCGGCACGTCGGCGCCGATCAGGAGGTCGCCGCGGGGGCCGACGAGGCGCGCGACGAGGCCGAGGAAGCGGCGCGCCTGGTCGGGGTCGAAGTTGCCGATCGTCGAGCCGGGGAAGAAGGCCAGGCGCTTGGCGGGCGGCCCCTCGCGCGCCGGGAGCGAGAAGGGCTGGGTGTAGTCGGCGCAGATCGCCCACACCTCGAGGTCGGGGAAGGCGCGGTCGATCCGGCCGGTCGCCTGGAGGAGCGCCTCCTTCGAGACGTCGAGGGCCACGTAGGCCGCCGGGCGGTCGAGGGCGGCGAGCAGGAGGTCCGTCTTGCGCGCCGAGCCGCAGCCGAGCTCGACCACCTCGACGCCGGGCCCGGCGAGCGCGGCGATCGCCGGGCCGCGCTCGCGCAGGAGGCCCGCCTCGACGCGCGGGATGTAGTACTCCGGCAGGGCGCAGATCGCGTCGAACAGCCGCGAGCCCTCGGCGTCGTAGAACAGCGCGCACGGGAGCGCCCGCGGGCTGCGCTCGAGCCCGGCGAGGACCACGTCGAGCAGGCGCGCCGGCGTGGGCGCGAGGTCGATCAGCCGGACCGTCACGCCGCGTCCTCCGCCAGCCGGACCCCCGAGAACTGCCAGCGCGCGTCGGGGGGGAAGAAGTTGCGGTAGGTCGCGCGCGCGTGGCCCCGCGGCGTGGCGCACGAGCCGCCGCGCAGGACGAGCTGGCTCACCATGAACTTCCCGTTGTACTCCGCGACCGCGCCCTCGGCCGGGCGGAAGCCGGGGTAGGGCGCGTAGGCGCTGGCCGTCCACTCCCACACGTCGCCCAGGAGCTGCGCGGGGCCCTGCGCGCCGGCGGGGCAGGGGCGCGGGTGCAGCCGGTCGGGGTCGAGGAGGCCGGCCTCGTCGCGCGGCGCGCGCGCGGCGAAGACCTCCCACTCGGCCTCGAGCGGCAGCCGGCGGCCCGCCCAGCGGGCGTAGGCGTCGGCCTCGTAGTAGCTCACGTGCGTGACCGGCGCGGCGAGCTGGAGCGGCTCGAGCCCGGCCAGGGTGAACTCCTGCCAGCCGCCTCCGTGGCGCCGCCAGTGGAGCGGCGCCTCCCACCCGCGTTCCTGCACGACGGCCCAGCCGTCGGAGAGCCAGAGCCCCGGGCGGGCGTAGCCGCCGTCGTCGACGAAGGCGAGGAACTCGGCGTTGGTGACCGGGCGCGACGCCAGCCGGAACGGCCGCAGCAGGACCGCGTGGCGCGGGCGCTCGTTGTCGAACGAGAAGCCGCCGCGGGCGGGCGCGCCGACCTCGACGGCGCCGCCCGGGTGCGCGTGCCAGGCGAGCGGCGGCGGGTCGGCGGGCGGGTCGCGCCGGGCCGGGGCGTAGGCCGGGGCGAGCGGGCTCTGCGCGAGGAGGTGCTTGGCGTCGGTGAGGAGGAGCTCCTGATGCTGCTGCTCGTGGTGGAGCCCCAGCTCGACGAGCGCCCGCGCCCGCGGCGGCAGCGCGTCTCTCGCGAGGAGGTCGCCCAGCGCCGCGTCGACGTGGGCGCGCCAGCGGAGCACGACGTCGAGCGACGGCCGCGTGAGCAGGCCGCGCCGCGGCCGCGGGTGCCGGGGCCCGAGCGCCTCGTAGTAGGAGTTGAACAGCACGTCGAAGCGGGCGTCGAACGGCGTCGCGCCCGCGTGGTCGACGAGCACCAGCCGCTCGAAGAACCACGTCGTGTGCGCCAGGTGCCACTTCGTCGGGCTGGCGTCGGGCATGGACTGCGCCTGCTGGTCCTCGGCCGACAGCGGCCGGGCGAGCGCCTCGGTCAGCCCGCGCACGGTCCGCAGCCCCTCGAGCAGCGCCGCCGCGGGCGGCGCGTCGTCCTCGTGCTGACGCATGCGTCGACCGTAACAGAGCCGGGCCCCGACGAGGGACACCTCCCCGCACGTCGCCCGGGTGAAACGCCGAGGGGCCCGCCGATGCGGGCCCCTCGGGAGACGTAGGCCGTAGGACGCCGCTCAGCGCTGACCGCCGCCGCCCTGCTGCAGGTTGCCGCCCTGCTGCTGGACGCCGCCCGGCTGCTGCTGGGCGCCGCTCGGCTGCTGCTGACCGCCCGGCGGCACCCGGGCGCCGCCCTGCTGCTGCTGGCCGTTCTGGCCGGGCTGCCGCTGCAGGCCGTCACGCTGCTGCTGGCCCTCCTGGAACAGCTCGTCCTGCCGCTGGATCCCCTCCTGCTGCTGGAGGCCCGGCTCCTGCATCCCCGGCTCCTGCATCATCGGGTCGTGGTGCATCTGCTGCCCGTGGGGCGACAGATCGACGTCCTGGATCGCCTGGTCGATGCCCTGGAACCGCACGTCCTCGGTGTACGGCTCGTAGCCCTCCTTCTCGACCTGCAGCTGCTGACGATCCTCCGGCACGCGCAGCTCGTAGAAGCCGCGGTAGTCGGTGGAGGTCTCCTCGTCGCCGATCCTCACCGTGGCCCCGGGCAACGGCTCGCCCGTACGCTCGTCTCGAACGATGCCCTGCACGTCGACGCCGCCGCAGCCCGCGGCCGCGAGGACGAGCAGCGCGCTCCAAAGCCGCTTCATCCGCAAACCCTCCGTTTCCCCTGGCCTCCCCCCCACGCGGGGGGCCCCCCCGGGCCCCCCCCCCCCCCCCGGCCCCCCGCCCCCCCCCCCCCGGCG
>JAMLIC010000090.1 GCA_023954375.1 Planctomycetota bacterium
GCGCGCCGCAGCGCCTCGGCCTCCGCGCCCTCGCCTCGCTCGTGGTTGCATTCCGCCCGTGGCGCGAGCGGGCCGGGTGCGAGCTCGTCACTTCGAAGTCGGGCCCTGGCGTGACCCGACGCCCGATCGCCGCCCGAGGCGTCACCGCAGCCGCCGCCACTCCACGGCCACGTGCACGGCCAGGTGGTCCGAGAGCGGGCCGCCGGCGGCGTCCACGAACTCGTCCGCGAAGCGCCAGCGGAGCGGCGCGAGGGCCACGTCGGCCGTGCTGCGGAGCATCACGCGGTCGATCGACTCGGGCAGGTTACCGATCGTGCGCGCCGCGTCGGCGAGGCCGACGCGCGCCATGAAGTCGACCAGGATCACCTCGTCCTGAGGCGTGGTCGCCTTGAGGTTGGTGTCGCCGGCGACGATCAGCGGGCGGTCCACGGAGAACGCCTCGATGAACGTCGCCAGCTGCGCGAACTGGTCGCGCCGGGCGTCGATGTCGCCCTGGTCGCGGCCGGCGTCGGCGTGGAGGTTGTAGACGTCCACCTCGACGCCCGGCCCGAAGGTGTGGCGCGCGAAGGTGAACCCCTTCGCCGCCAGCCCGTCGTTGCTGTGGTTGAGCAGCCCGTGCCACCGCGACCACTTCACGCGCGTGAGCGAGTGGAAGGGCGACTGCGAGAAGGTGTTCAGCCCGTCGTTCATCGGCGTCGAGTGCCCGACGAGCGGCGGCGAGTGGAAGGGGTGGCGCGCGTCGCGCGCGAGCTCGACGTGGTACCAGAAGTCCTCCTGCACGAGCACGAGGTCGTACGCGTTCAGGAGCGGGCTGATCTGCGGGATGTTCCGCACGGGGTCGGAGCTGGAGATCCCCTGCGGCAGCCCCGCGACGTTGTAGCTGAGGACCTCGACCACGCCGGTCGGGAGGGTGGACGTCGGGCCGCCGCTCGTCGCCGGCGCCGGAGCGGCCGAGGTGACGGGGGCCGCGGTCGTCGACGCCGCCGCGCGCCCGCCGCTCGAGGAGCCGCCGCAGCCGGCGACGAGGCCGGCGAGGAGGAGGAGGGGGGTCAGGGTCGTCGGGGTCTGCCGCATCGCGCCTCCGGCCTGATCGGCCCGGTGCGGGCACGGTGATACCGTTTCCGCCGCCGGAGCTCAACCTCCTGCTCCAGCGCGCGCTGCGTCGTGCGCGGGGCTCCTCGTCCGAGTGGGTCACCGCGCGTCCATGCGCAACCCTCCGCGTCGGGCGCGGAGTTCACCCCGCTCGCCTCCGCACGGCTGCGACGCAACGCTCCGTGGCCGGGACCGGCCCCCCTCCTGCGTAGGCATCACGCGAAGGAAGAGGGCGGGATGACCGAGAAGACCGAGCGGGCGCACCCCGTCTACCAGCTGGCGACGAGCCGGCGGACGCTGGTGCTGCGGTCGGGGGAGCTGGTGCGGATCGGGCGTCACCCCGACAACGAGCTCGTGATCGACGCGCCGAGCGTCTCGCGCTTCCACGCGCGGGTGTCCTGGGCCGCGGGGACGCGGCGCCCGGTCGTGCACGACCTCGGCAGCCTCAACGGCACGCACGTCGACGGCCAGCGGGTGAGCCGGGGCGAGGTCGGCGAGTGGTCGACCGTGCGCGTGGGCCAGGTCGACGTCTCGGTGTGCCTCACGCACCCCGCCCTGATCCCCGCCGGCGCGGAGGACCTGGCCTGCCGCCTGTTCGACGAGTGGTCGCCCGACGAGCGCGGCCACATCGACGGGCCCGAGGCGGTGCAGGAGCTGCTCCTCGCGCTCGAGCGGTCGCGCCGCACGGTCACCCTGTGCCTGCAGGGCGACGGGCGCGAGCCCGGGTGGGTGACGTTCGCCCGCGGCGGCATCGTGGACGTCCGCGCCGGCGGCCTGCGCGGCGTCGCGGCCCTGCGCGACCTCGTCGCCCACGCGCCGCCGGGCCCCTACCTGATCACGGCCGACGTGCAGCCGTGCGAGGCGCCCCCCCCGCTCTCGATGCGCGAGTTCCTGCGCGACGAGGCGCGCCGGCCGGGGTCGCTGCTCGCGAGCGGGGGGTGATCACCCCCGCTGCACGCGCTCCACGCCGACGCGGTTCGGGCTCGTGCCCGTGCGCTCGACCTCGGTCACGTTGGCGAGCGTCGTCTCGGCGATCCGCGCCAGCGCCTCCCGCGTGAAGAACGCCTGGTGCCCCGTGACGATCACGTTGGGGAACGTGAGCAGCCGGGCGAACACGTCGTCCTGGATCCCGCCGGCCGAGAGGTCCTCGAAGAACAGCGCCTCCTCCTCCTCGTAGACGTCGAGGCCCAGGTGGCCGATCCTCCCGCTCTTCAGGCCGGCGATCACGGCGCGCGTGTCGACGAGGCCCCCGCGGCTGGTGTTGATCAGCATGACCCCGTCCTGCATGAGCGACAGGGCGCGCGCGTCGATCAGGTGCCGCGTCCGGGGCGTCAGGGGGCAGTGGAGCGTCACGATTCCGGACCGGCTCAGGAGGTCGTCGAGCGGCACGTAGGTGGCGCCGAGCGCCTCGACCTCCGGAAGCGGGTGCGGGTCGTGGCAGAGGACGCGGCAGCCGAAGCCGCGCAGGATGCGGACGACGACGCGCCCGATCTGCCCGGTGCCGACGACCCCGGCCGTCTGCTCGCACAGGTCGAAGCCGAGCAGCCCCTCGAGCGAGAAGTTCCCCTCGCGCACCCGCGCGTGGGCGCGGTGGAGCTTCCGGTCGAGGGCCAGGATCAGCGCCACCGTGTGCTCCGCCACCGCGTTGGGCGAGTAGGCGGGGACGCGCACGACGACGAGCCCCAGGCGGTCGGCCGCGACGAGGTCGACGTGGTTGAACCCGGCCGAGCGCAGGGCGACGAGGCGCGTGCCGCCGGCGGCGAGGGCCTCGAGCACGGGCGCGTCGAGCGTGTCGTTGACGAACGCGCACACGGCGCCGTGCCCGTGGGCCAGCGGGGCCGTGAGGAGGCCGAGGCGGGGCTCGAAGAAGGTCAGCTCGTGCCCGTGGGCCGCGTTGGCCGCGGCGAGGAACTCCCGGTCGTACGCCTTGGTGCTGAACACGGCCACGCGCATGGCGCCCTCCTTCCGGGCACATCATGCCACGCCGAGGGGGTGGGCCAGGGCGCGGCTCGTGGGCGCGTTTCCCCGCGTGCGCGCCCGGCGGGCCGCCCATCGCGCCCGCTGCGGCTCGACACGCGGTTTGCGTGCGCTCCGGACGTGATCGACCACCTCTCCGACGTGTTCCGCATCCAGGCCCCCGACCGCGTCGTCGTGCTCGCGCGGGGCCAGCGCCTCGGGATCGGCCGCGACCCCAGGAACGAGCTGGTGCTCCACGACCCGACGGTGTCCCGCTTCCACGCGTGCCTCGACTGGACGCGCCGCGGGCCCCCGGTCGTCGTCGACCTGCGTAGCGCCAACGCCACGCTCCTCGACGGCGTGCGCGTCGACGGCCAGGCCGCGCTCGAGGAGCGCTGCGCGCTCACCCTCGGCCGCATGACGCTGACGGTCGAGCTCCGGCACCCGGCGATCATCCCCGCCCCCGAGCCCCTCATGGTCCCGCTCGCCGGCGAGCGCGGCCCCGAGCTCGACGGCGTCCTGCCGGGCCCCGAGCACCTCCACGTCCTGCTCCTCGACCTCGCGCAGGCGCGCCGCACGGGGACGCTCTGGCTCGAGCACGAGGGGCTGCACGCCCTGTCGCGCCTGACGCTCGCCCTGGGGCTCGTCGTCGACGCGCGCGGCCCGGCCGGCCGCGGGGTCGAGGCCCTGCGGCAGATGCTCGTCCGGCCGGGCGCCGTGCGCTACATGCTGCGCCGGGAGGTCGAGCCCTGCGAGGAGCCTCTCTCGCTCACGGCGCGTCAGGCGGTCGCGCTCGCCCGGGACGCGCGGCCGGAGGCGACGCGCCCCATGCCGCGGGGGTGATCGCGGCCGGGGCCGGCGGGCGCTGCGGTGCGTCAGGGTCCAAGCTAGCTGTCGCTCCGACCGTCGCGCCGCGCGCGCCAGGCCTCGAAGTCGTCGACCTTCGCGGGCGCAGGCGGCGCCGGGGGCGACGGGTCCGCCGCCGGCGGCCGCACGGCGAACGGCATCCCGCGGGCGCCGAGGCCCGGGACGCCGACGATCTCCTCCAGCAGCCCGCGCACGCGTCCGATGAAGTGGCCGCCCCCGTCGTCGACGCCGGTCGTCAGGTCGAGCACGCACAGCCGGTCGCCGCGGCGGTCGACGAGCGACACCGAGTGCGTGTAGCCGCTCACCCGGTCGTCGTCGTCGAAGAGCGAGAGCCCGCGGCGCCGGCGTCGATTCCGGTGCTCGGTGACCGAGACCTCCACGCGGTAGAAGTCGGTGAGCGGTCGCACCACCGACCCGAGCGGGACGAGGCCGAAGAGGAGCCGCCGCTCCAGGCGCACCCAGCCCCCCTCGCGGTGGATCGCGCCGCGCCGGGTGATGAAGATCGCCCAGTCCACCCAGGTGAGCATCTGCGCGTCGGCGCGGATGACGTCGACGACGCCGCCCTGCGTCCAGTCGAAGACGCCGTGCGGATGGCGGTGCCACTGCCAGAACACGGCCGCGATCCCGGCCGCGCAGGCGAGCGCGCCGGCCACGAGCGCGGGCAGGGGGGCGTGCTGCATCCCGCCCGCGTAGACGCCGAACGCGCAGAACAGGAGCCCGATCCAGAGCAGGGGGAACACGCCACGAGCATGACCGTCCCCGTGGGGCGCCGTCAACCCGTGCTGGGGCGGTCGCAGCAGTCGTCTCCGCCCGGGGCTCCGCCGTGCTCGTGGTCGTGGTCATGATCGTGGCCGTCGTCGCCCTCGCACGCATCGGCCGGCCCGTGGCCGTGGCGGTGGACGAGGCCGAGCCGCGCCAGGAACCCGCGCGGACCCATCCGGAAGAACGAGGCCAGCGCCAGGAGGACGAACGCGGCCGCGGCGGCGTACGAGAGCGGGCCGTGCTCGTGGCCAGGGCCGGCGGTGGCGGCCGCGGTCGAGGCCACCCCGAGCCCGTCGATCGTCAGGCCCACGCCGATGCAGGCGACCAGGATCGTGCCCACGATCACCAGCGCGGCCCGCCGCCCGTGGCCGCCGCGGATCGCCCCCCACGTGGTGACGTTGGTCGCGGGCCCGGTGAGCAGGAAGGCGATCACGGCCCCGGGGCTGAGGCCCTTGACGAGCAGCATGGCGGCGACCGGCGTGGCCGCCGACGCGCACACGTAGATCGGCGCGCCGAGCAGCGCCGCCAGCGGGACCTGCCCCGCCGCGGGCACGGCCGCGAGCCACTCCGGGCGGAGCACCGGCTCGAGGGCGCCGGCGACCAGGAGCCCGGCCAGGATCCAGGGGCCGAGCTCGTCGACCGACTCGACGAACCCGTAGCGCATGGCCTCGCGCATCGACGGCCGCCCCGCGGCCGGCGCGGCCGGCGCCGGGCCCGGCGCGGCCGCGGCGCCGCGGCCGGCGAGGAGCCCCGCGACCACGCCCGCGACGAGGGCGACGACCAGGGCCGCGGCGAGCCGCGCCAGCGTCAGCTCGAGCCCGAGGAGCGGCACCGAGACGAGGACCGCGTCGACGCCCAGCTCGGGGGTGGCCACGAGGAAGGCGATCGCCGCGGCCGGCGGGACGCCCTTGTGCACGAGCCCGCGGTAGACCGGCACGACGCCGCAGGAGCAGACCGGCAGCGGCAGCCCGAAGATGGTGCCGCGGAGGGCGCTGCCGAACACGGTCGTCCCGCTCATGAGCCGCGTGAGCGCGCCGCCCGGGACGAGCGTGAGGAGGCCCGCGCCGAGGAACCCGAGCAGGAGGGCCGGGGCGGCCTCGAGCAGGAGCCCGGTGAACGTCGCCGCCGCCGCGCGCGCGGCCGGCGACGCCTCGATCGGCAGCGCCGCCCACGCGGCCAGGGCCAGGAGCCCGCCTGCGGCCGACGCGGCCGGGCTGCCCTCGACCCCGGCGCGCTCCGGCGCGTGGTCGAACATGACGTGGAGCAGGGCGCCCGCGAGGAGGGCGTGGACGACGCCGGCGAAGCCGCCGCCCAGGTGCTCCTCCACCTCGTGCGCGAGCGCGAAGCCGGTCACGGTGGCGGCGCCCATGAGCGCCAGCACGCCCCACGTGGCGCGGCGGCCGAGGAGCGGCTCGACGGACCACCACACGAGGAGGCCCACCGGGACGCGGTGGAACAGGATCGCGAGCGTCGTCGCCTCGTGGTGATGCCCGTGGTCGCCCCCGGCGAGCCCCGCCCCGTCGAGCGCCTCGTGCAGCAGGAGGCCGACGAGGGCCGCGTAGAGCACGCCGGGCGTCTCGCCCGGACGGTGGCGCGCCAGCCAGCGCTCCGCCAGGAGCGGCACGGCGAACCCCACGAGCGCGAGCGGCACGGCCGCCGGCCCGAGCGCCGAGAGCGCGTGGGGCATGAGCACCGCGAGGCACAGGCCGACGACGATGCACAGGATGAAGCCGTCGAGCGCCGCCCGGAGCCGCTCGCGGCGCGCGAGCGCGCCGGCCAGGAGCGGCCCGAGCGCCAGCGCCGCGAGGCCGAGGAGCAGCGCCAGGTGCGGGGTCACCTCCCGAAGATACCAGCCTGCTCAGCGCGGCGACCCGTCAGCGTCCTCCGGCTCGGGGCAGGCCATGTCCCCCATGATCAGCTCGGGCTCGGGGTCGGGCGACGGGATCCAGAGCCTGCCCATAACGCGCTCGGGCGCCTCGACCGCCTCGGGCACCTCGACCGCCTCGACCGCCTCCGGTTCGGCGGGAGGAGGCGTCGGCTCGAGCGGAGCGATCGACCCCATGGTGTGGTGGTGGTGGCGGGGCGGCGGGCTCGTCCCCGGTCCTTCGCGCCGCAGCCCGACGAACGCGGCCACGACGCTCAGCCCCGCGGCCAGCCCCGCGCCGATCAGGGCCAGCCGGCGGCGCACCGCGCGCAGGCCCACCGGGCAGTCCTGGGTGAGGACCGTCCCGTCGCGCCGCCGGTAGAAGCGCACGCACAGCCGCCCCTCGGCCCCGCGGATCAGGTCCTGCGCCTCGTCGCGCGTGAGCGCCGAGAGGTCGTAGACGTTCTTCTCGCAGGAGCCGCAGAAGCGCACGCGGTCGTCGCCCTTCATGGCCTGCCAGGAGGCGTTGCAGGGGGAGGCGACGCGCACGTCGTCGAGGGCGATCGTCGGCAGCGGCCGGGCCATGGGCGTCCTCCGTGGGTGAGTGACGAGGGGTGCACAACCGCGCGCCGCACCCTGGGGGGGCGCTCCCACGGTGGCGGCCCGGGGCGGCCGGCGCCAGCACCCCTCCAACGGGTGGTCGGGTTGAGGTCTCGAACCCGATCGCTAGCATTCGCCTCCCACGAAGGAGGCGCCCCATGACGAGGCCCCGCGCGCTCGGCGCGACCCTGACCCTGTCCCTGACCCTCTGCGCCGCGGCGGCCCACGCCGGCGACGAGCACTGGTCCCGGCAGTTCAAGAGGCCCGCCCGCCCGACGCAGATGGGCCCGGGCACCGGCATGTCCGACGGGCACGGCAAGCCGTCGGTCACGAAGTTGAAGTGGCACGACGGCAAGCTGTGGATGGCGGGCGCCTGGGAGGTGGGCGTCGGCGCCGACGACATGACGAAGCAGCGGCCGAACGAGTACTGGTACCTGTGGACCTGGTCCCCCGAGGCGGGCTACGAGCCCGTGTGCTGGTTCCACTCGGCGCAGGGCGGCGCGGGGCCCGACGGCAAGCTGCAGGACTTCCTCTGGCTGCCCGACGGGCGGCTCGTGGTCGCGGGCTCGTTCACCCGCCTCGACAACCCGGGCGGCACCCGCTACCACCGCGTGAACGCCCTGGCCGTCCACGACCCGAAGGAGCCCACGGCCAACAAGTGGCGGCCGCTCGGGTCGTTCCAGTACAACGGCACCGTCAGCGAGGGCGGCTCGATCTTCGCCCTCGCCTTCGACCCGCAGGGCAACGACCTCTACATCGGCGGCACGTTCGGCGGGATCCTCGGGGTCCAGAGCCAGTTCATCCACCGGTTCGACCTCGACACGAACAGCTACGAGCCGGTCCCGCCGGGCGTCGGTGGGGCGAAGCCGGTGATCCACAAGCTGTGGGTCGACACGTCGACCAGGCCGTCGACCGTCTACGTGGGCGGCAAGTTCCACTACACGGGCGGCGACGGCCAGAACCCCGCCGTGAGCTCGAGCACGGCCCGCTACTCGACCGGCTTCGCCGCCTACCAGCAGGGCGCGGGCTGGACGACCTTCCCGCGGGAGAAGGTGAAGGAGGACGAGTCGGTCCTGCAGCGCGCGGCGGACTTCATGCACTTCGACTCGGTCCACGTCATGGACTTCCTCGTCGAGCACGGGCCGAGCGGCCGCGACATCTGGATCGTCGGCGCCTTCTCCGAGGGCCAGGACACCGGCCAGACCCTGCGCGGGATCGCCCGCTGGGACGAGGCGAACCAGCGCTGGACCGACCCGACCGGCAAGGGCGGCGTGGGCCGCGAGTGCTGGAACATCGCCCGGGGCAAGAGCGGCAAGCTCTACTTCGCCGGCGCCTTCGGCGGCCGCAACCAGGCCACCACCTTCTTCCAGGGCTTCAAGGATGGGACCCCCGCCGCCATGGCGCTCTCGTTCGACCCGAAGACCAACACCTGGGCGCAGCTCGGCTCGGGCCTCTCGAGCCTGGTCTTCCCCGAGGTGCGCATGTGCGTCGACGGCGACGACGTGTGGTTCGCCGGCGACTTCCGCTACATCGGCCCGGAGAACGAGAAGAAGGCCGAGTTCGAGTCGTGGGCGATCGCCCGCTGGAACGAGACGGTCGACTTCGTGAAGTCGCCGCCGCAGGTGGCCGCGGCGCCGTCGCGCACGCCGGCGCCGGTGGAGACGGCGCCGCTCGCGACGGGCAACGAGCGCTGGTCGCGCGCCTTCCCCGCGCCGCCGCGCCGCGCCCGCCCCGACCAGCCGGCGCACACCGGCAAGACCGGCATGGACGCGGGCACCGGGACGCCCGACGTCGCCGCGATCACCTGGCTCGGCGACACGCTCTACTTCGCCGGCAGCTGGCAGGCCGTGCCGAACGAGCGCTGGTACGTGTGGAGCTTCCACGCCGAGCGCGGCTGGGAGAAGGTCGCCTTCGAGAAGGGAAAGGACCGCGTCGGCTTCGACTCGCCGCCCGAGGGCCTGAAGGTGCGGGACGGCAAGCTGTGGGTGCACGGCTCGAACCCGACCTTCAAGGGCGTGGCGATCTACGACCCGCAGGCCAAGACCTGGGCGCCGCTCGAGGGCACCTGGCGCGGCAAGAAGGTCACGGGCCACGCGGCGCCGGGCGGCGGGGCGGTCTACGACATCGCCTGGGACGGGCGCACGGGCGACGCCTACCTCGTGGGCGCCACCGGCCTCTACGAGGAGGGGGACCCGAAGCTCCCGGCCCCGGTGATCCGCGTCGACAAGGACGGGGACTACCACGTCATGGGCACGGCCTTCATGCCGGAGGACCCGGGCAAGCCGCTCGTCGTCGCCTGCAGCATCCTCGTCGACGACACCCAGACCCCGGCCGACATCTACGTCGGCGGCACCTTCGGCTACCGCGGCGGCTCGAGCGGGCGGCGCGCGGACCTGTGCTTCAACATCGTCCGCTGGGACCCGGCGCAGCAGGACTGGGTGGCCCTGGGCAAGGGGGCGCCGGCGCGCGAGATCGACCGCAAGACGTTCCCCGAGGGCTACCCGGGCCTGCCCATGCTGCCGGGGAACTTCCTCCGCTCCGACTTCCCGCGCGTGCGCTGCATGGCCCTCGACGCCGAGCGCAACCTCTACGTCGGGGGCACGGTGGCCGTCTACGACCTCGAGACCCTGCCGGTCGCGGGGCGCAAGGAGTCGTTCGGCCTGGTGAAGTACGACCGCAAGCTCGACCGCTGGGCGCCGGCGACGAAGGTCGGCGGCGTGTCGCGCGACGTGCTCGAGCTGCGCTGGCTCGACGAGGCGCGCACCCAGCTCCTCCTCTGCGGCGCCTTCGAGTACGGCAACGACTGGACGCCGCTCAACGGCGTGGCGATCTTCGACGCGCCCTCGGGCGAGCTGCGCCCGCTCGGCGGCGGGCTCGTGCGCGCGTCGCGCGAGCAGGTGGTCGCGCCGATGGTCCGCCACGCCGCGCGCGGGGACGAGCTCTGGTTCGCGGGCCTGTTCGACCACGCCGGCGTGAACGCCAACTCGCGCCTCGAGGCGCCGGTCGAGAGCGCCTACCTGGCCATGTGGCACCGCACGGCGAACCAGGACCCCAACCGCGGGCTCACGGTCAAGGCCCCGAGCCCGCTCCCGGCGGCCACGGGCAGCGGGTCGGCGAGCCACAACGTGACGCTCGAGGCGCAGCTCGAGGGTGACGGGACGATCACGTGGTACGAGCGCGGCAGCACGGGCGCCTGGACGAAGAAGGGCGCCGGGCCGAAGCTCACGGCCAGCGTCCGCGTGGCCCCGGGCGCGGCCGAGGTCCTCTTCTACGTGAGCGTGACCCGCGACGGCGTCGAGGGCGGCAAGCAGCCCGTGCGCGTCCCGGTGCAGGCGAGGTAGAGTCCCGCCCGGGGAGGTGCCTCGTGAGGACCCTCGTGCGCGCGGGCGCGGCGCTCGCCCTCGGCGTGGCCGTGGCCTGGGGCCAGGACGGCGACCTGCTGCTCAAGCGCGGCACGCAGCTCCTCGTGGGCGCCGACCGCGCGGTGGGCCTGGTCGAGCTCGAGCCGGCCGCGGGCGCGCGGCCGGCGCGGGCGCGGCTGACCGTGAGCGCCGGGCCCTACTCGCTCGTGGCGCAGCTCGCGCCCGGGCAGCGGCTCCACGTGGGCGGCGCGGCCCTCGAGGTCGTGGGCCTCGAGGCGGCCGCCGTGCGCCTCCGGCGCCGCGCGGCCGGCGCCGAGGCCGACCCGCTGCGGCCGGCGCCCGAGGGCGCGCGCGTGCGGCTCGACGGGCTGGCGATCCACACGCTCCGCGACGGCAGGGCGGTGGGCGTGGGCAACGTGCGCCGCGACGGGCCCGACGGCGCGCCCGTGGTGACGCTGGCCGTCTTCCCGGCCGGCTACCGCGAGGACCCGACGCGCGGCTACGACCTGCACCCCGACGTCGGCGCGGGCGCGGCCCTCTCGGGTCGGGGCGGCCGCCTGCGGGTGCGCGGGGTCGAGCCGGGCGAGGGCGAGGGGCCGGGGGCGGTCGAGGTCGAGCTGCCCCCGGGCTGAGGAGGCTCACCACGGAGGACACGGAGGACACGGAGGAAGATCCTGGGAGGTCGTGCGTCTCCATCACGTCTCTCCGTGCCCTCCGTGTCCTCCGTGGTTGATCTCTGCGCTCGGGGAGCGAGGCATGCGCCCGCTCGAACTCCCCCGCCCCGCCCGGTATGCTCGTCCACGACCGGAGGCCCCCATGCGCCTGCTCGCCCTCCCCCTCCTCCTCCTCCTGGCCGCGCCCGGCCCGGCCCAGGAGCCGGTCGAGTACCTGCTCGACGGCCGCGACAAGAAGCGCGGCGCCTTCCTCGGCCAGCTCCTGCTCACGCCGCAGGGGCAGGGCGCGTGGCGGGCGGCGAAGCGCGTCGCCTTCCGCGAGCACGGGGTCGAGGCGCTCGAGGGCACGGGGCGCCGCCAGGGGGCGGAGCTGCGCGTCGAGCTGCCGGCGACGGCGGGCCTCGCGGGCGCCCTGACGGGCGCGCAGCCCGGGCCGCCGCTGCGGCTGCGGGCGCGCTTCCACTACCAGGACTCGACCTGCCGCACGCAGGTCCAGCGCGGCTCCGAGCAGGTGTCGCAGGCCTACGGGCACCGCGTCGACGCGCCGCAGGGGACCGGCTTCCCCGACGCGTCGCTCCGGCCGGCGCCCGACAGCGCGTCGCACACCTACGCCGCCTTCAAGGGCGTGCCGTTCATCAAGGGCGAGGGCGACCCGCACGAGGTGGCGATCAACGACGTCGGCCAGGGGAGCCTCGGCGACTGCTACTTCATGGCCGGGCTCGCGGCCGTGGCGCGCAGCCAGCCGGAGCGGATCCGGGCGATGATCCAGGACCACGGCGACGGCTCGTTCAGCGTCTACATGTGGACCCACAACGACCAGTGGGGCGAGGAGGTCGAGGACCCGGAC
Source organism: Planctomycetota bacterium (assembly GCA_023954375.1). Classification (GTDB taxonomy): domain Bacteria; phylum Planctomycetota; class J058; order J058; family J058; genus JAMLIC01. The sequence goes on from JAMLIC010000090.1 coordinate 12,025, forward strand.
GGGACCTACGAGTACGTGCTCTCCGCGCGGCGCGTGCGGGTCGACGACCACTTCCCCGCCGGCTGGAACGGCGCCACGCCGGCCTACGCGAAGTTCGGCGACCAGGAGACGACGCCCGACGGCGAGCGGCGCGTCGAGCTGTGGCCCATGCTCTTCGAGAAGGCCTACGCCCAGCTCAAGGGCTCCTACTCGATCGTCGGCGAGGGCGGCTTCGCCTCGACGCCCATGTCCTTCTTCTCCTCGGACCAGGTCGACGACCACGACCCGCAGGAGATGACCCCCGACGCCGTGCGCGCCGTGATGAAGGCGGCCGAGCGCGACGGGCGGCCCATGACGCTCGGCGTGCCGTCGGCGACGTCGAACTCGTCCATGAACCTCTACGGCAACCACTACTACGCCTTCTGGGGCTTCGACGCGGACGGCCACGTCCTCCTCTACAACCCGTGGGGCTCGAGCCACCCGCCGCGCGGGCTGACGTTCGAGGAGGTCTGCAAGCACTTCGACTCCCTGCACGTCGGGCCCAAGTAGCCGCCCGCCCACGGGGTTGTGCGGGAGGCGCACGAAACCCGGCGCCGCGCGGCTATTGGGGGCGGAGGGAGTCATGCGGAGCAGCCCCCTGCTCGCCGTCGGCCTCGCGGCCGGCCTGTCGGTGTGCCTCGCGCTGCCCGCGTGGGGGCAGGCCCTCGAGGTCACGGCCAGCACGCTGAACGTGCGCGACGCGCCGTGGGGGACGGTCATCGACCGCGCCCCGCGCGGTCTGCGCCTGGCCGCGGGCGGCGAGCGCTCCGGCTTCTTCTCCGTCGACTGGGGCGCGCGCACCGGCTGGGTCCACGCCGGCCACGTGCGGCGCACCAGCGACCCGCTGGTCGAGGTCACCGCGGCGTCGCTCAACGTGCGCGAGGGGCCCTCGACCGCTCAGCGCGCCCTGGGCCAGGCCCGGAGCGGGCAGCGGTTCGTCAGCCTGGCCCGCTCGGGCGACTGGGTGCGCGTCCAGTTCGGGCCTCGCGCCGGCTGGGTGCACGGCGCGTACGTGCGCGACGTCGCCGGCGGGGCGCCGCCACCCGCGCCCACGCCGCCCGCGCCCACGCCGCCCCCGGCCGGCGGCGGCTGGCGCGGTGTCCACGCCGGGCTGACGCTCGACGGCGCGCAGATCCCGCGGGCCGGGCTGGCCAACCCCACGCTCCGCCGCGCGCTGGGCGTGGCCGTGGAGCCCTACGGCGACGCCGTCACGCTCGACGGCCGCGCGTTCGTGCGCGGCCTCGTGAGCTGGTTCGGCGGGCGCGACGACACGGGCGTGACCCCGACCGAGACGGGCGCGATCACGGGCGAGAACCTGCGCGCCCTGAACGGCGGCGCCGCTGGCCCGTCCGACGCCGACCGCGCGCGGCGGCCCGAGAACTACTACTACGTGGCCATGCGCTGGGACTACGCGCCGAAGAACCGCACCTGGTGGCGTGACGCCCGGCTCCTCGTCGTGGCGCCCGACACGGGCAAGGCCGTCGTGGTCCGCCCGGTCGACTGGGGCCCGCACACGCGCACGCGGCGCGTCGTCGACCTGTCGCCGCAGGCGCTCCGCGACCTCGGCCTGCGCACCGACCAGGCGGCGCTGATCTCGTTCGCCGCCCCGGGGACGCCGCTGGGCCCCGTCCGCTGACCCGGCGGGACACCGCTGGCCCTCCGCCGCGCGCGACCCTGGCCCGCGCGGCCGGCACGCCGGTGGCATAAGGAGGGCGCGGAGGTGCGCGTGGTCACTCCCCGCCCGAACGAAGGCCCCGTCCCGCCCCCGGAGTACGAGGGCACCCCGCCGCCGAAGGTGTCGCAGGGCGTGAGCGTGGCCTGCTTCGCCTGGTGGATCGCGCTGGCGCTGGCGCTGGTCGTGTTCCTGATCTGGTGGTGGATCGTGCCCCGCGGCCGCGGGCCCGCGGCCCCCGAGGTGACGCCCCCGCCGCGGACCGAGCCAGCGCAGCAGGCGCCAGCCGGCGCCCGGGGATGAACCGACGCAGGTAGCATCGAGGCGTGACCGCCACCCCTCCCGCGACCCTCCGCCCGGCGCACCTGCTCGGCGCCGTGGCCGGGGCCCTGCTCCTGCTCGCCTTCGTCGTGTCCCTGTTCTTCGCCGCGCGCGCCCGCGCCCCGGGCGCGCCGCCGCCGGTCCTCTCCACCCTGCCCGCGTTCACGCTCACCGACCACGCGGGCGCGCCGTTCGGCAGCGAGGCGCTCCGCGGGCGCGCGTGGGTGGCCAACTTCGTCTTCACCCGCTGCCCGACGGTGTGCCCGGCGCTCTCGGGTCACATGGCCGACCTGCAGGCGCGCACGGCCGACCACCCCGACGTGCGCCTCGTCTCGTTCACGGTCGACCCCGGGTACGACACGCCGGAGGTCCTCGCCGGCTACGCCGAGCGCGTCGGCGCCGGCCCGCGCTGGCGCTTCCTCACGGGCGCCTACGACGACGTGCGCCGGGCCGTCGAGGAGGGGCTGAAGATCGCCATGGGCAGCACCGGCGCCGGCCCGATCGACCCGGCCGAGGTGTTCCACGGGACGCACTTCGTGCTCGTCGACGGCCAGGGCCGCGTGCGCGGCTACCACGACGTGTCGCGGCCCGAGCAGGTCGAGCGCTTGCTGGCCGACCTGCGGCTCATCCAGGCGGAGTAGTCACACACCCGTCTCGACGTCGACGCGGTGGGTCCGCTCGTCCACGACCTCGCCGCCGCGCGCGTGCTCCGTCGTCGTCTGCACCACGACGACCCCGGGCCCCTGCGGGACGTGCAGGAGCCGCGACGGGCCGACGATGTGCTCGGGGTCGCCGCCCGGGGGCACCACCTCGAGCGCCCTCGACCAGACCACCTGCCCGTCCTTCACCCGCTCGACCCGGACGCGGGTCCGGTCCGCCTGGACGAGGCGCACCTGGCCGCCAGGGACCGGCTTCGAGTCCAGCACGCTCACCGCGCCCTTCTGCCCGGCGTCACGCGGCCGGTCTCGAGGTCGACCTCGTGCACCTGCTGCCGGTGCAGGCTCGCGCCGCGGGTGTGCTCGGCCTCCGTCTCCACGACGACGACGCCGTCGCGCGCCGACGCACGCACGAGGCGGCAGCCCTGGCTGGGCCACAGGTCGCGGTCGCCGCCGGTCACGTCGAACCGCGCCGACCACGCCGTCTGGCCGTCCTTCACCCGCTCGAGGCGGACGAAGCGGCTGTCCTCGGCGAGCAGGCGCACCTCGCCGCCGGGGACCGGGCGGGCCTCGATCAGGCGGGCCATCAGCGCGCCTCGAGGCGCACGTCGCCCACGGCGGCGCGCCCGGCCGCGACCTCGACCCGCTGCTCGCCCGGCCCGACGACGAGCGTCAGCGCCCCGTGCGGCAGGCCCTCGAGCGCGAACGCGCCGTCGGGGCCGGTCTGCACGGCAAGGCCGCCGAAGTCGCGCCAGACGACGGGGACTCCGGTCAGCGGCGCGCCGGCGGCGTCGACGACGCGGCCCGAGACGGTGCGGGCGGGGCGGTCGAGGACGAGGGCCACCTCGCCCGGCGGCGGCGCGCCGGGGCCGACGGTGACCGGCCCGGAGACGACCGGGGCGTAGCCGGTCGCGTGGACCGCCACGCGGTAGACGCCGGGGGCGAGGCGCGCGTAGTCCATGGAGGCGTCGGTCGTGGGCTGCAGGTGCTCGTCGCGCCAGCCGCCGTCCTCGTCGAGGGCTTGGAGGACGAAGGCGAACGCGCCCTGGACCTCGCCCGCGGGGTGGACGACCACGCGCAGGCCGCGGTCGTCCGGGAGCGTGAGGACGACGTCCGTGGCCGGCGCCGTGACCCAGGCGATCGCGTGCGCCTTGCCGTCGGCGCGGCCGTAGACGGCGTACTCGCGCCCGCTGGCCAGGCGATCGAGCGTGAACCGGCCGTCGGCGTCGGCGGCGGCAGAGCTCGAGCGGCGCGCCCACAGGAGCGCGGGCGCGTCGCCCGAGGGGCCGGAGTGCGGCTCGCCGCCGCCCTCGTGCGCCTCGACCCAGGCCCCGTCGAGGGGCCGGCCCGCCTCGTCGACGACCCGGCCGCGGACCGTCACCGCGGGCGCGAGGGCGACCTCGACGGTGGCGCCCTCCGGGCCCATGTCGGCGTGGCCGTGCGCGCTGGCGTGGCCTTCGGCGTGGACGGACCAGAACACGCGCCGGCCCGTGGGGTGGTGGACGACGCGGCCGTCGGCGTCCGTGGCGCGCTGGCTCACGAGGGGCGAGGTGTGAGGAGTCTGCTCGCCCGGGGCGGTGACCTCCTCGAACAGGTGCGCCTGCGCCTGCAGCGGCCGGCCGCCGGAGGTCACGCGCAGGCGCAGGGCCGGGACCGGGTAGACGATCACGTCGCCCAGGTCCACGTCGCCGGGCGCCAGCGGCCCGCGGCCGCCGATCGACACGTCGCCGCGGTCATCGTGGCGCACGCTGACCCAGCGCGAGTCTCGCTCGCCCCTGTCGGTCACGCGCGCCTCGAAGACGCCATCGACCCCCGTGGTCTCGACGCCGCGATCGACGCGCGTCAGGCCACGTCGATGCGCCAGGAACAGGTCGGCGCGGCGCTCCGGACCGGCCTCCTGCGGCCCGGGCAGAACCTCCCACTGGACGGGGATCGTGTCCCAAACCACCACGGACGCCCCCAGGAGGGCCCGCCCGCCGCGGTCGACGACGCGCCCGCGCACGACGACCTCGGCCCCGTCCCGGTCGAACTCGAAGGGCGTCCGCGTCGCCTCCGGCGGGCCGTCCACGGCCGTCGCCGGCCCCGGCGGCGCGCTCGTCGCCTCCTGCGCCTCCGGCCGCGCCGGCGTCAGCGCGACCTGCTCGCGCTCCGCCACCGCCTTCGGTCCACCCCCGACCGCCGCCGCCCGCGCCGGCCCGCCGTCGTCGCCCACGAGCAGCGCGCCGACCACCCCGGCCAGCAGCGCGACCGCCCCGGCGCCGACGATCGCGTGCCCGCGCGTCACGGCAGGGCGTCCTCGTGCTCGGCCTGCCGCGCCGGCTCGGGCGCCTTGCGCGGGAGGAAGTCGCCTGGCACGGGCAGGACGACGACGCGCCCCTTGCCCTGGGCCGTGTCGGACAGGGCCTGGAGCGTGCGCAGCTGCATGGCCTCGGGCACCTCGGCCAGCACGCGCGCGGCGTCGCGCAGCTTCTCGGCCGTCTCGGCCTCGGCCGTGGCCTGGATCAGCCGCGCCCGGCGCTCACGCTCGACCTCGGCCTCGCGGGCGATCGCGCGCTTGAGGTCCTCGGGGATCGACACGTCCTTGACCTCGACGATCGGCACCTGCACGCCCCAGGGGAGCGTCTGGCGGTCGACCAGGTCGCGCAGCCGGGCGTTGAGCTCGTCGCGGCGCTGGAGCAGGTCGTCGAGCGTGGCCTGGCCGATCGCGCTGCGCAGGCTCGTCTGCGCGATCAGGTAGGTCGACTGGTGATGGTTCTCGACGCTCAGCACCGCGGCCGACGGGTCGACGACGCGGAAGTAGATCACGGCGTCGACGAGCACCGGGACGTTGTCGCGGGTCATCGTCTCCTGCCGCGCCACGTCGACCGAGACCAGGCGCAGGTCGACGCGCCGCAGGTGATGGACGAGCGGGATCACGACGACGAGCCCCGGCGCGCGCACGCCGACGGCCCGGCCGAGGCGGAAGAGGACGGCGCGCTCGTACTCGTAGACGACCCGCACGCAGGCGAGGACGGCGAGGACGACGAGCGCCGGCGCCAGGACGCCGGGATGCGTGAGCCAGGTGAGCGCGGACTCGATCACGGGCGCCTCACAGCAGGGTCCCCGCCAGGTTGCCGAGGACGTTCCACAGGAGCAAGCCCAGGCCCACGAGCGAGAGGAGCCCGAGGGCCAGGGAGAGGAGCGCGAACAGCGCGTAGAGGTCGAACCGCCGCTCGGCCAGGCGCCGGCGCGCCTGCGTGCGCAGGTTCGTGATCCCGAGGCCGTCGGCGAGCAGCCAGTAGCCGTCGCCGTCGACGAGCGGGTTGAGCGTGAGCGTCATCCGGCTCAGCTGCGCGAGCACGAAGGGCGTCACGAACCGCTCCAGCTCCGGGCAGGCGACCGCGACGAGGATCGCGCCCGTGTTGACGACCAGGTCGACGAGCACCCCGGCCGCCGAGATCCGCAGGCGCGTCCCCCGCGGCAGGCGCCAGGCCTCGTGCGTGTCGGCGTAGGCGGCCGGCAGCCAGCCGAGCCAGGTCAGCCCGAACCGCGGCCGGAAGTGGGGCCGCGCCGCGCACCAGTGGCCACCCTCGTGCAGGAGCGCGGCCACGAGCGCCAGCCCCACGACGACCAGGCCCTCGGTCCAGGACTCGAGCACGGCCGTGCGCGCGTGCCGCGCGAGGTACTCGCCATGCACGGCCAGCAGGGCGGCGAGGCCCAGCAGCCAGGGCGCGAACGGCTCGTCGTGCGTCCGGTGCGTGCGCGTGATCCGGCCCCGGCCGTCGGGCCGCAGCGCGCCGCCGCGGGCGAGCGCGTCGACGAGCCCGCGCACCTCCTCGGGCGCGACGCCGTAGCGCCGCGCCACCTGGCCCACGGTGCGGCCGCGGTCGAGGTCGAGCAGCGCCCGGAGCCCCTGGTCGTCGAGGCGCAGGAGCCGCCCGCCGGGCGTGCGCACCCACACGGTGCGGTCGCCGAGCTCGCCCCAGGTGAGCTCGAGGCGCCCCGCCAGCGAGGTCATGGCGCCAGCAGCAGGTCGGCCAGGGCCTCGTCGATCGGGTCGCCCGTGGCCTCGGCGAAGCCCAGGAACATGGGCGACGGGTTGCACTCGAGGAGCACCCACCCGCCGTCGGGGCGCCGGCGCAGGTCGGCGCCCGTGTAGGCCAGCCCGCACAGGCGCGTGGCCCGCAGCACCAGGTCGGCGACGTCCGCCGGCAGCTCGACGCGCTCGAAGCCCGTCTCGCGCCCGCGATAGTCGATCCCGTCGGTGTGGATCACCGCCGAGGAGACGATCCGCTCGCCCATGACGTAGACCCGCACGTCGACGCCCGGGACCTCCTCCTGGAAGATCGCCGGCGCCGAGCGCAGGCGGTCGAGGCGGTCGGCGAGGAGGTCGCGGTCGTCGAGCGGCCGGCAGGCCGCCCCGCCGGCGATCGGCTTGTAGACGACCTTGCCCACCTGGTCGAGGAAGGCGAGCACGCGCGCCGGGTCGTTCGTGGCGCACGTCCGCGGCACCGGGATCCCGGCCCGCCGCAGGAGCGCGAGCTGGTGCAGCTTCAGGTAGTGCAGGTCGAAGGCCTCGACCGGGTTCATCACCTTGACGCCGCGCAGGGCCAGGCCGCGCACGAAGCTGGCCAGGAACGACTGCCGCTCGCGCTCGCCGGCCCAGTCGCGGTGCCAGTCGTCGAAGAGCACGGGCTGCCCCGGGCGCGACGGGTCGGCGCCGAGGTCGGGCCTGAGCTCGTAGAAGGGCATGCTGTAGAAGACGCTGCGCACCCAGACGGCGCGCAGGTCCGCGAGGTCGTCGTCGCGCACGCGCCACGCGCCGTCCTCGCAGGCCATGGCCTCGGCCTGCGGGAAGCGGCGCGTGTCGATCACCACGACCTCCTGGCCGCGCTCGGCCAGGAGGTCGCGCATGTGCGTGCAGTGCTGCTCGTCGGGGGCCCCGACGATCGCGATGCGCCCGCTCATGGCCGCCAGCCTACACGGCGTCGCCGAGCAGCCGGCGCTTGAGCGCGGCCAGGAGCCCGTCCGCGGCGCGGACCGGGGCCGGCGCCTGGGTCACCGTCGTGCCCTCCTCGCCGAGGGCCAGCGTCGTGAAGGTCGGCGGGGCGGGCGGGTTGCCCTCCTCGCCGAGCGCCATGGTCGTCGACGTGCCGGGCGGCGGGGCGGGCGGGTTGCCCTCCTCGCCGAGCGCCAGGGTCGTGGCGGGCGGCGGCTGCGGGGCCGAGCCCTCCTCGCCGAGCGCCATGGTCGTCACGGGCGGCGGGGCGGGCGGGTTGCCCTCCTCGCCGAGCGCCAGGGTCGTGGCGGGTGGCGGCTGGGGGGCCGAGCCCTCCTCGCCGAGCGCCATGGTCGTCACGGGCGGCGGGGCGGGCGGGTTGCCCTCCTCGCCGAGCGCCAGGGTCGTGGCGGGCGGCGGCTGGGGGGCCGAGCCCTCCTCGCCGAGCGCGAGCGTCGTCGGGCTGCCGGGCGGGCGGGGTGCCCTCCTCGCCGAGCG
>JAMLIC010000091.1 GCA_023954375.1 Planctomycetota bacterium
CGCCCCCCCGCGTGCACAGCCCCGCGCCCTCAATCCGCGCCCGCAGCCGCGATCACACATCCAATGGCGGTCCCACCCCCGGCCCGACCCTCGGCCCCTCGTCCGCCTCGGCCTCCGGCGGCTTGGCGCTCCCCGCCCACCGCGCGCCGTCGGCGCCCCGGCCGCCGCAGCCGAGGATCGGGCAGCCGCGGTTCTCCTCGTGGCACTCGGCGTGGAGGACCGTCCGGCAGGCGCCGCAGGCCACGAGGTCGAGCCCGCCGTCGATCGCGTCGTGGCAGAAGGGGCAGCGCGGCTGCACGTCGCCGCCGCCCACCCACAGGAAGCGGCCGGCGAGGCCCGCGCCCTCGCCGGGGCGGCGGTCGTAGGCGCGCGCCAGGACGTCGAGCGCCAGGAGCAGCTCGCCCAGCTCGCGCAGGCCGACCGTGTCGGGCGCGCCGCGCACGACGAGCTTCCCCTCGCGGAGCGCGACCTCGTGCAAGGGCCAGCGGCGCAGGAGCTGCTCGACCGCCTCGCGCACGGGCCGCGACGCGAGCGGCGAGGCCGTGTCGCCCTCGGCCTCGACGAGGTAGGCGCGGTCGAAGCGGTCGCCGCCCGCGACCTCCACGTCGCGCACGAGCCCGAGGGCCTTCTCGACCGCGGCGAGCCCCTCGTCGCGGCGGATGCGCAGGCGGATCGCCGGCGCGTGCAGGAGGTCGAGCTCCACGTGCAGGGGGTAGACGCGCGTGAGGAGCCCCCCCGTGAGGCCCCGCCCCCGCCCCCAGCCGCCGCGGAGCCGCAGGCGCAGGGGCCGCCCCTCGTGGCGCCCGACGACCGCGTCCTCGCGCCCCCCGGGGAGCAGCTCGCCGTCGACGCGCTCGAGCATGCGCCGCAGGATCGCCCGGCGGCTCTCCTGCTCCCCGCGCCACCAGCTCGTCGCCCACGCCGCGCCGGCGGCCCCGAAGATGAGCAGCGGCGCGATCGGGTCCACGGCGGCTACTTGCCGTCGAGCATGAGCTGCGCCGTGCGCCGCACGCGCGGCACGCGGTCCTCGAGGGCCTTCTCCAGCGCCTTGCGCGCCGCCTCGTTGCCCTTCATCTGCCCGAGCGCGAACGCGGCCGCGGCGCGGACGTCCTCGTGGAACTCCGTGCGCAGGAGCCCGCCCGGGCGCAGGCAGTTCGACAGGGCCGGCACGACCTTGTCGTGGTGCGCCCGGACCAGCGACAGCTTGCCGAACGCCAGGCAGCACTCGCGCTGGACCTCGACGATGTTCGTCCGCTGCAGGAGGTCGAGGAGCTCGTCGACCGCGTCGGGCCGCGCGAGCTCGCCCAGGTGCTGGACCGCCGCCAGCTGCGCCTGCGGCGCGCCGTGCTGGATCGCCCAGCGCAGGACGTTCTGGGCCGCCTTGCCGCCGAGCGAGCGCGCCACGCTCACCGCCTCGGCCTGGACGACCGGGTCGGGGTTCTGCAGCCCGGCGATCAGCACCTGCGTGGCGTCGCGGCACACGACCGCCGCCGCGCGCAGGAGCCGGCCGGCGGCGTCGGCGGGCGCCACGAACGGGGTGACCTCCTTCTGCAGCGCCGCCTCGCTCTCGGGCACGAGCGCCGCGAGCATGTCGATGAGGAAGGTCTCCACGCGGCCGCGCGTCGTCTCGCGCAGGGCGCGGATGAGCCGGTCGACGGCGACCGCCCCCATGCCCTCGAGGATGCGCGCCGCCTTGCGCCGCTCCTGCTGCGATCCGGCCTCGATCGTGTCGAAGACGCGCTGGAAGCGCGGGTCCTCGATCGCCTCGCCGAGCACGCGCTTGCCCGTCTTCTCCAGGCGGGTCTGGGCGTCGTTGCGCTTGTCGCGCCGCCGCCCGAGCGCCCACACGAGGCGCGCCGCGAGGTCCCAGTCGCCCTCGGCGACGCGCTCGAGGATGCCCACCCGCGCGCACTCGGCCAGCTTCTCGAACACCTCGGGGTCGCTCTCCAGCTCGATCGCGTCGCCCAGCCGGCGCACGGCCACCGAGAAGAAGCTGGCGCGGAGCTCGTGCGAGCCGCGCCGCGCGAGGGTCAGGAGGAGCTCGGCCGCGCGCCGCCGGTCGGCCGGGTCCTGGCCGGCGAAGTTGACGGCAAGCCGGTCGACGACCCGGAAGGCGAGCGTCGGGCGGCCCTCGAGGAGGACCATCTCGAGCACCTCGACGACCTCGGCGCTGCCGGGCGACGCGAGCAGCTCCGCCGGCGGCAGCTTGGTGAGCGCGTAGGCGCGCTGCGCGACCGCGTCGGACGGCCACTCGAACTGCGCCGGCAGGTCGGCGTCGCGGAACGTCACGGGCGGCATGTCCTCGTCCTCCTCCTGCGCCGGGCCGCTGGCCTCCTCGCGCGGCCGCGCGGGCGCCTCGGCGGGCGGCGCATCGGCGCCGGCCGCGGGGGTCGCCTCGCGCGGGCTGAGGAGGTCGCGCGCGAGCTGCAGGAGCGCATCGCCCGCGAGCACGTTGGGGAGCGAGCCGTCGGCGTTGATCGCCTGGGCCGCGTCGCGCGCGGCCAGGGCGTCGCGCGGCGGCGCGAGCCGGGCGAGGTGCGCCACGAAGCGCGCCAGCTCCTGCGGCGGGATCGCCTCCAGGAGGACGACCCCGCGCAGCCGCGTCTCGCGCAGCGCGCGCAGCACCTCCGGCGCGCCCGGGACCTCGGCGACCGCGAGCGCGGTGCCGTTGACGACGAGCGCCTCGCCCTCCCCCTCGTGGAGGGCCAGCGCCGGCGCGTGCTGGAACACGGCCCGCAGGGCGCGGTCGAGCTCCGGGGAGGCCGGCGGCTCGGCGTCGGCCGGCGCCGCGCGGGCGGCGGCGAGCGCGAGGGCCAGCTGCTCGACCGCCAGGCGCACGGCCGCGGGGTCCTGCTCCATGACGCGGCCCTGGACCGGGACGCGCGGCTCGAGGCCGTGCTGGTGCTGGAGCGTGAGCGTCTTCTGCGCGACCCCGAGCGCCCGCAGGTCGTGGTCGGCCGCGAAGACGCTCCAGAAGTAGCGCTCGATCGGCACCTGCACGCTCCGCGCGGCGCTCTCGGCCAGGAAGGCCAGGAGCTCGCGCCCGAGCGTCGGCGCCTTCGGCCCGAGGAAGGTCAGGCTCTTGATCGAGTTCACCCGGTAGAGGCCGCTGACCGCCTCCTGCGCCGGCCCCTCGCCGAACGCCTTGTCGACCGGGCGGCCGTTGAGCGTGAGCGCGTTGCCGCGGTGCGAGATCGTGAACGCCGGCGCGATGTCGAGCGCCTGGTCGAGCACGCCCACGAGGTGCTCGACGGCGTCGGTCACGCTCTTCGAGGCGGCGGGGTACTGGCGCACGACCCTCGAGGCGCTGGCCAGCGCCTTGGCGATCCCGGGCAGGGCCGCGACGAGCGGCGGCGGCGCCGCCTCGGCGACCTCCGGGATGCGCGGGTGGCGACCGTCGCCCAGGCTCTCGACGGCGTCGCGGTCGAAGATCAGCTCGCGCCGCTCGCGCACCTGCCCGGCGAAACGGTCGCGCTTCTGGCGGTCGCCGGCGCGGCCGAAGTGGTAGGCGAGCGCCGCGGGCGAGGTCGCCTCGCCCTGCGCCTCGAGCGCCTCGCCCACCCGCCGGTGCGCCGCCTCGCGCTCCTCGGGGTCGAGCCCCTCGTAGCTCGCGTCCTGCACGGCGCGCGAGGTGAACTCGAGCTCGCCGTCGGGCCCGGCCTCGCGCAGGAGCTTCTGCTTCACGGCGTCGGAGACGAGCTCGAGCGCCTCGCCCTCGCGCTTGCCGGTCGAGGCGCGCAGCACCTCGAAGTCGAAGTTCGGGCCGACGACGGCCGCGGACGCGACCAGCTCGGCGAGCTCCGGATCGAGGACCTTGAGGCGGTTGCGGATGAGCTCGTCGAGCGTCACCGGCAGCTGCGCCGGGACCTCGCGCTCGGCGCGCCACCCGTCCTCGACCCGGACGAGGGCGCGCGTCTCGACGAGGTGGCGCAGGGCGCCCTCGACGAACAGCGGGTTGCCCTTCGCCAGCCCGTGCAGCCGGTCGACGAAGGGGCCGGGCGGGCGGAAGCCGGCGAGGAGCTGCGTGATCAGCTCGGCGGTCCGCTCGCGGTCGAGCGGCTCGAGCTCCAGCACGACCGCGTTGGCGTGCTCGGAGAGGCTGCGGCGCAGCGCCGCGTAGGGGGCGCGCTCGTCGAGGGCGGCCGCGTCGGTCCGGGCGGCGCCGACGAACAGGATGCGCTCCTCCCGCGGCAGGGCCCGCCGCACGAGCTCGAGCGTCGCCTCGTCGGCGTACTCCAGGTCGTCGAGCACGAGCACGACGGGGCGCGAGCGCGCGATCGCGGCGAGCAGCTCGAGGAGGCCGGTGAACACGGCGACGGTGACGTCGGCGGGGTCGGTCGGGCGCGCGAGGCGCTGCGACGGCCGGTCGACGCCCGGCGAGGGGCCGGACGAGGGACCGGGCGGCCGCGGCGCGCCTGCGGCCGGCGTCGCGGCCCCGCCGGGCGGGGGCACGGCCGTGAAGCGGCCGGAGCGCGGCGGCTCCGCGCCGGCGACAGGCGGCGGCGTGCGCTCGCTCGGCCGGGGCGGCCCGGCGCCGGGGCGCTGGGGCGGCGGTCCCGGGCGGCGAAGGACGCCCGAGCCGGAGCCCGGCGGGCCGCCGGCAGGGGCGGGGACGCGGCGCGCCGGCCTCGCGGCGCGGGGCTGGTGCGGCCCCGACCCGACTCGCCCGAGCGGGCGGGGTCGTTCGGGCCCGGCGGCCGGCTGGCCGGGCGCGGCCCCGGCGGCGGCCCCTGCGGGCGCCAGGCGGCGGCCCGCCGGGGCCAGGGGGCCTGCCGGCCGCGGGCGCGGCTGACGCGGCGGCGTCCGCGTGCCGGTTGGGGCTGGCGTCCTGGCCGCGGCCGGGGCCGGCCTCGGAGGCGCCGCCGCCTGCGGCGGGCCGCCGGTCGGCGTCTGGCCGAGCGCGGGGACCAGGCGCTCGAGGCAGGCGCGCTGCGGCCCGCTCAGCCCGCTGACCGCCTGCCGCGCGAGGTCGGGGCGCGCGCGCAGCCACGCGTCGACCAGCGCCGCGACCGGCTTGTAGGGCTCCTCGCGCGTCACGGCGCTGCAGCGCTCGATCAGCACGGAGAGCCCGCGCTCCTTGCCGTAGCGGGCGAGCTCGGCCAGGAGGCGGGTCTTGCCGCTGCCCGGCTCGCCCTCGACGAGGACGAGGCCGCTCTTGTGGTCGAGCGCGAGCGAGACGGCGTCCTCGATGACGCGGAACGCGCCCGCGCGCCCCACGAGCGTGCGCGAGGGGAAGCCGCTCAGGGCGTCGAGGTCACGGACGACCTCGGCGCCGCCCTCCGCGAGGTCGCCCGCGCAGGTGACCTTGTTCTTGCCCGTGCGCTTGGAGACGTAGAGCGCGCGGTCGGCCGCCTCCGTGAGGTCGTCGCCGCCGCCCGGCGCGTCGTCGGGGAACACGGCCACGCCGACCGAGAGCGACGGGTGCAGCCCCTCGGGCAGGTTCGCCTCATCGAAGGGGTCGTTCACGACCGCCTGTCGGAGCTCCTCCGCCACGGCGTGGGCCGCGTCGCGCGACGCGCCGGGGAGGATGAGGGCGAACTCGTCGCCGGCGTAGCGCACGGCGAAGTACGCGTCGCCGGCGTGCGCGTTGAAGATCTCGCCCAGCCGCTTGAGCGTGGCGTCGCCCGACATGTGCCCCAGGCGGTCGTTGATCCGCTTGAGGTTGTCCATGTCGATCATGGCGAGGGCCAGCGACGGCGCGCCGGGGCCCCAGTCCGCCTCCTGCTTCATGAAGCGGGCGAAGAAGCGGCGGTTGTAGAGCCCCGTGAGCTCGTCCTTGAAGACGAGCTCGAGGAGCTCCTGGTCGGTCCCGACCAGAAAATCGCCGGGAACTGCGGGCATGCGCCCCCCGCGCGTCGGGTGCGGTCCCCCCGCGAGGACCTGCCGCCACCGCCCGGCGGGCGGCCCCGACGCCCATGAACCCCAAGACTTTAACAACCGCGCCGGCGAGGTCAACGGGGAGATCGCCGCCCGGCCGGGCGGGTCGAGGCACAATGGACGCGTGGGCCCGATCGACGACGCGATGCGGCACGTGACCCCCCTCCTCCGGCCGGGGGAGCGCCTCGCCTGGGCGGACCGCCCGCGCCACGGCCTGTTGCACCGCCTCGGCCTGCCGCCGCGGACCCCGGGGGCGCTCCTGGCCGTCGCGGTCGCCCTCTCGGCGGCGGCCTTCGGCATCGGGCTCGCCCTGACCCTCGCGCCCCAGGGGGCGCGGGCGGCGATGGTCCTCGCGCTCGCGCTCGGGGCCGTCATGCTCGGGGCGGTGCTGGCCTGGCGGCGGCCGGCGCGGGCCCTCTACGGCGCGACCGATCAGGGGCGCGGGGTCGTGGCGATGGCGGGCGAGACCCTCGTCTTCGCCCTCCCGCCGCGGGTCGCCGTCGCCGCCACGCGCGACCTCGAGGTCGGCGACCTCGACCTCGGCGAGGTGGAGGTCGAGCGCCACGAGGGGGACGGTCCGCCGCGCACGGAGCGCCGGGCCGTGTGCCTCCGCGCGGTCGCCTACCCGCAGATCGCGGCCGACCTGCTGGAGGGCCTCGCCAGGGGGGCGGCGAACCCGCCGGTCCGATGATGTAGACTCCCGGCGTGACCCTCCGCCGCCCCCTCGTGCTCCTCGCCGCGCTGCTCACGGGCGCGGCGGCGCTCGACGCGCGCGAGCGCGAGGTCGCCGGCGCCTGGCAGACCGGCGGCGACGACCCGGTCGCGCTGACCGTCGAGCGCGACGGCGCGAGCCTGGCGCTCGCGCGCGCACGCGGCGGCGTCGTCGCGCGCGGGTCGGGGCGCGTCTCGCGCGGCGGGTGGCTCGCGGCGCGCTTCGGCGCGGCGCCCGGGCTCTCCGGGGCGGTGGTCGACCCCGTGGCCCTGGCGCGCGCGGGGCAGCCGCCAGGCGGCTTCGGGTTGTGGGAGGTCCTCGAGGAGGGGGGGCCGCCGCGGCTGCGCGGGTTCTTCACCCACGACGACGGGACGCGCCGCTTCGAGGTGGCGACGCGCGCGGGCGCGCGCGCGCCCGACGAGGCCGGCGGCTTCGCCCGCCACCTGCGCGAGGCGATCGCCCTCAACCAGGCGCGCCGGCCGCTCTACGAGCAGCGCACCGGCGGCGCGTCGGGCGCGCTCTCGCGGCGGCTCGTGCGGCTCGAGCGCCTGTCGCTGCCCTGGGCCACGTGGATCGACTGGCGGGCGAGGTCGTGGAACCGGCGCGGGGTGATGGTCGTCGCCGGCGACTTCGTCGCCATGGAGAACGTCCTCGACCCGGCGACGCCGCCGCCGCGCCAGGGGCGCGCGACCGACGCGCAGCTCGACGCCGTCGAGGCGCGCCTGAAGGCGTTCCGCCGCGACACCGGCCGCGCCCTCGATGCCGGCCGCTTCGACGAGGTGGCCCGCCTCGGCGCCGCGCTCCTGCGCGAGCTCGAGGAGAGCGAGGCGGCCTGGGGCTGCTCGCTGGCGATGAGCAAGCACGTCGTCGAGCAGATCGGCTACGCCGGACTGAACGCCCTCACCTGGCGCGCCGAGAGCGACGGGAAGACCGACGGGCTGGCGCGGTCGTTCATCAAGGGGCTGCGGCTGGCGCTCGACTCGAGCGTCGGGGTCGACCGCCAGGCGCAGGCGTCGCACGCGCTCGGGGTGGGGATCATCGTCAACGACGTCCCCGAGATCCCGCTGGCGGCCGCCTGGGAGGCGTGGGCCTCCAGGCGGCAGTGACGCGGCCCGGGCCGGGGCGATAAGATCCGCCCATGAGCCACGCCGACCCGAAGGACGACGACACGCTCTTCTTCGGCGCCTCGCCGACGGAGAAGAAGGAGCTGCGGCGCACGGAGGAGCGCAAGTCGGTCGACCTGCGCAGCCTCGACCTCGACGCGCTCGACCGCTCGAAGTTCGACGCCCCCGACAAGGTCGGCAAGAGCCTCCGGCTGATCGACATGGCCATGGGCAACGAGCCCAAGCCGCCGCCGCGGCTGAAGCCGAAGACCGCCGCGGCCCGGCCCGGCCCGCTCGGCGGCGCCGCGCGCGCGCCGCAGGGCGGGCCGCCGCAGGGCCGCCCGCCGCAAGGCCGCCCGCCGCAGGGCGGGGTCCCGAAGGGCGGGCCCCCTCGCCCGGCCCCGCCCCGGCCGCCTGAGCCGGGGCGTCCGCAGCAGCCGGGGCGTCCGGCGCAGCAGGGGCGCCCGGCGCAGCAGCCGCAACAGGGCCGCCCGCCGCAGCCGGGCCGCCCGCCGCAGCAGGGGCGCCCGCCGCAGCAGGGCCGCCCGCCGCAGCAGGGCCGCCCGCCGCAGCAGGGCCGTCCGCAGCCGCCGCGGCGTGGTCCGCGGCCCTGACCGCGAGCCGACGACTCCGTCGTCGGCTGGATCGGGTAACGTTCGGGTCCGTGAGCGACGCGTCAAGCGCGGTGGTAGGGTGAAAGGACATGGCGAGTCCGCAGGTCCGATACACCTACGAGGACTACCGGCAGCTCCCGGACGACGGCCGGCGCTACGAGGTGCTCGACGGGGAGCTCGTCGTGAGCCCGTCTCCGAGCCGACGCCACCAGGAGCTCTCGAAGCGGCTCCAGTACCAGCTCTACCGGCACGCCGAGGTCGAGCACCGCGTGGGCGAGGTCTTCTACGCCCCCTTCGACGTGATCCTGTCCGAGGACAACGTCGTGCAGCCGGACCTGCTGTTCGTGGCGAGGGAGCGGCTCGCCGCCTTCTCCGAGCGGGGCCTCGAGGGCGCACCCGACCTGGTCGTCGAGATCCTCTCGCCGAGCACGCGGGCGCGCGACCGGGGGAAGAAGCGCGAGGTCTACGCCCGGTTCGGCGTGCGCGAGCTGTGGCTCGTCGACCCCGAGCGCGACGCCGTGGACGTGTTCGAGCGCGTCGCGGGCGACCTCGTGGCCACGGGCAGCCTCGGCCGCGGCGAGTCGCTCGCCAGCCGCGTCGTGCCCGGGCTGCGCATCGACCTGGCGGCCGTGTTCGCGTAGCCCCGGGGGGCGACGCCGCTCGAGCCCACCGCCGGCGCGCCGCCTGCGTGCGACAATCCCGTCCCATGCGCCCCTGCGACCTCCTCCTCACCGACATCGGCCAGCTCGTGACGATGGCCGGGCCCCCGGGCCCCTGGCGCGGACCGCGCGCCGACCTCCCCGTGATCGAGGACGCCGCCGTGGCGGTCGAGGGCGACCGGATCGTGGCCGTGGGGCCGCGGGCCGAGGTGGCCGCGGCCCACGCGCCGAAGGCGACGCGCTCGGCCGGCGGGCGGGTGGTCCTGCCCGGGTTCGTCGACCCGCACACGCACCTCCCCTGGGTCGGGAGCCGCGAGCGGGAGTTCGAGCAGAAGCTCATGGGCGTGAGCTACGCGGAGATCGCGAGGGCCGGCGGCGGGATCCGCGCGACCACGCGCGCCACGCGGACCGCGAGCGTCGACGAGATCGTGGCCGCGGCGCGCCCGCGCCTCGCCCGCATGCTGGCGCACGGGACGACCACGGCCGAGGCCAAGAGCGGCTACGGCCTCGACCTCGACACCGAGCGCCGGCAGCTCGAGGCGGTGGCCCTGCTCGACCGCGCGCAGCCCGTCGACCTCGTGGCGACGAACCTCGCCGCGCACGAGGTCCCCGACGAGTGGCGCCACGACCGCCAGGGCTGGATCTCGCGCCTCCTCGACGAGGTGCTCCCGGCGCTCCGCGCGCAGGCCGAGTTCGTGGACGTGTTCTGCGAGGCGCACGTGTTCAGCGTGGACGAGTCGCGCCGGCTCCTCGGGCGCGCGCGCGAGCTGGGCTACAAGCTCAAGGTCCACGCCGACGAGCTCGAGCCGACCGGCGGCGCGGAGCTGGCGGTCGAGCTCGGCGCGACCTCGGCCGACCACCTCGCCTGCACGAGCGACCGCGGGATCGAGGCGCTGGCGGCCAGCGACACGGTGGCCGTGCTCCTGCCGGGGACGTCCTTCTACCTGCGCCTCCCGCGCCACGCGCCGGCGCGGCGGCTCCTCGACGCGGGCGCGGCCGTGGCCCTGGCGACGGACTGCAACCCCGGGTCGTCGCTCACCGAGTCGATGCCCATGATCGTCACGCTCGCCTGCCTGAACCTCGGGATGACGCCGGCCGAGGCGCTGGTCGCGGCCACGATCAACGCGGCGCACGCGATCGCCCGCGGGCACGACCGGGGGAGCGTGGAGCCCGGTAAGCGGGCCGACCTCGTCGTGTGGGACGCGCCCTCGTGGCGCTACCTGCCGAGCCACTTCGGGGTCAGCCTGGTGGACACCGTGATCAAGGGCGGCCGCGTCGTCCACGCGGCCCGCGTCGAAGGAGGCCGCGCGTGAGCGAGCAGCCGAGCACGCCGCTGGTCGAGGCGGCCCCGCAGGGGCGCGCCGACGCCGCCGCGCTGGTGGCGCAGGTCGAGGCGCGCGCGCGCGCGCTCTACGAGCAGGAGCTCGACCCGGTCGGGCGGCGCTTCGAGTTCGAGGCGGCGCCGCCGCCGAGCGAGACCTCGGGGCTGCCCATGGTCCTGTTCCTGGGCAACCACTCGTCGGGGAAGTCGTCGTTCATCAACTGGCTCGTGGGCGAGGAGCTCCAGCGCACGGGGATCGCGCCGATCGACGACGGCTTCACGATCATCACGCACGGCCCGGACGACGCCGTGCTCGACGGCGCCGCCGTGGTCACGAACCCGACCTTCCCCTGGGGCGACCTGTCGCGCTTCGGCCCCACGCTCCTGAACCACCTCAAGCTGCGCCTGCGCCCGCAGAAGGCGCTCGAGGGGATCGCGCTGGTCGACTCGCCCGGCATGATCGACGCGGCCGACGCGAAGGTCACGCGCGGCTACAACTTCACGGGGGTGGTGCGCTGGTTCGCCGAGCGCGCCGACGTGATCCTGCTCCTGTTCGACCCCGACAAGCCGGGCACGACCGGCGAGACCCTCTCCGTCCTCACGGAGTCGCTCTCCGGGCTCGAGCACAAGCTGCTGATCATCTTCAACAAGGTCGACCGCTTCGACACCATGCGCGACTACGCGCGCGCCTACGGCGCCCTGTGCTGGAACCTCTCCAAGGCGATCCCGCGCAAGGACCTCCCGCACATCTTCAACACCTACCTGCCCACGCCCGAGGCGGGGCAGCACAAGGGGGTCCCGCTCGACGACTTCGACAAGCAGCGCGAGGAGGTCCGCCAGGAGGTGCGCCGGGCGCCCTTCCGGCGCGTCGACAACATCATCAGCCGCCTCTACCAGCACGCGCGCCGCATGCGCATGCACGTGCTGGTGCTCGACCGGCTGGCGCGCATGCGCCGGCGCCTCACCCTGCGCTACGTGGGGATCGCCCTCGTCGTGCTGCTCCTGGGCGTGGCCCTGACCTTCGGGGCCTGGAGCCTCCCGCCGACCGAGGGGCACGAGGGCCACCACTGGAACCTCATCGCCGGCACGGTCCTCGGGACGCTCGTCCTGCTCCTCGGCACGATCGGGCTCTACGCCTGGGACCGCCACGCCAAGCAGCGCGACCTCTCGCTCGACGACCTGTTCCGCCGCACCTACGCGCGCGAGCTGACCCTCGGCGACCAGGCCGAGGACCTCGAGGCGCTGTGGGCCACCGTGAAGGACCGCGTGCGCCGCGCCCTCGAGGCGCGCCAGGGCGTCACGCCGGTCGCCTGGCGGACCGAGCTCAAGCGGCTCGATCGTGTGATCGAGAAGGAGGTCCCGGAGCTACGCGCCCAGGCCAGTCGTAGGTAGACGGCTGCGGCCGCCTCGCCTCGGCCTCCGCGGCCTCGCCTCGCGTGTCGCTGCGTTCCACCCGTGGTCAGCCGGAGAACCGCGATGTCACCTCGTGAGAGGGGAACGGGACACGGTGTGATCGTGCAGCCCCGCGTACCGGCTGGACCGCGCGATCACGGCTTCGTCCACCGCTTCGTCTCGGCCTCCGTCCGGATGGCGAGCTGCAGCGCGCGGGCCGTCAGCTGACCCTGACCCGCTCCTGCGGCTTGTAGAGCCACCCCTCCTGGTGCGCGGTCATGAGCGCGTCGAGCACCTTGGGGTCGTACTGCTCGCTCGAGCGGGACATGAGCCGGCCCACGGCGTCCTTGGTCGGCAGGTCCTCGCCGGCCTCCGCGGCCATCGAGAGGATGACGTCGAAGTCGTTGGCGACCGAGATGATCCGCGCCTCGAGCGGGATGTCCTCGCCCTTGAGCTGGTCGGGGTAGCCCTTGCCGTCGAAGCGCTCGCGGTGGTGGCGCACCGCCGGGACGAGGAAGGTCATCCCCTGCGTCTTGTCGAGGAGCTGGCAGGCGAGCTCGATCCGCTTCTGGTCGAGGTCGCGGTCGCCCGGGGCGCGGGCGGCCTCCTCGGGCGTGAGGAACAGGTTGCCGATGTTGTGCAGGAGCGCCGCGAGCTGCACGCGCCGGTTGCGCGAGCGCGAGAGGCCCATGGCCTGGGCGATCCCCGACGAGTAGGTGGCGACGCGCTCCGAGTGGCCCCGCGAGAGCGGGTCGCGCATCTCGATCGCGTGCACGAGGGCGCCGACGAGCTCCAGGTAGTTCTTCTCCTGGGCCAGCGAGAGCGTGATCCCCTGCACGGCCATGCCGGCCTGGATGCCGATCGTCGTCACCAGCTCGAGGTCCTCGGCGTCGAAGGCCTCGGCGACCTTCTGCGTGCTCAGGTAGAGGACGCCGCAGATCTGGTCCATGGCCACGAGCGGGGCGCAGATCACCGAGCGGATCCCCTTCATGACCACGCTGCCGCGGTCCTTGAAGCGGTCGTCGGTGCTGGCGTCGCTCGAGAGCACGCCGCGGTTGAAGCCGAGCACGCGCTTGATCACGGCGCGCGAGACGAGCGGCGGCTCCTTGCTCCTGCCCTCCTTGGCGTCGCGCTCGTAGGAGCCTGCCAGCGTCAGCTCCCCCTTGTCGGGGTGCTTGATGAACATGTAGCCGTGCGAGGCGTCGACGGCCGTCGCGGCCAGCTTGACGACCTTCTTCGCCAGGCCCTTGATGTCGCGCTCCGACGCGATCGTCTTGGCGACCTTGTAGAGGACCTGCAGGTCGCGCGACTCGTGCGTGTCCTGGACCGGCTCGAGCGAGACGTCGACGTCGGCCGCCAGGTCCAGGCGGATCGTCGTCGTGGCCGAGACGGCGTCGAGGTCGGCGAGGTCCGACGGCCGCCGCTCGCTGGCCATATTGCGCTCGGAGACGCGGCGGTCCTCGAACAGGCAGATCGTCGAGCCGATCTTCACCTCGTCGCCCGCGCGCAGGAGCTCCTCGGTGATCTTCTCCTCGTTGACGTAGGTGCCGTTGCGCGAGCCCAGGTCGCGGATGAAGTGCATCTCGCCGATGCGGAAGATCTCCGCGTGGCGCCGGGAGATCCCCTGGTCGAGGATCTGCAGGCCGTCGGGGAGCTCGTCGCGGCCGATGACGAGGTTGTCGCCCTTGAGGTCGACCTCGAGGCCCTTGTGCGGTCCGTTCTTGATGCGGAGGATCGGCATCGCTGCCCCGTGAGGTGAGGGGCCGCACTGTGCCAGGCCCGCGGGGAGGCATCAAGGCGCGGAACCCGTCGCACGGCCGCCCCTGGCCCCGCATGACGCGTCGCGTCAGGCCGGCGGAGGTCCGTCCTCGGGCGCGTGGCGCACCCCCGGCGGCACCGACGCGACCTGCGTCTGCTCGGCGTCCTCCACCTTCGCCGCCACGGCCGCGCGCACCGGCGCCGTCTCCTGCCCCACGACCCGCCCGTCCTCCATGTGCACGACCCGGTCGGCCCGCGCCGCCAGGCGGTCGTCGTGGGTGACGACGATGTAGGTCTGCTGGTCGGACTCCTTGAGCTCCCACAGGAGGTCGAGGATCTGCTCGCCGGTCTTGCGGTCGAGGTTGCCCGTCGGCTCGTCGCAGAGGAGCAGGGCCGGCTTGAGCAGGAGCGCGCGGGCGATCGCCACGCGCTGCTGCTCGCCGCCCGAGAGCTGGTTGGGGTGGTGGTGCCGCCGGTCGCCCAGGCCGACGCGGTCGAGGAGGTGCTGCGCCCGCGCGCGCAGGTCCGCGCGCTTCGCGGCGTAGGTCGAGACCGAGTAGGCGACCATCGCCGGGACGAGGACGTTCTCCTCGGCGGTGAGGTCCGGGAACAGGTGATAGAACTGGAACACGAACCCGACGCGCTCGTTGCGCCACTGCGCCAGGCGCCCGGGAGACATGAGGGTCACGTCCTCGCCGCGGTAGAGGATCGTCCCGTGGTTCGGGCGGTCGAGCGCGCCGATCAGGTGCAGGAGCGTCGACTTGCCGGCGCCCGACGGGCCGATGATCGCGAGGATCTCGCCGTCGCGGACGTCGAGCTCGACGTCCTTGAGCACGGGGAGCCCCTCGTTGAGCGGGGCCCAGTCGTCGAGGGCGCCGGTCCAGCCCCACACGCGGCCGACGAGCCGCGCCCACGCGGAGGCGTCGACCCGCTGGCGCGGGTAGTTCTTCGACAGGGCGCGGACGCGGACGATCGGTTCACTCATAGCGGATCGACTTGAGCGGGGGGCGGAGCGCGGCCAGCACGCCCGGGACGAGGGCGGCCACGCTGCCGAGCGTCAGCGTGACGACGAAGTTGACCACGTTCTCCTGCACGTCGATGCGCGTGGGGATGCGGTCGAGGTAGTAGACCTCCGGCGGGAACGGGTGCCACCCGGTCGTGCGGTAGATCAGGTCGGCGGCCTCGTTGATGTAGACGCTGGAGAGGACCCCCAGCCCGAGCCCGATCGCCATGCCCGTGAGCGCGATCGCGAAGCCCTGGCCGACGAAGAGCGAGAGGACGCCCAGGCGCGTCCCGCCCACGGCGCGCAGGATCCCCAGCTCGCGCACCTTCGTGTGCACGGCCATGAACAGGACGAGGAAGATCGACGCCGTGGCGGCGACGACGATGAGGAAGGTGATGATCCGGATGAGCAGCTTCTCCATGGCGACCGCCTGGAGGAGCGTCCGGTTGCGCTCGTCCCACGTCTGGGCGATGAGCGGCTTGCGCATGAGCTCCGGGCCCAGGTCGCCGCGGCTGAGCGCCGCCTCGAGCTCCTTCCGGGTCTCCTTGGCCTGCGTGTAGTCCTGCACGCGCATGGAGTAGCCGGAGATCCGCCCCGGCACGCCGACGAAGCGCTGGAGCGACGGGATCGACGTGATGATCTGGCGCCGGTCGTTCTCGCTGAAGCCGGTGCGGAAGGCGCCGACGACGCGGAAGGTCTGGTCCTGGTTCACCTCGCCCGTCTCGCGCGCCGTCGTCAGGCGGATGGTGTCGCCCACCTGGAGGCTCCAGGCGATCATGTAGTAGACGCCGACGAGGCAGGTGGGCGTGCCCGGGTCGTCGGGGTCGCCCTCGGCGAGCTTCCTGTAGATCTCCTCGCGGTCGACGGTGCGCGACAGCCCGAAGCTGTCGGCCATCTTGTCGAGGTCCGCCTTGCGCTCGGCCGAGTGGCGGTCGTAGTCGTTGACGGCGAGGAACATCTCGCGGTCGGAGAGCAGGTAGTCGGCGAAGCTGCTCACGGTCTCCTCGAGCCGGGGGTCGATCCCGCGCACGAAGCAGTAGTCGATCCGCCGCAGGTGCCGGTCGAGGGCCGGGTTCTCGATGTAGGGCGCGACCGCCGTGACCCCGGGCAGGGCCTCGAGCGCCCGGGCCACGGCCGGGTCCTCGGGCAGGTCGAAGGGGCGCCCGCCGTAGAGGCTCACGTCGGAGAGGGTGCCGCGGACGCGCTTGTGGAACTCGGTCTGGAAGCCGTTCATCACCGACGGCGCGATGACCAGGGCCCACACCGAGAAGCTCAGCGCCAGGATCGCCACGAGCGACAGCGGGCGGCGCGTCAGGTAGCGGAGCGTGAGGAACAGCTTGTACATGGAGCGTCGAGCCTAAACGTGTCTGCACCCGGCGCAAGACGTCCTCCCCCAAGCGGGGTCGCGCGCGGCCTGGCCGGGCCTCCGCTTAGGATGACCGGGTGGACGCTCCGGAGATTCGATCCGAGTTGAGGCGCGAGGTCGGCCTGGCCGGCGCCGTGCTCCTGGGGCTCGGCTCGATCGTGGGCACGGGCGTCTTCGTGAGCATCGGCGTGGCGGCCGGCGTCGCCGGCCCGGCCGTCGTCGCGGCGATCGCCCTCGCCGCCCTCGTGGCCACGTTCAACGGCCTGTCGAGCGCGCGCCTGGCGGCCACCTTCCCCGTCAGCGGCGGGACCTACGAGTACGGCCACCGGGTCCTGAACCACTGGCTCGGCTTCCTGGCCGGGTGGACCTTCCTCCTGGCCAAGACGGCGTCCGCGGCCACGGCCGCGCTCGGGTGCGCCGGCTACCTGCTCGTGGCGGCGGGGGTCGCGCCGGGGCCCTGGGCGCGCGCGGGCCTCGCGGCCGGCCTGGCCCTCGCGGTGACGGCGCTGGTGGCCGGCGGCGTCCGCCGATCGTCGGGGGCGAACGCCGTGATCGTCTCGATCACCCTGGCCAGCCTGGCCGCCTTCGTCGCGGCCGGCGCGCCGAGGGCGCTCGCCGCCGGCGCGGCGCCGTTCACGCCGCTCCTCGCGGCCGGCCCGGGCGGCCTCCTCGAGGCGACCGCCCTCATGTTCGTCGCCTTCACCGGCTACGGGCGGATCGCCACGCTGGGCGAGGAGGTCGTTGACCCCGCGAGGACGATCCCGCGCGCCGTCGTGCTCACGCTCGTCGCGTCCGCCGCGCTCTACGTGTCGGTCGGCCTCGTCGCCGTGGGCCTGGCCGGCGCGCCGGCGCTCGCGGCGGCCACGGGCGCGGCCGGCGCCCCGCTGGCCGCGCTGGCGCGCGCGGCCGACCTGCCCTGGCTGGCCGCGGCGCTGGCGCTCGGCGCCGTGACGGCCATGACGGGCGTCCTCCTGAACCTGGTCCTGGGCCTCTCGCGCGTCGTGCTCGCCATGTCCCGCCGCGGCGACGCGCCGGGCGCGCTGGCCCGCGTCGACGCGGCGGGCTCGCCGCGGGCGGCCGTGGTCGTCGTGGGCGTCGTGGTCGCCGGCCTGGCCCTCGTCGGCGACGTGCGCCTGACCTGGTCGTTCAGCGCCATGAGCGTCCTCGTCTACTACGCCGTGACGAACCTCGCCGCCCTGCGCCTCCCGGCGGCCGACCTGCGCCTGCCGCGCGCCGTCCCGGCGCTGGGCCTCGTCGCCTGCCTGGGCCTGGCGCCCTGGGTCGAGCCGCACGTGCTCGGCGCCGGCGCCGGCGTCGTCGCCCTGGGCCTCGTCGGCCACGCCCTCGCCCGGCGGAGGGCGGCCGCGTGACGGCGCCCTGGGTCCTGCACGAGGACGAGGACGTGCTCGTCGTCTTCAAGCCGGCCGGGGTGAACACGCACCGGGCCGACGTCGACGCGCAGGACGGCGTCTTCGAGATGGTCGCGGCCCGGGCGGCGGGCGACCCGCCGGCCCTCCTGCACCGCCTCGACAAGGAGACCTCCGGCGCGCTGCTCCTGGGCCGCTCGCCGCGGGCGAACCGGGCCCTCACGGAGCAGTTCGCCGGCCGGGGCGTCGACAAGCGCTACCTGCTGCTCGTCGCGCGGAGCGACGCGCGGCCGGCGCGCCTCGTGTGCGACGACCGGATCGCCAAGCCCCGGCGCCAGGGGCCCGAGCAGGAGGCCGAGACCGAGTTCGAGCGCCTCGAGCGAGGGCCCGTGTGGGAGCTGTTCGAGGCGCGGCCGCGCACGGGGCGCACGCACCAGGTGCGGGTCCACGCGGCGCGGCTCGGCATGCCGATCGCCGGCGACTCGACCTACGGCGGCCCCCCGGCGGCGCGGCTGTTCCTGCACGCGCACCGGCTGACCTTCGACCACCCGGCCGGGACCGGGCCGCTCACGGTCGAGGCGCCGCGGCCCGAGAGCTTCGCCCGGGTCGTCGCCGGCGCCCCGGCGCACGGGCCCGTGACCTCGGCCCGGTGCGCCCTCGAGGCGAGGGCGCCGCTCGTCGACCCGGCCGAGACGGACGCCTTCCTGTGGATCGACCGGCATCACGACGGCTTCCCCGACCTGCGCGTCGAGCGCCTGGGGCCGGCCGCGCTCGTCCTGCGCTACGACGACGTCCCGGGGCCGCTCCCGAGGACGACGCTCGACGCCCTCGAGGAGGTCGCCGCGCCCGCCGCGCTCTGGGAGCAGCGCCGCCCCCGCGGCGGCGGCGGCGGGCCGGCGACGCTCCTCCGCGGGCGGGGCGAGGCGCGGTTCACCGTGCGAGAGCTCGGCCTCACCTACCAGCTCGACCTCGCGGCCAGCCCGACCTCGACCGGCCTGTTCCTCGACCAGCGCGAGACGCGGCGGCGCCTGCTCGGGCTCGACCTCCGGGGCAAGACGGTCCTCAACGCCTTCGCTCACACGGGCGCCCTCTCGGTCGCCGCCGCGCGGGCCGGCGCGGTCACGACGTCGCTCGACCTGTCGCGCCGCTACCTCGACTGGGCGCGGGAGAACCTGGCGCTCAACGCCCTGGACCCCGCCGCGCACGACTTCATCTACGGCGACGCGCTCGACTGGCTGCGCCGCCTCGAGAGGAAGGGGCGCCGCTTCGACCTCGTCCTCGTCGACCCGCCCAGCTTCAGCACGTCGACCAAGCGCGTGGCCAGGGGGCGGCGCTCCTGGTCGGTCGAGCGCGACCTCCCGGCGCTCGTGGCCCTCGGCGCGCGGCTCGTGAACCCCGGCGGGACCCTGTTCGTGTCGACCAACCTGCGCCGCCTGCCGGCGAGCGCGTTCCTGGCCCGGATCGAGGCGGGGCTGACGGAGGCGGGGCGGTCGGGCGAGGTCACGACGACGAGCCTCCCGCTCGACCACCGCACCGGGGCGCAGGACCCGCCGTACCTGAAGGCCGCCTGGGTCGGCTTGTGACGGGTGACTCCGGACGGATGCAGCCCTTCACCGCGCGATCCGCGTGTGCGACGAACTCCACCGGCGCGACGCCACTTGCCACCGGCACGGCGGTCGCTCCTGACACGCTCGGGCGCGCGTGCGACGCGGGGAGGTCCCGGGTCGCGCGGCCGCGTCCTCCTTTCCTGTCCTTCTCTCTCCCGGACGCTGGGCCGCGGGCCGTCGCTCGCGGCCCTTCGTTCGTACCGGCGTCGGATTAGAATCCCGGGCCATGCCCGGCCCGACCGTCGTCACGACCGACCTCGCCACGCTGGTGGCCTTCGACCCCGCCGCCCTCAAGCACCGCGTCCGCGCCAAGGACGACTGGTGGCGCGGCGGCCCGATCACGGCGCTGCCGGAGGTGTCCGAGGGGCAGGTGGCCCTGCTGCCGGTCGGGCACGAGGGGACCTACCGCGTGGCCCTGCGCGAGGGGGCGCTCGAGCCCGACGAGGCGGCCCGCGCCCGGGGCAAGCTCGAGGGCCTCGGCCTGGCGGTGACCTCGGGGCAGGTGTTCGTCGGCGCGGCCGAGCGCCTGCCGGGCGACGGGCGCGACCACCCGGCGCCGATCCCCGGGACCGGCGCCCTGTGGCCGCTCGCCCCGGGCCGCTACGCGCTGACGGTGTGGGCGCTCGAGTGGCGCGACGACGCGAGCTTCTTCGACGAGGACAACGAGCCCCTGCCCGCGGCGCCGAGCGACTTCGTCCTCGTCGTCGCGCCGGCCGACGAGCCGCCCGACGTGCCGTTCGACCTGCCGGCGCTCCTCGACCTCCTGCCCCGGCGCGAGGCCAAGGCCAGCGCGCTGGTGCCCCGGCACGTGGTCAAGCGCCGCTCGGCGCCCGAGCCGGCGCCGCGCGCCCGGGCGGCCGCGCCGGCGCCCGCGCGCGAGGGCCCGCGGCCGCCGCCCCTCAAGGCCACCCAGCCCGGGCCCGCCGGGCGCGCGCCGCTGCCCCGCCAGCGGGC
>JAMLIC010000092.1 GCA_023954375.1 Planctomycetota bacterium
AGACGATCGCCGAGGCGCTGGCCTTCGCGGCCGAGCTCGCCGCGAGGGCCCCGCGCGCCCGGGCCGAGGGGGTCGTCTGCCCGCCGTTCACCGCGCTCGCGGCGCTCGGGCCGCCCCTGCGCGGGCTGGCAGCGCTGGGCGCGCAGGACGTCTCCGCCCACGACGAGGGGGCGCACACGGGCGAGGTCGCGGCGCGCCACCTCGTCGAGCTGGGCTGCCGCTTCGCGATCGTCGGGCACTCCGAGCGGCGCCTCGCGGGCGAGACCGACGCGCTGGCCCGCGTGAAGGTGCGGACGGCCCTGCGCGGCGGCCTCGACCCGATCCTGTGCGTCGGCGAGACGAAGGACGAGCGCCGGGGCGGCCGCACGCAGGTCGTCGTCTCCGACCAGCTCCGCGCGGCGCTCGAGGGCCTCGAGCCCGAGCTCGTCCCGCGCGTCGTCGTGGCCTACGAGCCGCGCTGGGCGATCGGGCAGGGCGTCACGCCGACCCCGCTCGAGGTCGCCGACGTCCTGGCCCACGTGCGCGGCGTGATCGCGCGCCTCGCCGGCGAGGCGGCCGCGGCGGGCACGTCGGTCCTCTACGGCGGGAGCGTCTCCGAGAAGAACGCCGCCGCCCTGCTCGCCCTCCCCGGCTGCGCCGGGGCCCTCGTCGGCGGCGCGTCGCTGAAGGCGGCGACGTTCGCCGCGATCCTGGAGGCGGCCTAGCCCCTCGTGACCTCGCCCGCCCTCTCGATCCTCGTCGCCGGCGCCCCCGCCGGCCTGGACCTCGCCACCACGCTCGCGCCGCTCGGCCGGGTCGAGGTGCACGAGCCCCGCGCCGCCCTGGTGGCCGTGGCCCGCGGCGCGCGGCCGACGACCGTGCTCCTGCACGGCGGCGGGGGCCTGGGCGTCCTCGACCTCCTGCGCGGGCTCTCGGGCCTCCTCGGCCCCGCGGTGCCCCCGGCGATCGCGCTGCTCGAGCCCTACGAGGAGCGGCTCATGGCGCCCGTGCTCGAGGCCGGCGCCGCCGACGCGGTCCTCCTGCCCTTCCGCCCGGCCGACCTCCTCGCGCGCGTGCGCGCCCGCTCGCGCGCGCAGCCGGGCGCGACGCCGCAGCCGCGCGTGCTGCGGGCCGAGGCCTTCGACCGCGCGCCGCAGCGCCCGCTCACCGACGAGGGCGGCTGGCTGTTCGGCCCGCGCGTCCTCGTCGCCGACCTCGGGCGCGGCGGGCTGGCGCGCGTGCTCAAGGGCGTGCGCCTCGACGACGGCTCGCTCGCCGCCGTCAAGCTGCTCGACCCGCAGGTCGCCGCGCAGGACGAGGACTGGTCGAAGCGCTTCGCCCGCGAGCAGCGGATCCTCAAGGGGATCGAGGACGAGCACCTCGTGCGCATCCGCGACGTCGGCACGCTCGACGGCGTCCCCTACCTCGACATGGACTTCTTCGCCGGCGAGACGCTCGACCAGCTCATCGCGCGCACGGGCGCCCTCCCCGAGGACCGGGCCCTGGACATCGCCGCCCAGGTGGCGCGCGGCCTCGAGGCGCTGCACGCGCGGCGGATCGTCCACCGCGACGTGAAGCCCGAGAACGTGCTCGTCGACGAGGGCGGGCGCGTGCGCCTGTGCGACTTCGGCCTCTCGAAGCCCCAGGACGACGCCGCGCTCACCCACGAGGGCGAGATCCTCGGCACGGCCGTGTTCATCGCGCCGGAGCTCCTCCGCGGCGAGGCGCCGTCGCCGCTGAGCGACGTCTACGCGCTCGGGGTGACGCTCTTCGAGATGCTCACCGGCGAGGACGCGATCGAGCCCGGGCCGACCCAGGCCATGTTCCAGGCGGCGATCCGCGGCGAGGCCCAGCGGCGCGCCCTGCAGCTCGCCCCCGACCGCCTGCGCGGCGTCGTCTCGAGGACGCTCGCCGTGAACCCGGCCGACCGCTACTCGTGCATGGGCGACCTCGTGCGCGAGCTCGAGCGGCTGCGCCAGCAGAAGGGCGCGTCGCGCCGCGTCCCCCGGCCGTGAGCGGCGAGTACGCGCGCTGCATGGCCTTCCTGCGCCGGGGCGACCTGGCCGGGGCGCGCGCGGCGCCGTCGACGGTCGGCGCGGGCGTGATCGACGAGGCGCTCGCCCTGCGCCACGACTCGAACTACCTCCTCGTCGAGCGGCCCGACGCGACGCCGGCCGACGTCGCGGCCGAGCTCGCGCGCCTCGGGCTCCCGATGGCGCTCGTGCCCGACCCCGCGCTCGGCGAGCGCCTGGCGGCCGCGCTCACGGGCTGGGGCGTGCACCGCGGCCTCGTCATGGTCCACCGCCGCCCCCCCGACCGCCCGGCGCCCGTCGCCGACGTGCGGGAGGTCGACGTGGAGCGCCTGCGCGCGGCCCGGCGGGAGCTCCTGACCGAGCAGCCCTGGGCGACCGACGCCGTGATCGAGCAGCTCCTCGACGCCAAGGCGGCGATCGCCCGGCGGGTGGCCCTGCGCGCCTTCGCGGCGTTCGTCGACGACACGCTGGCCAGCTACACGGACCTCTACCTCGCCGACGGCGTGGCGCAGGTCGAGGACGTGGCCACCCTGCCGCCCTACCGCGGGAAGGGCCTGGCCCGGGCGGCGGTCCTGCGCGCGGTCGACGAGGCGCGCGCGGCCGGCGCCGGGCTCGTGTTCCTGGTCGCCGCGCAGGACGACTGGCCGCAGGCGCTCTACCGGCGGCTCGGGTTCGACGACGTGGGGACCTACGTCAAGCTGACGCCGCCCGCCCAGGGGTGACGGTCACGGCGGCGACCGCATGGTGTGATCGATGACGCGTTCATTGGACACGGAGGCGACGGAGAACGACGGAGGTCACGGAGGAAGCAAGGCAAGGCCTCCTTGACCTTCGTGGACCTTCGTGGACCTTCGTGGCCTCCGTGTCCCATGTGAGCCCACACGGTCGGCCCTCCATCACACACCCGCGGGCGCGGTCACACCTCGAGCGGGAGCTCGTAGATCTCGTCCGGCGGATGCCCGGCGCGCTCGTGCACCCGGCGCACCGCCTCGGCATCCGGCCCCTCCGACAGGCAGAACGCGACCCCCTGCTTCGGGTCGAGCCAGGCGTGCTTGAACTCGACGCCCTCCTCGGCCTGGAGCCGCAGGTCCGCCTGGTGGGCCTCCTCGAGCTGCTCGCGGGTGAGGCCCTTCATCCCGCGGTGAACGTCCATGAACTGCGCCACGCCACACCCTCCCTCGGCGACCCTTCGCCGAGGAGGCTCCGCAAGCGGCGGCCCGGCCGGACCGCCCTCGCCGGCCGGCGGTCGGCGGGTCAGCGCTGACCCGGCCAGGACAGCCGCTACAGGTGCCGGGCGACCTCCTTGGTCACCTTCGGCGTGCCCTGGATCACCTCGCGCACGACCTCGTCGACCTTCACGCCCTCGGCCTCGCCCTCGAAGTTGAGGAGCACGCGGTGGCGCAGGGCCGGCAGGGCGACCTGCGCCACGTCGTCGGGGTCGACGTGGGCGCGGCCGGCGAGGAGGGCCGTCACCTTGGCGCCGAGGACGATCGCCTGCGCGCCGCGCGGGCTCGCGCCGTAGCGGACGAAGCGCTTGACCCGCTCGGGCGCCTCGGGGGCGTCGGGGTGCGTGGCGCGGACGAGGGTGGCCGCGTAGCGCAGGACCGCCTCGGCGCAGGGGACCTCGCGCACGAGCGCGCGGAAGCGGCGCAGGGTCGCGGCGTCGATCGTCTTCTGCGGCGCCGGCACCTCGGCCCCGGTCGTGCGCCGGAGGATCTCGACGAGCGAGTCGACGCCCTGCGGCGGGACGTCGACCTTGAACAGGAACCGGTCGAGCTGCGCCTCGGGCAGCGGGTAGGTGCCCTCCATCTCGATCGGGTTCTGCGTGGCGAGGACGAAGAAGGGGTCCGGCAGGGCGCGCCGCTCGCCGGCCGTCGTGACCATGTGCTCCTGCATGGCCTCGAGCAGCGCCGACTGCGTCTTGGGGGTGGCGCGGTTCACCTCGTCGGCGAGGACCAGGTTGCCGAAGATCGGCCCCTCCTGGAACTGGAAGCCCTTGCGCCCGCTGGCGTCCTCGGTGACGACGAGCGTGCCGAGGATGTCGGCCGGCATCAGGTCCGGCGTGAACTGGATGCGCCGGAACGTCAGGTCGAGCGCCTGGGCGAAGCTCCGGCAGAGGAGCGTCTTGCCCAGCCCCGGCACGCCCTCGAGCAGGACGTGGCCGCCGGCGAGGATCGCCACGAGCGCCTGGCGGACGACGTCGCGCTGGCCGACGACGACGCGGGCCAGCTCGTCCTCGAGCTGCGTGAGGCGCGCGCGGAACTCCGCGGCGAGGGCGGCTGCGTCGGCAGGGGCGTCGCTCGGGGCGCTCATGGGTCCTCCGGGGCGCCCAGCGTACTCCAAGAGGCGGCGGCGTGGCGGGTCACCGGGCCCCGACCGGTCGATGCGATCGAGGGTCGACCGTGTGG
Source organism: Planctomycetota bacterium (assembly GCA_023954375.1). Classification (GTDB taxonomy): domain Bacteria; phylum Planctomycetota; class J058; order J058; family J058; genus JAMLIC01. The sequence goes on from JAMLIC010000092.1 coordinate 4,421, forward strand.
GCTCACAATGGGACACGGAGGCAACGAAGATCCACGAAGACCACGGAGGTCTTGCCTTACATCTCCTCCGTGACCTCCGTTGTTCTCCGTTGCCTCCGTGTCCAATGAACGGCCGATCCGTGGCGCAGATCGAGCGGTGAGCGCGATCAGCGCGCCTCGCGCTGCGCGCGGTCGAAGTACTCGCGCACGACCCGCTCGTAGGCCTCCGGCACGCGCTGCCGGCCGAGCGCCTCGAGCGCCCGGGCCTCGGCGGCGCGCACCGCCTGGTCGAAGGGCACGCTGGCCCGGCGCCGCGCGCCGGCGGTCCCGGTCGGCTCGCCGACCCGGGCCTCGGGCTCGGGCTCGTCGCCGTCGGGGGTGTAGATCGTGCGCCCGCGCGACGCTTCGCCGGCCGCGAGGCCGTCGTCCTCCTGGGGGGGCGAGCGCGTGTCGGCCGTCGCGGCGTCGTCGCCGTCGTCGATCGGCGGCGAACGCGTGTCCCCGTCGCTCGCGCCGCCCGGCCGGCGCACGTGGGGCGCGTCGTCGTCGTCGATCGGCGGCGAGCGCGTGTCGCCGGCCGCGGGGTCGCCGGGCGCCGGCCGCGCGCGAGGGTCGCCCGACCCGACGCCCGACGACCCGGCGAGCTCGCCCGGGCCGGCGCCCAGGCCCCGCGCGCCCTCGCCGCCCGCGTCGCCCTGCTGCGCGCCCGCGCGCCGGTCGTCACCGCGGGCCAGGTCCTCGAGCCGCGCGCGCACCTCCGGGTCGAGGCCAGCCAGGCGCTCCTGCACCTCGGCCGGGTCGAGCGGCGCGCCCTCGGGGCGCTCGCCGGCAGGCGCGCCGGCGGCGTCCTCGCGCAGGCGCGCGGCCACGTCGAGGAGCTTCCGCTGCGTCTCGGGGTCGAGCCCCTGCAGGCGGTCGAGCGCCTCCCGCGCCTGCTCGGCCGAGGGCGCCGGGGGCGGCGCCTGGTCGCCGAGCATGGACCTCGCCATGCGCGCCAGGCCGGCGAGGGTGTCGGCGTCGAGCGAGCGCAGCAGGTCCTCGCCCATGCGCTCGGCCAGCCCCATGAGGAGGTCGCTCGGCGGCGACGGGGGCGCGCCGGGCGACCGCGCCGCCGCCTCGCCGGGCTGGGGCCGTTCCGGTGGGGCAAGCGGCGCGCGGCCGGGCGGCTGCGGCGTGGCGTCGTCGGGGCGCCCGGCGACCTCGGGCGGCGGACGCTCGTCCTGCGGGCCGGTGGACGGTCGCCCGTCCGGTGCGCCCCGGCCCGTCGGCGGCCGACCGTCCTGCGCGGGGGCGTCGTCCGCGTGCTCGGGCCGCGCCGCACGTTCGGCGGGGGTGGGCCCGGTGGGAGCGGCGGGCGCGGCGTCGGTCGACGCGGCGCCGTCCGACGGGCGCGCGGCGACCTCGCCCGACGGCCGGTCGGGGTCGGCAGGTCGCCCGGGGCCGTCAGACTCCCGGGCGTCGGCGCGAGGCGCGTGATCGCCCGCATGACGCTCCGCCTCGTCCGCGGGGCCGTGGCCGGCGGGCTCGGGCGCACGACCGTCGGCGGTCGCGCGCTCGTCGCCTGCGGTCGTGGCGGGCGCGGGCTCTGCGGGCGCGGCGGGCTCGGCGCGGGCGAGCTGGGCCTCGTCGGGCCGCGAGAAGACCCCGCGGAGGGCCTCCAGCTCGGCGGCCGCGCGGTCGACCTCGGCCCGGGCGATGTCGTCGACGTGGGCGGCCGGCTGGTCGGCGAGGGCGCGGCGGAGCGCGTCGAGCGCCCGCGCGGCCTCGGCCGGCGGCAGGCCGGGCTCGAGCGAGCGGGCCGCGTCGCGCAGCAGGGCCTGCACCTCGCCCAGCGCGGCGGCCTCCTCGGCGGCGCGCGCGAACGCCGCACGCGCCTCGGCGCGGGCGGCCGGGTCGAGCCCTCCCAGCGCCTCGACGCCGGCCGGCAGCTGGAGCGCGGCGCGCGCCGCGCCGGCCTCCAGGCGCCCGGCGAGCCGGGCGCGGGCCTCGATCCGCTCGCGCTCGGCCCGCAGCTCCTCCTCGACCTCGCCCAGGCGCGCCAGCGCCTCGAGCTCGGTGAGCCGCGCGTCGACCAGGTCCTGCGAGAACGCCTGCAGGCGCTCGGCCGCGCGCACGAGGCCCGCCACGCCGCGCTCGTCGCCCAGGCGGGCCATGCGCGCGTGCAGGCGCTCCAGCTCCGCCGCGCGCTCGGGCGGCAGCTCCGCGACCGCCCGCGCCTGCTGCGCGGCGTCCCGCTGCACCGGCGGGAGGTGCAGCACGACCACGGCCGCCAGGAGGCCCGCGGCGAGCGCCCGCGCGCCCCGGCGCGGCAGGCGGAGCGGCGCCGCGCGGCGCGGCGACAGCCCGGCCGCCGCCCGGTCGGCCTCGGCCCGCACCAGCGCCGCGAACGGATGGCGCGGGTCGACCTCGAGCGCCGTCGCGAACACCGCCCCGTGCCCGCCGGCGTCGAGCACCGCGGCCGCCGTGCCGCGCCCGACGCGCCGCAGGAGGCCCAGGGCCGCGCCCAGGAGCGCGCCCAGCGCCACCGGCGCCAGGATCAGGACCTCGGGGGGCAGCGGCCGCCGCCCCCACGCGGGCGGCTCGAGGAGGTCCAGCCACACGCCGGCGCTGAGGAGCACGCCGAGGGGCGCGGCGACGGCCGCCCCGACCACCGCCGCCTCGAGTCCCCCCCGCGCGCGCAGGCGGCGCGCGACCCGGTCGAGCGTGCGGACGAGCGCGCCGTCGGGTGGGTTCGGCATGCGGGGATTCTAGCGGCGAGGTGAGCAGATGGCCCGTCCGGCGGCGTCGCCCGAGCCTTACCGGAGCTCGACGTCGGCCATGACCGGGTAGTGGTCGCTCGGCCACCGCCCGTCCACCTGCTCGTCGAGCTTCAGGTAGGCGCGAGCGCGCAGGGGGCCGCCCATGAGGATCCAGTCGATGCGCGAGTTCGTGCGCGCGCCCGAGAAGTTCGGGTTCACGGTGCCAGGCGACTTCTCCGGCGCGCGCGCCTCGACGAACGCGTCGCGCAGGGCGCCCGCCCCCTCGCCCGCGAGGAGCGCGCGGGGCTGGTCGTCGGGCTGCGAGTTGTAGTCGCCGAGGACGAGCACGGCGACCTTGTCGCGCTCGCGCGAGGGCACGCGCTGGTCGATCCACTCGCGCATGAGGCGCGCGCCGCGCACCCGGTTGGCCGGGTCGTTGCCGTCGTCGCGCTCGGGGAGGTGGGTGTTGAGCACGAGGAGCGACGTCTTGCTGCGCTTCACCTCGAGCAGCGCCCAGGTGAACTTCCGCGGGTAACGATCGCCCCACGTGTTCGAGCCCGGGACGTCGGGCGTGTCCGAGAACCAGACGTCGCCGTGGTCGCGCACCCGGACGTCGTCGGTCTTGACGACGATCGCGCAGCGCTCCCCCGACCCCGTGGCGTTGCGGCCGCGGCCGAGGAACTCGTAGCCCGGCAGGTGCTCGCGCAGGTCGTCGATCTGCTCGCCCTTGTCCTCTTGCAGGCCGATCACGCAGGCGCCCGACTCGCGGATGACCTTGGCGACGACCGGCAGCCGGTGCGGCCAGCGGTTCGGGCCGTCGTTGGGGAAGTCGTAGCGGATGTTGAACGTCATCACGCGGAAGGTCGTCGCGCGGCCTGACCGGCCCTGCGCCAGGCCCTCGCGTCCGACCAGGACGGAGAGGGCGGCGACGACGGCCAGCGCCAGCGCGGTGCGGCGGCGGATCATCGAGGCTCCGACGTGTCTCTGGGGGCCGGCGATCCCCGCGCCCCACGAGGGACGCGGGAGGTCAGGGCCTGGCCCGTTGACCCGGAATCTACCCGGCGCGCGCGTCTCGAAGCCATGACATTCCTGGGAGTTACACCTCGATGACGGTCCCCGCGGCGGCGTGGTCCGAGCGCGACGGGGCGCCCGAAGGCTCCGTCAGGCAAGGGCCTCCACGTCGGGCTCCGCGGGGGCGTCGGGGTCCGGGAGGCCCGGGCGGGCGAGGCGGTAGAAGACCGGCACGAGGAGCAGGGTGAGGGCGGTCGCGCTCACGAGGCCCCACACGATCACGGTCGCCAGGGGGCGCTGCACGTCGGAGCCGAGGCCCGTGGCGAGCGAGGCCGGGACGAGGCCCAGGATCGCCACCAGCGAGGCCATGACGATCGGCCGCAGGCAGTCCTGCGCCCCCAGGACGATCGCCTGGTCGATGTCCAGCCCCTCGAGGCGCCGGGCGGTGATGTAACGGACCATGAGCACGCCGTTCATGATCGCGATGCCGAACAGGGCGGCGAAGCCGACGCCGGTCGAGACGTTGAGGTTCATGCCGCGCACGGAGAGCGCCACGGCGCCGCCGACGAAGGCGAACGGCACCGAGAGGAGCAGGACCAGCCCGGCCCGCGGCGAGCCGAACGTGAGCACGAGGAGGGCGAAGATCAGCCCGATCGTCACCGGCAGCACGACGGCGAAGTGGCCCTTGGCCCGCTCCAGGTTCTCGAACATGCCCAGCCAGCTGACGCGCACGCCCGGAGGGATGGCGACCTCGTCCGCGAGGCGGCGCTGCGCCTCCGCCACGAAGCCGCCCTGGTCCCGGCCGACGATGTCGCAGCGCACGGTGATCCGCCGCCGTCCGCCCTCGCGGGCGATCGTCGTCTGGCCGTCGATCAGCTCGATCCGGCACACCTGCCGCAGCGGGATCGGCGCGCCCTGCTGGCTGAACACGGGGAGCTCGCCCAGCTCGTCCTTCGAGCCGAGCTGGCGCCGGTCGAAGCGCACGACGACGTCGAAGCGCCGCTCGCCCTCGTAGATCACGCCCACCGGGTCGCCGCCGAGCGCCGTGTCGATCAGCCCCGTCACGTCCTCGACGCGCACGTCGTAGCGCGCGCAGCGCTCGCGGTCGGGGGCGATCACCAGCTGCGGCTGCGGCCCCTCCTGCTCGATCGCCACGTCGACGGCCCCCGGCACGCGCCGCAGGACCTCGGCCGCCTCGCGGCCGAGCCGTCGCAGGAGGTCGAGGTCGGGGCCGGAGAGCTCGACGGCGAGGTCGGCCGAGGTGCCGTTGGTGTCCTCGGTCACGCTGTCGATGATCGGCTGGGTGAAGTTGAAGCGCGTGGTGGGGAACTCCTCGCGCAGGCGCGCGCCGAGCTGCGCCACCAGCTCGTGCTTCGTGCGCACGCGCGTCCACTCCGCCCGCGGGCGCGGGCCGATCATGACCTCCATGCGGCTGGGCGGGAACGGGTCGGTGCCGCTGTCGTTGCGGCCGCTCTGGACGGTGATGAACTCGACGTCGGGGTGCTCGAGGGCGAGCTCGCGGATGCGCCCCCCGTAGGCCGCCGTCTGCTGGAGCGACGTCCCCTCGGGGAAGTTGGCGCGCACCCACACCACGCCCTCGTCCATGTAGGGGAGGAACTCGAGGCCGATCCCCGGGACGACGCGCCACAGCGCCACGGACAGGAGCACCACGGCGCCGGGCGCCACGACCCAGCGCGTGCGCAGGAGCAGGCGCAGCGTCGAGGCGTAGAGGGGCCGCCCGCGGCGCAGGAGCGGGTGCTCCCACTCGGGCACGCCGCCGCGGAGGAGGAGCGACGCCAGGGCCGGGACGACCAGCAGGGCGAAGACCAGGGCGCCGACCAGGGCGAAGACCAGCGTCAGCGCCATGGGCCGGAACAGCAGCCCCTCGATGCTCGTGAGCGTGAGCAGCGGCAGGTAGGCGCCGATGATCATGAGCATGGAGAAGAAGACCGGCCGCTCCATCTCGAGCGCGGCCGTGAGCACCTCTCGCCAGACGGCCCGTCTCTCGTGGCCGCGCATGGCGGAGAGCCGATGGGCGATGCGGTCGCTCATGATGACCGCGCCGTCGACGATGATCCCGAAGTCGATCGCCCCGATCGACAGGAGCCCGATCGGGATGTCCACCAGGTACATGAGCACCATGGCGAACAGGAGCGAGAAGGGGATCGTCAGCGCGACGAGCAGCGCCATGGCCGGGCTGCCCATGAAGATGAGGAGCACGAGCACGACGAGCGTCACGCCGAGCAGCACGCTGTGCGAGACCGTCTCCATGGTGCTCTGCACGAGGTGCGTGCGGTCGTAGAAGGGCACGACCTGCACGCCCTCGGGCAGGAGGCCGCCGTTGAGCTCGTCGATCGCCTCCTTGACGCGCGCGAGCACGACCGACGTGTTCTCGCCGCGGCGCACGAGGACGATCCCCTCGACGCCCTCGTCGGAGCGGTCCTTGCTGAAGATCCCCGACGGGATCTGATGGCCGAGCTCGACCGTGGCCACGTCGCGCACGAGGACCGGCGCGCCGTCGACCGTGCGCACGAAGATCGCGCCGATCGCCTCGACGTCGAGGAGGGCGCCCGCGCCGCGGATCACGAACGACATGCCGCCGCGCGGGAGGACGCCGCCGCCGGCGGTCGCGTTGTTGGTGCGGATCGCGTCGACGACGTCCTGGAGCGAGACGCCGTAGCGCAGGAGCTGCGCCGGCTGCAGCGTCACCGAGAACTGCTTGCCCAGGCCGCCGAAGTTCGACACCTCGGCGACGCCCGGCGTCCGGAGGAGCCGCGTGATCACCACCCAGTCGTTGAGGGTGCGCAGCTCCATGAGGTCGTGCCCGGAAGTGGACACGAGCTCGTAGCGGTAGAGCTCGCCGTAGGCCGTGGCCAGCGGCCCCAGCTCGGGGGTCGCCCCGTCGGGGAGCTCGACGAGCGCCAGGTTCTCCTGCACGCGCAGCCGCGCCCAGTACTTCTCGGTCCCCTCGTCGAACTGGAGCTGCACGTCCGACAGGCCGAAGATCGTCCGCGAGCGGATGACCTCGACGTTCGGCACGTTGGCCATGGCCAGCTCGATCGGGATCGTGACCTGCCGCTCGACCTCCTCGGGCGCCCGCCCGGGGAACGTGGTGATCACCTGGACGACCTGCGCCGAGATGTCGGGGTAGGCGTCCACCTCCATCTTCGAGAAGCACCACAGCCCCGCGCCGGCGACGAGGAGCGTGAGCGTCAGGACGACGGCGCGCCGCCGCATGGCCCAGTCGACCAGCGGCGAGGCGACGGAGCGGCCGGCCGTGGAGGGGGTCACCGGGCGCGGGCCTCGACGACGAAGGGCTTGAGGAGGATCGCGTCGGCCGCGACGACCGGCTCGCCGCCCGCGAGGCCGGCCACGACCTCGACCACGCCGCCGAGCCGCCGGCCGAGGACGACCTCGGCGACGCGCAGGCCGTCGTCCTCGCGCACGAGCACGCAGTCGGCGTCGCCCACGCGCAGGAGCGCCTGCGCGGGAACGGTGACCACCTCGCGGGGCTCCGTGCCGAGGCCCACCTCGGCGAACATCCCGGGGCGTAGCCGCTCGCCCGGGTCGTCGAGGCGGAGGAGCGCGCGGAGCATGCGCTCGGCGGTCAGCGCGGCGCCGAGCGACTCGACGACGCCGTCGAAGCTCGCGCCCGGGAGGCCGTAGATGCGGGCCACGCACGCCTGGCCGGCGTGGACCTCGGGCACGTGCGCCTCGGGGACGTTCGCCGCGACGATCACGGTCCCGTCGGCCGCCTCCCCGAGCGCCGCGGGCTCGAGGCCGCCCAGGCGCAGCCGCCGCTCGGCGGCGGCGCGCGCGCGCCGCGCGACCTTGAGGGCGTTCTCGGCCTCGAACTGGTCGCGCTGCGCCTGCAGCTCGGCCTGGAGCAGGTCGGCCTCGGCGGAGATCAGCTCCATGGCCGCCTCCGAGCCGGCGTCGACGAGCTGGCGCAGGCGCCGCTTGAGCTCGGCCGAGCGGGTCACCTGCACCTCGGTCAGCCGGCGCACGCGGCTGAGCTGCTCGTCGGCGAACTCGACGTCGACCTGCGCCTGGACCCAGTCGGTGTAGGCGTCGGCCAGGTCGGGCGAGCTGAAGGCCCAGCGCTCGGTCGAGTCGCCCTCGCCGGCGTAGACCCGCGCCAGCACCGTGCCCGTCACGGTGAGGAGCGGGCGCGAGACCTCCTCCACGGCCGCGGGCGTGACGGTCAGGCGCCGGGCCAGCGGCGTGTCCGGCCGGAGCGCCAGGCGGCCCGGCCCGAGCACGGTCACGGCCTCCTCGGCCGGCGCGGCCTGCCGCGCGGCGGGGTCGGCCGGCGCCGGCCCCCCCAGGAGCGAGGCGATCACCCAGGCGGCGCCGAGGGTGCCCAGGGTCATCCACGCGTTCGCCCACAGGTCGGGCCACCGCTCCCGCCAACGCCCGAGCATCCCTGGCTCCCTCCCGGCCGCCGTCACGGCAGGACCTCGCGCCCGAGGACGGCGTTGAGCTGGTGGATCGCGCGCCAGTAGTCGGCGCGGCGGCTGGCCTGCTGCCGCAGGACCTCGCGGTAGGCCATCTGCGCGTCGATCAGCTCCAGGACCGAGCGGGCGCCGATCCGGTGCGCCGCCTCGATCCGGTCGCGGACGCTCCGCGCGGCCTCGACCTGCGTGTCGCCGAGCGTCGTCGCCGCCGCGCGCGCCAGCTCGAGCCCGCGGCGCGCCACGGTGAGCTCGCCGTCGAGCCGCGCGCGGAGCGCGCGCAGGAGGTGCTCGGCCTGGCGCAGCTGGCTGGCGGCGCGGCGGATGTTGCCCTGGTTCCTGTCGAAGAACGGCAGCTCGAGGTCGAAGCCGAAGCCGAAGCTCGGCGCGTCCGGGTCGCCTATGACCTCCTGGTACTGGTAGGTCAGCCCCAGGGCCAGGGCGAGCTCCGGCCGCGCCTCGCGCCGCTCGCGCACCAGCTCGGCCTCGGCCCGCTCCACCTCGCGGCGGGCGGCGAGCAGGTCCGGCCGGTGCCGCTCGGCGAGCCCGCGGAGCTCGGCGGCGTCGAGCCGCGGCTCGCCCACGGGCGGGAGGAGGTCGCCCTCGACGTCGAACTCCGGCTCCTCGGGCATGCGGCCGACGAGGGCGCGCAGCGTCGCCTGCGCGGTGGCGAGGGCGAGCTCGTCCTCCTGGAGCTGCAGGCGCCCCTCGAGCAGCGCGAGGCGCACGCGGTCGACGTCCACCTGCCCGGCGGCGCCGATCCCGGCCCGGCGCTCGGTGAGGGCCTGGAGGCGCTCGAGGTCCTCGAGCTGCTCCTGCGACAGCGCCACGAGGGCCCGGGCCTCGAGCACGTCGTAGAAGGCGGCGATCGTGGCCGCGACCTCCTGGCGGGCGACGTCGGCCAGCGTGGCGTCGGCCACGCGCGTGGCCTTGCGGGCGCTCTCCAGCGCCGCCTCGCGCTTGCCGAACACCAGCCAGTCGATCGGGTAGCTCACCCCCGCGTCGAACTGCGGGGGCCCGCCGGGCCGCCGCTCGCTGAAGCGCCGCAGGGGCAGGAGCGTCGCCGCGCTCGTGAAGGTGGGGTTCGGCCGGAGGCCCGCCGTGACCTGCTCGGCGCGCGCCTGCTCGACGTCCTCGGCGCCGGCGCGGAGCACCCGGCTGCGGGCGACCGTCTCGGCGATCGCGCCCCGGAGCGTGAGCACCGCCGGCAGCGGCGCGCCGTCGTCGGCGGTCGACGCCGCGCCCTGCGACCAGGCCGGCGGCGCGTGCATGAACCAGGGGTCGGGGCCCTCGGGCTCGACCGCGGGCGCGGCGCAGCCGACGAGCGCGAGGGGGAGGGCCATCGGGAGGGCGAGCACGCGGCGGCGCCGGCCCGGCGAACGGGGCGGCGGCGGCGGCGTCACTCCCCGACCGGCGATCCTCCTGCCTGCCACCCGCCCGCTCCCTCGCCGTCCGCCGGCGGGAGGGAGACAGCAACGCGGGTGCCGACGCCGTCGGGGCCAGGCTCGGCGTGGATCGAGCCGCCGTGGGCGGCGACCACCTGGCGGCACAGGTAGAGCCCGAGCCCTGCGCCCGGAACGCTCCGGGTGACGTCCGGCCGCACGTGCTCGACGCGGAAGAACTTCTCGAACACGCGCTCGTGGAGGTCGTGGGGAATCCCGCGCCCCGTGTCCGTCACGGCGATCTGCAGGAGGCCGGGGGGCGCCGGTCCTGCATCTCGCCTGGACACCTCCACCGTGACCCGACCGTTGGCCGGCGTGTACTTGAGCGCGTTCGAGAGCAGGTTGGTGAGGACGTTCGTCAGGCGGCGCGGATCCCCACGCACCACCGGGCCGGCCGCGTGGACCACCGCCTCGAGGGCCACCCCGGCGTCGTCGAAGCGGCCCCGGAGCGCGCCCGTGGCCCGGGCGATCACCGCGCGCAGGTCGACGGGCTCGAGCGCCAGCCGCAGCTGCCCGCCCTCGATCCGGGCCAGGTCGAGCAGCTCCTCGATCGTCTCCGCCAGCTCCTCGCAGCCGGTGAGGGCCGTGTCGAGGATCTCCTGCTGTCGGGGATCGAGCGCCTCGCGGCGCTCGGCGAGCAGCATGAGGTTCATGCGCAGCGTAGTCAGCGGGGTCTTGAGCTCGTGCGACGCGACGGCGACGAGCTCCATGCGCAGCTGGTCGAGGCGGTCGAAGTCGGTCACGTCGGTGAGCGCGACCACGGCGCCGCAGCGGCCGGGCGCGTAGTCGGGCACCGGGACGGCCAGCGGCAGGAGCTGCAGGGCGCGGCCGTCGAGCGCCACGCGCAGGCGCAGGCGCTCCACCCGGTCGACGGGCGGCGCCTCGCCGCGCAGGGCCTCGCGCACGGCGCGCCGGCCGTCGGGCGGGAGCGGGACGTCGTCGACGCGGGCCGCGCCGGCGGCCTCGAGCGCCGCGAGGACGAGGCGCCCGCGGTGGTTGGCCGTGGCGATCCGCCCGTCGGGGTCGACGAGGAGCACCGCGTCGGGGAGCGCGTGGAGGGTGGCCTCGAGCGTCTCCTTGGCGCGGATCGCGACGCCCAGGTCCGAGCGCCGCAGCTCGCCCAGCGCCGCCGCCATGCGGTTGAAGCCCTCGGCGAGCTGGCCCAGCTCGTCGGGCGAGGTGACGTCGACGCGCCGGTCGAAGTCGCCCTGCCGGACGGCCTCGAGCGAGACGGTGAGGCGGCCCACCGGCTCGATGATCGTGCGGGCGAGGCGCAGGGCGACGAGGACCGTCACGAGCAGGCCGCCGGCCGAGATCGCCGCGACCGCGCCGGTCGCGCCGAGCGCGCGGTCGCGCGCCTGGAGGCCCGTCCGCTCCATGGAGCGGAAGCCGAGCTCGCGCAGGCGCTCGCAGTCCTCGAGCGTTCGCCGCAGGGCGGGGTTGACGGCCTCGTGGTAGCGCTCGCGCGCGGCCGGGCGCGGCGCCTCCGCCAGGAGCTCGTCGCCGACGGCGCGGTAGGCGGCGACGTGCGCGGCGATCGCCGCGGCCACCTCCTCCTCGCCCGGCTCGTCGACGGCCTGCTCCAGCTCGAGCCGGAGGCGGTCGAACGTCGCCCGCTGCTCGGCCAGCTCGCGGCGGGCGCGCTCGAGGTCGCCCGTGAGCGCGACGAGCAGGGCGTCGTCCTCGCGCTCGAGCGCGCCGGCCATGCCGGCCGCGAGGTCGATCAGCTCTCGGCTGCGGCGCAGCTCCTGGCCCACGTCGCGGCTGAACGCCGCGAAGGTGGCCACGCTGAAGGCCCCGGCCGCGACGGTGGCCACCACGACCGCCAGCCCCGCCAGGACGAAGCGCGTGCGCAGGCGGCGCGGGGCGAGCAGGCTCACGCCAGCCCGTAGCGCTTGCGCTTGCGCTGGAGCGTCGTGGCGTCGATCTGCAGGACGCGCGCGGCGGCCTCGAGCGAGGGGGCGCGCGCGACGATCCGGGCGATGTGCTCGCGCTCGACGGCGTCGAGCGGGACGTCGTCGCCGAGCGCGACCGCGGCCCGCCCCGGCGCCGGCGCGCCCGGGAGCCCCAGGTCCTCGGGCTCGAGCGTGGGGCCCGGGGCGAGGATCAGGGCCCGCTCCACGGCGTTGCGCAGCTCGCGCAGGTTCCCGGGCCAGCCGTGCGCGACGAGCGCCGCCTCGGCGCGCGGCGAGAAGCTGGCGGGGTCGCGCCCGGCCCGCCGGGCGAAGAACGCCAGGTAGTGCCGGGCGAGCGGCAGCACGTCCTCCGGCCGCTCGCGCAGCGGCAGGGCGCAGAGCGTGACGACGTTCAGCCGGAAGAGCAGGTCCTCGCGGAAGCGCCCGGCGCGCACCTCGGCCTCGAGCGAGCGGTTCGTCGCCGCGACGATCCGCACGTCGGCCCGCCGCTCCTGCGCCTCGCCCACGCGCTCGTAGGTGCGGTCGTTGAGGAAGCGCAGGAGCCGGGCCTGCGCCTGGGCGTCGAGGTCGCCCACCTCGTCCAGGAACAGCGTCCCGCCCTCGGCCTCCTGCACCTTGCCGACCTCGTCGCGCACGGCGCCGGTGAAGGCGCCCTTGCGATGGCCGAACAGGGCGCTGCTCATCAGGTCGCCGACGAGCATGGGGCAGTGGACGGTCACGAACGGCCCGTCGGCGCGCGGGCTGTGCGCGCGGAGCCAGCGGGCGAAGACGTTCTTGCCGGTCCCGCTCTCGCCGGTGAGCAGGACGACGCAGTCCGACGCGGCGGCGCGGTGGGCCGTCTGCAGGAGCTGCGCCTGCCTGGGGCTCTGCGTGTCGAACAGCGCCTCGCCCTCGACCTCGCCCACGCGGTCCTGGAGCTCGGCCACCTGCCGCTGGAGCTGCTGCGCGTCGCGCACGCGCCGGGCGGCGTGGCGGACCTGCTCGGGGGTGAAGGGCTTGGGCAGGTAGTCCACGGCGCCCTGGCGCATGGCCTCGACCGCCGACTCGTAGGAGGCGAAGGCGGTGATCACGACGACGCCGGCCCGCGGGTGGCGCGCGCGGACCTCGGGCAGGAGGGCCAGCCCCGACTCCGAGCCGAGCCAGAGGTCGAGGAACACGACGTCGAAGTTGCCGCGCTCGAGCGCCTCGAGGGCGCCGGCGGGCGTGCCGACGCCCAGGATCCGCGCCCCGTCGGCCTCGAGGCACAGGCGGAGCGACTGACGGACCCCGGGGTCGTCGTCGACGATGAGGGCGGACCAGGTGGTGGTCATGGGCCGGTCCAGGGTCGCCCGCGCGGGCGCCGCGTCAAGGGAGCGTCAGCGCTGCGGGCCCGGGGCGCTGGCCCACGGCGGCGGGTCGTCGGGCCGGAGGTCGTGCGGGTCGAAGGGCAGGCCGCGGCGGTCCGCGGTCCAGCGCGGCCGCCACCCCTCGGGGAAGCCCGGCGGCGGGGCGTCGGTCCCGTCGAGCCGCCGACGGCTCAGTGCGCACAGCTCCTGCAGCTCGCGCTCGAGGTGCTCCCGGTGCTGCTCGAGCTCGGCGGCGGTGCAGTCGGGCGGGATCCAGTAGGGGCCGACCGCGAGGAGCTCGACCTGGTTGAACGGGAGCGGGATCGCCGTGCGGTCCCACGTGGGCAGCTCGACCCGCCGGTGGTACCACGTGCGCACCAGGTAGACCGGGGCGCGGCAGGCGCGGGCCACGGCGAGCATGCCGCCCTTGAGCCGGTAGGCCGGGCCGCGCGAGCCGTCGACCGTGACGCCGTAGAGCACTGGGCCGGCCTGGTCGCGCATGCGCCGGATCATCGCCGGCAGGACGGCGCGGCGGCGGCTCGCGCGCGAAGACGAGCCGCCGCGGAAGACGACGTAGCCGCAGCGCTCGAGCATGCGCGTGACGACGCGGCCCAGGTCGCCCGCGCTCGCCAGCGTGTGCGGGCGCGTCGGCCGATAGGCCCAGGCGACCGTGAACACCTCCTGGTGCCAGAGGAGGCACACCGCGCGGCCGTGGCGGGCGAGGACCGGCGCGAGCGTCGGGTTGGCGCCGTCGACGACGCGGCTCGTGTGCCAGACGAGCCAGCAGTAGGCCATGTACACGATCGGCCACACGGCCGCGACGAGGCCGACGAGGTGCCAGGTCAGCCAGCCGCGGAGGCGCCGCCAGGGCCGCTTCGCGCGCCGGGTCGACGGCACGGCATCGAAGGCGCTCCCGAGCGGGGCGACCTCGACGGAGCCGCGCGCGGCATCGACGGACGACGTGGGCATGGGCCCCCCGACCGCGGCGCCCGCAGGCGGCGTGCCAGCGGAGGACACGGAGCTTGAACGCGCCGGACCGGGGCGTTCGTCCGCAGCGGACGACCCCGTCGAGGCGCGACGCCACAGCCTGCCGGGGGTTCGCCGTGCTAGGGTGAAGGCGCGTGGCGATGGAGTCCGCCAGGTAACCGCCCCCCTCCGGAGCGCGAGGACGGGCTGATGACTCCTACCGGTGGGGCGGCGAGACGCCGCCCCCGCGACACGTTCGCACCGGGAGGACCGGCCTCGGGCCGGTCGTCAGCCACGCCATGATCCCGTCGCCCCTCGTCTCCTCCACCGCGATCGCGCTCGTCGCCCTGGGCGGCGTCGTCGGCGCGCTCATGCGCCACGGTCAGGGCGCGCTCGTCGGCGCGCTCCCGGGGCCCTTCCCGTTGGGCACCCTGTCGATCAACGCCCTCGGCAGCCTGGTGCTCGCCGCCCTGCTCGCCCGGTGGCTGGCCCCCGGCGAGCGGCCGCTCGCCCGGGCGGGCCTCGGGGCGGGCCTCCTCGGCACCTACACGACCATGTCGGCGTTCCAGCGCGAGACGTTCGACCTGCTGCACGGAGGGCACGTCGGCGCGGCCTGGGCCTACGCTGGCCTGAGCGTCAGCCTGGCGCTGGTCGGCGCCGCGGCGGGCGCGCGCCTCGGCGGGCGCGCGGGGGGCGGGGCGCTCCTGCGTGGCGGCGCGATGCTCGGGGTCGCGACCCTGGTCGCCGCGGGGGCGCGCGCGGCCGGCCCGGCGACGGCGAGCGCCGCGATCGCCCTGGGCGGCGCCGCGGGCGCGGCCGGGCGCTACGTGGCGGTCACCCTGATCGCGACCAGGTTCGGCGCCGCCTTCCCGTGGGGCACGCTCACCGTGAACCTCGCCGGCTGCCTCTTCATGGGCCTCCTCGTCGGCGGGGCCGGCCCGCGGGAGGCCGACGCGCTCGTGCTGCTGGCGCTGAGCGGCCTGGGCGGCCTGACGACGTTCTCCGCGTTCTCGTGCGAGACGCTCGCCCTGGCCCGCGCCGGCGGCGCGCGTCTGGCGCTGCTGAACGTCGCGCTCAACGTGGGCGGCTGCTTCGCGGCCGTGGCGCTGGGGGCGTGGGCGGGGCACGCGCTGGTCAGCGGCTGAGAGCCGGCGGCGACTTCGTGGTGGTGGGTCGTGTACGGCCGAGCCGCCTCCGAGCACACCTCACCGCGCCTTCGCAGCAGGAGCGTCAGGCGAGGCCGAGGAGGGCAGGGCGATGCGGCGCGAAGGCGAGGGAAGGCGGCCTCCTGGCCACCGACCGAGCCTGAGCGGTCGGGGGGGGGCCGAGGGGGGCC
>JAMLIC010000093.1 GCA_023954375.1 Planctomycetota bacterium
CCCGCCCGCGCGCGCCCGCCGCGGGCAGCGCCGCGAGGACGGCGGCCGGCGCCTCGGGCCTGGCGGGGAGGTGCTCGACGGCCGCGTCGAGCGCGCGGTCGGACGCGAGCGCCGCCTGGACGAGGTCGGGGGTCGCGAGCGCCGAGAGGTCCCCCCGGCGCAGGCCGATCCGGAGGCACATGTAGAGCGCCACGCCGAGGACCAGCGCCCCGTGCACGGCGCCCGGCGGGAGGACGATCACCGTCAGGCGCCGCTCGACGAGCGGCCCGAGGAGGGCGGCGGCGAGCAGGTTGAGCAGGGTCGGCAGGAGGTCCCGATCCTCGGCGCGGCGCGAGGAGAGGGCGGCGATGAGCGCCGGGCCGAGCGCGAGGCCGAGGACGAGCAGGCCGAGCGCCAGGCCGGGGGCCGCCTCGTGCGCGCGGGCCGAGGCGTGCACCGCGCCGCCGAGGGCCAGCGCCCCCGAGAGCCACGCCAGGTTCAGCGCGCCCCTCACCCGGGCGCCTCGCCTCGCTCGCGCTCGAGGCGCTCGAGGCCCGCGCGCAGCTCGCGCGCGGCGCGGGCGAGGGCCTGGTACTCGGGGCCGGGGTGGTGGGCGGGCGGCACCTCGTCCATGAGCCGCTCGAGCTCGGCGAGGAGCGCGCGCCCCTCCTCGAGCGTCGGCGGGGCCTCCGCCTCGGCGGCGGGGGCGCCGCCGACGAAGGCCGAGACCGTGGCGGCCGCGCGCGCCTGGACGGCCCGGACGACCGCCGGGTCCTCGACCAATGACAGGTCCTCGCCCCGCCGCTCGAAGACGAGGGCCCGGGCGTCGCCCGGGCCGCGGGCCAGGATGTCGTAGGTCACGCCCTCGACCTCGACCGTGAGCAGGCGGTGGAGCGTGAGCGCCCCGTCGGGCCCCTCGAGCGTGATCGGCGCGCCGGGCAGGAGGGCCTGCCCGAGGAGGTGGTCGGCGACGGCGCGCTGCTCGGCCGGGTCGGTCACGGGCGCGAGCGGGCCGCCGCCGGCCGGCGCGCGGTAGAGCACGACGAGGGCGGGGGCCGCGACCGGCGCGCCGAGGACGAAGCGGTCGTCGCCCCGCCGCACCTCGGCCAGCGCGCGCACCTCGAGGGGGCGGCCGGCGCCGTCGAGCGCGGTGAGGGTGGGCGCGGTCACGAGACCTTGTCGAGCCCCTTGCCGATGAGCGCGCGCACCTCGGGCTGCCGGAGCACGTTCCACAGGATCGCGGGGGCGAGCACCCAGGGCCCGAGCGCGAGGCCGGCGGACGTCGCGCCCCAGCCGACGAACAGGCCCAGCAGGTTGCCGAGGCCCTGCAGGGTCGACTCGCCCACGCGGGCGCCGAACTGCGCCGTGATCCGGTCGCGGATCCCGGCCTGCGTGTCGAAGGCGAGGTCGTCGCGCTGGAACGCCTCCTCGACGGCCTTGCTCCCCTGGAGCAGGCGGGCGCGGTACTCGCGCTCGCTGAGCGACTTCTTGCCGCCGGCCCCGCCGATCCCCGTCGCGAGCACCTCGAGGCGCGGGTAGTTCGACCCCGACTCGAACTGGTTCACGCGCAGCTGCACCTCGGCCAGCCCCTCGACCGGGAGCTGCGCGACCGACTGGACGCCCCACTTCGCGCACACCTGGCGCATGGCCGTGACGCGCGCCTGCGTGGTGTGGACGACGTGCACGACCTCGTGGCGGATCGCCTCCCGCTCCCGCTCGCTGTGGCCGTACGAGAGCTTGGTGAAGTCCGCCGTGTTGGGGTTGACCGAGGGGATCGCCCCGCCCAGGGCCATGACCACGCGCCCGTGGTGGATCTGGAAGTTCTCGAAGTGGATCCCGTGGGCCCGCGCGTAGCCCTGCACGGCCTCGTCGAGGCGCTGGACGCGGTCGATCGTGATCCGGCCCTGGTCGCTCGAGGGGTCGAGGTTCCCCTCGATCACGGCGCGCATCTCCTGCCCGGAGACGACCGCCAGGGCCCGCTCGTCCTCGGACAGGCCGAAGCCCTGCGGCCGGGCGAAGAAGCGCTTCAGCCGGCCCATGAAGCCGTCGGTCTTCTTCCGCAGCGCCTCCGCGGCGGCGCGGATCTTCGCCGGCAGGCCCTCGCGGCGGACGTGCTCGGCCACGGCGCGCGCGATGCGGTCGGCGAGGGCCAGGACCATGTCGTCCGGAGACGACCAGGCCTTCGTCTGCACCGCCACGTGCGGGATCACGACGTCGCCGAACGCGAGGGTCGTCTCGAGGTCGCGCCGGTCCTGCGCCGACAGGAGGCGCGGCGCCATGGCCAGGGCCTCCGCGAGCAGCGCGTCGTGCCCGGGGATGTCGGGCTCGAAGGCGTGGCGCTCCACCTGGATCAGGCCCCGCGCGGGCATGCCGCGGGCCGGGGCGGTGCTCATGACGGACATGGGTCCAACTCTAGCACGCCCGCCGGCTCAGGCCCGGCAAAGGGTTAGACGTCCACGTCCTCGACCGTCGGCGCCTCGTCCATGATGAACTGGAAGCGCGCGGCCGGGTCGCGGCCCATGAGCTCCTGGATCACCTTGTCGGCGCCCTGCGCGTCCGAGACGGCCACGCGCAGGAGCGTGCGGCGCTTCGGGTCGAGCGTCGTCTCGGCCAGGACCTTCGGGTCCATCTCGCCCAGGCCCTTGAAGCGGCTGATCACGGGCTTGCGCCCCTTGCCGTGCTTCGCCAGGAGCTGGTCGCGCTCGTCCTCGTTGGCCGCCCAGAAGACGTCCTTGCCCAGCTCGATCTTGAACAGCGGCGGCCGGGCGACGAACAGGTGGCCGGCCTCGATGACCTTCGGCAGGTAGCGGAAGAAGAAGGTCAGGAGGAGCGTCGTGATGTGGTCGCCGTCCGAGTCGGCGTCCATGAGCAGGACGATCTTGTGGTAGTTGAGGTTGCCGAGGTCGAAGGCGTCGCCCACGCCGCAGCCCAGCGCCTTGACGAGGTCGGCCAGCTCCTTGGTCTCGAGGACCTTCTTGAGCGTGGCCTGCTCGGTGTTGAGCACCTTGCCGCGCAGGGGCAGGACCGCCTGCCGCTTGTTGTCGCGGCCCTGCTTGGCCGAGCCGCCGGCGCTGTCGCCCTCGACGATGAACAGCTCGCACTCCTCGGCGCGCTGCGAGGAGCAGTCGGCGAGCTTGTCGGGCAGGCTGCCGCGGCGGCCGGTCTTGACCGTCTTGCGCACCGTCTCGGCCGCCTCGCGGCTGGCCTGGCGCGCGCGGGCCGACATGACCACGCGGGCGACGATCGCGTCGGCGTGCGAGGCGTTCTCGTTCAGCCACTGCTCGAGGACCGGCCACACCAGGTTCTCGACCGCCGGCGCCACGTCGGGGTTGTTGAGGCGCGTCTTGGTCTGGCCGAGGAACTGCGGGTCGCTGATGAACAGCGACACGATCGCGACCACGCCCTCGCGAATGTCCTCGGCCGTGACCTTCACGCCGCTCGGGACCGCCTTCTTGTGGGTGGTCATGTACTGGCGCACGGCCTTCGACACGGCCGCGCGCACGCCCGCCTCGTGCGTGCCGCCGCTCGGGGTGCGGATGCCGTTGACGTAGGAGAGGAAGCGCTCGTCGGTCGCGTCGGTGTAGGTGAGCACGACCTCGAGGCGGCTGAGGATGTCGCCCTTCTTCGGGTTGCCGTCGCGCGAGAGCTCGAAGATCGCGGGCACGGTCGGGTGGAGCCCCTGGCGCTCGATCCCGCGGCGCAGGAGGGCGGCGATCCCCTCCTTCTGCAGGAACTCCTCGCGCGCGCCCGCGAGCTCGTCGGTGTAGACGAACTTGATCCCGCGGTGGACGAAGGCCCGGTCCTCGAGGCTCTGGCGCACGCGGTCGGGGTCGAAGCGCAGCGTGTGGCCGAAGATCTCCTCGTCGGGGCGGAAGGTCACGGCCGTGCCGGTGCCCTTGACCTTGCCGCCCTTCTTCAGCGGGCCGGCGGGGCGGCCGCGGACGAAGGCCTGCGCCCACTCGACGCCGTCGCGGCGCACCTTGACCTCGAGGCGCTCGGCGAGGGCGTTGACGACGCTGGCGCCGACGCCGTGGAGGCCGCCCGAGTGCAGGTAGTTCTGGTGGCCGAACTTCCCGCCGGCGTGCAGGGTGGTGAGGATCAGCGTCACCGCCGGCAGCTTGTGCGTCGGGTGCAGGTCGACGGGGATCCCGCGGCCGTCGTCGCTCACGGTCACGGTCGTGCGGTCGGCCGAGAGCGTGACGTCGACGCGCGAGGCGTGGCCGTTCATGGCCTCGTCGACCGAGTTGTCGACGATCTCGGCCAGCAGGTGGTGGTAGCCGTCCTTGCCGACCGAGCCGATGTACATGGCCGGCCGCTGGCGGACGGGCTCGAGCCCCTCGAGGACGGTGATGTCCTTGGCGGTGTAGGCGGTCGCCTTGGCCACGCTCAGCCCTCCCCCCCGGCGGCGTCGCCGGAGACCTGCTGCTCGGGCAGCTCGATCAGCTCGGGCGGCGCCGGCAGGGCGCGCCGGAAGCCGCCCCGCTGCTTGACCGCCACCGGCTCGTCGCCCAGCGCGCCGAGCCTCACGTCCTTGGCCACGACCTCGTCGTGCGCGCCGCGCGTCGTCTCGACCGGCAGGCTCGGGCGGGTCGTCGCGCCGACGAGCGCGTCGCCCTTCTCCAGGGCCACGGCCCGCTTGCCCTTGCCGGCGCCGGCGAGCGTCGGCACGTCGGCCAGCGGCGCCCTCAGGGCGTTGCCCCTGGCCGTGGCCACGAGCAGGTGCTTGCCGGCCGGCACCTCGACGGCGACGACCTCGTCGCCCTCGGCCAGCTTGACGAAGCGGCGCCCGGCGCGGGTCGAGGGCTCGCGGTGCGCGTCGAGCGGCACGCGCGCCACGTTGCCCTGGGCCGTGACCACGACCAGCAGCGCCTCGGGGCCGGGCGCCGGGGCCAGGCGCGGGTCGAGCGACAGGGCCGCGACGACGCGCTCGCCGTCGCCGAAGTTGAAGAACTTCTGCACCGGCTCGCCGAAGCCCGCCGTCGGCGGCACGTCGTGGATCGCCATGACGTAGCCGGCGCCCCGGTTGGTGAACAGCGCCACCTGCGCGATCGTCGAGCCCTGGACCACGGCCAGCAGCTCGTCGTCCTCGCGCAGGCGCACCTTGCTCGGGTCGCCGAGCTGCTTGACGCGCTTGAGCCGCCCGTCGCGCGAGACGAGCACGTGCGTGTCCTCGCGGCGCACGAGCGCCGACGGGTCGAACTCGTGGGCCTCGTCCTCGCCGCCGATGATCCGCGTCTGGCGCGCGTCCCCGTGGCGGGCGGCGTACTCCTCCAGCTCCTTCTTGATCAGGTCCCAGCGCGGCTTCGGGGCGGCGAGGAGCTTCTCCAGGCGCTTCACCTCGGCGCGCTTCTCGGCCAGCTCCTCCTGGACCTTCTTCACCTCGAGCTGCGCGAGCCGGTAGAGGCGCAGCTCGAGCACGGCGTCGGCCTGCGCCTCGTCGAGCTCGAAGCGCTTCATGAGCCTCTGCCGCGCGTCCTCGCGGTCGCGGGCGGCGCGGACGAGCTTGACCGCGTCGTTGACGTCGGCCAGCACGACGGCGAAGCCCTCGAGCAGGTGGATGCGCTCGAGGAGGCGGTCGCGGCGGAACGTGATCGACCTGGTGACGACGTCGAAGCGGAAGTCGAGCCACGCGCGCAGGATCGACTTGAGGTTCGCCACCTCGGGCCGGCCGACGGGGCCGCGGGTGGGGAACAGGCAGGTCAGGTTCACGCCGTAGGTGGTCTCGAGCGGCGTGAGCTTGTAGAGGGCGGCCGCGATCAGCGTCGGGTCGGCGTCGGGCTTGAGCTCGAGGACGATCCGCAGCCCGGCGTCGGCCGTCGTCTGGTCGGCGATGTGGCCCACCTGCGGCAGCTTCTTCGCCTCGAGCAGGTCCTTGATCTTCGACAGGATCTGGGCCGTGGTCGACCCGTAGGGGATCGACGTGATCACCAGCCAGCGGCGCTTCACGCGCTGGCCCTCGGCCTGCGTCTCCTCGACCTTGTAGGTGCCGCGCAGCTTGACCGTGCCGCGGCCGGTCTCGTAGATCTGCCGCAGCTCCTCCTTCGTCGACAGGACCTCGCCGCCGGTGGGGAAGTCGGGGCCCTTCACCGAGCGCAGGAGCTGGGTCACCGACGCCTCGGGGTTGTCGATCAGCGCGGTCGTGGCCTTGACCACCTCGCGCAGGTTGTGCGGCGGGATGTTCGTCGCCATGCCCACGGCGATGCCCGTCGAGCCGTTGAGCAGCAGGAGCGGCACCGGCGTGGGCAGGACCTCGGGCTCCTGGCCCGTGCCGTCGTAGTTGGCCCGGAAGGGGACCGTGCCCTCGCCGAGCGTGGTCATGAGCTCGTGGCCGAGGGGCGCCAGCTTCGCCTCGGTGTAGCGCAGGGCCGCGGCGTTGTCGCCCGTGATCGCGCCGAAGTTGCCCTGCCCGTGGACGAGCGGGTAGCGGAGCGCGAAGGGCTGCGCCATGCGCACCATGGCGTCGTAGATCGCCTGGTCGCCGTGGGGGTGGTAGTTCGACATGACGAGCCCCGCGACCTTGGCCGACTTGACCGGCTTCTGGTCGGGGCGCAGGCCCAGGTCGACCTCCATGGCGTAGAGGATCCGGCGCTGCACCGGCTTGAGCCCGTCGCGCACGTCGGGGAGCGCGCGCGAGGTGATCACGCTCATGGCGTAGCGCAGGTAGCGCTCGCGGGCGGTGTCGGGCAGCTCGATCGACTCGATCGTCTCGACCAAGGGGGGGACCTCCTGGAGGCGGGGGCCGGCGGACGCCGTTCGCAGGGTCCGGCCGGCGCATGCGAAGCGCTTGAGGATACGGGGGGGTGGCGGCGCGTCAACGATCCATGGGCGCGGGCGCGTCGCCGGCGCCCTCCAGGGCGGCGCGCGCCTCCCGGGCCGCCGCGTGGTCGGGGGGCAGGAGCTCGAGCGCCCGGCGCAGGTCGGCGCGCCCGGCGTCGCCCTCGCCCGCCCGCACGCGCACCAGGCCGCGGAGGGCCCAGGCCAGGCCGTCGCCGGGGGTCAGCTCGACCGCCCGCGAGAGGTCGCGCGCCGCCGCCGCGAACGCCCCCTGCCCCGCGCGGAGCCTGCCCAGGTCCAGCCACACGTCCGCCCGCTTCGGCGCCAGCCGCGCCGCGTGCTCGAGGTCCTCGATCGCCCCCGCCACGTCCCCGCGCTGCAGGCGGAGCCCGGCCCGCTCGCTGCGGAGGGGGAGCGCGCCCGGGTGCTTGCGCACCGCCTCGTCCAGCTCGGCCTGCGCCTCGGCCATGAGCCCGTGCTGGCGGAGCACGCGCGAGGCGACCGAGTGCGCGATCGGCGAGGCGATCAGCCGCTTGGCCTCGCTCGCGGCCGCGGCGGCGGCCTCCAGCAGGCCCGCATCGAGGTAGATCACGCTCCGCTGTAGCATCACCTCGCCCGTCTGCGCGCCCGCCTGCAGCGCCGCCGTGCAGGCGTCCAGCGCCTCGTCGTACCGGCCCAGCCGGAGCAGCGCCGCCGACCGGCCCAGGTGCGAGGCGGGGCTCCCGGGGTCGCGGGCCAGGGCCTGATCGACGACCTCCAGCGCCGCACCGGGGGCGTCCTGGGCCAGGAGGAGCATGGCGCGCGCGCGCAGGGTGCCGGGGTGGTCTGGCCAGCGCGAGGACGCCTGGTCGACCGCCCGCGCCGCGGCGCCCGGGTCCCCCCCGCGCACGTGCATGATGGCGAGGACCCCCTGGACCTCGGGCCCCGCGACCCCGAGCTCGAGGGCGCGCGTCAGCGCGCGCGACGCGGCCTGGTCGTCGTGCCGGGCGATCAGGGCCAGGGCGCGGACGACGTGCGGCCGCCCTCGATCGGGGTCGGCCGCCAGGACGCGCTCGGCGTCGGCGAGGGCGCCCATGTGGTCCTGCAGCCAGGCGCCCGCCCAGGCGCGCAGCTCGAGGGCCTCGAGGTCGTCGGGGCGCAGGGCCAGGGCCTCGTCGGCCGCGCGGCGCGCGAGCGCGTGCTCGCTCCGGGCCGTGCGCAGGCGCGCCAGGGCCAGCCGCGGCTCCAGGGCGGCCGCGTCGAGGTCCGCCGCGCGGCGCAGGTCGGCGAGGGCGCCCTCGACGTTGCCTGCCACCTCGCGCGCCGCCGCGCGGCGCAGGTAGACCGCGGCGTGCGCGGGCCGGGGCGGCGGCGCGCGCGGCCCCTCGAGCAGGCGCACGAGCGCCTCGGTCTGCGCCAGCGGGTCGGTCGGCGCGGCGAGCGGGGTGGGCTGCTCGTCGCTGGCCGCGGCGAGCGCGAGGCGGGCGTCGCGCGCCGCGGCGAGCGAGAGCGCCAGGGCCCCCCCGGCCAGCGCGACGCAGGGCCCAGGCGCCCGCCCGGGCCGCCGCCGCGCGGCGGCGCCAGGAGCGCCGGGCCAGGCGCGCCAGCCAGCGCTCGCGCCGGGCGACGACCGGCTCGCCGGCGAGGAAGCGGCCGAGGTCGGCGGCCAGGGCGGCCGCCGTCGGGTAGCGCGCGGCGGGCGCCTTGGCCAGGCAGGCGAGGCAGATCGCTTCCAGGTCGCGCGGGACACCCGGCCGCAGCGTCGACGGCGGCGGCGGGTCGCGGTCGAGCACGGCGGCCAGGACCGCCACCACCGTGCGCCCCGTGAACGGCGGCCGGCCGGTGAGGGCCTCGTAGAGCGTGGCGCCGAGGCCGTAGACGTCGCTGCGGCCGTCGACGGCCTCGGTGCGCCCCTCGGCCTGCTCGGGGGCCATGTAGGCGGGCGTGCCGAGCACCTGCCCCGTGACCGTCAGCCCGGCCTGCTCGCCCGCGCCCGGGTCGATCGCGCGCGCCAGGCCGAAGTCGGCCAGGAGGGGGGCGCCGTCGCGGTCGAGGAGCACGTTGTGCGGCTTGAGGTCGCGGTGGAGGACGCCGGCCTCGTGCGCGCACGCGAGCGCGCGGGCGACGGTCTCGAGCAGGCGCGCCGCGTGCGCCGGCTCGAGCGGGCCGTCGCGGGCGGTGGCGCTCGAGCGACTGGCCCTCGACGAGCTGGAGCGCGAGCCAGGGCGTGCCGCCGTCGACGCCGGCGGCGTGGACGGCCACGATCGACGGTGCTGGACGCGCGCGGCGGCGCGGGCTCGCGCTCGAGCGGGCCAGGTCCTCGCCGGCCTCGAGGGCGTGGAGGACCTTGAGCGCCACGTCGCGGCCCAGCCGCGGGTCGTGGGGCGCGTAGACGATCCCCATGCCGCCGCGGCCGAGCTCGCCTTGACCTCGTAGCCGGCCGATCGTGCGCGGCGGCGGCCGGCGACTTCGCCTCGTCGGGCGACCAGCCGAGGGTCGGGGCGAGCTCCGCCGGGTCGAGCGGCAGCTGGGGGGCATGCGCTTCGTCGTGTCGCCGGCGAGGGCCAGGAAGCCCTTCACGGGCTCGGGGTCCTCGTCGGGGGCGGCGCAGGAGGATCGCGCGAGCGCCTGGCCCAGCCCGGCGGGTCGTCGTTCACCGGCGCCGGCGGCGGCGGCGCGATGGCGGGCGGCGGCCAGGGCGCGGGCGTGCGCGGCGCGCAGGGGCCCGCGTCGCGCGGGCGGGACGCGCGGCTCGAGCAGGTCCACCAGCCGCGCGGGGCCGGCCGGCGGCGCCGTGCGCCTCGCGCAGGAGCAAGGCCTCGCGCAGCGCCTCGCGCGAGAGCCACCCCTCGGCGAGGCCCTGGCGCGCGAGGGCCAGCTCGGCCTGCTCGAAGGGGTCCAGGCGCCGCGTGCGGTCGCTCACGGAGCCAGCGTGGTCGGCGCGGCGTCGGCGTGCCAGCGTCCGAGCGCGGTCAGCGCTCGGCGCCCTCCTCGAGGGCGGCGCGCGCCTCCCGGGCCGCCGGGTGGTCGGCGGGCAGGAGCTCGAGGGCGCGGCGCAGGTCGGCGCGGGCGCCCTCCACCTCGCCGAGGCGCACGCGCACCAGCCCGCGGAGGGCCCAGGCCAGACCGTCGCCGGGGGTCAGCTCGACCGCCCGCGAGAGGTCGCGCGCCGCCGCCGCAAACGCCCCTTGACTGGCGCGGAGCCTGCCCAGGTCCAGCCAGACGCTCGCCCGATGAGGCGCCAGCCGCGCCGCGTGCTCGAGGTCCTCGAGCGCCCCGGACACGTCCCCGACCTGAAGGCGGAGGGCGGCCCGCTCGCTGCGAAGCGGGAGCGCCCGGGGGTGCACCCGCACGCCCTCGTCCAGCTCGGCCAGCGCCTCGCGGGCGAGCCCTCGCTGGCGGTGGACGCGCGCGATGACCGAGTAGGCGGTGGGCGTCGACGTCAGGCGCTTCGACTCGTTCGCGGCCGCGACGGCGGCCTCCGGCAGCCCGGCCTCGAGGAGGATCACGCTCTGCTGCAACAGCGCCTCGCCCAGATGGCCGCCGGAGCGGACCGCCGCCCCGCAGGCCTCCATGGCCTCGTGGTGCCGGCCCAGGACGAGCAGCGCCGACGCGCGGTTCATGTGCGCGCGGGCGTCGTCGGGTTCCCGGACCAGGACCCGATCGAGGAGCGCCAGCGCCGTCTCGGCGTTCTCGGCGTTGGCCTGCGCCAGGAGGAGCATCGCGCGCGCGCGGAGGCTGCTCGGGTGGTCCGGCCAGCGGGAGGTCGCTTGATCGATCACGCGCGCCGCCGCGCCGAGGTCCCCTGCGCGCAGATGCACGAAGGCGAGGAGCCCGGTGACCTCCGGATCGTCGGTGACCTCCGGATCGTCGATCCCCAGCTCGAGGGCTCGCTCCAGCGCGCGCGTCGCGGCCTGCTCCTCGTTGACGTTGGTCAGGCAGAGGGCGCGGACGAGGTGCGGACGCGACCGATCGGGGTCGACCGCCAGCACGCGCTCCGCGTGGGCGAGGGCCGCGGTGTGGTCGTTCAGCCAGACGCCCGCCCAGGCGAGCAGCTCGAGGGCCTCGAGGTCGTCGGGGCGCAGGGCCAGGGCCTCCTCGGCCGCGCGGCGCGCGAGCGCGTGCTCGCCCCGCGCCGCGCGCAGGCGCGCCAGGGCCAGCCGCGGCTCGAGGGCGGTCGGGTCGAGGTCCGCCGCGCGGCGCAGGTCCGTGAGGACGCCGCCGACGTCGCCGACCGCCTGGCGCGCCGTCGCGCGGCGGAGGTAGACGGCGGCGTGCGCGGGCCGGGGCGGGGGCGCCCGGGGACCCTCGAGGAGGCGCACGAGCGCCTCGGCCTGCTCCAGCGGGTCGGAGGGCGCGGCGACCGGGGTGGGCTGCTCGTCGCTGGCCGCGGCGAGCGCGTGGCGGGCGTCGCGCGCCGCGGCGAGCGAGAGCGCCAGGGCCCCCGCGGCCAGCGCGACGAGCGACCAGGCCGCCGCCCGGGCCAGCGCCGTGCGGCGGCGCCAGGCGCGGCGGGCCAGCCGCGCGGGCCAGCGCTCGCGCCGGGCCACGACCGGCTCGCCGGCGAGGAAGCGCGCGAGGTCGGCGGCCAGCGCGATCGCCGTCGGGTAACGGCTGGCGGGCGACTTGGCCAGGCAGGTGAGGCAGATCGCCTCGAGGTCGCGGGGGACGCCTGGCCGCAGCGTCGACGGCGGGGGCGGGTCGCGGTCGAGCACGGCGGCCAGGACCGCCACCACCGTGCGCCCCGTGAACGGCGGCCGGCCGGTGAGCGCCTCGTAGAGCGTGGCGCCGAGGCCGTAGACGTCGCTGCGGCCGTCGACGGCCTCGGTGCGCCCCTCGGCCTGCTCGGGGGCCATGTAGGCGGGCGTGCCGAGGACCTGCCCCGTGACCGTCAGCCCGGCCTGCTCGCCCGCGCCCGGGTCGATCGCGCGCGCCAGGCCGAAGTCGGCCAGGAGCGGGCGGCCGTCGGTGAGGTCGAGGAGCACGTTGTGCGGCTTGAGGTCGCGGTGGAGGACGCCCGCCTCGTGCGCGCACGCGAGCGCGCGAGCGACCGTCTCGAGCAGGCGCGCCGCGTGGGCGGGCTCGAGCGGGCCGTCGCGGGCGAGGCGCGCCTTGAGCGACTCGCCCTCGACGAGCTGGAGCGCGAGCCAGGGCGTGCCGCCGTCGACGCCGGCGGCGTGGACGGCCACGATCGACGGGTGCTGGACGCGCGCGGCGGCGCGGGCCTCGCGCTCGAAGCGGGCCAGGTCCTCCTCGCCGGCCTCGAGGGCGTGGAGGACCTTGAGCGCCACGTCGCGGCCCAGCCGCGGGTCGTGGGCGCGGTAGACGATCCCCATGCCGCCGCGGCCGAGCTCGCCCTTGACCTCGTAGCCGCCGATCGTGCGCGGCGGCGCGGCCGGCGACTTCGCCTCGTCGGGCGACCAGCCGAGGGTCGGGGCGAGCTCCGCCGGGTCGAGCGGCGGGCCGGGGGGCATGCGCTTCGTCGTGTCGCCGGCGAGGGCCAGGAAGCCCTTCACGGGCTCGGGGTCCTCGTCGGGGGGGCGGCGCAGGAGGACGCGCGAGCGCTCGGCCCAGCCCGGCGGGTCGTCGTTCACCGGCGCCGGCGGCGGCGGCGCGACGCGGGCGGCGGCCAGGGCGCGGGCGTGCGCGGCGCGCAGGGGCCCGCGTCGCGCGGGCGGGACGCGCGGCTCGAGCAGGTCCACCAGCCGCGCGGGCCGGCCGGCGGCGCCGTGCGCCTCGCGCAGGAGCAAGGCCTCGCGCAGCGCCTCGCGCGAGAGCCACCCCTCGGCGAGGCCCTGGCGCGCGAGGGCCAGCTCGGCCTGCTCGAAGGGGTCCAGGCGCCGCGTCAGGTCGCTCACGGACCCAGCGTGGTCGTCGCGCGGTCGTCGTGCCAGCGTCCGTCAGCGCTCTCCGTCCTCCTCGAGGGCGGCGCGCGCCTCCCGGGCCGCCGGGTGATCGGCGGGCAGGAGCTCGAGGGCGCGGCGGAGGTCGGCGCGTCCGAGATCGCGCTCGCCGAGACGCAGGCGGATGCGGCCGCGCGCGACGAGGGCCTGGCCGTGGTCGGGGGCCAGCTCGAGCGCCCGCGTCAGGTCGCGCTCGGCCCCCGGGAGGTCCCCCTGGCGGGCGCGGAGGCCGGCGATGTCCACCCGCAACCCCGCCCAGGAGGGCGCGAGCCGCGCCGCGTGCTCGAGGTCTTCGAGCGCCCCCGGCGGGTCGTCCCGGCGGAGCCGGAGCCCGGCCCGCTCGGTGCGCAGGGTGAGCGCGGCCGGGTGCCGTCGCACGCCTTCGTCCAGGGCCTCCAGGGCCCGCTCCGGTCGGCCCTGCCGGTCGAGCGCGAGCGCCAGGAGGGAGTAGGCGTTCGGCGTCGAGCGCAGCTTGATCGACTCGCTCGCGCTGATGAGGGCGGACTCCGGCAGGTCCGCGCGGAGGAGGACCTGGGCGCGCTGCAGGAGCGCCTCGGTCTCCGAGATGCCCAGCCGCAGCGCCACGGCGCACGCGTCCAGCGCCTCGTCGTGGCGGCCGAGCGCCGAGAGCACCGAGGCGCGGCCGAGGTGGGCGCGGCCGCTCCTGGGGTCGCGGACGAGCGCGGCTTCGATGTCGGCGAGCGCCCCTCTGTAGTCGCTCCGCGCGAGGCGCAGCAGGGCGCGGGCGCGGAGGCCGGCGGGGTGCTCGGGGTCGGCGGCGAGGGCCGCCGCGACGGCCCGCTCCGCCGCCGGCAGGTCCATCACGCGCAGGTGCAGGAGCGCCAGCAGGCCCTGGAGCTCCGGCCCGTCCAGGCCTCCGGCGATCGCTCGGCGCAGCGAGGCCATGGCGGCGTCGTTCTCGTGGTGCGCGACCTGGCGCACGGCGTGGACCACGTGCGGCCGCACCCGCCCGGGGTCGCGCGCGAGCACCTCGTCGGCGTCGGCGCGCGCCGCATCGACGTCGTGCAGCCAGGCGCGGGCCCACGCGCGCAGGTCGAGCGCGTCGACGTCGCCGGGGCGGCGGGCCAGGGCCTCGGCGCAGGCGCCGACGGCCTGGACGTACGCGCTCCGCGCCGTGTGGATGCGCGCCAGGGCCAGCCACGGCTCGAAGGCGGCGGGGTCGAGGACCGCCGCGCGGTGGAGGTCCTCGGCGGCCCCGGGCAGGTCGCCGGCCGCCTCGAACGCCGCTGCGCGGCGGAGGTAGATCGCGGCGTGCGCGGGCCGGGGCGGCGGCGCCCGGGGCCCCTCGAGGAGGCGCACGAGCGCCTCGGTCTGCGTCAGCGGGTCGGTCGGCGCGGCGAGCGGGGTGGGCTGCTCGTCGCTGGCCGCGGCGAGCGCGTGGCGGGCGTCGCGCGCCGCGGCGAGCGAGAGCGCCAGGGCCCCCGCCGCCAGCGCGACGAGGGACCAGGCGCCCGCCCGGACCAGCGCCGCGCGGCGGCGCCAGGCGCGCCGGGCCAGGCGCGCGGGCCAGCGCTCGTGCCGGGCGACGACCGCCTCGCCGGCGAGGAAGCGCCCGAGGTCGGCGGCCAGGGCGGCCGCCGTCGGGTAGCGCGCGGCGGGCGCCTTGGCCAGGCAGGTGAGGCAGATCGCCTCGAGGTCGCGGGGGACGCCCGGCCGCAGCGTCGACGGCGCGGGCGGGTCCTGCTCGACCACGGCGGCCAGGACCGCGATGACCGAGCGACCGGAGAACGGCGGGCGGCCGGTGAGGGCCTCGTAGAGCGTGGCGCCGAGGCCGTAGACGTCGCTGCGGCCGTCGACGGCCTCGCTGCGGCCCTCGGCCTGCTCGGGGGCCATGTAGGCGGGCGTGCCCAGGACCTGCCCCGTGACCGTCAGCCCGGCCTGCTCGCCCGCGCCCGGGTCGATCGCGCGCGCCAGGCCGAAGTCGGCCAGGAGCGGGGCGCCGTCGGGGTCGAGGAGCACGTTGTGCGGCTTGAGGTCGCGGTGCAGGACCCCCGCCTCGTGGGCGCAGGCCAGGGCGCGGGCGACCGTCTCCAGGAGGCGCGCGGCGTGCGCCGGCTCGAGCGGCCCGTCGCGGGCGAGGCGCGCCTTGAGCGACTCGCCGTCGACGAGCTGGAGCGCGAGCCAGGGCGTGCCGCCGTCGACGCCGGCGGCGTGGACGGCCACGATCGACGGGTGCTGGACGCGCGCGGCGGCGCGGGCCTCGCGCTCGAAGCGGGCCAGGTCCTCCTCGCCGGCCTCGAGGGCGTGGAGGACCTTGAGCGCCACGTCGCGGCCCAGCCGCGGGTCGTGGGCGCGGTAGACGATCCCCATGCCGCCGCGGCCGAGCTCGCCCTTGACCTCGTAGCCGCCGATCGTGCGCGGCGGCGCGGCCGGCGACTTCGCCTCGTCGGGCGACCAGCCGAGGGTCGGGGCGACCTCCGCCGGGTCGAGCGGCGGGCCGGGCGGCATGCGCTTCGTCGTGTCGCCGGCCAGGGCCAGGAAGCCCTTCACGCTCTCCGGATCCTCATCGGGCGGACGGCGGAGGAGGACGCGCGAGCGCTCGGCCCAGCCCGGCGGCTCGTCGTCCACGGGCGCCGGCGGGGGCGGCGAGCCGCGGGCGGCCGCCAGGGCGCGGGCGTGCGCGGCGCGCAGGGCCGCGCGGCGCCGGGGCGGCGCGCGCCGCTCGAGCAGGTCCACGAGCCGCCCGGGCCGGCCGGCGGCGCGCTGCGCCTCGCGCAGGAGCAGCGCCTCGCGCAAGGCCTCGCGCGAGAGCCAACCTTCAGCGAGCGCCTGGCGCGCGAGGGCGAGCTCCGCCTGCTCGAACGGGTCCAGGCGCCGTGTGAGGTCGCTCACGGACCCAGGGTGCTCGGGCCGCCCGCGCCGCGCCAGCGGAGTATCCTGGCGGCCATGGCCTCGCTCCCGCCTGCGCTCGACTTCACGCTGCCCGACCAGGACGGCCGGCCGTTCACGTTCGACCGCGAGTTCCGGGCGCGGCGCAACGCCGTGCTCGTCTTCTACCGCGGCCGCTGGTGACCGTTCTGCCGCTCTCAGGTCGAGGGCTTCAAGCGGATCAAGCCGACGCTCGACGCGCTGAACGTCGAGGTCCTCCTCGTGTCGACCGACCCGCCGGCGGCGAGCAAGCGCTGGCTCGAGCGGGCCGGGGTGCCGTTCCGGGCGCTGGCCGACGAGGACCACCGGGTCGCCGACCGGTTCGCGGTCCCGATCTCCCGCTACCATCCCAAGGCCTGGACCTACGAGGACGGCTTCACCCAGCCGGCCGTGTTCGCCTACCGGGGCGAGGAGCCGCTCTACGTGTTCGTGGCGGCGCCGCGGCTGACGAACCTGTTCGGCGCCGCGGGGCGGCCCGCGGCGGAGGAGGTGCTCGAGGCGATCCGCCCGCGCCTGGCGAGCGACGCGTGATCTCGTCGTTGCGGCCCCCGCGCGGGGGTGGCTAGGCTGCGGGCATGGTCGACCGCGCCCCGGGTGACGACGGCGAGCTGCTCAGTACGCACGAGGTGACGGAGCGCACCGGCCTCTCGCGCCAGGTCCTCTACCAGTACGCCGCCATGGGGCTGATCCAGGCCGCCGGCACGACGCCGGCCGGTCAGCGGCTGTTCACGCCGCGGGTGCTCGAGCACCTCAAGGTGATCAAGGCGCTCAAGGAGTCGGGCTACCCCCTCAAGGAGATCAAGGAGATCTTCTTCAGCCGCGCGCGCTGAGGTCAGCGGCCGCCGCGGAGGGCGCGCAGCGCGAGCTCGGCGGGCTCGGCGAGCGGGTGCCCGGGGCCGAGGAGCGCGGCGGCCCGCTCCAGCGCCGGCAGCGCCTCGTCGCCGCGCCCCTGGTGCGCGAGCGCCAGGCCGAGGGCCAGGTGGGCCTCGTCGACCTCGTCGTCGAGGGCGAGCGCGCGCCGCGCGTCGCCCTCGGCGGCGGACAGGGCCCCCTGGGCGAGCCGGACGAGGGCCTGGACCGCCCAGGCGCGGGCGTGCTCCGGCCGATGTCGGGCGGCCGCCTCGGCGTCGCGGACGGCGCCGGGGAGGTCGTCGAGGCCCAGGAGCGCCAGCGCGCGCTCGGCGAGGGCCCTCCCCTCACCGGGCGTGTAGGCGAGGACGCGGTCGGCGTCCTCGAGGGCGCCGGCGAGGTCACCCATGCGGTTGCGCAGCCGCGCGCGCAACGTGTGCGCGTCGGGCGACCCCTGGCGGGCGATGACCGACTGGACCGCCCTCCCCGCCTCGGTGAAGCGGCGCAGCCGGTGCAGCGCCTCCGCCCGGACCTGCTGGATCCTCGGGACGATCAGCAGGGACGCGACCACGAGCGCGTCGTCGGCGTCGGCCAGCGCGTCGGCCGGTCGGCCGGCGGCGACGCGAACGCGCGCGCGGCTGACGAGGAGCTCGGCGCGGTCGGCCGGCGGGACGCGCGCCGCGGGCTGGAGGGCCTCGAACCGCTCCAGGTGCTCGTCGGCCTCCCGGACCCGCCCGAGCTGGAGGAGCAGGACCCCGCAGCCGGTCACCGTGGGGACGTCGGTGGGCCCGAGCGCCAGCGCCCGCGCCAGGTCCTCCTCGGCGCCGGCCCGGTCACCGAGGTAGGTCCGGACGAGGCCGCGGTCGCAGCGGGCGCGCGCGTGGGCGTCTCCGTGCGTCAGCTCGACCACGCGGTCCAGGTCCGCGAGCACCTCGCGGAAGCGCCGCTCCTGGGTCCGCAGGGCCGCGCGAAGGCGGTAACCGTCGGGGGTGTCCGGCGCGGCGGAGATCAGGGCCTCGGCCGCCTCCTCGGCGCCGGACCTGTCCTCCAGGGCGCCGAGGGTCGTCGCCTTGACCCGGAGCGCCTGCCGCCGGTCCTCGCCGGTCGCCCCGAGCGCGAGCGCGGCGTCGGCGTCGATCAGGACGTGCATGGGGTCGTGCTGGAGCCGGTCGCGCACCTGCGCGCGGAGGGCGTGGGCCGCGGGGTCGGGGCTGAGCGCGATCGACCGGCCCAGGTCGTCGACCGCCTCGGCGTCTCGACCGGCGAGCGCGCGCGCCTGCGCCCGGCGGAGCCACAGCGCGGCGGCGTCGCGCGGGCCGAGCCCCTGGGACAGCGCTACGAGCTCGTCGAGGCGGTCGAGCTCGTCGGCCGGCACGGCGCGCGGCGGGGGCCAGGGGCCGGCGAGCGCGAGCTCGAGCGCCGCCGCCGACCGGCGGGCGTGCTGCCACGCCGCGAAGGGGAGGGTGGCGGCGGCGACGAGGGCCAGCGCCCGCAGCGGCCGCCGGTGGCGCCGCGCCCACAGCCGCGCGCGGGCCAGCGGGCCGGCGCGCCGGGCGACGATCGGCCGGTGCTCGAGGAAGCGGCGCAGGTCGTCGGCCACGGCGCCCGCCGCCGCGTAGCGGGCCTCCGGCGCCTTCGCGAGGCAGGCGAGGCAGATCGTCTCGAGGTCGCGCGGCAGGTCGGCCCGCAGGCGCGAGGGCGGGGTCGGCTCCTGCTCGAGCACCCGCGCCAGCACCTGCAGGGCGGAGGCGCCCTGGAACGGGGGCTGCCCGGTGAGCATCTCGTAGAGGGTGGCGCCGAGCCCGTAGACGTCGGTGCGCGCGTCGACGCGCGTCTGGTCGCCCTCCGCCTGCTCGGGCGACATGTAGGCCGGCGTGCCGATCACCTGTCCGGTGACCGTCAGCCCGTCCTCCGGCTCGACCGCCCGGGCGAGGCCGAAGTCGGTGAGGAGCGGCTGCCCCTCCGTGGTGAGCAGGACGTTGTGCGGCTTCACGTCGCGGTGGAGCACGCAGGCGTCATGGGCCGCCTGGAGCGCCCGCCCCACGGCCTCGGCCACCTCGGCGGCGCGCGCGAAGCCCAGCGGGCCGTCGCGGAGGAGGCGAGCGCGCAGGGACTCGCCCTCGACGAGCTGGAGGCTGAGCCAGGGCCGGCCGTCGTCGACGCCGGCGCCGTACACGGCGACGACGCCCGGGTGCCGCACGCGGGCGGCGGCGCGCGCCTCGCGCTCGAAGCGGGCCAGCTCCTCGGGGTCGGCGGCGGCGGAGTTGATGACCTTGAGCGCGACCTCGCGGCCGAGGCGCGGGTCGCGCGCCCGGTAGACGACGCCCATGCCGCCGCGGCCCAGCTCGCCCAGGAGCTCGTGGCCGCCGAGCGTGCGCCTCGGGGCCGGCGCCGCGCCCGGGGGCGGCGGCTCGTGGAGGGTGTCGGTGAGCTCGGGCGGGGCGAGGGGCGGCGCCCCGGGCGGCAGGCGCTTCGTCGTGTCGCCCGCCCGCGCCAGGGCCGCCTTAACGCTCGGCGGGTCGTCCCCGGCGGCGCGGCCGAGGAGCAGCCGCGAGCGCTCGGCCCAGCCGGGCGGGTCGGCCGCCGGCGCCGGCGGCGGGGCGCGCAGCCCGGCCAGCGCCCGGGCGTACGCGCCGCGCAGGGCGGGCCGCCGCTCCGGCGCCACGCGCGCCGCCAGCAGGTCGATCAGGCGCGCCGGGCGCCCCTGCGCGCGGAGCTCCTCGCGCAGGAGGAGCGCCTCGCGCAGGGCGTCGCGCCCCAGCCAGCCCCCGGCGAGCGCCAGGCGGACGACCTCGAGCTCCGCCTGCTCGAACGGGTCGAGGCGCGCCGTCGGGTCGCCGGGGGTCACGCCGTCATGATGGTGAGCGGCCGGGGCGCTCGCCAGGTGACCGCCTTCGCCAGGGACCAAGGCCCCACCACGGAGGACACGGAGGACAGGAGGGGCTGGACCCGAGTCTCCGTCGGCCCGGAAGACTCAGGGCGTCTGAAGGAACCGGCGCGCGCGCGGCCCAGCTTGCCGGTCTCTGGCGATCAGCCTTCGATCGGAGCGGCACGCGAGGCGAGGCCGCGGAGGCCGAGGCGAGGCGGGGCGGGGGGGGGGGGGGGGGGGTAGAATAAAAAAAAAAACCCCCGCG
>JAMLIC010000094.1 GCA_023954375.1 Planctomycetota bacterium
CCCCCAACGACGCCACACCGCCGCTGCCCGGGCCCCCGCGGCGGGGGCCCCGGGACAGCGCCTGAGCGCCAAGGAAGGGACATGCTCCGGCTAGAAGTCTCTCACGTCGACCCGCCAGGCGCCGTCCTCGCCGCGGAGGAGCAGGACCTCCCGCTCGGTCGGCTCCCCCTCGTCGGGGCGCAGGCGGACCTTGAACAGGACCTTGCCGGGCTCCGGCTCGTTGCGCGACACCAGCTCGCAGCGGCGGAAGGTCGGGATCGGGTCGCTCAGCCCGACCTTGCGGTCGGCGTAGAGCCGCGAGACGACGGCGCGCTCGCCGTGGCGCCACGCCGCCAGGAGCGAGGTGAGCGCCGCGTTGGCCGTGCGCACGTCGAGGGCGCGGAAGAAGGCCTCGTTGGCCCGCAGCCCCCCGGCGACGAGCGTGGCCGCCGCGGCGACGTTCGGGTCGGCGTCGCTGCGGAACCGGTGCACGTAGCCGAGGCCGGGCCTGCCCAGCAGGCCCAGCTCGGCGCGGGCGGCCTCGCTGCGCGCGGGGTCGGCCGAGGCGACCTCGCGGACGAGCGCGCCGGAGCGGTGGATCAGCGCCACGTGGACGAGCGCCTCGTCCCAGCGGCGCGCCGGGAGGACCTCGTCGGGCAGCTCGCCCGAGGCGCCGAGCACCACGGCCGCCATGCCCTGGCCCAGGAACAGCGCCCCGTCGCTGGCCTGGGC
This sequence comes from Planctomycetota bacterium, assembly GCA_023954375.1. Classification (GTDB taxonomy): domain Bacteria; phylum Planctomycetota; class J058; order J058; family J058; genus JAMLIC01. The sequence continues at coordinate 712 of JAMLIC010000094.1, forward strand.
GCCGATCCCGACCGAGACCTGCGGGAGCTCGCGCTTGAGCCGCGTGACGAGCTGCTCCATGTAGCTCGCGTGCGAGAGCGAGCGCGAGAACAGGTCCCAGAAGACCACCGGCGCCCGCGGGATCTGGCGCAGCGCCAGCCAGTCGCGGAACTTGGTCGTGAACGTCTCGTCGAGGCCGGTCAGGTAGACGAGCTGGTAGTGCTGGGCGAGGGTGCGCAAGGCGACGGCCGCGCCGTCGACCTGCGGGATCTGGTCGTTCGGCTTGCCGCGGAACATGGTCAGGTTCGTCGCCTGCGACACCGTCCCGTCGACCTGCACGAGGATCACGCCGCGCTCGGGCGGCGGGACGGCGACGACGAGCGGCGCCGGGAGGGCCACGTAGCTCGACCCGCGCCGGATTCGCGCCTCGACGTCGAACTGGCCGGGCGCGGACGGCGTCCAGTCCAGCTCGGCGTCGCCGTCCTTGCTGGTCTCGCCCGTGCCCAGGAACCGGGCCTCCTCGAGGGCGCGGCCGTCCTCCCCCACGAGGTAGAAGTCCAGCGGCTCGCCCTTCACGTCGGGGTTGATCCCCATGAACCCCTTGCGCTGCAGCTTGGCCCGCAGCTTCACGGCGCGGCCCGGCCGGCCCAGCGCGTCGGTCGCGCGCAGCTCGGCCGGCTTGCTCTCCGCCCGGGCGACGGGCGGCGGGGCGAGCAGGAGCGCCAGCAGCGCGGCCCCGGCGAACGCGATCCTCGAGCTCATGGTCGACCTCCCCGCCGGCGCGCTCACCAGCGGAACGCGCAGCGCGCGCACACGCGCGCGCAGGCGTCGATCAGGTTGTCGTGGTCGTTGAAGCACGACGGGCACACGTGGTCGGGCATGTAGACCTCCCGCGCGGTCCCGTCGGGCAGCTCGACCGTGAAGCGCGAGCGCGTGGTCAACACGCCCGCGTGGTCCCAGCCCCCCGCGTGCGCCTCGCTTGCCGCCGGCAGGTCGACGCCCTCGGCGCCGCAGCCGCAGCCGTCGGTCGGGATCGCCGGCGCCGGCGGCAAACCCGGCACGCCCGCCGGCCGCTCGGGGCGGGGGCCGGGGCGCAGGACGCCGACGACCTCCTCGAGCCCGTCGCCCGGCCGCGCCGCGCTGACCCACAGCTCCGCCCCGGCGCCCTCGAGGAGCGCGCGGAGGCCGTCGAGCGCGCCGGCCCGGTCGAGCCGCTCGAGCTCGCGCGCGACCTCCTCGTTCACGCGGTAGAACGCGCTGGGGTCCGGGGGCAGGAGCGACCTCGCGTCGAGCATGGAGCGAGTATAGCGGGGGCGCGCGCGGGACGTCGGGAGGGGGGCGGGGCGCAGCGGCCGCGTGGGGGCGCTACGATCCACGCGTGGACCGTTCGACACGGCGAGCGCTCGAGGAGGCGGCGGGCGGAGCGCTCGTCGCCGTCGCGGCGATCGCCGCCGCGGGGCTGGCGAGCGCGACGGCGCTCGCGGCCGGCTACGCGAAGTGGGCCCCGGCGCGGGTCGTCTCGCTGGGCCTCCCCCTGGCGCTCCTGGCCGCGATCGGCGCGGCCGCGGCGGTCGTCGCGCTGGGCGCCCGGCGCGCGCGGCGCCGTCGGGGGGGCCGGGCGGTCGCGGCCGCCGCGCTCCTCGGCGTCTTCGCCGCGGGGGGCGTGGCCCTCTCGCCCGCGCCCACGCCGGCGTGGGGCCCGCTCCTGGCGGCCCTGGGCGCGGGCGGGCTCGCGGGCGCCGCTCTCCTGCGCCGCGGGACGACCGCGTGAGCTGGCGCGGGCGGCTCGACGGGGCGCTGACGGGCGTGTGGATGCTGTTCGTGGCGGCGTTCGCCGGCGGCGGCGTGGGCTTCGCGGCCACGGTGATGATGGTCGACAAGCGCTGGTCGACCGAGTCCGACACGGCGCAGGGCCTGGCGCCCTGCGTCGGGCTGCTCCTCGCGCTCCTGACCACGGGGGCGCTCGGCCACGAGATGGCGGGCGGCCGGCGCGGGGTCGCGCGCGCGTGGGCGGTGGTCGTGTTCGCGGGCGTCGCGGCCGCGGGCGCCGCGACCTCGCCCCTGACGTCCACGCCGCTCGCGACGCCGCTGGCCGCCCTGGGCGCGGCCGCGCTCGGCGGCGCGGCGCTCCTCGCGCCGCCGCGGGGCGCCGCCGCGGGCCCCGGCTGATACGCTCCGGCCATGCACGACCTCGTCGTCCGCGGCGGGACGGTGTTCGACGGCACGGGCGCGCCGCCGCGGCAGGCCGACGTGGCGGTGGCCGGCGGCCGCGTCGTGGCGATCGACCGCCTCCCGCCCGGCGGGGCGGCGCAGGAGGTCGACGCCGCGGGCGCGCTCGTCACGCCCGGCTTCGTCGACATCCACACGCACTACGACCTGTGCGTCGACTGGCCCGGGCTGGGCGAGCACTGCCTGCGCCAGGGGATCACCGCGGTCGTGGGCGGCAACTGCGGCCTGGGCGACCCGGACCCGGGGGCCCTCCTCGAGCGCGCCGCGCGGGCGCGCCTGCCCGTGCACCTGGGCGTCCTGGCGCCCTTCGGCCCGATCCGCGGACAGCTCGTCCCGCGGGCGGAGGGGCGCCCGGCGCGCCCCGATGAGGTCCCGCTCGTCGCGGCGGCCGTGGCGCAGGCGCTCGATCAGGGCGCGCTGGGCCTCTCCTGGGGCCCCTACCACGGCAACACGCTCGCGTCGCCCGACGAGCTGGCCGCGGCGGTCCTGGCGGCCGCGCGGCGGGGCAAGCCGCTGGTCGTCCACCGGCGGAGCGAGGGGGTCCACGGGCTCGCCGCGACGCGCGAGGCGATCGCCCTGGCCCGCGCGGCCGGCGCGCGGCTGCAGGTCTCGCACCTCAAGGCGGCCGGGCGCACGCACTGGGGCCAGTTCGAGCCCGTGCTCGAGGCGCTCCAGGACGCGCGGCGCGACCTCGACGTGGCGGTCGACGTCTACCCGTACGACGCCAGCCTGACCTACCTGTCGGCCATGCTCCCGAACGACCTGACCGCCGACGGCCGGCTGCTCGAGGTCCTCGCCGGGCGCGAGGGCCGCGCCCGGGCCCGCGCCGCGGTCGCGGCGTGGTTCGCCGAGCGGCAGGGCCCCGAGCACGTCGTCGTGCACGAGCCGGCGCTGGCCGCCGTGCCCCGCGGGGCCACGCTCCTGGCGGCGGCCCGCGCCCTCGGCGAGGACGACCCGGCCGAGGCGGCCCTGCGCCTGATCGCCGCCGACTCCCGCGGGACCGGGGGCTGGACGACCTACAAGCACACCATGGCGCCCGAGCAGGTCGAGCACGCGCTCGACCTCCCCTGGGCGGCGATCGCGTCGGACGCCGTCCCGGAGGAGGACGGCTCGGGGCTGTCGACCTCGACCCACCCGCGCTGCTTCTCGACCTTCGCCCGGGCCCTCTGCGGGGCGGCGCGCCGCGGCGACGACGCGCTGGCGCGGGCCGTGCGCCAGGCGACGTCGCTCCCCGCGGCCCGCTTCGGCCTCGACCGCGGGCGGCTGGCGCCGGGCGCGCCCGCCGACCTGGTCGTGCTCCGCGGCCTCGACGACGTCGCCACCCACGAGGCGCCCGCCCGCTACCCGCCGGGCGTGGTCGCCGTCGTGGTCGAGGGGCGCCTGGCCCTCGTCGACGGCGCGCCGACCGGCGCGCGCCCGGGGACGATCCTGCGCGGCTGAGGGCCCCGCCCCTGCGCGGCGGACCCGCCCCGCGCGGGGGCTTTTACCGTCGCGTGACCGAGCGCGAGTTCGGCGAACGTTCGCGGGGGCGCGCGGGCAAACCCTTCGGCGGTCGCGCCGGACACGGCGGGGCGCGTCCTGGCTGTCCATCTCGCGGCGCGCCGCGGCGCCACCAACTCTCCGTCGCGCTTTCCTGCCGCCGCGAACCCTGGTTTCCTAGACCACGTCATGAGTGACCACCTGGCGTGCATCGGGATCTCGGCCGCCGAGCCGCAGGCGTTCGAGCAGACGCTGAACCGCCTGGCCGCGCGCGCCCCGGTGCGCGCGCGCCCCGACGGGGGCAAGCTCCTCGCCTGGCGCGACCGCAGCGGCGCCGCGCTCGTGCTCCAGCTGGGGCGCAAGGGCGAGGTCCTCTGCTTCACCCCCACCTTCGACGGCGCGTCGAGGATCGCCGCGGTCCCGCGCCGCCTGATCAACGACAGCCGCTGCCCCTTCTGCGAGCGCATGCTGGTCGACGTCCGCGACGACCAGGGGCAGGTCGTCTACCCCCTGATCGTCTCGGTCGAGGACGCCGGCGCCGTCCGCGACCGGATCCCGCTCGACGAGGACGTCACGCTCTCGGTCACCGCGTTCGCCGAGGTCATCGAGTCCTGGCCCGACGAGCCGTCGTTCCTCGCCGACCAGGGGCCGGGGGAGCCGGGCGTCGAGGCCTTCCTCCCGGCCGGCCTCTACGCCCAGGACCAGCCCGCCGCCGAGGCGATCTTCACCGGCCGCGTGCTGGCGTCGGAGATGCGCACCAACGCCTCGACCGGGAAGCGCTTCGTGTGGGCGCACGTGAAGACCCAGGGCGGCGCGTACGACGTCGTCGCATCGGCCGAGAGCCTGCCCGCCGGCCTGACCCCCGGCGCGATCGTGCAGGGCGTCTTCTGGATGGTCGGCCGCGTCGTGCAGGGCCTCAAGGCGGTCACGCCGCCGTCGAAGAAGGCCCGCAACGGCCATGTGGTGTGATCGACGGCTCCGGCCGCGGCTGCAAGTCCGTCCCGTGGTCCAGAGCCAGACCCCCTGAGCCGTCGTGCTCCGCACGACGGCCGGCGGGACCGCCGCCTGGACGAGCGTCGTGGGTCAGTGCAGGCGCGCCTGGCCGATCCGCTCCGGCCAGCGGCCGCCGGGCAGCTCCGCCGCGAAGACCTCGCGGATGCGCGTCGTCGGGACGACGTAGGTCGTGCCGTGGTGCTGCACGCCGATCGCCACGCCGATGAGGCGGCCGTCGCGGTCGCACACCGGCGCGCCCATGTGGCTCGGCCGGACCGGGGCGTCGACCGAGAGCACGCGGGCGTAGCCGCGCGGCGGTGTGCCCGCGGCGAACGCCTTGCGCTGCTCGATCGCCTGGCGCAGCTGCTCGACCAGCTCCTTGAGCGGCCCTGCCCCGGCGCGCTCGACGAGCCGCGCGAAGCCCTCGATCGCCCGCTCCACGGCTTCGGGGACCCCGCCGCCGCGGATCTGGGCGGCGAGCGTCGCCGAGGCGCGGCGGGGAGCGGCCGAGACGATCCCGGAGGCCAGGGTCCCCTCGGGCCCGCGGGCCTGCACCAGGCTCCCGACCGGCCGGTGCGGCGCGTCGGGCGCGCCCTCGGCGCGCGGCGCGCGGAAGAGCACGAGGTCGTCGGGGACGGAGCGGGCCAGGAGCGGGGCCCGCGCGCCGCCGGCCAGGGTCACGTGGTCGCGGTCGGTCGCCGGCAGGAAGCTCGCCTTGCAGACCGCGTGCTCCGGCCCGATCCGGGTGGCGAGCCCGCCGTCGGCCAGGGCCACGACGGCGCCGGCCGGCGCCGCGCGGAGCAGCGCGTCGAGGACGGCCGCGCGGGGCGACGTGCGGGCCTGGATCGCCAGGCGGTCGGCGGTCCCGGCGTCGAAGTCGGCGGGGGCCAGCGCGGGCACGCGCGGGAGGCGCTCCTCCTGCACCAGGCCGCGGCTCGCCTCGGCCACCTGCTCCGGGAGCCGCCGCGCCAGGGGGTCGAGGAGCCGGTGGAGGGCCCGCAGGAGCGGCACCTCCTCGGGGTCGAGCCGCCGGCCCCCGGGGAGCACGATCACGCCCCCACGCAGCGTCTCCAGCCTGTCGGCGACGACGTCGGCCGGGATCGTGAGCGAGACCGCCCGCTCGAGGTCGACGGCGCCGTTGATCCCCACCAGCCGGCCCTCGAGGTCGACGAGCGGGCCGCCGCTGTTGCCGGAGAAGATCGGGGCGTCGTGGCGCAGCGCCTGCGAGTAGTCGAGCGCCGGGCCGGCGGGGCCGTCGCCCGCCCCCTCGAGCACGCGGCCGAGCGAGACGGTCGGGCTGTCGGTGGTCTGCAGGCCGCCGGGGAAGCCGAGGGCGACCACCCAGGAGCCCGCCCGGGGGCGCGCGGGCGCGAGCGAGAACGCCGCGCGGCGCGGCTGCGCCTCCAGCGGCTCGAGCACGGCCAGGTCGCGCGTGTAGTCGATCCCCCGCTGCCGGGCCAGGCCGGAGGTGCCGTCTGGCCACTGCACCAGCGCGTAGCGGGCGCCCGCCACGACGTGCGCGTTGGTGACCACGAGCCCGCTCGGGTCGACGATCGCCCCCGAGCCGAGGCCGATCACGCCATAGACGAGGACGGTGCTGGCGCGCGCTCGGGACGCGAGGTCGACCAGCGTCGCCTCGAGGTCGCGCGCGTCGGCGGCGGGCGCGCGGTCCTGGGCGGGCGCCGGCGCGTGGAGGAGCAGGGCGGTCGCGAGGGCGGACGTGACGGCGAGCGCGCGGCGCATGGCAGACCTCCGGGCGACCACCCTACCGCCGGGCGGCCACGAGGTCGACGGGTCCGCCGCGTCGTGCACGTCGCGCGCTCGCGCCTCGCCGAGGGCGACCAGCGCCGACCACGCCGGCGTCCGGCTACGGTCGCCAGCGTCCCCGCGGCAGCGAGCGGGTCAGGCGCCCGAGCTCGCGCAGGAGGTCCTCCGCCTCCCTCGACTGCTCCGGCTCGGGGCCCTCGTCGAGCGCGGCGCGCAGGTGCTGGTACGCCAGCGTCGGTTGACCCCCGAGGAGGAGGAGCCGGCCCGCCCCGAGCCGCGCGTCGACCCGCGCCCGCCCGGCCGTCGGCCGGGCCAGCAGGTGCAGGTAGACGGCCAGGGCGTCCGGCGACCGGCCGGCGCTCTCGAGCCCGCGCGCGAGCTGCAGGACGTCCTCGGCCGGGATCGCGCGGGTCCGCGCCGGGGGCTGCCGCAGGAGCAGCCAGAGGGCCTCGCCGATCCGGCCCTCGTCGAGCACCCGCCGGAACAGGGGCGCGAAGTCGCCGGTCGCCGGCGGCCGCTCGGCGGGCTCCTCGGCCCCCTCCGGGCGCGCCGCGTGGACGAGCGCCGCGGCGACGGCGCCCGCGAAGAAGCCGCCGAGGTGCGCGCCGTAGGCCACGCCCGCGTCACCGCCGGCGAGGAGCAGCGGGAGCAGGTTGTGGACGAGGACGTAGACCGCGAGGACCACGCGCGCCGGCAGCTCGATCACGTCCATGAAGAAGGGGAACAGGAACACCCACAGGTGGACCCGGTTCTTCGGGAACCAGACGAAGTAGAAGCCGAGCACCCCCGAGATCGCCCCCGAGGCCCCGACCGAGGGGACGGGCGAGTCCCAGCGGATCGCCATGTCGCCCAGCGAGGCCGCCACGCCGGTACCCAGGTACGCCGCGAGGTAACCCAGGTGCCCGAGGCGGTGCTCGACGTTGTTGCCGAAGATCCAGAGGAACAGCATGTTCCCCGCGAGGTGCGCCAGCCCGCCGTGGAGGAACATGGCCGTGAGCAGGGCCCACGGCCGCGGCGCGGCCGGCCGGAACCCGTGCTCGAAGAGCACGAGGTCGTACCGGGTCGTCTGCCGCGCCACCGCCACCCGCTCCTCGGCGGAGGGGGCCACGGCGTCGAGGAACTCATGGAACCGCGGGTCGTCGTGGGGCGGTCGCTCGAAGGCCAGCGGCAGGAGCAGCAGGAAGACGAGGACGTTCAGCGCGATCAGCGACCACGTGATCCAGGGGGTGCTGCGCGGGTTCGGGCTGTCACCGACGGGGAGGATCACGCGCCTTGCATCCTACGCGCGCCGGCGCCACGGGAGGGGCGAGCGCGGACGCCGAAGGAAGGACGGGCGCGGCGGCAGCGGCCCCCGGGCGCCTGTCACCCGGGCGGCTCCTCCTGCCGCTGCCGCGAGAGGTACAGGCGCCAGACGTCGAGCACGAGGAGCAGCCGCCCGTCGCCGAAGAGGGCCACGCCGTCGATCCCCGGCTGGGCGAACCGCCGCCCGAGGGGGCGCACGACGAGCAGGTCGCGGCGCAGGACGTCGTCGACCAGGCACACGACCGGCGACGGGGGCCCCTCGGGGTCCGCGGCCACGGGCGGCTCGAGGACGACCGCGAAGCGGTCGCGCATGCGGCGCTCCCGCTCGAGGCCGGGCCGCTCGGCCTCGCCGGTCGGCCCCTGGCCGGGCTGCCGGCGCCGCTCGAGCCTGGCGGCGCTCGCGTCGACCAGGTCCGACAGGCGCACCCACGGCAGGCCGCGCCGGAGCGCGACGTCCGCCTCCTCGACGCCGACGACCGAGGCCAGCGGCAGGGCGTAGCGCTCGACCCCGCAGCGGACGAGGAGGACCCGGGCCGTCGCCACCGCCGACGGGAGGATCAGCCGGGCCAGGGTCCCCCGCCCGGGAGTGCTGCGGTAGACGAGGCGCCCGCGCAGGGCCCGCACGCGCTCCACGACGCTCGTCAGCCCGACGCCCCGGCCGGCGTCGTCGGTCACGGTCGGGGAGGTGCTCGCGCCCGCCGCGAGCGCCAGGGCCAGCCCGCGCTCCTGGTCGTCGCGCAGGAGGACGAGCCCGCGCTCCTCGGCGCGGCGGCCGAGCAGCGGCTCGTCGAGGCCCCGGCCGTCGTCCTCGACCTCGATCACCACGCCCGCCGGCGTGGCCCGGGCGGCGAGCCGCACGCGCGCGCGCTCCGCCTTGCCGGCCGCCCGGCGGGCGTCCCGTGGCTCGACCCCGTGCACCAGGGCGTTGCGCACCAGGTGCAGGACGGGGTCGACGAGCCGGTCGGCGACGCCCTTGTCGATCTCGGTGGCGGAGCCCTCCACCTCGAGGTCGATCGCGACCTCGGGGTGGCGCGACAGGAACTCGCGGACGGTGACCCGGGCCAGCGCGAACAGGCCGCGCACGGAGACGAGGCGCGCCCGGAGCACCGCCTCCTGCGTCGACCGGGCGAGGTGGTCCACCTCGCGCTCGAGCTCGGCCGCGTGTCGGGTCAGCCGGCGCAGGCCCAGGCGCGCCTCGACCGGCGCGTCGGCCGACAGCTGCTGCGCCAGCTTGGCCAGCGAGCGCGCGCGCGACTTCGTGGCGACGAGCTCCTCGGAGAGCCCGAGCAGCCGGTCCAGCCGGCGGCGAGGCACGCGCACGAACCCCTCGTCCTCCCGGCGGCCCCCGCGGGCGGGGACGACCCCCAGGACGCCGCGCAGGACGCGGCCGTCGGGCTCGTGCGGCCGCGCGTCCAGGATCGCGCCCCCGGTGGCGATCCGCTCGAGGGCCTGGAGCAGGTCGGCGGGCCGGTCGACGTCGGGCCAGGGCAGCTCGATCGTCTGCGCCGCGCGCTCCTCCTCGGGGCGCGGCCCCAGGCTCGACCAGAGCGCCTCGACCGCGCCGAGGACCTCCGGGGAGAGCGGCGCGTCGACCCGCTCGTCGCGGACGGCGCGCTGCAGGAGCTCGACGGCGGCCCGGGCGGCCATCGCCGCCGCCTCCGTCGGCGTGCGCTCGGCGAGGAAGCTGGCCAGGGCGAGCCCGAGCGAGCACACCGCGCCGTGCCCGAGCAGGCCGGAGGCGGCCGCGAGCGCCTCCAGCTCCCGGGCCTGGCCGGCGCGCGCCCGCCAGCGGTCGCGCCCGCGCAGGACGGCGAGCACCTGCTCCTCGACGGTGACGAGCGCGGGCTCCTTCAGGCGGCGCAGCCGCCGCAGGAGGGCGCGGCGCGCCCAGGCGACCGCGGGCGGCCGCGTCGTGGCGGCAGGCGCCGGCCGCTCGAGGGCCGCGGTCGCCTGGCGCGCCGCCGACGAGGCCCCCGACGTCCCGCCGATCAGGCCGCGCGCCGCGTCCACGGCCGACAGGAGCTGCGCGCGGCGCGCGAGGTCCTGCGGCGCGAAGGTGGCCAGCGCGCCCTCGACGCTCCGGGCGAGGTCCCTGAGCGGGTGGGCCGCCATCGCCACCGCGAGCCCCTTGAGCGTGTGCGCCAGCCGCAGCGCCTCGGCCCCGGCCTCCCCGGTGCCCGCCGCCAGGAGGACCTCGAGCCGGTCCGCGATGCCCTCCGCCTCCTGGCGGAAGATCTCCAGCAGCCCCGGCTCCTGGGCGAGGGGGGCGTCCGGCGGGGGCCCGCCGTCCGAGGCGTCGCTCACGGTCAGTCCGGGGTCGGCGCGCCGGCCCCGACCGTGGCCGCCGGCGTCCGCGTGGAGAGCATCCACACGCCGGTCGCGACCGAGGACGCCGTCAGGAGCAGGAAGACCGCGGCCAACCGCGTGTGCGTCTCGCGCCGCATGCGCCCCCGCCAGTGCTGGACCCCGGTGAGCAGCGGCACCACCAGGAACCCCGCGGTGGCGAACGCGATGGCCAGGTGAATGCGCTTGGGCGTCTCGGCGAACTCGAAGCGCCGGCCCAGCTGCTCCGCGAAGTAGAGCGTCACGAGCAGGAGGGCGACGAAGCCCACCACCGCCTTGATGTGGCCCCGGGCGTCGTGCCGATGGGCGAGGTACAGGGCCACCCCGAGGAGCACGACGGTGACGCCGAGCGCGGCGAAGAAGAGCCCGAAGAGGGTCGCGTCGCTCATGTCGCGAGTGTAACCGCCCCCTCGATCTCCGGCGGGCGACGTGCGCCCGCCGGACCCATGCGGCGGCGCCGCCGCGCGGCGCGGCTCACCCCGTCGGCGTCGAGACCAGCGCCACCCGGTGCTGGCGGGACGCCGCGCTCCGGAGCGCCGCCTCCACCCGGGCCGCCAGCCCCGCGGCGTCGAGGCCGGCGTCGCGCAGCTGCAGCGGGCGGGCGCCGTGGTGCACGAACCGGTCGGGGACGCCCGCGAGGCGCAGCTTCCCGACCAGGTCCGGGCGCCGGGCGAGCACCGCCTGCGCGCAGGCCGAGCCGAAGCCCCCCTCCTCGGCGTGGTCCTCGACGGTGACCACCACCTCGTGCCGCTCGAGCTGCTCGACGAGCAGGTCGACGTCGATCGGCTTCGCGAAGCGGGCGTTGACCACCGAGGTGGCCAGCCCGCGGTGCGAGAGCAGGTGGGACGCGTCGAGCGCGTGCTGGACCATGGCGCCGTAGGCGAAGAACGAGGCGTCGCCCTCCCCCCCGCGGACCACCCGGCCCCGGCCGAGCTCGATCGGGGCCGCGTCGCGCTCGAGCGGCTCGGGGACCGTGTCGCGCGGCCAGCGCAGGCCGACGATCCGCTCGCCGCGGAGCGCCCAGCGCAGCATGGCGCGCAGCTCGGGCTCGTCCTGCGGGGACGCCAGCACGAGGTCGGGGATGCACCGCAGGTAGGCGATGTCGAACAGCCCCTGATGCGTCACCCCGTCGTCGCCGACGAGCCCGCCGCGGTCCATCGCGAGGACCGCCGGGTTGCCCTGGATCGCCAGGTCGTGCACGACCTGGTCGTAGCCGCGCTGGAGGAAGGTCGAGTAGATCGCGAGCACCGGCTTGAGCCCCGCCAGGCGCAAGCCCGACGCGAAGCCGGTCGCGTGCTGCTCGCAGATCCCGACGTCGTAGCAGCGCTCCGGGAACTGCTTGTCGAAGGCGTCCAGGCCGGTCCCCCCGGGCATGGCGGCGGTGATCGCCACCACGCGCGGGTCCTCGTGCGCCGCATCGATCAGGGCGCGGGAGAACGCCTGGGTCCACGACGGGCGGCGGGGCGCGTTCGGCGCGGGGGGCGCCGCCTGCGCCCGGTCGTCGTCGGGCTCGCGCCAGAAGCCCTTGGCGGCGTGCCAGGTGATCGGGTCCTCGATCGCCGGCTCCCAGCCGTGCCCCTTGCGGGTGTGCACGTGCAGCAGGGTCGGGCCGGAGCGCCCCTTGGCGTCGGCCAGCGCGGCGATGAGCGCCTCGGTGTCGTGCCCGTCCACGGGCCCGACGTAGCCCAGGCCCAGCCGCTCGAAGAAGCCGCCCACGTCGAGGCCGGCCAGGTCGGGCGAGAGGTCCTGCGGGCCGCGAGGGCGGTAGGGGTTGGACTCCGGCGTGCCGGTCCCGCGCACGGCGGTGAGCGCCTTGTGGAGGCCGCCGACCGGGTAGGAGATCGACATGCCGTTGTCGTTGAGGACGACGATCAGCCGCTCGCCGACCCAGCCCGCGTGGTTGAGCGCCTCCAGCGTCATGCCGGTCACGATCGACGCGTCCCCGACCACCGACACGACGTGCCGATCGTTGCGGAGCGCCGCGTCGCCCGAGGCGATGCCCAGCGCGATCGACGTGGCCGTGCCCGCGTGGCCCGCGTAGGCCGTGTCGTGCTCGCTCTCGTCCTTGTGGCAGAAGCCGGACATGCCGTCGTAGGTGCGCAGCGTGTCGAAGACCTCGCCCCGGCCGGTGAGCAGCTTGTGCGGGTAGCACTGGTGGCTCACGTCCCAGACGATCTTGTCGCTCGGCGACTCGAAGACCGTGTGCAGGGCGATCGTGAGCTCGACGACGCCCATGTTCGATCCGAAGTGACCGCCGTTCCGGGACACCACCCGGCAGATCCGCTCACGGATCTCGCGCGCGAGCTGGACTCGATCGGCGGGGGACAGCTGCTTGAGGTCGCTTGGGCCGGTGACCCGGCCCAGGACCGTGCTGGACTCATGACGCATGGGTGGCACTTTCCCCCCAAGGAAATTGAAGGGGGCCGAGTCTAATCACCCCTCCCCACGATTTACAGTGCTTTCCTTCACGCGTGGCGTCATGGGACACTCGTCACGGTGCGAACACCGTGCACGTCGCCGCGAGGCGACGCGGTGACGCCCGCGATGCGTGCTACGTTGTCGTCAGGGGATGAGCCCGGAGATGAGCCAGGAGACCTCACATGCGAACCGCACGTCGTTCGCGCCCACGGTCGTGCTCCTCCTGCTGATCGGCCTCGGTGTAGGGCTCGCCGTCGCCCGCTGGACGGGGCCGAGGGTCGACCACCGCGCGCTCGCGGCGGACCTCGGCGACCCCGACCGCCGCACGATCGCCTACCAGAAGCTGCTCGACGACGGGTCGCGGTCGGTGCCCGCACTCCTGGAGACGCTGGGGCAGCCTGCCACACCTGCTCGGGCCGATGTGGTGGAACTGCTCGGACGCATCCGCGACCCCCGCGCGCTGCCCGCCGTCTTGGCCCTCGACGACCCCGACCTGGCGCACGTCCGCATCGATGCCCTGGGGCGCCTCCGAGGGGAGGAGGCCCTCGAGGCGGTGCTCGACGCCCTGCGCGGGAGCGATCTGGCCCTCAAGTTCCCGGCCCTCCACGCGCTGATCGGCTGGCAGGAGGTCGAGGCGGCGCGCCTCCTGCCCCACGTCGAGCCCTTCTTGGCGCACGAGCTCGCCGGCCTGCGCGAGTTCGCCGCCAGGTTCATGGGCGCGCGCCGCCACGAGCCCGCGGTCCCGGCCCTGATCCGGGCCCTCCGCGACGACGACGCCGGCGTCCGGCAGGCCGCCGCCTGGGCCCTGGCCCAGCTCGGCACGCAGGAGGCGGTCGCGGCGGTCGACAGCGCCCTGCGCTCGGGGGCGGTCTCGCCCGAGGGGATGTAGCGTGCTCGTCCTGGCCGGCGACGTGGGCGGCACCAACGCCCGCCTGGCGCTGATCGACGTGGACGGCGACCGGGCCACCCTGCGCGCGCGCGCGCAGGTCGCGGTGGCCGAGCAGGCGGGGCTCGAGGGGCCGGTCGCCTCCTTCCTCGCCGTGCACCTCGGCGGCGCGCCCGCGCCGCGGGCGTGCATCGGCGTCGCGGGGACGATCATCGGCCGCGCGGCGAGCGTCGCCGGCGTCAACATGCCCTGGACCGTCGATGCCGAGGCGCTCGAGCGCGCCTGCGGGCTGCCGCGCGTGGGGCTGATCAACGACTTCTACGCGGCGGCGCGCGGCGTGGAGCTGCTCGGACCCGAGGACGTCCAGCCCGTCGGACCCTCCGAGGGGCGCCACGCCGAGCCCGGGCACCCGGTCGCGATCCTCGGCGCAGGCACCGGCCTGGGCCAGGCGTTCAGCCTCGCGCTCCCGGACGACCGGCGCCTGATCGTCCCGACCGAGGGCGGGCACCGCGACTTCGCCCCGTGCGACCCGCTCCAGGACCGGCTCCTCGTGTGGTTGCGGCAGCGCCACGGCCGGGTCTCGACCGAGCGCGTCCTCTCGGGACCCGGGCTCGTCGCCACCTACCGCTTCCTCGTGGACGCCGAGGGCCGGCCCGCCTGCCCTGAGGTCGAGGGCGCCGCGCCTGCCGAGCAGGGCCCCCGGATCACCGCCCGGGCCCTCGGCGGCGCGGGCGCCGGCCACCCGACCTGCGTGGCCGCGCTCGAGACGTTCGTCGACGTCTACGGCGCGGAGGCGGGCAACGTCGCGCTCACGGTCCTGGCGACCGGCGGCGTCTACCTCGCCGGCGGGATCGCCCCCTCCATCCTGACCCGCCCCGACCTGGCCGAGCGCTTCCGCCGCGCCTTCGACGCCAAGGGCCGCCTCCGCGACCTCCTGGACCGCATCCCCGTGTGGGTGATCACCAACCCCGACCTGGGCCTCCTCGGGGCCGCCAGGGAAGCCATGGTGTGATCGCGGCTGCGGCCGACGATGGGGCGTTGCCGTTCGTCGCGCGGCATCGCCTCCCCCTCGTCGGCCTCGCCTGGGGCTCCTGCTGCGGACGCGCGCCCTGGTGTGCTCGAGGGGCGACCGTCGACCCGCCACGGGAGCCCTCTCGCGAGCACATCACTCCCGCAGCTCACAGCTCGGACAGAGTTCCGAGGAGGTGCACGTTCGCCAGGACCACCTTGCGGAACAGCGGCACGTGCAGGCTCTCGTCGGGCCCGTGCGCGCTCGTCTGGGGGTCCATGACGCCGTTGAGGATCAGCGGCGTGTCGGGGAAGTTGTCCGCGAAGAGCGTGATGAAGGGGATGCTCCCGCCCACGCCGATCCGCACCAGGTCGCGACCGAACGCCCGCGCGTAGGCCCGCTCGGCGGCCTCGAAGGCCGGCCCCTGCGCCGCGTAGGCCCAGCCCGCCGTGCCGCGCACCTTCTTGATCTCGGCGTCGAGCCCGAACGGCACGAGGTCGACGATCCGCGCCCGCAGGTGCTCGAACACCGCGTCGGGGTCCTGCCCCGGGGCCAGGCGCACCGAGAGGTGCGCCTTGACCGTCGGCAGGATCACGTTCGCCACGTCGGCCAGGCCGGGGAGGCTCGTCCCGATCACGGTCAGGTGCGGCTGGCGCCACATCCACTCCACCCGCGGCCGGTCACCCGGTTCGAGGCCCGGGACGCCGGGAAGCAGCCCGGCGTTGCGGCGCAGGTCCTCGTCCGACGGCGAGAGGCCGGCCACGCTCTGGCGCCAGGCAGGGTCCTGCGGGACGTCGAGCCCGACCACCCGCCCCCGGTCGTCGACGAGGCCGGCGAGGACCTTGCAGATGCCGACCGCCGGGTCGGGGACGGCGCCTCCCCAGAGCCCGCTGTGCACCTTCCCCCGCAGGGCCCGGAGGGTCAGCTCGATGTCGAGGAGGCCGCGGAGCGACACGGTCAGGCCGGGGGTGTCGGTCGAGGGGTTCTCGCAGTCGGTGAGGACCATCACGTCCGCCGCGAAGGCCTCGGGGTAGGCCTCCATGAACTCGCCGAGGTGCGGGCTGCCGATCTCCTCCTCGCCCTCGAGGAGGAAGCGGACGTTCACCGGCGGGCCGCCGAGCGACATCCACGCGCGGAAGGCGACCAGCTGCGAGAGCCAGCCGCCGAGGTCGTCGGCGGCGCCGCGCGCGTAGAGGCGGTCCCCCCGCGGCGTGAGCGTGTGGGGAGGGGTGGTCCACTCGGCGGGGTCCGCGGGCTGCTGGTCGAAGTGCCCGTAGATGAGCACCGTCGGCGCGCCCGGGCGGCCGAGCCAGCTCCCCTTCACGCAGGGCAGGGCGTTGGGCAGCTCGAGGACCGCCACGTCCTCGAGCCCGGCCGCGCGCAGGTCGTCGGCGGCCACGGCCGCCATGCGCCGCACGTCGGGTCCGCGCTGCGGGTCGCGCGACAGCGCCGGGATCGCGGCGTAGTCGGCGAGGCGCCGGAGCGCCTCCGGGATCAGCGCCTCCGCGCGCTCGGCGGCCTCCTGGGCGCTCACGTCGGTCATCGCGTCCCCTCCTGCGGGTGAGAGGAGGGAGTATACGCCTGGCGCTCGCGGCCGCTCCGGGGCGCGGAGCGCCGCACGGCCGCCGCGACGACGAGCGCCCCGGAGGGCCGAGGGACGGAGCGCCCCCGCTCGTCGCTCGAACCGGCTCAGCGCTCGAAGGACGAGCGCCCGCGCACGTGCGCGCCCCCCGTCGACGATCCGCCCACGCCGTCGAAGAAGAGCGGCCGCGCACGTGCGCGCCCCCCCCGTCGACGATCCGCCCACGCCGTCGAAGCAAGAGCGGCCGCGCACGTGCGCGCCCCCGTCGACGATCCGCCCACGCCGTCGAAGAAGAGCGGCTGCGCACGTGCGCCCCCCGGTCGACGATCCGCCCACGCCGTCGAAGAAGAGCGGCCGCGCACGTGCGCGCCCCCCGGTCGACGATCCGCCCACGCCGTCGAAGAAGAGCGGCCGCGCACGTGCGCGCCCCCCGTCGACGATCGGCCTCCGCCGTCGAAGGACGAGCGCCCGCGTACGTGCGCGCCCCCGTCGACGATCCGGCCTCCGCCGTCGAAGAAGGAGCGGCCGGGCACGTGCGCGCCCCCCCCGTCGACGATCCGCCCACGCCGTCGAAGAAGGAGCGGCCGCGCACGTGCGCCCCCCCGTCGACGATCCGGCCTCCGCCGTCGAAGAAGGAGCGGCCGCGCACGTGCGCGCCCCCCCCCGTCGACGATCCGGCCTCCGCCGTCGAAGAAGGGCCGCGCACGTGCGCGCCCCCCGTCGACGATCCGCCCACGCCGTCGAAGAAGGAGCGGCCGCGCACGTGCGCGCCCCCCGTCGACGATCCGGCCCCCGCCGCCGAAGAAGGAGCGGCCGCGCACGTGCGCGCCCCCCCGTCGACGATCCGGCCTCCGCCAGCGAAGGACGAGCGCCCGCGCACGTGCGCGCCCCCGTCGACGATCCGCCCGCGCCGTCGAAGGACGAGCACCGCGCACGTGCGCGCCCCGCGGACGATCGGCCCCCCCCCAGGCCCAAACCGCCAGAAGACCCGCGCACGTGCTCGCCCCTCGTGGACGATCCGGCCCGTTCGAGCGAGAGCCCAGGTCGAGCGCGAGCCCGGCGGGAGTTCGCGTGTTGTCAAAGACCGGGCCAGCAGGCCAGCCGAACGAAAGACTAACCATTGCCACCGACAGGTCCGACCCGGTCCGCATCTGGACGCTGCAACCTGTGCACCCGTCCAGGGTTGGACTGAGACGCACCCTTCCCTGATCCCGGCGATCGGCCCGCGCGCGCGACCGACGCCGACGTCCGGACGGCGACTTCCGTCCGGCGTCGCGCTTGCGATCGCTCCGCCCGAGGTGACCCATGCGCCCGACGACGACGCCTCTCGCGCTCCTCGCGCTCCTGTGCCTGACCTCCCCGGCGCTGGCTGACCCGCCGTTCCGCGGGCCGGAGGTCCACCGCGGCGCCTGGCCCGTGACCCGCGCCTGGTCCGACCCCGCCGCCGGCCCCGGCGACCGCTCCCAGGGCTCGCTGGCCTACGCGTTCCGCGCCTTCGCCCTCGAGCGCGCCCGCGAGCACGAGGCCGCCCGCACCCGCCTCGACTGCGCGGACCTCGCGATCGACCTCGTGATCGAGTACGCCGCCCGGCACGGCCTGCCGGTCGAGTGGCGCGTGTGGTACCCGCCGGAGCGGCGCTTCGTGACCGTCAAGAGCAGCGACCGCCAGTTCGGCTCGCCGGAGGCGTTCTCCGACTGGTCGAAGTACTACCTGGGCGCCCTGAACCTCGCCGACAACACGGTGGCGATCTCCTACGACGACTGGGCCGGCGGCGACGTCGTGCTCATGAACTGGAACCAGACCGACGTCGAGCCGAACTTCCCCGGGCGCGTCGTCTGGCACACCTACCTGATCGGCGTCCCCGACGAGCTGATCTTCTACGGCAACATGAACGACGGCGCGCCGCTGCCGGTCGTCAGCACGGGCGACGCCCACACGCTCGAGCGCGTGCGCAGCCACCCCGACCGCCACGGCCTCTCTCCCCGGCGCTTCGCCTTCATGGCCCGCGCCGTGCGCGGCCCCGAGGTGGGCGTCGAGGAGGTCGTCGTGCAGGCCTCGCTCCTCAACCTTCGCGAGGCGCCGAGCACGAGCGCGCCGATCATCACCCGCGCCCGCTCGGGCGAGCGGCTCGAGGTCGTCCTCCGCCAGGGCCTCTGGGTCCAGCTGCGCCTGGCCGACGGCGCCCTGGTCTGGGGGCACTCCGCCTATCTGCGCCCGGAGACGCGCTGGCAGCCCGCGCCCCCGTCGCTCACCGGCCCGGCGCCGACCCCGGCCCCGACGCCGGGGCTGGTCTCGGCGCTGCCGGGGTCCTGACCCGTGACCGCCGCCCCCGAACCTCACGCAGGCAGCAGACCCGCGCCCCTCGAGAGGCTCGTCCTCCCGGCTCAGCAGGCGGCTCGACGTCGCGACCGCGCGCTTGGTCGTGGCGCCTCCGAGCAACCTCACCGCGCTTCCGCAGCCAGAGCCCCGGGCGAGGCGGAGGAGGCCGGGCGTGTCCGCGCGGATGGCGAGGGACAAGTCGGCCTCCTGGCCGCCGACCGCGCCTGAGCGCATGAGGCCCGGCCGCTCGGACGGGAGGGCTGAGACGTCGTGCTCCGACGACGGGTCGAGGGGGGGCCCGCCCCGCCGCCCCCCCCCCGCACGCCGCCCCCCCCCCACCCCCCCCCCCCCGCCCGAAACCAAAAGGCCG
>JAMLIC010000095.1 GCA_023954375.1 Planctomycetota bacterium
GGGGCGGCGCCGCCCCCGCCGGCCCCCCCCACGCCGGGGGCCCCGCCGCGACCGGTGGAGCCGAAGCCGGCGGAGCCGGCGCCGCCGAAGCCGGAGCCACGTCCGGAGCCACGTCCGGAGCCACGTCCGGAGCCACGTCCGGAGCCGCAGGCCGAGCAGCCCCCGCCGGCGCGCCCGGCCGAGCCCGCGCCCCCGCGGCCTGCGGAGCCGGCGGCGACGCCGCGCGCCGCCGAGCCGCGGCCGGAGGCGAGGGCGGAGCCGGCCCGGCCGCCCGAGCCGCGGACCCCGGCGTCCCGACCGGCGCCCGCGGCGGGCCAGGACCTGCTCCGCACGGCCACGCTGGTGCGCTTCGACAGCGAGTACGACGCGACGCTCTGGGCCGCGGCGCACCTGACCGACGGCCGCGCCGACCGGGGGTGGTGCTCCTCGCCGCGGGCGCGCCCCCCGCACCGCTTCGTGTTCGCGCTCGAGCGGCCGGCGCGCCTCGTGCGGCTCGTGTTCGACAACGCCTGCCCCGAGGAGGAGGGCTTCGAGGGCGTCTCGGCCGCCGGGTTCACGGTCGAGGCCTCGACCGACGGCCAGGACGGGCCGTGGCGGCCGGCCCTCGACGGGACGCTCCTGCGGGGGAAGAACGACCAGGAGTTCGCGCTCCCGGCCCCGGTCGACGCGCGCTGGCTGCGGCTGACGATCCAGGGCAACCACGGCCACCCGACGCTCACCGAGCTCATGGGCGTGCGCGCCTACGCCGCCCAGGAGGCCGAGCCGACGGTCGCGGGCGACTTCCACCTCGACCGCGTGCGCGCGTCGCGCGTCAAGAACGGCCCGCCGCTCGAAGGGGGCGAGGCGAGCTTCAAGGCCGGCGAGCGGGTGTGGATCAACGTCAAGCCGCGCGGCCTCGCCGTCGGCGCCGAGGAGAAGGCCTGGCTGGAGATCGACCTCGTGCTCGAGGACGCGCAGGGGCGCGAGCTCCTGCGGCGCGACCGCGTCGTCGACCACGTGGCCCGCCCCCCCGCCCCGCCCCTCACGCCCTTCGTCTCGCTGCACCTCGACCTGCCGCGCGACTTCCCGCCCGGCGCCTACGCGGTGCGCCTCCTGGCCCGCGACCGGGTCGCGCAGACGAGCGCGGCGGCGGTGTGCCCGTTCGTGGTCGCCCCGCGCTGACGGTCGGGGCCGGGCGTTAGGATCGGGCCCCATGGCCTGCCCCGACGCCCTGGCCGCCGCGCCGCCGCGAGGCGCGGGTCAACCCGCCGCGGCCGTCCTCTCGGCCGGCGTCCGCGAGGCGATCCGCCGCGAGGTCGCCCAGGCGGGCGGCGCCGAGGTGGTGTTCTTCGGCCGGGTCGACCGCGACGGGCGCGTGGTCGAGGTCGAGGTCGCCGCCCGCGGCAACATGGGCGCCGCGCCGGCGCTCGTCTCGCGCGCCGACGGCCACGACGTGGCGCTCCACAACCACCCGGGCGGCGTGCTCCTCCCGAGCGACGCCGACCTCGCCGTGGCCGTCGCGCTGGCCGAGCGCGGCGTGGGGACGATGATCGTCAGCGACGACGCCGAGCGCGTGCACGTCGTCGTCCCGCCGCGCCGCCCGACGAGCGACCCGGTCGACCCGGAGGAGGTGGCCCGCCTGCTCGGGCCCGGCGGGCCGGTGGCGCGCGCCCTCGGCGGGGGCTTCGAGGCGCGCCAGGGGCAGGTCGACATGGCCCGCCGCGTGGCGGGCGCCTTCGCCGGCGAGCAGGTCGCGCTGCTCGAGGCGGGGACGGGCACCGGCAAGACCTTCGCCTACCTGGTCCCGGCGGCGCTGCACGCCCTGCGCAACCGCGAGCGCGTCGTCGTGTCGACGGCCACGATCCACCTCCAGGAGCAGGTCTCGCGCAAGGACGTGCCGCTCGTGCGCCGCGCGCTCGAGGGGCAAGAGGCCCGCGGCGGGCGGCCGCTGCCGCGCCTCGAGGCGGTCGTGCTCAAGGGGCGCGGCAACTACGTCTCGCTGCGGCGCGCCGAGGAGGCGGCCGGACAGGACCCGGGGCTCTTCGGCTCGGACCAGGAGCGCGTCGAGGTGGAGCGCCTGGCGCGCTGGGCGCGCGAGAGCGCGACGGGCGACAAGGGCGAGCTCACGCCGCCCCCCTCGGCCGACGCCTGGGAGCACGTCGAGTCGCAGGCGGACAACTGCCTGCGCGCGCGGTGCCCGCGCTTCGACGCCTGCCACTACTTCGAGTCGCGCCGCGCGGCGGCGCGCGCGCAGCTGGTGATCGTCAACCACCACCTGCTGTTCAGCGACCTCGCGGCCAAGGAGACCCTCGGCACGTGGGACGCGGCGGTGGTCCTGCCGCCGTTCCGCCGGGCGATCCTCGACGAGGGGCACCACGTCGAGCACGTCGCCGGCGAGCACTTCGGCCAGTCGGCCAGCGAGCACGCCGTCGGGCGGGCGCTGGGGCGGCTCCTGCGGCGGAGCGGGCGCAAGGGCGTCCTCCCCGGCCTGGGCGCCAGCCTCGCGCGCGTGCGGGGCGACGCGGCGGCGCGGCTGGCCCGCGAGGTCGACGAGGAGCTGCTGCCCCTGCGCGAGGCCGCGGGGCTCGAGGCGGAGGCGGCGTTCGCGCAGGTCGCGGCGGCCGTGCGCGCCGCGCTGCCGCCGGCGGAGCGGCAGAGCAAGGAGGCCCGGCTGCGGCTGGGGCCGGCCCACGCGCTCCTCCTCCGCCCGCTGCTCGAGGCCGCCCGCGGGCTGGCCGCGCTCGGGGCCCGCGTCGCGCGGCTGGTGGAGTCGGCCGAGCACGCGCTCGGCGAGGAGCCCGCCCCCGCGGCGAACGCGGCGGCGGCCGGCGTGGGCGCGCTCCTGCGCGAGGCGGCCGCGGCCGGCCGCCGGCTGACGCGGGCCGCCGAGGCGCTCGAGACGTTCGGCGGCGACCTCGCGGCGCACGACCCGGTGCGCTGGGCCGAGGTCGACCGCGACCGGCGCGGGGCCGACCGCCTGACCCTCCGGGCCGTGCCGCTCGACACGGGCCCGCTCGTGCGGCGGGCGCTGCTCGAGCCCATGCGCACGGTCGTGCTCGCCTCGGCCACGCTGACGGTCGAGGGGCGCTTCGACTTCCTCGGCCGCGGCCTGGGCCTGCCGGGGCTCGAGGGGCGCGCGGTGACGGCGGCGCGGATCGCCTCGCCGTTCGACTACGGCCGCCAGGCCCTCCTCGCCGTGCCGGCCGACGTCCCCCTCCCCGACCGGCCCGAGTTCGGCGACGCCGTCGCCCACGCCCTCCTGGCCGCCGCCCGGCTGTCGCGCGGGCGCATGTTCGCCCTGTTCACCTCCTACGGGGCGCTGACCCGCGCCCACCGGGCGCTCGAGGGCCCGCTGCGGCGCGAGGGGCTCGTGCCCCTGCGCCAGGGCGAGGGCGGCCGCGCGCAGCTCCTCGAGCGCTTCCGCGCCACGCCCGGCGCGGTGCTCTTCGGCACCGACTCCTTCTGGGAGGGCGTCGACGTGCCGGGCGACCGCCTCGTGCTCGTGGCGATCACGCGCCTGCCCTTCCGCGTCCCGTCGGAGCCGCTGCAGGAGGCGCGCGCCGAGGCGGTCGCGCGGCGCGGCGGCGACCCGTTCCACGAGCTCCAGCTGCCCCAGGCGGCGCTCAAGCTCACGCAGGGCTTCGGCCGCCTGATCCGCACCGCCACGGACCGCGGCGCCGTGCTCGTCCTCGACCGCCGGCTCGTGGCGCGCGGCTACGGGCGGCGCTTCCTCGAGAGCCTCCCGCCCGTGCGCGTGGCGGTGGAGCCGCTACCGCGGCTGCTGGAGACGCTGCGGCCGTTCGTGGTGCGGGCGTGACCGCGCTCTCCGGTCGATGTGAGGGTGCAGCGTGTGGGCTCACATGGGACACGGAGGCAAGGAGGATCAAGGAAGCGGAAGACGTGTCTCTACGTCCTTCCATGCCTCCGTCGCCTTCGTGGCGCCATGAGCGGCCAGACCCTTACATCGCTCCATCAGGTCACGCGGTGACCCCGCGAGGCGAGACGGCTCGTCACCGCCCCTCGCCGTCCGCCGCCCCGGCCGGGAGCTCGATGCGTGTGATGGTCGCGTAGGCGGCCGGGCGGGCCGGGAACCGCAAGGCCTGCTTGCCGATGTAGAACCAAGGCGCGGTGGAGACCGGGATGGGGCCCGCGCCTCGCTCCAGCGCCTCGAGCGGGCGTGTGTGGGGGACCGGCGTGGCGGACACCGTCGGCTGGTGCGCGACGATGACCACCGCGCCGGAGACGAGCGGGGTCTGGTTCAGGATCAGCGGGCTGAGCCCCGCGTGCAGCGCGGCCTCCTGGAAGCCGTAGCTGCCCATGAAGTAGCGCGGCCCCACCAGGTTCGCGCTGCGCTCGGCCGTCGCCCACGCGACGTCCCGTTCGGCCTCCGCGGCGGCTCGGTCGGCGGCGAACAGGCCGAGCGCCGTGACCAGGCTCACCGCGGCCGCGCACCGCTCGGCCCGGCGACCGTCCGCGTTGGCCCGGCCGAGGCGCGCCTGGCGGCAGGCGAGAAAGGTGCACGCGGCGAGGAGCCCGAGCACGCGCCGGACGCAGAGGAACGGGCTCACGACGAGGAGCGCGACCAGCTCCGCCGCGATCCACGCGAGGATCGCCGCCGACGTGCGGTCCCGCGCGGAGGACGCCTGGCGGGCGACGGCGACGAGGAACGCGGCCCCGAGCGCGAGCGACAGCGAGTGGTCGAACGGGTCCCCCAGCGCCACGCCGATGGCTCCCGCCGCGGCCGCCGCGGCGAGGGGGAGCCGGCGGCTGGCGGCGCCCCCCGCGAGCAGCGACACCAGCGGACCCAGCATGAGCGGGCCGACCAGCCACGGCAACCCGGTGAGCAGTCCGAGCCGCGCGCCTGGTCGGAGCGGATGGTGATTCGTCCCGGCGAGCGCGGCCATGACGTGCGACGACCCGTGCCGGACGGCCACGAACGCCTCGACGGAGAGGACGACGCACGCGGTCCAGCCCAGCGCGATGACGGTCAGGCGCGCGGAGCCGCGCGCGGCGCCCATGAGGACCATGGCGATCGGGATGCCCACGGCCGAGAGCTTCGTCTCGATCGCCAGGCCCGCGACGACCCCGGCGGCCGCGGCGAGGCCGCGGCGCCCCGACCGGGAGGCGCGCTCGAAGAGCGCGATGGCGAGCACCTCGAGCCCCAGCGTCGGCACGTCGAGCATCATGTTCATGGACACGAGCACGGCAGGTGACGCGACCACGAGCACGAGCAGGGTCGGCAGCCGCCGCGGCGCGATCCGGGCGCCGAGGAGCACGGTCCCGAGCGCGAGCGCGAGGAGGAACGGCAGGTGGGCGAGGCGCCAGGCCCAGGGCGCCTCCTCGCCGAACAGCGCGACGGCCCCCGCCCAGGCGTAGAGGAACACCGGCGAGGCGCCGACGATGTCGTTCGCGGGCAGCCGCGCCTGCTGGTAGAGCGGCTCGAAGCCGTAGGGCGAGATCGGGTCCGTCGCGATGTGGCGCGCATACTGGACCCAGAGCGCGTCGTCCATGTGCAGCGGCTTGGTCGCATCGAGGGCGACCACGGCGGCACACAGGAGCATCCCAACGGCGACGCAGGCGCGCCGCCACGGTCGGCCGCTCTTCACGCATCCTCCGTCGAAGCAGGGCTCCGAGCACCCATGCGCGCGAGAGACGAGGGGCCGCTCGCGGCCGCCTAACGATGCGCTGGGCGCCGCTCGCGCGCCAGCGCGGCCGTGTCGCCCGTACAACCCGCCGGGGCATCCGGTCACGGTGACGGCCCTCGTCATCCGGCGTGACGAGCGCTGTCACCCGGTCGTCGCTCGCGCGGGGCGCTCTTCGCCGGCCGCCCCGCGCGCGCGTCGCCCGTCGGCAGCGCCTTCACGTCATCCGGGGGCGCCAGCAGGTGTTCGCGGGGCTCTCGCGTCCGCGGTCTCCCCCCGCCGCGCTCGTGCGTCCTGGCCGCGAGATCGCTCGGATCGACCGACGAGCGCGGTCAGCCTACCCGCCCAGCTCGCCCGCCCGTCGCCGGTCGTCCTCGGCGCCGGGCGCGCCCTGCCCCTCGCGCAGAGTGGCGCGCAGGCGGTAGAGGTCGCCCAGGAGGGGCCAGGGCGCGGCCGCCGGCCGGTCGGCGGGGTCGAGCCGCTCCAGCGCGCGCGTGCAGTGCTCCAGCGCGCGCGGCGCCTGGTCGAGCTCGACCAGCGTCAGGGCCTGCTGGTAGAGCTCGCGCGCGAGCTCGTCGTGGTGGGCGCGCGCCTGCGCGTCGAGCTGCGCGGCGCGCGCCCCGAGGTCGCGGCGGGCCTGGCGGAGGGCGAGGCCGGCCCCGAGCAGGGCGAGGGCCAGGGCGACGGCGAGGAGCGGCGGGCGGACCGGGCGCCGGGTCACCGAGGTCGTGGCGCGCGAGAGCGCCGCCTCGGCCGTCGAGCCGTGGGCGGTCGAACCGGTGGCGGCCGGGGCGGCGGCGGACCCGGGTGAAGCGGGCCCGGGCGCCGCGTCGGCGCCGCGGGCGGCCGCCGGGCGCTGCACGAGCCAGCGGCGCAGGTCGACGACCACCTCCCGCATCGACCGGTAGCGCCGCGCGCGCGGCGCGATCATGGTGTCGACCATGCGGGCCAGCTCGGGGTCGAGGTCGGGCAGGCGCTGGCGGATCGGCATCAGGTCGCCGCGGACGATCTTCTCCAGGAACCGGCGCGTGTCGTCGTCGTAGACGGGCAGCGTGCCGTGCCCGCAGAGGACCTCGTAGAGCACCACGCCGAGCGAGTAGAGGTCGCACAGCTCGTCGTAGGCGGCCCCCTCGACGTACTCGGGCGACATGTAGGGGATGCTCCCCAGCAGGTCCTCCTCGTCGTCGCGCTCGAGGCGCTTGTCGATGCGCTTGGCGATCCCGAAGTCGACGAGGAACGGGGTCCCCTCGCGGTCGAGGATGATGTTGCCGGGCTTCAGGTCGCGGTGGACGACGTTCTGCCGGTGGGCGTACTCCAGCGCCTCGGCGATCGGGGTCACCACCTCGACGGCGCGCTGCGGCGAGAACCGCTCGCGGATGATCAGGCGGTCGAGCGGCAGGCCCTCGATGAACTCCATCGTGAAGTACTCGATGCCCTGCACCTGCCCGACCTCGTGGACCGCCACGATGTTCGGGTGCCGCAGCTGCGCCACGGCCTGGGCCTCGCCGCGGAAGCGCTCCGCCGCGTCCGGCTTGCGCAGCTCCTCCTGCCGGAGCGTCTTCAGGGCCACGACGCGGTCGAGGTCCATCTGGCGCGCCTTGTAGATGATCCCCATGCCGCCGCGGGCGATCTCGCCGAGGATCTGGTACTTCCCCAGCACGCGCAGGGCGCGGATCTTGGCCGTGTTGCTCTGGTCGAGGAGGGTGTCGTCGCGGCGCAGCTCCACGCGCGCGTCGTCGGCGGGGGCGACGACCTCGAGCTGGTCCTGCACGGCGACGTGCTTGAGCGCCTCGGCCGGCGCGAGCGCGCCGTGGCACTTGGGGCACTCGTAGCGGGCCTGGAGGCGGTAGCCGCGGACGTTGTACTGCGAGCCGCAGTCGACGCAGGCCAGGATGCGGATCGCCTGCGCCTCGAGGACCCGCTGCACCTGCTCGGGCGTGACGAACCCGAGCTCGACCAGGATGTGGCCGAGCCGCGCGAAGTCGCCGCGCCGGCTCCGCTCGCGCTGGATGTCGAGGGCGCGGCCGAGCTGGGCCTCGGTGACGAGGCCCTGGTCGAGGAGGATGCGCCCGAACGTCCCCGCGTCGGCGCCCGGCGGCGCCAGGGGGGACCCGGCGGGGGCGGCACCTCGACCCAGCTGCTCCATCGGCGCGCGCCCCTCGCCGTCCCCCGCCCCGGGCCACAGCATAACCAGCGCGACCGGGCCGCGCAGCGAGGGCCTGTCCTCGAGCCGTGCAGCTCGCGCGCCAGGCGGATCCAACGCCCCGCGCGCGCCCCCTCGCCCGGCACCCGCGGCGCGGGCGTGGCCGTCGATCACACCAGGGCCTGCCCTCGAACCCCGTCCTCGCAGACGGCCGAGCCAGCGTCAGGCGAGGCGGAGGAGGGCGAGGCGATGCCGCGCGAAGGCGACCGATGGCGGCCTCCTGGCCGCCGAGGAAGCCTGAGCGGCCATGGTGTCGCGCGAAGCGCGACACCATGGCGAACGGCAGCGCCCGCCATCCTCCGCCGCAGCCGCGATCACACTTTGAGGGCGCGGGCCAGGCGCTTGCGCGCCACGGGGTCGAGGAGGCGCTTGCGCAGGCGGATGTGGTTCGGGGTCATCTCGACGAGCTCGTCGTCGGCGATGTAGGCCAGGGCCTCCTCGACGCCGAACTTGCGCGCCGTCTGGAGGACGACCTTGCGCTCGGCGGTGGCCGAGCGGATGTTCGTCAGGGCGCGCGTGCGGCAGATGTTGACCTCGATGTCGTCGCCCTTGTTGTGCTCGCCCACGATCTGGCCCACGTAGGCCTCGTCGCCCGGCTCGACGAACAGCTGGCCGCGCGCCTCGAGCGCCTCGATCGCGTAGGCGGTGACGCGGCCCGTCTCCATGGAGACCTGCACGCCCGCGGCCCGCTCCGGGATCGGGCCGCGCCAGGGGCCGTACTCGCGCAGCTGGTGCGTCATCTGCGCCTCGCCGCGCGTGACGTTGAGGATCGTCGAGCGGATGCCGATGAGCCCGCGCGAGGGGATCACGAACTCGAGGCGCACCTGGTCGCCGCGCGCGTTCATGGCGACCATCTCGCCCCGGCGGGTGCCCAGGACCTCGATCACCTTGCCGGCGTAGGCCTCGGGCACGTCGACCACGCAGTCCTCGATCGGCTCGAGGCGCTCGCCGTCCGGGCCCCGGCGCTCGATCACCTGCGGGCGGGCGACCGAGAACTCGTAGCCCTCGCGGCGCATCTCCTCGATCAGGACGCCCAGGTGCAGGAGCCCGCGCCCCTTCACGTCGAGCTGGTCGGGGTGCTCCGACTCCTCCACGCGCAGGGCGACGTTGGCCCGCGCCTCGCGCAGGAGGCGCTCGCGCAGCTGCCGCGAGGTGACCTTGTCGCCGTCGCGCCCGCGGAAGGCGGAGTCGGTGGCGACGAACCGCATCGACACCGTCGGCGGGTCGACGTGGACGCGCGCCAGGGCGTCGGGGTGCTCGGGGTGGCAGATCGTGTCGCCGATGTCGACCTCGTCGATCCCCGCCATGAGCACGATGTCGCCGGCGACCGCCTCCTGGATCTCGGTCCGCTCGAGGCCGTTGTACTGGAACAGCTTCTTCACCTCGAACGGGCGGCGGTCCGTCTCGGACTTCACCACCGTCAGCCGCTGGCCGACGGCCAGGCGGCCGCGGCTGACGCGCCCGAGCGCCAGGCGGCCCAGGTAGTCGTCCCAGTCGATCTGGGCGACCGCCAGCTGCACGGGCCCCTCGGCGTCGACGACGGGGGCCGGCACGCGCTCGAGGAGCGTGTCGAGCACGGCGTGCATGTCGGTGGCGGCGGCGTACTCCTCGAGGCTGCGGCCGGCGCGCCCCTCGCGGGCGGAGGCGAAGAGCACGGGCGCGTCGAGGAGGTCCTCGGGCGCGCCGAGGTCGATCAGCAGGCTGAACACCTCGTCGGGCACCTCGGCGGCGCGCGAGTCCTTGCGGTCGGCCTTGTTGACGAGGATCACGACGCGGAGGCCGTGGGCGAGCGCCTTGCGCAGCACGAAGCGGGTCTGCGGCATGGGGCCGTCGTGGGCGCACACGACGAGGACCGCGGCGTCGGCCATGCGCAGGACGCGCTCGACCTCGCCGCCGAAGTCGGCGTGGCCGGGCGTGTCGATGATGTTGATCCGGTGGCCGCGCCAGGTGACGGCGCAGGCCTTGGAGAAGATCGTGATCCCACGCTCCCGCTCGAGGTCGTGCCGGTCCATGACGCATGTCGTCACGGTCTGGTTGTCGCGGAAGACCCGCGCCTCACGCAGGAGTGTGTCGACCAGGGACGTCTTGCCGTGGTCGACGTGGGCGATGATGGCGACGTTTCGAATGTTCTCGGGGCGCATGATGTGGCCGCACATCCTAGGGTCGGCGCCGGCCTCCGCAAGCGTCGGGCCGACACGGACTGGTGGCGGGCCGACCCCCGGGCCGCCCCCGGCCCGGGTGTGCTTGCGCCCGCACGGCGCGCCAAATACACTACGGCCCGCGGGTTAACGAGCGTTCAAGCCGGACGTCGGGAGCGGCTGCAAGAAGTGCGCTCCGGCGCTCGTCTACCCGGTGGCGGACCGTCATGGAACCGTCACTCGAGCCTGGAGCATCGGCATGAAGCACCTGCGCCCCCCCATCGGCTCTCCTTCTCCCGCCTCTCCCACCCCCAGGCCCTCGCGCGAGCGCGGCGCGACCCTCCTCGTGTCGATCGCCATCCTCACCCTGCTCGCCGTGTTCTCGCTCGCGTTCGTGCAGCTCGTGAACTTCGAGCGGCACGCGTCGACGAACTACGTCGACGCGGTGCGCGCGCGCATGGTCGCGCGCGCCGGCCTGCAGCGGGCGATCGCGGAGCTGCAGCGGATCGCGCAGACCAAGCACTACAGCGACCCCGATGGCGACCACTGGCGCTTCAGCTACACCCGGCCCACGGGGGCGCCGGCCACCCTGGAGCTCAACCTGCTGTCGACGACGCGGCCGTCGTTCTGGGTCGAGGACGCGAACCGCAAGATGTTCAACCAGCCGCTCGTCTACTCGGGCGCGGTGTCGAGCACCTACGGCGGGGACTCGATCGACGTCTACAAGCTGAAGATCATCGACGCCGCGAGCCAGCTCAACCTCAACCACCCGGACGACGTCTCGCTCCAGCGCATGCTGAAGAACCTGCTCCGCGCCGCGGCGGAGCAGGACCCGCTGTGGACGCTCACGGAGGCCGACGCCGCGCTGCTCGCCACGCGGATCGTCGACCGGAAGCCCAAGGAGGGCTTCCGGTCGCTCACCGAGGTGTGGGCCGTCCTCAGCCAGCCGCTCCTCCCCGGGGGCAAGAACGTGGTCACCCCCGGGGCCGACCGGTGGACGCACTCCAGCCAGAACGGGGCGCGCTTGCCGCTGCGTGACATGCTCACGTGCTCGAGCTGGGTCGACGAGAGCGTGATCCGGCCCTGGAACCTCAACGGCGACGGGCGCCGGAGCCTCCCGATCACCCCGCGCGCCCCGGTGAACCTCAACACCGCCTCGGTGCCCGTGCTCACGGCGGTGCTGGCCGAGCTCCAGGGCTCCGGCCGCTTCGGCACCGCCGCGACGACGTACGAGTCGGGGCGGGCCCTGGCGCAGGCGATCCGCGCCCGGGTCGCGCCCACCGGCGGGAGCGGGACGACGACCCCCCAGCCCTTCAAGACCTGGTACGAGTTCGAGCAGTGGCTCGACGTCACCTGGGCGCCGCAGTCGGGGACCGTGGCGACGTTCAACCACCCGGCCCTGAACGGCGCCATCCCGCCCAACACCCTGGCGACCCGCTCGACCTCCCCGTCCGCGGGGATCATCCGGGAGCAGCTGGTCCGTGACCTGGTCAAGGCGGCGCTGAACCCGAACACGATGCTCAACAAGTTCGGCGCGCACGCGACCCAGGGCGGCTCCCGGCACGGGCCCGGGGGGCGGATCGCGCTGCCCCGCATGCTGGACAAGTCGGACCTGACGGCGCACGGGACCGAGGGCTGCCTCGACAGCATGGGCATCTTCGACATCACGTCCCTGGGCATGGTGCTCATCCGCAGCGAGCGCACCGGCGGCGCGGCCAACGACAAGCACATGCTCGTCGTGGCCGAGCAGACCCAGCAGGCGGTCGTGCGCGTCTATGACGTGCTGCGCCTGACCAGCCAGGCCCACTTCGAGCAGCACCGGGCGTTCATGGCGGCCGGCGACTTCATCCAGGCCTTCGACCGCAACTGGAGCTACACCGTCCCCGGCGTCAACCGGGCCACGTTCGAGGGCTTCGCGGGGTGGCCGGGCGTCACGAGCTACCCCGTCTACTCGCTGGCGCGCGAGCGGACGGACCCGGGCCTGGCCATGGAGGACGCGTACGAGGCGGCCGACTGGGACGGGCACCTCCTGCTCTCGAACCTGCTGGCCACGCGGGTCCAGCCCATGGACTTCGTCGTGTGCTTCGCGCGCGGCTCGATGGAGGCGTTCAAGGCGCGCGCCTGGTGGGAGCCGAAGGACCAGAACCCGGCCGACGGGACGCCGCGCATGCAAGGTGGGGCGCCGGTCCAGCCGACGCGGGGCGGCGACCCGGGCTCGATCGCGACGCTGGTGGCCCCCGGCGTGCGGCGCCCGGCGGATGTCGGCAAGGTGTCGAACGAGCGCAACCCGCTCGACGCGGACGTCTACGGGCCGAACCGCCTCGCCAGCACGCCGGCCTTCTTCGAGGACGGCTCGGCGCTCACGCCCAGCGGCGTGCTGATCCATCCCCGGCGCCTCCGCGCCGACGGCAGCCCGGCCGTCCTCTCCTACGACAGCCTCAACCTCGACCTCCTCAACGGCAGCTCGATCCGCTTCTGGGTCCTGCCCACGGACGACCCCTTCGTGCACGACGAGGAGATCCTGTTCTCGTGGCTCGGCAGCCGCAACGGCGTCGCGCGCGACGTCGGCTTCAGGGTGTCCAAGCGCGCCCTGGGCAACACGGTGCAGATCGTCCTCGAGGCGATCAACAACCCGTCTTCCGAGAACACGGTGATCGGCCAGAACCACGGGACCATCAACGGCAACGCGGCCGTGGGCGGGCTCGGCCGTCCCGACGAGATCGCGATCGACGTCACGCCCGGCGGCTCCGGCCCGCAGTGGACCCCGGGCACGTGGCACTGGGTCGTCCTCAACTTCGGGCCGTGCATGCCGGGCACCGGCATGAGCCAGTCCGCGACCCTCCAGATCGACAAGAAGCTCAGCGACGAAGTCATCAACATGTCGAACGGCGGCCCCAACAACAGCAACTACGCCTGGGGCGAGCTGCACGGGCACGACCGCAACGGCCCGCTGGTCGAGGACGGCAACACCTTCATCGACCGCAACGGCGTCGTCTGCTGGACCGGCGAGCGGTTCCTCGGCGACTGGTACCACTGCGACCAGACGGGCACCGTGACCACCAACGAGGGCGAGGCGGTCTTCGCCAACGGCATCGTGTGGGAGTCCGGGCCGGGCCAGAACGGGGGCGAGTACGTGGTCGCGCCCAGCTTCCCCTCGAACCCCTTCCCGCCCGACTCGTTCGACCGCAGGCTGCTGCTCCAGTTCATCAACAAGTCGACGGGCCAGCCGAAGGGCAACCCGAAGCCGATGCAGCCGACGAACGAGGGCGGCATGGGCGACTCGGGCTGGACCTACGAGTTCGCGCCGGACGAGATGCCGAACTTCCAGGTCGACGTCATCGCCCGCTGGAAGGTGGCGGGCTACGCGGGTGACTGCGACTGCTGCAACGACTGCGGCACGCACGACCGCGCGCGGCGCCAGTACTGGGGGCGCCAGCGGCCGATCTCGAACCCGGTCTGCCAGCTGCTCTACAAGGGTCCCCACATGCTCAACCTGGGCGCCGGCGGCCTGGGCGGCCTCCAGATGGCCCCGCTCCAGCTCGTCTGCGACCAGTGCATGGGGTGCCTGGCCTGCCGGGTGACGGGGCCGATGTTCTTCGGCGGCGAGCCCGGGCCGGGCCAGGACAACTCGGCCCCGGCCGCCGTGCAGAACGTGGCGCGCGCGGTGTTCGACAACATCATCGTCAAGAACAACATGGCCCGCCGGACCGACGCGCCCAACGGGCTGAAGTTCGAGGACCGCTTCTTCGAGACGAACCTCGCGGGCGCCGCGCAGAGCCTCAACAGCCTGAACTTCGGCGCGATCTACCGGCGCGGCCTGCTCGAGTTCAGCGGCGCGCGCGGCCGGCTCGGGACGCTGTCGTGGACGAGCTACCCCACGACCGACCAGACCTACGACTTCCTGTGCGCGATCTACCGCTACCAGGGCGACTACGCGGACCGGAACGCCGTCAACGCTCGCCTCGGCGACCCGCCGAACGGGCAGGCGTACCCCGTCGGCGACCCGATCGGGTACATGTTCGCCGGTGGGGAGCCGCTCCAGTCGACCACGGTCCCCATGGAGACGCTGATCCTGAGCATCCAGTACTCCCAGCTGCTCGGGAACGCGGCGCAGCGCGAGAGCGCGACCCTCTACCCCCAGCCGATGCTGGAGAGCCCCGTCCTGGAGGATGTCACCGTGACGTTGGTCCTCGAGAACCCGATGATCCTGTACGCCGAGGAGGGGGTGGAGGAGTGAGGTCGGCGCTCCTGGCTCTCCTGGTCGCGACCGGCGCCCTGGCCTCCGCGGGGCCGGCGCGCGCCGAGGACGACGCCGCGGCCAGCGTCACCGTGGCGCTGGAGAACCTCGACGGACCGCGGGCGCGCATGAGCGTCGAGGGGAGGGTCTCGTACCTCCCCGACGGCGCGCTCCTGCACATCAGCCTGCAGGTCGACGGGCCGCTCCGGCCGGTCGAGGCCGGGTTCTTCCGGGTCACCGTCCAAGGCGGCCGCTACGGCGGCGTCCACGAGTGGAAGGACCAGACGTTCGCGCCGGTGGTCTACCGCACCGAGGTGCAGCTCGTCATGGAGGTGCAGAACCCGGCGGTGAAGCGCTTCCTGGCGCGGGAGCTCGGCTATCCGGGCGACCACATCGCGGTGGTCAGCGTCGCGCAGAACGTGCTCGGGACGGAGGAGGAGCGGAGCGCCTTCATGGTGGAGACCCTGCGAACGCTGCGGGAGTTCCAGCAGCGCGCGGCGGCCCTCCACGGCGAGCTGGTCGAGAAGATCCAGCTCGCGGGCGACGACCCGGCCTTCACGGCCTTCGAGGAGGGGTTCACGCCCCGCGCGCGGAGCCTGCACGAGGCCCTCAAGACCCTCAAGCTCACGCGGGTCGTGTGGGTCGACGCGGCCGTGTTCTCGGCGCTGGAGCACCGCATCTTCCAGCTCGAGTGGAGCGTGCACAAGCACAAGCAGGGCGACCGCAGCGTGCCCTCGAAGGTCGCCGCGGCCGGCGATCACCTGCGCCGCGTGCTGGACGACATCGATGACCGGCTGCCCGCGGGCGCCGGCGGGGGAGGTGGCCGGTGATCCGTAAGGTCGTCGCGCTGTCGTTGCTGGCGGTCGGCGCCTGGGCCGCGATCCCGTCGAGCTACGGTTGAACGAACATCTACGGCATTCCGGGCGAATGCCAAATGGAGACCTACTTCATCTCGACGGACGGCAAGGAGCCGCGCCGCGTCTCCAGCGAGTTCATGGAGGGCAACTGGACCTACCACGCCTACTCCATGGCCCACGACGGCAAGGCGAACGTCGTCCACCGCCAGAACGGCATCGAGGTGCATCGGCACGGGCGGTCGAAGGTGGTGCTCGACATGGAGCTCCCCTTCAACCCGCGTG
This sequence comes from Planctomycetota bacterium, assembly GCA_023954375.1. GTDB lineage: Bacteria > Planctomycetota > J058 > J058 > J058 > JAMLIC01. Next base: position 15,339 of record JAMLIC010000095.1, read on the forward strand.
ACTTCTACTGGCACCCGGACTCGAAGCGCGTCGCCTTCTGGTGCATCCACACCAAGAAGGCCGACCGCCCCGGGCAGCTCGCCGGGCGGACGAAGGCCGTGGCGGTCATGGACGTGACGCGGCTCACCGGGACGCCCAGGCCGGGCGACCCGCCGCCGTACGACGTCATCGAGGTCGGCCGGACTGACACGACGCCGTTCGGCCTCGAGTGGTCGCCGAAGGGCGACGCGGTCTACGTGATCCAGCGCGGGCTGGACGTCGTCAACAACGAGACCTTCAGCGTGATCACGCGGGTGGACCTGAGCGACAAGAAGCCCAGGGACATCGTCCGGATGCCGGGGGCCATCGACTTCTTCATGCCGCCGGTGTCGCGGTTCGAGCGCGGCGAGGGGCCGAGCAACGCGGACTACCAGATCATCTACGGCCACGCGGACGGCCTGTTCGTCGTCGACCCGCAGGGCAAGGACCCGCAGCGCCTGGCGCAGATCCCGGCCATGGGCCTCTACAACATCGAGTGGAACCCGCGGCCGAACACGAAGCAGGTGATCCTGTTCTTCCGGCGGCCGGTCCGCGGGCGCGACGGGCAGATGTTCGTCGGCGCGTACCTGGTGCGGATCGACCAGCTGCTGCGCCGGGCGGCGCAGCCCGAGGCGGCCGAGCCCAGCGGGGCCAGGCCGGGCATCGAGCAGCTCTACGACGACACGGACGTCCACACGCTGTGGTACTCGCCGCGCGGGACCTACATGACGTGGGCCACGCCCTCGGGCGTGTGGTACCGGCGGCCGGACGACCCGCCCGAGAAGACGGTGCTGATCCAGGCGCCGCGCCCCGCCGAGGGGGCGCCGGCGCTCGACGTGAAGGGCGTCACCTGGCACGACAACGAGCGGAAGCTCGCCTTCACCGCCGGCAACAAGGTGTTCGTCGTCGACCTCCCCTCGGCGGAGCCGAAGGAGGTGGCGACCATCGGCCTCGACACGCACACCTTCCTGGCGGAGCCGCGCTTCGTCGGGGACGAGATCTACCTGACGGCGTTCGAGGACGCGCGCGCCAGCGGGGCCGTGCGCTCCGGGCTCGAGTTCGGCTATCCAGGCAAGCCCGTGGACCGCTCCATGGGCCGTGATCGGTCCAAGGCGGAGCAGCAGCCGTCACCTGCCCCCACCCAGGGCGGCAGCGGCCAGCGCTCGCGTTGAACCAGCCGATCGGAGGATCGATGCGCAGGCGGGGGTTCACGCTCATCGAGTTGCTGGTCGCCGTCGCGCTGGGGACCATCCTGATCGGGGTCATCACCTTCGTGTGGGTCCAGTCGACCCGGATCTTCTCCAGCACGGTCAACAACCTGGAGGGCTACCAGCGCCTGCGGAGCGTGCTGGACCTGATCGAGCGCGACCTCGCGAACACGACGCGCACGATCCACATGGAGTTCTACTCCGACACCAACGGCAACGGCCACTGGGACACCGGTGAGCCGCTCCTGGCGAGCGGGCCGCCGGGGGCCGGCCCGGTCGCGGCCGGGGGGCCGGCCAACTCGTTCCGGCGGCCCGCGGACCCGCTCGACCCGCTGTTCGGCCAGACCGAGTTCTGCGAGGCGGACCGGCCGGGGAACCTCGGCTTCTCGAACCTGCCGTACTTCCCGGCCCCCGTGGTCTTCTCGCCGCCGCCCTACGAGATCCAGAGCGAGGCCTACCTGGAGGGGCGGCGCTACTGGCGGGACGAGATCTACGTGGGGAGCTCGATCTCCGTGCGCGGGTCGTCGCTGCCGGGGCTCGTCCACTACCGCCTCGTGCAGGAGGCGGACGGCCGCTCGACGCTCCGGCGGCGGGTGTGGTTCACCGACGGCCAGGGGGGGATCGTCCAGCCGACCGCGGTGCCCGGGGCCACCGACCAGGTCTCGCTGCTGGCGACGGGCATCTGCGACCTCAAGTTCGGCTTCTTCTTCCAGCCGAACACCGCCGTCCCGGGCTCGTGGTACCACGTGGGCGACGTCAACCCCGGGAGCGACCCGCTCCTGAGGTCGGACGAGGAGCGCGGGATCCGGTCGGCGGTCCACCCCACCGGCGGGATCTCGCAGATGCACGCCAACCGCGCCCAGTTCGGCGGGGTCAACGGCCCGAACGCGGTCATGTTCATGTACGAGGGGGCGGCGCGCATCGAGAACGCCAACGGGATCGGCGTGGCCATGCGGACGATCAACGACATCGCGGCGGGCCCCGGGACCGGGTACACGACCTTCGACTTCCCCGGCGTGCGGCCCGGGGACAAGATCCACATCTTCGACGCCCGGGACGACGACAACAGCTCCGTGACCCTGCCGGGCGTGGCCGACGGCCGCCCCGCCAACCCGACGGCGCTGATCCAGCGGTTCCCCGACCGGGTGTTCACCATCGACGCGATCTTGCCGAGCGGCGGCGGCTTCGTCTTCCTCAAGCTGCGGGAGCAGATCAACTTCTTCCAGCTCAACCGCCGCTGGCTCCTGAGCGAGCCGCCCATCACCACCGCCGAGGGCGGCCTGATGCGCACGATCACCGGCTCGTTCAACGTGCGCTACCGGGTGGCCTTCCTCCCGCCCGCCTTCCTCGTGCGGGTGAGCATCGACGACAAGTTCAACAGGAAGGTCCACCAGATCGAGCGGGTGGTCCGCGTCCTCCAGCATTAGGCCTGAGCCGCTGCCGTTCGCCGGGTCGTCGCGCTTCGCGCGACGCCCCGGCCGCTCAGGCTCCCTCGGCGGCCAGGAGGCCGCCATCGGTCGCCTTCGCGCGGCATCGCCTCGCCCTCCTCCGCCTCGCCTGGGGCTCTCGCTGCGAAGGCGCGGCGAGGTGTGCGCGGAGGCACTCCGGCCGGCTGCGAAGACGGCCGAGCGGCCGGCCGGTGGAACTGGCCCCCCTCCCCCGTCGTGTGCACCCGCGGAGGTCCCTCCCCGTGCACCGACCCGCCCTGCTCCTCTGCCTGGCCGCCCTGAGCCTGGCCCCGGCCCGGGCCGACGTCGTGACCCTCAAGGACGGGCGCACGATCGAGGGGGTCGTCCACGACGAGGGCGACACGATCGTCGTCGTCCGCCGCCTGGGCGCCCTGCGGATCCCGCGCGACGACGTGGCGCACGTCGAGGTGCGCGAGACGCCCGAGCAGGAGCTGGCCCGCCGCACCCTGGCCCTCCAGCCCGGCGACCACGCCGCGGCCCTGTCGCTCGGGCAGTTCTGCGCCGCCCAGGGCTTCGCCGACGAGGCGCGCGCCCTCGCCCACCACCTGCAGGGGGCCGCCCCCGGCCTGCCCGGGCTGGTCGAGCTGTGGCTGGCGCTCGACTTCCACCTCGTCGACGGCGTGTGGCAGGCGCCGGAGGTCTACTACCCGCGCCACGGCTGGGAGAAGCTCAACGGCCGCTGGACGCCTCCGGAGGAGGTCCGGGTCGTCCGCGCGGCGCGCGCCCGGCGCGACGCCGAGCGGGCCCTGGAGGCCGCGCGCGCGGCCGCGGCGAGGGCCGACAAGGCCGCGGAGGAGGGCGAGCGGGCGCTCGAGCGGGCCCGGGTCGAGGTCGAGCGGTTCGAGGCGCACGCCCCGGCCGTCGAGGCGGCCCGGGCCGCGGCCGACGCCGAGCTTCGGGCGCGCGAGCAGGACCTGCGCCACGCCGAGGACTTCGCGCGCGAGGCGCGCCTGCGCTACGACCGCTGGGTGCTCCTGCCCGCGTGCGACGGGTGGGAGACGCAGCGCCTGCTCCTGTGGAGCGCCTACTCCCGCCACGACCGTGACGTCGACCGGGCCCGCCGCGCCCGCGAGGCCGCCCTCGGCCGCGTGCAGCAGGTCGCGCAGGACGCCGCGCGCCTGCCCGAGCGCCTGGCCGCGGCGCGCGGCGCCCT
>JAMLIC010000096.1 GCA_023954375.1 Planctomycetota bacterium
GTTCCGGATCACACACCCTTTCCATCCGGCTGTCGGTCGCGATTTCGAGCTCGTCGCACACAAGCACACGTGGGGTGAGCATCGCGTCTACTTCCTCGATAGCGAGGGGAAGCTGCGATCCCTTCCGGCCAGCTGGACAAGCGCGGTTGACCCGGACCCGTTCCTCGTAGTTTCGGCCGGGCGAGCTCTCTTCCGGTTCGAGGACCTCCTGCGGCTCGTCGACCTGGTCGGCGCGTCAGGGGCGAAGCCGACGAAACGGCGGAAGCGCGGTCGGCGTCGCCGGAAGATGTCATGAGAATTGCGTACGCGATGGCAGGCAAAATCCGCCTGCTGGCGCTGCGCGCGCCCGCGCGCGCTGCCTTGCGTGGCGGCGCGCAAGGGCCATCTGCGCCATCGGTTAGGTTCTCTGCCTCCTTCTTGTCGGTGGCGTGCGGCAGAATAGGCATTACGCATGGGGGCAGGGCATGGCGAAGCGAAGGGCGGTCAGCGATCCCAAGGCCGAGCATCTCCGCGCGGAGAAGGCGTTGAACGCGCGATCGGACCGAGTCAGGGACCCTGCCTTCCTCGAGCACGAGTTCTTCGATCCACGGGACCTAGTGCAGGTCAAGTACGAGCTGCTGCGGCGAGTTCGCCTGGAGGGTCGTTCAGTGACCGAGTCGGTCGCGGCGTTCGGCTTCTCGCGTCCAGCCTTCTACGAGGCCAAGGCTGCGCTCGAGCGGGGTGGTCTGCCTGGGCTGCTTCCGCGGAAGCGGGGGCCGAGATCAGGGCACAAGCTGACGGACGACGTCATTGCGTTCGTGCAGGAGATGCGCGCGCGAGATGCCGCGTTGCGGCCTGCCGAGCTCGCGATGCTCGTTCTCGAGCGCTTCGGCATCAGCGTTCACCCGAGGAGCATCGAGCGGGCGCTGGCGCGCCAGGGAAAAAAACGGCGGTGAGCGAGCCCCTCCAGTGCGGCGGCGCGCTTGTCGAGGAGTACGAAGCGATGCGGGAACTCGCCGTACGTCCCGCGGAGGGGAGTACCCCGCGGGCGCCTGGGGTCGCACTGTTCCTCGGCCGCGGTATGAGCAGCTGGGTCAAGGCCTGCGAGGCATGTGCGCCCATGGCTCCCGAGCCCGAGATGACGGTCTGCCCGCAGGAGGGTGACACGACCCTCCTTCCCCGGGGGCTCCGGAGCGACATCGCGGCTGTGCTCGCGGACATGGTCTTGTCGAACAAGAAGGAGGCTGCGTCGTGAAGGGTGAAGCCCGTCAGAAGGTGGAAGCGCGTCACCTCAAGCGGAACGCCTACCTGTACGTGCGGCAGTCCACGCTGCGCCAAGTGATGGAGAACAGCGAGAGCACGAAGCGCCAGTACGATCTCCGGCAGCGCGCGATTGCACTCGGTTGGCCGATGGGTCGGATCGTCGTGATCGACAGCGACCTCGGCCAGTCGGGCGCGTCTGCGGCGGACCGCGAGGGCTTTCAGCGGCTCGTGGCCGAGGTCGGCATGGGCCACGCCGGGATCGTCATGGGGTTGGAGGTGTCGCGCCTGGCGCGGAACTCGACCGACTGGCATCGGCTGCTCGAGATCTGCGCGCTCTCGGACACCCTGATCCTCGACGAGGACGGGATCTACGACCCAGCTCACTTCAACGACCGTCTCCTGCTCGGCCTGCAGGGGACCATGAGCGAGGCGGAGCTTCACGTGCTCCGCGCCCGTCTTCGCGGCGGCATCCTCAACAAGGCGCGCCGGGCCGAGCTCGCGTGTCCATTGCCGATCGGTTTCGTGTACGACGAGCGCGATCGCGTGGTCCTCGATCCGGACAAACAGGTGCAGCAGGCGCTGCGCGTGCTCTTCAGGACCTTCAAGCGCACGGGATCCGCAACGGCGACCGTCAAGGCATTCCGGGAGCAGAGCCTCGAGTTCCCGAGGCGCCATCGAGAGGGCGGTGGTGGCAGCCAGATCATCTGGGGTCCGCTCGGACACTCGCGAGCCCTCTGGATCCTCCACAATCCACGGTATGCGGGTGCTTACTTCTTCGGACGCACCCGCCAGCGGAGAGCTGCGGACGGCGTCCCCACCAACAGGTTCGCGAAGCTCCCCCGCGACGAATGGGTGGCGCTCGTGCCTGGCGCTCATGTCGGCTACATCACCTGGGACGAGTTCGAGGAGAACCAGCGCCGTCTGAGGGAGAACTCCGCCGTGCTTGGTGCTGAGCGACGCGCTGGGCCCGCACGGGAGGGACCGGCGCTGCTCCAGGGACTCGTGGTCTGCGGCGTTTGTGGGGACCGCATGACTGTCCGGTATCACCTCGTGAAGGGAGAGAGCCGGCCGGATTACATCTGCCAGCGACGCGGTATCGAGGAGGCGCGGCCGTCGTGCCAGAGGATCCCCGGGGGTGGCATCGATCGGGCTGTCGGAGAGCTCCTCATAGAAGCCGTCACTCCCGTCGCGCTCGATGTCGTTCTCAGCGTGCAGCAGGAGCTCCAGAGCCGTGTTGTCGAGGCCGATGCTCTGCGCGCCCAACAGGTGGAGCGGACGCGCTATGAGGCCGAACTCGCCCGTCGTCGCTTCATGCGCGTCGATCCCGAGAACCGGCTCGTCGCAGATGCTCTCGAGGCCGAGTGGAACGAGAAGCTCCGGGCGCTCACCGAGGCCCAGGAGGAGCGTGATCGAAGGAAGCAGTGTGACGCGGCGACGCTTACTGAGGAGCAGCGGGCTCGTGTCCTCGCGCTCGCGACGGATCTCCCGAAGCTGTGGCGAGACCCGAGTACCCCGGGTCGCGAGCGGAAGCGCGTCGTGCGCCTCCTGCTCGAAGACGTGACGCTCAAGCGCGGCGACGCTATCGAAGCACACGTGCGCTTCAAGGGTGGGGCCACCAAGAGTCTCAGCCTGCCCCTGCCGCTGAGTGCGTGGCAGATGCGGAAGACTAGCCCGGAGGTCGTGGCCGAGATCGATCGCCTGCTGGATCAGCACACCGACGCTGAAATCGCCGCGCTGCTCAACGAGCGCGGCCTCAGATCCGGTGAGGGGCGCGTCGCTCATCGCCTGATCGTTCGTCGAATCCGACTGGCCTACGGCCTCAAGAGTCGCTACGACCGCCTGCGCGCCGCCGGCAAGCTCACCCTGGAGGAAATGATGAAGAAGCTCAAGGTGTCGAAGGCGACGGTCAACGCCTGGCGGCGTTGCGGCCTTCTGCAGGCCCATCGCCACGACGACAAGGGAGGACACCTCTACGATCCGCCCGGACGTGATGCCCCAAAGAAGCAGCAGGGCCGTCCCAGGCTAGCGCTGCGTGCTGTGACCGCAGCGGTCGAATCAGGTGCAGTATGAGGCGTAGCCCTTGCGGTCCGGGTGCGCGATCCGACACACCGCCGGCTCGAAGCCGTAGTGCTGGGCGAAGGGCAGGAAGCCGGGGTTCCAGATCGGTCGGCGATCGGCGCCCACGCGGCCGAGCGTGACGACCGCCATGTTGTCGAAGATCGCCTTGAGCGCGACCCCCTGGAAGGCGGCGAAGGCCAGCTCGAGCCCCTCGAGCAGCCGCGCCAGCTTCTGGCTGTCGGTCGCCCAGAGGAAGGCCTTGCGCGAGTGGGCCAGGACGACCGCCAGGACCTGGATCACGGTCGTCACGCCGCCGATCGTCACCCGGTAGGTCGACCAGTCGGCCTGGAGCTCCTCGCCCTTCGGGGTCTCGAAGCGGCGCGTGACCTTGCGCGGCGCCAGCGGCGCGCGCAGCGTGCGCACGTACTCGCCGAGCACGGTGCGGCCGCCGGCGTAGCCGAGCTCCTGCACCTCGCGCAGGATCCGGGTCGTCGTGAGGCCCTTGGCGACCCGGTCCTTGATCTCCTCGCGGTAGGGGTCGAGCACGCTCGCGCTACCCTGCCCGCCGGGCGCCGGCGCCGTTGCGGGCGCGGGCGCCGTTGCGGGCGCGCCCTCCTCCGCGTCCCGGAGGACCCGCTGCACCGTCTTGCGGTCGCGCCCCACCGCCTTGGCGATCGAGCGCGTCCCCAGGCTCGCCGCGCGTAGCGCCAGGATCTTCGCCCGCTCCTCCGGGCTCACACCGCGCTCCGTCGTCGCTGGCGGCTCGGGTGGGGTCGGCGCCTTCACCGTCTCCGGGTCCGGGAAGAGGGGCAGCGTCGCGTCCTCCTCGTTCGGCTGTCGCTCGTCGTTGCTCGTCATGAGACTCGTCCTCCGTGCGGGGAGTCGGGAGAGGTGCGGCGTCCCCCGCCGTGCGCCGCGCCAGGGTGTGGAGCTGGTCGAAGGCCGCGCGGCGGAGCGCCTCGAGGCGCCGCCGCTCGGCCTCGCCGAGGTCGGGGCCGAGCTCGAGCTCGGCGAGGTCGGCGAGCGCCTGCTGCGCCCGGCGCAGGCGCTCCTCGAGCCGGGCCGCCGTCCCGCTCGTGGCAGGCGTCGGGCGGTCGAAGAGGGCGCGGGGCGCGGCCAGCAGCCGCGCACGCTCGCGCGGGTCGCTCGCGGCGCGCAGCGCGCTCACGAGCACGAGCGCCTCGCGCGCGCGGAGGCGGTGGCGCTCGGCGGCCTGGACCACCGCCTCCTGGTCGACCGCGCGCAGGCCGACGAGCGCATAGGCCAGGGCCGGCCCGATCCGCCCCGCGTCGACGCAGCGCGCGACGGCGGGCGCCAGCCCGTGCGCGAGCGCCAGGCGCCGCCGCACCCAGTGCGGCTTGCGGCCGAGCAGCGCCGCGATCGTCTTCGGACCCAGGCCGTCCTCGCGCAGCGAGGCCACGACGCGCGCCTCGTCGAGGATCGAGAGCGTCCGGCGCGGCGCGTTGCTCGCCAGGACCAGCCGCTTGGCCGCGTGCGCGTCCTCGACCGCGTCGATCACGACCGGCACGCGCTCGAGACCCGCGCCGCGCCAGCGCTCGAGGCGCTTGAAGCCGTCGACGACCTCGTAGCCCGGCCGCCGCCCGACGACCGCGACGCGCAGGGGCAGCGCGGCCAGGCGCGCCTCGCGGTCGCGCGGCACGAGCGCGACGCGGCCCTGCCGCAGACCCGCGAAGCTCGTGCGCAGCTCGTCGAGGCCGACCCAGCGGACCAGGCAGGGGGGCTCCTCGTCGCGCGGGCGGACTCCGTCCGCGACGGCGACCTCTCGGTCCGTCTCCATGGCGTCCTCGGTGAGGTGGGGGCTATGAGCGCCGCGGTTCGGACGGCGGCGGGGAGGCGAGGCGCGCTGCGAGCGCCTGCACGAGGCGCTCGGTCTGGCTCGGCGGCGCCGCGCCCCCGGGCAGCGCCAGCACCTGGTGGAAGCCGTCCGGCGCGCCCGGGTGGAACGGCGCGTAGGCGACGAGGTCGAGCGCCCGGAGCTCGTCGAGGGCGCGGACCACCTGCCGCTCGTCGAGGCCGAGCTCCTGGCCGAGCCGCGCGCGCCGGTAGAAGCTCACGCCCTGGCGGTCAGCGGCCAGGCACAGGAACACGTACGTCGACAGCGCCTCGAGCGGGAGCGCCCGGAGCCAGCCGTCGCGCAGGAGGCGCGCGTCCAGCCAGCCGAAGGTCACGCCGCGGAGCGAGCGGACGCGGTCCGGGCGGGGGACGACGTGTCTCGGGGGACCAGGCACCGCGCACCTCCTCGCTCGCGGGCGCGGTGGGCGCCCCACGAGCGGCGCGGAGGCTAAGGCGCATGCGCTCGATCTCCGATACGGATGGATCGGGCGCGCCCGAGGGCTCGACGTCGTCGCGCCAGCGAAGGAACGCCGGCCCCGACCCGTCAAGGCCGTGCTTGCGCAGGCGGTCGCGCACCCGCCTCAGCGCCAGGCGGCATTCCAGGCCGCAGAACGCCTGATCCGGGCTGCGCGCCGTCGGCTCAAAGGAGCCCTCGCAGCCCGGCCGCGCGCAGCTCGACACGGCGACGGGCGGCGCGGAGCGTTCGGAGTCCTTCAGGAGGGCTACGCTTTCCGGAGCCTGGCGGCGCCAGCCCCGCAGCGGCCTCCCGGCCGCCCGCGCTCGCCGCGTCCGCGCGGCCGTCCGTCGCCGCGCCCTGAACCCCGCGCTCCGCGAGCGCCGGACCTCCCTGCACTTCGAGCGGCAGTCGGCGGAGCAATACAGGGCCAGCACGGAGCGCGGTCGATAGACGGCCTCGCACCCCTGGCGGAGGCACCCGCGCTCTCGGGCTCGCGGCCCCCTGGCGCCGGCAGCGCCCCCGCGCGTACGATCCACCCCGCCCACGGGAGGTACTGCTCCCGAGGCACGGGCTCGGGGAGGCGGCAACCTCCCCGGCCCATCTCCTCACTCACGGCATAGCAGTCAGACCGGGCGCGCGCCGGTGCTGGACCCGGGGCCACCGGCAGCGGCCATCGCCGGTGGACCGGCCCCATGGCCCGCCGACCGGCCCGGCGACTGGTCCACCGTCATTGGGGACCCGCTCGCCAGCCCGTCTCGTCCGGCGTGACGATCGGGCTCTTCCTCGTGGTCTGGATCAGGGCCTCGTACGTAGGCTCGAGCTTCTTCGCGATCCGCAGCGAGGCCCGGCAGTAGGTCGCGCGCGTCGCCTTCAGGCCGAACGTGCTGTCGACGAGGTGCGCCACCTTGCCCCAGGACAGCCCGTAGGCCTTGTTGAGCTGCGTACCCAGCGCCAAGGCGCGGGGCCCGAGCTGCACCGCGGCTCCGCCGAGCGCGTCCGAGGTCTGCAACGCGTCGCGCGGCTGGACCCTGCAACCGCAGCTACCGCACTTGCCGACGTGGATCGTGAACCGCCGAACGATCAGCGGCGGGGGCGGAGGCAGGTCCGTCTGGAACTGCTCTGCGACACCGACCTCCTCCACCTCGCCGTCGCACTTCGGGCACGCCTCGGGCAGAGGGACGTCGATCTCCTCGTCGACGCGGTCGGGCTTCGGGCGGAAGCGCCGCGTCCCGTACTCCTTCCCGGGCTTCCGTCCTGGCGTCTTCGGCTTCTGCTTCGGGTCTCCCTTCGAGAACGGCGAGGCCTGTCGCTTCCCCGCGCGCTCGAGTTCGTCGATCCGCGCGAGCAGGCGCTTCTCGGTGTCCTCGTGTCCCGCGATCCGCTCCTCGAGGCGCCGTACCCTCATCTCGGCCTCGTCGAGGCGTCGCTGGAGGAGCACGCTCGCGACGTCGCTTGCTGGACGCCGGCCTCGGCCACCACCTCGCCCGTCGAGAAGCTCCGGCACGACCGCCATGCGCCCGAGCCACACATCCGCGATGCCAAGCGCGCCGCTCGCGCAAGATCAGGCGCTACGTGCGCCCGGGTGCATCCGCGACGCATCTCTCATCCAGATCCGGTGATGCGATCCCGCCGGGCCCCGGTAAACAGATACGCCTACGGGTTCGCCGTCGCCCCAGCGATCGTGACAGGCTTGCCGAACGTCGTCGCCAACGCGGCGGCCTTCGCTGGAGGATCGAAGAGGCTGGGGTCCGCCGTGTGGAGATCCGTCAGCAACGTGGCGAGGCGCGCGCGGATCTGGTCGTTGGCCCACTCGGCGGTTTCGTCCAACCAGAGCTTCACGTACCAGACGTCACCGTTCGTGAGCCAGAGTACCTTCGGCGCGGCGACAGGCGTCCTCGTCATGAGTCGGAGCTTGGCGGCGTCGGTACGCGTCAGTACGCCCAGGTTGTGGACCACCGTGTGTCGGAGCTGAAAGATCGTCTCGAGTGTGGTCCGCCGCTGGCCCTTCGGGAACAGCTGGATGCCCGCGTTCGTGGAGTGGTGGTCGGCGAGCAGGCGCCCGAACCGGCGCTGGATCGACTCGACGTTGAGCCAGGTGTCGCCCTCGCACAGCGCGTGCCCGATCGTCTGCGCCGTGAAGTGAGCGGCCACGTCCGTCGCGTCCACCCTGAGGACGTCAAGGCGGTCGTCGAGGACGAGCGGCGCCACGTGGTCGACACACACGGCGGCGACCTCCTTGAGGAAGCGCTCGAACGCCTCGACGAGGCCGACCAAGGCCAGCATGCGGAGACGACGGACGTGCCGCTCGAGCACGGTCGGTCGCACGACAGCGCGGCCTGCATTCCGCTCGAAGTACTGCAGCAGGTTCCAGGCGTCGTTGGCGCCGCGCTCGTAGTGTCCGATCGGCGTGGTCGACTCTGCCGGCAGGTCCACGACGTCTTGCGCGATGCGAGCGATGCGAGCGTCGAGATTGGGGATGGTTGGGCGGGGCACCGTTTCGGAGCCTCAGGTCCTTGCTGGAGTATCCAGGGCCTGCTTGACCCCAATGTCCTCGGCGAGCACCCAGGCAGCCGCGGGATCGCCCCAGGTGAGATACAGCACCCGTGCGCCGCCCTCGTCCTCAGCCACTTGGTCGAAGACCTCGGGGCCCTTCGGCAGCTTGGACCACTTGCCTGGGTTCCCGAGGATCCGGACCGTCTTCCGGCGCACCTTCCGGAGCACCGAGGCCAGCTCGTCGGCAGTGCAAGGCAGGCGGAGCACCTCGCTCAGCTCCTCGTCGCCGTCGATGTTCCACCACGTGTCGTCGCCCTGCGCCTGAAGCCAGTCAGCGAGCACGGCGGTCTCGACTTCGAGGATGACGTCCAGCTTCTCCACGCCGGCTCTCCTTACCCGAGGGTAACCCCCACCTTCCGACCGCGGGAGGGCCAGTCACGCGTCGAGTAGCTGCCGCCTGGCACAGCCCAGGCGCGGCGGTCATCGTCGCCGCATGTGCGGCCAGCCCGCCGTCCTCGCGGCGCTCGTTCTCTCGATGCTGGTCGGGTCCGCGCGCCCATGCACGGCCGGATCGCGCCCGTCCCCGGACACGCGCGCTACGCAGGTCGCGCGGAAACCCGCCCTGGCCGCCATTCCGCGGGGGTCATGGGCGCTAGTAGCGCGCTACTACGACCCCGCGACGGGCCGGTTCATAAGCCGCGACCCGGTCTGGGACCCCGTCAGCATGGGGAACCCCTACACGTTCGCGGGGAACAACCCGGTCACGCTCAACGACCCCACGGGCGAGGCCGTGCCGCTCCTCGCGGCGCTCGGCGTGGTCGCGTACGGGAGCATGGAGGCGATCGGCTGGGGCGCTTCCAGCTTGACGGGTGACCCGGGGCTCGAAGTCGCGCCGTCGCAGATGCTCTTCCACGCTGCGACCGGCAGGTCGGTCTACGGCGGATCGGGCGGGTTCGGAGTTGAGCGCTACTCGGCCGGTGAGCGGGTCTACCAGGGCGCGGTCGGCGCGAGTGCCGTCTTCGGCGGCGGCATCGCAGGTGGGCTGGCGCGTGGCGCGACGATCGCGCCGCGGCTGCTCATGGCCGACGCAGCCCTGAACGTGGGGCTCGGCACCTACGAAACCATCGGACGTGGCCAAACCATCATGGGCCCGCTCCAAGTCGGCCTAGGCCTGGTGGGCCTGGCTGGGCTCCGCGGCGGGCGCGGAGCCATTCCGCCGGACGACCCCCTGCTCGACAACAACATCCTCGTCGCACTCCACAACGGCGACCCACAGGCGGTCCTGTTCGCGCAGCGCAACCGGGGTCTGCTGAGCACGATCTCCGAGGTTCGAGACGAGTTCCTGGTGGGTCGCTCGATGACCGACTGGCAGCAGCTCGCGGGCAGATACCAGATTCGGATGCTGGCAAGCCCGACCGCGACGGAAGTTGACACGGTCATGCAAGCTGCGAAGGTGACGGCAGCGCACTACCGAGTCGCTGACGCGCCGCTCGTAGCCGCCGCCATCAAGCACGGCGTCGGGGTAGCGTCCGCGAACTACGACGTGCTCCGGCTCGCGCTCCGCAACAACCTCGCGCAGAACCGGATCATCTACCGCAGCTTCAACGACCCGAGCCAGGCGGTTCGCATCGCGAACTATCAGCGCGCACGGCGCATCGTCCAGAACGACCCACGGGGCCTGAACCCCTGGGCGATCACTGGGTCCGGGGTAGGTCGGTAGGTCCGTGGAGCCACCGAGCGATCAGGCGCTCCAACTGGAAGCGCCTCTCGGCTCCGTCAAACTCGGCCCAGGGCTCGACGGTCTCGCCGACGATGCCGTTCGCAGCGAACCTCGCATCGTGGTGGGTCGCCCAGTGTGCCGCGACTGCTGCCGTCGCCGCCAGCCCCGCCTCAGGCACCGTGCGTGCGGCGAGCGCCTCGCGGCGCGTGATGACGTGAGTGCGATCTCCCGCCCTAGTCAAGTCACGGGTCGACCCGCGTCCAAGGGCGAACTCTCTCGCAACTCTGATCGCCTCACGAACGCAGTCGTCTCCCGGATTCCGCGCCTCGAAGTCTCTCAGACGTCGCTCCGCACAGTCGGCGGCCCAGAGCCGGAGGATGCGGTCGTCCTGGACTTCACTGGCGATCTCTCGCAGTAGCTCGGCAACCCTCTCGTCAGGCGGGGCAGCCGCAGCTTGCGGACACGCCCTTGTCGCCGCTGGATAGCCGGCTGACGCCGCGCGCTCCAAGTCGAGCGATGTGAGAGTGCCGGACCTTACGCGCTCCAACAGGTAGGCGGCCTCGTCCTCGACGGCGACCGTCTCCCGCCAGCGGCGTTCAAGCTCCCGGAGCCTCTTGTCGCTCATCGGTAGCAGAGCCTCGTGCTCGTCAGCACGTTGGGGAGGACGCTCGCGTGACCGGGGCGCCGGTTCTCGACGCTCAACACCTGATCCCGCGGTGCCCTAGCTACGCGCAGCGGCAGCCGATCGAGCGCGCTCAGGACCCCAGACCCGACCTGCGTTTTGGTTTCTAAGTCGGAATCCGAGCATCGGGTTTCGAGCACCCGCCACGAGTCCGGCTCGCGCGGTACGCAGGAAGGCTTATCCGCCTCAGAGAACGAGGGCCGCCGTGCATCGGCCTGCGCCCGCGTCATGGCTTCGCTCCGCGGCGGCGAGTCTTCGCAGGTGGTTGCGTCGAAGATGTCCGCGCCCTTGTCTTCTTGTGTCCGCGCGAGGACTTCTCTTGTCCGCTCGTGGCCTCGATCCGGCCCGGGTCGCTGTCAGGTGCCTGAAGGAGGGCCTCCCAACGGACGCCGCGCCACTCTCCTGACTTGCGCCCCTTCGGACGAGCCCCTCTCGCCTTCTTGGCTGAGGCGGTCACCTGCCTGACGGCGCGCAGTTGGTTCGCGTTGAGGGTCTGGGGCTGGTCGCGCCGGAAGACTGGGGTGAGGTCGCTCGATGCCTCGTGGTGCCACCGGAGGACGAAGACGTCTTCCTTCTCGGGGTCTCGCCACTCGACCCGCAGCTTCCACCGCTTCAGGATCACGTTGAGCTTCTTCTTGTCCCACTCGTCGAGCCACGTCTCGCCGTAGTCTGCGAGGTCGAAGATCCCCTGGGCGTAGCCCGCGAGACCGCCAACCTTCCTCGCTCCGCGCCTCCGCCCGACCTTGTCCCGGTGGCCAGCGTCGAGGCGGACTCGCTCCCCTTCGATCGTGGGTCCGCCGTCTTCCGCGACGCCGACGACGAAGATCGCCTTGGTCAGCGTGCCGAGGCGCCGACGCGAGAGAGGGCGTGGAAGGCGGAGTTGTTGCGCCTCCTCAATCGCGCGCAGGTGCCTCACGGCGGTACTCTCCCGAGCAAGCTGCTGCTCCTTCGCCGCGAGCCGGACGAGTTCGGCGGACGGCGGAGCCTTGGGGGTGAGCTTCACGAGCTTGCGTGCGGCCACGAGCGACCTCCGGCGAGCGACTGCGACTGCCTGCACTATACGCCGGGTCGGCGATCAAGCCCCGAGATGGAGAACTGGAGTTCTCCAAGTTGCCGTCTCGACGTTCTCGAATCGCGGACTAGAAATGCCTCCGTGGGCACGCGGCTGCGCGCCGTTGCCTGCGAGGAGGTGAATCGTGAGCGAGAAGTCGAGCGCCGCGTCGTCGGTGCTCATGACGGTGAAGGAGGCAGCCGAGTCCCTGCGGGTCTCGGAGCGGACGGCCCGGGGCCTGCTCGCCCGGGGCGTCATCCCCTTCGTGAGGGTCTCGCGAGGCCGCGTCGCGCTCCTGCGGCGTGACGTCGACGCCTACATCGAGGCGTGCCGTTCGGGCGGGCCGGAGGGGTCGGCGGCATGACCCAGGAACAGCGCGGGCCGTCACCCGAGCACCACCCCGAGACGACGGCCCACACCGAGATCATCAACAACACCAGCGACGGTACCGGGCCTACATCGCCGGTGCAAGCGTTCTTCTCCACGCCGCCGGAGCCCGCGTCGATGCTCGACTGGGCGCTGGCGTACGCGCGCCGGGGCTGGGCCGTGATCCCGCTCCACTCCCCGCGGACTGGCCGAACCTGCTCGTGTGGGAAGGCCACGTGCGAGAGCCAGGGCAAGCACCCGCGCACGTCGCACGGCGTGAAGGACGCGACGACGAACGAGGAGACGATCCGCATGTGGTGGGGCGCGTGGCCCGACGCGAACGTCGGCATCGCGTGTGGACCTGCGAGCGGCCTCGACGTGCTCGACGTCGACGGTGACGAGGGTCGCGCTGCGCTGGCGGACCTGGAGCAGCAGCACGGGCCGCTGCCCACGACCATGTGCAGCACGACCGGGAGCGGGGGCAACCACCACCTGTTCACCCACCGCCCCGAGGCCGCCCTCAACAACTCCGCGAAGTTCGCGGACAGCCTCGATACGCGGGGCCACGGCGGCTACATCGTGGCGCCGCCCAGTCGCCACGTGAGCGGTGGCATCTACCGCTGGGACGAGGGACGCGGACCCGCCGGCGTGCCGCCCCAGCCCACGCCCGACTGGCTGATGGCTCCGGTCTCACGCCACCGGCGTTCCAGTTGTCGAAGCGTCTCGTCACTCACGGGCAGCCTCCCGATCCCGTCGAGCCGTGACGGACTCTACGGAGAGTTGACGCGGGTGTGAACGAAGCACCGTCACGTGGGGACCCCCACGACCTGCGCGACGGGCGTCCAGATGTCGACGTCCACACCGGGGGCCTCGCTGGACACGACGAGCGCGTACCGCGCGCCCAGGTCACTTCGGTCGCGCGCCGGTTGGTCCTTCCACCAGCCGGTGATCGGGAACACGGCAACGAACCCTCGCTCGGGTCGCAAGTTCGGCGGCCGCTCCAGCCGCTCCCTCACCGCAGCGGTGAGGACCATGTCCGAGAGCCGCGCCTTGGGCTGCTCGGCCGTGAGCAACCCCCGCGAGCTCGCCTCGCGGCTGGGAGATCGACAGGATCTGCGCCTCGGCGGCCGGCGCCCGCGCGCTTCTTGGCCTCCTCGACCGCCTCTCGGATCTCCTCGGCGACGCGCGTCCGCCCGGCCCGCGCCTCACGAGCCGCGATCTGCAGTGCGACGGCGTAGAACCGGGGATCGTCACCCTCCAAGTGACTCGCCACCAGCGCCCTGATCTGCTCCGCGTTCGCCATGCCCCTGCTTGTACCTCCCGAGTGACTCTCCGTGGGCGTGCAACGCAACAGCTCCGCTCGATCTGCAACCAGGCCCAGACCAGACGGGCTGCCGTTGCACCGGAACTGGCATGCGCGCACAAGACGAGGAACGCGGAACGGAACGCCGCGCCCGGCCGGCGCGCGCCGCCCCCCATGCGCCCAGCCGCCCACGTCCCTTTGGGTGGCGCGGCGCTCCGCTCCGCTGCGCTGCGCTGCGACCGACGACCGTCCCCATGGGGACGCGTCGGGGGCGGCTCAGGTGCCGCGTGACCGGAAGGGCAGCTTGAGCCCCCGGTCCGGGCGGGGCCTCCTGAACGCGAGCACGCGCACGTCGAGGCCGTCCTGGCCCTCGCTGACCATCTCCTCGTAGTCGGCGAACGGCGGCAGCTTCAGCGCGTCGCGCAGGCGCTGGAGGACCTCGTCGACCTCGGGGCGCTGCTGCCACACGTCGACGTCGCGCAGGCGCTCGAGGCGGGCCTCGGCCAGGGCGGCGCGCAGCAGGTCGGCGCCGGGCCCGAGCCCGCCGAGCAGCTCGGCGAGGCGGTCGACGTCGCCGCGGGTGCGCTCGAGCTCCTCGGGGCTGGCGTCGTCGTCGCCGAACTCCTTCTCGAAGTCGGGGCACGAGTGGTAGTCGTCGACGCCGTCGCCCGCGTCGTCGTAGGCGGAGTAGAACAGCGCCTCCTCGCCGATCGTCCCCACGACCAGCGCCGGCGCCTGCAGCTCGGCCGCGAGGGCGCGCGCGAGGTCACGCGCCGTGTCGGTGGCCTCGGGGTAGACGGACGTCCACTCGCCCTGGCTCGGCGCCACGAGCACGCGCCGGGCGTCGCGGGCGTCGCGGTCGGCGCGCAGGAGGCCCTGCCGCTCCATGACCGCGCGGAGCGCCTCGATCACCCGGACCCTGTCCTTGACCCGCAGGTGCACGGCGACGCGGACCGACTCCATACACGCCTCCGCCCCCATGATGCAGGCCCCGGCCCGGGCGGTCCGGGCGGCGGGCGCAAGTCGTTGAACGGACGTGGCTTGGGCCAGGCGACTACTCGTCGTCGACCGGAGTGGTCACCTCCGTGGGGAGGTCGATGGCCTTCATGGCGATCTCGTCGTAGACCGCGGCGCCGAGGACCCGGCGGGCCTCGGCGCGGAACCGGTCCGTGCACGGCAGCTTGAGCAGGTCGCGCTCCATCTTGCCGGCCTCCACCCGCCCCACGAGGCTCCGCAGCTCCTCGGAGCCGCCGCCGGCCGTGAGGGCGCCCTCGAGCCTGCGCTTGTAGCCGGCGAAGCGCCCGTACTCGGCCAGCTTCTCCTTCACGTCGACGTAGGCCTTGCCGCCGCGCAGGGCGGCCGGGAAGTCCTCGAGCACCTTGACCGCCTCCTCGTAGCGCTCCTTGTCCTGCAGCTCCCAGGCCTCGATCAGGAGCCGCTCGGCCCAGGTCTCCGACTGCGCGTCGGTCTCGGCCTGCGTGGCCGGCGGGCTCGTCGGGGCCACGAGCGCCTTGTCGGGCCGCGGGCCCGGGGGGCGCGGCCCCGACCCGGGGTCGTGCTCGGACGGGGGCGTCACGTGGCCCGGCGTGGTCGGCGTGGTGGCCACCGGGACGGCCTCGCCGCCTCCGCCGCCGCGCGACACGACCACCCCGCCCACGACCACGAGCAGCGCCCCGACGGCCAGGGCGCCGATCAGGGCCACCGGCGGCCCGCCGCTCCGCGGCGGCGCCGCCCCGGCGCGCGTCCGGTTGAGGCGCGCCGACGACGCGCCGGCGCTCCGACCGGAGCCCCCCTTCTTGGCCCGCTGCGAGCCGGTCTTCGTCGGCTCGGCGTGCGTGTCGATCGGCCCGCCGACGACCCCGTTGGCGGCGTGGAGCGGCGGCGCGCCGAGGTCGAACCCGCCCGCCTGCGGCGCCGGCTCGAGGGGTCCCCCGGGCATGGCCTGTGGCGGTCCGAAGTCGAAGCCGCCGGGCGGCCCGCCGAACGGCGCCGAGGGCTGAGGGGGCGGGGGGCCGAAGTCGAAGCCGCCGGGCGGCCCGCCGAACGGCGCCGAGGGCTGAGGGGGCGGGGGGCCGAAGTCGAAGCCCCCGGGCGGCGCGTCGAACGGACCCGAGGGCTGCGCGGGCGGCGCGCCGAAGTCGAAGCTCCCGGGCGAAGGCATGGGGGGCGGGGGGCCGAAGTCGAAGCTCCCGGGCGGCGCGTCGAACGGGCCCGGAGTCCCCGCTCCGACCGGCGAGCCGAGCGCCGCGAGGAGCGGCCCGCGGACGGTGGGGTCCGTGGCACCGAAGGTGCCGGAAGCGGCGGGGAAGACGCCGGACGGAGGGAGCGCCGGGCCCGGCGGCGGCGCCCCGAACGTCGACCCCAGGCCGAAGCCCCCGGGTGAGGCGGCGAAGCCCGACGCGCCGACCGGGGCGACGGCGTCGTCGAGGGCGATCTCGTCGCTCGCCGCCGGCGGCGGCGCAGGTCGGGCGAAGCTGCCCGTGGGCGGGCGCGCGAACGAACCGGTCGCCGGGCGCGCGAACGAGCCGGTGCCCGGCCGCGTGCTCGCGCCGAGCGGGTCGTAGCCGGGCGGCACGTCGGGCGGCGGCTCGCCCATGGTCGAGAGCGTGGAGACCGGCGAGAAGTCGCTCTCGCCGAGGGCGGCCGGCGCGGGGCGCGGCGGCGGGGCCGGGCGGGGGGGCGGGGCGGGCGTGGGGGCCCCTGCGACCTCGGCCCAGAGCTGGCGCGCCACCTCGGTCGGGAGCACGCCCATCTCCACGAGGACGACCAGGATCTCCACCTGCTGGCCGGCCTGGCGCCGCGCGAGGGTGGTCTGGCCCGCCTGCTGGAGCACCTCACGGGTGCACAGGCTCCGCTGCAGGAGCAAGCGGCCCAGGGCCCTGTCGCGATCGTTCATGCCGACCTCGGCTGCCACGGGCCCCGTGGCCCGGCGGCATCATAGACGGGCGAGGCCGCCCGTGCTCACCCGGGACCGCCGCCGCCTGGCTCCACAGCCGACCGCCGCCGGGCGGGGGGCGGTCAGCGCGCCGCCTCCAGCGTGACCTCGACCTCCACGCGCTGGCCGTCGCGGTGCACGGTCAGGCGGACGGTGTCACCGGGGTTGCGCCGCTCGAGGGCGTTGAGCAGGTCGTCGGGGCGTCGGACCGACCGGCCGTCGATCGCGGTGATCAGGTCGCCCAGCCGCACCTGGCGGCCCGCCCGCGCGGTGCCGCGCAGCCCGGCGCGGGCGGCCGGGGAGCCCGGGACCACGTCGAGGACGAGCGCGCCTTCGAGGCCGGCGCGGCGCGCGAGCTGCTCGGCCGCGAGCTGCACGCCGAGCGTCGGCCGCAGCACGCGGCCGTGCTCGATCAGCTGCTGCACGACGTGGCCCACGGTGTCGACCGGCACGGCGAAGCCGATCCCCGCGTACGCGCCGGTCTGGCTGAGGATCGCCGTGTTCATGCCGATCAGCCGCCCCGCGCTGTCGAGGAGCGGCCCGCCCGAGTTGCCCGGGTTGATCGCCGCGTCCGACTGGATCACGCCGTCGATGATCCGGCCGTTGGCGGCCTGGATCTCGCGCCCGAGCGCGCTGACGATCCCCGAGGTCATGGTGTGGTCGAGGCCGAAGGGGTTGCCGATCGCGTAGACGCGCTGCCCGACGCGCAGGTCGGCCGACGTCCCCAGGGCGATCGGGCTCAGGACCCGGCCCGGGGCGTCGACGCGCAGGACGGCCGTGTCCTTGTCCGGGAACACGCCGACGACGCGCGCCGGGAGCTCGGTCCCGTCGACGAGGGTCACGAGCACCTGGTGCGCCCCCTCGATCACGTGGAAGTTCGTCACCACGTGGCCGGCCGCGTCCCAGATGAACCCGGTGCCGGTGCCCTGCGGGATCTGCGCCAGGTCGAGCGTCCAGCGGTCGCGCCGGACGGCGAGGTTCGTCACGTTCACCACGGCGGGCGCGACGCGCTCGAACAGCTCGATCTGCGCCAGCTCGTCCTGGGCGAGGTCGCCGCGCGCCGTGACGACGCGCGGCTCGACGTGCGGCGGCGGCGCCAGGCGGCGCGGCCAGCCGACGGCGGCGAGGACCGAGAGCCCCAGGAGGAGGAGGACCAGGAGCAGCGCCCCGCAGGTGAGCCGCCACAGCCGGCGCTCGACCTCGACCTGTCGCAGGAGCTCCCCCTCGTGCATGGCCGCGACCTCCCCTCGCGACCATCGAGGATACCGGAGGCGCGCAGGTCGTCCCGGCGCAGGCGACGGGGGAGTGGGACGGGCGGCCCGGGCGAGGTAGCCTCCGACCCATGCGTCACGACGACCCGCTCGCCCCGCCGGAGCGCCGCCTCGTCGACGCGGTCCTCGCCCGCGCGGCGCTCGGCCGTGACGACGACCCCCGCGCGGCGCTCGCCGACGAGGCCGCCTGGCTGGCGCTCATGGCGCTCGGCGGCCGCGTGCGCGGCGACCTCGAGCGCCTGCTCGCGGGCACCTGGTGGGCGGACGCGCGGCGCGAGGCGCCCGACGACGCGCCGGCGCCGGCGGCCGGGGCGCCGGAGTCGGCCCGGCGCATCCGGGCGGCGCTGGCCCTGCTCCTGCGCGAGCAGGCCGCCGAGCGCGACACCGGCGCGGCCGAGCGGGCCACGGCGGCGCTGGCCTGCGTGGCGCTCGGCTGCGCCGACCCGGCCGCCGGGCGGCTCCTGCAGCAGGGCCTGGCGCACCTCGAGCTGCTCGACATCGTCAAGCAGATCCCGATCGCCGCCCGCGTGCGCGCGCTGGCCCTCGAGTTCCGCTTCCGCCGCCTGGGCGCCGTCCCCGCCCGCTTCGTGGCGAAGGTGCAGGACCTCCTCGAGCGCCTCGACCGCGAGGGCCTGCTCGCGGTGGCCCTCCGCGACCGCGCCGCGCCCGAGGCCCGCTCGCACGACCTCTTCCGCCTGGCCCTCGCCGACGGCGACCCCGGGCTCAAGGCCCTGCTCGACGCCCTCGCCGCCGCCGAACGGCCCCTGTCCGCCCGCGACCTCGCCCTCGCCCTCGGCGACGGCGCGACCGCCCGCGAGGTCGGCGCCGCCTGCGGTCGCCTGGCCCGCGCCCTCGAGGGCGGCCCCTGGACGCTCACCCGGGCGAAGGGCCGCTGGGCGCTTCGCCCTCGCGCGCCCGCGGGGACGTGAGCGTCGCTCACCTGGTCGCCGACGATCGGCAGCTCGAGCATCAGGGACCAACCCGACCCTCCGACCGGGATCCCGGCCGTGGACGGACCTCCGGACCGGGTTCGAACGCCCGGACCGGCCCCGAGCACACCACCCCGGGCGTTCGCAGCCGGCGCCTCAGGCGAGGGCGAGGAGGGCGAGGCGATGCGGCGCGAAGGCGAGGGAAGGCGGCCGCCTGGCCGCCGACCGAGCCTGAGCGGTCGGGGGGGGGGGCGGGGCCCCCCCCCCCCCCCCCCCC
>JAMLIC010000097.1 GCA_023954375.1 Planctomycetota bacterium
CGCCCCGGGCGCCGCGGCGCCGGCCCGCGGAGCACGCGGCGCCCGCCCCCCGCGGCCGGGTGCGGCCGCCGGGCGCCGGCATGAGGAGGGCACGGACCGCGGGCGGGTCCTGCCCGGGTCGGCCGACGGAGACCGCCGCGTCGAGGGACCTCCTACCTCCAGACCACGCCCCGACGCCGGTCCCCGCGCTGTAGAGCGCGCCGTCGGGCGCGAACGCGAGCCCGGCGTTGTGGTGGTGCCGCGGGTGGACCTCGAGGCGGTCGCCCGAGCCCACGTCCCACACCTCGACCGCCTCGCCCCAGTCGCGGAGGAGGGTCGCGACCGCCAGCCTGTCGGGCGCCCCGAACACCGCCCGGGCCCAGGGGCGCGCCTCGTGGAGCGAGGCCTCGAGGGGCCGCGGCGGCGCCCCGTCGAGGCGCACGACGGCGAGCGCGCCGCTGGCCACGACGGCGATCACGCCGTCGCCGCGCCACGCGAGGGCGTCGCCCGGCAGGTGCGCGACGGCCTCGCCGCCCGGGAGCGCGTGGACCGTGCGCCCGATCGCCACGGCCCGGCCGTCGGGCGCGAGCACGAACGAGTCCGACCGGGCGCCCCCACGCTCGCGGTACCAGAAGCGCGAGACGAGGGCCCCCTCCGGCAAGGTCCACGTGCTCACCGTGTGATCGAACCGGCCCACGACCCGGCCGCCGTCGGGCGTGAACGCCACCGCGGCCAGGTGCCCGTCCTCTCCGTGGCGCTCGAGCACCAGGTCGAGCGTCGGCGTCGTGGTGCGGGCGAGCCAGGCGCCTGCCAGCACGGCGACCCCGACCAGGAGGCCGACGGTCACGCGGGCGCGCCCTCCCGGCTTCGCGCCGACGGCCGCCGCCGGGCGGCCGCAGCCCAGGGTCGGGCACCCGCCGGCCTGCGCCCAGCAGTCGGCGTGCAGGCGGGTGCCGCAGCCGGGGCAGGCGGCGGACGCCTCGAGCGGGCCGTGGCAGTAGGCGCAGCGGAGCACGCGCCCAGGATGGCGCCCTCGCGGCGCCTGCGCACGCGGCCTGCGGCCCCGTGCGACGATGGGACGCGGTGGGGGGACGGAGGCCCGCCCGGGCCCTGGGCCTGTGGCTCGCGCCGGTCGCGACCGGCGGCGGCTGGCCGGTGATGGCCCTCGTGTTCCTGGGGATCGCGCTCGCGGCGCTGCTCCCGGGGACGCGCTGGCGCACCCCGACGGCCGGCCCGGTGGCCTCCCCGGCCGTCGAGTCGGCCGAGGCCGTGGCGAGCCTCGGGGCGCCGTTCTGGATCCTTGCCCTGGCCCTCGCCGCCGTGGTGGCGCTGGGCTACCTGACCTGACGCCGGCCCCTGGCTACGTGGCCTCCTCGAGGTACGTGTAGCCCGAGAGCCCCTGGTCGTAGAGCCGCATCAGGTGCTTGCTCTCCTCGAAGGTGATGCGCTTGGTGCGCAGCGCCTCCTCCGAGGCGCGCCGCAGGCGCGCGACGAGGTCCTTGCGGTCGAAGCCGACGTACTTGAGGACGTCCTCGACGGTGTCACCGGCGACGACGTGCTCGATCTTGTAGCCGCCGCCGGGCGAGCAGGAGACGTGCACCTCGTTCGTGTCGCCGAACAGGTTGTGCATGTCGCCCAGGATCTCCTGGTAGGCGCCGACGAGGAAGATCCCCAGGTGGTAGTCCTCGCCGGGGCGCAGCTCGTGGAGCTCGAGGACGTCCTTGACGTCCTTGAGGTCGATGAAGCGCGAGATCTCGCCGTCCGAGTCGCAGGTGATGTCGGCCAGCACGCCGCGGCGGATCGGCTTCTCGTTCAGGCGGTGGATCGGCGCCACCGGGAAGAGCTGCTCGACGGCCCACGAGTCCGGGAGCGACTGGAAGACGGAGAAGTTGCAGAAGTAGGTGTCCGACATGGCCTTCTCGAGGCCCTCGAGGTCGTCGGGCACGTGGCTCGAGTCGCGCACGATGCGCAGGATGCGCTCGCAGAGGGCCCAGAAGACGCTCTCCGCCCAGACGCGCTGCGAGAGCGACAGGTGCCCCAGGTTGAACAGCTGGAGCGCCTCCTCCTTGAGGTCGAGCGCGTCGTGGTACGTCTCCATGTAGTTCTTGCGGGTCAGCCCCTGCTGCGCCTCCCACAGGCGGCGCACGGTCGGCTCGGCGTCGTCGGGCAGCCGCTCGGGCATGCGCGGGGCGAGGGCGTTGACGCCCAGCACGTCGACGATCAGGACGGCGTGGTGCGCCGTCACCGCGCGGCCCGACTCGGTGACGATCGTGGGGTGCGGGACGCCCGCCTCGTTGCAGATCTCCCGCAGGCCGTAGACGATGTCGTTGGCGTACTCCTGCATGGAGTAGTTCATGGAGGAGCTGAAGTTCGTCTGCGACCCGTCGTAGTCGACGCCCAGGCCGCCGCCCACGTCGACGTACTTCAGGGCGGCGCCGCTGCTCATGAGCTCCACGTAGAAGCGCGCCGCCTCGCGCAGGGCGTTCTTGACGCTCTTGATGGCCGAGATCTGGCTGCCGAGGTGGAAGTGCAGGAGCTCGAAGCAGGGCAGCAGCCCGTGCTCCTTCATGTAGCTCACGGCCTCCATGAGCTCGCGCGACGAGAGGCCGAACTTGGAGCGGTCGCCGCCCGACTGCTCCCAGCGGCCGGCGCCGCGCGCCGAGAGCTTGATGCGGATGCCGATGTGGGGCGTGATCCCGAGTCGCCGCGACACCTCGTGGATCAGCTTCAGCTCGGTCGGCTTCTCGACGACCATGATGACGTGGAGCCCGAGCTTGCAGGCCAGGAGCGCCGTCTCCACGTAGCTGGCGTCCTTGTACCCGTTGCAGATCACCAGGGCGTCGGGGTCGGTCAGCAGGGCGATGACCGCCAGCAGCTCCGGCTTCGACCCCGCCTCGAGCCCGTAGTGGAACGACGCGCCGGCGTTGACGATCGTCTCCACGACCAGCCGGTCCTGGTTGACCTTGATCGGGTAGACGCCGCGGTACTGGCCGCGGTAGTCGTTGTCCTTGATCGCGCGGGTGAAGGCCTCGTTCAGCGCGGTGATGCGCCGGGCGAGGATGTCCGGGAACCGGAGCAGGAGCGGCGTCGAGATGCCGCGCTTGATCAGGTCGTCGACGAGCTCCTTGACGTCGATCCCCGGCCCGGCCGAGTTGTCCTTCGTCGCCGCCGGGTCGTCCGACGGGATGGAGCTCGGGTGCACGACGAGCGTGCCCGTCGGGCTGACCGAGAACAGCCCCTTGCCCCAGTTGCGGATCCCGTACAGCTCCGTGGCGTCGGCGACCGTCCAGGTCCGCAGCACGTCCGCGCTCACGCCCATGGGCGTCACCTCGTCGGGGGGGATGCACGTCGGCGCCGCCGACGAGCAAGGGGGTATCTATAGATCGCTGCCCCGGCGACCGCAACGGTCGAGTCGCCAACAGGGCATCCTCGCACGCATGGCCCCCCCGGGGGAGCCGGCGGTGCTCCCGCGCGTGGGGGTCGGGGGCCCCCTGCCCCCGCCGGTGGTGGACCGACCGCCTGGAACACCCGGGGCCTCGCCAGCGTCCGATCGCGGTGCCACCCTGGCCCCACGCGGCGTGCCCGCGCCACCTGACGGGAGGTCTCATGCCCGGCTCGACGTTCGCTCGCCTCGCCCTGGTCGGCGTCGTCCTCGCCACCGTCCCCCTGGCGTCCCGTGCCGGCGATCCGCCCCGCTCCCGCACCGAGCGCTTCGAGGCGGCGCGCCAGGCGCTCCTCGCCGAGGCCGCCGACCTCGCGGTCACGGGCCGCACGGTGGGCCGCGGCGCCGAGCCCGGCCGCTTCTACCTGCTCGTGACGGAGCTGGAGCGCACGGGGGAGGCGAAGGAGGACTACCTGGCGCTCGTGCGTCACGAGCAGGTCGTCGTGCGCGCGGCCGGGCTGATCTGCCTGGCGCGGCGCTTTCCGGCGCACGCCTTCGACGTGCTCGACGCCCGCCGGTCGAGCGAGACACCGCTCGCCTTCAACCCGAATGGCTGCACGGTCGAGACCATCACCGAGGGCGAGCTCGTGGCCCGCCTGCTCAAGGACGTCGACCTGCTCGAGGGCGGGCTGCGTCCGCAGCCGCGGCCCCTTCCCCGGCCGGCGCGCTGACGCTAACCCGCGGACTCGTCGAGGCTCGTCCTCGAGGAGGCCCGACCCTCGCGAGCTTGAGCGGGGCCGGCCACGGGCGGAACGCAGCCGTAGCCGTCGATCACACTACCCCCGCTGGACGAAGCGGATCATGTTGCCGCCCGTGGGGTGCGGCCGGCACTCGAACTCGCTCATCTGCCGGTGCGCGTGCGGGAAGTACTGCGCCGCGCGGCCGCTCTCGATCGTGGCGCCCGAGTCGGCGAAGCGGATCTGCACCCAGCCCGGCTGGCGCTCGATGCTCACGTGGTAGACGCCCTGCGGGTTGTTCGGGTAGACCGACTGCGCCATCACCGTCGCCACCTCGTGGACGGCGAGGCGCAGGCTCTCGAGCTTCTGCCCGTTGAAGGCCGTCTGGCACACCGACGTGACGAGGTGCACGAGGCCCTCGCCGCAGTCCTGCGTCGCGGCGAGCGAGAGGTTCAGCGGCACCGGCTTGTCGCTGCGCGAGAAGCGGACCGTGCCGTCCGGTCGCGCCGAGACGAACGTGAAGCAGCGGGGGCACTTCCAGTTGCCGGCCGCGGTGACCTCGACCTGCACCGCGCAGCCCTCGCACTTGACCACCTGGGGGAAGCCGCCCCCGCCGTTGGCCCGCTGCGCGGGCGCGACGGTCGTCTGCTGGCTGGGCTGCTGCGGGCGCTTGAACGCCCCGGTGGCCTGGCCCCCGCCACCCACCCGCGGCGGCAGGCTGGACTTCTTCGTCTCCTGGGCCGCCGGCGGCGCGGCACCGCCGCCGCCCTGGGCCTGCGCCAGCGCGGCCAGCGCCGCGTCGAGGTCGGGGCAGATGTCGAAGAACGCGTTGAGCCCCAGCATCTCGATGACGATCTTGACCTTCGCCGGGACCTTGATGAGGGCCATGCCGCCGCCCGACGACTTGAAGGTGTCGGCGTACTTCACCAGCGACCCCAGGCCCGTCGAGTTGACGTACTTGATCTTCGACATGTCGAGGACCAGCCGCCGGATCCCCTTGGTCTTGATCTCCTCGAGGGTGGCCTGGAAGTTCGGGACGGTGTTGCCGTCGATGGCGCCCGTCATCTCCGCGAGGGCCGAGAGGTCGTCGCCCTGGATCTGCGTGAGCTTGATCTCGAGACCCGCCATGCGCTTCCCCCGCGAAGGTCCGCTCGTGTCGAGTCGAGGCGAGGGCCGAGCGCGTCCGGCGTCCCCCGCCGGTCAGCTCATTGCTCGCCTGGGCTTACGAACGGCGCCGGATGATAGCAGCGGTCGGAGGCAGGCGTCAACGCGCCTTGTCTCCCTCCGGCCGATCTGGTACGAAAAGAGACCACGCTGGCGGCCCAGGCTCACTCGCCGACGTGTTTTCATGGGCGGCGCTCGCCGCGGGCCCGCGGTTCGAGATCGTCTTCGCGCAGGAGCGAGTGGTCCGCTGATGACCGGCATCCCGCCCGACAAGCTTCAGATCGGCCGCGCCCTGCTCGCAGGTGGTCCCATCACCCAGGAGCTCCTCCGGCGGGAGCTCGACGCCTCCGGAAAGGCGTCGAGCGTCCTCGGCAACGCCCTGCTCCAGTCCGGGTTCCCGACCGAGGAGGAGCTGATCTACCCGCTCCTGGCCCGCCTGCGGATCCCCAAGATCAACGCCCGCAAGACCACGATCCCGCTGGAGACGATCCGCGTCATCCCCGAGGACGTGGCCCGCCGCTGCAAGGTCCTCGCCCTCGACAAGATCGGCTCGGTGCTGGTCATCGTGACCCCCGACGTGAGCCAGGACGCCGCGATGGCGGAGGTCCGCCGGGCCACGGGGCTCCTGGTGACGCCGATCCAGTGCGCGGCCGAGGGCTTCGCCGAGATCCTGGACGAGTACTACCAGCGCCTCAACGAGAGCGGCCTCGCGCCCGCGGCCGCCGCGCCGGCCGAGGCCATGGGCGCCGTGGCCGCGGCCGAGCACGCCGGCCAGAACGGCACCCTCAAGGCGATCCCGCTGGGCGCCGAGGGGGAGGACGCCTTCTTCAAGCGCTTCATGAGCGCGGGGCCGGTCCCGGCCGAAGAGCAGCTGATGTAGGGGCGCGGCCCGCTGCGTGCGGCGGGTGTTACGGCCTCACGTCGCTCACGTCAGGACGTGTAGGCCTCGAGCGGCGGACACGTGCAGATCAGGTGGCGGTCGCCCGCCGCCCCGTCGATGCGCGACACCGCCGGCCAGAACTTGTGCTCGCGCACCCAGGCCGCCGGGTAGGCCGCCTCCTCGCGCGGGTACGGGTGCGTCCACTCGGTGGCGGTCACCTCCGCGAGGGTGTGCGGCGCGTTCTTGAGCGGGTTGTCCCTCCGGTCGGCTCGCCCCTCCTCGATCGCGCGGATCTCGGCGCGGATCTGGATGAGGGCGTCGCACAGGCGGTCGAGCTCGCCCTGGACCTCGCTCTCGGTCGGCTCGATCATGAGCGTGCCGGCCACGGGGAACGAGACCGTCGGCGCGTGGAACCCGTAGTCCATGAGCCGCTTGGCGATGTCCTCCACCGTCACGTCGGCCGACTGCTTGAACGGCCGCGCGTCGATGATGAACTCGTGCGCGACCCGGCCGCGCGCGTTGGTGAACAGCACGTCGTAGTGGCCCTCGAGCCGCTTCGCCATGTAGTTGGCGTTGAGGATCGCGACCTTGGTGGCCAGCGTCAGGCCGGCGCCGCCCATGACGGCGATGTAGACCCACGGGATGACGAGGATGCTCGGGCTGCCGTAGGGCGCGGCCGACACGGGGCCGGTGGCCTTGAGGCGCGGCGCCATCGCCGGGTGCCCGGGCAGGAACGGCGCGAGGTGGGCCGCCACGCCGATCGGCCCCATCCCGGGCCCGCCGCCGCCGTGCGGGATGCAGAACGTCTTGTGCAGGTTGAGGTGGCACACGTCGGCGCCGTAGTCGCCAGGCCGGCAGAGCCCCACCTGGGCGTTCATGTTCGCGCCGTCGAGGTAGACCTGCCCGCCGTGCTGGTGGACGACCTCGCACATCTCGCGCACGCGCTCCTCGAACACGCCGTGCGTCGAGGGGTAGGTGATCATCAGCGCGGCCAGCCGGTCGGCGTGGGCCGCGGCCTTGGCCCGCAGGTCGTCGACGTCGACGTTGCCGTTGCTGTCGCAGGCCACGGCGACGATCTTCATCCCGGCCAGGGCCGCGCTCGCCGGGTTCGTCCCGTGCGCCGAGGTCGGGATGAGGCACACGTCGCGGTGCGCCTCGCCGCGGTCGCGGTGGTAGGCGCGGATCACGAGGAGCCCGGCGTACTCGCCCTGCGAGCCGGCGTTGGGCTGGAGCGACACGGCGGCGAAGCCGGTGAGCTCGGCCAGCCAGCCCTCGAGCTGCGCGAAGAGGCGGCTGTAGCCGATCGTCTGCTCGGCCGGCGCGAAGGGGTGCAGCCGCCCGAACTCGGGCCACGTGACCGGGAGCATCTCGACGGTCCCGTTGAGCTTCATCGTGCACGAGCCCAGCGGGATCATCGACGTGGTGAGCGACAGGTCGCGCCCCTGCAGCCGGTGCATGTAGCGGAGCAGCTCGTGCTCCGAGTGGTGGCGGTTGAAGATCGGATGCGTGAGGTAGCGGCTCGTTCGCCGCAGGCTCATGGGCAGGGCCGGGTCGACGTGCTCGGCCAGCTCCTCGACCGTGAACCCGACCTGCCCGCCGCCGGCGAAGACGGTGAGCAGGTCGCGCACGTCGGCGACCGTGGTCGTCTCGTCCAGCGACACCCCGAGCGAGTGGTCGTCGTAGCGCCGCAGGTTGATCCCCCGCTCCCGCGCGGTCCGGAGCACGCGCCCGGCCGCGTCGACGTCGAGCGGCACGCGCAAGGTGTCGAAGTAGGGCGCCTCGCCCACGCGGAGCCCGAGGCGGCGCAGCCCGGCGGCGAGCACCGCCGTGAGGCCGTGCACGCGCGTGGCGATCGCGCGCAGCCCCTCGGGGCCGTGGTACACGGCGTACATGCCGGCCATGATCGCCAGGAGGACCTGCGCCGTGCAGATGTTGCTCGTGGCCTTGTCGCGGCGGATGTGCTGCTCGCGCGTCTGGAGCGCGAGGCGGTAGGCGGTCCGGCCGTGGCGGTCCTTCGCCACGCCGACGATGCGGCCGGGCATCTTGCGGCTGAACTCCTCGCGCGCGGCGAGGAACCCGGCGTGCGGGCCGCCGAAGCCCATGGGGACGCCGAAGCGCTGCGCCGACCCCACGGCGATGTCCGCGCCGAGCTCGCCCGGCGGGCGCAGGAGCGTCAGCGCCAGCAGGTCGCAGGCGACGACCACCTTGGCGCCGGCGGCGCGGGCGCGCTCGATCAGCGCGGACGGGTCGCGGACCACCCCGTCGGTGGACGGGTACTGCACGAGGACGCCGACGAGGCCCTGGAGGCCTGCGAAGTCGGGCGCCGCCGGGTCGCCCGAGACGACCCGCACGCCGAGCGGCTCGGCGCGCGTCTCGACCACGGCCCGGGTCTGCGGGTGGACGTCGTCGGCGAGCCAGAAGACCGCGCCGTTCGCGCCGGCCGCGGGGAGGCACATGTGGAGCGCCTCGGCCGCGGCGGTGGCCTCGTCGAGGAGCGAGGCGTTGGCGAGCGGCAGGCCGGCCAGGTCGGCGACCATCGTCTGGAAGTTGAGCAGCGCCTCGAGGCGGCCCTGCGAGATCTCGGCCTGGTAGGGCGTGTACTGCGTGTACCAGCCCGGGCTCTCGAGGATGTTGCGCTGGATCACCGGCGGGGTGAAGCAGTCGTGGTAGCCGGCGCCGATGTAGGAGCGGACGACCCGGTTCTGGCGGGCCATCTCGCGCAGCTCGGCCAGGACCTCCTGCTCGCCGCGCGGGGGGCCGCCGGCCTCCAGCGGGGCCGCGGCGCGGATCGAGGCCGGGACGGTCTCGTCGATGAGCGCGTCGAGCGAGGGCGCGCCGACGACGCGGAGCATGGCCTCGACCTCGGCCGTGTCCGGGCCGATGTGGCGGCGCACGAACCCGTCCTGGGGCGCGAGCAGGCGCGCCCCGGAGAGGCCGGCGCCGGCCGGCGCCCGCGCGTCGAGGCCGGTCCCGAGGAGCGCCAGCTCGCCCGGCGCGGCCGGGGCGGCGGGCCGGGGCGGCCGGGCCTCGGCCGCCTCCCTGGATCCTTCGACAGCCCGTCCAGCGATCATGCCCGCCTCAGTGCCCCGCGCCCTCGGCGCAGAACTTCTCGTAGTCGTTTCGCGTGAGCAGCTTCCCCAGCTCCCCCGGCTCGCTCAGGCGGACCTTGATCATCCACCCGTCCGTCTCCGGCGCCGCGGACAGCGCGCCGAGCTGGTCGGCGTCCCGGAAGCGCTCGTTCAGCCCCTCGACCGTGCCGCTCACCGGCGCGAACAGCTCGGACGTGGCCTTGACCGAGTCGATCTCGCCGAACACGTCCCCCGCCTTCACGGCGGCCCCGACGGCCACACGGAAGTCCAGGAACGTCAGGTCGCCGAGCTCGTCGGTCGCGTGCTTGGTGATCCCGCAGGTGGCCAGGTCGCCCTCGACCTCGCACCACTCGTGCGTCCTGCTGAAGCGCCTCTCGGCCATTGGGGTCCTCCGCGCCGCGCGCCCGCGCGGCTGAGGCGGCGCATTCTACCGCCGGGCGGCGGCGCGCCATGGCCGGCCGGTCTCCGGCCCGGGAGGCCGGAGAGGACGTCGCGGAGGGCGCGGAAGACCCGGCGGGCTGCGATGGGCGGCGGCCCATGCCGGCCCCGCCCCGGCTCTGATAAGCTCCCTGCCCCCAGGGAGGAGCGGCGATGGCCACCACGACGCGAGCGGCGCAGGCGACGACGGGCAGGTTCCCGCGCTGGGCCACCCAGCTGGCCGAGCAGTACCGCGGCGGGACCATCATCGAG
Source organism: Planctomycetota bacterium (assembly GCA_023954375.1). Taxonomy (GTDB): domain Bacteria; phylum Planctomycetota; class J058; order J058; family J058; genus JAMLIC01. The sequence continues at coordinate 9,922 of JAMLIC010000097.1, forward strand.
TTCCTCATCCACGGCAACATCCACGACCTCGTGCCCGCCGACGCCGGCGGCCGGCAGACCTTCCTCTCCCTGCGCGAGTTCCTGGCCCGGCAGCTCTTCCCGCGCCGCGACCACGTCATCTACTTCGACCCGAGCCGCGGGATCTCCTTCCGCGACGACGAGACCTTCGGCGACTTCCACCGCGTCATGCAGGCGGTCGACGCGGCCAAGGGGACGAAGTACGCGCAGGTCGGCGCGCCGCGCGACGCGTGGCGGGCGCTCGACCTGATCGACCGCTACATGCGCGCCAAGGTCGACCCGCGCGGCGGCGCCGAGCCCAGGAGCGTCGCGCTCGTCATCGAGTTCGGCAACCTCGTCGTCCCCAGCCGGGACCTCTCGCACCTGTCGGGCGACGAGCAGGCGGTCCTCGTCACGCTCCTGCGCTGGGCCAACGACCCGGTGTTCCTCCGGTCGGACCTGACCGTCGTGATCGTCGCCGAGAACCTCGCCGAGGTGAGCCAGGTCCTCGTCAAGAGCCCGCACATCGGCCGCGTCGAGGTCCAGCACCCCGATGAGGCCGAGCGGCGCGACTACCTCGCCTGGCGCTTCGAGCACGAGCCCGCGCTCACGAAGCTGGCCGACATCGACCTCGGGCAGTTCGCCAAGCTCACGGCGGGGCTCTCGCGGGTGAACCTCAACCACATCACCAGCCAGGCGGTCGGGAACGAGCGGCGGATCACCGCCGAGTTCGTGGCCGCCCAGAAGAAGGCGCTCATCGAGAAGGAGTGCTACGGCCTCCTCGAGTTCCTCGTACCCAAGCACGGGCTCGAGGTCGTGTGCGGCCACGAGGCGCAGAAGCAGTGGCTCCTCGAGGACGCGCGGCTCATCCGCGAGGGGCGGATCGACGCCCTGCCCATGGGCTACCTGATCTGCGGGCCGGTCGGCACGGGCAAGACGTTCATGGCCCAGTGCTACACGCACGACATCGGGATCCCGTGCGTCAAGCTGCTCAACTTCCGCTCGCAGTGGCAGGGCGTCACAGAGGGCAACTGGGAGAAGATCCTGAACGTCCTCAAGGCGACCGGGCCCGTGGGCGTCGTCATCGACGAGGCCGACGCGGCGGTGGGCGACCGCGACGCGCACGACAGCGGCACGTCGAAGCGCGTCTTCTCCATGCTCGCGGCGCAGATGGGCGACACCCGCTACCGCGGGCACATCCTGTGGTTCCTCCTCACCTGCCGCCCCGACCTCCTGCCGATCGACCTCAAGCGCCAGGGCCGGGCCGAGATCCACATCCCGCTCTTCTATCCGGAGTCGCCCGACGAGCGGCGGACGATGCTCTCGATCCTGGCGCGGAAGTGCGGCGTCAAGCTGTGCGAGGAGGCGCTCGCCGTCGACCTCAAGGGCCAGTGGGCCATGTCGGCGGGGCCCCTCGACGAGCACGCCCACGAGCACGAGCACGCGGACGGGACCCGGCACGCGCACGCCCACGCCCACGCCCCGGGCGCCGAGGACGACCACGCGCACGAGCACGAGCACGAGCACGAGCACGAGCACCAGCACGCCGACGGCACGACGCACGCCCACACGCACGAGCACGGGCCCGGCTGCGAGGAGGACCACGACCACGGCCACGACGAGGACGAGGACGAGGACGCCCTGCGCACGGTCGACGAGGTCGTGCAGGACTTCCTGGCCCAGTCGGGCCTCTCGGGCGCGGAGGTCGAGTCGATCCTGATCCGCTCGAAGCGGCGCGCCTACATCCAGGGGCGTGAGGACGTCACGCGCGACGACCTCGTCGCGGAGGCCGGCAACTACATCCCCAACCTGCCGCTCGAGGAGCTCGAGCTGCAGATGCTGGCGGCGATCATCGAGTGCTCCGACAAGCGCTTCCTCCCGCGGCGGCTGGCGCGCCTCGACCGCGAGGAGGTCACGCGGCGCTTCCGCGAGCTCCTGCGGCGCGAGCGCTCGGGCCCGTGAGCCTGGCCGACTGGATCAACCGCTACATCGTCGAGGTCCGCTCCCCATCCCCGGCGGCGACCCCGGAGCCTGCCCCGGGCGCCCCGGCGACGCCCGCCCCCCCGGCGGCGCCGCGCCGCGCCGCGGACCTGCTCCCGCCGGCGCCCCCGGCCGCAGACCCGGACATCGAGGCGCTCCTGGCCGAGGCGCGCACCACGCAGCCGACGCCGGCCGCCGCCGCCGAGCAGGCGCCGGCCGCGGCGCCGGCGCCGAGCGCCCCTGGCCGACGGCGGAGCCGGCGCCCACAGAGACCCCGGCGCCCTCCCGTCCCGTCGCCGCGCCCGCCGCGCCCGCCGCGTCGCCCCGGGTCGCGCGGGTCGCCGACCCGCTCGACGACGGCGGCGATCCGCCGGCGCGGGTCGAGCAGGTCTACGCCGTGGCGAAGCTCGGCCGCCCCGCGCACGGCTTCACGCTCGAGCGCATCGCCGGCATGCTGGCCGACCCGCGCCTGGCGTCGCTCGACGAGCGGGCGCGCGCGGGCGCGGTGGCGGTGCTGCTCGAGGGCGCCGGCGTGACGGTCGACGCGATCGTCGAGGACGCGGTGGCCCGCGACCAGGCCCTCGACAAGTTCGAGCGCTTCCTCGAGGAGAAGGTCGACAAGGTGGCGGCCGACGTCGCCGCCGAGAACGCCCGCCTCGCCGAGGAGGTCGAGCGGCTCATCGCCCGCAAGCGCGAGGAGATGGCCAGGAACGAGGCGCGGCTGGTCGAGCGCCGGCGCGAGCTGGCGCGCTTCCGCCGCGTCAAGCGCGTCGAGGAGGCGCGGCTGTTCGAGGTCGTGCGCCCGTTCACGAGCGACAACCCGGTCACGCTCAGCCTCCCGCCGGCGCCGCCCGCGCCTCCGCCGGCGCCGCCCGCGCCTCCGCCGGCGGCGCCCGCCCCGCCGGCGGCGTCGCCCGCCCCGCCGCCGCCCGACCCGGGCAAGGCCGACACCGGCATCTTCGCCAAGCAGCCGCGGCCACCCGCCGGCGCCTCGCCGCCGGCCGACCCCTACGAGGCCATGGCGGCGCGGCTGCGCCGCGAGCGCGAGGGGCCCTGACCGTGGCAGGCAAGAAGAAGGCCCGCAAGGCGAAGCGGGAGGCCGAGCGCCCCGAGCCGGCGCCGTCGCCGCGGCGGGACGCGCCCTTCGGCCCCGAGTTCTTCGGCGCGGTCCTCCCGCGCATGATCGCGGCCAGCCCCTGCCCGCCGGAGCAGGAGAACGCCTGCCTCATCCACCTCGCCGACGGCGAGCGGCTCGACATGGTGGAGGTGGTGGCCGTCGCCGAGCGCTACGTCATCCTGGCCGTGTTCGAGGGCGTGGGCGAGGACGGCGTGGCGCGCACCCAGGACGACATCGGCGTCGAGGCCGTCCCCTACGACCTGATCCTGCGCGTCTCGGTGCGGCGCACGGCGCGCCGGGCGCGCCTCGGCTTCCACCTGCGCGCCGACGAGCTGGCGCGGGTCACGGCGGCGGTCGACGGGGAAGAGGAGCCGAAGCGCCGCCGTCGCCGCCGCGGCGCCGCCGGCGCCGCCGCGGGCGAGGGCACGGACGAGCCGCTGCCGGTCGGCTGAGGCCGCCTGGCCTCGCGCCGCGCTACGCCGCGACGAGGAAGGCGAGCACGAGCTGCGCGGCCAGGGCGCCGCCGCCGAGCGACTCGAGCGCCTGCCCCAGCGGCCCCTGCAGCCACGGCGCGCTCACGCCGAAGGTCAGCGAGGCGAGGAGCAGCGCGTAGGGCGTGACGACCAGCGCGAGCCCGAGCCCGCGGCCCAGGCGGCCCGGCTGGCGGGGGCGCGCCTTCCACGTGCCGTAGGCGACGAGCGTCGCGGCCACGAGGACCGGCGAGTACCAGCGGATGACCGGCGCGAGCGCGTCGGCCCCCGGCCACGCCGCCGGCTCGAGCAGCCCGCGGGCGGCGAGGAGCCCGACCCCCTCGCACAGGAGCGGCAGGACCACGAACACGAGTCCGCCCAGCACGGGCCCGAGCCCCTGGCGCAGGCGGACCATCCCCTGCTGCACGATCCCCCAGCCGACCAGGCTGGCCACGAGCAGGCTGATCGCCGCGTAGACGGGCAGCCGGGCGGGGTCGAGCGGCCCGGGCCAGCGGTCGGCGGGCAGCAGCGCGAGGGCGCCGCAGCCGCCGAGCGCCAGGAGCCCGACGGCGCCGAGCCCCTGGGCCGCGGCCGAGCACACGAGCTCGAGGCGCTCGGCCCCCTCGCGCAGGCGCGCGAGCCGCCCGCTGACCTCCCGCCCGGCCTCGTCCCGGCTCGCCACGCGCCGGATGATGGACGCCCGGGCGCCGCCGGGGAAGGCCCGTCGGGCCGCGCGCCGCCATCGACGCTCAGGTCAGGCCGTAGCCGCGCAGCTTGCGCCAGAGCGTCGTCCGGCCGACGCCGAGGAGTCGGGCGGCCTCGGCCTGCCGCCCGCCGCACGCCTCGAGCACGCGCAGGACGTGCGCTTGCTCGACCTCGGCCAGGGTGCGGAGCGCCCCGCCGTCCTCGGCGGGGGCGCGCGACGGGGCCTGCCCCGTGACCTCGTCGGGCAGGTGCTCGACGTCCACCTCGCCGCCGTCCGCCAGGGCGAGCGCGTGGGTGATCGCGTTCTGCAGCTCGCGGACGTTACCCGGCCAGCGGTGTTCCTCGAGCGCCCGGGCCGCCGCGCGGGTGAAGCGCACGCCCGGCCGCCCGGCGACGTCGAGGAGCTGCGCCGCGAGCGGCAGCACGTCCTCACGCCGCTCGCGCAGGGGCGGGACGCGCAGGGTGAACACCTTGAGGCGGTAGTAGAGGTCCTCGCGGAACAGCCCCTGCTCCACGCGGCGCGCCAGGTCGCGGTGCGTGGCGCACACGACCCGCACGTCGGCCGTGAACGGCCGCACGTCGCCCACGCGCCGCACCTCGCCGTCCTGCAGCGCCCGGAGCAGCTTGGCCTGGAGCGGCAGGGGCATCTCCGCCACCTCGTCGAGGAACAGGGTCCCCCCGGCGGCCGCCTCCATGAGGCCGCGCTTGTCGCTCACGGCGCCGGTGAACGCGCCCTTGACGTGGCCGAAGAGCTCCGACTCGAGCAGCTCCGCCGGGAGCGCCGCGACGTTCACCGGGATGAACGGCCCCGACCGGCGCGGGCCGTTGGCGTGGAGCGCCCGCGCGAGGACCTCCTTGCCGGCGCCGCTCTCGCCCAGGATGACGACCGAGGCGTCCGACCGGGCGAACCGGGCCGCGCGGACCATGACCTCCTTCATCGCCGGGCTCTCGGCGACGAGGCGCGAGCAGCGCTTCAGCCCCTCGACCTCGGGGTCGAGGCGGCACACGCGGCACAGGCGCGCCTCCCGCTCGAACGGGGCCTGACAGCGGCCGGCCATCGCACCTCCTCTCCCGTGTTCCGAGACGTTCCACTGTGAAACATACGCCGGGCCAGCCGTTCGCACAACCCTCGTGCCCCGGTCCCACGCCCGTCGGCACGCGCCCTGCTCTCTCGAGGTCAGGAGGACTCACCCATGCCCGCCACGACCATCGACCCTGCCGCCCTCGTGGCGGACATCGTCTCCGCCCACCCCGAGTGCGCGCGCGTGCTCAAGGAGCACCGGATCGACTTCTGCTGCAAGGGCCGCCAGCCGCTGAGCGAGGCCTGCGCCCAGGGGGGCCAGGACCTCGAGGCCGTGCTCGGCGACCTCGAGGCGGCGCTGGCCGCCCGCGCCGGCCAGACCGAGGCGGTCGACCCCCGCCGCCTCTCCATCCCCGCGCTCGTGGCCCTGATCATCGACCGCCACCACGGCTGGCTGCGCGAGGCGCTGCCCTGGATCGAGGCCATGGCCACCAAGGTCGCCCGCGTCCACGGCCCGCACGACCCGCGGCTCGTCGACCTCGGGCGGCTCGTGTCCGACCTCCGGCCCCTGCTCCTCGACCACCTCGACGAGGAGGAGCAGCAGCTCTTCCCGGCGCTCATGGCGCGCAACACGCCGCCCGACGTGGTGAAGGACGGCCTCGAGGCCATGGAGGCGGAGCACCGTCAGGTGGGCGCCGTCCTCGAGCGCGCGCGCGCCCTGACCGACGACTTCTCGCCGCCGGAGTGGGCGTGCGGCACCTACCGCACGCTCCTGGCCGAGCTCGAGCACCTCGAGGACGACGTGCTGCGGCACGTGCACCTCGAGAACCACGTGCTCGCCGTCAAGGCGCGTCAGTGACGAGCTAGAGGCCGCCTCGCTCGAGGAAGCTCAGGAAGGCGGCCTGGTCGCTCCCGCCGTTCTGGGCGGCGAGGACGTTGCCGTCCGCGTCGAGGAGGTAGAACGACGGCAGGACCGTCGTGCGGAAGCGCTCCTGCATGAACTCGAGGTGCCGCCGCTCCTCCTCGCCGCGGTCGGTGAACAGCGCGACGCGCGGGACCGCCTCGAGGCGCGCCACGACCTCGGGCTGCGGGAGGACCTTGGCCTCCATCAGCGCGCAGTTGACGCAGTTGTGGCCCGTGAACATGACGAACACCGGCCGCTTCGTGCGGCGGGCGCGGGCCTTGCCCTCCTCGAGGGCGGCGAGGTCGGTGCGGTAGGCCAGCGGGCCGAACTTGATCGCGGGGCCGTCGCCGTCGGCCGCCGCCTCGTGCTCGGCGAGGATGAACGCCTCGAGCTCCTCGAGCAGCGGGCGGCCGGCCACGCCGGCGCCGAAGTAACCCGCCGCGACGAGGAGCAGCGCCGCCCAGAAGCCGCGCGCCGTGCTCGGCTGGCGCAGGTCGGGGTCGTGCGGGAAGCGGAGCGGCAGCCGCCCCAGCAGGTAGACGGCGGCGAGCAGGCACAGGAGCGCCCACAGCGCCAGGAGCACCGGGCGGCGCAGGACGTCGAGGCTCCAGATCACGTCAGCGCCGCGGAGGAACTTGAGCGCGAAGCCCAGCTCGAGGAAGCCGATCACGACCTTGAAGGCCGAGAACCACGACCCGCTCTTCGGCAAGGAGCGCACCGCCCCCGGCACGAGCGACAGGGCGAAGAAGGGCGTGGCGACCGTCGCCGCGAAGACGGCCGTGGCGAAGATCACGGCCGAGGGGTGCGGGTCCTGGGCCGACGTGGCGAACAGCGCCAGCACGATCGGCGCGCCGCACGTGTAGGAGGTGAGGACGAAGAAGAAGCCCATGAGGAACAGCGACCACGTGGGCACGGTCCCGTCGCTCGTCCGCGTGGCGTTGCCGAGCTGCATGAGCCGCTGCAGCGGGGCGGGCAGGCCCAGCTCGTAGTAGCCGAAGAAGCTGAACGCGAAGTAGATGAAGATGACCCCGATCGCGAGGTTGACGAACGGGTTCGTCGCCAGCGCCGTGAGGCTGCCCTGGCCGGCCGCGCCGAAGAGGACCTGCACGACGGCGCCCACGAGCACGAACGAGGCGACGATCCCGACCGCGTAGACGCCGGCGCGGAAGATCGCCGTGCGCCGCGGCAGCGCCGTCCCCTTGGAGAAGATCGACACCGTGATGGGGATCATCGGGTAGGTGCAGGGCTGGAAGAGCATGAGCAGCCCCAGCCCCACGGCGGCCACGAACAGCGTCAGGAGGTCGGACTGGGCGGCGGGCGCGGCCGTCGGCGGCGCGCCGGCGGGCGGCGCCGGCGGCTTCACGGCGGGCGTCGGCGCAGGCCCGCCGCCGAGCGCGAGCGCGAACGGCTGCTCGCCCTGGAGGCAGATGCTGTCGTCGCACACCTGCCAGGCGACCGCGCCGGCGACCGTGCCGGCCGCGCCCGCGTCGAAGCGGAGCGGCTGGACGAGGCGCACCGTCCCCTCGTGCACGCGGACCGGGCCGACGAACTCGACCTCCTTGTCCTTCGGCGCCGGCTCCTGCAAGGGGCCGGCCGCGGTGACGCCGGCCGGGAGGTCGAGCACGAGGGTCGTCGGCTGGCCGTTGGGCGTCTCGGTGGCGTAGATGTGGAAGCCCGGTCGGACCTGCAGCGTGACGACCAGGTCGGCGCCGCCGTCCCTCGGCTCGAGCGTCACCCGCGCCCGGACCTCCGCGTCGTCGGCGTCGATGAGCGCGTCGAGCGGCGCGGCGCTCCCCGCCGCGCCGGGGACCTCGACCGACCCGGCCGCCTCCCCCATGACGCACGACGTGTTGGCGTCGTCGCACGCCTGCCAGGTGAGCGTGGCCGGGATGCGCAGGGGTAGGGCGACGTCGTCCGCCAGGCGCAGGCGCTGGGTGAACGCGACGGTCCCGCGGTGGATCGACACCGGCCCGACGAACTCGATCTCCTCGAGGTGCGGCTCGGGCTCGCCGACCGGGCCGTCGAGCGTGACGCCCGGGGGGAGCGTGAGCGCGAGCGCGGTCGGGAGGCCGTTGTCGGTGCGGGTGGCGTAGATGTGCCACTCGGGCGCCACGGCCGCGACCGCCCGGACCTCCACCGTCCCCCCCGGGACGGCCGCCCCGGCCGCCTCGAAGCGCACGTCGACGTGCGCCGGGTCCTGCGCCGCGGCCGCGCCGGGCCCGGCGGGGGGGGGGGGGTGGGGGGACAGTAGGAGCGGGAGGGGGCTCACGGGACACGCG
>JAMLIC010000098.1 GCA_023954375.1 Planctomycetota bacterium
CCGCCCCCGCCCCCCCCCCCCCCGCGTCCGCGCCGCGTTCGACATCGGCGCCGTCGCCGACCGCTACGCGGCCCTGTTCGCCGAGGTCGCGGCCGAGCGCACGGCCTCCGGCGGCCTGCCCGAGCGCGTGGGGGCGCTCGTGCGGCGCGCGCTCGCGCGGCGCAGGTAGGATCGCCCGCCGTGTGCGGGATCGCCGGGCTCCTCCACTTCGACCCGTCCCGCCCGGTCGACCGCGCGGTCCTCGACGCGATGACCGACGTCCTCGCGCACCGCGGCCCCGACGGGCGCGGGACCCACGTCGACGGCGCCCTGGGCCTCGGCCACCGGCGGCTGGCGGTGATCGACCTCTCCGCCGACGCGGCGCAGCCCATGCCGAACGAGGACGGCTCGGTGTGGACCGTCCTGAACGGCGAGCTCTACGGCTTCCAGGCCCTGCGGGCCGAGCTCGAGGCGAGGGGCCACCGCTTCCGCTCGCGGAGCGACACCGAGGTGCTCGTCCACCTCTACGAAGAGGAGGGCGAGCGGCTCGTCGAGCGCCTGCGCGGCATGTTCGCCTTCGCGCTCTGGGACGCGCGGCGGCGGCGGCTGGTCCTCGCGCGGGACCGCTTCGGCAAGAAGCCGCTCTACTACCGCCTCGACGCGGACGGCCTGCGCTTCGGCTCGGAGGTCAAGGCGCTCCTGGCCGACCCGGCCGCGCCGCGGGCGCCCGACCCGCTGGCCCTCTCGGAGTACCTGACCTACGGCTACGTGCCGGCCCCGCGCACGGCCTTCGCCGGGGTGAAGAAGCTCCCGCCGGGGCACGTGCTCGTCGTCGAGCAGGACGGGCGCCACGCCCTGCGCCGCTACTGGTCGTTGCCGCTCGGCCCCAAGCGCGACGGCGACGAGCGGCGAGCGATCGAGGAGGTGCGCGAGGCGCTCGACGAGGCGGTGCGCCTGCGGATGGTCGCCGACGTGCCGCTGGGCGCCTTCCTCTCGGGCGGGCTCGACTCGTCGTCGGTGGTCGCGTCCATGGTCGCCGCGAGCAGGCGGCCTGCGGACGTGCGCACGTTCTCGATCGGCTTCCAGGAGGCGACGCACGACGAGTCGCCCTACGCGGCGCTCGTCGCGGGCCACCTGGGCACGTCGCACGAGGCGCTGTCGCTGGCGCCGGGCGCGTTCGACGACCTGGAGCGGATCGCCTGGCACCACGGCGAGCCGTTCGCCGACTCGTCGTGCCTGCCGACCTTCGCCGTGTCGCGCCTGGCGCGGCAGCGCGTGACCGTGGCGCTGTCGGGCGACGGCGGCGACGAGCTGTTCCTGGGCTACGACCGCTACCGCGGGGCCCGCGTGGACGAGCTCCTGCGCCGGACGCCGCGCGCGCTGCGCGCGCCGCTCGAGAACCGCTACCTGATCCACCTCCTCCACCTGCTCGACCCGACGCGCCGCGTGGGCCAGCAGCTCACGCTGGCCCGGGAGTACCTCGGCCACGGCCTCGAGGACATGTACCTGCGCCGCGTCGAGGTCTTCTGGCCCGAGGTCAAGCGGACGCTCGTCAGCCCGGACCTCGCCGCGGCCACGAGAGGCCACGACGCGCGCGACGTCGTGCGCGACCTCCTGCGCGCGTCGCCGGGCGAGACCTGGGCCGAGCGCTGCGCCCACGCCGACGTGGGCTCCTACCTCGTCGACGACATCCTGGTGAAGGTCGACGTGGCCAGCATGGCCTTCGGCCTCGAGGTCCGCGCGCCGCTCCTCGACCACGTGCTCGCCGAGCGCGTGGCGCGCCTGCCGGCGCGCCTGAAGATGCGCCGCCTGGCGACGAAGCTGGCCCTGCGCCGGGCGGTTGCCGACCGGCTGCCGCGAGAGGTCTTGCGCCGGCCGAAGATGGGCTTCGGCGTGCCGCTCCACGCCTGGTTCCGCGGCGGCCTGGCGGCGCGGCTCGAGGACGCGCTCCTCTCGCGCCGGGCCGTCGAGCGCGGGCTCCTGCGTCCGGAGGTCGTGCGGCGGCTGATCGACCAGCACGCGGCGGGGCAGGTCGACCACCAGGCGCGGCTGTTCGCGCTGCTGATGCTCGAGACCTGGTTCCGGCAGTGGATCGACGCGCCGGCGCCGGCCGTCAGGCCGGCGCGTCCCCTGCCGATCGCCGGCGCGCCCAGGTGAGGAGCGGGTCGAGCGCGTGGCCGAGGGCCAGGACCTCGGCCCAGGCGGCGCGGGCCGCGTCGGCGTTGCCCGCCCGCTCGGCCGCGAGCGCGCGGGCGGCGTGGACGGCGCGCAGGCAGGCGCGGCGCTCGGCCTCGGTCGGGGCGGCGTCGGCCAGGGTCGGGGTGAGGGCGGTGGGGTCGCCGGTGAGGAGGGCGCGGGCGAGCGCCGCATCCCACCGCCGTGGGTCGTCGGCGGCGAGCCGCTCCAGCGCCTCGCGCCGGCCAAGCAGGAGCAGCCACAGGAGCGTCGACGGGTCTTCGTCCTTCGCCAGCGCCGCCTCCAGGTCGCGCTCCGCGCCGTCCGCGTCGCCCTCCAGCGCACGCGCCTGCCCGCGGCACCTGAGCGCGTCGGCCGTGTCGGGGGCGTGGCGGAGCAGGTCGGTCAGATCGCTCGTCGCCCCTCCGAGGTCGTCCGCCACCAGCCGGAGGAACCCCCGGACGAGGAGGTGGTCGGGTTTGACGTCCTCCCCGGCGTCGTCGACCAAGGGGTCGACGAGCGCCCGCGCACCGGTCATGTCACCCGTCGCCGCTCGCGCCCACGCGCGAGCGACGGTCACCCGGTCGTCGCGCGCGCCCAGCGCCGCGGCGCGGTCGGCGTCCGCCAGCGCCCCCCACCCGTCCTCGGTCACGACACGCGTCAGCGCCCGGGTGCACAGGAGCGCCGGCGAGTCGCCCAGGGCGTCGAGGGTGAGCGAGAGCCGGCGCTCCAGTTCGCGCAGGGCGTGGGCGCGGGTGACCGGATCCCGCTGGCGGAGCGTCGCCCCCACGAGCAGGTCGAGGCCTCCCTCGTGGAGCGGCGAGCGCGCGAGCAGGCGCACGGCGTCGTCGCCCGCGCCCGCCGCGTCGCCCCGCTCGAGCCGGCGCCGCCCGCGCAGGGCGAGCAGGGCCACGTCGTGCGGCCGCCGGGCGAGGGCGGCGTCGAGCGCCGCGGTGGCCCCTTCCTCGTCGCCCGCGGCCACGAGGCGCAGGACCTCGGCCAGCGGCCGGCGTCCGAGCCCGTCGCCCAGGTCGGAGGCGACCGACAGGGCGAGCAGCCCGGCCACGAGCACCGCGGCCTGGGCGACCCCTCCGTGGTCGAGATGGAACGCCAGGCTGCCGGCGGTGAGGAAGCCGAGGATCACCACGAGGCGCCCGCGCACGCGCCGGAGCGTATCACTGGCGCTCGGGGAAGGGCAGGCGGTCAGGTCCCTTGAACAGGCCGCTGCCGCCGACCACGTAGCGCCAGCCGTCCACCTCGAACACGACGAACCCCCGATCGCGCCAGCGCGCGTCGGGGTACGGGGCGGGCCAGAAGAGCAGCGCGTCGTAGCTGCTCACCCAGTGCTTGGTGGTGGTCATGAGCGCGTACCCGCGCCAGGGGTCGCGGACGTAGGACCAGCGGGCCTCCGACCGCGCGCCCCACCGCTCGGGCGGGGGCAGCGCCGAGAGCAGGTCGGGGACGAGGTCGTGGAGCGACCGCGGGTAGACGCCGCGCTCGCGCCGGTAGGTCTCGAGCGCCGCCTGGATCGGGCGCGCCCGGGCGACCACCTCCTCGCACCAGGCGCGGTCGAAGTCGAGCGCCTGCAGGCGGCCGGTCGAGAGCGCCGTCCACCAGCGCTCGCTGCTCGCCAGCGCCAGGACCAGCGCGGCGAGCGGCACCCCCACCAGGACCGCCGCCGCGACGACGAGGGCGACGACGCCCCGTCGGCTCGGCCCGACGCGCGGCGGCGACGGGACCTCGCGTGCCCCTGCGCAGCCCAGCGTCGGGCAGCGGCCGAGGTCCGAGCGGCAGTCGGGGTGGGCGACCGTGCGGCAGGCCGGGCACGGCACGGCCACGGCGGCGAGGTCGTGGCAGACCGCGCATCGGCCTGGCTCGCCGACGGCGCGCGCGCGGACCTCCATGGCGCCTCCCGGAGCATCACACCGGCGTCCCCCCCGGGGCGGCGTTCCTCCGGGACCCCACGCCTCGCCGCCGAGCACACCGATCGGGGCCGTGACATCATGGAGGGCGCGGAGGCCGGGGATGGCGGGCGGGCTGAAGGGGCCGGGGGACCTCCTGGCCGAGCTGGAGGCCTACGACGTCGTCCGCTACCCCAACATCCGCCCGCCGCTCTCGAACCTGGCCCTGGGCCGGCGCGGGCTCTACGAGCTCATCACCGCCGCCTACAAGGTCAGCATGCGCCGCGACGAGGGGCGCTACCCGCGCTTCGTGGCGTTCGTCCCGCCCGCCGCCGAGCGCCTCGACGAGGCGAACGTGTGCGTGCGCTTCCAGCGGCCGGTCCCGGTCGACCCGGACGCCCTGCACCGCCTCGGCCCCGGGATCCCGGGCCGCCCCTACGCGCTCCTGATCCGCGGCTCGGACGCCGGCCCGGTCGCCGAGGGGATCGTGCGCACCGAGCGCACGGGGCTCGAGCTCCTGCCGACCTTGCGCTACGCCGCGGGCACCGTCATGTCGGGCGGGCTCTACCTGAGCGTCGACGGGCCGGGCGACCTCACGGCGGTCGACTTCAGCGGCAGCCTGCACAAGATCCTCAACCTGCGCGCGGGCGAGATCCGGGCCGCGTTCGACGCCACGGCCGCCGGGATCTCGCGCGTCGTCTTCGGCAACCTCGAGCGCTCCGTCCGCGAGCAGGCCGACCCCGTCGCCGGGCTGTCGACCAACCGCCTGGTGCGCGGCGCCGACCTCCTGCCCCGGCTCGTGCGCGGCGCCTGGGGCTACATCCTCCAGCGCGCGATCGAGCTGGCGCACGGCGGCACGTTCGTCGTCCTCCCCCCCGGCGCGGGGCTGGGCGAGGTCGAGAACAACCTGCGCGTGCCCGTCCGCACCGGCGGCCTCCGGGACATCGCCGACTTCCTCGTGCAGCTCCTCTTCCCGGCCGGCTCCGACGAGGACCACATCAAGCGCCTGCAGGACGTGGCCCACGCGATCGAGGACCAGTCGAGGTCGATCGCGCAGCTCTCGTCGGTCGACGGCTGCGTGGTCGTCAGCCACCGCCTCGGCCTCCTCGGCTTCGCCGGCGAGATCCGCGTCGCCGACGAGCGCGACGTCCCCGACTGCGCCGAGCTCGACCCCATGGCCCAGGGCCTCAGGCCGACGGGGCCGTTCGACCTGCGCCAGCACGGCACCCGCCATCGCTCGGCGGCCCGCCTCTGCCAGCAGGTCCCGGGCGTGTTCGCCTACGTCGTCTCGCAGGACGGCAACATCCGCGCGTTCACGCGGCTCGTCGACGGGCGCGTGGGGGTGTGCGGGCCGCTCAGGCTGCTCGTGGGGAGCTCGGCCTTCGTGTAGGCCCTCGCCGGGGAGGACTCACCACGGAGGGCACGGAGGACACGGAGGTCCTGCAGGTCTCTCCGTGTCCTCCGTGGTGTGATCTCACAGGAACCAGTCCTCCCGCTCCTCCGACGGCTGGAGCGCCTCGAGCTTCTCCGGATGCCGGATCAGGTCCTCGATGAACCAGTTCACGTGGTTGTAGAGGCAGGTGACCTCCTTGCACTCGTCCTTCGCGTTGAACGACTCGATCAGGCGCAGCGTGCTCCGCTGCGTCTCCCCGGTCGACGCCGCGTCGGCGTAGGCGTGCTTCTCCCCGATCAGCGCCTGCGGGACGTGGCGGTAGACGGGGCAGTTGAAGAGGCCCAGCGGGCTGAGGACCTGCCGGAAGTACTGCATGTGGCAGTGGACCGGCTGGTCGGTGTAGTTGCGGTAGGTGCCGTTCTCCAGCACCTTGAGGTTCGTGCTCTCGATCACGCGGAAGGCGTCGGTCCCGAACTTCTTCGCCTCGTCGACCTGCCGGCGGATCTCGGCCATGATCGGCCCGAGGCGGTCCTCCTCCTGCGTCAGCCCGACGATCTCGGCGTTGTTGCGCTCGGCGCGGGTGAGGAACGGCTTGAAGGAGATGTAGTCGAACTGGTAGCGCCGCGCGCGCTCGGCCGCCGTGACGATCTCGTGCACGTTGTCGTGGATCTTGGCCTCGTTCGCCTCGCAGTCCTTCCACACGATGATGTAGGAGAAGCCCAGCTTGAAGCGCGGGTTCTTCGCCTTCACCGGCGGGATCCCCTCGCAGATCTCGTCGAGGGTGATCGCCTTGCGCGGCTTGTGCATGGCCTGGAACGTCTCGTCGGTGCCCGAGTCGAGCGAGAGCCGCACCCAGTCCTGCTCGTCGAGGACGTCGGCGACCTCGAGGATCTTCTTCATGCCGCTGCCGTTGGTGACCACGCCCACCTTGAGGCCGATCCCCTTCATGTGGCGCATGATGTCCTCGAAGCCCGGGTAGACCGTCGGCTCGCCGCCGCCGATCACGATCACCGAGCGCAGGCCGCGCCGCTGCAGCTCGACCAGCGAGTCCTTGAGCTTGTCGTGGTCGTAGCGGATCCCCGTGTTGAGGATCTCCATGTCGACGCAGTGGTCGCAGCGGTAGTTGCACGCCGTCGTCACGTCGAGGTTGATCGACAGGGGCGCGTGGTCGGGCGCCCGCGTCAGGAGCGCGTCGAGGGTGTTGCCCTGCTCGCGCTCGCGCCGCCAGGCGATCGACCAGCGCACGTACTCGCGCAGGTGGTGGATCACCGACGGCTGGCAGAGCTTGGCCGCGAAGTCGTGGATCGGCGAGAGCTCGACCTGCCGCGCGCGCGGGGCGTCGGGCTGGGCGGAGGTGGACTGGTTCATGAGGCGACACCTCGTGACGCTGTCGTCGAAGCGGCCGCGACGAGCGCCTGGAGCTGGGTCATCCCCTGCACCAGCGCCGTCCGGTCCGGCCGTCGCCCGGCCGCGGCCGAGCGCAGGAAGTCCTCGACCGAGGCGACGAGCGGGTCCGGCACGGGGACCGCGCGGCCGTCCGCCGCCTCGAACGTGAACCGATACGAAGGGAGCTCGATCCGCCGCTCGACGGCGCGCCCGTCGAGCGCGTAGCCGGCGGGGCGCGGCGGCGCGGGGCAGCGGCCGAGGCGCAGGGCGGCCCGGGTCGCCCCGGCGGCGTGCACGTAGGTGCAGGCCACCTCGAGGCGGTCGCCGCCCGCGTCCTCGCTCGTCACCTCGACGTCGTCCATATCCCCCGGCCCGAGCAGGGCCTGGAGCATGCTAATCAGGTGCGAGCCCGCGTCCACCACGGCGTCGGCGCCTGCCGTCATGGGCGAGAGCCACATCTCGAACGACGCCGGCGGCGCGCCGCGCGCCTCCGGGTGGAGGGCGAAGAAGCGCTCGAGCGTGTAGGGCCACTGCGCGTTGAGGTGGAGCGTCCGCCCGGCCGCGGCGAGGCGCTCGACGAGGCGCTCGACCGTCGCCGCGACCTCCTCGGCGGGGGCGCGCTCGAGCCCGGGGCGCCAGTAGAGGGGCTTCTCGGCGAACACGTGCAGCCCCGCCGCGGCCGCCACCTCGAGCGGGGCGAGGTGCGCCTCGTGCGGCGAGCAGACCGCGACCGCGTCGACCGCCTCGCGCTCGAGGAGCGCCGCGAGCGACGTGTAGCCGCGGGCGTCGATCCCGTGCCGCTCGAGGAGCCCCGCCCGGGCGGCCTCGACCGACGCGGGCGACGTCCCGACGACGCCCGCGATCGTGCACCCCCGCGCGGCGAGCTCGCGCGCGACGTACTCGCCCGTGCCCTGGCGCACGCGGCGCGCGCCGATCACCGCCATCCGGAGGGGGACGGCGGTCGCAGGGTGGTCCGGCGGGGGTAGGGTCACGTTCGGACTCTACCAGGAGCAGGGCCCGTTTCAGACCCCCGAGAGCACCGCGAGCGCGTCCTCGGCCGTGTCGACGATCCGGAACAGCTCCAGGTCCTCGGGCGAGATCGTGCGCCGCTCGGCCGAGAGCATGACCTGGGCGCAGGCGTCCATGATCGGCGCCCAGTAGTCCGAGCCGAGGAGCGCGATCGGGCGGCGCGCCAGCTTGCCCGTCTGGACCTCGCACAGGACGCTGAAGACCGTCTCGAGCGTGTGCAGGTCGCCGGGCAGGGCGAGGAAGGCCGACGTGCGCCGCGAGAGCAGGAGCTTGTGGGCGATCGGGTCGGTGACCTCGAAGTGCGGCCGGTCGGTCCAGGCCGGCGGCAGCTCGTCCTTGCGCGCCTTCCCCGCCCCCGGCGCGAGGAAGAAGCCCTGCAGGCGCTCCGCCACGCCGAGCGAGCGGAAGACCTCGAGCGCGCAGCGGGAGAGGACGCCGCCCGCGCCCACGCGCACGGGGACCTCGGTCCGCGCGAGCGCCCCCAGGACGACCTCGGCCACGTCCAGCGCCGGGTCGTCCTCCGCGAGCGTCGAGGCGCCGAGGACGGTCACGGCCGTCGGCGTGACGCCGAGCGCGCCGGCGACGTACGGGATCTCCAGGGCGAGCCGGCGGGCGATCACCTCCGGGTCCTCGTCGAAGCCGACGAGGCCGTGGGCCTGGGTGACCGCCTCGAGCACGCGGCCGGGGTCGTCCGAGACGACCACCTCGTCGAGCACGTCGGGCGCGACGAGCTTGCGCGGCCCGTCGGTCAGGACCGCCCGCAGGGCGCGCAGGAGCGGCGTCCAGAAGGCCTCGCCCATGAAGATGATCGGGTCGCGGTGCAGGTCGGCGGCGCGGCGGGCCCACACCTCGAACAGCTCGTCGACGGTGCCGAACCCGCCGGGGAAGCACACCAGCGCCAGCGAGTTCTCGTAGAGCATGAGGCGCCGGATCGGGAACGTGAGCAGCTCCACCGACTCGTCGATCGCCTCGTTCGTCTCCGGCTCGAAGGGCAGGTAGATCTTGATCCCCTGCGTCCGCGACGGGTCGATCCGGCCCGAGGCGCACTCCGCCTCGAACCCGGCCGCGAGCCCCTCCGTGAAGCCGCCGAGGGGGCACGGGGGCGCCTCCGCCAGGGCGGCCCGGTAGCCCTCCGGGACGCCGGTCATGATCCCTGGCCCTGCCCCGGTCCGGGGCGGGACCCCGGCCCGGGCGAAGCGGCGCCCGACCTCGCGGGCCGCCTCGTAGATCGGGTCGTCGGGGGTGATCCGCGCCCCGCCGAAGAAGGTCACCGCCGGCGGCAGGCGCTTGAGCAGCGCGAACCCCTTCTCCAGGTCGGCGAGGATCGCCTGCCACTCGCTCGCGATCGACATCAGCTCCCTGCCCCCTGGCCGAGCAGGCGACGCTTGGCCTGCTCGAGCTCCTCCTCGCTGAGGACCCCCTCGGCGCGCAGGCGCGCCAGCCGCTCGAGCTCACCGACGATGTCGACGGGGGGCGCCTCGCCGACAACCGCCACGGGGGCTGGCGCCCCGTCGGCGTCGGCCGGGGGGCGCTGCGCGGGCGGCGGCTCGTCCTTCACGCGGACCTTGATCTCCAGCCGGGGCCGCGGCGAGGGCGGCTCCGGCGGCGGCGGGGCCGCGTCCGGCGCGGGGCCGATCGTCTTGGCGGAGCGGGCCACCGCCGCCTCCGGGACCTCGGCCGGCGGCGGCCCGCCCACGGTCTTGCGGGCCGCCGGGGGCAGCGCCTCGACGGCCCCCGGCGGCCCGGGGACCGGCGCGGGCGCGGCGGGGGCAGGCGCGTGCTCGGGGTCGACGAACAGGTGGGCGCGGGCGTCGTCGCGCTCGAGCTCCAGGTAGGCCTTCTCGCGCTCGCGCGCCTCGGCCAGCTTCTGCTCGCGCTGGGCCTGGAGCGCCGCGCGCGCCACCTGCCCGCGCTCGAGCGCCTCGCGGGCCACCGCGAGCTGCCGCTCGACCGTGGCCTGCTCCGCGCGGACGCGCGCCAGCTCGAGCGCGTAGGCGCCCGCCTTGTCCTCGACGCCGCGGGCCACCGCCGCCTGCTCCAGGGCGACCAGCTCCTCCTCGCGGTGGCCGAGCTTGCACGCCTTGTCCTCGAGGAAGGTCACCTCGCCCTTGAGCGTCGCCAGGGCCTCGGCGGTCTTCTTGAGCGAGCGCTCGAGGTCGCGCGCCTCGCGGGTCAGGTCGCCCGTGAGTCGCCCCCCCGAGCCGCCGAGGTCCGAGAGGCGGCCCAGGTTCGACTGCACGACGCGCTTGAGCCGGCGCCACATGGGCCACCTCTCCCCGGGCCGCGACCGCCCGGACCGAGGATACACGGTCGGGCCCGGCCGGCCCAACGCGGTCCGTGCCTTCTTTGCCGGGGCCTGGTACGATCGGGGCCGGTCGGCGCAGGAGACGACCCCGGGCCACATCACCTCGAACGCGGCGCCCGCTGATCGCCGGCGCGCCTGGCCCGCCCGACCCGCAGGAGGACGACCCCCCGCTTGGCCACCCCCGCCAGCCTGCTCAAGCTCATCGAAGACGGCGTCATCGACCGCGTCCTCTCCCCGCTCAAGAGCGGCAAGGAGGCGGACATGTACGTCGTCGCCAAGGACGACGTCGCCTACGCCGCCAAGGTCTACAAGAAGCGGGAGCAGCGCAGCTTCCGCAACAACGCCGCCTACCGCGACGGGCGCAGCGTGCGCAACACGCGCTCGGCCCGCGCCATGGAGAAGGGCACCCGCTTCGGCAAGCAGGTGGCCGAGGACGCCTGGCAGAAGGCCGAGGCCGAGGCCCTGCGCAGCCTGCACTCGGCCGGCGTGCGCGTGCCGCAGGTCTATGCCCACCACGAGGGCGTCCTCGTCATGGAGCTGATCGTCGACGCCCTGGGGCGCCCGGCGCCCCAGCTCGCCCAGGTCAAGCCGACCGCCGCGGAGGCGGACGCGCTCTACGACCAGCTCCTGGGCCAGGTCGTGCTCATGCTCATGAACGACGTCGTGCACGGCGACTTCTCGCCCTACAACGTCCTCGTGAGCGCCGAGGGGCCGGTCGTGATCGACCTGCCGCAGGTCGTGTCGGCCTCGCACAACCTGAAGGCCTGCGTCCTCGTCGAGCGCGACGTGCAGAGCGTGGCGCGCTACCTGGGGATCTACAGCCCGACGGTGCGGCGCCTGTCCCGCGAGGCCTGGCAGATCTGGCACCAGCACGAGAAGGGCACCCTCGTCCCCGAGTTCCGCCCGGCCCCGCCGCCCGAGCCGCCGCCGCCCGACCCGGCGGTCGTCGCGGCGCAGCGCGCCCTGGCCGACGCCGGCCCGGGCGAGGTCATGGACCTCGTGCGCGAGGCGCGCCGGGAGCGCGACGGCCCGCGCGGCCGCGGTCGCGGCGGCCGAGGTCGCGGCGAGGAGGCGCGGCGCGACGAGCCGCCCGCAGGGCGACCGCGGCCCGCGGCGTGACGAGCGCCCGCAGGGCGACCGCGGCCCGCGGCGCGACGAGCGCCCGCAGGGCGACCGCGGCCCGCGGCGCGGCGAGCGCCGCAGGGCGACCGCGGCCCGCGGCGCGACGAGCGCCCGCAGGGCGACCGCGGCCCACGGCGCGACGACCGGCCGCAGGGCGACCGCGGCCCGCGGCGCGACGAGCGCCCGCACGGCGGCGACCGCGGCCCGCGGCGCGACGAGCGTCCGCAGGCCGACCGCGGCCCGCGGCGCGACGAGCGTCCGCAGGGGGAGAGGGGCCCGCGGCGCGACGAGCGTCCGCAGGCCGACCGCGGCCCGCGGCGCGACGAGCGTCCGCAGGGCGAGCGCGGCCCGCCGCGCGACGAGCGTCCCCAGGGCGGCGATCGCGGCCCGCGTCGTGACGAGCGCCCGCAGGGCGACCGCGGCCCGCGGCAGGACGACCAGCCCGCCCGGCGGCGCCGGCGCCGCCGGCGCGGGCCGAGGGCGGGTGGCCCTCAGGCGGGGAGCGCGCCTCCTCCGGCGGGGGTCTGACGGTGACCGCGCACGCCTCTCGCGACCACCGGGGCGCCCCGAGCTGACCGCGGGCGCTCAGCGCGGTCCGGCGAGCCGCCGCCGCGCGTGCTCGAGCTGCGCCTCGACCTGCTGCCGCGTCCGGCCCTCGGGGACGTTCGGGAGGGCCGCCTCGAGGTCCGCGACGACGCCCGCGTCGTCGCCGAGCCGGGCCCTGGCCTGCGCGCGGCTGACGAGGACCCGGTGACCCTCGACGCCGAGGGCGATCGCGCGGTCGTGGTCGGTCACGGCGCCCAGGGCGTCGCCCTCCCGCAGCCGGACGACCCCCCGCAGGAAGAAGGCGTCGCCGAGGCGCTCGTCGAGCGCGAGCGCGCGGTCGCAGTCCTCCCGCGCGCCCGGCAGGTCCTGGCCGTGCAGGCGACACCGCGCGCGCGCGAGGTGGTTGACCGCGTCGCCCGGCGCGAGCGCGATCGCGCGGTCGAGGTCGGCGAGGGCGCCGTCCTGATCCCCGACCTCGTGGCGCACGCTGCCTCGCGTGCGGAGGGCCAGCGCGTCATCGGGCTCCAGGGCGAGCGCGCGGTCGAGGTCGTCGAGCGCGCCGGCCGCGTCCTTCAGCCACGTCCTGACCATGCCCCGGCTCACGAGGGCGCTCCGGCGCAGGGGCTCCAGGGCGAGCGCCCGGTCGAGGTCGCCGAGCGCGCCGCGGAAGTCCCGGAGGCGCAGGCGGAGCGCGCCGCGGGCGTCGAGCACGGTCGCGTCCGACGGGTCGAGCTCGAGGGCGCGGTCGAAGTCGCCGAGCGCGCCGCGGGCGTCGCCGAGGCGGTCCTTCACGCGCGCGCGGTCCAGGAAGGCCTCGGCGCGGGACGGCTCCAGCTCGACCGCGCGGTCGAGGTCGACGAGCGCGCCCCGGAGGTCGCCCGCCACCTCGCGGAGCAGGCCGCGCGAGCGGAGCGCCATGGCGCTCCGCCGGTCGAGCTCCAGCGCGCGGTCGAGGTCGGCCAGGGCGCCCGGGAGGTCTCCGAGCGCCGCCTTCGCCCCGGCGCGGTGGACGTAGCTCGACGTGCTCCGCGGGTCGCGCGCCAGCACCTCGTCGAGGTCGGCCAGCGCGCCCTGGTGGTCGCCCCGGGTCGCGCGGAGCTCGCCGCGCGCGGAGAGGGACAGCGCGTCGCGCGGGTCCAGGCGGAGCGCCTCGTCGAGGTCGGCGCGCGCGCCCTCGAGGTCGCCCGTCCTCAGGCGCGCGACGCCGCGGGTGCGGAGGGCGAGGACGCCCCCGACCCCCGCCGCGAGCGCGCGCTCGGCGTCGGCGAGGGCGCCCTGGAAGTCCTCGACGCGGCTGCGCACGACCGCGCGGTTCAGGAGGGTGACCGCGTTGCGCGGACTGGCCGCCACGGCGCGGTCGAGGTCCTCGAGCGCGCCGGCGTCGTCGCCGAGCCGCGCCCGGAGCTCGCCCCGGAGGTTGAAGGTGGGCGCGTCACCCAGCGCGATCGCCGCGTCGAGGTCGCGCAGCGCCCGCGGGTGCTCGCCGAGCCTCATGCGGGCCGCGCCGCAGGCCCGGTGCGCCACGGCCAGGTGAGGGGCGCGCCCGAGCGCCGCCTCGCCGTCATCGAGGGCGCCCACGAAGTCGCCCAGGAGCGCCCTCGTCCACGCCCGGTCGGCGAGCGCGTGGGGCTCGCCGGGGGCCAGCCGGAGCGCCGCGTCCAGGTCCGCGAGCGCCACCCGGAGGTCGCCCCCGCGCTGCTGCCGCGCGAGGGCCCGGAGTCGCCGCGGGTGCGGGCTGTTCGGCGCGAGCTCGACGGCGCGGTCGAGGTCGGTGAGCCCGGCGGCGTCGCCGAGGTCGAGCCGGGCGAGTCCGCGGTAGGCGAAGGCGTTCGTGTCGGGCGGGCCGAGCGCCAGCGCCCGGTCGAGGTCCGCCAGGGCGCCCGCCGGGTCGCCGAGCTTCACGCGCGCCGTCCCTCTGAGGATCAGCGCCCCGCGGTCGTCGGGGTCCAGCGCCAGCAGCGGCTCGATGAGCGCCAGCGCCGCCGGGTGGTCGCCCGACGTCAGGAGCGCCATGGCGCGCCGGTGTGGCGCGTCGTCGTCGTCGTCGGCCAGGACGGCTTCCGGCCGCGGGGCGGCGGCGCCGTCGTCGTCGGCCAGGACGGCTTCCGGCCGCGGGGCGGCGGCGCCGTCGTCGTCGGCCGCGCCGACCGTCTCCTCGGGCGCCACGCCGACGCCCGACGGGGCCGCGGCGACGGCGCCCTCCTCCCCCGCCGGGGTCCCCTCGCCGCGCAGCCCCAGGGCCCCCGCGGCGGCGAGCGCGGGGAGGGCGGCCAGCGCGACCGCGCCTGCGAAGGCCCGGCGGCGGCCACGCGGCGCAGGCGCGGGCGCGAGCAGGCGCTCGAGCCGCGCCGCGACCTCCTCCAGGGACGGCCGCGCCGCCGGGTCCTTCTCCAGGCACTCGAGGACGAGGCGGTCCAGCGCCGGCGAGAGCCCGGGGCGGCGCCGCGAGGGCGGTGACGCGGGCTGCCGCTGGACCCGGTCGAGCACCTCGACCAGGCTCGCGCCCTCGAAGGGCGGGAGGCCGGTGAGGGCCTCGTGGAGCGTGGCGCCGAGGCCGTAGACGTCGGTCGCCGGGCCGATCGGCGCGGCGCGGTCGCCGGTGGTCTGCTCGGGCGCCATGTAGGCGGGCGTCCCCAGCAGCTCGCCCGTGACCGTCAGCCGCTGGGCGACCGCGACGCGCGCCAGGCCGAAGTCGAGGAGCACCGGCCGCCCCGTGGGCCGCTCGAGCATGACGTTGCGGGGCTTCAGGTCCCGGTGGAGCACGCCGCGCGCGTGCGCGTGCGCCAGCGCCTCGGCCAGCGCGAGGCCGAGGCGGGCCGCCTCGTCCTCCGGCAGCGGTCCGCGGCGCAGGCGCGCGTCGAGCGGCTCGCCCTCGACGAGGCGCATGGCGACGTAGGGGGCGTTGCCGAAGGCGCCGACCTCGACGACCGGCACCACGCCGGGGTGGTCGAGGCGCGCGAGCGCGAGGGCCTCCTGCCGCAGGCGGTCGCGCGCGGCGGGGTCGAGGAGCCGGTCTGGCACCACCTTGAGCGCAACGTCGCCCAGCCGCGGGTGGCGCGCGGCGTACACCACGCCCATGCCGCCCCGCCCCAGCTCGCGCAGGACCTCGAACTCCCCCAGCCGCACGGTCCCACGGTGGCAGGGCCCGGGGCGCCCCGCCAGCGGTCACGGACGCTCGGGCGCTCGCGGCGCCGCCTGCTCGGCGGGTCCGGGGACGTCGCGCACCTCGGCCTCGACGTCGATCACGTCGCCCGGGGCGCGCCCCTGCCAGGGTGCGCCGCCCGGGGAGGAGGGGCCGTGGACCACCTGGACGCGGGCGCCGGCCCAGGCGGCGATCGCGCGCGCGGCGAGGGCCCGGGTCGGGGGGACGAGGAGGAGGAGGCCCACGGCGTCCGTGAGCACCCCGGGGGTCACCAGGAGCACGGCCGCCACCAGGATCAGCGCGCCCTCGAGGAGGGCGCGCCCGGGCGGATGCCCCTGCGCCAGCTCGCCCTGGATCCGCCGCAGGGCCGCCGTGCCCTGCAGGCGCGCCATCCAGGCGCCGGCGAGGCCGGTGAGCAGGACCAGCGCGATGGTCGGGCCGGCGCCGAGCCGGCGACCGACCTCGAGCAGGAGGTACAGCTCGACGACCGGGACGACGGTGAACAGCAGGAGGAGGAGCGGGAGCACGGGGCCATCGTAGCCCGCGAGGCTCCGTCCGGGGGGCGCGGCTACGTGGCCGGCTGGGCGAGGTGCGACAGGAACTCCTGCGTGCGCGGCTCGGCCGGGCGCTCGAACACCTGCTCGGCCGCGCCGCGCTCGACGATGTAGCCCTGGTCGAAGACCCACACGTGGTTGGCGACCTGCCGCGCGAAGCGCATCTCGTGCGTGACGATGATCATGGTCTGCCCCTCGCGGGCCAGGCCCGTGAGGACGTTCAGCACCTCGCCCACGAGCTGGGGGTCGAGCGCCGAGGTGGGTTCGTCGAGGAGCAGGGCGTCGGGCTCCATGCACAGGGCGCGGGCGATCGCCACGCGCTGCTGCTGCCCGCCCGAGAGCTCCGCCGGGCGGGCGTCGGCCTTCTCGAGCAGGCCGACGCGCTCGAGGAGGCGCAGGGCCTTCTGCTCGGCGTCCTTGCGCGGGAGCCCCTTCACGTGCACCGGCGCCTCGATCACGTTGCCGAGCACGGTCAGGTGGGGGAAGAGGTTGAACTGCTGGAAGACCATGCCGGCCCGCAGGCGCGCCCGGCGCAGGTGCGCGGCGTCGCGCCGCTCGTCGAGGCCCGGGCGCAGCTCGATGTCGCCCAGGACCACCTTCCCCTCGTCGAACGGGCACAGGTAGTTCAGGCAGCGGAGCAGCGTCGACTTGCCGCTGCCCGACGGCCCGATCAGGGCCACGACCTCGCCCTTCTCCACGCGGCCGTCGACGCCGCGCAGGACGTCGAGGTCGCCGAAGCGCTTCTTGACGCCGGAGAACTCGATCACCGCTCACCCCCGGCCAGCTTGCGCTCCATGCGCCGGGCCCAGGCGCTGAGCGGGTACGACATGAGCAGGTAGAGCACGGCCGTGGCCGCGGCCAGGTGCACGAAGTGCGACACGTCGGAGCGGCCGAGCACGTAGAAGCGCTTCGTCAGCTCCTGGATGGCGATCACCGAGACGATCGACGTGTCCTTGAGCAGGGCCACGAAGTCGTTCGTCACGGGCGGGATCACCATGCGGAAGGCCTGCGGCAGGAGCACGCGCCGGATCGCCTGCCAGCGGGTCATGCCGAGCGCGAGGGCCGCCTCGAACTGGCCCTTCGGGACCGTCTGCAGGCCGGCGCGGTAGATCTCGGCCTCGTAGGCGGCGTAGTTGAGCCCGAGGCCCAGGACCGCGGCCGCGAGCGGCGGGAGCTCGACCCCGAACGGCGGCGGCAGGTGCGGCATGCCGTAGTAGATGACGAAGAGCTGCAGCATCACCGGCGTGCCGCGGAAGACCTCGACGTAGATCGTGGCGACCGTCCGCATGACCGGCCCGGCGTAGAGCTTCGCGACGGCCAGCGGCACGCCCAGGCCGATCGCCAGCGCCATGGACAGGACCGAGATCTGGATCGTCATCCAGGCGGCCGAGACGAGCAGCGGGCCGTGGCGGGCGAGCCAGCTCCGGCTCGGCTCCTGCACCGGCGCGGCGACCGTGGGGGCGCCCTGAGCGGCGACGCGGGCCGCCTCGAACAGCCCGCCGAGCGCCCCGGCCTCGTCGGGGCGAACGAGCGCCCACTGGCGGTCGTCCCACAGGTCCCAGCGGCGCAGGATCGAGGCCAGGCGGCCGTCTCGGATCATCCGCCCGAGCGCCTCGTCGAGCGCCTCGAGGAGCCGCTCCTGGCCGGGGCCGACGACGATCCCGTACTCGCCGCGGCCGATCGGCTCGCCCACCCAGCGCAGCGCCGGGCGCTGGTCGTGGCGCGCGTAGTACTTGGTGATCGGCAGGTCGAGGAGGACGGCGTCGATCCGGCTCAGCTCGAGGTCCTCGTAGGGCTCGATCTGACCGTCGTAGGTGCGGACGACCGCGCCGGCGTCGCGCAGCATGCGCTCGGCGAGCGTGCCGCCGAGCGTGCCGGCCTGGCGGCCGGCGAGGTCCTCGAGGCGGCGGATCCGGTCCTCCGTGACGCGGACGACGAGCTGCTCCGAGAAGAGGTAGTAGGGGCGCGTGAACAGGCCGAGCTTCCGCGTCTCGTCGGTGACCTCGAGCCCGTTCATGCCGAAGTCGACCGCGCCGCGGCCGACGTCCTGGAAGATCGACGCCCAGTTGAGGGGGACGAACTCGAGCGCGAGGCCCAGCTCCTTGCACAGCTCCTGCGCGATGTCGTGCTCGAAGCCGACGATCCGCTCGGGCTCGTTCGGGTCGGCGAACACGTAAGGCGCCCCGCCCTCCGCGTCGGCCCCCCAGCGGAGCGTCCCGCGCGCGCGGGCCTTGTCGAGCGCGTCGGGGGGCGCCTCCTGGGCGCGCGCGATCGACGCGACGACGACGAGGACCGCCAGCAGCGACCAGCCGGCGAGCGCGGCTCTCCGCATGTCCACCCCCTGCGAGCCGGAGGAAGATACCGTGTGACCGCGGCTGCGGCGGAGGATGGCGGGCGCTGCCGTTCGCCGGGGTGTCGCGCTTCGCGCGTCACACACGCCCCGGACG
>JAMLIC010000099.1 GCA_023954375.1 Planctomycetota bacterium
CCCCCGGGGGGGGCGGGGCTCCCCCCCCCGCGCCCCCGGGCGGGGGGGTGCGGGGGGGGGGGGGGGGGGGGGGGGCGCCCGCCCGGGGGGGGGGGGGGGGGGGGGCGCGCCCCCCCCCCCCCACCCCGGCGAACGGCAGCGCCGGCCATCCTCCGCCGCAGCCGCGATCTAGTTGAAGACGAGGATGCCGTTGGAGCGCACGCGCCGGCTCTGCCCCTGCGAGGGCATGGCCCGGACGCGGTTCCCGCGGCGGAACTGCTGCTGCGGGGGGCGCACGCGGTTCGAGCGGCGGTTCTGGATGTAGACCGGCCGCACCCGGGTGCTCCGGCCGCCGCCCGTGGTGAAGGCCGTCGGCTGGATCCGGTGCGAGCGGGCGGTGCGCAGGGTGGGCGGCACCCCGAACACGAGGCCGCCGCCGGCGCTCGCCCGCGCCCGGCGCGCGGCGTCCGCGGCCTGGGCCTTGCGCTGGTCGATCGTCTCCGCGGCGGCGTAGATCCGGTCGACGCGCTCCGCGTCGGCGCCGAGCGAGTAGGCGCGGCGCGCCTCCCGGCGCGCCCCGTTGGAGTCCTCCGCCTTGAGGCACGCCTGCGCCGCGTCGAGCCGCAGGCCCGCCTCGACGGCGTCGACCTCGTGCCCGCCGACGAGCGACCGCAGGCGGGCCAGGCGCGCCCAGCACGCGTGCTGGTTACCCTCGGCGAACGCCTGGCGGGCGGCGTCGACCATGAGGCGCACCGCGGCCTCGACGACCGACTCGTCCGGCCACACCTGCGCCGCGCGCTCGATCGCGGCGAGCGCCCGCTGGTGGTCGTCGGCCCCGAGCGCGCGGGCGCGCTCCAGCAGCGCCAGCCCGAGCTCCCGCGCCACCCACGGCCGCCCGCTCGAGACCCACGCGTCGTCGAGCTCCGCCAGGAGCGCGTCGGCGTCGCCGGCGGCGCGGCGGGCCGCGACGAGCAGCGACCGGGCCTCCGGCTCCTCGGGATACTCGGCCACCACCGGCTCGAGGGCGGCGAGGGCGGCGGCGACGTCGCCCGCGTCGACCGCCTCGCGGGCGCGGACGAGCAGCGGCAGGAGCCGCCCGGCGGCCTCGAGCTCGACGGCGGCGGCGTGCGGGTCGAGGACGAACACGCCCCCCGCGAGCTGGGCGAGGTGCTCGGGGCGCGCGGCCCGGATGATCACGGCGACCGACCCGCCCGGCGCGAGCACCGCCATGCCGCGCTCGCCCTCGCGGCGGGCGCGGTGCAGGGTGCGCCCGTCCTCGAGGGCGACCTCGTCGGTCGCCTCGGGCGGGCCGTCGAGCAGGTCGAGCAAGGCGTTGCGCGGGTCGGGGTCGTCCAGCCGGTGCACCGTGAGGTGCGCGTCCGGGTAGGTCGGGCTCGTCACCCGCGCCCCGTGCTTGCCGTCGACCACGCGGAAGCCGGCGGGCGCCTCGAGGAACAGCCCCGTCTCGGGGTCGCGGTGGAGCGTCCCGTCGCGCGAGCGCCCCGCCTCGAGCCAGGCGCGCCGCGCCACCACGGCGTCGAGGACCTTCTGCGGCGGCGGGTCGTGCGTCCCCGCGCCGTCCGCCAGGAGCCGGTAGAAGATGAGGTGATCGCCGTGGAGCTCGACCACCCCGTGGAGCAGCAGCGGCCACGTCCCCGGCACGGCGTGGTCCTGGGCGTGGTCGCGCACGAGGAAGCGGCCGCCCTCCCCGCGCTCGATCGTGGCGCCCGACGAGAGGTCGTGGCGCAGGGCGGCCCGGATCCGGGCGGCGTCGATCGCGGGGCCGCCGTGCGGCAGGGGGCGCAGGAGCACCGAGAGCCAGGCGCGCGCGTCGTCGCGCACGAGGCGCAGGCGCTCGCCCACGGCGTCCGCGCCGTCGGCGCCCCACCCCTCGGGCACGAACAGCACGAGGCCGGTGTCGGCGTCGGCGGCGGTGCGCGGCGCGTCGGGGAGGATCGGCGAGATCGACACGACGTCGTGGCGGGCGACGACCACCTTGCCGTGCGGGCCCTCGACCACGACCTCGCTCCTGCGCACCTTCGCCGTCCCGCGCAGCTCGCGCCCGTCGTGCAGGCGCACCAGCGCCTCCGCGTGCGTCTCCTCCTGCCGCCCCTCGAGCGGCTCGATCCGGTCGATCGCCGACGCGTCGAGCGTGACCTTCTGGCGGCTGCCGCTGGCCAGCTCGACCGTGACCTCGACGAGCCCGCCCCCGATCGGGCGGGCCTCGCCCTCGATCGTCTGGCCGTCGGTGAGGACGATCACGGCCCGCTCGGCCCGCGCGGCCGGGGCGGCGGCCAGGGCGAGCAGGAGAAGCACCGGGGCGGCGGCGCGCATGGGGACCTCCTCGGTCGGCACCATGATGGCGGATGCGGGCCGCCAGGGAAAGCTAGACCTGGTCGTAGACGGGCCGCCCGCGCTCGACGCGGGCGGCCGGGGGCAGGCGGTGCTCCTGCGCCTTGCCGGGGCCCAGGAGGTGCACGACGCGGTGGCCGCGCGCGACGAGCGCGTCGGCGATCAGGCGCCGGTGGCAGCGCCACCAGAGCGTCTCGGCGCACATGACCGCGAGCGGGGTCTGTTCGGCGTCGGCCTCGAGGCGCTCGAGCGCCGCGCGGAACTCGGGACCGTCCATCCAGTCGGCGTAGTGCCGGAAGCTCGCCACGCGCCACCCCGGGTGCCGCGTCGGCCGCCCCGGCGCCGCGCGCCGGCCGCCGAGCGCGTCGCCGCGCCACGCGTAGTCGACCCCGGCCGCTGGCAGGGCGCGCTCGAGCGCGGCGCGGGCGAGGTCCGGGTGCCGGTGCGAGCCGGGGTGGCGGCGCACGTCGATCAGGAGCCGGACGTCCGCCTCGCGCAGCAAGGCGAGCAGGTCGTCCGTCGACCGCGTCCCGTGGCCCACCGTGAAGATCGTGGCCATACCCAGAGGGGTAGCACGGGGCGTCGGGGGCTCAAGGGTGCGGTCAGCCTACCGGCCAGCGTGCCTGCAGGATGCGCAGCGTCAGGGCGAAGAAGAAGGCCAGCGGCAGGGTCCCCCAGAAGAAGGCCGCCTCCTCCATGGTCCCCATCCACGTGATGCTGCCCGCCTGCCGCGGGAGACCGAGGACCGTGACCACCAAGAAGCTCGCCACCCAGGCGACCGGCCCGGCGGCCAGGGTCACGAGCAGGGGGCCGAGCGCGGGCCAGCGCGACCAGCGCGCGTCGAGGACCCAGGCGGCGACGAGGCCCAGCGCGAGGAGGCGATGCGCGATCGCCAGCGACGCGCAGCCGAGGAGCGCCTGACCCGCACCCCGGCCAGCCGCCGCCAGGCCCTCGCCTCTCACGGCGTCGCCGTGGTCGGCGTTGACGGCGACGGCCAGGAACCCGAGCGTCACCAGGAGCCAGGTGAGCGCGCCCGCGGCGAGCCGGCGCCGCCACGTGGGCCCCACGCGGGCGACGGCGAGCTCGACGAGCGTGGCGAGGGCGACCACGGCCCCGACCTGGAGGGCGAGCAGCGCGGCGAGGGCGAGCCGCGCGGGCTGAACGGTCCCCGTCCCCCCGGCGCTCAGGAAGAGGAAGAGCACGAGCCCCAACAGGACCCCGACGAACGCCGCGCCCCGCGTCAGCGCGCGCCGCCAGCCCAGCGTGAGGAGCCCCACGTCGACCCGCACCTCGCGCTCGCCGAGGCGCACGACGTCGTCGCGGCGCAGGAACCGCTGCCCGCCGACGGTCACCGGTTCGCCCCGGACGAGGACCTCCGGCGCGAGCGCGATGAGCTCGACGCGCGCGTCGACGGCGCGCACGCGCGCGTGCGCGGGCGCGAGGCCGGGCACGACGACCTGCGCGTCGTGCGCCGAGCCGACCACGGCGAGGTCGCCCTCGACCACGTGCTCCGCCCCGTCGACCCTGACCGTGAGCCGCACCTCAGCCCCGATGGCGCTCGACCAGGCTCGCCAGGACGCGGCGCACGACGACGGCGACCATCTCGCGCCGGTAGACCTTCGTCGAGCGCACGTCGGTGATCGGCGTCACGCCGCTGGCGGCCAGCTCGCCCGCCTCGGCCATCAGCCCCGGCTCGAGCGCCCGCCCCGCGAGCAGCCGCTCGACCTCGGGCGCGCGGACGACCGTGGGCGCCACGGCGCCGAGCGCCACGCGGACCGCCTCGACGGTCTGGTCGGCGCCGAGCGTCGCCGTGGCGGCCGCCGAGACCTTCGAGATCGCCTGCGCCTTGCGCTGGCCGAGGCGCAGGAAGGCGCCGACGGCGCCGCGGACGCGCGGCAGGCTGAGGCGCACGATCGCCTCGTCGGGCGCGATCACCGTCTTGCCGGGCCCGGTGAAGAGCTGCTCGATCGGCACGGCGCGTTCGCCGCGGACGGACCGCAGGTGCGCCGTCGCGCCGAGCGAGTACAGGGCGGGGATCGAGTCGCCGGCGGGCGACGCGTTGGCGACGTTGCCGCCGAGCGTGGCGCGGTTGCGGATCTGCACGGCGCCGGCCTCGTAGCAGGCGTCCCACAGGGCCCGCGCCTCCTCGCGCAGGAGGCTCGAGCGCTCGACGTCGGTCATGGTCACGTTGGCGCCCAGGTCGATGCGGTCGTCGTGCGCCGTGACCCCGCGCAGCTCGTCGAGCGGCCACACGTCGATCCAGGTCCCCGGGGCGACCTTGCCGTCCTTGGCCTTGACCAGGATGTCCGTGCCGCCGGCGAGGAGGTGCCGCGGGCCCTGGAGCTCGGCCAACGTGGCGAGCAGCTCGTCGACCGACTTCGGGCGCAGGATGCGCTGGACGGTGCCGATCATGCCTCGGGCCTGACCTCGCCGCGGGCGACGCGGTCGCGCGCGAGCTCGATCGCGTCGAAGATCTTCGTGTAGCCGGTGCAGCGGCACAGGTTGCCGGCGACGAGCCGCCGCACCTCCTCGCGCGCCGCGTCCGAGCGGCGCGCGATCGCGTCGGCGGCGCTCATGATGATCCCCGGGATGCAGAAGCCGCACTGCACGGCCCCGGTCTCCATGAACGCCTTCTGCACCGGGTGGAGCCCGCCCGGCCAGCCGCGGCCGAGGCCCTCGATCGTGGTCACCTGCCGACCCTCGCACTGGGCGGCCAGGACCAGGCACGAGTCGACCGCCTCGCCGTCCATGAACACCGTGCAGGCGCCGCACTCGCCCTCGCCGCAGCCCTCCTTGGTGCCGGTGAGGCCCAGGCGGTAGCGCAGGAGCGCGAGCAGCGTGTCGTGCGGCTGGCAGCGCGCGCGCACCTGCTCGCCGTTGACCTCCAGGGCGACGTCGATCTCGCTCACACCGTCACCTCGTCGCGCGCCGCGACCCCCTGCGACTTCATGGCCTCGGTCACCCGCTCGGGCGTGGCCGGGCACTCGAACAGCCGCGCGCCCGTCGCCGCCTTGATCGCGTTCGTCACCGCCGGCGCGATCCCCATGATCGGCGGCTCGCCGATCCCCTTCGCCCCGTAGGGCCCGCCCGAGTAGGGGTGCTCGACGATCACCGCCTTGAGCTCGGGCGAGTCCATGGCGGTCGGGATGATGTAGGTGGCGAACCTCGGGTTCCTGATCACGCCCTGGTCGATCTGGACCTCCTCGGTGAGCGCGAACCCGAGGCCCTGGAGCGCCCCGCCCTCGATCTGGCCCTCGGCCAGCGTCGGGTTGATCGCCCGGCCGATGTCGTGCGCCGCCGTGAGCGAGAGCACCCGGCTCTCGCCGGTCTCGAGGTCGACCTCGACCTCGCAGACGTTCGTGGCGTAGGTGTAGACCTCGTAGGCCTTGCCCTGCCCCTCGTCGTCGCTCCACCAGGTGTCGGCCGGCAGCCGGAAGCCCGACGCCGTGAGCGGCCGCCGGGCGTGGGCGGCGCGGGCGATCACGTCGTTCATCGCCGCCCGCCGCTCGGGCGCGCCCTTGACGCGCGCCCACGTCTGGAACAGCTCGAGCTCCTCGGGCGAGGCCCCCAGCATGAGCCCGGCCTCCGCCAGGAGCTCCCGGCGGATCTGCCCGCAGGCGTCGCGCACGGCGTTGCCGGCCATGACGGTCGCCCGCGAGGCCACCGTCGGCCCGGAGTCGGGCACGCGCGAGGTGTCGCCGTCGAAGGTCTGGACCTTCCCGAACTCGAGCCCCAGCTCCTCGGCGGCGATCTGCGAGATCACCGTCCTGAGCCCCTGGCCCATCTCGGCGTTGCCGATCGACACGGCGCACGAGCCGTCGGGGTAGAGCTGCACGTGCGCGCCCGTGCGGTCGATGAACTTGCCCTTGGCGCCGAGGCCGACCCCGTAGAGCAGGCACCCGAGGCCGACGCCGCGGCGCTTCGGCCCCTCCTGCCAGGTCTTGTAGCGCTCGCGCTTCTCGCGGTAGCCCGCGACCTCGGCCGCGCGCTCGAGCGTCTCGACGAAGCCGACCGACTCGGTGAGCGCCTGGTTCGTCCCCAGCGCGTCGCCCACGCGCACGGCGTTCTTCAGCCGCAGGTCGAGCGGGTCGAGGCCGAGCCGCTCGGCGAGCTCGTCGAGGATCGACTCGAGGGCGAAGATCACCTGGAGCGTGCCGAAGCCCCGGAACGCCCCGCAGGGGACCTTGTTCGTGGCCACGGCGTGCCCGGTCACGTGGACGGCCGGCCAGCGGTAGGGGCCCGCGGCGTGCGTCACCGCGCGGTAGAGGACGACGGGCGAGAGCGTCGCGTAGGCGCCGCCGTCGAGCCACAGCCGCTCCTCGAGCGCCGTGAGCGTCCCGTCCTCCTTGGCGCCGACCTTCAGGCGCACGAGGGCCGGGTGGCGCTTGGACATGGTCTCGAAGTCCTCCTTGCGCGAGAGGACCAGCTTCACGGGGCGGCCGGTGTGCCAGGCGCCGAGGGCCGCCAGGCCGGCGATGATCGAGGGCACGTCCTCCTTGCCGCCGAAGCCGCCGCCCGTGCCCACCTGGATCACCTTCACGCGGTGGCGCGGGACGCCCAGCACGCGGGCCACGGCCTCGTGCACGTAGAAGGGGCACTGCATGCAGCCGTAGACGGCGAACACGCCGTCGGGCTCCGGGACGCAGGTCATCCCTTGCGTCTCCAGGTAGGCGTGCGCCTGGTAAGGCGTGCGGTACTCCTGCTCGACCACGACGTCCGCCGCCTCGAAGCCGGCGGCGAGGTCGCCCTTCTTCACCTCGAGGAGGTTGAACAGGTTGGGCGCCGTGTTCGCGCCGCCGTGGCCCCCGGGGCCGCTGACCGGCGGCGCGACCACCGGCGCGCCCGGGCG
The DNA here is from genome assembly GCA_023954375.1 of Planctomycetota bacterium. Classification (GTDB taxonomy): domain Bacteria; phylum Planctomycetota; class J058; order J058; family J058; genus JAMLIC01. The sequence goes on from JAMLIC010000099.1 coordinate 7,181, forward strand.
CAGGGCCTCGAGCACGTCGAACACGGCCGGCAACGGCTCGTAGTCGACCTCGACCAGGCGCGCCGCGTCGTGCGCCGCCTCGGGCGTGTCGGCGACGACCGCCGCCACCGGGTCGCCGACGAAGCGCACCCGGTCGGCGGCCATGAGCGTCAGGTCGGGGAGCACGAGCGGGATCAGGTTCTCGCCCGGGCAGTCCTTCGCCGTGAGCACCGCGCGGACGCCGGGCGCGCGCCGCGCGGCGTCGGTGCGGATCGCCCGCACCCGCGCGTGCGGCTCGGTCGAGAAGACGACCTTCAGGTGCAGGAGGCCGGGGAAGGTCAGGTCGTCGGCGTAGCGGGCGGTGCCCAGCACCTTGGCGCGGGCGTCCAGGCGCTCGAGGCGCTGGCCGACGGTGTGGGTCGGGATCTGGTCGTCGGGCGGCATGGCGACGAAGGTACGTGGCCGGCGTGGCGAGCACAAGCCGCTCCGCAGGCTCAGCGCCGGCGTCCGAGGTCCTCGTAGGAGGTGACGAGCACCTCGTCGCCCACGAAGCGCGGATCGGCCAGGAAGAGGGGGCGCTCCGGGCGCCCGACGCGCCACACCTCGCGGACCTGCCCGGCGGCCACGTCGTGCACGAACAGCGCGTCGTCGGCCGTGAACGCCAGCCGCCCCTCGCCGGCGTGCCAGGCGAAGCCGGTGATCCGCTCGCCTCGCGGCGCCGGGACGCGGACGGGCTTCCCGCGCGCGTCCTCGACGCGCCGGTACCACAGCCCGTCCTCGCTGGCCCAGCTCACGTAACGGCCCCGGGGCGAGAACCAGAGCGTGTGGACGTCGGTGTCGGTGTACAGCTGCTCGGCGGGCGCCCCCTCCGCGAGGGGGGCGAGGTAGACGCCCACGAAGGCCTGCCCCTGACGGCGGACTGCGCGGCGGAAGAAGAGCGCCACGACATCGCCGCCCGGCCGCCAGTCCAGGTTGAAGACGCTGGTCGCCGGCAGCGAGAGGCGCCGCGGCTCGCCCCCGCCCGGCTCGAGGAGGGAGAGCCCGTCGGTGACCCCGAAGAGGATCGGCGAGGGGCCCTCCGGGCGGAGCCGCTCGCCCGAGGCCGCGCAGCAACCGAGCGCGGTCTCGAAGAAGTCGATCGAGCCGGGGACCTGCAGGAGCGTCCGGGCGTCGCGCGGGTCGAGGTCCACGCGGACGAGCCGGCTGGCGGCGTCCTCGCCGACGAGGCACCGCTCGAGGACGAGGAGCGCGTCCTCCGCCGATGACCAGCCGAGGCCGTGGGGGACGAAGCCCTCCTCGGCCTCGTAGACGACCTCGAACGGCGGCGGCTCGTCCGCCCCGGGCGGCGCGGCCGGGAGCCCGGCGACGTCCATCACGGCGATCACCTTGCGCGGCGCGGCCCCCGCCGGCCGGTGCACGGTCCAGAACGCGACCCGGCGCGAGTCGGGGCTCCAGGCGAAGTCGCGCGGGGCGAAGGGGAGCTCGAGCTTCAGCCGGACGGCCGGCTGGCCGACGCGCTGGACCTCGACCCCGTCCTCGAGGTGCACGAGCGTGGTCCGGCCGTCGGGGGCGAGGTCGTGCGCGCGATAGGCCCAGGTGTCCTTCATGAGCACGGACGCCATCCGTCGGGGCTCCGCGCCGCCCGCGCCGCCGTCGAGCGCGACCCGCCATACCTCCACCTGGCACTCCGACGGGATCCCCCGGACATGCGTGCAGGCCCGGGCCGGCGCGCCGAGCGCGGCGACCAGGGTGGCGAGCGACAAGGCGAGGGGGAGCGAGCGGGTCATCGGTTTCCTCCGGACAGGGTGCAGGGTGGCAACCCCGCCGACCCTGGCGCCAGGCGGACGCGCGCCGGGGGGGCCGGTTCATGTCCAGGTCCGGACCCTTGCCGGCGCCTCTCGTCACGCGGCCCTTACACCTTGACGCCCGGCACGAACCGACTGGTGTCAGGTGATTGCGCCGGTTCGAGTTGCGCGTGGATCGCCATGTGTTCCTCGGCCTCGTCGAGGAGGCCCCATGCCGCGCACCCTGGCGCTCGTGCTCGCCGCTCTGCTGACGACCGTCGTCGCCCGCGCCGACGTGATCGTGCTCCAGGACGGGACCCGCCTCGAGGGGACGATCGTCTCGCTCGGGGAGGAGCTCATCGACATCGAGGTCCGCCTCGGGACCCGCCCGGCGCGGGTCACCGTGGCGCGCGGCGACGTGCGCGAGCTTCACCTGACGGGCTCGCCCGCGCCCGCGCCCGCGTCCACACCCGCGCCCGCGCCCGCGGCGCCGGAGGGGACGCGCGAGCACGGCCCGCCGGCGGCGACGCCGCCCGACGCCGCGCCCCCGGCCGGGACCGAGCTGAAGGCGGAGGCCCGGGTGCTGTTCCTCGTCGACGCGTCGGGGAGCATGGCGATCGGGGAGCGCTGGCGGCAGGCGCGCGACGAGGTCTCGGCCCGGGTGAAGGCGCTGCGCCCCGACGCGCGCCTGGCGCTCCTCGTCTTCCATGAGGCCGTCAAGCCGGCCTGGTCGGGGTGGGTCAGGCGCTCCGACTCGCTCGTCCGGCGCGTCGACGAGCACCTGGGCAAGTTCCGCCCCGACCTGCGCGCCGGCACGAACCTCCCGCTCGCCGTGCGCGAGGCCCTCGCGCGCCAGCCGGACCTGATCGTCCTCGTGACCGACGGCGTGGTCACCGTGGAGGGCGAGCGCCTGCCGGAGCTGGAGCGCGCCGTCGAGGAGAGCGCCGCCCGCGGGGTGCGGCTGGAGACCGTCGCGGTGCAGGACGGCGAGTACGCCCCCGCCGAGGCCGAGGACCTCCCCGCCGCCCGAGCCCTGCTGGAGCGGCTGGCCGCGGCCGGCGGCGGGACGGCCACCACGCCGGCGCGACCCGCCTCGAGGCCGCGGCCCGTCGCGCCGCCCGCGCCGTCGCCGGCCACGATCGAGCTCGTGAGCGTCGACACGGGCAACCTGATCGTGCCGAAGATGCTCCGCCCCTTCCCGCGCTTCCGGGTGCGGGTCGTCGACCCCGCGCGCGCGCGCCTGCTGAACGTGGCCGAGTACGGCGGGGTCGGCTGGTACGAGGTGGTCTCCTACCGCGGCGGGCTGGAGCTCGACCGCACCGGGCGCTGCCAGCTCGTGCAGCAGGGGGAGCTGTTCGTGGGCGAGCTCGTCGTGCAGGTCGTCGGCCCCGAGGACCACCGCTACCGCACCGACGACGACCGCTGGCGCGCCGAGGGCAAGACGGCGCGCTCGGGCGGGCCGAACGCGAACCTGGCCGACCGGCGCGCCGGCGTGATCCTGCAGGCCGTCCTCGGGGGGACGCTCGAGGTCGTCTACCACCACCCCGACGGCCGCACGACCGTGGAGCGCCGCGGGATCAACGACGCCGGGGCGGCCGTCGTGGCGCCGCCCTGACCGTGAGCGCTACCCTCCGGCGGAGGAGGGCACGTGCTCGAGCGGCTGGAGCGGCTGGGCGGGCTGGCGCCGGGGCTCGTGCGCGGGCTCGTCGGTGCCGCGCGCGTCGACGCGCTCCGAGCCCGGCTGCTGGCCACGTCGAGCAAGCGCCTCGACGTCGTCGCCGCGCAGGTGGCGCACCTCCTGCACCTCGCGCAGGTCGACGTGCGGGGGCGCACGTGCCTGGAGCTCGGCGCCGGCCGCGTGCTCACGCACGCGCTCGTCTGGCACCTCCTCGGCGCGCGGACGGTGATCGCGACCGACCTCGAGCCGCAGGCGCACCTGCCGGCCCTGCGCGCCGCGGTCGCGTCGGCCACGCTGTCGATCGCGCGCGACGTGCTCTCGCCCTTCGAGGACCACGAGGTCCTGCGCGAGCGCCTGCTGCGGCTCGAGCGGCTGGCCGGCGGCCGGATCACGCGCGAGGCCCTGCGCGACCTCGGGGTCGACTACGTCGCGCCGCTCGACCTCGCGCGGCGCCGGCTCGGGCGGCCGGTCGACCTCGTGTCCTCGAACTCCGTCCTCGAGCACGTGCCCGCGGACGACGTCGACCCGCTCCTGGCGAACGTCGCGGCCGACCTGGCGCCGTGCGGCGTCATGCTCCACGCGATCCACCTCGAGGACCACCGCGACCCGGCGCGCGCGCCGTTCGCGTTCCTCGCCGAGCGCCCCTTCCCGCCGGCCGAGCAGGGGCGGCGCGGCAACAGGCTGCGGGCGAGCGAGTGGCGGCGGCGCCTCGCCGCCCTGCCGGGGCTCGCGACGCGCGACCTCTACGCCTGGCGCCGCGACGCGGCGCTCCTGCCCCGCGACGTCGACCCGGCGGTCGCCCACGAGGGCCCGGACGACCTGCGCACGAGCCACCAGGCGCTCGTGTCGGTGCGCGCGTAGCGCTACGACCTGCGCAGCGCCAGGACCATGCCGAGGAGCCCGACGACCGCGCCCACAGGCAAGCTGACGACGCTGAGGCGCATGACGTCGCGGGGGCTCGCCCCGAGGACCGCGAGGACCACCATGAAGCCCAGCACGACGACCGGCGGCCCAAGGAGCAGGCTGAGCGGGACGACCACGCGCCGCATGAACACCGAGCCGTCACCCGCCGCGGGCGGCGCCTCGCGCGGCGGCGCCAGGAGGGCCCGCACCTCGTCCGTGCCGTAGCCCTGCTCCTCGAGCAGGCGCACGGCCACGCTCAGGGTGAGGGGCTCAGGCGCGAGCTTGCGCGCCCCCTGGCAGGATCCGCAGCGCTCGCCGCCCTCGCTCCAGCATCCGCGGTGGTGACGGGTCAGGCAGTCCGCGCACACGACGCTGTCGGCGCGGCCGACGTCGTCGCGGCAGAAGGGGCAGCGGTGCACCGAGACCGAGCCCTCGCGCGGCGCCCGGGGCTTGTCCTTCTCCATGGGCCTCACCCTACGCGCGAGCGTGGCGGCGGAGCAACGCCCTCTCGACCCTGGTGGACGCTCCGTCCGTCCGGGATACAAGGGAGGGAGGGGGCAGCAGCGCGGCCACGCGGTCGAGCGCAGCCGGCCTCGTCCGTCCGTGGCGGCCCGGCGCGACGACGACCCGCCCGGGAGGCGCCCCCCATGACCCAGCCGACCCAGCAGCCGAGGACCCAGCCGACCGCGCGGACCGAGCCCGGTCACGGGCGCGCCGCCGCCGTCCCGCTCCCCGAGGACGGCCGCCGCCGGGTCGCGGTCGAGGGCCTGCGCCCCGAGGTCGACGGGGGCCGCTTCCCGATCAAGCGCGCGCGCGGCGAGGAGGTCGTGGTCGAGGTCGACGCCTTCGCCGACGGCCACGACCTCGTGAAGGCCGCCCTCCTGCACCGCCACGCCAGCGAGCGCGAGTGGCTGGCCGTGCCCATGAAGGCGCTCGGCAACGACCGCTGGCGCGCGTCGTTCCGCGCCGAGGCCCTCGGCCGCCACCTGTACGCGGTGCGCGCCTGGGTGGACGACTTCGCCACCTGGCGGCGCGGCCTGGGCAAGAAGGTCGACGCCGGGCAGGACGTGACGGTCGACCTCCAGATCGGCGCCGACGTCGTCCGTCGCCACGCGCGCGCGACCCAGGGCGCCGCCCGCGTGGAGCTCGAGCGGGCCGCGGCGGCGCTCGCGGAGGCCGCCCCCGACGCCGTGACCCTGGCCCTCTCGGCCGGGCTCCTGCGCCTCGTCGAGGCGGCGCCCGACCTGCGCTTCGCGACCACGACCTCCGAGCGCGCCGTCGTCGTCGACCCGCCCCGCGCGGTCTTCTCCACCTGGTACGAGCTCTTCCCCCGCTCGGCCGGCCCCTCCGGCCAGCACGGGACGCTCCGCGACGTCGAGGCGCGCCTCGACGAGGTCGTGGCCATGGGCTTCGACGTCCTCTACCTGCCGCCGATCCACCCGATCGGCCGCGTCGCGCGGAAGGGCAAGAACAACGCGGTCGAGGCCGGGCCCGACGACGTCGGCAGCCCCTGGGCGATCGGCGCGGCCGAGGGCGGCCACACCGCGGTCCACCCGCAGCTTGGCACGGTCGACGACCTGCGGCGCCTGGTCGCCCGCGCGAGGGAGCGCGGCGTCGAGTTGGCGCTCGACGTCGCGTTTCAGTGCGCGCCCGACCACCCGTGGGTGACCGAGCATCCGGGGTGGTTCCGCAGGCGCCCCGACGGCTCGATCCAGTACGCCGAGAACCCGCCCAAGAAGTACCAGGACATCTACCCCTTCGACTTCGAGTGCGACGACTGGCAGGCGCTGTGGGCGGCCCTGCGCGACGTGGTGCTCTTCTGGGTCGAGCAGGGGGTGGTCGTCTTCCGCGTCGACAACCCGCACACCAAGCCCCTGCCCTTCTGGGAGTGGCTGATCGGCGAGGTCAAGGCGCGCCGGCCCGAGGTGGTGTTCCTCTCGGAGGCGTTCACGCGGCCGCGCGTCATGGAGCGGCTGGCGAAGCTCGGCTTCACGCAGTCCTACACCTACTTCACCTGGCGCAACACGAGCCGCGAGCTGACCGACTACTTCGAGGGGATGGCCCGCGCGGGCGTGCGCGAGTACCTGCGGCCGAACCTGTGGCCCAACACGCCGGACATCCTCCCGGAGGCCCTGCAGATGGGCGGGCGGCCGGCGTTCGTCCTGCGGCTCGTGCTCGCGGCCACGCTCGGCGCCAGCTACGGGGTCTACGGGCCCGCGTTCGAGCTGTGCGAGGGGCGCGCGCGCGAGCCCGGGAGCGAGGAGTACCTCGACTCGGAGAAGTACCAGCTCCGCGCCTGGGACCTCGACGCGCCGCACTCCTTGCGCGAGGTGGTCGCGCGGGTCAACCGGATCCGGCGCGAGCACCGGGCGCTCCAGACCGACCGCGGCCTCCGCTTCCACCCGACCGACAACGAGCAGCTCCTCTGCTACTCGAAGCGCAGCGACGACGGGGCGGACGTGGTCGTCGTCGTCGCCAACCTCGACCCGCACCACCGGCAGTCGGGGTGGCTCGAGCTGCCGCTCGCGCGGCTGACCGACGCGCCGGCGGTCCAGATGCACGACCTGCTCGGCGGCGGGCGCTACCTGTGGTCGGGCGAGCGGCACTTCGTGCAGCTCGACCCTCACGCCGCGCCCGCGCACGTGTTCGCCGTGCGGCGGCGCGTGCGCACCGAGCAGGACTTCGACTACTACCTGTGACGAGGGGGCCGATGGCGATCCGGAACCGGCGCGCGCGGGCCATGGCGGACGACCCGCTCTGGTACAAGGACGCGATCATCTACGAGCTGCACGTCCGCGCCTTCCACGACAAGAACGGCGACGGGATCGGCGACTTCCCGGGGCTGGTCGAGAAGCTCGACTACCTGCAGGACCTGGGCGTCACGGCGCTCTGGCTCCTGCCGTTCTACCCGTCGCCGCTGAAGGACGACGGCTACGACATCGCGGAGTACACCCAGGTCAACGCCTCCTACGGCACGCTGCGCGACTTCAAGCACTTCCTCGCCGAGGCGCACGCGCGCGGCCTGCGCGTGATCACGGAGCTCGTCCTCAACCACACCTCGGACGAGCACCCCTGGTTCCAGCGCGCGCGCCGCGCGCCCAAGGGGAGCCGCTGGCGCGACTTCTACGTGTGGAGCGACGACGACCAGCGCTACAAGGACGCGCGGATCATCTTCCAGGACTTCGAGCGCTCGAACTGGACCTGGGACCCGGTCGCCGGGCAGCACTTCTGGCACCGCTTCTACCACCACCAGCCCGACCTGAACTTCGACAACCCGGCGGTGAAGCGCGCCCTCAAGCGCGTGGTCGACTTCTGGATGGAGCTGGGCGTCGACGGGCTGCGCCTCGACGCGGTCCCCTACCTCTACGAGCGCGAGGGGACGAACTGCGAGAACCTCGGCGAGACGCACGCCTTCCTCAAGGAGCTGCGCGCCCACGTCGACGCGCGCCACAAGGACCGCATGCTGCTCGCGGAGGCCAACCAGTGGCCCGAGGACGCCGTCACCTACTTCGGCGACGGCGACGAGTGCCACATGAACTTCCACTTCCCGCTCATGCCGCGGCTGTGGATGGCGCTGCGCATGGAGGACCGCTTCCCGATCGTCGACATCATCAAGCAGACGCCGGAGATCCCCGGGAGCTGCCAGTGGGCGCTGTTCCTGCGCAACCACGACGAGCTGACGCTCGAGATGGTCACCGACCAGGAGCGCGACTACATGTGGCGCGTCTACGCCCACGACGCGCGGGCGCGCATCAACCTGGGGATCCGGCGGCGCCTGGCGCCGCTCCTGGGCAACGACCGGCGCAAGATCGAGCTCATGAACGGGCTCCTCTTCTCGCTGCCGGGGACGCCGGTCGTCTACTACGGCGACGAGCTGGGCATGGGCGACAACATCTGGCTCGGCGACCGCAACGGCGTGCGCACGCCCATGCAGTGGAGCAGCGACCGCAACGCCGGCTTCTCTCGCGCCCACCCGCAGTCGCTGTTCCTGCCGGTGGTGATCGACCCCGAGAACCATTACGAGACGGTCAACGTCGAGACGCAGCAGAAGAACCCCAGCTCGCTCCTGTGGTGGACGAAGCGCCTGATCGCCCTGCGCAAGCGCTACAAGGCCTTCGGGCGCGGGTCGCTCGAGCTGGTCTACCCCGACAACCCGAAGGTGCTGGCGTTCCTGCGCCGCCACGAGGAGGAGACGCTCCTCGTCGTGGCCAACCTGTCGCGCTTCACGCAGGCCGCCTCGATCGACCTCGAGCGCTTCGCCGGGACGATCCCGGTCGAGCTGTTCGGGCGCACGGTCCTGCCGGCGGTCGAGGAGGGGCGGCCCTACTTCCTGACCCTCGGCGGGCACGCCTTCCACTGGTTCGCGCTCGAGCCGCGCTCGGTGCACGAGGCGGCGGTGACGCTCGAGCCTCCGACCGGCCGGGTCCCGCTCCTGCGGGCGCACCCGCGCTGGGCGGCGCTGCTCGAGGGCGACGCGCGCGGGCGGCTCGAGATGGAGCTGCCCGCGTTCATCCGGCAGCGGCGGTGGTTCGGGGCCAAGACGAGCGCGATCCGCGGCGCGCGCGTCGTCGACGCGATCCCGCTCGCCGCGGCGGCCTGCCTGCTGCTCGTGCAGGTGGAGTACTTCGAGCGCGACACGGAGCTCTACTCGGTGCCGCTGGCGCTCGTGCGGGGCGAGGCGGCGGCGGCGCTGCTGGCCGACCGCCCGGGCCTGGTCTTCGCGCGCCTGCGCCCGCCGGGCGTGGCGGAGGACGCGGGGCAGGACGCGCTGATCGCCGACGGGCTGGTCGACCCGGCCGCGGCCGAGGCGCTCGTGTCGTCGATCGTGCGCCGGGCCACGCTCAAGGGCGAGCAGGGGCGCGTCCTCGCCGCGCCGGCCGGGCGGCGCCTGCGCGTCCCCGAGGGCGGGATCCCGGACGCGACGCTCGTCGGCGCCGAGCAGAGCAACACGTCGGCGCTCTTCGGCCGCCGCTGGGTGCTGAAGCTGTTCCGGACGCTCGACGAGGGGGTGAACCCCGACCTCGAGGTCGGGCGCTTCCTCAGCGCGCGCGGGTTCGAGCACGCGGCGCGGGTCGAGGGGGAGCTGACCTACGTGCGGCAGGGCGGCGCGCGGACGCTGGGCGTGCTGGCCGCGTTCGTGCCCAACGAGGGCGAGGCGTGGCGGTTCACGCTCGACGCGCTCGACCGCTACTACGAGCGCGTGCTCGCGCAGGGCCCCGACGTCGGGCCGCCGGTCCGCGCCCCGCACATGCTCGAGCAGGCGATCGCCGAGCACGACGGCTGCCCGCCGAGCGACGCGGCGTTCCTCGAGCTCACGGGCGTCTACCCCGGCATGGCGCGCCTCCTGGGCGACCGCACGGCCCGCCTGCACCTCGCGCTCGCCTCGGACCCCGACGACCCCGCGTTCGCGCCCGAGCCCTACCCCGCGCACGCCCAGCGCTCGATCATGCAGGGCCTGCGCACGGCGATCACGCGCTCCTACGAGGTGCTGCGGCGGCAGCTCGCGCGCCTGCCGGCGACCACGAGGGCCGAGGCCGATGAGGTGCTCACGCTCGAGGGGCGCCTGCACGACCGCGTGCGCGAGCTCCTGGGCCTCAGGCTGACGGCGCGGCGGATCCGCACGCACGGCGACCTGCACCTGGGGCAGGTCCTCTACACGGGCGGCGACTTCGTGTTCATCGACTTCGAGGGCGAGCCCTCGCGCCCGATCTCGGAGCGGCGCATGAAGCGCTCGGCGCTGCGCGACGTGGCGGGCCTCTTGCGCTCCATGCACTACGCCGCCTACGCGGGCCTCGAGGCGGAGACGATCCGCCCCGAGGACCGCGAGCGCCTGCGCCCCTGGGCCGACGCGTGGTTCCACGCCATGGGCGCGGCGCTCCTGTGCGACTACCTCAAGGTCGCCGCCGGCGCCCCGTTCCTCCCGGCCGCGCGCACGGAGCTGCGCCTGCTCCTCGACCTGCACCTGCTGGAGAAGGCGCTCTACGAGCTCACCTACGAGCTCGACCACCGGCCGGCGTGGGTGCGCCTGCCGTTCGAGGGCATCCGGAGCATCGCTCTTGGTTGATAGCGGCTGCGGGCGAGGATGGCGGGCGCTGCCGTTCGTCGGGGTGGGGGGGGGGGGGCGGCGCCCCCCCCCCCCCCGGGGGGGGGGCGGGGGGGGGGGGGCGGGGCGCCGGGGGGGGGGGGG